>NZ_JAACFT010000001.1 GCF_029051685.1 Bradyrhizobium sp. CSA207 | reverse complement strand
GCTCAACATCGCTTCAGCGATAATAGCCGGGCTCCAGACCCTGATGTTCCGACCAAAAGCTGGTTTCTGCCTGGAATTCGGTTCGCCCGCTTAGTGGGGTACGCAAAACAAATTCCTGCCCAGTCTCGAAGCGCAATCCGGGGACCGATCCCGCATTACGCTCCGCTCCATGCGGGCCACGCCGGACTGCCGCGCTTTGTGCGCCTTGCTGGCAGCCTGCGGCAAGACTAGGCTCCCTCCCCGCAACAACGATGTTCGGAGAGATTTGCCATGTCACCAGCGGAAGCGCGCCTGAAAGAAGTGCCGTCGAACATGACGGAGGCCGAGTGGCAGCAACGGGTCAATCTGGCCGCCTGCTATCGTCTCGTCGCGCTGTACGGCTGGGACGACCTGGTCGACACTCACATCTCCGCGCGCGTACCAGGTCCCGAGCATCACTTCCTCATCAACCCCTATGGGCTGATGTTCGACGAGATCACGGCGTCGAGCCTGGTCAAGGTCGACCTGCACGGCAACCAACTCTCCGAGAGCGAGTACAGCATCAACCCCGCCGGCTTCACCATCCATTCGGCGATCCACGAGGTGCGCGAGGACGCGATCTGCGTGCTGCATCTCCACACCCTCGATGGCACAGCGGTGTCGAGCAGCGCCGAAGGCCTGTTGCCTCTGAACCAGACTGCGCAGCTCGTCACCCACGATCTCGCCTATCACGACTATGAGGGCATCGCGCTCGACCACGACGAGCGGCCGCGGCTCCAGAAGGACCTCGGCGACCACAACCACATGCTTCTGCGCAATCATGGCACGCTGACGGTCGGCCGCTCGATCGCCTCCGCCTTCGAGCGCATGTATCACCTCGAGCGCGCCTGCTCGATGCAGGTGCGCACGCGCGCGCTGGGCACGCCGGTCTATCCGGTCGACGATATCGCGGTCGACAAGAACACCGAGCTGCTCGCCAACCGCGACCGCGCCGAGCTGCGCGCGACCAACCTGGTGTGGCCACCGCTGCTGCGCAAGCTGGACCGCGAGCTTCCGGGCTACCGGTCTTGAGATTTTCGGGGTTTGGTGTAGAGTAGGCATCAACACCCTCTACACGTTCTGGAATGAAACGCCGCCCAATTCCGGGCGGCGTTTTTGTTTTGGGGCGGTCGCAGGTGGTGTAGGGTGGGTTAGCCGAAGGCGTAACCCACCATGCTTCCGCGACTGCGGGACGAAGATGGTGGGTTACGCTTCGCTAACCCACCCTACTCGCTACGCACCACACGCCTACTTTACCTCCGCCAGCGCGGCGAGGATGCGGGCCCAGGAGCGGATGCCCTTCTGGAAGCTGCGGAGGTCGTATTTCTCGTTCGGCGAATGGATGTTGTCGTCGTCCAGCCCAAAGCCGACCAGCAGCGAGTCCAGCCCGAGGGTGCGCTTGAAGTCGGCGACGATCGGGATCGAGGCACCCGACCCCATCAGCACGGTCTCCTTGCCCCATTCCTCGGTCAGCGCCGTCTTGGCGGCGGCGAGTGGCTTCATATTCCAGTCGAGGGCGATCGCAGGCCCCGCGGAATGGTCGCCGAACTCGACCTTGCAGTCTCCGGGGATGCGCGCCGACACGTAATCGCGGAAAGCCTTGCGGATCTTCTGGGGATCCTGCCCTTCGACCAGGCGGAACGACACCTTTGCCGATGCATGCGACGGGATCACCGTCTTCGAACCTTCGCCGATATAGCCGCCCCAGATGCCGTTGACGTCGCAGGTCGGACGCGTGGAGGCCTGCTCGACCAGCAGGCGACCCTTCTCGCCAGCCGGGATCGACAGCCCTACCGGCTTGAGGAACGTCTCCGGCGTGAAGTCGAGCTTCTTCCACTGCGCCAGGATGTCCGGCGGCGCATCCTTCACGCCGTCATAGAAGCCGGGAATGGTGATGCGGTTGTCGTCGTCGAACAGCCCGCCGAGAATTTTGGTCAGCACCCGGATCGGATTCATCGCCGTGCCGCCGAACACGCCGGAATGAAGGTCGCGATTGGCGGCCGTGATCTTCAACTCTTCGTAGAGCAGGCCGCGCAGCGAGGTCGTGATCGCCGGCGTGTCGCGGTCCCACATGCCGGTGTCGCAGACCAGCACGTAGTCGGCCTTGAACTCGTCCTTGTTGGCTTCGATGAACGGCACGAAATTCTTCGAGCCGACTTCCTCCTCGCCTTCGATCAGGAAGGTGATGTCGATCGGCAGCGAGCCCGTCACTTTCTTCCAGGCGCGGCAGGCCTCGACGAAGGTCATCACCTGTCCCTTGTCGTCCTCGGCGCCGCGCGCGACGATGATCTTGCGGCCGTCGGCGTGGCCGGTGACAACAGGTTCGAACGGCGGACGATGCCAGAGCTCGAGCGGATCGACGGGCTGCACGTCATAATGGCCGTAGAACAGCACATGCGGCCGCCCGCCCGCGGCGGTCTTGCCGATGACGGCGGGATGGCCGGCCGTCGGCCTCACCTCGGTCGCGACGCCGAAGCTTGCAATGTCCTTGGCCAGATGCTCGGCGGCCGCCCTGCAATCAGCGACGAACGCGGGATCCGCGGAGATCGACTTGATCCGCAACAGCGAGAACAGACGCTCCAGGCTGTTGTCAAAGTCCTTGTCGATATGGTCGAGCACGGATTGGAGCTGGGCATTGGCCATGGTCGTATTCCCGTCGTTTGAGGCACAAGAAATCGGGGGTCTCAAGATGGTTGTAGTTTTAGCCCTGCCGCCGCGTCGGAGCTAGCCGCAACCGGCGGATGCCGGATATGCCAGGCGAGTGCCACGGCGAGAATGGCCGTCGCGACGAGGTTGTTGCCCCAAGCCTGGAGCACATTGGGAAACCACGGCAGCGACAGCAGCATGAGAATGCCGGCGGCGCCGAGGGCGAGCCAGGTCCCCAGGCGCACATCCGCCCGCTCGTCAAAGGCGGCGCGATGCATCAGCACCGTGATCGGCAGGTACAGCCAGATGAAGTAATATTGCCGCGCCAAGGGCGTGGCCACCGTCATCAGGCAGAACAGGATGCCAAGCTCCTCGGCATCCGAGCGCGCCGTCCGCCGCGCTTGCTGTGGCATGATCGCGACGAAGCCGAGCCCGAGCAACGCCGACACCGCGAGCACGATCCAGTTCGCCGTCCCGTAATCGACGTCGATGACATTCATCGTGCGCGGCGGCTTGTTGGGATCTTCCTGATTGTAGTTGATCGGCCGCACCAGACGGTGCGTGACCGCAATGAGGGACTGGTTGACCCACGACCAGTTCTGCTCGTCGCGCTGGCCGAAGCCCTTTTCCGAGCTCGTTCCGATCATGCCCTGATACCAGGTCTTGAGTTCGGCCGCATTGCGCTCGAAACCGCGGATCGGCGCCGGCACCACATAGAGCAGGATGCCGGTGAAGGCGATCGTGCCTATGACGGCAGCCCAATTTCGACGCCAAACCAGATAGGGCAGAACCGCGACCGGAAACACCTTGATGGCGGTGGCGAGCGCGAACATGAAGGCTGCAAGCCAGGGGCGTTGACGCTGCAAGCTCCAGAAGCCGTAGAGCATTATCGCCAGCAACACGAGGTTCGGCTGACCGAGGTCGAACATGTCGAACACGAAGGTCACAGTGACCAGAGCCGGCAGCGCCTCCAGCCAGCGGCCGGGCGTGTGGCCCGATCCGGTCATGGCATTGGAGAACATCCCCGTGTACCACCATGCCACCGCATTCAGGATCGACAGGACGATGTAGAGCGGGAGCTTGCCGAACCAGCTCGGGATCGCCAGCAGGATCGCCGGCAGAGGCGGGTAGATGAACTCGAAGTACGCACGGATGTCGCCGGGATAGAGCGGCTTGCCCTGCAAGACCTGCTGCCCGGCCCAGTACCACAGTCCATAATCCTTGGTCTTGCCGTGGCCGAAGATCTCGGGAACGAGCACGTCCGCGGTCAGAAGGATGCAGCAGAACAGGAAGAGAAGATCGAGCGGCGCGCGCAGCGACAGGGGTCTGAGCGCGCCGGGTTTGGCAAAGGAGGTGGTTGGGGTCACTGTGTGGTCCAATCAGGGGACCTAGGACCTAGCAGACCGATGGACGCTTGGAGAGCCCCCTTCACCCGAATTTGTACCGATCGACCACGCAAGCTCTCTCCAGGCCGCCCGAGGATTTCGGACCAATTGCCTCAAACAGGGCTTGCTGCCTACCTCCGCAGCAATCCGCCGAGCGCACCGCGGACCAGCGTACGGCCGATCGAGCCGCCGAGCTGACCGCCGACGGATTTGCCAAGGTTGGCTGCCATCCCCCCGATCACCTGATTGGTGACCGATCGCGTCACGTCGCGCGCAATGACCTGGCCGGCCGACAAGCGGCCGCGCTTGACGTTGGTGCCGAAGATGGTGCCGACGATCGAGCCGATCTGGCCGAGGATGCCGCCGCCGCTTGCGCCTGCCGGACCGTCTGCGGTGACCGCGGTGCCGGCGATGCGCTTCTGCAGGATCTCGTAGGCGGACTCGGCATCGACGGCGGTGTCGTATTTGCCCTTCATCGGGCTTGCATCCATGATCGCCTTGCGTTCTTCCGGCGTGATCGGCCCGATCCGGGCCGATGGCGGCCGGATCATCACCCGCTCGACCATCGCTGGCGTGCCGTTGCCTTCGAGGAAGGACACCAGCGCCTCGCCCTTCCCGAGCTCCATGATCACCTTGGTGGTGTCGAGCTTCGGATTGGGCCGGAAGGTCTGGGCTGCGGCGGCGACCGCCTTCTGGTCGCGCGGGGTGAAGGCGCGCAGCGCGTGCTGTACCCGGTTGCCCAATTGCCCGAGCACGCGGTCGGGCACGTCGATCGGGTTTTGCGTCACGAAGTAGACGCCGACGCCCTTGGAGCGGATCAGGCGCACCACCTGCTCGATCTTGTCCATCAGCGCCTTCGGCGCGTCGTTGAACAACAGATGCGCCTCGTCGAAGAAGAACACCAGCTTCGGCTTGGGCGGGTCGCCGGCCTCGGGCAGCTCCTCGAACAGCTCCGACAGCATCCACAACAGGAATGTCGCGTAAAGCCGCGGGCTCTGCATCAGCTTGTCGGCGACGAGGATGTTGACCATGCCGCGGCCGTCGCGGTCGGTCTTCATGAAATCCTTCAGCGTCAGCGCCGGCTCGCCGAAGAATTTAGTGCCGCCCTGGTTCTCCAGCACCAGGAGCTGGCGCTGGATGGTGCCGACGGTGGCCTTGGTGACGTTGCCAAAACCCTGCGCCGCTTTCCGAATGGCGGCAAGCGGATCGTCCGCCGCGTCCGGTCCTTTCTTGCCGCTGTCGGGCACGATGGCGTCCAGCAGCGCCCGCAGATCCTTCATGTCGATCAATGCGAGACCATTGTCGTCGGCGACGCGGAAGGCAACGTTGAGCACGCCTTCCTGCACGTCGTTCAGATCGAGCATGCGCGCGAGCAGCAGCGGCCCCATCTCGGTGACGGTCGCCCGCACCGGGTGGCCCTGCTCGCCGAACACGTCCCAGAACACCGTCGAGAACTGGTCGGGCTGGAACGTCAGCCCCATCCCGGTGGCGCGCTTGACGATGAAGTCCTTGGCTTCGCCGACCTCGGCGATGCCGGAGAGATCGCCTTTGATATCGGCGGCGAACACCGGAACACCGGCGCGCGCAAATCCTTCCGCCATCACCTGCAGCGATACTGTCTTGCCGGTTCCGGTTGCACCGGTAACGAGGCCGTGGCGATTGGCGAGCGCCAGCGTCAGCCAGGCCTGCTCGTCTCCCTTGCCGACGAAGATCTTGTCGTCGGTATCGCCGAGCTTGCTGTCCTGTGCCGTCATCTATTTTCTCTGATCTCTCTGCGATGTTTCGCGTATCGAAACTCGCGTGCTCCAGTTCCGTAGTTTAACGCATGTCACCTGTCGATTGAAACCGTTCAACGCGTCCTGGAGATGCGACATTGTCGGAGAACGAGTGGATGACATCCGCCGAAAGGTGGAACGACGGGTTCATACCGCGGCAATTTGTTGCCGATTTCGTCTCCGCTCTTGCATCGCTGCAACACTTGCCGCGCGTTCGAAGATGAATCGCGGCATCGCGTGCGTTCCTCGCTTGTATTTCACATCGCTCCGGCTCAAGATCATTTTTCGAAAGTAATACTCCGGATGAAGACCGGCTGAGGGGCGGGGCTTATGGACGAGTTGATCGGGCGGCTGGCGACGAACGCCAGCATAGATAGTGCTGTCGCTGAAAAGACGGTCGGCATTATTCTGGGCTTCCTCCGCAGCGAGGGTCCGTCCGATAGCGTGCAGGCCCTGATCGACCAGATTCCAGGTGCAGAAGCGGCGATCGAAGCGTCCAAGAGCGGCGGCGGACTGTCATGGCTGATGGGCGGCGGCCTGATGGCCGTCGGCACGCGCCTGATGGGCCTGGGGCTCGGCATGTCCGAGATTCAGAACGTCGCCCGTGAACTTTTTCGTTTCGGCCGAGACAAAATCGGAGCGGATCGGATGGGCAAGATGATCGCGGGGACGCCGGGCCTCGGCCAGTTCGCCTGAAGCGCGCATTTCATACCGAGTATCATGACATATCCGATCTCCGAGATTGACGGCCTGTCCGCCTTTGCCGCCGGCAAACTGAAGGCTCAGGGTATTCGCACCACCGATGCGCTGCTCGAGGCGGCGAGCACCGTGAAGGGTCGCAAGACGCTCTCCGCCAAGACTGGCATCAGCGAGCAGCTGCTGTTGGAATGGGCCAACGTCTCCGACTACATGCGCATCCCCGGCATGGGCAAGGCCAAGGTCGGCCTGGTCCGCGCCGCCGGCGTCACCACCGTGCGCGAGCTCTCCTATCGAAACCCGTCAAGGCTCGCCGCGAGCATGCGAGAAGCCAACGAGAAGAAGAAGCTCGTCCGCATCCTTCCTTCCGAGAAGTCGGTCGGCGACATCATCGCCAAGGCCAAGAAGCTGCCGCCGAAGATCACGTATTAGGGCTGCTTCTCTCGGCATACGACCTGCAGCGTTAGCTCTCGGTGTCATACCCCGCTAAGGCGGGGTATCCAGTACGCCGCGGCTCCTCCGCATCACCGCACTGCCTCGGAATACTGGATTGCCCGCCCCAGTGCGCAATTGCGCACAAGGCGGGCAATGACAGCGAGGGTGTTGGTCTTGACTCCCCCTTCCCGACCGCGCAAAGCCAGCGGCATGAATGCCTCGCCCACCCCATCCGTCCCGGCGGCCGGCTCGGCCGGGACCGACGTGCTGCGGACGCTGCTGGAACGGCCGATTCCGGCGGTGATGGGCGTGCTCAACGTGACCCCAGATTCTTTCTCCGACGGCGGCGAGTTCATCGCGCCTGAGCAGGCGCTGGCGCGGGCGCGGGCGATGATCGAGGCCGGCGTCGACATCATCGATATCGGCGCCGAGTCCACCCGGCCTTACAAGGGCGCCCGGCCGGTCACGGCGGCGGACGAACTCGCGCGGCTGAAGCCGCTGCTTGCCGAATTGGTGGCGCTCGGCGTGCCGGTTTCAATCGACAGCATGAAGGCGGAGGTCGTTGCCTTCGCGCTCGATCAGGGCGTCGCGATCGCCAACGACGTCTGGGGCCTGCAACGCGACGCCGGCATAGCGCCGCTGGTGGCCGCGAAAGGCGTGCCCGTCATCGTCATGCACAACCGCGACAGCGTCGATGCCGCCATCGATATCATCGCGGACATGAAGGCGTTCTTTCAGCGCTCGCTCGAGATCGCCGCAAAGGCCGGCGTCGCACGCGACAAGATCGTGCTCGATCCCGGCATCGGCTTCGGCAAGACCGCCGAGCAGAGCATGACCGCGCTGGCGCGGCTGCGCGAATTCGACATGTTCGGCCTGTCGATCCTGGTCGGCGCCTCGCGCAAGCGCTTCATCGCCTCGGTGTCGCCGTCGGAACCGAAAGACAGGCTCGCCGGCTCGATCGCCGCGCATCTCATCGCCGCGCAGCGCGGCGCAAAAATCATCCGGACCCATGACGTCGCCGAGACCCTGCAAGCCCTGCGGGTGGCGCACGCAATCGAGAGCAAGCAATGACCGATACGATCTTCGTGACCGGCCTGTCGATCCATGCTCGCCACGGCGTGATGGATCACGAAACCGAAGTCGGCCAGCGTTTTGTCATCGATCTCGAACTCTATACCGACCTGTCGGAGCCTTCGCGCACCGACCGGCTCGCCGATACGGTGTCTTACGCCGAAGTCGTGGCAACCACGACGGCGGCCTTCAAGAACACCAATTACAAGCTTTTGGAGCGCGCGGCCGGCGCTGTCGCCGACGCCATCCTGTCGCATTTCCCGCGCATCCGCGCCGTGAAGATCACCGTGCACAAGCCGCATGCGCCGATCGCAGCGATCTTCGACGACGTCGGCATCATGCTGACGCGCGCGCGGCACCCCTGACATGGCGAGCGTCCTCATTGCGCTCGGCGGCAATGTCGGCGATGTCCGCGCGACGTTCGCAAAGGCGATCGCGCACATCTGCGGCATGGCGCAGGCGACGCTGATCGCGCGCTCCTCCGACTATACAACGCCGCCTTGGGGCGACGAGGACCAGGCTGCCTTCATCAATGCCTGCATCGAGATCGAGACCAGCCTCGATCCGCACGCGCTGCTGTTCGTGATGCAGAAGGTCGAGCAGAAATTCGGCCGCACACGGGACAAGGAGCGGCGCTGGGGACCGCGCACGCTCGATCTCGATATGATCGCCTATGACGATGTCAGCCTGCACAAGCCGGACCTGACCTTGCCGCATCCGCGCCTGTTCGAGCGCGCCTTCGTGCTGGTGCCGCTGGCCGAGATCGCGCCCGACCGCGTGATCGGCGGCATCCGTGTTCATGACGGGCTTGCCAGCGTCTCGACGCAAGGCATCGAGCGGCTTCCGGATACCGGTTAACCAAAAACAACCGTTTGCAGGGACGCTCCGCCGTGGCAATTTCGCGTGCGAACGACAAGATTTTTGGGAGTCCCTCGCCGCATGACCTCCGTGACTGACGATCTGCCGCTGGCGGCCGATTTTCCCAAGGCAACGGTCGAAGACTGGCGCAAGCTGGTCGATGGCGTGCTGAAGGGCGCGCCGTTCGAAAAGCTGGTCGGCAAGACCTATGACGGGGTCAGAATCGATCCGCTCTATCCGCGCGCCAAGGGCGTTACGCCGGTGGTCGGACGCCCCGCGGCGGCGCCATGGCAGATCATGCAGCGGATCGACCACCCCGATGCGGCCGCCGCAAACGCGCAGGCGCTGACCGATCTCGAGAATGGCGCAACGGGTCTCGCGCTGGTGTTCGCCGGCGGCAATGGCAGCTACGGTTTCGGTCTGGAACCGACGGCCGATGCGGTCGCACGAGTCTTGACGGACATCCATCTCGACGCCGGTATCGGCCTTGAGCTGCAGATCGGCCCGCAGTCGCGAATGGCGGCGATCCATGTCGCGGAATATGTGAAGAGCCGAGGTCTCGATCCTGCCGCCTGCGACATTCGCTTCGGACTGGATCCGCTCGCCGCGGGCGCGGTGTGGGGCCACAGCCCGTATACGTGGGAGGAGATCGCTCCTGCCGTCACCGGCGCTATCAAGGGTCTCGCTGCGCTCGGCTTCAAGGGGCCATTTGCGTCCACCGACGGGCGCGTGATCCACGATGCCGGCGGATCGGAGGTGCAGGAACTCGCCTTCGTGCTCGCCTGCGGCACCGCCTATTTGCGCGCGATCGAAGGCGCCGGTGTTCCGCTGGAGCAGGCGCAGGGCATGGTTTATGCGCGGCTCGCTGCGGATGCCGATCAGTTCCTGACCATGGCAAAGTTCCGCGCGTTGCGGCTGCTGTGGGCGCGAATCGAGACCGCCTGCGGCCTGACGCCCAAGCCGCTGTTCATCGCCGCCGATACCGCCTGGCGCATGCTGACGCAGCGCGATCCCTATGTGAACATGCTGCGTGCGACCATGGCGACGTTTGCGGCGGGGCTCGCCGGCGCAAATGCGATCACGGTGCTGCCGCATACGCTGGCGCTCGGTCTGCCCGATCCATTCGCGCGACGCGCAGCGCGCAACACGCAGCTTGTGCTGCTCGAGGAAAGCAACCTCGCCAAGGTCAGCGATCCCGCCGCCGGCTCCGGCGGCATCGAAACGCTCACCGCACAGCTCTGCGAAGCCGCCTGGGTGCTGTTCCAGGAAACCGAGAAGGCCGGCGGCGCCTTCGCCGCGCTCCAGCAAGGCGTGTTACAGAGCAAGGTCGCTGCCACGCGCAAGGCGCGCGAGGCCAATATCGCAAAGCGCCGCGACGTGCTGACCGGTGCCAGCGAATTTCCGAATTTGCATGAGCGCGAGACGGTGGTGCTGAAGGCGACGCCGATTGAGCTCGCACCCTACGGCGAGCAAAGATACAAGTTCGATGCGCTCTCCCCGATCCGGCTTGCGGAACCGTTCGAGGCGCTCCGCGACAAGTCGGATGCGATGTTGAAGGCCGGCGGCGCGCGGCCAAAGCTGTTCCTCGCCAATCTCGGCACACCCGCCGACTTCACCGCACGCGCGACCTTTGCCAAGAGCTTGTTCGAGACCGGCGGCATCGAGGCCATCGATACCGATGGCTTTGACGATCCGGCCGAGCTAGCCGCTGCGTTCAAGGCTTCCGGCGCCGCGCTCGCCTGCCTTTGTTCCAGCGACAAGGTTTATGCCGGCCAGGCGGAAGCCGCCGCCCGGGCCCTGCAAACCGCCGGCGCGCGACATATCTATCTGGCAGGCCGCCCGGCCGCGGCCGAGGCGGCGCTGCGTGCAGCCGGCGTCACCGGCTTCGTCTTTGCCGGTGCCGATGCGCTTGCGACGCTGCAGGACGCCTATCGACGGATGGAGCAGCCATGACCGAAGCGGGCCAACCAGTTCTCACCGGCGGCTGCCAATGCGGTGCCATCCGCTTTGCTGTCTCGACGGCACCCGCCAAGATCAGCATCTGTCATTGCCGGATGTGTCAGAAGGCGACTGGCGCGCCGTTCGCCTCCTATGCCGACATCGAGAAAGCCGACTTTGCATGGACCAAGGGCACGCCGTCGGCGTTCCAGTCCTCCTCGATCGCAATGCGCGATTTCTGCGCTGCCTGTGGCACGCCGCTCAGCTTCCGCCGCATCGACGGCCCTCGTATCGAGATCATGACCGGCACCTTCGACCGCCCGGATCACGTGGTACCGACACGGCAATATGGAACCGAATCCCGGCTCGGCTGGGTCGTAGGTATCGCCAACCTGCCGAGCCAGACCACGCAGCAGAACTACGGACCGGAGAAGATGGCGACCATCGTCAGCCATCAGCATCCGGACCATGATTGAGCGCCTCACGCGCAGCTATGATACGGTTGAAACCATGAGCCGCATTCCGAACTTCGCCGATGTCGCTTTCGAGCGCACCACCAGCGCCGCGCCCGCCGGCCACGCCGAGCCGTGGCTAACGCCCGAAGGCATTCTGGTGAAGCCCGCCTATGGCGAGGCTGATCTCGCTGGGCTCGATTTCCTCGATACCTATCCGGGGATCGCGCCTTATCTGCGCGGCCCCTACCCGACGATGTATGTCAACCAGCCCTGGACCATCCGGCAATATGCCGGCTTCTCCACGGCGGAGGATTCCAACGCGTTCTACCGGCGCAACCTCGCGGCGGGACAGAAGGGCCTCTCGGTCGCCTTCGATCTCGCCACCCATCGCGGCTATGACAGCGATCATCCGCGCGTCGGCGGCGACGTCGGCATGGCTGGCGTGGCCATCGATTCGATCTACGACATGCGCACGCTGTTTGCAGGGATTCCGCTCGACCAGATGAGCGTGTCCATGACCATGAACGGCGCGGTGCTGCCGATCCTGGCGCTGTTCGTCGCGGCCGCGGGCGAACAGGGCGTGCCGCCGGAAAAACTCTCAGGCACCATTCAGAACGACATTCTGAAAGAGTTCATGGTGCGCAACACCTATATCTATCCGCCCGCGCCGTCGATGCGGATCATCTCCGACATCTTTGCGTACACCTCGCAAAAGATGCCGAAATACAATTCGATCTCGATCTCCGGCTATCACATGCAGGAAGCCGGCGCGACGCAGGACCTCGAGCTCGCCTATACGCTGGCCGACGGCGTCGAATATCTGCGTGCGGGTCTTGCCGCCGGGCTCGACGTCGACCGCTTCGCGCCACGTCTGTCGTTCTTTTGGGCGATCGGCATGAACTTCTTCATGGAAGTCGCCAAGATGCGCGCGGCGCGGCTGCTCTGGGCCAAGCTGCTGAAGCCTTTCAATCCGAAGGATCCGCGCTCGCTGTCGCTTCGCACGCATTGCCAGACTTCGGGCTGGTCGCTGACCGCGCAGGACGTCTTCAACAATGTGATGCGCACGACGGTGGAGGCGATGGCGGCGACGCAAGGTCACACCCAGTCGCTGCACACCAACGCACTCGACGAGGCCCTGGCGCTGCCGACCGACTTCTCCGCCCGCATCGCCCGCAACACACAGCTCTTCCTGCAGCAGGAGAGCGGCACCACCCGGATCATCGATCCCTGGGGCGGGTCGTACTATGTCGAGCGGCTGACGCGCGATCTCGCCGCCAAGGCGTGGAGCCATATCCAGGAGGTCGAGGAGCTCGGCGGCATGGCCAAGGCGATCGAGGCCGGCGTGCCGAAGCTGCGCATCGAGGAGGCCTCGGCGAAGACGCAGGCGCGCATCGATGCCGGCAAGCAGGCGGTGATCGGCGTCAACAAGTACAAGCCGACGGACGAAGCTCCGATCGAAATCCTCAAGGTCGACAACACCAATGTTCGCCGGCTCCAGATCGACAAGCTGGCGCGGCTGAGATCCGAGCGCAACCAGAAGGACGTCGACGCCGCGCTCGCCGCACTGACGCGCTCGGCTGGCGAAGGCAACGGCAATCTACTCGCGCTCGCCATCGACGCGGCACGGGCGAAGGCGACTGTCGGTGAAATCTCCGACGCGATGGAAAAGGTGTTCGGCCGGCACCGTGCCGAGATCAAGTCCATCACCGGCGTCTACAAGCGGGAGGCGTCCAGCATGGGTAACCGGGTCGAGAAGGTTCAGGCGCTGATCGACGCCTTCGAGGAGGCGGAAGGACGCCGGCCGCGCATCCTGGTCGCCAAGATCGGCCAGGACGGCCACGACCGCGGCCAGAAGGTGATCGCCTCCGCATTCGCCGATATCGGCTTCGACGTCGACATCGGGCCGCTGTTCGCCACCGCCGACGAAGCCGCCCGCCAAGCGGTCGAGAACGACGTGCACATCCTCGGCGTCTCCTCACTCGCCGCCGCCCACCTCACCGCAGTGCCCGAACTCAAGGCCGCACTGAAGAAGCAGGGCCGCGACGACATCATGATCATCGTCGGCGGCGTGGTGCCGCCGCAGGACTACGACGCGCTCTACGCCGCCGGCGCCGAGGCGATCTTCCCGCCCGGCACGGTGATCGCGGACGCGGCCGAAGAGCTGATCCGCAAGCTGAACGCGAGGCTCGGGCATAGCGAGGCGGCGGAGTAGATGATAGACTAGCCTGTAACAGGCCAGGCTGTGTCCATGACACGTGACGAAATCATGATTGCGATACGCAAGAACGCGGATGCCATCAAAGGCAAGGGCGTATCGAAGCTTGCCATCTTCGGCTCTCGGGCCCGCGATGACTACCGTCCTGACAGCGACATCGACATTCTGGTTGAGATCGAACCGGACGTGTCCTTCTCGCTGCTCAACCTGATCGATGTCGAACACATCATCGAGGATGCGACCGGTTTGCAGACGCAGGCAACCGTCCGACGATCCATCTCCCCCCGCTTTGCACAGCGGATCGCTGACGACGTCCTCGAAGTATTTTGACGTGCGCCCGACTCTTGCTGACCGGCTCGGGCATATCCTCGATGCGGCCGTCAAAAAATCAGGACGGCCGTGGCGGGCGTACTCGGGATAGCTTCGCCGAAGATATCTTCATGCGTCTGGCTGTCGAGCGTTTGCTTGAGGTCGTCAGCGAAGCGTCACGCTTCATTCCAGATGATCGCCGTAAGCTCGAAGGAGCCCCTTTGCGCACAGCGCCGTGGGGCTGCTGCTTGCGACATCAGCGCAAAGCTGCATAGAATGTCACATTAGCAAGAGCCCGATTCCCGAGGGCGCCGCCGGGAACATTGATGTCAGGAATTACGCGCCGCACCTTCGCGGTCTCTTCTGTAGCTGCGGCCGCTTCCGCTCTTCTCACGCCTGCGCGCGCGCAAGCCTATCCGGCGCGGCCGGTGAGCTTGATCGTGCCCTGGGGTGCGGGTGGCGGAACGGATGCAACCGCGCACATCGTCGCGACGCTCCTGGAAAAGGAGCTCGGCCAACCTTTCAACGTCATCAACCGCACCGGCGGGTCCGGCGTGGTTGGTCATGCCGAGATCGCATCCGCGGCGCCGGACGGCTACACGATCGGCATGCTGACGGTGGAAATCTCGATGCTGCATTGGCAGGCCTTGACGCATCTGACGCCGCTGAACTTCACAGCCCTTGCGCTGATGAACGAAGACCCGCCGGGCATCCAGGTCGCTGCGTCCTCACCCTACAAGACGGTGAAGGAGCTCATGGATGCCATCAAGATGGCGCCGCCGGGAAAGTTCAAGGCGTCGGGCACGGGGCAAGGCGGCATCTGGCATCTCGCACTCGTCGGCTGGATGCAGGCGATGGGATTGCCGGCGAACCAGATCTCGTGGTCAGCGTCGAATGGCGCAGCACCGGCCATGCAGGATCTCGCCGCCGGCGGGCTCGATCTCACCACCTGCTCCGTGCCGGAGGCGCGGGCCATAATCGAGGCCGGTCAGGCGCGGAGCCTCGCGATCATGGCGCCCGGACGCAATCCAATCTTCCCCGACGTCCCGACTCTGAAAGAGGCGCTTGGCGTCGACTATTCCACCAGCTCATGGCGCGGCATCGGCGCACCCAGAGGCATGGCCCCGGAGGTCGCCACGAAGCTGACCGCGGCCTTGAAGAAGGTGTACGACTCCGCCGAGTTCAAGGACTTCATGATCAGGCGCGGCTTCGGCACCGTGTGGCGCGATGCCAGCCAGTTCGCAAACTTCATGGACCAGGCCGATGCTCAGATGGGGCAGGCCATAAAGGCAGCCGGTTTTGCCAAGGGTTGAATCGGAAGGCCTGATTTGACGCGTCTTCCCGAGCGCCCGACCCGCGGCAACACCCGTTGAGCTGAGGGGCCCTCGCCTGCTCCCTCCGGCCGTTGTAAAGCATGGCATGGTTGAAAAGAAGGCTCCGCTGAACATCAAATCCCTCGCCCGTGACCTCCGTGCGGGCCAGCGGGCGGCGCTGGCGCGCGCTATCACGCTGGTGGAGAGCCGGCGCGGCGACCACCAGGCGCTGGCGCGGGAGCTCGTGCAGATGCTCTTGCCGGATACCGGCAAGGCGGCCCGCGTTGGCATCACCGGCTCGCCCGGCGTCGGCAAATCCACCACCATCGATGCGCTCGGCACTTACCTGATCGACCAGGGCCACAAGGTCGCGGTGCTGGCGGTCGATCCATCCTCGGTGCGCAGCGGCGGCTCGATCCTCGGCGACAAGACCCGGATGGCGCGGCTGTCGGCCTCAGACGACGCCTTCATCCGCCCCTCACCATCCTCGGGCACGCTCGGCGGCGTCGCGGCCAAGACCCGCGAGGCGATGCTGCTGTGCGAGGCGGCCGGCTTCGACGTCGTGCTGGTCGAGACGGTCGGGATCGGCCAGTCCGAGACCGCGGTCTGCGACATGACGGATTTCTTCCTCGCCTTGATGCTGCCGGGCGGCGGCGACGAGCTCCAGGGCATCAAGAAGGGCCTGGTCGAGCTCGCCGACATGATCGCGATCAACAAGGCCGACGGCGACAATCTCAAGCGCGCCAACATCACGGCTGCCGACTATCGCAGCGCGCTGCATATCCTCACGCCCCGCTCCGAGCATTGGCAACCACCCGTCGAGACCTATTCGGCGCTGACCGGCGAGGGCATCGCAAAGCTCTGGCAGAAAATCCTCGACCACCGTAAGGCGATGAACGCATCCGGCGATTTCGCCGCGCGGCGGCGCGAGCAGCAGGTGAAGTGGATGTGGTCGATGCTGGAGCAGCGCATGCTGGCGCGTCTGCGCAGCGAGGCGCCGGTCCGCAGCAGGGTCAAGAAGATCGAGGCCGAGGTGGCCGACGGCCATCTCACGCCGGCGCTGGCCGCCGAGCAGATTCTGGAGTTGCTGCAATGAGCGACAAGCTCCGCATTCTCCTTACCGGCTTCGGACCGTTTCCGGGCGCGCCCCATAATCCGACGCAGCTGCTGGTGGCGCGGTTGGCGCGACTGCGCCGACCGGCACTCGACGATGTCGCCATCGCGAGCCACATCTTCCCGGTCACCTATGCCGCTGTCGACCGGCAGTTGCCGGAGGTGCTCGCTGCGCACAAGCCAGACGCATTGTTGATGTTCGGCCTCGCGGCGCGGACCTCGTACCTTCGCATCGAAACCCGCGCGCGCAATGCGGTCACCATGCTCTGGCCCGATGCCGCCAACACCCGCTCGAGCAAGCGCGGCATCGCGGCCAATGCAGATGCGATGACGTTCGGCCCGCACACGGCAAGGCTGCTGCGCGCAGCGCGCCTCACCGGCATCGATGCACGGCCCTCGCGCGATGCCGGCGCCTATCTCTGCAACTATCTGAGCTGGCGCGCGATCGAGAACGTAAAGGCCGGCGGGCCGAAGCTCGCGGCGTTCATCCACATTCCCCTGCTCGCGCGTGGTGCCGCGTCGCGGCGCAAAGGCTCGCCGCGGATCACGCTGGAGGAACTGGTGGATGCCGGCGAGGCAATGCTGATGGAGATGGTGCGATTGGCGCGGAAGAGGCGCGCTTCGCCAGCTGGGGTAAACATTTAACCCTACTGCGAACAATCCTCACGGCCCCCGAGCGCGCTGCGCTACCTAACCGCTGCGGACATCTCCCGCGTCCGCCGGAGGACGCGCCATGACCCTCAACCGTCGTCATCTCATCGGAGCCTCGGCCACCGGCATCGCCGGCGCACTGGCCATGCCCGCCGATGCCGCGCGTGCGGCGCCTTTGACGTCCCTGCTCGGCCGCGATGCGACCCAGTATGGCGTGCGGCCCGGGAGCAACGAGGATCAGACCCGCGTGCTCCAGCGCGCCATCGACGAGGCCGCGCGGGCGCAAATGCCGCTGGCGCTGCCGCCCGGGGTCTACCTCAGCGGATTGCTCCGGCTACCGAATGGCGCGCAGCTGATCGGCGTGCGCGGCGCGACCAAGATTGTCTTCACCGGCGGCCCTTCAATGATCGAGAGCGACGGCTCGGATTCCATCGGCCTTTCCGGCATCACCTTCGACGGCGGCGGCATTGCGCTGCCGACGCGGCGCGGACTGATCCATTGCCTCGGCGGCCGCGACGTCCGCATTACCGATTGCGAAATGACGGGCTCCGGCGGCAGCGGCATCTGGCTCGAGCAGGTATCCGGCGACATCTCCGGCAACATCTTTACCAGCATCGCGGTCACAGCCGTGGTCTCGTTCGATGCCAAGGGCCTCGGCGTCTCCCGCAACACCATCATCGGCACCAATGACAACGGCATCGAGATCCTGCGCACGTCCATCGGCGATGACGGCACCCTGGTCGCCGACAACCGCATCGAGGACATCAAGGCCGGCCCCGGCGGCTCCGGCCAGTACGGCAACGCCATCAACGCCTTCCGCGCCGGCAATGTGATCGTCCGCGGCAATCGTATCAGGAATTGCGACTATTCCGCGGTGCGCGGAAACTCGGCCTCGAACATCCACATTACCGGCAACAGCGTCAGCGACGTGCGCGAGGTCGCGCTCTATTCGGAGTTCGCGTTCGAGGCGGCCGTGATCTCCAACAACACGGTGGATGGCGCCGCCGTCGGCGTTTCCGTCTGCAACTTCAACGAAGGCGGCCGCATCGCCGTGGTCCAGGGCAACATCATCCGCAATTTGATCCCGAAGCGGCCGATCGGGACCGCGCCGGATGACGATGCCGGCGTCGGCATCTACATCGAGGCGGATACCTCCGTGACCGGCAACGTGATCGAGAACGCGCCGTCCTATGGCATCGTCGCCGGGTGGGGCAAGTACCTGCGCGACGTCGCGATCACCGGCAATGTGATCCGCAAGGCGCTGGCCGGCGTCGGCGTCTCCGTGGTGCCGGGCGCCGGCACCGCGCTCGTCAACAACAACATGATCTCCGAGACCCCGCGCGGCGCCGTGGTCGGCCTCGACCATGCGCGCGCGGTGACGGCGGACCTGTCGGCAGACGGCGCCCAGCGCTTTGCGCAGGTCGTGGTCGGCGGCAATGCGGTGCGGCGGTAGGACACTCTCGGTGTCGTCCTCGACCAGCGAAGCGCAGATCCAGGACCCATTATCCCAGGATAGGGCTCTATGGGCGGTAGCGGCCGCGGTGTCCTCTTGAGAGATTCCGCGGTATGGGTCCCCTGAGTTCACCTGGCCTTCGCCAGGACGACGGCGGCGTGTTTGGCCGGCACCAGAGCTTCAGAAGCTAAAACGTGTTCCGCAGCAGCGGGTACTTCGCCTCGATGCCGTCGAAGCTCAGGGTGAACTCGACGACGCGGTCGGGGGCTGCGACGATTTCGTCCGCCGGGGGCGAGAACTGCTGGAGAAGCGCGGCGAGCGGCGCGATCGGGGTTTCGGTGATTTCGGCGAGCACGTCCGGCGTGGGGTCGAGCGCCACCGGCACGGCGGTCTCGGGCGCGATGTGCACGGCCTTCGGCTGTACGGTCTGCGCCTGTTCGCGCGGCGCGATGCGAGGCATCGTCGCAGGCGACCAGCCGAATGCGGGCGTTACGCTCGCGGCGGCCGCCGCCACATCCTCGCCGGTTGCGATGGCGCGCCAGGTCTGAACGGCGCGCTTGGCTTCCTGGATGTTTTCGAGGAATGCGAGCTCGGAGTGATAGCGGCGCCAGCGTCCGGTCTCGAACATTTCAGTCAAATGTTCCAGCCGCTGTTCGGCGAGCGCGCACCAGCGCGCTGCAATGTCGCGACCGCAAGCCACGGCGCGAACGGACTCTTGGCGATGTGTCATGGACCAGCCCGTCAGGAGAAAAATACGGACGCGGGGACGCAACGCACACGAATCAATTTAGACGCGACATGAATATTTTGTGGAAAAGTTTTGGCTTGTCCAGCAACGACACGATATTCGTCGTCAAACACCGTACTCGTGCGGAGTTTAAGGGGTTTTCGAGTCAAGCCTCGCACAAGCATAACGCGCCTGCGGGGCGCCGCCCGGGGCGATGGCGATGACGCAGCCGCGCTCTCTCAACCAGAAGCTGATGTCGTGCGCCGCTTCGAGGAATTGGACATTTGAAAAGAAAAGACCCGTCCGGGGGGACAACCGGACGGGTCGAGCCATATAAGCGCTTGGGGTGGATGGGCGCTCGCGCCTAATATGACTGATGGGGAGGGATGACCGCTCCCACATAATTTGGTCGTGGCAGCTGGCTGAACGTTCAATGCGGCGTTCGATTTTTTGACCCTCGCGCCGCGTGCAGCTCTGAAGCAGCTGCTATCGCGTCGACGGCCTATCTGCCTGAGAAACCGCGGATTTATCGTCCGCGCTCGACAGCGAGGGTTGCTCTATTGCGCGGATACCAGGCTCGTCGCGACGCTTCCCGATATCTTCACTTTTAGTTGTACCGGACGCGGCGGCAACGGGCGTGGCGCTATCGGCCGGAACGGCCATGACGGCGGCAAAGGCGTCCACCTCACCGTCGCCGAACAGCTCGTCACGGCCGGGCGAGCCGAGGTCGCGCGCGGTCTTTGCAAGCGTCATGCGCAGCGCTTCCGGCTTCAGCGCGTAATTGCGTTCCAGCAGCAGTGCCGCGACGCCGGAGACATAGGCGGCCGAGAACGAGGTGCCCGACGTCATCTGATATTTGCCGTCCGGCGCCGGCAGGAAGATGTCGACGCCGGGCGCAGCAAGCGCGATGTAATTACCGCGGTTGGACGCGGTGAACAGCCTGTCCTGCTGGTCGGTGGCGCTGACCGCGATCACGTTGGGATTGGCGGCGGGATAGAGCGGCGGCGATTTCGCCCCCGCATTGCCGGCCGCCGCAATCAGCACCAGGCCGCGCGCGGCGGTCGCCGCGATGGCGCGTTCGATCACCGTGTCTTTCGGACCGGCAAAGCTCATATTGACGATCTGCGCGCCGTGCTCGGCGGCGTAGTTCAGCGAGCGCAGGATGACGTAGGAAGAACTCTCGGCACCGCCCGTGGTGCCGCCGAAAGCGCGGATGGCGATGATGCGCGCCTCCGGCGCGCTCCCCATCAGCCGCGCATGCGCGACGATGACGCCGGCGATGCCGGTACCGTGGATGTGCGGGCCCTCGGGGCTGCCGAGCGCATCGAAATTGTCGGCGATGGAATTGGCAAGCTCCGGATGCCTGGCGTCGATCCCGGAATCGATCACCGCGACCGTGACGTTGGCGCCGTGCGCCAGCGTATGGGCCTGCGGCAGGCGCAGCTTTGCCAGCGCATATTGCGCCGGGTCGCCCTCGGTCGGCACCGGCGATCTCTGGTCCTGGAGCACGTAGCGGAAGTTCGGCTGGAGCGAGCGCACGCTGCCGTCGGCGGCGAATTCGCGCCGCACGGTCTCGGAAGACCGCCCGTCGGTGATGCGGAACAGGCCGATCGTGGCCCCGATCAGCGGAAAATTCTCCGATGCGATGCGCTCCAGGCCGTGCCTGCGGGCAAGCTCGTCGGCTTCGGTCAGTGACAGAGCACTATCGATCTCGGCGACGAATTCGTTGGCGAAGGCTCGCAGGTTCGCGGCAACTGGCGTGTTGTTGCGGCGGCCAGTGCCGGCGCTCTTTTTATCGGACTTTCCGGAGCCGCCGCCATCCGCATTCGGTTGCGCCAGGCACTCGCCGGCGGCGTCACGATACGGCGCGGTGCAGGCCGGATAGAGGTTCGGCGAATAGCGCGCATAGGGCAGCACCGGCGTCGGCGCCATCCGCGCCGACGGGATCCGTGGGGTTGTCACCACACGGGGAGCGCGGTCGACGGCAACCACTCTTGCGGCAGCACCCGGGCCGACCCGTGCGGCAACGCTGGGAGAGATGGTCGGCGTGCGCGAGGGGACACTGATGGTCGGCGTCCGCATGATCGCTTGCGCCTGCGCGACCTCGATGCCGAGACAGGCGAGCAGGAGCCCGGCTCCGACCGACGAAGCGTAGGCCCCGGCTCTTACCCCACCATTGGACTTGCGATTGGACTTGCGCGGCATGATCTCAGAGACGCCTTACGGCGCCGCCACGGCGAGATTGACGAACTTCTCGCGCTGCATCTTGCCGAGCAGCGAGGCGAGCTCGTCCTGGCTCATCGCCTTGTCGAACTGGAGGCGGAACATGCCGCCCTTGGCACCGTCGATGATCGAGGCCTGATAGCTGTCAAGCAGCGAGGTGATGTCGGCCACCCGCGCCTCGGGCGTAAAGCGCACCAGCGCGCGCGCCGGTGCGGAGGTCGCTCCCAGCTCGCGCGTGATCGGGGCGTTGGTGGAGAGCGAGGCCGTCTGGAAGGTTGCGGTCTGGCTCTTCATCAGCACGGCGCCGATGACACCGGCCTGGAGCAGCAGCGCGATCGCGCCGAGGCTCGCCGACCACGCCAGCGCGCGCGGCGACAGGCTCGCGAAGAAGGTCGAGATGCGCGCCGATAGCGGCAGCGCGCCCGTTGCCCGCGCTGGCTCGGCGTCGATCGCGGCGAACAACTTCTGCATCGCACGTGCCGACGGCGCGCCGAGGCTCTCGTTCAAATGGATGGTTTCCTCGTACTCGCCGCGGATCGCGGCATATTGCCTGGCGAGCGCCGGATCCCGCGCCAGCGCGTCCTCGACGCGGCGGGCGTCACGGGCATTCAGCGTGCCGGCGGCGTGCCACGGCAGCAGCATCTCGATTTCACTGGGCTCTTGCTCCAGCATCTTCTTGCTCAATGCCATCATGGCCAGCCTCGCTCAATGCCGGCTGCCTTCAGCAGTTCGGCCAATTTCTTGCGCGCATAGAACAAGCGCGTCTTCACAGTGTTCTCCGGTATCCCGACGATTTCGGCCACTTCTTCCACGGACTTCTCGTGGTAGTAGACGAGATCGACGATTTCCCGATGGTCCGGCGAGAGGCCCGTCAAACACTCCCGCAACGCTGCACTGGTATCCTTCTTCTGCACCACCGTTTCCGGATCGTCGGACGTATCTTCGATCGCATTCGCGGCGTCGTCGTCCAACTCAAAATCCTTCCTGCGCCGGAGTGCAGACAGGGCCTTGAATCGGGTGATTGCCAGCAGCCAGGTGGAAACGGCGGATCGGCCCTCGAACTTGCCGGCTTGGCGCCAGACGTCGAGAAATACCTCGCTGATGAGGTCTTCCGCCTTCTGCTCGTCCCGCACGAGCCTTAGGCCGAACCGATACACCCTGACATGGTGCCGCCCGTACAGCACCTGCATGGCGAGCCGATCGCCTTGAGCGATCCGGGCGATCAGGATCTCGTCCGAAGCCGCCTGTGTCACGCTCAAAGGCCGTCTCGCAAAGTTGGTCGGGTCGGAACGGCGGACGGTTCGACGGAAGACGCAAGAATCTTGAACTTACCGCGTTCATACGGGCGCCCGTGTGATCTACCCCACATCAGCGTATTTTCCTGTAGCCATCCAGGGCACCGGATCGCCCTCATCCAAGTCGGTAACATAATACTAAAACACTTTCCCGCCGAAGACCGCGCAGGGCCCCCGCGACCTTACCAAGCCTCGGTCCATAACACAGCCTTGCGCAGCGCATCCTGAAGGCCCCGCGGCCCGATTGCCGGCGATCCCTAATCGCTCGCTAATTTCCCTATCGGATCGAGACCATTTTGGCGGTGCAGCAAGCCTGGATCCGCGGCGAGGATACCAAACCTAAAGGCTTGCCACGTAGATTTTTGGACTGACATCCACCAATGGCGAGACCATGAGCACGGCCGCGACATCCCTCCCGGACCGGAATGCCGCAGAAGCCGTCGCGTTGACCTCCGACGCGACGATGCCGGAAATGCGCGCGCGGCGTATGCGGCAGCGTCGCCAGATGTATGCCGGCCAGGTCGTAAGCTACTCGCTCGGCGCGTCGGTTCTGCTGCTTTACGCCCGTGACGGCGCGGTCGCGATGGCTGTTCCCTCGCTGTTCTGGCTCGGCGGCCTGCTCATCATCGGCACGTTCGCGGTGCTATCGGAAGCCGGCGTCGGCGACCGCCACAGCGATCACTATCTCACCGTGTTCCAGATCTCAGCGCACATGGCGCTGCAATTCATGTTCCTGGTGTCGGCGCCGACAGTCGGGATTGCCTTCATCGCCGTCCTGTTCCTGATCTTCGCGTTCGGTACGCTGCGCATGACGTCGAGCCAAGCGATGGTCACCTGGGGTCTCGCAACCTGCGGGCTCGGCTTGGTCTTCCTGGCCTCGGACCTGCCGATCGGACTTCCGGTCGGAACCCGCCTCGAGCGGGCCGCCTCGATGCTCTGCTTCGTCCTCGTGATCGGCCAGTGCGCCTTTCTCGGCCTATTCGGCGCGACGCTGCGGAAGATCCTGTACCGGCGCAGCATCGAGCTGAAGGCCGCGTATCAGCGCATCGAGGAGCTCGCCGAGCTCGACGAGCTCACCGGCTCCTACAACCGCCGCTGCATCATGCGGCATCTCGACGCCGAGATTGAAATATCGCGGCAGGCGGCCACGCCTTGCGCGATCGCACTGATCGATCTCGACTGGTTCAAGCGCATCAACGACGCGCACGGTCATCCCGTCGGCGACGAGGTGCTGCGCACCTTCGCGATCACGATTTTTGCCAACATCCGCCCCGCCGATCGTTTCGGCCGTTACGGCGGCGAGGAATTTTTGCTGTTGCTGCCGGGAATGGCGGGCGACGTCGCGTCGCGTATGCTCGATCGGCTGCGCGGCATCGTCGCGGACCTCGACTGGAGCGCATTCTCCCCCGGCATGCGCGTGACGATTTCAGCCGGCGTCGTAACGCTGCGCGACAACGATACTGCCGACACGTTTCTCGCGCGCGCCGACCGCGCGCTCTATTCGGCCAAGGCGCAAGGGCGCAACCGTATTGCATCGAGCTGACCAATCCATTTCCTCCGGGGCGCGCAGAAGCCGCCGCGGGATCGAACGCTCCAGGACAGGGCTATGAGATCCAAATCCGCCAAGCCAGCCGAAAACCTGCTCGACGAATTGCAGGCGGCACTCTCGCACGGCACCGTCGCGCGCCGCGTCGAGACGCTGCGCCGGGTCACCGATCTCTTCGTCAACAACGCGGTGGACTATTCCGACGACCATATCCGGCTGTTCGACGACGTGTTCCAGTGCCTGATCGGGCAGATCGAAACGTCGGCCAGGGCGCTGCTTGCCGACCGCCTCGCGCCGATGACGGCCGCGCCGCCCAAAATCATCCGCACGCTCGCGCTCGACGAGGTCATCGAGGTCGCCGGCCCTGTGCTGACGAAGTCGGAGCGCCTGGATGAGGTAACCTTGATCGAGATCGCGCACAGCAGGGGCCAGGCGCATCTCAAGGCGATCTCGCTGCGGCGGGTGCTCTCCGAAGCGTTGACCGACGTGCTGGTGACGCGCGGCGACGAAGAGGTGGTGCAATCGACCGTCAAGAATCCGGGCGCGCAGCTCTCCGAGGGCAGCCTCACCGAGCTCGTCACACGCGCCGAACGCGACGACGACCTCGCCGGCTGCATCGGCCTGCGGCCCGACCTGCCGCGCCATCATTACCTGAAGCTGGTCGCGAAGGCGTCGCTCAGCGTGCGCAGGAAGCTTGAAGCCGCCCATCCGGAGCTTGCCGACGAAGTCTCGAGTGTGGTCCAGGAAGCCGCCCAGCGGGTTCGCGCCGCCGCCATGACGAGGCAGATCGAGATGGCGCGGGCGCTGGTGAAGTCGCTGCACGACGACGGCCGTCTCAACGAATTCCAGGTCGCGACTTTCGCCGAGCAGGGCAAGTTCGACGAGACCAACGCAGGGCTCGCCGCGCTCGCCGGCGTCACGGTCGAGACCGCCGAGAACATGATGATCGAGAGCCGCACCGAGGGCGTGATGCTCCTCGCCAAGGTCGCCGGCATGTCGTGGCCAAGCGTGCGGGCCATCATCGCCATGCGCGAAAAACTGTCCGGCGGCTCGCAGACGGACATGCTGACCCTACGCAACACGTACGAGGCCCTACGCAGCTCGACCGCGCAGCAGGTGCTGCGCTTTCACCGCATGCAACAGGGCGGGATGCCGGCTGGTCAGTAGCGCAGCACTTTCGATCCCACCAGCGCACCGATCGCGGTCACCAGCGCGGTCGCGAGTGTGTACCAGGTCGCGACGAACAACGGGGAATCGTCGGTGCAGTGCGAGGCGTAGAGCGTCGCGGCGAGCCCGGCCGACACCAGGCCGGCAAGGGCGCCTGCGAGCGCAGGGCGCGACGGCGCGCCGTGTCGCAGTCCGAACAGCGCGCCCGCAAGCAGCGGCAGCGACATCGCCGGGATTGCAGACAGGCACACCCTGGAGTTCTTGCCGACCAATCGCATCGTCATCGGCATCGCCGGCGCCATCATCATCTCGCCACCGATCGCCACCGCCAGCAAGCCGACGGGAAGCAGCAGCAACCAGCCCCAGCCGCGCAAAAGAGCCTCGGGCCGCGACAGATGCAAGCTGACGATGATGGCCGGGATCGCGAGCGACAGCGTCACCGCGAACTTCATGTCGAAGAACGGATTGCGCATCGCGCTCATCAGGTCGTGACGCACGCCGAGGAAGGTGGCGAAGATCAGGATCGACAAGGGTGCGGCCACCAGCAGCGCCATGGTCAGCATCGCACCGACGCGCGGGGCGCGGTGGGCATTGTCGGCCGCAAGCGTGCGAATGAGTTGGTCGGTATCCATCCTACTAGTGGTCCCGCAGTTTGGCGGTGAGGGCCGAAAGTCCGCGATGCAGCGCGACCCGCACCGCACCTTCGCTCATCGAAAATTTTGCCGCCGTATCCTTGATCGAGGCGCTCTCGACCGCGATCGACTGCAACACGTCGCGCTGGCGCTGCGGCAAGGTATCGAGCTGCGCCGCGACCTCGCCTGCGGAGGCCGTCTCCTGCGGTGCCTCACCCGGCAGCGTTTCGGCGAAGTCGTCGATGTTGACGAAGATCCGCCGGCCCCGCCGCCGCAGCGCATCGATCAGCTTGTTGCGCGCGATCGCGAACAGCCAGGGCGCGAAGGGGGCTTCGCTGTCCCAGGTGTGCCGCTTCAGATGCACCGCCAACAAAATCTCCTGCACGATATCCTCGGCCTGGTCTGGAGGCTGCCCGGCCCGCGCCAGGCCGCGCCTTGCGGCAGCGCGCAGCACCGGCGTGACCGCCCTCAACAGACGATGATACGCCGCATCATCCCCTGCCATGGCCGACCGCATCAGGCCGGTCCACTCGTCCTCACGTCCGCGCACGCGCGCTCCTACACGGCAATTCGGCCGCTCTTTCAATTTGTTACGCCGGCACCCCAGAGATCACGAAGTTGTGATCAGGACGCAGCCCAAAGGCTCCGATCCGGCCTAAAGGCCGGGAGGCTCATAACACCGATCGGTTCGACTCGCATCCGGGTGGCTGGGGCGCTGCCCTGATTTGCCCCGCTTTCGCCCGGTCTAGCCCGAAGATTCCCTTTTTTTGCCCCGCTGTCGTCATGCGCCGGGGTCTCTGTTCGGTTCGGGATGGCGCAATCGGGGAGACCCTCAACATGTTGAAAGCCAGCAGGCGTGCGGCATTGCTTCTTTTGGCCGCGGTATTCGTGCTGTTCGGGGGCGCGGCGCAAGCGGCGCCAAGCTCCGCCGCAAGCTCCAAGGCGGACGGCGCGAGCAAGCAGGCCGATGAGGTCAAATCCGGCAAGCAGCGGCGCCGAGATTCTCATCAGGATTCTCACCGTCGCACCGATAGCAAGACGGCGCAGAAATCCTCAGGCGACAGCGCCGACAAGAAAGAGGCGGCAAAGGCCGACGACGCCAAGGTTGACGATGCAAAGGCCGCCAGCGACGTGCCGGCCTCCGCCTCCAGCCAGATGCCGCCCGCAGTCGCCGACGCCAATGCACAGCTCGCGGCCGGCGATACGCCGCCCGCGGCGGCGGCCTCCGCGATGACAGGCCGCGCCAACGACAATGTGCAGGCAGCGGCCGATGATACCGCCACCTCGGGCGCCGAGAAGCAGGTGGTGCCACCCGACCAGCTCAACGACCTCGACCGCGCCCTGCAACAGGACAACCCGCCTGCGCAGAAGGCGGTTATTGCCGCGACCGATGCACAACCGCGCCCGGCGCCGGTGATGGCGAGCAGCCAGCAGAATTCGGCCTGGGACCAGAGCTCGCTGATCGGCAAGATCTTCATCGGCGTCGGCACGCTGCTGACGCTGGCTTCCGCCGCGCGCATGTTCATGGCCTGACGGCCGGTTCCGTAAGGGCGCGCGGCACGCGCGTCCCTGCGGGGCGTTTGGCCCTCTTGAAGCTCACCGCGCCAGCGGGCACATTGCCCGCTCATTCAAATGCGTGGGTGGAGCATGAGCACGTTCGAACACATCATCGTCGAAAGCAAAGGCGCGGTCGGCATCATCAAGCTGAACCGGCCGAAGATGCTCAATGCGCTCTCCTTCGGCGTCTTCCGCGAGATCGCCGCCGCCGTCGACGACCTGGAGGCCGATGACGCCATCGGCTGCATCGTCGTGACCGGCAGCGAGAAGGCCTTTGCCGCCGGCGCCGACATCAAGGAGATGCAGCCGAAGAGCTTCATCGACATGTTCTCCGAGGATTTTGCCGCGATCGGCGGCGATCGCATCGCGCGCTGCCGCAAGCCGACGATCGCCGCGGTCGCGGGCTATGCGCTCGGCGGCGGCTGCGAGCTCGCGATGATGTGCGATTTCATCATCGCCGCAGAAACCGCCAAATTCGGCCAACCCGAAATCACGCTGGGCACCATTCCGGGCATCGGCGGCACCCAGCGCCTGACGCGCGCGATCGGCAAGTCCAAGGCGATGGACCTCTGCCTCACCGGCCGCACGATGGATGCGGCCGAAGCCGAGCGAAGCGGTCTCGTCAGCCGCATCGTGCCCGCCGACAAGCTGATGGACGAGGTGATGGCGGCGGCCGAGAAGATCGCCGCGATGTCGCGGCCCGCAGTCGCGATGGCCAAGGAAGCCGTCAACCGCGCCTTCGAGACCACGCTCGCCGAGGGTATGAGCGTCGAGCGCAACCTGTTCCATTCGACCTTCGCGCTGGAAGACCGCTCCGAGGGAATGGCGGCGTTCATCGAGAAGCGCAAGCCGGTGAACAAGAACCGCTAAGGCGAGCACCGGCAAACAAGCACTGGCAAGACAAGCACCCGTCAGGCTGCTGTAAGGCTCCGTCGCTGACCCGCACGATCCCTGTGACGAAGCTGCAACAAGCACGGAATACATGGGGGTTTTGCCCGCGGCAGTTTGCCTGCGGGACCGGCGCTGGTTAAACAGGTAAGAGAGCGACCGTCGGCGGGGGCGGACAGCCGAAAGTTTGCGGGATTACATGATTGGGCGTGCCGCCAAAGCTGGTCGCGTGATGATGCGGCATCGATCAGGCGTGGCTCCTGTCCTGGCGACATGGACCGCACTGGCCCTTTCCTGCGCTGTGACAGCCGCAGCAAAGGCTGAAGCCCTGCCGGAAGCGCTGGCAAAAGCCTACCAGACAAATCCGCAGCTCAATGCCGAGCGCGCGCGGCAGCGCGCCACCGACGAGAACGTGCCGCAGGCGCTCGCCGGCTACCGCCCGCAGATCGTGGCGAGCCTCAGCGCCGGCTTGCAATCGGTGCGCAATTTGCTGCCCGACAACACCATCCAGACCGCGAACCTGAAGCCATGGGTCATCGGCGTCACCGTGACGCAGACCCTGTTCAACGGCTTCCGCACCGCCAACAGCGTGCGGATGGCGGAGCTCCAGGTGCAGTCGGGCCGCGAGGCGCTGCGCAATGTCGGTCAGGGCGTGCTGCTGGACGCGGTGACCGCCTACACCAACGTGCTGGCCAACCAGTCGCTGGTCGAGGCCCAGCGCTCCAACGTCGCGTTCCTGCGCGAGACGCTCGCCGTCACGCAGCGCCGCCTCAACGCCGGCGATGTCACGCCGACCGACAGCGCACAGGCCGAGGCTCGGCTCAACCGCGGACTCGCCGATCTCAATGCCGCCGAAGTCGCGCTGGCGGTGAGCCAGGCGACGTACGCCCAAGTGGTCGGAAATGCACCGTCGCAGCTTCGGCCCGCCGAGGTCGTCGATCGCTATCTGCCAAGGAGCCGCGAGGACGCGATGACGATGGCGATCCGCGAGCATCCGGCGGTGATGGCAGCCGGCTTCGACGTTGATGTCGCCTCCACCACCATCCGCGTGGCAGAAGGCACGCTGCTGCCGAGCGCGAGCATTCAAGGCAGCGCCAGCCGCAGCCGTAACAACGATCCAACGCTCGGCACCTTCGCAGAAGACCAGGCCTCGATCATCGCCAACGTCACCGCACCGATCTATGACGGCGGCCAGGCCGCCTCGCAGACCCGGCAGGCCAAGGAAATCACGGCGCAGAGCCGGCTCGTGCTCGATCAGGTGCGCAACCAGGCGCGCACGGCCGCAACCAGCGCCTGGGTCACCAATGAGGGGGCCAAGATCGCCGTCTCGGCCTCGGAGTCCGAGGTGAAGGCGGCGACCGTGGCATTGCAAGGCGTGCAGCGCGAAGCAGCCGGCGGACAGCGCACGACGGTCGACGTCTTGAACTCGCAGGCCGACCTGATCCAGGCCAGGGCCCGCCTGATCGGCGCGCTGCGCGACCGCGTCATCGCGTCCTACACGCTGCTGAGCGCCGTCGGCCATCTCGACGTCAAGACGCTGAGCCTGAACACGCCGGACTACCTACCCGAGGTGCACTACCAGCAGGTCCGCGACGCCTGGCACGGATTGCGCACGCCCTCGGGGCAGTAGCCGTCCGCAACGCCTTCAGCCTCCCTGCACCGCCCACCGTCCGGCGCGCCACTCTTGACATTTTGTAGCCCATGGACTACAGTGGGCCTCATGATCGAGGTGAGGCAAACCGAACATTTTTCGGAGTGGCTGAACCGCCTCAAAGACGCCAGCGAGGTTGCCCGGATCACTGCCCGCATTCGCCGCATGGAGATGGGCAATCCCGGCGACAGCAAGAGCGTGGGCCGCAACGTCCGGGAAATGCGCATCGACTACGGACCGGGCTATCGGATCTACTATGTGCAGCGCGGAACGCAGATCGTGATCCTGCTGTATGGCGGGGACAAGCGAACGCAGCGACAAGACATCAAGCTAGCCCAGCAACTAGCGGAGACATTGTGATGCCAAAAGCAGCGAAAACGACGGTCAAAACGGCATCCAGGACGACACGCTTCGACGCCGCCGACTATCTCAACACCGAAGAGCGTCAGGCGGCCTATATCGCGGCCGCATTGGAGACTGGCGATGCCGATTTCGTGCGTGACGCGCTTGGCCTCGTCGCGCGTGCGCGCGGCATGAGCACGATCGCGAAGAAAGCCGGCTTGAACCGCGAAAGCCTGTACAAGGCACTCGGAGAGACCGGAAATCCCGAGTTCGGCACGGTCATGCGTATTGTCGGAGCGTTAGGCCTGACATTGTCGGCCCAACGCGCGACAAGCGGACGGATGTCAAAGCGCCGCCGCGTTGCGTAAGAGGCCCATCTGCTCTCCCGGCGAAATATGCTATGCATTCGCCAATGATAAAAGCGGGAGAGAAAACCATGCTCAACCGACGCAGCGTCCTGCTTGCCTCCCTTGCCGCCGGAGTAGCCATGACCGACAAAGCGCACGCCAAGCCGTCGCAGCCGGCGACGCCGGTCAATTTCGACGTACCGCCCCATGCCTGCGACTGCCACACCCACATCCACGGCGATCCGGAGAAGTTTCCGTTCTTCGCGGGGCGCGTCTATACGCCCGAGCTGGCTTCGCCGGAGGAAATGGCCGCGCTGCACAAGGCGCTGCATATCGAGCGCGTGGCAATCGTCACACCGAGCGTTTACGGCACCGACAATTCCTCCACTTTGTTCGGCATGAAGGCACGCGGCGCAAATGCCCGCGGCGTCGCCGTGATTGACGACAAGACGACCGATGCCCAACTCGACGCGATGCATCAGGAGGGTTTTCGCGGCATCCGGATCAACCTCGCGACCGGCGGCATCAACGATCCCAATGTGGGCCGGGCGCGCTTTACGGCGGCCGTCGAGCGCGTGAAGGCACGCGGCTGGCACGTGCAGCTTTATACGACGCTGCCGATGATCACCGCGATCAAGGAGCTCGTGCTGGCCGCGCCGGCGCCCGCCGTGTTCGACCATTTCGGTGGGCTCGAGGCATCGCTCGGGCTGGAGCAGCCGGGATTTGCGGACCTGATCGAACTGGTCAAATCCGGCAAGGCCTATGTGAAGATTTCCGGCGCCTACCGTTCGTCAAAACTCGCGCCCGATTACCAGGACATGGTGCCATTCGCGCAGGCGCTGATCGCGGCGAACTCTGACCGCATCGTCTGGGGTACCGACTGGCCGCATCCGGATTCCAGCCAAGTGCCGGGCCGAAAAGCAACCGACGTCGCGCCGCTCTACCAGATCGACGACGGCAACCTCCTCAACCAGCTTCCGGTGTGGGCACCGGATGCGGATATGCGCAAGAAGATCCTCGTCGACAATCCGGCGCGACTCTACGGTTTTTGATCAGCGACGGAACTCGCGACGCTCGCCCGATCGCGCCGCGGCTGTTCTGCGAGGCGGCGTCAGCGTGCACGGCGGGCGAAGAACGAGATCAGGACCGGCAGCGTCACCAGGATGACGATCGGCGCCAGCATCATGCCGGTGACGACGACCACCGCAAGCGGCTTCTGCACCTGCGAGCCGATGCCCTCCGACAGGGCCGCAGGCAGCAGACCGACGCCGGCGACGACGCACGTCATCAGCACCGGCCGAAGCTGCAATTCGCCGGTACGGATCACCGCGCTCATGCGGTCCATGCCTTCGTCGATCAGCTGGTTGAACTGCGACAGGATGATGATGCCGTCCATCACGGCGATGCCGAACAGCGCGATGAAGCCGATGGCGGCGGAGACGCTGAACGCCGTGCCGGTGATCAATAGCCCGAGCACGCCGCCGAAGATCGCCATCGGGATCACGCTCATGGCGAGCAGCGTGTCGGTCATCGAGCCGAAATTGAACCAGAGCAGGACGCCGATCAGCGCCAGCGAGATCGGCACCACGATCGACAGCCGCCGGATCGCGTCCTGAAGATTGCCGAACTCGCCGACCCAGTCCATGTGCGCGCCGGGCGGCAATTGCACCTGATCGGCGATCTTCTGCTGCGCCTCGCGGATCGCACTGCCGAGGTCGCGCTCGCGCACCGAGAATTTGATCGGCAGATAGCGTTCCTGCTGCTCGCGGTAGATATAGGCCGCACCGGAGACGAGGCTGATGCTGGCGACCTCGCTCAGGGGGATCTGGGTGACGGTGCCGTTCGGCCCGGGCGCGCCGATCCGCAAATTCTGGATTGCTTCGGCGCTCCTGCGGAATTCCGGCGCAAGGCGAACAATGATCGGGAAGTGACGGTCGCTTCCAGCCTCATAGATGTCGCCTGCGGTGTCACCGCCGATCGCCACTTTGATGGTGGCGTTGATGTCGCCAGGTGCGAACCCATAGCGCGCGGCCTTGGCACGGTCGATGTCGATCTGGATGGTCGGCTGTCCGAGTGAGGTGAACACCGCAAGGTCGGTGACGCCCTGCACCGTCGCCAGCACCGACTTGATCTTGTTGGCGGTGTCCGTGAGCGCCTGCAGATCGCTGCCGAACAGCTTGATCGAGTTCTCGCCCTTCACGCCGGAGACGGCTTCGGAGACGTTGTCCTGGAGATATTGCGAGAAGTTGAACTCGACCCCGGGGAAGCGGTCGTCGAGCTGCTTGAGCAGTTGCGCGGTGAGTTCTTCCTTGTCGTGAGTGCCGGGCCATTCGCTGGCGGGCTTGAGCGGCGCGAAGAACTCGGCATTGAAGAAGCCCGCCGCGTCGGTGCCGTCATCCGGACGGCCGTGCTGCGAAACCACGGATTCCACTTCGGGCCGGGCGCGGATCAGCTTGCGCATCTCATTGACGTAGGTGTTGCCTTCCTGGAGCGAGATGGTCGGCGGCAGCGTGGCGCGGATCCAGAGATTGCCCTCCTCCAGCTTGGGCAGGAATTCGAGACCGAGCAGCCGGCTGAGCGCCACCGTCATCAGAACCAGGACAGCCGCGCCACCGAGCACGATGTTGCGATTGGCGACCGCCCAATTCAGCAACGGCGTGTACAGCCGGTGCAGGATCAGCATGACCCTGGTCTCGGTCTCCTCGACATGCGCGGGCAGGATGATCGCAGAGAGCGCCGGGGTCACAGTAAAGGTAGCGAGAAGTCCGCCGGCAAGCGCATAGGCATAAGTCCGCGCCATCGGCCCGAAGATGTTGCCCTCGACGCCGGACAGCGTGAACAGCGGCAGGAAGGCCGCGATGATGATCGCGGCGGCAAAGAAGATCGAGCGCGAGACGTCGGCCGCGGCGCTGAGAATGGCATGACTCTTCATGCCGAACAGCGTCTCGTTGGACATCTGCTCGGATTCCGACATCGGCGTCGTCTGCGTCAGTCGGCGGAAGATCGCTTCGACCATGATGACGGTGGCGTCGACGATCAGGCCGAAATCGATCGCGCCGACCGACAGCAGGTTCGCCGATTCCCCGCGCAGCACCAGGATGATCACCGCGAAGAACAGCGCGAATGGAATGGTGGCGCCGACGATCAGCGCGCTGCGCAGATCTCCAAGGAAGATCCATTGCAGCAGCACGATCAGCAGCATGCCGAGCACCATGTTGTGCAGCACGGTGTGGGTGGTAAGCTCGATTAGGTCGCCGCGGTCGTAGATGCGCTCGATGCGTACGCCGGGCGGCAGGATGCTGGAGTCATTGATGGTTTGAACGAGCTGGTGGACGCGCTTGATGGTCGGCGAGCTCTGCTCGCCGCGACGCATCAGGACGATGCCCTGCACGATGTCGTCGGCCTCATCGAGGCCGGCGATGCCGAGACGGGGCCTCTGGCCCACCGTAACCGTGGCGACGTCCTTCACCAGCACCGGATTGCCGCCGGTCTGGGCCACCATGGTGTTGGCGAGATCGTCGATGGACCGGATCAGGCCCACGCCGCGCACCACGGCCGATTGCTGGCCGATATTGACGGTGTTGCCGCCGACATTGACGTTGGAATTGCCGACGGCCTGGAGCAATTGCGGCAGCGTCAGACCGTTGGCGACCAGCTTGTTGAAGTCGACCTGAAGTTCATAGGTCTTGCTCTTGCCGCCCCACCCCGTCACGTCGATCACGCCGGGTACGGCGCGGAAGCGGCGCTGGAGGATCCAGTCCTGGATGGTCTTGAGGTCGAGCACGCTGTAGTTCGGCGGACCGACCAGCCGGTAGCGGAAGATTTCGCCGATCGGGCTGAGCGGCGATATCTGCGGCTGCACGTTGCCCGGCAGCGGCGCAAGCTGCGCCAGACGGTTCAACACCTGCTGCAACGCCTCGTCGTAGGTATAAGCGAAGGAGAACTGGAGTTTGACGTCGGAGAGGCCGTAGAGCGAGATGGTGCGGATGGTCGTGAGGTTCTTCAGACCGGCGACCTGCGTCTCGATCGGGATCGTGATGTAGCGTTCGATCTCCTCCGCCGACAGGCCGGGGCTCTGCGTCACGATGTCGACCATCGGCGGGGTCGGGTCGGGATAGGCCTCGATGTTGAGCTGGTTGAACGCGATCAGGCCGCCGATCAATACGGCGACGAACATTCCGACCATCAGGAAGCGCCGGTTGACGGCAAGGGCGACGAGGCGATCCATTCAGGTCTTCAGCTTCCTGCTCGTCGATCAGCTACCGGACGCCGCACGGTCGATGAACAGGCTGCCCTTCGTGATGATCTGCTCGCCGGGCTTGAGGTTGCTGGTGACCTCGACGAGATTGCCGTTGATGAGGCCAATCTTGATCTGGCGCAGCTCGACCGACTTGTCCTCGCGCGCGACCCAGATGCGGACCTGGTCGGCTTCGTAGATCAACGCCTGCTTCGGCACGGCTGGCGCGGCGCGGTCGCCGGCGGAATAGATCGTGACGTTGGCGAACATCTCCGGCTTGAGCAGCCCGTCCTTGTTGTCGATGGTGGCGCGGACGAGGAGACGGCGGGTGCTGGGGTCGATCGCCGTGGCGACATAGTTGATCTTGGCGGTCAGGGGACGGCCCGGCAGCGCCATCACGTTGACGGTGATGTCCTGCCCGATGCAGACCGAAGCTGCATCGCTCTCGCGTACGAAGGCGGTGAGCCAGACCGTGGAGAGATCGCCGATCACGAACACCGGATCGCTGGCGCCGGAATTGACGTACTGGCCCGGACCGATCTTGCGCTGCACGACCGTGCCCGCGATCGGCGAGTAGATCGTGACCTCCGGATTGATGGCGCCCTTGTCCTGGAAGGTCTTGATCGTCTCGTCGGTGAATCCGAGGATGCGCAGCTTGTTTCGCGCAGCTTCCAGCGCAGTCGCCGAGGAGCGCACGTCGTTCTGCGCCTGGATCTGGGTCGCTTCGGCCTGCTGATAATCCTTCAGCGGAATGGCGTGGCCTTCATAGAGATCCTTGGCGCGCTTGAACTGGATGTCGGCGAGATCGACCGCCGACTTCGCCTTGTTCTGCGAGGTCATCGCCGTGATGAAATCGTTCTGCGCCTGCACGGTGTCGGCGGCCTCGATCGTGAACAGCGGCTGACCCTGCTTCAGGCTCTCGCCGGGCTTGGCAAGCAGCTTGGTCACGCGTCCGGCATAGGGCGAGAACACCGGCGTCGAGCGGTCCTCGTCGACCGCGACCTTGCCTTCGGTGACATATTCAGCGCGGAACGTCTTGGCCTTGACCGGCTCGATCGTCAGCGTCGCCCATTCGGACGGCGTCGGCGTGAAGTTCTGCGCATTCCTGCGCGACTGGCTGGAGATTTCGGAGTGGCTCTTCTGCTTGGTCCCCGCATAGAGGAAGCCGTAGGCCCCGGCGCCGGCGAGTGCCAGTAAAACTACGGATACGATCATCCGTTGTTTTGTAAACACCTGCAATCGCTTGGTCTTTTCAACTACCATGGGGCCCGGTCTAGTCTGCGACGATCTCGGCAAATGACTGCGTGATCGATCGCGCTAATAGTGCCGAATTCAGATTTCAAACAACCTAAAAAGTACCGATCGCTTTGAGGTTTGCGTTAAAATTTTGCGACACGTCAGCCCCACGTCAGGTTCGCAGCGGCCACGCAGGTGGATGAGTGCCGAGCGGCATTGCCGGACGGCTCCATTGTGCCGGCGTTTTCGACAGCACCGCCGAATGCTTCACTGCCTTCAACGTGCCGAAGCCAGATGGCATGCTCTCGATGAATGCAGCATGTACGGCCTCGCCCGTAAGATCCGGGGTGTTCAAACCATGCTCGAGCCGGCCGAGATTCCACAGCCAACGCCCGGTCTGCGCCAGCGACACCCGCACGTGCCAGCTGCCGCCTTTGCGGGACTGACGGGCCTTGGCCATCATCGCGCCGAACGCCATCAGATAGCCGGTGGCGTGGTCGAGCATCTGTGCCGGCAACTCCTTCGGCCCGTCGATGCCGGCAGCCTGTCCCTCGGCATGATTGAAGCCGGTCGTGGTCTGCACAAGGGAATCGAAGCCGCGCCGATCCGCCCAGGGGCCGGCATGGCCATAGGCCGACAGCGTGACGTAGACGATGCCGGGATTGATCTTCGCTGCATCTTCCGGCGCAAAGCCGAGGGCTGCGAGGGCGCGCGGGCGATAGCCTTGTGAGAAGATATCGGCCTCCTTCAGAAGTTCGCGCAATTGTGCCTGCCCCGCCTCGCTCTTGAGCTCGATGAAGGTGGTGAGCTTGCCGCGCCCGGTATCGATGGTGAGCCAGGGAATGGCGGGCAGCTCAGGCCCCGAAACCAGAAGCACGTCCGCGCCGTGGGCGGCGAGCGTGCGGCCGGCGACCGGACCTGCGATCACGCGGGAGAGATCGAGCACGCGAAGGCCGGCCAGCGGGCGATCGCCGTGAGGCCAGGATTTTGGCGGGGCATCGCCGATCTTCTCGATCGAGATCAGCGGCAATTCGGCGAGCGCTCGTGCCTGCGGCAGCGCGGACCATTCGTCATGGCTGCGCATCAGGGCGACGACGCCGCCGGCGGCGTAAGTCGCAGTTTCAAAATCCTCGCCCTTCCATCGCATCAATGCGGCCTGCACTTTCTCGCGCTCCGGCTCGCAGCCGAGCACCTTGCAAACGGCGTCACGGTGATGCCTGAAATTGGTGTGGCAGCGGACGAAACGATTGTCGCCGGTGTTGTAGACGCCGGCAATGGCGTCCCAGGCCGGTGGCGGTGGCTTGTCGTCGACGCGCAGGTAACGCTCGGAGCGGCATTCGACCACGGCGTGCCGCATGTCGACGCTAACGTCCTGTGCCTCGCCGCCGCGCATCTTCCAGATTTCAGCAGCGGCAAGGCCAGCCGCGGCAATCGTCGTCTGTCCGGCAACGGCAACGCGAAACGAGGACGGGATCTGCGGCTCCTCGCCGGTCAGTCGCACGCGTTCGAGCGCGGCCGCATCGCCTCCGACGGAGGTCCAGATGTCGCTGAGAATGCCGGCGGGGCTTTGCATGACCGCTTCTCTCCCTTAGTTTCGCGACCTTCCATGAGCACACAAGGGAACGCAATGGCCGCCATCGATCCCCTCACCGCAGGCGCCGTGTTCATCGCAACGGCGGCCACCGACGCGGTTTATGTCATGTTCACCTCAGCCGTGATCGCGCGCAAGCGCGTGCCGGCCGCGAACTGGAGCGCGGTCTGGTACCTGCTCTCCTTCTATGCGGTGATCAGTTACACCGAAAACGCATTCTATGTGGCTTTCGCCGCGCTCGGCTCCTGGGCCGGCGCCTACGCCTCGCTGACCTTCCTGCACCGCCCGCCCGGCGGCCCGCCGGTGGGGGCTGCGCCGGAGTGAGGGGTCTCGCTCTTGGCCATCTTGCGCGGTGTCATCATCCGCGAAGGCGGATGATCCAGTATTCCAGAGACGCTGGTGATAGAGCCGTGACGTCACGGCGTACTGGATACCCCGCCTTCGCGGGGTATGACGTCGCATTTGTTGATGCGACTATGATCGCCTCAATGAAAATCCCGTGACGACGGCAGGATGCGGACGTTGCGGGGGTGGCGGATTTTCTGGGCGGGAGCATCCACGTGGTCGCGGCGGTCGTCGTTGAGCGGCTCGATCAGGTCGGCACCGGCGGGAACCGGATGTTTGCGGCTCAGCGCGTCGTTGGCGAGGCCGATCAGATCCTGCGAGCGGTCGATCATGCGCTGGGCGATGAGATGCGTCACCTTTTCGGGGCTGCTCTGGATGTAGCCTTCGACCATGATGAGACGCGCGCCCATCACCTCCTTCCTGTACTGCTCCATGATCTTGGGCCACACCACGACATTGGCGATGCCGGTTTCGTCCTCCAGCGTCATGAACACGACGCCGCTGGCGCTGCCCGGCCGCTGCCGCACCAGCACCACACCGGCGCAGCGGACGCGGCGCCGCTCGTTCTCATGACGGATGTCCTTGCAGGCCACGACGCGCTCGCGCGAAAACATCTCGCGCAAAAATTCCATCGGGTGGCCTTTGAGCGAAAGGCGGATGGTCTGGTAGTCGGCGACCACCTGTTCGGCGCGCGGCATCACCGGCAACGGTTTTGCGTGCTCGTCCGGCTGCTCGCGCGCGGTGGCCGCTTCGAACAGCGGCAGCGGTACGTCATCTGGCAGGCGCCGCACCTGCCACAGCGCCTCGCGGCGGTCGAGCCCGAGTGAGCGGAAGGCATCGGCGTCCGCCAGCAGGATCAGCGCGCGCTTGGGCAGGCTGGTGTCGCGGGCAAAATCTTCCAGCGAGGTGAAGGGCCGGCGATTGCGGGCGGCGACGATGCGGTCGGCCCAATCTTCCTTCACCTCCCCCGCTTGCGGGGGAGGTCGCATCGCATCGAAAGATGCGATGCGGGTGAGGGCTCTCTCCTCTTGGGGAGCGTGAATCGCGGAGGCACCCCCACCCCAACCCTCCCCCGCAAGCGGGAGAGGGAGCGCAATCCCGTCGTGGTTCGCGCTTCGCGCGTCCCGGAATGACAGCTGAGAGCGTTTCAGGCGCTCCTCATCCTGATCGAGCCAATGGAAACCGTCGATCTGGCGGAAACCAAGACGGACAGCACAATATTTATCGTCGGTGTTCTCCAACGTGTTCTGCGCAAAGCTGTAGGACACGTCGATGTCGCGCACCTCGACACCGTTCTTGCGGGCGTCGCTGACGATCTGCGCCGGGGCGTAAAAGCCCATCGGCTGCGAATTCAGCAGGCCGCAGCAGAACGCGTCGGGATGGTAGTGCTTCAGCCAGGACGAGATGTAGACGAGCTGCGCGAAGCTTGCAGCATGGCTTTCCGGGAAGCCGTAGGAGCCGAACCCCTTGATCTGGTCGAAACAGCTTCTGGCGAAGTCGGGATCGTAGCCGCGCGCGACCATGTTGCCGATCAGCTTGTCCTCGTATGTACCGATGGTGCCGAGATTGCGGAACGTCGCCATCGAGCGGCGCAGGCCGTTGGCTTCCTCGGAGGTGAATTTTGCGGCCTCGATCGCGATCCGCATCGCCTGTTCCTGGAACAGGGGCACCCCGAGCGTTTTGTGCAGCACCTTGTAAAGCTCGTCCTTGTCGCCATGCTCCGGTGACGGCGATGGATAGCTCACTTTTTCCAAGCCGTTTCGCCGCCGCAAATAAGGATGCACCATGTCACCCTGGATCGGCCCCGGCCGCACGATCGCCACCTCGATGACGAGATCGTAGAAGGTCCGCGGCCTCAACCGCGGCAGCATGTTCATCTGCGCGCGGCTTTCGACCTGAAACACACCGAGCGATTCTCCCAGGCACAGCATGTCGTAGACTTTGGGGTCATCCTGCGGGACGCTTGCCAGCACCCAGCGCTTCCCCTTGTGCTGATCGATCAGATCAAAACACTTGCGGATGCAGGTCAGCATGCCCAGCGCCAGCACGTCGACCTTCATCATGTTGAGCGCGTCGACATCGTCCTTGTCCCATTCGATGAAGGTACGGTCGTCCATCGCGGCGTTACCGATCGGCACATAGGTGTCGAGCCGGTCTTGCGTCAGCACATAGCCGCCGACATGCTGGGAGAGATGGCGCGGAAATTCGATCAGCTCGGTCGCAAGCTCGACCGCAAGGTTGATCATCGGATTCTCGGGATCGAGCCCGGCCTGCTTGACCTGCATGTCGTTGAGGCCCTTGCCCCAGCTTCCCCACACGGTGTCGGCGAGTGCGGCGGTGACGTCCTCGGTTAGGCCCAGCGCCTTGCCGACGTCGCGGATGGCGCTGCGCGGGCGATAATGGATGACGGTGGCGATGATCGCGGCGCGGTGGCGGCCGTAGCGGCGATAGACATATTGCATCACCTCCTCGCGGCGCGAATGCTCGAAATCGACGTCGATGTCCGGCGGCTCCAGCCGCTCCTTGGAGATGAAACGCTCGAACAGCAGGTCGACCTTGGTCGGATCGACCGAGGTGATGCCGAGCACGTAGCAGACGGCCGAGTTCGCCGCCGATCCCCGCCCCTGGCACAGAATGTTCTGGCTGCGCGCATAATGCACGATGTCGTGCACGGTGAGAAAGTAGTGCGCGTATTTCAGCTCGGCGATCAGCGCGAGCTCTTTCTTCAGGGTGGCGCGAAGCTTGTCGTCGATATTGTCGCCGAAATACTTCTGCACGCCCGCCCGGGTCAGGTCCTCCAGGTGCTCTTGCGCGGTCTTGCCCGGCGGCACCGGCTCGTCCGGGTACTGGTATTTGAGCTGGTCGAGCGAGAAGTCGATCTTGTCGGCAAAGCGCATGGTCTCCGCGACCGCGCCTGGAAAATCGCGGAACAGCCGCGACATTTCTCCGGGGGTCTTCAAAAACCGCTCGGCATTGGCCTCGAGCTTCCTGCCGATCGCATCGATCGTGGTCTTTTCCCGGATGCAGGTCAGCACGTCCTGCAAGGAACGGCGCGCCGGGTGGTGATAGAGCACCTCGTTGGTCGCGAGCAGCGGCACTATTGCTGCCGCTGCGAGATCACCGAGCCGCACCAGGCGGCGCCGGTCGTCGCCGCGATAGAGCAGGCTCGCCGCCAGCCATACGCCCTCGGCGCGACTTGCCTTGAGTTTTGCGAGAATATCCAGCGCTTGCGTCGGCTCGAAGCGATGCGGCAGCGTCAGGACCAAAAGCTGACCTTCCGAAAACGCCAGGAGGTCAGCAAAAGTGAGATGGCACTCCCCCTTCTCGATCCGCGTGATATCGTCGCCACGCTTGCCTTTGGTGAGAAGCTGGCAGAGCCGGCCGTAAGCCGCGCGGTCGCGCGGATAGACCAGAATGTCGGGCGTGCCGTCGATGAAAACGATGCGCGCGCCAATCAGCAGCTTCGGCTTGTTCAGCACCTCGGCATTGTCGAGTTCCTTGTAGGCGCGCACGACGCCGGCAAGCGTGTTGTGATCGGCGATGCCGATCGCGGGAACGCCGAGGATGCTGGCCTGGTGCACATAGGCGCGCGGATCCGAGCCGCCGCGCAGGAAGGAGAAATTGGTGGTGATGCCGATCTCGGCATAGGCTGATGTCGTCATGCGAAGAGGCCGTGAACATACCAGTTGGCGGGAACGGGCTTGCCCTCGTCATCGATGAGCTCGCTGTCGTAAAGACCGTCGCGAAAGATCCAGAAGCGAAGGCCTTCGGCATCTTCGATGCGAAAATAGTCCCGCGTCAGCTGCTTGCCGTCCTGCCGCCACCATTCCATGGCGATGCGTTCGGGCCCCTCCACCCGCACCACCGCATGCAGCGCGCGCCGCCAGGTGAATTGATGCGGGGCGCCGTCCGGGACGGTTGCGAACGGCACCTTGATCGGCTCCGGCCTGTCGAACAGCCGCAAGGGCCGCAGCGGCGGCTCGCTCGCAACGCGCGCCGGCCATTCGGCCTGCATGGCGGCGGCGAGATGGCGCTGCGCAGGCGCGGCCAGCACCGCATGCTCCGGAATATGGGTGTCCTGCGGCAGGTGCACGACGACGCGCTTTCCGCCGATGCGCGCGGCGATGCGGTCTATCAGCGCGGCAAGCTCGTCATTGTCGTGGACATGGGCGTCGAGATCGCGCTGCTCCTGCACCACGATCTCGGTGCGGCTGGCCGACAGCCGCACCATGTCGAAGCCGAAACCGGGGTCGAGGGGATCGGCGAGCGCATCGAGACGCTCGCGGAAGAGACGGTCGATGACCGCGCTTTGCGTCACCGGACGCCCGGTCTCGACCATGATCGCACGCACCACGCCGTCGGTGCGGAAGAAGGCGGCCTCCAGCCGTCGCGCGCCCTTGCCCTGCTTCTCCATGGAGGCGATCAACGTGTCGGCGAGCCGCGACAGCGTCATCGCGATCATGGTGTCGGTCGCGATCGGCTCGGCAAAGCGTTTTTCCACAATGTAGTCGGGCAGCGGTTTTCGCGGGCTGATCGGCGCATCGCCTTGCCCCAGCGCATGCGCGAGCAGCGTGGAGAACCGCGCGCCGAACCGTGCCGTGATCTCATGGGAGCTGCGGGAGGCGACATCGCCGATGGTTTTCAGGCCGGCACGGCGCAGGCCGGTGGTGATGGCCTCGTCCGCGCCGAGTGCGGACACCGGCAGGGCGCTGATCGCCTCCGCCTCTCCGCCATCGGCGACGATGGTGCCGGGTGCCTGCCGCGTCAGCGTGCGCGCGCAGACCGAGGTGCCGGCGATCGCCGCGCTGACCGCAAAGCCCTGGCGGGCAAGCGCACGGACCAGCGTCTGCAACAGCGTGGCTTCGCCGCCGAACAGATGTGCGCAGCCGGTGATGTCCAGGAACAGCCCATGCGGCGGATCGAGCGCCACCAGCGGCGTGAAGCGGTCGCACCAGTCGGCGATGTCGCTGAGCGTCTTTGCATCGGCCGCGACATCGGCGTCGAACACCTTCAGGTCCGGACACATCGCCCGCGCATTGGCCAAGGGCAGGCCGATGTGCAGGCCGAGGCGCTCGGCGGCCTCGTCGAGCGCATGGATCACCAGCGCGTTGTTGTCCTTGGCGACGACGATGCCGGGTTCATTATTTCTACCCAGCCCGCCGTTGAAGAACCGCTTGATCCGGTCGATGGGCAGGCGCGGCAGCCACAGGCTGAGGATACGCCGACGATTCAGAGAACTGGCACTCATCACACTTCCATTCCATGATCCACCGGCCACACGGGCCATGACGATTGCGCAAGAGCTCGGCATCGAAGCGCGGCGTGCCCCAGGCACTCCACATCGCCCCCGGCGGCGAATGCGCCGCACGCAGCATCCATCGTGTCTCCGCGGTCGAGGGCAAAGGCTGCGCGGCCATCCGCAGCAGCAGGCCGGTCACGCCGGACGACTGCGCGGCCAATGTCAGCTTGCGGCTCGCCACGAGGTCGAACTGTCTGGTCTCGCCCCAGAGCTCGAGCACGACGGCGCCAAGCGCATCGCAGGCGAGCGCATCGGCCGAGGTGCGCAGCGCGCTCTCCACATCGGCGGCCCGCACCATCACCACGCGGCGCGGATCGAGGCCGAGCTCGGCGAGCCCGTGCATCGACAGTGCGCCTGTTTCCATGTCCGAAAATTCCTGCCCTATCCACAGCAACGGCTTGCGCTCCGTCACACGACCCGCAAGCCCGCTGACAAAACCCGTCGCGGCCGTACCCTGGCGGCCCTCACAAAACACCTCGTGGATCGCCGCGCGCGCGAGCCCGCCTTGCAGTGCCCCATCGGCTTCCGGGTGGCCCAGCGCCACGCGATCGCGATGATGCACGGCATCCGAAACCTCGATGCGCTCGATCTGGCCGCGCAAGGTCGCAAGCGCGCTGATGCGTGCGCCGCTCATGCTCGCCGCTCCTTCAGAGGTGATTGCCGTGGCTCTCGAAAAGAGAACCAACGGCTGGCTCATTTGTTCATGATATGTTCTAATATAAAGCTAACGGGCGCATGAGAGTCAATCGAATTGGCGCGTCTGCAGATTCATGAGCGGAATCAATAGGATTCGAGTGCCATGTACCTCATTACCCTGGACTGCGAGACCGATTTCGACGGCTGGCGTAAAGCCGCACGCGCGTTCGCACTGCATCATGTCGCACCGGCGGACGTGACGTGGTGCGTGCAAGGCCAAATAAAAGACCAGGCGCCGCCCGGCCTGTCCGAAGCGCCGAGCCTTCCGCCGATCGAGACCGAGGGCACGTTCACTGTGCCGGCCAATTTCATCGAGCTTGCACGCATCGCGATCCTGCATCGCGACGATGAGCGCTTTGCGCTGCTGTATCGCCTGCTCTGGCGGTTGAAAGCCGATCACGACCTGCTGGGCATGATGACCGATCCTGACGTGGCGCAGGCAACTGCTATGGCAGGCGCGGTGCAGCGCGATGCTCAGCGGATGCGCGACCTCGTCCGCTTCCGCGAGATCGGGCGCGAGCAAAAGGCGCATTACGCCGCCTGGTTCGAGCCGGAGCATCACATCGTCGCATTCGCCGCGCCGTTCTTCGCGCGTCGTTTTGCCGATATGCCATGGTCGATCCTCACGCCTGACGTTTGTGCCCATTGGAACGGTCACGCGATCTCCTTCACGCCAGGAATCAGCCGGACGGAATGGCCTACCCCTGGCCGTCTGGAGGAAACCTGGCGGCGCCATTTCCAGCCCGACCGGCTGACAACGACCGACGCGCCGGTGAAGCGCCGGAGGAACCTTCAGGACGCGTCGATACTTGGATCGATACTTGGACCTCTGCTCGCTGATGCCGAACGCTGGACCGGCGGACGGATCTCCCCACGCCCGGAAGCCAATATGGGACGCAACCCTGCCACCGACGATCTCGAAGCGCTCCGCGAGGAGGCCGCGCACTGCCGCGCCTGCCATCTCTACAAGGACGCGACCCAGACCGTGTTCGGCGAAGGCCCGAAGTCAGCCAACATCATGCTGGTCGGCGAACAGCCCGGCGACAAGGAAGACCTCGCCGGCCATCCCTTCGTCGGCCCTGCCGGCCAGATGCTCGACCGGGCGCTGGAGGAAGCCGGCGTCGACCGCAGGAAGGTCTATGTCACCAACGCGGTCAAACACTTCAAATTCGTGCCGCGCGGAAAAATCCGCCTGCATCAGAAGCCGAACACGCCGGAGATCAGAGCGTGCCGGCAATGGTATGAGCGGGAAGTTTCGGCAATCCAGCCCGATGTTATCGTGGCCATGGGAGCGACCGCTGCACAAAGCGTGTTCGGTAAGATCACCCCGATCGGCAAGAACCGGGGCCGGCTGATCGACCTTCCCGATGGCCACAAGGCGCTGGTGACGGTGCATCCGTCCTACCTGCTGCGGCTACCAGATCCGGAAGCCAAGGCGTTGGAATATCAGCGCTTTGTCGAAGATTTGAAGGTCGCCGCCGGTTTGCAGAAGAAAGCCGCGCGGGCCGCCTAAATACTGGCAAGAAGGCGGCTTTCACGCCTCGGTTGTCATCCGGCCTTCAAATCCATCGCGGACAATACCCTTACTTGAAAGTTAGGGGCGTCCAGACATGACCGATGTTGCATTCGACCGCGCGGTGGCCGATCCCGCGCCGATCCAGCCGGCCTCGCGGCCAAATCTCGACAAGGGCTTCAACCCGCTGACGACGATCCTGTTCTTCGGCATCCTCGCCACGGGCCTGCTGTTCGTCGCCTACAGCATCTATGTCGACGTCAACGCGACCGGCGCGCGCGTGACGACCTACCTGCCCTATATCCTGCTGTTCGTCGCGCTCCTGATTGCGCTCGGCTTCGAATTCGTCAACGGCTTCCACGACACCGCCAATGCGGTGGCGACCGTGATCTACACCCATTCGCTGCCGGCCGAAGTCGCCGTGATGTGGTCCGGCTTCTTCAACTTCCTCGGCGTGCTCATGTCCTCCGGCGCGGTCGCCTTCGGCATCGTCTCGCTGCTGCCAGTCGAGCTGATCCTCCAGGTCGGCTCCAGCGCCGGTTTCGCGATGGTGTTCGCGCTGCTGATCGCCGCGATCCTGTGGAATCTCGGCACCTGGTTCTTCGGCCTTCCCGCCTCCTCCTCGCATACGCTGATCGGCTCGATCATCGGCGTCGGTATCGCCAACGCCGTCATGCGCGGCCGCGATGGCACCTCGGGCGTGGACTGGAGCAAAGCGACCGAGATCGGCTATGCGCTGCTGCTGTCGCCGCTGGTCGGCTTCATCTGCGCCGCCGTGCTGTTGCTGGTCCTCAAGTTCATCGTGCGCAACCCGGCGCTCTATGCTGCACCCGAAGGCAACAAGGCGCCGCCGCTCTGGATCCGCGGACTGCTGATCGCGACCTGCACCGGCGTCAGCTTTGCGCACGGCTCCAACGACGGCCAGAAGGGCATGGGCCTGATCATGCTGATCCTGATCGGCACCGTGCCGACGGCCTATGCGCTCAACCGCGCACTGCCGGAATCGCAAGTCGTCCAGTTCCAGAAGACCTCCGATGCCGCCTCCAAGGTGATCGCGGCGAAGGGCGCCGGCCACAGCATCATCGGCGATCCCCGTCCAGCGGTGACGCAGTACATCGCGCTGCACCACCTCAACGAGGGCACCTATCCCTCGCTCGCCGCGCTGGTGAAGGACGTCGGCGATCAGGTCGCCAGGTACGGCTCACTGACCAAGGTGCCGGCGGAAGCCGTCGGCAACACCCGCAACGACATGTACCTGACCTCGGAGGCGATCCGTTTCCTGATGAAGGACAAGGAAAACGATCTCAACAAGGAGGAGATCGCAGCTTTGAACGCCTACAAGGGCTCGCTCGATGCCGCCACCAAGTTCATCCCGACCTGGGTGAAGATTGCGGTGGCGATCGCGCTCGGCCTCGGCACCATGATCGGCTGGAAGCGCATCGTGGTCACCGTCGGCGAGAAGATCGGCAAGACCCATCTCACCTATGCGCAGGGCGCTTCGGCCGAGCTCGTCGCCGCCGCAACGATCGGCGCCGCCGATGTCTTCGGTCTGCCGGTCTCGACCACCCATGTGCTGTCGTCGGGCGTTGCCGGTACCATGGCGGCGAACGGCTCCGGCCTGCAATGGTCGACCATCCGCAACCTGCTGATGGCCTGGGTACTGACGCTGCCCTGCGCCATCGCGTTGTCGGCCACCCTCTACGTGATCTTCTCGCGGATCTTCTGAGTTATCACACCCTCAAAGACCAAGGGCCCGTGCGATGCACGGGCCCTTTTCCGTTCCGTCACGACGTCGAATTTATGAAGCCGCGAGCGATTCCTCGACCAGCTTGACCCAGTAGGACGTGCCAAAGACGATCGCCTCGTCGTTGAAATTGTAGGCGGGATTGTGCAGGCCGGCGCTGTCGCCGTTGCCGCAGAAGATGAAAGCGCCGGGCCGCGCTTCCAGCATGTAGGCAAAATCCTCACCACCCATCATCGGCGACATCTCGAGCACGTTCGTCTCGCCCGCGACCTGCTGGGCGATGCGCTTGGCCACTTCGGTCTCCGCCGCGTGGTTATTCACGACGGGATAGTTGCGCTTGTAGTGCAGGTTGATCGTAGCACCGGTGACCTGTGCAACGCCTGCAACCACTTCGCGCACGCGCTTCTCGACCAGCTTGCGCACGTCCGGCGACAACGTGCGGATGGTACCCCGCAGCTCCGCGGACTGAGGAATGACGTTGCGGGCGTTGCCGGCGTGGAACTCGCAGATCGAGATAACGGCCGATTCCAGCGGATCGACGCTGCGTGCAACGATCGACTGCAACGCGGTGATCAGTTGCGCGCCGACGAGGACGGAATCGACGCATTTGTGTGGACGCGCGGCATGGCCGCCGAGGCCCTCGATCTTGATGTCGACCTCGTCGGTCGCCGCCATGATCGGGCCCGGCCGGATCGCGAACGAGCCGACCGGAATGCCGGGGCCATTGTGCATGCCGTAGACCTGCTCGATGCCGAAGCGCTCCATCAACCCGTCCTTGACCATGGCCGCGCCGCCGGCGCCGCCCTCCTCGGCCGGCTGAAAGATCACCACCGCATCGCCGGCAAAATTGCGGGTCTCGGCGAGGTAGCGCGCGGCTCCGAGCAGCATCGCGGTGTGGCCATCATGACCGCAGGCATGCATCTTGCCCGGAATCTTGGAGGCGTAAGGCAGGTTGGTCTCCTCCTCGACCGGCAGCGCGTCCATGTCGGCGCGCAAGCCGATCGCCTTGAGCCCCTCGCCGGCCGGCTTGTTGCCCTTGATCACGCCGACCACGCCGGTCTGGCCGAGGCCCGTCACGACCTCATCGCAGCCGAACTCACGCAAGCGGTCAGCAACGAATGCTGCGGTGCGGTGGACGTCGTACAGGAGCTCAGGGTGCTGGTGGATGTCCCGCCGCCAGGCCTGGATATCGGGTTGAAGGTCGGCGACGCGGTTCACGATGGGCATGGATGGGGTCTCAAGCTCTGTTGGGAATACAGGATTGTCTACCATGCAAGCGCCAGTCCACCCAACGGCCGCGGACCGGGGTCTGGCCCTGCCTGCCCGGCATAGCCGGGCTTGTCCCGGTCCGCCGCGTCTGCCTATTAGGGCGGAACGTTAAGTGATCATCCGGGTGGAAGCAGAATGCCAAGGCGGCTCGAAGGTGAATTTGACTATATCGTCGTCGGAGCCGGCACGGCCGGCTGCATCGTCGCTAACCGGCTGTCGGCCGACCTGAAGAACCGCGTGCTGATCCTGGAGGCCGGCGGCGACGACAACTGGATCTGGTTCCACATTCCCGTCGGCTATCTGTTCGCGATCGGCAATCCGCGCTCGGACTGGATGTTCAAGACCGAGCCAGAACCGGGCCTCAACGGCCGTTCGCTTGCCTATCCCCGCGGCAAGGTGATCGGCGGCTCTTCGGCGATCAATGCCATGATCTCGATGCGCGGACAGGCCGCCGACTACGACCATTGGCGCCAGCTCGGCATGACCGGCTGGGGCTATGACGACGTGCTTCCGCTGTTCAAGCGGCTCGAGGATCACTTCCTTGGGCCCAGCGAGCATCATGGCGCGGGCGGCGGCTGGCGCATCGAGGCGCCGCGGCTGTCATGGGCCGTTCTCGATGCGGTGGGCGATGCCGCCGAAGAGATGGGCATCAAACGCATCCCGGATTTCAACACCGGCGACAACGAAGGCACCAGCTATTTCCACGTCAACCAGAAGCGCGGCCGGCGCTGGTCGGCGGCGCGCGGCTTTCTCAAGCCCGCGCTGAACCGCCCCAATCTGCGGCTTGAGAAGCACGTGCTGGTCGATCGCCTGATCATCGAGCAGGGCCGCGCCGTCGGCGTGCGCTTCATCCAGAACGGCGAGGTCATCGAGGCACGGGCCAAGCGCGAGGTGATCCTCTCGGCAGGCGCGATCGGCTCGGTGCAGGTGCTGCACCGCTCCGGCATCGGGCCTGCCGACTGGCTCTCGCCGCTTGGGATCGACATCGTCATGGACAAGCCCGGCGTCGGCCGCAATCTCCAGGACCATCTCCAGCAACGCGCAATCTACAAGGTCGAGGGCGTGCGCACGCTCAACGAGACCTATTACAACCTGGTCCGCCGCGGCCTGATGGGGCTCGACTACGCCTTTCGCCGCCGCGGCCCACTGACCATGGCGCCGTCGCAGCTCGGCATCTTCACGCGCTCTGACTCCAGTCGCGCACGCGCCAACATCCAGTTCCATGTGCAGCCACTGTCGCTCGACAAGTTTGGCGATCCCCTGCACCGCTTCCCTGCCATCACGGTCAGCGCCTGCAACCTGCAGCCGACCTCGCGCGGCAGCGTGCGCCTGCGTTCAGCGACGCCGGACGAGAAGCCGATCATCGCGCCGAATTATCTGTCGACGGACGACGACCGCCAGGTCGCCGCCGACGCCATCCGCACCACGCGCCGCCTGATGCAGCAGAAGGCGCTGGCCAAATACCGCCCGAGCGAGTATCTGCCCGGCCCCTCCGTCGGCGACGACGATGCGTCGCTCGCGAAGGCCGCCGGCGATATCGGCACCACCATCTTTCACCCGGTCGGCACCGCGAAGATGGGGGCGGCCAATGATCCCATGGCCGTCGTCGACGAGCGCCTGCGCTTCTACGGCCTTGGCGGCTTGCGCGTCGTCGATGCCTCGATCATGCCGACCATCACCTCGGGCAATACCAACACGCCGACCGCGATGATCGCCGAGAAGGGCGCAACTATGATCCTGGAGGATACGAAGTAACTGCGTAGCCTGGATGGAGCGCAGCGAAATCCGGGGATTGCCGGGTACCTGGGTCCCGCATTCCGCTTCGCTTCATACGGGCTACGATACTCGTCACCTCACGAAAACGTCATCGTCCCCCGCGAATAAATCCACCCCTCTCCCAATCACCTCCCCGAAGCCCAATTCCGGGCGCGAGGAGATGCGCGATGAGCGGACACGATCACGGAGACGACGGCGTCAGCCGCCGCAAGGTGCTGGAATGCATGACCTGGGCCGGCACCGGCGTGCTCTGGACCGTCACGGGCGGTGTGCCGCGTTCGCTCGGCATCATCGACTCTGCGCAGGCCGCGACCGCGGCCGCGCCCGGCATGACCTTCCTCCAGATCAGCGACAGCCATGTCGGTTTCGACAAGCCGGCCAATCCCAATGCGCTGGGCACGCTGGAGGAAGCCGTCAACAAGATCAACGCGATGCCGGCAAAACCCTCATTCATGATCCACACCGGCGACATCACGCATCTGTCGAAGGCGGCCGAGTTCGACAATGCCGATCGCATCATCTCGCAGAGCAAGCTGGATGTGCATTACGTGCCGGGCGAGCATGACTTCCTCGACGAGGAAGTGAAGTTCTACCGCGAGCGCTATGGCCGCGGCACCAAGGGTCAGGGTTGGTATTCGTTCGACGCCGGCGGCGTGCACTTCATCGGGCTCGTCAACGTCGTCGACCTCAAGGCCGGCGGCCTCGGCAATCTCGGCGCCGAGCAGCTCGCCTGGCTCGAGGACGATCTCCGCGGTAAATCGCAGTCGACGCCGATCGTGCTGTTCGCGCACATCCCGCTCTGGACCGTCTATCCGGAATGGGGCTGGGGTACCGAGGACGGCGGCCGTGCGCTCGAATACGTCAAGGGCTTTGGTTCGGTCACTGTGCTGAACGGCCACATTCACCAGGTGATGCAGAAGGTCGAGGGCAACGTCACCTTCCACACGGCGCGCTCGACCGCCTTCCCGCAGCCGGCGCCGGGAGCCGCCCCCTCACCCGGACCAATGAAGGTCGAGGACGCCAAGCTTCGCTCGATGCTCGGGGTTGCCAGCGTCAACTTCAAGCAGAACGAGCAGCGGCTCGCCATCATCGACACGCCGCTCCAAGGCTGATCCAAGCTTGAACGGAAGCTGACAATGAAGACACTCAATCGCCGCGACTTCGGTGTCGCCGTGATCGCGGCCATGCTGCTGCCCGCCACAACCGCCCGCGCCGCCGACGACATGGAGGTGCATATCGACAATTTCGTGTTCCAGCCGGCCGAGCTCAAGATCAAGACCGGTACCACCGTGACCTGGACCAACCGGGACGACATCCCCCACACCGTGGTGTCGGCCGGCAAGTTCAGGTCAAAAACCATGGACACCGACGACAAGTTCTCCTTCACCTTCACCAATGCGGGCGACTACAAATATTTTTGTTCGCTGCACCCGCACATGACGGGGATGATCAAGGTTGAGTAACATCTCGAACCAAGGCATCTCTGTCTTACCCGGCCGGTGGTCCCACGCCGGCCGGGCTAGCGCATCTTCAGCCGTGTCCAGGGAAGAAACAAGACAACAGGCAAGGCGAGAGGCGATGCCCGTCAGCGACGATTTGCAGAAGGCGCAGCGCTTCCGCGAGATGGCGCTGCCTTATCTCGACGACGTCTACACGCTTGCGCGCTATTTGCTGCGCGATGCCTCCGATGCCGAGGACGCCGTACAGGAATGCTATCTGCGCGCGCTCAAGCATTTTGACAGCTACCGCGGCCCGGCGATGAAGCCCTGGCTGTTCGCGATCCTGCGCAACGTCTGCAACGCAGAATACGCAAGGCGTGCGCATTCGCATACCGCGATCGAGGATACGCCTGAAGTCGCCGAGCAGACGCCAATATGGCAGGAGACCGAGGCGAGCCCGGAGACGGAAGTGCTGCGCAGCCGCGACGCCGGCGCCATTCGCAAGCTGATCGATGCGCTTGCCGAACCGTTCAAGGAAACCTTCGTGCTGCGCGAGATCAGCAATCTGTCCTATCGTGAAATCGCCGAAGCCGTCGGCGCGCCCGTCGGCACCGTGATGTCCCGCCTCGCACGCGCCCGCGCCATGCTGCGCGCGGCCTGGATGGCGGAAGAGGAGCACTCGAAATGACCTGCGACGAAGCAAAGATCCTGCTTCACGCGCTGCTCGACAACGAGCTCGATGCCGGCCATGCGCGCGAGGTCGAAGCACATATCGCAGGCTGCCCGGCCTGCGCCGCGGAGATTGCGGCGCAACGCGAGATGCAGCGCGTGCTCGCCGATACCAGCTTGCGCTACGCTGCGCCGGCAAACTTGCGCGCCCGGATCGAGGCGTCGATGCCGCAACCCCAGCGCCAGCCGACCCGCCGCTCCGTGCTGCGCGGTTTTGCCATGGGCTCCGCGGTCTCAGCGCTCGCCGCCTCCGGCGTCGTCGCCGTCGTGCTGCGCCAGGACGACCAGCAGCGCATCCTCTCGGAGGTCGTTTCCGCCCATCTGCGCTCGCTTCAGGCCGGCCACCTTACGGACGTGATCTCGACCGACCAGCACACCGTCAAGCCGTGGTTCAACGGCAAGCTCGACGTCGCCCCGCCCGTGATCGATCTTACCGCGCAGGGTTTTACGCTGGTCGGCGGCCGGCTCGACTATATCGACGCGCGCGCCATCGGCGCTGTCGTCTACCGGCGGCGGCAACATTTGATCAACCTGTTCGTGTCGCAGACCGCCAGCGCGGTGTACCGCGCGCCGAAAACCGAGACCATGCAGGGCTTCAACTGCCGCCGCTGGGGCAATCGCGGCCTGAACTTCTGGGCCGTCAGCGATCTCGGCGCCGACGAGCTCGCGGAGTTCGTGGACAGGTTCGAGGCGGCGATGAAGGGGAATGTGGAGGGCTAGCGGCCTCCACCGTCATTGCGAGGAGCTCGCGACAAAATTGCGAAGCAATTTTGCGCTGATGCGACGAAGCAATCCAGACTGTCTCTTCGGAGGTAGTCTGGATTGCTTCGCTACGCTCGCAATGACGATCGTCGAAAAGACTCGGCAGGAAATCAGGCCGACCTTCTCACCGCGTTGTCCACCAGTGTCTTGCCGAGCGACCAGATCGCGCCGGGGACCTTGTGGCTGCCGGCGATGACGTCGTCGAAGGCGCGCTCGATCCAACTACAGTCTTCTTCGGTGATCGTGAGCGGCGGCAACAGCTTGATGGTATGGCTGCCGTGACCGGCGACCTGGGTCAGGATCTTGTGATCCTTGAACAGCGGCACCGTGATGAGCTGGCAGAACAAGCCCTTGTTGGCCGCCTCCAGCACGTTCCATGAGGCCTTCAGGCGCAGCGATTTCGGTGGGCCGAACTCGATGCCGATCATCAGGCCCTTGCCGCGCACTTCCTTCATCAGCTCGTAGCCGGGCACCATCCGCGTCAGGGCCAGCCGCAGCTCGGCGCCGCGCTTGGCGGCGGACTCGATCAGCTTCTCGGATTCCATGACATCGAGCGTGGCGATGCCCGCGGCCATTGCGAGGTCGTTCTTGGAGAAGGTGGAGCCGTGCACCACCGCACGGTCCATCTGGTTGAAGATCTTGTCGAAGATGCTCTTGCGCGTCAGCACCGCGCCGACCGGCACATGGCCGCCCGACAGCGACTTCGACAGCAGCACCATGTCGGGCTCGACGTTCCAGTGCTCGACCGCAAGGAAGCGGCCGGTGCGGCCCATGCCGGTCTGGATCTCGTCGGCGACAAACAGCGTGCCGTATTTCTTGCAGAGCGCGGCCGCGCCCGGCAGGAACTCGTCGGAGGGCATGTTGACGCCCTTGCCCTGGATCGGCTCGACGATGAAAGCGGCCACTTCGCGCGAGGCCAGCGCCTTTTCGAGCGCGGCCAGATCGTTGAAGGGGACCGAGGTGCAGCCCGGCAGCAGCGGCTCGAAACCGCCGCGGAAGTTCGAATCACCGGTCAGCGACAGCGCGCCATAGGTCAGGCCGTGATAGGCATGGGCGCAATAGACGATCCCGGGCCGCCCGGTGGCGCCGCGGGCGAACTTGATCGCCGCCTCGACGCATTCGGCGCCGGAATTGGCGAAGAACGCCTTGTCGAGATAGGGAACGTATTTCAAAAGCCGCTCGGCGAGCACACCGGCGAGCACCGAGACGTCGAATTGGACCAGATTGGGCAGGTCGGCATCGAGCACGCTCTTGAGCGCCTCGCGCATGACCGGATGATTGCGCCCGATCGCGAACACGCCGAAGCCGGACAACAGGTCGAGATAGCGCGCGCCGTCGCGATCGTAGAGATACTGTCCCTGCCCCTTCTGGAAGCCGACGTCGTAGCCGATCGTCTTCAGGACCCGAACGAACTGCTCGTTCAGGTACCGGTTATGCAGGGAGCTCCGCTGGGCCTGACGGTCCGCGAACAGCTGAGACATGTCTGGATTTGGACTGTTCATCCGCTACATACTTCGATTGAGGGCCGCTTCGTCAACTGAAAACGGTCAGCAAACGGAAAAGGGCCTGTGCGGCCTTTTGCCCTTTTTCGGACCATCTTCGCAAGCACAGCTTTAGACCATGTTGCACTGCCAAGGAACACTCATGCGTTTGACCATTTACACCGGAATATTGCTGGCTGGCGGTTTCACTTGCCTGAGCCCCGCGCTGGCCGCGGACCCGACCGGCGACTGGCGGGTCGCCGACGGCGTCGCCAACATTCGTGTTGCCCAGTGCAATGGCAGCATGTGGGGCGCAGTCTCTTGGGAAAAGCAGCCTGGCGGCCGCGACGAGAACAATCCGGATGTGTCAAAAAAGAACAGGCCGACGCTGGGCATGGCCACCCTGATCGACATGAGGAAGAAGGCCGGCGCCGATCAGTGGGAAGGACAGGTCTACAACGCGAACGATGGCCAGCTCTACAGCGCAACCATCACGCCGGTCGGTAGCGACCAGCTCGAAATCAAGGGCTGCGTGATGGGGTTCCTCTGCGGCGGCGAGACCTGGACGCGGGTCGGCCCACCGATCCCTTTGAGCCCCACCAACACCGCCGCCAAGGGCGGCGCGCCGAAGACCACCGGCGCGGCGCCCAAAGCCGCAGGAACGGCGATGGCCGCCGCACCTGCCCCGACGACCGCAGCCCCGAAGAGCACCGCTGCAGCCAAGCCGGGTCAGAAAGGCGCCGCCGACGCCGTCGGCGACATCTGCCTACTCCCTGAGATTACGGGGTTTGCCCATTAGGGCCGGCTGGAACAGCAGCACGGCGGCGAGCGTCGTCACCAGCGAGAGCGCCAGCAGCTTGCCCATGCTGGACGTACCGGGATGGCTCGACAGCCACAGGCTGCCGAACGCGGTCGCCGTCGTCAGCGCGCTGAAAAAGATCGCACGCGTCAGGCTGGTCTGGAGCAGGTTTGTTCTACCTGAGCGCCAGGCCACGACATAATAGATCTTGAAGGCGACGCCGACGCCGAGCAGCAGCGGGAACGCGACGATGTTGGCGAAGTTGAGCGGCAGTCCGATCAACACGCAGATCTCAAGTGTCACCGCGCCCGCAACCAGAAGCGGCACCAGCGTCATCAGCACGTCGACGAACCGGCGCAGCGTGATCCACAACAGCAAGCCGATCACCAGCAGCGCGTAGATGCCGGCGTGGATGAACGCCCTCACCACTGTGTCGCCGGATTTCAGGATCGAGACCGGCCCGCCAATCGCGGTCGGCTCGGCGACGAGCACGGCTGCCGCGAACTTACGCAGCGTGTCGTTGTCGTTGGGATCGCCCTTCGGCAGTGCTTCGACGCGGATGATGCCGTCCTTGCTCTTCCAGGCGCTGATGAGATCGGGCGGCAGCGAGTTCAGAGTAACCGGTTCGGCCTGCATTGCGTTCCGGAGCTGATCGAACACGATCTTCATCGGCGTCACGAATACGTCCTGCGCCTTGTTGCGCATGGCCTCATCCGCATTGGCGAGCTTCTCGAGCCCATCCGCAAGCCGGCGCGAGGCAACTGCGCCGGGGCCCTTCGCGTCGCCGGCAGTCCTGCGCAGATTGTCGACGGCGGATCTCAGCGACTCGACGTTCTCCTGGTCCGAGGGCGCCGCGTCGATCTGGTCCGGATTGAGCGCTGGGTTCAGCACCTTGGCGCCCTGCGCGAGCAGCTTCAGCTTCGGCGGCTGGTCCTCCGGCACGAAGCTGTTGAGCGACATCACCCGCAGCACCTCGGGCACCTTCTCCAGCTTCGCCTCGACCTGTTTGGCCTGCTCCTCGGACGTCGTCATCACGTTGATGGCGTTGGCGCCGGTGTTGGGATCGTTGCGCAGGTCGAGGAAAGTCGCGATCGACTCGGCCCTCGGGTTGCGCAGGTTCATGGGGTTGAAGTCGAACTTCATGAAGTAGAGCAACGGCAGGCCGCCGAGCGCCAGGAGCAACGTGCCGCCGACAATCAGCACACGATGCCTCTCCAGGAAATGATCGAGCGGCGCCAGGAAGGCGTAGCCGACCGGCTCCTGCTCGCCGGGCGGATTCAGAAGCTTCAAGAGCGCCGGCAGTACGGTGATCGAGGAGATGAAGGCCACCAGCATGCCGACGCCCGCGATCTGGCCTAGTTCGGCAATGCCCTTGTAGTCGGTGGGGATGAAGCAGAGAAACCCGGCCGCGGTCGCCATCGCCGCGAGCGACAGCGGCACCGCCGAGCGCTTCGCCGCCAGCACCAGCGCGCCGGTGAGATCGTTGTGCTTGTAGCGCTCGGAGCGGTAGCGGACGCTGTACTGGATGCCGAAGTCGACGCCGAGCCCGACGAACAGCACCGCGAACGCGATCGACAGCAAATTGAGCGAGCCGACCATCATCAGGCCGGCGGCAGTCGTCAGCGCAAGGCCGACGAAGAGATTGATGAACACCGCGAAGATGATCTTCGCCGAGTGCAGTGCCAGCCATAGGATGAGCAGCACGACGAGCACGGTGCCGATGCCGTTGACGACGGCGCCCTCCTGTACGGTGGCATATTCCTCATTGGCGATCGGCACCGGGCCGGTCAGCCGCACACGCGCCTGATATTTCGTCGGGAAATTCAGCTCGGCCGCAGTCTTGCGGATCGCGTCGGTGGCGTCCTTGCCGGGCTCCAGCGCGTTGTAGTCGAGGACCGGCTTGAACTCGATGAAGGTGCGCTTGTCCGAATCCGACAGCGGCTCGTCGCTGACGAGCTCACGCCAGGAGAAGCTGGCATTGCCCTTGTTGAGCACGGTCTCGACCGTCTGCGCGATCAGATTGAAGGGACGCCCAGTGTTGTCGAGCTTGACCTGGCCGCGCTTGACGCCGGCAAGTCCCGTTTCCAGCGCGCCGGTCAGGCCGCGGATCGAGGGATCGCCGGCCATGATCTCGATCAGGGGTGCCGCGGATTCAAACTGGCCGGTGATCTTGCCGACCTCCTCGGTCGGCAGGAACAACAGGCCGTTCTTCTCGAAGAACTCACCGGAGCCGAGCTGCTGCACCGACTGGAAGTTGGTCTTGTCGTCCTTCAGCTTGGCAAAGAGCGCATCCGCCGCCGCGCTCGCCATCTCCGGCGTCCTGGCCTCGACGACAGCCGTGATCGTCGCATCCCGGTCGAAGGAGCGGTCGAACTGCTGGTCGCGCTGGCGCCAGTCCAGATTTTGGGCAATCAGCGAATTGATGTCGGTGTTGATGGCGAAGTGCCGCGACGTGTAGTAGCCCGCTCCCACCGCCAGCAGGAGCCCGAGGACGACGACGAGGGAGGCAAACCGGGTGCAGGCCCTGACGATGGCAACGACGACGCTTTGCAGCACTTCTTTTCTTTCTGCGGTTAACAGCTTGCCGGAAACGCCCGCTGTTTATCGGAGTTCCCAGGCGAAACCTATTGCTGTTTTGAGTGGCAGTCGCCGGAACAAGGTTCGAAGTAAACGGCTTGGAGAGCGAGGCAAAATCATGCGGGTGGCCGGTATAGACGGGGACTTGAGGCGGGAAAGTGACGGAGGGGCGAGCACAAAATGCCGCCATGGCTTGGTTGGTCCTCGACTACTATAATACCGGAAACTTGCCCTGATATGGAACCCCGCGTGCTTGCACCTTTCCTTGCTGCCGATTTTTTGACACAAAGTGCTGTGCCCTCCTCCGCTCGGAACCCCAAGCGGGTGGGCAGCTACCGCCTACGCGAACCAATGGTGCGGATATTGCAACTCATTGGTAGCTATCGGATTGCCGCTGGGGACGATTGAGCGGATTGGTGCAACTTGCGTGATGGGCAGCCAATGGAAGTTTATCTGGCGCAACCGCGCGGCTTCTGCGCGGGCGTGGTGCGTGCGATCGAGATCGTGGAACGGGCCCTGCAGAAGTACGGCCCGCCCGTCTACGTGCGGCATGAGATCGTGCACAATAAATACGTCGTCGAGAGCCTGAAGAACAAAGGCGCGATCTTCGTCGAGGAGCTGTCCGAGGTGCCGCCCAAGGCCGTGACCGTGTTCAGCGCCCATGGCGTCGCCCGCAGCGTCGAGGAAGAGGCCGCCGCACGCGACCTTCCGGTGCTGAATGCCACCTGCCCCCTGGTCACGAAAGTTCACAATCAGGGGAAGCGCTACATCAGCAAGGGTCGCACCCTGATCCTGATCGGCCATGCCGGCCATCCCGAGGTCGAGGGCACGATGGGCCAGGTTCCGGGGCCGGTGCTGCTGGTCCAGAGCGTTGAAGAGGTTAAGGCGCTGACACTGCCTGCAGATACGCCAGTGGCCTACATCACCCAGACCACGCTGTCGGTCGACGACACCAGGGACATTATCGCGGCCCTTCAGGCCAGATTTACAGACATTCAAGGCCCCGACATCCGGGATATCTGCTATGCGACACAGAACCGCCAATCTGCGGTAAGGGACCTGAGCAAGCTGGTCGACGTGATCTTGGTGGTGGGCGCCGCCAATAGCTCGAACTCGAATCGGCTCCGCGAAATCGGCACCGAGGCCGGCGTCGCGAGTTATCTGATCGCCGATGGCAGCAAGCTCGATCCGGAGTGGTTGAAAGGTGCCAGGACCGTCGGCCTCACGGCCGGCGCCTCGGCGCCCGAGGTATTGGTGGATGACGTGATCGAAGCTCTGCGGCGGATCGGACCCGTGACGGTCTCGGTGCTCCCGGGCCGCGAGGAAAACATCGAATTCCGGCTTCCGGCCGAACTGGCCGCGAGCTGACCTACCCGAATTCCAAGCCCAGAAAGAAACTTGTAATGGCTATACCCTTCTTCAAGGAAATGCGTATCGGCGGCTATTTGCTCAAGCAGAAACTGCTTGGCCGCAAGCGCTATCCGCTCGTGCTGATGCTGGAGCCGCTGTTTCGCTGCAACCTCGCCTGCGTCGGCTGCGGCAAGATCGATTATCCGGATGCGATCCTCAACCGCCGCATGACGGCGCAAGAGTGCTGGGATGCGGCCGACGAGTGCGGTGCGCCGATGGTCGCCATTCCCGGCGGCGAGCCGCTGATCCACAAGGAGATCGGCGAGATCGTGCGTGGCCTCGTGGCGCGCAAGAAGTTCGTCTCGCTCTGCACCAATGCGCTGCTGCTCGAGAAGAAGCTCGATCTGTTCGAGCCCTCGCCCTACCTGTTCTTCTCCGTGCATCTGGACGGTCTGAAGGACCACCACGACAAGGCGGTGTCGCAGAAGGGCGTGTTCGACCGCGCCGTCTCCGCGATCAAGGCCGCCAAGGCGCGCGGCTTCACCGTCAACGTCAACGCCACCATCTTCGACGGCCATCCGGCCGAGGAGATCGCAAAATTCCTCGACTTCACCGTCGAGCTCGGCGTCGGCGTGTCGATGTCGCCGGGCTACGCCTATGAGCGTGCACCGGACCAGGAGCACTTCCTCAACCGCACCAAGACCAAGAAGCTGTTCCGCGACGTCTTTGCGTTGGGCAAGGGCAAGAAGTGGAACTTCATGCATTCCGGCCTGTTCCTGGACTTCCTCGCCGGCAACCAGGAATACGAGTGCACGCCCTGGGGCATGCCCGCCCGCAACATCTTCGGCTGGCAGAAGCCCTGCTACCTGCTCGGCGAAGGCTATGCGAAGACCTTCAAGGAGCTGATGGACACCACCGACTGGGAGACCTACGGCACCGGCAAGTACGAAAAGTGCGCCGACTGCATGGCCCATTGCGGCTACGAACCGACGGCGGCGACCGCCGCGCTGAACAACCCGCTCAAGGCAATGTGGGTGTCGCTGCGCGGCATCAGGACCACGGGCCCGATGGCGCCGGAGATCGACATGTCCAGGCAGCGCCCGGCTCAGTACATCTTCTCGGCCGAAGTGCAGAAGCGCCTGTCGGAGATCCGCAAGGACGAGGCCGCCGCCGCGCAAGAGAAGGCTGCCCGGAAGGCTTCGACGGCGGCGTAGGCGCGCGAGTCGGCACGAACGAAAAAGGCCCGGTCGCCAGCGCGACCGGGCCTTTTCTGTTGTCAGATCGAAAAGCTCAAACCGTCTCGGGCACCAAATCCGCGCTGTCGGCGAGTTCGGTGCCGATCAGGAAGTCGCGGCAGCCGCGCAAGCTACGCAGCGCGCGGTTGAAGTCGAGGCCGGTCGAGACCAGTCCGTGCAGCGCTGCCGGATTGCGCACGATGCCGCGCAGCACGGCGAAAAGGTCGATCTGGCCGTTCGGCTTGATGGCAGCGCGGGCCAGCGCCGGTAGCGCGCGGTGGGCGGGATCGCTGATGACCCGGACCGCGGCAAAGGGCAGCCCGGCCTCGGCGGCGTAGGCGGCCGCGATATGGCTCTCCATGTCGACGGCTGCCGCTCCAGTCTCCGAATGCAGCGCCGCCTTGCAGGACCGGCCGGTGACCACTTCTTCCGCGCCGGCGAGGCTGCGCCGCACCACGCGGCGGCGTCCTGACGTCAGACGCTCGATGAGGTCGTCGCCAAGCGACAGCCCGGCAGCCCAGCGTGCATCGCCCGCCAGCACCTCGGTCGCCACCACGACGTCGCCGGAGCGCAGCGCCGGGTCGAGCCCGCCGGCCACGCCGAAGGAAATGACGCCGCGAATCGTCTCGGGATCCAGCACCGTCAGGAGCGCGCGCAACTGGGTCGGGCTGCTGGACGAGCAGATGACAGCCATTCCGGGCCCTGCCGCGATGCGGGCCTCCTGAACCAGTCCAGTCACAATCAATATTGGCCGCGGATCAATGGCATTGCCCGCGGTAACATAGTCCCCCGTCCCCAAAGTCACATTCCGACCCCTACCACCCTGCTGTTGGTGTCCCGCAAGTTCCGATACCGCGCCAACGCCCACAGCGGGAAGAACTTCGCGTACCCATGGTACCGTAGATAGAATACACGGGGGAAGCCTGTGGCCGTATACCGCTGCTCGTCCCACAGTCCTTTTTCGTTCTGTGTTGCAATCAGGTACTCCACCCCGCGGGCGACGGCCGGGTGATCAACCTCGCCTGCGGCCATCAAGGCAAGCAAGGCCCATGCCGTTTGCGAGGCGGTCGAGGGCGCCGCCTCCCACCCCTTGTAGTCGAGCCGGTAGCTGACGGCGTCCTCGCCCCAGCCGCCGTCCGCGTTCTGGATTGAGGCCAGCCAGCCAGCGGCCTTCCGGATCATCGGGTCGTCGTGGCGGACGCCGGCCATGTTCAGGGCGCAGAGCACCGACCAGGTGCCGTAGATGAAGTTCATCCCCCAACGGCCGTACCAGGAGCCCTCGGGATGCTGGGTCTTCCTGAGGTAGGCGACCCCATCGGCCACGTGCTTGCTGGTCTGCGCGGTCTCGCCGAGCTGGGCCAGCATGGAGATGCAGCGGGCGGTGACGTCCTCGGTCGGCGGATCGAGCAGCGCGCCGTGGTCGGAGAACGGGATGTTGTTCAGATAATATTCGAGATTGTTGACGTCGAAGGCGGCCCAGCCGCCGTCGTCGCTCTGCATCCCCTCGATCCATTCCCGGCCGCGATCGATGGCAGCATCATAGCCGGTGGCGCCGTGCTCGCGCCGCATGCGGTCCATCGACATCACCACCACCGCGGTGTCGTCGAGATCGGGATAATAGGCGTTGTTGTACTGGAAGGCCCAGCCGCCCGGACGCACGTCGGGCCGCTTCACGGCCCAGTCGCCCTTGACCTCGAGCTCCTGCTTCGGGATCAGCCAGTCGAGGCCGCGTTTGGCAGCCGGCACGGCCTCTGCGTTGCCGGCCTCGAGCAGCGCGTGCGCCGTCAGCGTCGTATCCCACACCGGCGAGACGCAGGGCTGGCAATAGGCCTCCTCCTCGCGGATGACGAGGAGCTTGTCGATGCCCCGGCGCGTGACCGCGCGCGGCGGATAATTCTCGTCCTTGCCGAGCGCGTCGTACATCATGACGATGTTGGCCATCGGCGGATAGATCGCGCCCATGCCGTCCTCGCCGTTCAGCCGCTCCTCGATGAAGGCGAGCGCCGCATCGATGGCGCGCTTGCGCAGGCTGTTCGGAAACATCGGTTCGACCACGCGCAGGATGCCGTCGAGCGCGCGAAACAGCACGAACCAGGCCATGCTCTGGTGCGGCGCCTTGGCGGTCATCCCGATCGAGCGCGGATCCTGCAGGAACAACTCGTCGATGCCGACGCCTTTCGAATTCTTCGCGCGCGGCTTGAGCGCAGCGAGCACCATCAGGGGCACCATGGTGGTGCGCGCCCAGTAGGAGATCTTGTTGATGTGGAACGGCGACCAGAACGGCAGCAGCACGATCTCGATCGGCAGCACCGGCGCCGCGCGCCACGTCACGACGCCGAACATTGCCAGCATGAAGCGCGTGAAGACGTTGCTGTGGATGGCGCCGCCGCGGGCGTGGATCGCCTCGCGCGCGCGTACCATATGCGGCGCGTCGATGGAATCACCGATCATCTTCAGCGCGAAGTAGGATTTCACGCTGGCGCTCATGTCGAACTCGCCGTCATGCACCAGCGGCCAGCCGCCATGGGCGCCCTGGACGCGTCGCAGGTAGTTGCCGATCTTGGCCTCGAGCACCGTGTCGACGGGCTCTGCGAGATAATGGCGCAGCAAGATGTACTCGGCCGGAATCGTGCAATCGGCTTCGAGCTCGAAGACCCAGTGGCCGTCGGATTGCTGGAAGCGGAGGACGCCTTGCGTGGCCGACGCAATGCTCGATTCCAACGTTCTGGATTTTTGGACTTCGCGGGCGGTCGCGTTCACGGAATCCATCTTGCTCGATTACTCCGATAGTTAGCTTGAATTGACCGGGACAAATAACCCGTCAGGGCCGCTTTTCAGGATCCTTTGGCGGCCAGAACCAGATCGGCGGCGCGATCGCCAGATCGGACCGATCCCTCGATGGTTGCAGGCAACCCCGTAGCAGTCCAATCCCCGGCAAGAAACAGGTTTTTCAGCGCGGTGACCGGCCCGGGACGTAAGGAATTCTGCGCCGGCGTCGCTGCAAATGTGGCGCGGCGCTCGCGCACGATCTGCCAGGGAGGCAATTGAAGCAAGAGCTCGCCGGAAAGGCCGGCGGCCTTGCAGACGTCGTTCCAGACCGCCTGCGCCAGTTCCTCGCGCGGCATGTCGACCAAGCGGTCGCCATTGCTGATGGTCACGGAGAGCCGGTTGGGGAATGCGAACAGCCACTCGACGGTTCCGCCGATCACACCCAGGATCGGCGCTGAACCCGGCGGCGGCTCAATGCGAAAATGCGCGTTGACGATGGCGCGGAATTCGGTGGGCGTCTTGATGCCCGGCAGCAGGTTCGAGGCCGCGCGCGGCGGCACCGCCATCACGACGACGTCGCCGTCGCTGAGCTGGATCACATCCTCGCCGCCGAAATTCAACGCGCCGACCTTGCCGTCGTTGCTCGCGAAGGAACGCAGCTCGTGACCGAGTTGCACGGTGTGTCCGCGCTCGGTCAAGAACGTCACGGCCGGCTCGATCAGCACGGCACTGAGGCCGTCGCGCGCGATCAGCGGACGGCAGGCCTGCCCGCCGGCGAGCAGGGTCTCGCGCACGATCGCACCGGCAAGTCCGGCCGAGCCCTCGGGCGGATCGACGTTGAGGGCTGCGAGCAGCAGCGGCTGCACCAGGCGCTGATAAAGCACGCCCTCGCAGGGAATGGAGTTGCCGACCAGCGTCTGCTCCGAAGCCCAGATCAGCGGCGCAAGCTTCAAATAGTCGGTGAGCCCGGTGTCGGGAACGCGGCGGCTTTCGTCGAGCACCCAGGTCGGCAGGCGGCCGTCACCGAGATCGATCTGCCAGCGCTGCCCGGTCGCAAGATCGACGAACGGAAACTGCGCTCGCTCCGGCCCGACCAGGCCCGCCTCGGTGCCGATCGAACGTGCGTAGGCCCGCGCGTGACTGTTGCCCGACAGCAGCAAATGATTGCCGTTGTCGATGGTGAGGTTGGTTGCGCCGTCGAAATAGGAGCGGCAGCGCCCGCCGGCCTGGTGCGTCGCCTCGTGCACGGCGACATTGAAGCCGGCATTGGCGAGCCGCACAGCGGCGGAGAGGCCGGAAATTCCAGCGCCGATGATATGAGCTGTGTTTTGCATCAGAGAAAAGCGTAACGGAGCAGGATGGCAATGCGTGTGATCTTCGACACACGCACGGGCTCGCGCGGCGCGTTGAACCCGCGCGCGATCAGGAGGTCCAGAATGGCGTGATAGTATTTCGACATGATCCGCGGCGCGCGCACCGCGCGGCGCCGATTGCGGTTCATGATCTCGTCCGATGTCTCGAAATGCGCCTTCGCGCGCTGCGCCAGCGGCAGGCAAACCTTTGGCAGCGCGCGCTCGGCGATCACGCGGTCCGGATCGCTTGAGGTGATGCCGGCATGCAGCAGGGCTTCGCGCGGCAGATAGAGCCGCCCGAGCGTCGCGTCCTCGTCGATGTCGCGCAGGATGTTGGTGAGCTGGAGCGCGCGGCCGAGATGATGGGCGAGCAGGATGCCGTCTTCCTCGGGCAGGCCGAATACCCGCACCGACAGCCGCCCCACTGCGCTCGCGACACGATCGCAATACAGGTCCAGCGTCGCCATGTCGGGCGCGCGGATGTCCTGCGGGACGTCCATCTCCATGCCGTCGACGATGGCAAGAAAATCCTCGCGCTTCAGCCCGAACGTCTTCACCGAAGTGACGTAGTCTTTCAGGCGCTCCGGCGGATGCCCCTGATAAAGCGCGTCGATGTCGCCTCGCCACGCCTGGAGCGCCGCGAGCCGTTCGTCGCGCGGGCCGTCGGAATCGGCGATGTCATCGACCTGGCGGCAGAAGCTGTAGATCTGGAACATCGCCTCGCGCTGGTCGCGCGGCAGGATCCGCATCGCGGCGTAGAAAGAGCTGCCGGATGCGGTCGAGCCATAATTGGCGCCGGGCGAGGCCGCCTCAAGCGTCATGAGCAGTCCCCGGTTTGGTCATGGCCCTGCGCCCCATCGCGCGGCGGCCGACTTCGCCGATCATGCCTGCGAGGCTGAAGGTGAGAAGCTCGAGCTTGTTCAGATGCACCCGCTCGCGCAGGGGATCGCGCACCTTGAGCAGGCGCACGATGCGGTCGGCATAGGCCTGGATGACGGAGATGTCGACGCCGAGGCGGAAGTCCCTGACCTCTGCGCTGAGTGACTTGCTCTGGTTGAGAAGCGTTTCGTTGCGCACAGCGAGCGCCTGCAGGCAGGCCAGCATCGCCGGCGGCGACCGCGTCAGGGCGAGCTGCTCGACCGAGGCGCCGCTCGCGGCCAGCGCATCGCGCGGCAGATAGACGCGATTGAGCTCGCGAAAATCCTTGCCGCAATCCTGGAGGTGGTTGTTGATCTGGAGCGCCGCGCAAAGCGCGTCCGATGCGGCCCAGGTCGAGGTGCTCTCGCCATGGACGTCGAGCATGAAGCGGCCGACCGGCATCGCCGAATAGCGGCAATAGTGGACGACCTCGTCCCAGGTCTCGTAGCGAAGCTTGGTCACGTCCATGCGGAACGCGATCAGCACGTCGAGCGCATGGCGCGGGGCCATGCCGCGTTCGGCCAGCGCGCCGCGGAGGCTGACGGCCTCGGCCTGGGTATCGCCCTTGCCGAGCAATTCAGCTTCGAGCAGGTCGAGATAAGCGAGCTTCTCGTCGGCCGGCAGCGTCGCATGGTCGGCGATGTCGTCGGCGGTCCGGACGAAATTGTAGTACGCCAGGATCAGGGCGCGATGACGCGGATGAATGATCCAGGACGCGACGGGAAAATTCTCGTCGCGGTCACCCTTGCCGGATCGCAATTCGTTCGCAGAGGTCATCGAGGGCTGATCAACAATCGTTTGGACAGGAAGGCTTTTTTTCGCTCGCGCCAGCGATGCCGCCGCGGCCCCCATATAGGGGAATACGGCAGCAAAACCAATCCTGTCTCGCGATGGCTGCCCTTGCGGATCGGGCTCGAAAAGGCAGCCCCGGGGCCGCCTTTTGTGGGCCAGCGGCCGAACTTACTGGTTGTGGTTCTTCAGGACCTGATCGCAGGCCTGCGAGATCTTGGCCCGGTTCTCCTTGAGGCAGGCCAGGACGGTGAAATCGCCCTGATCGATGACCGGACGGCAGAATTTCTGCACGTCGCGCGTGCAGGCCTTCTGCTCGGAATCCGTGCCGCGGCCTTGCTGGGCGAACGCCGTCGTGGAAAGGGATGCCGACAGCAGGGTGAGAGCGACAAGAAGCTTACGCATTGTATTCCTTCATTCTGACGGCAGAATCGCACCGGTCCCGGACAGCACAGGGCGGACGGCGGGAGCGGATCGTTCTGGTGGCGAGTTGCCGCGGAGACTGCGACATCGGAGAAGGCACAAGCGCTGGCAAATGCGGCCAAATTTTCGCCACGCCGGCCAGATCAGGTCTTCCCCAGACCTTCCTTGGCAGATGTAAGGGGTTGATACTACGTCATAATTCTGGCACTCCGCGTTTTGCCGGGCACCTGTTGCAGACCTGCATCTGTCGTTGGCGTTTTTCCCGCCAGAAGCACTGCGAAACATGGGACATCTCGATACCCGATCGCGGCGCGCGTCTCTGCCGGTCAGGCTTTGAACCTGACACTGGCTCGGAACACTAAACTTTCGATGTGGCGAGACGTCCTGTGCTTGAGCGGACGTCGTTCCAAAACGGGATATTTAAGATGAAATTCTTTGGGCGATCTGGACTGGCGATCAAGGCAGCCGGAATTGGCGCAACGTTGCTCTTCTCGGTCACTGCCGGCCAAGCACAGTCGTCCGGACCGTTTGCCGGCTTCGACGGGGCGTGGACGGGCACCGGCACGGTGTCGTTGTCCGACGGCTCCACCGAGCGCATCCGCTGCAAGGCGGACTACAAGGTTGCGGGCAGCGGCCTCAGCCTGAAGCAGGCCCTGCACTGCGCCAGCGATAGCTACAAGTTCGACCTCACCAGCGACGTGACGAGCCAGGGTGACCGCATCTCCGGCAACTGGAGCGAGGCCAGCCGCAACATCTTCGGCAATCTGCAGGGCACCGCCGGCGGCGGCCAGATCGAGGTGTTCGTCGAGGCCAACGGCTTTGCCGCCAACCTGTCGTTGCGCACCAACGGCACCAAGCAGACGGTGCAGATCAGCTCCAAGGGCGAGATCCGCGGCGTCAACATCACGATGACGAAGAGCTGACGCGCTGCGCGCGCCAACGCCTCAGATCAAAACAGACCCCTGGCTTTCGCGAGCCAGGGGTTTTTCCTGTCTTAATGTATGATCGCCCGTCGCGATCGATTCAGATCGCACGCTTGTCCGCACCCTGCAGCTTGGCGTGCAGGTTGATCAGCCACATCGCCGTCGGCCGCAGGATGAAGAGATCGGCGACCAGCGCCATGACCATCGAGAAGGCGCTGAGCCAGCCGAACAGCCGCAGCGACGGCAGGTCGGAAAACACAGTAACGACGAGGCCGCAGGCCAGCACCACCGTGGTGAGGATCAGCGCCGGGCCGACCAGCACGGTTGCGCGTTCGACGGCGAGCCCCGAGCCGACACTCGGCTTGCTCTCCAGCCTGAGGCGGTTGAGGAAGTGGATGGTCGCACTCAGCCCCAGGCCGAACGAGACGGTGAGCGCGACGACGCTGGCGAATTGCAGCCCCTCGCCCATCGCCCACAGCACCGTGCCCGACATCACCACCGGGAAGATGCCCGGCAGGATGCAGGCGAACATCACCACCCAGGAGCGAAAGGCGAGGCCGATGAAGATCGCGACCAGCGCGAACTCCACGGTGAGCCCGCGATTCAGCTTCTCGATCATGCCGGCCGAGTTGCGCGCCGCGATGGCGGCGAGACCCGTCACCGCCACTTCGTAGCCCGGATGCTTCTTGCGCACCGCATCAAGCTCGGTGTCGAGCTTGTCGACGATCGGCAGGAGCTGGCTGGAATCCTTGTCCGGCACGCGGCCCGCGACCACGACGGCGTCCTGCTCCGCATCGATGAAGCGGCGCACCAGATGCTCGGGGATGAGGTTCACATATTCCTTCAGTGTCGCGACGTCGGCGCTGCCGGCCTTTTCCGCAAGCCAGCGGCGCAGGGTTTCGACCGACCAGACGTTGCCGACACCGGCCGTCTTTTCCACGACCGCATGCACGTCCCCAATCGTCTGCAGCGTCTCCGGCGAATACAGCGATTCACCCTTGGGGAACTGGATCAGCACGTTGACCGGATTGGCGCCGGTGAGCTTGGCGTCTAGCCGGTCGCTGGCGGCCACTGCCTGGCGCTTGTCCGGTACCTGGTCGGCGAGCCGGTAGCGCGGCTCCAGATTGGCGTAGATCACGCCGAGGCTGGCGACGAACAGCAGCGCGATCAGACTGAACAGGCCGGGCCGGCCCACCATGCGCACCGCGATCCAGTAGCAGAAATTGCGCAGCGCCTGGACGCCGGCGTCCGCGCTCTGGAACTTGGTCGCAAAGACGTTCTCGTTGCGCACGAGCAGCACGCCGAATACCGGCACCAGCGACAGCACCGCGACCAGCGCGATGATGGTGGCGGCCAGGCCGGCTTCGCCGAACTTGCGGATCAAATCGGAGTTCGAGAACTGCAGCGCGATGAAGGAAATTCCGGCGGTGCCGTGCGTCAGCACGCAGGCAGGTCCGACCACCAACACCGCATTCTTGAACGCGGTGAACTTGTCCTGGCCCGCGATCAGCCGGTCGCGCGCGGCGAAGGTGAGCTGCATCGAGTCCGAGAAGCTGATGACCATGATGAGCGGCGTCATCACGTTCAGGAACATGTTGAGATTGAAATTGGCCCAGCCGAGCGCGCCCAGCGCCAGCAGGATCGCGATCATCGGCGGGAAGGCCGCCGCCACCATGAAAGAGATTTTTCGGAAGAAGATGATGGCGATAACGCAGCCGGCGAGAATGCCGAGGATGTTGTAGGTGAGGCCGTCGCGTTCGACCGCGTTGCGGATCTCGAGCTGCATCACCGGCACGCCGGAGAGCTGCACGTTGAGTCCGGTGTCGCCGAGGTCCTCTTTCGTCAGCGCGCGGATGTCGCCGACGGTCTTGGTCAGCTTGTTGGAGGCAACCACCTCCGGATCCAGCGAGAGCACGATCAGCGCGAGCGTGCCGTCCTCCGACAACAGCTTGCCGCGGATGATCTCGTTGGATTTGACGGTTTCGATGAACTTGTCATAGGCCGCGCCCTCGGGCAGTTCGCCCGGAAACAGCGCCGCCGGCAGCTTGCCCGGCGCCGGCGCCTGACGCGCGGAGAACAGCGAGACCAGGCCGCGCGTACCCTCGACCAGTTGCAGGTCGGTGACGAAGTCGCGCAGCTTCTCGAGGTTGTTTCGGGCCAGGAGGGTCTTGCCCTCGATCACGACCAGGACGTCGAATTCCTCGGCCGGGAACTTCTTCGTCACCTCTTCATATTGGTGGAATTCGCGGGAATTGGAGCGGAATAGCTGCGACAGCGAATCGTCGATCTTGATCCGATAGATGCCGAACACGGCGCCGACGATCAGCACCAGCAGCACGATGCAGGAGATGATCGGGGCCCGGACGGCGATCAGCCCGATGCGCTCCAGCCCGAAGGCAATGGAGGACCCCGGTCCCTGCTCGACCTTGTCGACATGAACCTCACTCTCGCTGTGCTTTTCGAGCATGCCTTGTCCAGTTCCTAAATCGGCTCGGTCTGTGAGCTTATTGCGCCCCGCGAACGGCTTGAAAACGCCATACCAATGGGGAGGCTTGCCCTTTGAAAATGCGCGGAAAATCGCCGTGGGGGGTTTAGCAGGTCAATACCCCGACCTGCAAGCAGGCGAAGTATGGCCAAACCGATCAAGATGCGGCGATCTGGGCCCTCGATTTCGGTCATCTTTCCGACGCTGTGCCAATTCGACGCGGCGCGCGGTCTGCGCTCTCGTCTTTCAGCGCCACGCCGGTGACCTGTCGGGCCAGCCCCTCGCGCACCAGCCAGGCGATCTTGAAGGCGGCTTCGTCATAGCTCAGCCCGGCGTGGTGGATGTTCGAGACGCAGTTGCGTTCGGCATCGGTACGCCCGGGCTTCGGCGCAAAGGTCAGATAGGCGCCGAGGCTGTCGGGCGCCGACAGGCCCGGTCGCTCGCCGATCAGCATCAGGGCCATGCGCGCGCCGAGAATGGCGCCGATCTCGTCGCCAAGCGCGACGCGCGCGCCTGAGGCGACAACGACACGGCCGATCGCGACAGCCGGCTCGGCCGCGAGCTGGGGCAGCAGGCTCTCCAGCAGCGCGGCCGCATGGGCATTCACGGCCGCCGCCGACAGGCCATCGCCGATCACGATCGCAAGCGGGCACGGCGTGGTGGCACACTGCGCCAGCGCCCCGGCCGAGTTGGCGTCGAGCTGCCGCCCGAGATCCGGCCGCCGCAGATAATCCCGGCGATCGGCCGCCCGGCTCCTCACCTCGGTCACGGCAAGGCCGAGCTCGCCGAGCCCGGCGACCAGCCGCGGCATGTCGAAGGCGGCATGCACGGCATCGCGGGCGCGGGCGTGGTCCAGCGTGAAATCCAGCAGCGGTTTCGTCGGCAGGCTCGCGCCGCTGCGCCCGAGCGCGACGCGCGCGGGCGTCAATGACCGCAGATCAAGGGTCCGGCGAATCGGAGCGGGCTTGTCGCTCATTCGGCGGGAACGGCGGCCTCGCGCAGCCGCACCGAATAGTTCGATGCGTTCTGCTTGCCGCTGGAGGCCGCGCGCGCAAAGGTGATGAGATGATGCGCGACCAATGTGCTGCCGATCAGGCCTTCGAGATCGCCGCACCGGATGCGTCCCAGCGCGAACTTCCAGAACACGCGCCTGTAGTCGCCGAGCACGCCGACCTTCCAGAAGATGTTTCTTAGCATGACGAGCGCGCGCCTGATGTTGGGCCAGGTCTTCATCTCATCGGACACCGGCACCTTGAGGCGGTTTGAATAGGTGTGGTCGCACTGATACTGGAAGCGCGCATAGACCTTCGCGGGCTCGTAGGCGACTTCCATGCAGTGCTTCCAGGATGCGACGACGTCGTCATAAGGCAGCAGGAAGTCGACGTTGGAATCTCGGCCGTCGTCGTTGATCAGGCGTCCCTCACGCTCCAGCCGGTCCCACAGCGGCGTCTTCGGCAGCGCCTGAAGCAGGTTGATGGTGAGCAGCGGGATCTGGGATTCCTCGATGAAGCCGAGCAGCACATCGGATGTATTCGGCTTGTCGCTGTCCAGCCCCATGATGATGCCGGAGACGACCTCCATGCCGTAGGAGTTGATGGTACGCACCCCCTCCAGGATCGGGACCATCATGTTGTGGTCCTTGTGCATCGCCTTCAGCGCATCGGGATCCGGCGTCTCGATGCCGCAGAAGATGGTGGTGAAATAGGCCTCACGCATCTTCTCCAGAATCTCGGGCCGCTTGGCGATGTTCAGCGTGGCCTCGCAGGCGAGCCGCATCACATAGCCGGTCTTCTTCTGCCATTCGATCAAGTGCGGCAGCAAGTCCATCGCCGCCTTGCGGTTGCCGATGAAATTGTCGTCGACGAAATAGATCGTGTCGGTCATGCCGCATTCGCGCAAGCGGTCGAGCTCGGCGATGATCTGCTCGGGCGACTTGATGCGCGGGTTACGGCCATAGAGACCGGGGATGTCGCAGAACTCGCACTGATATGGGCAGCCGCTGGAATACTGGATGCTGCCGAGAAAGTATTTCTTCACGTCGGCAAGCTCGTAGGCCGGGATCGGGAACTCCGTCATCGGAATTCGGTCTTTGATGGTCAGAACCACCTGATGGTCGGGACGCGAGGTGTCGCGCGACAGGATTTCGATCAGCTGATTGGTGGCGTCGCCGAGCTCGCCGACATGGAGATAGTCGAACGACGGATAATAGTCGGGACACGCGCTGACCGAGGGCCCGCCGAGTGCGACCGGCAGATCGAATTCATGGGCGCGGCGGCAGATGTCGTTCATCTGCTGACGCTGGATGTGCATGCCGCTGACGAAGACCGCTTCCGCCCATTCGAACTCCTCCGCGGTGGTGCGACGGAGGTTCTCGTCGACGAACCTGACCTGCCATTCCTTCGGCAGATAGGCGGCGAGCAGCAAAAGCCCCTGCGGCGGCATGAAGGCACGCACGCCGTCGGTCAGAGGGTAGGCGTGCTCGAAAGTGCCGAAGGACGAGGTGTAGCGCGGGAAAACGCAGAGAATACGCCGGATCGTTCCGTTGCTTTCAGCACGCATCGAAATTTCCCCAACCACATTCTACGAACGGTACTGACGAGGCCACCAGAGACATAACGTAACGCTGGGACCGAATTTCCTCAATATTGTGGCAGCGAACTAATTCGTGAGACGCGCCAATGGTTTCCCCGGTTCATGCCGGCAGGTGAAAGATTTTCGGGGGCTTTTCCCGATCCACCCTCACGCAATCAGCCGCGAGGCAAAATCGGGCAGCAGGCCTGCATCGCCGGCAAGGCGAAAATCGGCGCCCGCAATGCCTGACTGCACCAGCCAATCGTCGAATTCCGGCGCCCGTCGCAGGCCGAAGACGTCGCGGACATAGAGCGCGTCGTGAAACGAGGTCGACTGGTAGTTCAGCATGACGTCGTCGGCGCCCGGCACCCCCATGATGAAGGTGACGCCGGCGGCAGCGAGCAGCGTCAGCAGATTATCCATGTCGTCCTGGTCCGCCTCGGCATGGTTGGTGTAGCAGATGTCGATTCCGAGCGGCAGGCCGAGCAGCTTGCCGCAAAAATGGTCCTCGAGCCCGGCCCGGATGATCTCCTTGCCGTCGTAGAGATATTCCGGACCGATGAAGCCGACCACGCTGTTGACCAGCAGCGGAGCAAAAGCGCGGGCGACCGCATAGGCGCGCGCCTCGCAAGTCTGCTGGTCGACACCGTGATGGGCATTGGCCGACAGCGCCGAGCCCTGGCCGGTCTCGAAATACATCACGTTCTGCCCGACCGTGCCGCGCTTCTGCGACAGCCCGGCCTGCTGCGCTTCCCGGAGCAATGCGAGGTCGATGCCAAAACTGCGGTTGGCGGCCTCGGTGCCTGCGACCGACTGGAAGACGAGGTCGACGGGCACGCCCTGCCCGACCAGCGACAGCGTCGTCGTGACATGGGTCAGCACGCAAGCTTGGGTCGGGATCTTCAGCCGCGCGATGATTTCATCGAGCAGCCGCAGCAATTGCGCGATCACGGCCGGATCGTCGCTGGCCGGATTGATGCCGATGCAGGCATCGCCGGCCCCGAGCAGGAGGCCGTCGAGGATCGATGCGGTGATGCCCTTGGCATCGTCGAAGGGATGGTTGGGCTGGAGCCGCGTGCTCATCCGCCCTTTCAGTCCGATGGTATTGCGGAAAGCCGTGGTAACCTCGCATTTTCGCGCGGCCAGGATCAGGTCCTGGTTGCGCATCAATTTGGAGACCGCGGCCGCCATTTCCGGCGTGATGCCGGGCGCCAGCTTGCGCAGGATCTCGGGCGTCGCGGCGTCGGACAGCAGCCAGTCGCGGAAGCCGCCGACCGTCAGCGAAGACACCGGCGCGAAGGCCTTTGCGTCGTGGCCATCGACGACGAGGCGGGTGACCTCGTCGGCCTCATAGGGGATCACGGCCTCCTGCAAGAACTGTCCGAGCGGAAGATCCGCGAGCGCCATTCGCGCCGCGATCATCTGCTCGGCGCTGCCAGCGGCAATCCCGGCCAGCCGGTCACCCGAACGCGGCGGCGTCGCCTTGGCGAGGAGGTCGCGCAGGTCGGGGAAGGTGTAGGTCGTGGCGTCGATGGCGTGGCGATAGACCAAAGGCCCCTCCGAGTTCGTCGGCCAATGGCCGAGTCCAAATCGATCGTGCAGGCGGTCCCAGCCTCAGGGATATGCGCTTGGCGACCGCTGCGCATGCCGATGTTGCCGGCACGCCGTCCCTTCCCGCAGGGTCGATCTGCCGAGAACCGATAGCGTCACGCCAAACAACTGAAATGACAAGCGTTTCGTTCGACCAAGGACCAATGCCTGCAGCGGCGGCGTTAACGCTGCATCCATCTTCATTCTGCATAGTTTGCATAGATTTTGACACGACCGTGCTCACCGGCCGCTCCAGGCCATCCGGGCCCCTGAACATCATGACAATCGACCGATCTGGGAATGCCGCCAGCCTGGCCGGCCGCTTCACGCTTGCCGCCAGGCTCTACGCGATCTTCGCGCTGTTCGCCCTGCTCACGGCGGCGATCGCGATGCTGTCCGACTACAACAGCCGCCGCGGCGCCGAGCTGGCCGGGGCGATCGAGACGGCGAACGCCGCCGCACTGAACGTCGAGCGCGTCAACTCGCTGGTCTATGCGGTCGTGATGGAGTCGCGCGGCGTCTACATGTCGACCGACCCCGTCGTGGTGAAGAAATACGGCGATGGCCTGCTCAAGTTCAATGGCCAGATCCTCGACGTCGTGAAGCGCTGGGAAACCATCGTCAGGGACGACGATGCCGCGCAGTTCGCCACCTTCAAGAAGCGCATCGAGCAGTTCGTCGACTTCCGCAAGGAGCTGGTGCGCCGCGGCATCGAGATCAATGCGGCCGCGGGGCGCGAATGGGGCGACAACGACGCCAACCGCTCCGTGCGCTCCGCGCTGAACAAGGATCTCGAGGCGCTGTCCAAGGTCTATGCCGAGCGCGCCAGGCAGATCGCGCAGCAGACCGAGACCAACCGCATTCTGTCGCTGGTCTTGACCTGCCTTGGCGGCGTGGCGCTGGCGCTGGTCGTGATCGGCATCGTCATCATCGCCCGCTCGATCGCGCGGCCGCTGGCGACGATCACCGAAACCATCAAGCAGGTCGCGGACGGGGCTGATAGCGTCGTGGTGCCCTACAGCGGCCGCGCCGACGAGATCGGCGCGCTGGCCCGCGCCATCCAGGTGTTCCAGGACGCGATGGGACGCAACCGCAACCTCGCCTCGCAGGTCTCGCAGGACTCCGCCGCGCGCGAGCAGCGCGCCCGCCACATCGAACAATCCGTCGAGGCATTTCGCGAAGCGATCGGGGCCGTCATGCGCGGCCTCACCGACAATGCCACCGTCATGCGCGAGACTGCGCAGACCATCACGCGCGTCACCGCGGATGCGAGCAGCCGCGCCGGCACGGCGGCGAACGCCACCGAGCAGGCGTCCCATAACGTCACCGCGGTGGCAGGCGCCGCCGAGGAACTGTCGGCGTCGGTGGTGGAGATCGGCCGCCAGGTGCGGCAGAGCGCCAGCGCGGTCGGGCAGACCGGCCAGCGTACCGAGAAATCGATCGCCGAGATCGAGAGCCTTGCCGCCGCGACCCAGCGCATCGATGGCGTGCTCAATCTGATCCAGGCGATCGCCGAGCAGACCAATCTGCTGGCGCTCAACGCCACCATCGAGGCCGCGCGTGCCGGCGACGCCGGCCGCGGCTTTGCCGTCGTCGCCCATGAAGTCAAGGCACTGGCGGGGCAGACTGCCAAGGCCACCGCCGAGATCGGCGAGAACGTCTCCATGATCCAGGCTTCCACCCGCAGCGCGGTCGACGCCGTCCGCGAGATCGGCGGCGCGGTGCGCGAGATCAACGACGTCACCTCGGCGATTGCCGGGGCCATCGGCCAGCAGGACGCCGCGACGCGCGAGATCTCCTCCAACGCGCAATCGGCCGCGCAGGGCAACGAGACCCTGGTCGCCAACATCACCTCGCTGCGCGACGCGATCGGCGAGACCGACACCGCGGCGTCCTCGGTGCTGACGGCGGCGAGCAGCCTCACAGCCACTGCGGAGACGCTGTCACGCGAGGTGGAGACGTTCTTCCAGAACTTGCGGTCGGATAGACGCACTGCCAAGGCAGGCTAGCGGGGGGTCGTGCGCTGCGAAGCCGGCAGTGGCACCTCGAACCAAAAGCGCGAAAACAACCCCATGCACAGTAGCCGGCGGCAGCCTTATCAATGGCATGCCGGCCGGCGCGATGCCTCTCGGATTTTACGAAGCGGTTTGACTCGTCGGGCAAAACACCGGCAGTATTGCATCATGGCGGTGGCGCGCCCTCCCCTCCCTCCGTGAACATCTTCCTGAGCAGCGGTGCACGCATGGATTCGATCGGCGAACGCATGCCTTGTCCGCTCCGCCCTTGTGAGCGGATAAGGCCTGCCCGCACTAGCAAGTCGGCAGATGGCCACAAGCGGACTAGTGCGCCGGGACGACTACGTTTATTCAATCACCTGATCCGCGCGGGCGAGCAACGTTGGCGGTATCCCGATGTTCAAGGCAGTGGCCGTCTTGACATTAATCACCAACTCGAACTTTGCCGGCTGTTGAATAGGAAGCTCGGCAGGTTTGACGCCTTTGATGATCTTGTCGACGTATGCTGCGCCTCTCCTGAAGAGATCGACGAGATCGGGGCCGTAGCTCATCAGTGCTCCCATTTCGGTCGCATCGCGATAACCAAAAATCGTCGCTAGTTGTGCCTCCCGCGCAGCATCAACGATATTACGCCGATACGTCCATAGGAGCCCCTCTGGAAAAACAACGAGCCCCTCGACGTTTCCGCGAAGTGAACGGAACACAGTGTCGATGTCCTCGGCTCGGCGCACATCGTACGCGTTGAGAGTAAGCTTTTGCGATTGTGCTGCCTGCTTCACCGCATCAAGGTAGAAACGGCTGCCAGGATTCGCAGAATTCCAAAGTGCGCCAATTCGAGTGAGTTTAGGGGCTGCTTCGTGCAGAAGCTCGAGCATTTTGGCGTTTGTTTCCGGCGTGACTTCCAGAGAAAATCCAGTCAAGTTGCCACCGGGATGAGAGATGCTGGCAGCTAGGCCACCTCCTACGGGATTAACGACGGCAAGCGCGACGATTGGTATCTGTGCTGTAGCCTTCTTGATAGCAACAGCTGGCGGATGGCCAGCCGTGACAATCACGTCCGGCTCACTCTGGACCAACTCCCGCGTTACATCGTCATATTGGCTCTCATGACCAGCCATCCAGCGGTACTGGATCGAGATGTCCCGCCCCTCACTATAACCTAACTCCTTCAATCCTCGCCTGAAGGAATCAGCAAGAGGGTTCGGACCAGCCGCAACCGAAAAGAAAACCACTCGCCATACTTTTCCTGGTCTCTGCGCCTTAACCGATCGCGGCGCAAGCACAGTGATAATAATCCCGCTTGCAACGAGGCCTCGTCTATCGATCATGCGACGCTCCTCCTGAAGGTGCGTTACGCCTGTGCAAAGGCACGATACACGCTTGTCCCCGTCCGTGACCCGCGAAACAAGGTCGCAGCGAGAGAGGTGATCAACCGTGAGGGCCGCTCTGGGTCAAAATCGGCGATCTAGGCCGCTGCAAGCCGCTTCCGGTCTACACCTGACAGCCGACGCTTGGACGAGCATTGAGCTAGGCAGCATCGGGCCAACAGTCGACATCGCCCCACCAATTGACACTGCCTTCATCCTATATGGCGTACGGCCATCTCAGAGCGCGACGGACGGCAACCAACGCTACAACATTTGCAAGGATGCTAAACCAAGGGAAACTTGGAACTGACAACGCGATGCATGTGTGGATCAGGTAAACGATTTGCACGATCAGACCCGCAAGGAGCCCAACCGTTGTCCAGCCAAGTAGCGTCCGGGGCAAGCGTAGTCAGAGGAGCGGTCGATCAAAAGCCCCGCGATCCACGCCGCCAAGGATTCCATTCCCAAATCCTCACGTCTTCCGGGTTCGGCCGTCAGAAGGACATCCACGCCTTAATGAGGTACACGCCCTTAGTGGGCATCTCCAACTCCCGCGTGTGCAAGCTGGGCACCACTTCGATAAATTCGGGCTAGGGTCGATTCTGCGGAATCTGTAAGGCTCGAAGCCACCATCGGATAGGACAATGCAACGCCGCGAGCATGGCGGGAGAGATACGGTTCCGACTGATGGAAATTCACTGTATCTCCACTATTTTGTATTGAGCCGCAATTCTATAGCGGCGATCTCGAAACGAGGTTTTGCATGACCTCTCAGTCTTGGATCAGGCGGCTCTGCGCACCGCTCGTCGCTTTAATTTTGATCGTCGGGCCGTTGGTTTCGTCGGTACGCGCTATTGAGGATGCTCGAAAGGTTGGCGTGGTGTCCTTTGGCCTTTTCGGCGATCAAGGCGTGTTTAGAGCGGAGGCAACTGGCGCAGCTCAGGTCGTAGCGGGCCGTTTCGAGACTGGCGCGATCGACGTACAATACAATTCGAAGGGAGGCGGAAGTGCAACGATCGAAGCCCTGACCAGGTCGTTGCAGGTTGCCGCCAACCGTCTGGATGCCGAGAAAGATATTCTCTTTCTGATTCTCACCTCCCATGGCTCTCCCGACGGGCTTGCAATCAAGGCGGGGCGGCTCACGCAAACGCTGACGCCGTCTCGTCTCGCTGGCATACTCGCGAAGACTGGCGTGCGACACAAGGTGGTGGTCATCTCGGCTTGCTATTCCGGGGTCTTCATCCCACGTCTCGCGAACCCCGATGTGCTGGTCATCACCGCGGCCGATGCCAATCATCCGTCGTTCGGCTGTCAGGATAAGGCGAAGTGGACCTATTTCGGTGATGCTTTTTTTAACGTCGCGCTCCGGCGAGCCGTAAGTCTGAAGGATGCGTTTCTCGATGCGCGCCTGCTTGTCCGTAAGCGAGAACTGCGGGAGCAGTTCGAGCCATCGAACCCACTCATGGCGGGCGGTGAAAACGTGCAGCCATTGCTTGTCGCACGCATCAACGGAAGCCGCCAACCTTGACGTCATTAAACACTTGGTCGACTGATCCCAATTCACGAGTCCAAGCCTACCTAAGTATGATCACTTCATACCGACGCGCAATGGACCTAACCGAGTGCTCGGTGCTACCTATAAATTCGGATACAACGCAACGGAACCGGCCCTGCGAGCCGGCAGTTGCAGGACAAGGTCGGCGGCGTAACCCCCGCCGGCCTTTCTCACGATCTAGCGGCGTTTTGCCGCTCAAGGTGTCTACTGCCACAGTTGGCTGCGGAGAGTACGCCATGAGAAACATCGCCGATCTCCTGATGCGGTTCTGGCAGGGAAGCCAACCCGCGTCCAATATTCAGGTCGCGGCTATGGCGGAAAACCGAGATCGATCCAGCATGGCTGATTTTGTCCGGATCCTGCAGGCCTACGATCAAGCCCGGTAGGGCAGGCGTTAGGGGCAACCGCGTCAGTCCCTGATGTGGACGTCCGAGCAAACCAAAGCCAAGACCTGAGACCGCACCGCGACCGGCCTAGTTCGAACTTACCGAGTCGACTCGCCAGGCCATCGATTACTAGGTCAGGGCAGCCGGCAAAACGCCAAGGGATCGTCTATTCACTGGCCGCAGAGGACCGGACCGTAGCCTGACGACACGGCAGTATGCGCGCCTGCTATCGCATTGGCTGGCCGGTATAGGACTGGACCCTCATTTGTTCGGAACGCATTCACTTCGTCGAACCAAGGCGACGCTCATTTATCGTCGCACCGGTAACATGCGAGCCGTGCAGCTTCTGCTAGGGCATACAAAAATCGAGAGCACGCTCCGCTACCTCGGAATAGAGGTCGATGACGCGCTCGCAATAGCAGAACAGGTGGACGTCTGAACTGACTGGGCAGAGCGGACATGCTCTGCCCCTCGGTTGCAGGCGCCTTCGGGCCAACTACGGAAGTCCCCACATTGGGCGTGACGCTGCACTGATCACGGCGCAGCGGTACCACTCCGTTTTATGATGCCGCGCTCTACGAAGTTCGCGGCATCCTCAGCAGTCATGTTCTGGCTATAGAGCCGCCGTACGGCCGGGCTTAGTCGCTCGGTGAAGATAACGACCGTCATGTTAGCGCCGGTGATCTCCTGCTGGCCCATTTGCTCGGCGTGCGACTCAGCGCGCTGCATTACACGCTGAAACGCCGCCGTGGGACGGGACTCGCCGGGAGATGCGCCGGCCTCGACCACGAGGGTACGCAACTCATTGTCAATGTAGTCGGTCAGACTTTTCTGGAGCGCCGCAAGATCAACACCGCACGCCCGCATCACCTTCGAAGCATTCGCATCATGTGTCAGCGCGAGCAGCAGGTGTTCTAGCGTCGTGTATTGATGTTTTCGCGCATCAGCGTAGCCGAGGGCGCGCTGCAGAGTGAGTTCAAGTTCCGTAGAAAACCGAGGCGTCCGAGGCCTAATCCCTGCATCAATCGTGGCTGATGAGGTCGCAATCTTGGTCCGCGGCGCAGTGACCTCTCCGCGAACCGCCGCTGCAAGCGTGTTCCAGTCGGAAACGCCAAATGCCTTGGCTATCAGTTCAAGGCTTTGGCTGTTGGTGATCTTAACACTGTGGTCGGCTAGGAAGCCCCGGACCGCTTGTGCCATAGCTTTTGCGTCGCGATAGTCGCGCATGATCTTTCATCCTTTGCTTTGAACGAAACAGAGGTGCCAGGAGCTTGCGTTGCTGACCCGTTCGTTCGGGCAAAGGGCTGTGAAAGACCTATGATACGTTCACCATCCCCATTGGGGTGCAAGCAGCAGGTCGTATCTACCTCAAGATAGAATGATCCGGATGCAAAACGGTGTCAATTGCGATCACGCGACGGATCATGTCCGAGTTGTCACAAAATCGGCGATCTAGGCCGCTACAAGCCGCTTCCCGTCTACACCCGACAGCCGACGCTTGGACGAGCATTGAGCTAGGCAGCATGGGGCCAATTTCAGACTCGTGCACGCAACGAAGAGCCCTATTCGACCACCCGGTCCGCCCGCGCGACAAGGAGGGGTGGAAGATCGAGGCCAATTGCTTTCGCGGTCTTTAGGTTGACGATTAGTTCAAATCGGCGAGGCCGCTGGATCGGCAGGTCGCCCGGACTAGAGCCCCGCAAAATTTTGTCGACCGAAGCGACCGCATTCTGCACAAGCTCTCGATTTATGGGTCCGTAAAACAGAAGAGGTAGAGTGGCGCGGCGATGCGTGTCCAAACATCAACATCGAACACCTCCGGCCCCGGCCATGTCGCTGCACTACGCCAACCGACGCGATGGGTCAGCAGACAACCTCAAGCATGCGGCTAGGCGACGGTGTGAAGCGGCTGTCGATCCGTTTCGACGTTGTTCCGACTTCCGCAAAGTTCTCTGGTCGACGTCTCTCGCTTGCTCTGCCTGCGGGAGCGTTATCGCTCGACAGAAACGATGCGAAGTTCAAGTTTGCCAACCTCGGTGTCTGTGATGTCCAGCAATCGCTCAAAATCCAAATCCGACGCGTCAGGGTTCGTAGCAACGATCAGATCCCGGCCAGTGTCGAGGCTGTTGGCGTATGCCATCCTCCCAACGACGACTGGGCGTGAGTAGCCCAAACTGAGCGAAGGAACGATCCTTTCGGTGTTCGCCCGTTCGTCTCTCACGACGAGCTCATATCGGTAGTTTCCGGTGATACGACTTCTCAGGAAAGCGATCAGCGGACCATCGCTGGATACAGCGGGGCTGCGCGCTATTCCCCCTTGCACGAAGAGAGGTTCAAGCTGCATCGTAGTGTTCGATCGTGCCTAGCGGCGCATCAAACTTCAGTCTGAATATGTTGCTCCGCTTCTGGGCATCCAAATTTTCGTCCGGAATTATGGGCTTGCCCCGAGGCGAACCTGATGGTTAGCGCGCCATTGAAGATTTTCATCGAAAGGGCGCAGATTTTGACAGCGCTCGGCAACAGTCTGATCGACAAATCTAGTCGAGCAATGGGATAAAGACGCTCTCCAGAGATGTGTGATCGGCGGAAACAAAATGTATGATGCCCATCAACTGCCGCAAGCAGGAAAGGTCAGATACTCATGCGCCCTTGATTTGCGGTTGGACACTGGCGGCCTGGGATGCGGTCAACCACGGCGTCACAACCCGGCATCAATCGCATGAGATATCTCACGATAGCCGCGGTTTTGGCGACGGCTCATCTGTTGTTGGCGTTGAGCTCTCTTCTGGTTGGTTTTTCCCTGGGAATGGGGCGCTTCGAGTCGGGTGGCGATGTGGACCAGCTCGAAAGTCTGGCCACGGCGCTTTCGGACACGCTGCTTTCGCCCGTCTCGCACGTACAGATCAAGGGATCGTCGTCCGCGCTCCAGTGGGCCGCCGTTCTTGGAAACAGCATTCTTTGGGGTGCTGTTCTTGCAGTGCCGGCAGGGACACGACTGCTGAGGAGGAAAGGTGCGGCCTTCTAGGAACGCCTTCGAGCCAGCCGTGGCGCATCGCCCGCCGCGCAGGATCGCGGCACGGCGGTGGTGGCCGGCCGCTCAACTCCGTCGGGCGATAACATGAGGATGTTCTCGTCAAGATTGCTGACGGTCATGAAACTCGTCGTGCCCGCCGTCTATGTCGCGGGAGCGATAGTGATCTGGCTGGATTTTCTGAGATCGAATCCCGATGGCCTTGCCAATATCTGGATTGCTATCTACACGTTTCCAATCGCCATGCTCGGCACCTTTCTGCTGCAAGGCGAATTCCCGTATGTGCCTGGCCGCTACTATGAATCGCACGCTCTCTACTTCTGGCCGAGTGTTGCCTTTCTCACCCTTGCATTGTTTCTCGTATTCCATGCCTTGCAGAAGATCGTTCGCCGGGCGCCTTGAATGACGAGCCCGCGCATAGCCGAACCCGCTGGTTGGTCGCTCCAGCTGCTTCCCGACTATTCAGCCGGCGGCTTCGACCTCGGGCATCCCACATTCATGACCACGCGCTCAAGTGTAGAACCTACTCCATCGCCCCGCCGCGCTTGATCAGCTCCTTGCCCGCGGCCGCGAGATGCACCTGGTCCGGCCCGTCGCCGATGCGGATGAAGCGGGCGTAGACGTAGGCGCGGGCGAGGAACGTGTCCTGCGAGACACCGGCGGCGCCGTGGATCTGGACGGCGCGGTCGATGACGCGGGCGGCCATGCCGGGTACCACGATCTTGGCCGCGGCGATCAAGTCGCGCGCGGCCTTGTTGCCCTCGCGGTCCATCTTGTCTGCGGCTTGCAGCGTCAAGAGCCGCGCCTGCGCGATCTCGCAGAACGAGTTTGCGATGTCCTCGCGCACCGAGCCCTGCTCGGCGAGCGGCTTGCCGAAGGCTGTGCGAGAGACCGCACGCTGGCACATCAATTCCAGTGCGCGCTGGGCGCACCCGATCAGCCGCATGCAATGGTGGATGCGGCTGGGGCCGAGCCTACCTTGCGCCGTCAGCTAGGGCGCGGACCCACGCGCTGCCGGAACCATCACTGGTCGATCATCCCGTAGGCCCCGCTGGCAACGGGCGTGAATAGTATGATGATTGCAAGATCCTGCTTGCGCGGCGAGACGCCGGCAAGGTCTCCGCAAATGTCCGTGCTTGATCTCGACTCATGGCTCTGTTTGGATGGTTGTCTTTCGGCAACTCGCATTTCGGATAATCATGGTGAATGAAATAGATGGATACCGCCGTTCAATGCGTGCTCGTTCACAAGAAAGCATCGTGACCGTCCACCGCACCGGCATCGGGAACCGGCTACTGGCAGCGCTGCCGCCGGCGGATCTCGGCTTGCTCTCGCCCTACTTCCAGAAGGTCTCGTTTGAGCCAGATGCCGTCCTGGTGCGGTCGGGCGATGAGATGGACCCGGTTTATTTTCCCCATAGCGGCGCAATCGCCTTCATGCTCGATATGCCGGACGGGCAAACGGTCGCAACCACCTTGATGGGACGGGAAGGCGCTTTGGCCTCTTTCTCCGTGCTCGGCCCGTCGCTTTCATCCGTAACCGCGATTGCACGCATGGCCGGCACAGCATCGCTGATTTCCGCCGCCAAATTTCGGGAGGCCTATGCGCAAAGCGCAGCCATCAGGAATGTCGTTCAGCTCCACGCCCGCGCGGTATTATTGCAGCTCCAGCACGTAGCCGCTTGCAACGCGCTGCACAGGGTGGATGGCCGCATGGCGCGGTGGCTTCTGCAGCTTCACGACCGCGTTCCCGATGACCTCCTTCCGGTGACGCAGGAGGCGCTTGCACAATTGCTTGGGGTGCGGCGGACGACAGTGACTCTGACGATGAGCAAGCTACGCGAGGCCGGAGCCGTCCCGTCCGACCGGCGCGGATTTGTAGAGATCGATCGGGCGCGGCTCGAGAGGGTCGCATGCGATTGTTATGCGCTCATGCAGCGCAAGATCGATCGGATGTATTGCCAGGAATTGTCGGCGCCGCAGCCTACCCATGCGCCGTTCCGGGAAAGCGCCATCGTCACCTCCGGCGGAGCGAGTGGTGAATCCAGAGCCGTTTCGCGGGCGGGAAAATAGAAACCATTGCGATGACCGCCTTGGGGTCAGAAGCTGCCATTAGAGAGAAGGCTGGCGCAGGTCCGGAACGGGCCAGGAAGAAATATGGCTTCGAGCAGCCAGAGAGCCCCCGCAACCCGAGAACGTCACGAAGTCAGGTTCAACTCAGATGGCAGCTCCGGCCAGCAAGGACGCGGCGCCAAGCGCGACCAGTGTAAGTCCAGGCCAATTCGATCTGATCCCAAAGCCGCTGGCCGGTCTTTCGGGTTCAAGGGTATCACTGGATCGCCCGGAGCGAAGCCGCCTTCCGCCACTTAGGCGGCCTCGCCAGATCGGCTGATACGCCATCTGGAGCACGCCGCCGAAAACCAGGAGCACACCAAGCCAAATAAGTGTCATACTCGTCTCCCGCACTAATGAATGCCCGAGAAGTTGTCTCCCACGGAGGACCCTCGTCCATTTCGGTTGATTGTTTTTCAACGTCTGGCCGGTGCTTTCGGTCCATTCGTGTCATCTGCATGAATACCACTTAGCCCGGGGACAGGCCTTTTGGCGGAGGATGATCGGCTGGTCGCTATGCGAGGACCTTCGCGCCCGGCATGTCCGCTTTGGGATCAGAAGCAGCCTTGGCCGGGAAGCGCTTGGCAGACAGCCTGCGGGCCAAACCCGCAAGTCGCTGCGACGCAAGTTCTCGGGTTTAAATTGATCGAACGCTCGGTCTTGCCTGAGTGATGGCCACACCGGAAATCGCGAGCAACCCGCCGACAATCAATCTTGGAGTCACGCGGTCGCCAAGGAACAGCACGCTCGAAATCAAAGCGAACACCGGAAGCAGCAGAGCGAAGGGGGCAACGCGGCCCATCGAGCAACGGGCGATCAGCCAGAACCAAAGTCCGAACCCGACAATTCCTCCGATGAAGATGGTGTAGGCGAGTGCCAGCCAGCCATTTTGATCCGCCGTGACGAGGCTCGTCAGCTGTCCATATTCGAGCAGCAACGACATCAACATGACCTGCGGCACCGTGAGTAGCGAAAACCACCCCATCAACATCAGGGGATCAAAAGGGCCGTAGCGCTTCGTCAAGACGTTGGACACCGCGAAGGCAAAGGCTGCTCCGACCACAAGCAGCAGCGGAAGCGCGTTTGCCGACAGGCCGGGCCCCGCTGCCAACACGACCACACCGACGAATGCAAGCACCACGCCGGCGGACGTAGTTAGCGACGGCCTCTCCGCGAGCAGCGGCCAGGCCAACAGGACGGTGAAGGGCGGAGCGAGTTGATATGCGACGGCCGACATGCTTCCCGAGCCGAGCCCAAGGCCGACATAGAACAGCCCGAAGTTCAGCCCGCCCAGGAAGAGCGAAATAGCTGCGATGGGGCCGAGCTGTTGACGCGTGGGCCTCTTGACGAACGGAACAAGCAGCAGCGCGATCGCCAGAAAGCGCAGAGCGAGGAAGAATAGAGGCGGAAACTCCGCAACGCCCACTTTGATAGCCACGAACTGGTAACCCCAGAGCAAGGGGACGGCCACCGCGCAGACGATCTGGATAGGAGACATGGCATCTTTTCCTTTCAAGACCATTCGGTCTAGATATAGGCGCGCTAACAGCGGAGGCGTCCATGGGTTGTCTACCTGATGAAGCGGCCGAGAAGAGCGTCAACGGTGGCTTGCAACGTGATCGGTGTCGGTGCCGTTTTGGCGACCACTCGTAGCCCCCAAAGGAAACAGATGAGAATGCGGGCGGCACTTGCAGGCTCGACACCTTCGGCCAACTTGCCCGCCGCCTTCGCACGGGACAGTGCATCCGCCACCATGGCCTCCATGGCTTTGAAAAAGCTCGCGATGCGGCGATTAACTTCAGCATCCTGGCCAGCCAGCTCCATGGCTGTGGCCACGAGCAGGCATCCGCGCCGGCCATTGGCACCGCTGGTGCGCTCAACGTAACCGGCAAGGTAGGCCCGTAGGGCGTCGACCGGCTCCCTGCGGGGATCGAGTTCGATGTCCATCCGTGTCATGGCATCGGCAATGTAGCGATCAAGCGAACGCAGGAAGAGCGAGTGCTTGTCGCCGAAAGCGGCGTAAAGGCTGCCACGCGAGAGCTTCGTCGCACGAAGAAGGTCCGGCAGCGCCGTGGCGTGATAGCCGCGCGACCAGAACACATCCATCGCGCGTTCGACAGCGGCTTCCGTGTCGAAACTTCGGGGGCGGCCACGGGGCAACTGCGCTGGGGGTTGACGGCTCATAGGTAATATATAGACCGATTGGTCTATATATCAAGTGACGCTTTGGCTCGGATGCGGGGTTGGCCGGGAGGCATTTTGTGCGTCGGCTACGCGCCCACAAACGGACTAAGGCGTCATTCCCCAAGCTGCACGCTGGCGGCTGTGCATCACTGAACCGACTTTGGCCAAGGTTCCACAAGCTTCATGCTCCCACCTCGAAACACACGTCAATATTGTGAGACTCTTAATAGTTGTTGCGGCATTTTCATTCCCGTCGTGCAAGGAGTGGCCGCAAATGGCTTCGAATTTCTGTTCGAGGCCGTCACAATCGCCCCAGAGAAGCGGGTTGGAAGACCAATAGTCTCTCTACGTTTGTTCCGGCTGAACTGGGTGCTGTTCGCAATTATTCCATCATGTCGGAAGCTGTGCTGCGTTTGATCGTGTGAATTGATGGGGCTCTTGAGATTACTCCTGGCACTCGCCGTGGTCGGCGACCACGTGATGCCGCCATTCCCCTGGCTGCGTCTCACGACGGGGATCACGGCAGTTGAAATCTTCTTTGTTATTTCCGGCTTCTACATGCAGATGGTCTTGTCGCAACGCTACGCGTCCGCAGGAGCATTCTACCTCAGTCGAGCAGTTCGGATTTTCCCGACATATTGGATCGTGGCGGCCCTTACTTTGGCGCTTTGGCCCGCGAACGGTTTCCACCACATCGCCAGCCTGGGATGGCAGCCAGCCATTCTGGTGTTCGCGTCCAGCATCTTGATTTTTCTTCAGGACACTTTGCTGTTCCTCGGAGTGGATCACGGCGAGCTATTCTTCACCGCAGATTTTCACTCCACCGCGCCCCAACTGTCCTCGTACCTGATTGTGCGCCCATCGTGGACACTGGCGCTGGAGCTGTATTTTTACCTGTTGGCGCCGTCTTTGGCTCGGCTTGGTCGCTCGAGCTTGGGTGTGGTCGCTCTCATACTCACCGGAGCGAGACTTGCAGCGTATGCTGCCGGATTGGATCACGATCCGTGGTTCTATCGCTTCTTTCCGTTCGAGCTTCCTCTGTTTGTGCTCGGAATGCTCAGCTTCCGATTGTTCAGCCGGATCGAAACGCTTCCATTCGCGAAATCCAAGGCCGTAGCGCTCGTCGCAATCGCCGGGTTGATCGTGCTGGGACAGTGGTTTGCCGTGAATGTGCCGGTTCAGTACGGCTTCGTTGTGGCTACGGCGGCCGCGGCCGTCGCTCCGGTTGCCTTTGCAGCCTTCAAGGACGTCAGCATCGATCGATTTGTCGGTGATCTTTCCTATCCGATCTACCTGGTGCATTTCCCGATCATTCAGTTTCTGAGTGACCGCTATGCCGTCGTCGTCGGGGTAAGCCTGTTGGTGTCTTGTCTCATTATCGTTGGTCTTGAGAGGCCGCTGGACCGACTTCGGCATCGCCTCGCCAGCGCAAACTGGAACAAAAGCCGGCCCATTCCATCGATCACGCGGCCGGGGTTCCCCCAGAGCATGTCACCGCCTAGCCCGCCATCACCCCGCCGCGCTTGATCAACTCCTTGCCGACCGCTGCCAGATGCACCTGGTCCGGCCCGTCGCCGATGCGAATGAAGCGGGCGTAGACGTAAGCGCGGGCCAGGAACGTGTCCTGCGAGACGCCGGCAGCGCCGTGGATCTGGATGGCGCGGTCGATGACGCGGGCGGCCATGCTCGGCACCACGATCTTGGCCGCTGCGATCAGGTCGCGCGCGGCCTTGTTGCCCTCGCGGTCCATCTTGTCGGCGGCTTGCAGCGTCAATAGCCGCGCCTGTGCGATCTCGCAGAACGAGTTTGCGATGTCCTCGCGTACCGAGCCTTGCTCGGCGAGCGGCTTGCCGAAGGCCGTGCGCGACACCGCGCGGGCGCACATCAATTCCAGCGCGCGCTGGGCGCAGCCGATCAGCCGCATGCAATGGTGGATGCGGCCCGGACCGAGCCGCCCCTGCGCGATCTCGAAGCCGCGGCCCTCGCCGAGCAAAATGTTCTCGGCGGGCACGCGGACATCCTCGTAGACGATCTCGGGATGGCCGGCCGGCGCGTCGTCATAGCCGTAAGTGAGCATGTCGCGCACGATGCGGACGCCGGGCGTCATCTTCGGCACCAGGATCATGGATTGCTGGCTATGGCGGTCGGGATGGTCGGGCGCGGTCTTGCCCATCACGATCAGGATCTCGCAATCCTCGTTCATCGCGCCGGAGGTAAACCATTTGCGGCCATTGATGACGTAGTCGCCACCGTCGCGCCTGATCTCGCACTGGATATTGGTGGCGTCGCTGGAGGCGACCTGCGGCTCGGTCATCGAGAAGCCGGAGCGGATGCGCCCCTCGAGCAGCGGCTTCAGCCAGCGCTGCTGCTGCGCCGGCGTGCCGTAATTGGCCAGCACCTCCATGTTGCCGACGTCGGGCGCCGAGCAGTTGAACACCTCGGGTGCCCAGAGGATGCGGCCCATGATCTCCTTCACGGGGGCGTATTCGAGATTGGTCAGCCTTGGGCCGGTAGGGTCTGGGCCGTGCTCGCCGGACAGGAACAGGTTCCAGAGGCCCTGCTCGCGCGCCAGCCGCTTCAGGTCCTGCAGCACAGGCGGCGTCCGGTAGCGCGTGGCTTCCGGTTTGACCTGCTCGTAATAGAGCTCCTCGACCGGCTCGACATGCGTCCGCATAAACTGGCGAACGCGATCCTGGAGCTCCAGCGAACGTGCGGAGTGTTGAAAGTCCATTGTAGCCTCCCGTTCGTGCCGAAAAAGCTGGGCGCAATGAAGGTGCCTCTTCCCTTCTCCCCTTGTGGGAGAAGGTGGCATAGGCGGCCTTCGGCCGCCGTTCTTAAGAACGCCGAAGCGGAGCTTCGGCTATGGCGCCGGATGAGGGGTCTCTATCAGCAACACGACTGCGCAAGAGTGACTCGCGGAGAGAAACCCCTCACCCGGCTTCGCGTGCCGCGAAGCCACCCTCTCCCACAAGGGGAGAGGGTGCACCGCCTCTGCGGCCGTTCGTCAGCCCTAACGTCACGTCCCCCGCAACAGCTCGCTTGCCACGATCCAGTCGTTGCCGTCGAACTGGAGCATATAGCCGTCCTTGATCGGGCGGAAATCCTGCGACGTGGTGTTGAGGGTGATGCCGGGCATCAGCAGCGACAACGGCACGCTCTTCAGGCTCGCCGCCTGCGCCATGATGTTCTCGCGCGTCAGATTGTCCTTGCACTGCTTCAGCACGACGACCAGCGCCTCGGCAACGGTGTAGCCGTAGAGGCCGGCGACATTGTTGACGTCGGCATTGGGCAGGCGCCGCTTCATGAAGTCGATATAGGCCGACATCGCCGGATCGTCCTTCGGCTCGGCCGTGAACGGCTTGAGCGAGCCGAGCGACAGTACGCCCTTGCCGGCATCGAGACCCGCCGGCACCATCACGGTGGCCTTGTTGGCGCAGCCCGAGGCGAGGAAGCGCTGCGGCTGCCAGCCGACCTCGTGGGCTTTCCGGATCGCCTGCGCGCAGGCGCGCGGCGTCACCGAATAGATCATGAAGACGTCGGCCTTGGAGCTCGCGAGCGTCAGCACCTGGGAATCGACGGTCGGATCGGCAACCTCGAAGCTCGAGGCCATCGCGATTGCCTTGTCGGCATCAGGGCCGAGCGCCTCCTTGACGCCGCGCAAATATTCCTTGCCGGCGTCATCGTTCTGGTAGAGCACTGCAAAGCGCGCATTCGGATTCTTGGCGCGGGCATAGGCAACGTCGATCGCGGCCTCGCTGGTGTAGTTCGGCGCCCAGGGCAGCGCCATCGACCAGGGCATGTTGGCCGGATCGTTCCACTTCGAGGCCGAGCTGATCAAAAACAGCTGCGGCACCTTGCTGCTGTTGAGATACTTTGCGATCGCCGAGCTCGGCGCCGTGCCCATGGTCGCGAAGATGAAGGCAACGCCATCGCTCTCGACCAGCCGCCGTGCCGCTTCCATGGTCTTGGGCGGCGAGAACGCGTCGTCCAGCGAGATCAAATTGAGCTTGCGCCCGTTGACGCCGCCCGTCTCGTTGACCTCGTCGAAATAGCCCGCGATCACCTTGCCGGTGATGCTGAGCGGCGACGCCGGCCCGCTATAGGGCATGGTGTTGCCGATCTTGATCTCGGTGTCGCTGACGCCGGGACCGTAGGATTTTTGCGCGGAGACGGGTGTGGACAGACCGGCGGCAGCCAGCGCTGCGGCCAGGACCAGAGCGGCTTTCATGGTTTCTCCCCGATGATGATCGTCCGCGCGAGGCGAACGCACGGCGTGCTGCTTTTGGTCAGCGCGTCAGATCAGCGGAGTTCGGCAAGACGGTCTTGCGTCGAGTTGCTGGTAGCTAAAGCGCGATGACGTTCGGATGAACCGCCATCGCGCTTTAGGTCATTGTCTGAGCACGATCTTTTTCGGAAAACCGCTCCGCACTTTTCCGGATCATGCTCTAGTGGCGCCGCCGCAGGCTGAAGCCCAGGCTGACCCAGCCCGCGCCCGCCATGATCAGGTCGATGCCGAGGAACAGTCCGAGAATGTAGACGCTGTTGACCGGCCAGCGCGCCAGGATCAGGCAACCCAGCAACAGCGTAATGACGGCCGAGAGCGCCACCCAGACCCACGGACTTTCGCGCTTCATGCTGAAGGCGAGAAACAGCCTGACGGCGCCGGAGGCGAGCAGTGAGGCGCCGAGGAACAGGGTCAACAACGCCGCAGCGAACAACGGGTTCTCGAAGGTGAGCAAGCCTGCGAGGACGTAGAGCACGCCGAGCAAGGCCCAGACCACGAACTTGCCCCAGCTCTTCATCTGGAACGCGCCGATGACTTCTGTCACGCCGGCGACGATCATCATCGCGCCGACCACGATCACGCTCGCAACCGTCGCCATCACCATGCTGCCGAGCGCGACAAATCCGGCGACGAGATAGACCACGCCGAGCGCGACGATCCATCCCCATTTGGCATGCAGCGCCGCGATGCCCGAGCCGAGGCTGGAATGGTGCGACGTATCCGAAGCGCTTGTCATGGCGGTTACTCCTTGCATGCGAAGCCCGGAGACACGCGCCAGAGGAGCACGGTCCGGACCTGTACGACAGCCAGCAGAGCAGCGCCCGACGGAGACAACATTGACGCAAATCAAGATCGGCTCACGCCCGCGACCGCTCCATCGCGAGCTCAGCCTTGAGATTGTCTAGATCGCGATAAATTGAAGCGACCGCCAGCACGCGGCCGCCCTTGCGGTATTTCAGCAGGCAGTCCTTGCCGGCGATGCTGCCGTCGATCGCGATGTCGTCAAAGCTCTCGGCATGGCCGACATAGTTGATCGGCACATCATAATGCTGGCTCCAGAAGAATGGCACGGCATCGAAGCGTTGGCGCCGGCCGAGCATGTTGCGCGCCGCGGTCTGGCCCTGCCGCTCCGCCACCACCCAGTGTTCGACGCGGATGTTTCGCTTCGAGTGTGGATCGGGCCAGCGCGCGATGTCGCCGGCGGCGAAGATGCCAGATACGCTGGTTTCGAGATATTCGCTGACGCTGACGCCGCGATCGATCGCGAGTCCCGCCTGCTCGGCCAGCGCAAGGCGCGGCTTGACGCCGATTCCGACCACGACGAGGTCCGCCTCGATGACCGCACCGCTCTTCAAGGTAGCGCGCGTGCCGTCGATCTTCTCCACGGTGTCCTCGAGGTGGAAGTTGACGCCATTCTCTTCATGCAGCGCACGAACGAAGTCGCCCATCTCGGGCCCCAGCACACGCTGCATGGGTCGCTCCTCGGGCGCGACGACGTGGACTTCGACTTTTCGCGCCCGCAAGGAGGCTGCGACTTCGAGGCCGATGAAGCTGGCGCCGATCACGAGCGCGCGCCTCGCCCCGCCTGCCGCCTTGATGATGGCGCGGCTGTCGGCGACGGAGCGCAAGGTATGGACATGCGGCTGGTCGGCGCCAGGACTCTGCAATTTCACAGGCTCGGCACCGGTCGCCAGCAACAGCCGGTCGAACGGCAATCTGTCGCCGTTGCCCAGCATCACGCGGCCTGCCTTCGGATCGATCGCGGACACGTTGGTGTTGAGCCTGAGGTCGATGCCTGCATCCCGAAAATAATCCTCGCCCCTCAACGGCAGCCAATCTTCCGGCGCGTTGCCGGCGAGATAGTCCTTGGAGAGGTTCGGCCGGTCGACCGGCATCGCGCCGTCGTCGCTCAGCATGGTGATGGCGCCGGCAAAGCCTTCGCGCCGGAGCATCTCGGCCGCCGCGAATCCGGCCGCGCCGCCACCGACGATGACGAATTTTTCCGGCATCGGCGCCGCACGATGAGGCGCCGGGGGCGCCGGCATCTCACGCTTGCGCTGAACCAGGATCCGGTCCCGGTCGCGCATCACCTCCCACACTGCCAGCGCGTTCAGCGCCGGCGGGCGCGTGGGCTCACCGGTGCGCAAGGAGAAGCAGGCGTGATGCCAGGGACAGCGGATAGTGTCGTCGACCACGAGCCCTTCGGCGAGCGGCCCGTGGTAGTGGCTGCAAGCCGGCTCGATCGCGAAGATCTCACTGCCCGCCTGCACCAGCAAGACGTCCTCCGCACCGACATGGCCGAGCAGCTTGCCGTCCTTGAATTCGGTCAGCGAGACGCCCTTGGTCAGGTCGGGCCCGCTCGGCTTGCTTTCCTCGGTCATGGTCGCCTCCTTCGCAACTCTCGCTCAGGATCTGGACGGCGCTCTCTGCCAAAAGTTCCGCACGACACCAAAAATCAGGTCAACCGGCCGCGTTGCGAACATCAGGCACGGCCTGCGCCCACTCGGCGGGGACGCTCCTGCGGCAGTTTGTGGCCGGCTCCGAACAAGTTCGAGACGACCCGACCTATTTTTGCGGCCCTGACAGCGAGATCTCGCGTTCCGCGCGGAACACGTTACTGTAGAGGTTGGCGATCCATTGCCGGCCGATCTCGGTCTTGTTGAGATAGCCGATCTCGGTCTGGATGTGCGGTGCGACGCTGTTCCAATAGAATTGTGGATAGCGGTTGACGATGTCGGCGGGCGAGTCGTAACCGAGCTGGCGGTTCATGCCGATCTCTTCGAATTCGTAGTAGAGCGCGTTGGCCTTGCGCAGATAATTGGGATCGCCGAGCTGTCCGATGAAGTCGGCGGCGCGCAGGATCGAGGCATCGTCGTCATAGTCCTGGCCCTCGCGGGCCGGAAACCGCGTGCCCTCGATGGCGCGAGCGATGCGTTCCGGATCGAGTCCAGGAATATGTCGCAGCCGTCGCGTCACGTAGAGCTTCGAGCGATCGACGTGATACATCATCAAGCTCGCGTCCGATGCACCGCGCGGCAATGAGATCTTGGTGTCGGTCGCATCGATCACGAAGCCGTCTTCATCATCCTCTTCGAACAGGCCACGCACATAGCCGATGTCGTGGGCGAGGCAGGCGATCAGGACATGGACGTAGTCCTCGGCCGACAGGTGGGTGTGGAGACTGCGGCCGCTGAGGATGGAATGGCCGGCCAGCGTCACCAGCATGGTATGCTCAATATTGTGATAGAGCGCATCGCTGTTGCCGATGCATTCCATCGCGGTGCGGGTCGCGCTCTCGACGATACTTGCGGAAGTCTCATCGAACCGGCGACGCATGAACGTGCCCAGCAACTTCTCCAGGGATTCGGCCGCTAGTCTCGGCAACGTGATCATGGATGCAGCCCCGTTGTCGGTCGTGTCGCAGGCCAACTCCCGACGTCTCGTTCGCGTCCTCGACGCAAGAGCCAGCATAGCCCATCTTGGGGAACTGACCAAACCCGGGGACGAAAATACCGAAATATGTTGCTGTGCCGCTTCGCAACATCAAGGTTGCTGTCACAGTTCAATACACCCTGCGGTGGGCCCGCCCCGGGGACGGTGAACCGCGGTCACTCCACCAGCTGCACGTCGACGGCCACGCCGAGCTTCTGCTTCGGCGAGCCGACGATGATGCCGTCGACCGGGGAGACGTCGGAGAAATCGCGGCCGACGGCGAGCACGATATGATCGTTGGCGACCAGCAGATCGTTGGTCGGATCGAAGTTGACCCAGCCGAGCTCCGCTCCGCACCACAGCGACACCCAGGCGTGGGTGGCGTCGGCGCCTTGCAGGCGCGGCCGGCCCGGCGCCGGAATAGTGCGCAAATAGCCGCTGACATAGGCCGCGGGCAGGCCGAGCCCGCGCAAGCCCGCAATCATCACGTGGGCAAAGTCCTGGCAGACGCCGTGGCGCTTGTCGAAGACCTCGTCGAGCGGCGTCGAGATCACCGTCGCCTTGGGATCGTAGCGAAACTCGGTGCGGATGCGATGCATGAGATCGGCGGCGCCGGCGAGAATGCCCGTCTCGGGCGCGAAGCTCGCCTCCGCATAGGCGCTGACGGGCCGCAGCACCGGCACAAGGGGACTCGCAAAGACATAGCCGACCGGCGAGGACGGCCCGAGGCTCGTCGCCTCGAAGGCCAGGTCGCGGATGCTCTCCCAGGACGGGCTCGCGGCGTCACGCGGCGGCGTCTGGCGCGACACCGAGACGCGCGAGCGCGAGTCGATCCGCAAGGTCCGATGCGCGGCCTCGATCACCACGCTCTCGGTCAGCGTGCCGAAGAAATCGCGCCGAACGTTGCGCTCCGCCGGGCGCGGCCGGATCTCGACATTGTGCGAGATCAGCTCCTGGCCGCCGCCGCTCCTCGGCTCCAGCCGCAACGTGCAGCGCGCGAAGCTGACCGGATTCTCATATTCGTAGGTGGTGACGTGACGGATATCGTAGATCACGCCAGCCCCGTCAGCTTTTCCGGACGGCTGGCATTGGGACCGTGCGGGAAATAGTGCAGCCCGATCGCCTCGGCAAGGCTGAGCAGGTCCTGCTCCAGCGCGAACAGCGTCTTGACCTCGAGCTTCTCGGCCTCGGCGGTCGCCAGCATCGCCTGCACCGCGACCGCGAGCCGCTGCGGCCGCTCGATCAGGCCGTGTTCCTTCAGGCTCGGCAGCGCCGCGATGTGCTCGTTCAGCATCGTCACCTGGAACGCGACCGAACGCGGGTTGTAGCCATCGAGCACCGCAAGGTCGCGCACCGGAGCCAGGATCGGTGCCAGCAGATAGCGCGAGCGGTAAGTGATCTGTGAATCCACCAGCGTCAGCAGGATATCGAGATCCTCGTCGCCGGCCTCGTCATAGGCGAACTGGCGGGCGAAGCGCGTCGTGTTGATAGCGCGCTCGGCGCGGCGGCCGATATCGAGGAAGCGCCAGCCTGCGGCTCGGTTCATGTTCTCCTGCGCAAGGCCGGCAAAGCTCGCAAGCTCCTGCAAGGTCAGCTCCGCGGCGCTCAGCACGCTGTCGTCGTCCTCGACCTCGTAAGCCAGCCGCTCGGCCATTTCGGTAATGACCTGCCAGGCATCCGGCGACAGCCGCTCGCGCAAGGAAGTCGCCGTACGCTGTGCCGCGCGCACCAGCGACAACGCCGAGCCGGGACGCTCGGCGCTCTGCAGCGCTTCGGCGGCGATGCGCCCCGCTGCCGCGCGCGAGGCTTGCGAGATCGCGCCCCACGGCACCAGCATGCGCTGGATGCGTTCGATCGACTGCATCGTGGCCGAGGTGCCCTTGTTGGGCCCGCTTGGCGAGCTCAAGGCGCGCACCAGCCGCAGCGTCGCCTCGGCGCGTTCGAGATAGCGGCCGAGCCAGAACAGATTGTCGGCCGCCCGGCTCGGCAGCACGCCCGCGATGCGGCGGATCCGGACCTTGTCGGTCGTCGGCAGCAGCGTCGCGGTCGAGACCCGCTTATCAGAGACGACCCAGACATCGGCGGCGCGCGCGCCGTCGCCCATCGACACCGCGCGCGCATCGGCCTGTTCGGCGATCCGGCAGAAGCCGCCGGGCATGATGGTCCAGCCATCGGCCGTCGCGGCCGCGAACACGCGCAGCACGAACGGGCGCGGCGTGAGCTGCCCGTGCTCCCAGACCGGCATGGTCGAGAGCCGCACCACCTCCTGGCCGACATAGTCCATGCCGCGCGCATTGATGGAATCGACCAGGCGCCGGCGGCCGCTTGCATCGAGCTCACTCGCAAGCACCGGCCCGCTGGTATCGAAGCCGGGAACGCCGCGCCGATAGGCGCCTTCAATCGCGACCTCGTCGAGCCGCGACAGCACCTCCTCGCGCGCCGAGCGCTGGCCGCACCACCAGGTCGCGATATGCGGCATCTTCAGCTCTTCGCCAAGCAGGCGGCGACTCAGGGCCGGCAGGAAGCCGAGCAGCGCGCGGGCCTCCAGCACACCGGAGCCGGGCATGTTGGCGACGACGACCCCGTCCTTGCGCAGCACATCGATCAGGCCGGGCACACCCAGCCGCGAGGAGGCATCGAGCTCAAGCGGATCGAGCGAGTTGGAATCGACGCGGCGCAAGAGCACGTCGAGCCGCTTGAGCCCTGCGACAGTGCGGATGTGAACGCGGTTGTCGCTGACGGCAAGATCGTCGCCCTCGACCAGCAGGAAGCCGAGATAGCGCGCCAGCGTCGCATGCTCGAAATAGGTCTCGCTGAAGCTGCCGGGCGAGAGCACGCCGATGCGCGGCTCGTCGCGGTCCGCGCTGGCGCGAAGCGAGTCGCGAAATGCCTCGAAGAACGACGCCACGCGCGGCACGTTCATCGACTTGTAAAGATCGGAGAAGGCGCGCGAGAGCACCAGGCGGTTTTCCAGCGCATAGCCCGCACCCGACGGCGCCTGCGTGCGGTCGCCGAGCACCCACCAGCGGCCGTCGGGCCCGCGGCCGACATCGGCGGCATAGATCGAGAGATAACGCCCGCCGGGCGGCGGGACGCCGCAGACGGGCCGCAGGTATTCGGCACTGCCGGCGATCGCGGCCGCGGGCAGCGCGCCTTCGGCAACCAGCCGTCCCTCGCCATAGATGTCCCGCAGCACCAGCTCAAGCAGCTCGGCGCGCTGCTTAATGCCGGCGGTGAGCTGGCGCCAGTCGGCCTCGTCGATCAGCAGCGGCAGATGGCTGAGCGGCCAGATTCGGTCGGCGGTATCGCCCGGTGCGCGGTAAGTAACGCCCGCCTCGCGCAAATGCCGATCGGCCATGGCGAAGCGCCGTTCGATCTCGTCGGGCGCGAGCGCGCCGAAGGGATCGAGGAAGCGGCTCCAGACCGCGCGCGGGGCCCCGTCGGGGCCGAGGAACTCGTCGGGGATGCCGGGCAGAGGGCTATAGTCGCGGACCCATTGCGCGACGCGGCGCTGGCCGGACGCCCTGCCCGCCTGATCGTTCTCTTCGGCTGCGCCCTCGCCCATGCGAGTCTCCTTGCCCTACCCCCATACTCATTGCAGGAGCGGCGTTCGCAAGTCGAGGGTCAGCGGAAACTCATTTGTGCGTTCCTCCGGCGGCGGCCGGATTGGGCCCGGCGTATGGCCATGGTCCTGGAAGCGCGCCAGCCGCCGCGCCTCGGCCTCGTAGGTGTTGACGGGCTTGGTGTCGTAGCTGCGGCCGCCGGGATGGGCGACGTGATAGACGCAGCCGCCGAGCGAGCGGCCGTTCCAGGTGTCGATCAGATCAAAGGTCAAGGGCGCATGAACCGGAATGGTCGGGTGCAGGCCGGAGGCCGGCTGCCAGGCCTTGAAACGGACGCCGGCGACGGCTTCGCCCGAGCGGCCGGTCGAGGCCATCGGCAGGCGCCGGCCATTGCAGGTTATGACATGGCGGCCCTCGACGAAGCCTTCCGCCTTGACCTGGAGCCGTTCGACCGAGCTATCGACGTAGCGCACCGTGCCGCCGGCCGAGCCCTCCTCGCCGAGCACGTGCCAGGGCTCCAGCGCCTGGCGCAATTCCAGCGTCACGCCGCCATGATGGACGCGGCCGAAGGCGGGGAAGCGGAATTCGAGCTGGGCCAGATACCATTCCGGCTCGAACGGATAGCCGGACTGCTGCAGCTCCGACAGCACGTCCAGAAAGTCTTCCCAGATGAAGTGCGGCAGCATGAAGCGGTCATGCAGCGCGGTGCCCCAGCGCACGAACTTGCCGGCTTGCGGCTCGCGCCACAGCTTTGCGATCAGTGCGCGGATCAGGAGCTGCTGGGCCAGCGACATCCGCGGATCGGGCGGCATTTCGAGCGCGCGGAATTCAACGAGGCCGAGCCGCCCCGTGGGGCCGTCCGGCGAATAGAGCTTGTCGATGCAGATCTCGGCGCGGTGGGTATTGCCGGTGATGTCGACGAGCAGGTGCCGGAACAGCCGGTCCACCAGCCACAGTGGCGCCTGGTAACCCGGCGGCGGCACGTGCGAGAGCGCGACCTCGAGCTCGTAGATGCTGTCGTGGCGGGCTTCGTCGATGCGCGGCGCCTGGCTGGTCGGACCGATGAACAGGCCGGAGAAGAAATAGGACAGCGACGGATGACGCTGCCAGTACAGGACCAGGCTCTTGAGCAGATCAGGGCGGCGCAGGAACGGAGAATCCTGCGGGCTGGAGCCGCCGACCACGACGTGATTGCCACCGCCGGTGCCGGTGTGGCGGCCGTCTACCAGGAAGCGGTTGGCGCCGAGACGATTTTTGGCGGCATCCTCGTAGAGCCCAACGGTGATGTCGACCGCCTCGTGCCAGTTCTTTGCCGGTTGGACGTTGACCTCGATCACGCCGGGGTCAGGCGTCACCTTGATGACGTCGATGCGCGGATCAAACGGCGGTGGATAGCCTTCGACATGGACCTGGAGCTGCATCTCCTCGGCGGTGGCTTCGAGGGCTGCGACCAGCTCGAGATAATCCTCGATCCGCTCGACCGGCGGCATGAAGGCGCAGAGCACACCGTCGCGGACTTCGACCGATATCGCGGTGCGGACCGGCTCCGGCGCATCGGGAGTTTCCGGCGCGAGCCGTGATGCCGGCGCTTCCAGGCGCTGCATGCGGCCGAATACCGGCAGCTTGGTCCGCGGCTCCATCGGATCCTGTTCGACGATGTAGGGATAGCGATTGGGCGGCACATATTCGAGCGCGGCGAGCGGCAATCGCAGGCCGAGCGGGGAATCGCCGGGCATCAGGAACAGATGGTTGCGACGCAGATTCCAGCGCTCGCTGCGCCAGCGCGGCGCCTCCGCGTTCCAGCGCTGCACCGGCAGCACGAAGCCCTTTGGCGTGTTCAGCCCCTCGTCGAACACTCGCGCCATACGCGCGCGCGCTTCCGGATCGGACAGCTTGGAGTCGGAGGGATCGACGTTGACCGGAAGCTCCCCCTCCTTCTGCAACCAGTAGGCTGGATCTTCATAGGCCGGCATGATGTAGCCGGGATCGAGCCCGAGCCGTGCCACCGTGCCTTGCATGAACGCTTCGGCGTCCTTGACGCCGGCGCGCCGCGGATTTTCGATCTTGGCGATCAGATCGGCATTCTTCCAGATCGGCACGCCGTCCTTGCGCCAGTACAGACCGAACGCCCAGCGCGGCAGGCTTTCGCCGGGATACCATTTGCCCTGGCCGTAGTGCAGCAGGCCGCCGGGCGCAAAGCGCGTGCGCAGGCGGCGGATCAGATCATCGGCAAGCGCGCGCTTGGTCGGACCGACCGCCTCGGTGTTCCATTCCGCCGCTTCCAGATCATCGACCGAGACGAAGGTCGGCTCGCCGCCCATGGTGAGCCGCACATCCTGCGCGGCGAGATCGCCGTCGACCTGCTCGCCGAGATCGTTGAGCCGGGTCCAGGATTCGTCGGAGAACGGCTTTGTGATGCGTGGCGCCTCACGGATGCGCCGGACGCTCATGTCGAAGGCAAACTCGACCTCGGCAAAGCCGGCGCCGCCCGAGATCGGGGCTGCGGAGCGGTAGTGCGGCGTCGCGGCGACCGGGATGTGCCCCTCGCCCGCGAGCATGCCGGAGGTGGCGTCGAATCCGATCCAGCCTGCGCCGGGCAGGTAGACCTCGGCCCAGGCGTGCAAATCGGTGAAGTCGTTCTCGACCTCCGGCGGTCCCTCGATCGGATCGATGTCGGGACGGATCTGGATCAGGTAGCCGGAGACGAAACGGGCAGCGAGCCCGAGATGGCGGAAGGCCTGGATCAGCAGCCAGGCGGAGTCGCGGCATGAGCCGGCAGAGGACGACAGCGTCTCCTCGGGCGTCTGCACGCCCGGCTCCATACGGATGACGTAGCGAATTCTCTCGCGTAGCTCCCTGTTGAGATCGACCAGGAAGTTGACGGTGTTCGGAGCTTCGTGCGGGAGCGAGTCAAGATATTTTGCGAACAGGCGGTCGGGCTTGATGGTCTCGAGATAAGGCGCGAGCTCCGTCTTCAGGTCCTGCGGATATTCGAACGGAAAGCTGTCGGCATAGGGCTCGACGAAGAAGTCGAACGGATTGACCACGGTCATTTGCGCCGTGAAATCGACCTCGATTTTCAGTTCGGTGGTCTTCTCCGGGAAGACGTAGCGCGCCAGCCAGTTGCCTTGCGGATCCTGCTGCCAGTTCACGAAATGATTTGATGGCGTGACCTTGAGCGAATAGCTCAGGATCGGCGTGCGCGTGTGCGGCGCCGGCCGCAGCCGGATGGTCTGCGGGCCAAGATCGATCGGACGGTCGTATTTGTAGTGTGTGACGTGGTGTAATGCGACGTAGATCGACACGGGTTGCGGTACTCCAGCAGCTTTTTTGAGCAGAACACCGCTGGTGATCGCGATCAAGCACTAACAACGGGCAGCACGTGCCTACGAAGTATCACTTCGTCGTCCGGGCGAAAGCCGGCATCCATAACCACCGGGATGAGTTGTGGCGCCAGACCTGGGTTAACCTGTCTTCGCCAAATTCAATCCTGTGGTTATCGCGACGAGCGCAAGCGCTCGCGCTGCGGTCCCGGATCGGCGCGCGCTTAAGGCGCACTTGTCCGGGACGACAGCGTTGGGTGGGGCAATATTACGCCGCCGACGTCAGCCGTTGCAGGAACTGCGTCACCTCGCGCCGCAGCGTCTCGACTTCGCCATGGACGCGTTCGGAGGCGCAGTTGACGCGGCTCGCGACGCGCCCCGTATCGGCGGCGGCTTCGCTGATGCCCGTGACATTGGAGGACACCTGCGAGGTGCCGGCCGAGGCCTCCTGCACATTGCGGGCAATTTCGCGGGTCGCGGCACCCTGCTGCTCGATGGAGGCCGCAATCGAGGCGGTGATCCCGTCGATTTCGCCGATGGTCTGCGCGATAGCCTCGACGGCGGTGACCGAAGTGGTCGTCGATTGCTGCATCTCGCCCACCTTGGCGCTGATCTCCTCGGTCGCCTTCGCAGTCTGGTTGGCGAGGCTCTTGACCTCGGAAGCCACTACAGCGAAGCCGCGACCGGCTTCGCCGGCGCGGGCCGCCTCGATGGTGGCGTTGAGCGCGAGAAGGTTGGTTTGCTCGGCGATTTCGCTGATCAGCTTGACAGCGTCGCCGATCCGCATCGCCGCATCGGCAAGCGTGCGGATCTCGCTGCCGGCGCGATTGGCTTCGATCACGGCACGCCCCGTGCTCTCGGTCGAACTGGCAACCTGACGGCTGATCTCGGCGATTGAGGCCGCGAGCTGTTCGGCCGCGCTCGCGACCGTCGCAACGTTGCTCGATGCCTGGTCGGACGCGCTGCGCACGCCGGAGGTCTGGCGGCTGGTCTTCTCGGCCGCCGCCGCCATCCGGCCGGCGTCGCCCTCGAGATCCGTCGCCGCGCTCATCAGGCCACCTGCGATCTGGTCCAGATGCGTGCCGAATGTCCTGGCAAGGTCGCCGATCTCGACGACGCGATGACCAAGGCTCTCGGTGCCGGAATTGATGACGCCCGCCGAACGGCGAAAGGAGCCGGGAAGCCCCCGCGCAAGAATCTTGCGGAAATGCTTGCCCCGGCTGGCGTAGTCCATCGACGCCGATGCCTCGCGGACGAAGGCGTCCGTGATGTCGAGCATATCGTTGACCGACTTCTGAACCGCCCCGATCCGTCCGGCTTGCCGGTCGCTGAGGATGCGCACTTCGAGATCGCCACGCGCAGCCCCGCGGCACACTTCGGCCACCTCATCGACGGCGACGGCCGTGCGGCGCTGGCACCACACGGCGTAGCCTAGCAGCAGCACGGTCGCGCCAGGCAGGGCAGCGGCAGGAAATCCGGTCAGGCCGACAAAGGAGAAGACGAACGCGATGGTGGCGAGAAGGCACGCAAGTGCGGTCGCTCCCTGCGCCTTAGAGAGAGAGCACAAATTCATCGTAACCGACACCTTGTTGCTTGAGCAGGCCGACCATTATCTCGAAGCTCGCACGCATGCCGTCCTTGGCGTTGGCGTGGCGCGCCTCTTCGGCGCACAGCGTCTTGTAGATCGGCTTGATGCGCTCGATCTGCGCGAGATCGGGCTTGCGGCGATTGGAGTGATAACCGACGACCTTGCCGACTTCGTCGATGGTCGGCGTGACGTGAGCGAACACCCAATAGTGGCTGCCATCCTTCGCCAGGTTGACGACATAGGCGAAGATCTCCTGCCCGGCCCCTAGGGTGTCCCAGAGCAGCTTGAAGACACAGCGCGGCATGTCGGGATGGCGGATCAGGCTGTGGGGCGCGCCCATCAGCTCGGCATAGGAGTATTTCGCCATGCGAATGAAGACGTCGTTGGCGTAGGTAATCCGGCCCTTGAGATCGGTCTTCGACACGATCAACTCTTCCTCACCGAGGAGACTTTCCACCCCGGTGGGACGTATCGCGTGCACCATCTTGCTCCGATCCTTCAACGCTCGGCCCCACCGCACTGTGGAGCCGCATCGTCTCCTGCTTAGGGCAACATTGTTAATCAGGCATGAGCCAGGGAATTTTCGTGGGAGTATCTCGCCTCCGTAACATTACGTAGTCGCCTGCATTCGCCGCAGCAGCGCATCCCTCGGTTACCGATTTTTGACGGCCTCTGGTTGTACCGATGCGCCGCCGCGCGGAAAGCGCGATCACATGGTCGCGCCAAGCACCCAGGGCGCGAACTCAGCGCCGCCGAAATCAAAGCTCTCGCTCTTGGTCGGCTGGCCGGAGGCGGTCTTCAGGATGAGCTCGAAGATGCGCTGGCCGCATTGCTCGACGCTCTCCGCACCTTCGAGGATGGTGCCGCAATTTACGTCCATGTCGTCTTCCATGCGCTTGTACATGGGCGTGTTGGTGGCGAGCTTGATCGACGGTGCCGGCTTGCAGCCGAACACGCTGCCGCGGCCTGTGGTGAAGCAGACGAGGTTGGCGCCGCCGGCGACCTGCCCGGTCGCAGCGACCGGGTCGTAGCCGGGCGTGTCCATGAAGACAAAACCCTTCTTGGTCACCGGCTCGGCGTAGCGCAGCACGTCGACGAGATTGGTGGTGCCGGCCTTCGCCATCGCGCCGAGCGACTTTTCGAGAATGGTGGTGAGACCGCCGGCCTTGTTGCCGGGACTCGGATTGGCGTTCATCTCGGCGCCTTCGCGCTCGGTGTACGCGTCCCACCAGCGCATGAGATCGACCAGCTTCTCGCCGACCTCGCGGCTGACGGCGCGGCGCGTGAGCAGATGCTCGGCGCCATAAGTCTCCGGCGTCTCCGACAGGATCACGGTGCCGCCGTGACGCACGATCAGATCGCTCGCCGCACCAAGCGCCGGATTGGCCGACACGCCGGAATAGCCGTCGGAGCCGCCGCATTGCAGCGCCACGGTGAGTTCGCTCGCCGGCACGGACTCGCGCTTCACCTTGTTGGCGTCAGCGAGCGCCTCGCGCACGAAGGCAATGCCCGCCTCCACGGTCTTGCGAGTGCCGCCGACCTCCTGGATGTCCATCGCACGCAGACGTCCCGCGAGCTTCTGCTCCTCCATAAGGCCGCCGATCTGGTTCACCTCGCAGCCGAGGCCGAGCACGATGACGTGGGAGAAATTGACGTGCCGCGCATAGCCGCCAAGCGTGCGACGGAGCAGCGCCAAAGGCTCGTTCTGGGTCATGCCGCAGCCGGTCTTGTGAGTCAGCGCGACCACGCCGTCGACATTGGGGAAGTCGGCCAGCGGATTGTCGCCGCTGAACGGATTCTTCTTGAAGACGTCGGCGACGAGGCTGGCAACATGCGCGCTGCAATTCACCGAGGTGAGAATGCCGATATAGTTGCGGGTGGCGACGCGGCCATCCGGGCGGCGGATGCCTTCGAACGTCGCCGGCAGGTCGAAATTCGGCGTCGGCTTGACGTCGGCGCAATAGGCGTAGTCCTTGGCGAAATCGCCCATGCCGCAATTCTGCGTGTGCACGTGCTGGCCCGGCGCGATCGGTATCGTCGCAAAGCCGATGATCTGGCCATAGCGCCTGACCGGCTCGCCCAACGCGATCGGCTTGATCGCGACCTTGTGGCCGGAGGGAATGCGCTCGACCGTCGTCACGCCGTCGGCCACCACCGTGCCGGGCGGCAGGCTGGCGCGCGCGATCAGCACGCCATCATCGGGATGCAGGCGGATGACGGGACTGATGGTCATGGGAGTCTCCTTGGTCTTTTTTCTTCACCTCTCCCCGTTCTTACGGGGAGAGGTCGGATCGCTCCCGGCGATGCGAAGCATCGACCGGTGCGATCCGGGTGAGGGGCAAGCCGCGCGCTCGATCGTTAGTTCAGTGCCTGTTGAGAGAGGCCCCTCACCCCGACCCTCTCCCCGCAAGAGCGGGGAGAGGGAGGAATATCACGCCTTCCCGGCGGAATCCTTCCGGGTCGCGTTGACCTGCATCTTGGCGTAGGTCGTCATCAGGCCGACCTCGTTTGACAGCGTCACCAGCTTGAAGCCCATGTTGATGGCGCGCGCGGCGCCTTCGGCACCGCTGCAATGGATGCCCGGATTGAGGCCACGCTTGCCGCACTCCTTGATGATCTTGTCGTAGATCGCGAGGATCTCCGGCTCGGTGCGATCGAGCTTCGGCTCGAGGCCGTAGGAGAAGCCAAGGTCGGACGGGCCGATATAGACGCCATCGAGGCCCTCGACATCGAGGATCGCTTCCATGTTCTCGACAGCGGTCCTGGTCTCCATCATTGGCAGCAGCACGATGTCGTCGTTCGCCGTCTTCTGGTAGGAGCCCGCGGTTCCGTACATGCCGGCGCGGATCGGGCCGTTGGAGCGCACGCCCTTCGGCGGATATTTGGAATAGGAGACGAGGTTCCTGGCTTCCTGCGGCGTGTTGACCATCGGGCAGATCACGCCATAGGCACCGCCGTCGAGCACCTTGCCGATGATGCCTGGCTCGTTCCAGGGCACGCGAACCATCGGCGTGATCGGATGCTTGTCCATTGCCTGGAAGCATTGCACCATCGACAGGTAGTCCTGCACGCCGTGCTGCATGTCGACCGTGACGCTGTCGAAGCCGCATTGCGCGATCATCTCGGCCGAGAAGCCGGAGGGAATCGCGAGCCACGCGTTGACCACGGCCTTGCCCGACTTCCAGATTTCCTTGACCTTGTTCGGCACGTTGCCTTCCTTCTTTGTTGTTGGACCCTTCGTCACCATCCGGCAAGGGTGGCGCCATCCGTCCCGGCGCCGATTTGAACAGATCGGCTTCCGCGGCACTTTGAGCGAAAAAACGCGGCGATGTCCATCGCTCTCGCCGCGCGCCCGCGCATATCTGGGTTCACTCCTCGGCTATTGCCTCGTCGGAGGCACCAAGTTCGCCGAGGCTCCGTTCGAGCTCGGCCAGCATGTCCTGCAACTCGGCGAGCTTGCGTGCGCCATAGCGTCGCGTGATCTCGGAATAGATGGCCTCCGATGACGGCGCGACGGAAGCCATCAGCTTCACGCCTTTCTCCGAGATCGAGACCATGCTGCGGCGCAGGTCCGCCTTCGCGGTCTTGCGCTCGATCAGATTGCGCGCCTCGAGATCGCGCAGGATGCGCGACAGGCTCGGTCCGAGCAGGAACGCCGTGCGCGCGAGTTCCGTGACCTCGACCGCCTCGATGGCCGCAAGTGCGCGCAAAATGCGCCATTGCTGCTCGGTCAGGCCGTGCTCGCGCAGCGAGGGACGAAATTGCCGCATCACCGCCTCGCGCGCCCTGAGCAGCGACATCGGCAGCGAGCGCGAGAAGTCGCGCATCGGCACCTGCCGCGCGGCAGGTGCACCCCCGTTCGCTGGATCAGCCGGTCTCTTCGCCATGATACCCCGCCTTCAAACCCCAAAACGTTTGCAGTGCAGCAAGCCCAAATTGTGTTTGACGCATTCACTTAACATGTTAAGTATCTTCCCGGCACCACGATCTGTAAGATCACACATTTTGTAAGATCACATGTTGTAAGATCACATGGCGCTTTCCAACGACGATATCCGAGCTTGCGCGAAGCGTCTGCACCAGGCAGAGAAGACCCGCACGCAGATCCGCCAGCTCTCGCAGGATTTTCCCGGCATCAGCATCGCCGATGCCTACGCGATTCAGCAGGCGTGGGTCGATGTCAAGATTGCCGAAGGACGCGTGGTGAAGGGCCACAAGATCGGCCTGACCTCCAAGGCGATGCAGAGCGCGCTCAACATCGACGAGCCGGATTCGGGCGTGCTGCTCGACGACATGTTCTTTGCCGACGGCGGGCTGGTCCCAACCGAGCGCTTCATTGCCACGCGGGTCGAGGCCGAGCTCGCCTTTATCATGAGCAAGCGCCTCTCCGGTCCCGACTGCACGATGTTCGACGTGCTCAACGCCACCGACTTCGTGGTGCCGGCGCTGGAAATTCTGGATACGCGGATCGAGCGCGTCGATCCCGCGACCAAGGCGACTCGAAAGATCTTCGACACCATCGCCGACAATGCGGCGAATGCCCGCATCGTGCTCGGCGGGCGGCCGATCCGCCCCTCGGAAGCTGATCTGCGCTGGATCGGCGCGCTCTGTTTCAAGAACGGCCAACTCGAGGAAACCGGCCTTGCCGCCGGCGTGCTCAATCATCCCGCCACCGCCGTCGCCTGGCTCGCCAACAAGATCGCACCGTTCGGTCTCGCGCTGGAGCCCGGGCAGATCGTGCTCGCGGGATCCTTCATCCGCCCGATCGAGACCCGCAAGGGCGACACAATTCAAGCCGATTATGGCGCCTACGGTTCGGTGAGCTGCTACTTCGCCTGACGAACAAAAAGATGCAGGGAGTGAAACCGCGATGCCGCATTTCACGATCGAATATTCGGCCAATCTCGAGGGCCGCCTCGACATCGGCGCGGTGTGCGAGGTCGTGCGCAAGGCCGCGGTCGAGACCGGCATCTTCCCGCTCGGCGGCATCCGAGTCCGCGCTGTCAGGTGCGAGCATTATGCGATCGCCGACGCCCGGCAGGACTACGGCTTTCTCGACATGGTGCTTCGCATCGGCGAGGGCCGCGACCTTGCGACCCGTAAGAAAGCCGGCGAGCATGTCTTCCAGGCGCTCTCCCGACATCTCGATCCCGTCTTTGCCGCCAGCAAATTCGCCTTGTCGTTCGACATGCAGATCAACGACAAGGACGCCAGCTGGAAGCGCAACAACATCCACGACGCCCTGAAAGTGGAGGCCGCCCATGGATAAGCCCACGCCGAAGGCCGATGAGTTCCGGGCCAACCGCGACCGTGTCGCGCCGCTGCTCAAGAAGCTTCGCGCCGACGGCATCGGCCATTTGATCGACGGCAAGACCGTCGCCTCGATCTCCGGCGAGATCTTCGAGACCAAGTCGCCGGTCGATGGCGCAACGCTCGCCAGCGTCGCCCGCGGCAACGCCGAGGACGTCGACCGCGCGGCCACCGCCGCTGCGCTTGCCTTCAAATCCTGGCGCGACATGGCGCCTGCGATGCGGAAGAAGCTGCTGCATCGGGTCGCCGACGCCATCGAGGACAATGCCGAAGACATCGCGGTGCTCGAATGCATCGACACCGGCCAGGCCTATCGCTTCATGGCCAAGGCTGCGGTCCGCGCTGCAGAAAACTTCCGCTTCTTCGCCGACAGATGCGGCGAAGCCCGCGATGGCCAGAACACGCCGAGCGACGAGCACTGGAACGTCTCCACCCGCGTGCCGATCGGCCCGGTCGGCGTGATCACGCCATGGAACACGCCATTTATGCTCTCGACCTGGAAGATTGCGCCTGCGCTTGCGGCCGGCTGCACCGTCGTGCACAAGCCGGCCGAATGGTCGCCGGTGACCGCGGATATGCTGTCGAAGCTCGTCAAGCAGGCCGGCGTTCCCGATGGCGTGCTCAACACCGTCCACGGCTTTGGCGAAGAGGCCGGCAAGGCGCTGACCGAGCATCCCGCAATCAAGGCGATCGGCTTCGTCGGCGAGAGCGCAACGGGCTCCGCCATCATGAAGCAGGGCGCACCGACGCTGAAGCGCGTGCATTTCGAGCTCGGCGGCAAGAACCCGGTGATCGTGTTCGAGGACGCCGATCTGGACCGTGCGCTCGATGCGGTCGTGTTCATGATCTACTCGCTCAACGGCGAGCGCTGCACGTCCTCTAGCCGACTGCTGATCCAGGAAAGCATTGCAGAGAAATTCGTCGAGAAGCTGATCGCGCGTGTGAAGGCGCTGAAGGTCGGCCACCCCCTCGATCCCGCGACCGAGATCGGGCCGCTGATCCACGAGCGGCACCTGGCAAAGGTCTGTTCCTATTTCGATGTCGCGCGCCAGGACGGCGCTGTGATCGCCGTCGGGGGCAAGGCCTATGACGGCCCGGGCGGCGGACACTACGTCGAGCCGACTCTGGTGACCGGCGCGCATGGCAAGATGCGCGTCGCGCAGGAAGAGGTGTTCGGCCCCTTCCTCACCGTGCTGTCCTTCCGCGACGAGGCGGATGCGATCGAGATCGCCAATGACATCCAATATGGCCTCACCGGTTATGTCTGGACCAACGACATGGGCCGGGCGCTCCGCGTCGCCGACGCACTCGAAGCCGGCATGATCTGGCTGAACTCGGAAAATGTCCGCCATCTGCCGACGCCGTTCGGCGGCATGAAGGCATCAGGCATCGGCCGCGACGGCGGCGACTACTCGTTCGACTTCTACATGGAAACCAAGCACGTCTCGCTGGCGCGGGGCACGCACAAGATACAGAAACTGGGAATGTAAGTCTTCGTCATTCCGGGACGGGCGACGGGACCGCAACAGCGGCCCGGAGCACGAGCTAAGATGCGCAATTGCGCATCTGAGAATCCATTCATCCACCAACTCTGCTGCACGATGGATTCCGGGTTCGGCTCTTCGAGCCGCCCCGGAATGACTCCGAGGGGAAACGCAAATGCCGGTACCGCAACACGTCTTCGAGCCGCCGTTCAACATCATCCGCTCCAGCCACGCCGTGCTCGACGTGACCGATTTGAAGCTCAGCCGCGAGTTCTACGAGACCACCGTCGGCCTGCATGTCGAGGACGCCGACGACAATGTCGTTTACTTGCGCGCCGCCGAAGAACACCAGCATCATTCGCTGGTGCTGCGCAAGGCGGCCGCTCCCGCCTGCAACCGGCTCGGCTTCAAGGTCGGCAACGACAAGGATCTCGACAAAGCGGCTGCGTTCCTGTCCGAGAACGGCCTTGGCTACGCTTTCGTCGACCAGCCGTTCCAGGGGCGCACGCTGCAATTCACCGATCCCTTCGGCTTCCAGATCGAGCTTTATGCAACGATGGACAGGCGGCCGCATCTGCTGCGCCGTTACGATCTCTACAGGGGTTGCCATCCGCAACGGCTCGACCATTTCAACGTCTTCGCCGCCGAAGTGCAGGACACCGTCGATTTCTATGCCCGGCTCGGCTTCCGCCTCACCGAATATGCCGAGGAGGACGGGCCGAACGGGCGCATCGCCGCGGCCTGGATGCACCGCAAGGGTAACGTCCACGACTTCGCCATCACCAATGGCAAGGGCCCGCGGCTGCATCACTTCGCCTATTGGACGCCGACTGCGATGAACATCATCCACCTCTGCGACGTGATGGCGTCGCAGGGTTTCGTGAAGAACATCGAGCGCGGCCCCGGACGCCACGGCATCTCCAACGCGTTCTTCCTCTATGTCAGGGATCCCGACGGCCACCGGCTCGAGCTCTACACCAGCGACTACTTTACCGGCGATCACGACCACGAGCCGCTGCGCTGGTCGCTGCGCGACCCGCGCCGCCAGACGCTGTGGGGCGCACCCGCCCCGCGCTCGTGGTTCGAGCAGGGCTCGCCCTTCACGGGGCAAGCCATGCGCGAGCCGAAATTCGTGGCCGATGTACTGGTGGCGGATTGATGCTTGTGACAATTAAGAACTCTCTCCCATCGTCCCGGCGAAGGCCGGGACCCATAACCACAGGGAGAAGTTTGACGAAGGTTGGTCGTTCGGGATTGTCATCGCGCACGACCGGTAGATCACGCGGTATGGGTCCCGGCCTTCGCCGGGACGACGAGAAATAGTGAGCTGCCCATGAGCCTCCCTCGCCTCGCCACCTATTCTATCAAGGGTGCAACCTACTATGGCGCCGTCGGGGACGGCGGCATCGTTGATCTCTCCGCGCGACACGCCAAGGACTATCCGACGCTGCGCGAGCTCATCGCCGCTGGCAAGCTCGCGAGCCTTGCGGAAGAAGCCGCCGGACGCACGCCGGATCATGCGCTCAGTGACATCACCTGGCTGCCGCCGGTGCCCGCGCCGGAAAAGATCATCTGCATCGGCGTCAACTATCCCGACCGCAACGCCGAGTACAGGGACGGCCAGGACGCGCCGAAATATCCGAGCATGTTCATGCGCTCGCCCCGCTCCTTCGTCGGCCATGACACGCCGCTGGTGCGCCCGCGCGCCTCGGCGCAGCTCGATTATGAGGGCGAGATCGTGCTGGTGATCGGCAAGGCGGGCCGGCACATCGCCGAAAGCGCGGCGCTCGATCACATCGCGGCGCTCACGCTCTGCAACGAAGGCTCGGTGCGCGACTGGCTGCGCCACGCCAAGTTCAATGTCACGCAAGGCAAGAATTTCGACTCCAGCGGCAGCCTCGGACCGTGGCTCGTGCCCTATACGCAGGAATCGCAGATCGCCGACATCCGCCTGACCACACGCGTCAACGGCGAGCTGCGCCAGGACGACCGAACCAGCCGGCTGATGTTCCCGTTCCGCTACCTCATCAACTACATCTCGACCTTTACCACGCTGGTGCCCGGCGACATCATCGTCACGGGCACGCCGACCGGCGCAGGCGCGCGGTTCGAGCCGCCGCGCTATCTGAAACCGGGCGACGTCGTCGAGGTCGAAGCCAAGGGCATCGGAGCTTTGCGCAACGGCGTCGTCGACGAAGCCTGATCAACGAACGAATGGAATGATGCGATGACCACCCTCACCGGCGGCGAAGCGATCGTAAGCGGCCTCGTCGCCCACGGCGTCGACACCGTGTTCGGACTGCCCGGCGCGCAGGTCTACGGCCTGTTCGACGCCTTCCATCAGGCCCAGCTCAAGGTGATCGGCGCCCGGCACGAGCAGGCCTGCGGCTACATGGCGTTCGGCTATGCGCGCTCCAGCGGCAGGCCCGGCGTGTTCAGCGTGGTGCCCGGCCCCGGCGTGCTCAATGCCAGTGCGGCGCTGCTGACCGCGTACGGCTGCAACGAGCCGGTGCTGTGCGTGACGGGACAGGTGCCGACGCAATTCCTGGGCAAGGGCCGCGGCCATCTGCATGAGATGCCGGACCAGCTCGCAACGTTGCGCACCTATGTGAAATGGGCGGACCGGATCGAATATCCCGGCAACGCGCCGACCGTGGTCGCGCGCGCCTTCCAGGAGATGACGTCGGGACGGCGCGGCCCCGCCTCGGTCGAGATGCCCTGGGACGTCTTCACGCAGCGCGCGGATACCGCGGCGGCAAAGGTGCTGGAGCCCCTGCCGGCGCCCCTGCCCGACCCTGATATGATCAAGCAGGCAGCCGCGCTCATCAGGACCAGCAAGGCGCCGATGATCTTCGTCGGCAGCGGCGCGATCGAGGCGAGCGATGAGATCCTCGAACTTGCCGAGATGATCGATGCGCCTGTGGTCGCCTTCCGCAGCGGCCGCGGCATCGTCTCCAACGCGCATGAGCTCGGATTGACCATGGCGGCGGCCTACAAGCTGTGGGCGAAGACCGATTTGATGATTGCAATCGGCACCCGCGCGGAGCTGCCTGCGTCGGGCTTCCGCTGGCCGTATCAGCCGAACGGGCTGAAATCCGTTCGTATCGATATCGATCCGGCCGAGATGCGCCGGGTCGTCTCCGACGCTGCGGTGGTCGCCGATGCCAAGGCCGGGACGGCTGATCTCGTCGCCGCCGTGAAAAAGGCCGGCTATGCGAAGAGCAGCGGCCGCCGCGCGGAGATCCGCGAGGCCACCGCGAGCGCGCAAACCGAGATCCAGCGCATCCAGCCGCAGATGGCGTATCTGAACATCCTGCGCGAGGTGCTGCCGGCGAATGCGATCGTGACCGATGAATTGTCCCAGGTCGGCTTCGCCTCCTGGTACGGCTTTCCGATCTACCAGCCGCGCACCTTCATCACCTCGGGCTACCAGGGCACGCTCGGTTCGGGCTTCCCGACCGCGCTGGGCGCCAAGGTCGCCAATCCGGACAAGGCGGTGGTGGCGATCACCGGCGACGGCGGCTTCATGTTCGGCGTGCAGGAGCTCGCCACCGCCGTGCAGTTCAACATTGCCGTGGTGACGCTGGTGTTCAACAACAACGCCTACGGCAACGTCCGCCGCGACCAGCGCGAGCGGTTCGACGGCCGCGTGGTGGCGTCCGATCTGGTCAACCCGGATTTCGTCAAGCTTGCGGAGTCCTTTGGCGTTGCGGCTGCTCAGGTCACTGCGCCGGATCAGTTCAAGGCGGCGATGGAGAAGGCGCTGGCCCATGGCGGGCCATACCTGATCTCGGTTGAGGTGCCCCGGGACTCCGAAGCGAGTCCGTGGGCGTTCATTCACCCGCCGAAGCCCTGATTATCCTCATGGTGAGGAGGCGCGTCAGCGCCGTCTCGAACCATGCAGACCCGGGTCCCGCATCTCGGCCTCTCCTTAGAGACGCGCACGAAGGGCGCGCTCCTCAGGATGAGGAGTTAATTTTTCCGATCAGGCCACCCTGAAGCCGCGCGGCCGCGATCACGAGCAGGCCGGCGCCTGCGACCGACCAGCAGGCGACCGGTGCCCAGTGCAGCAGCGGCGCGTAATCAGGCATTTTCTGCAAGCCGCCGGCAACCGCCGCCATCCGCGCAAACGTGCCGAGCGCGAGGGCTGAGAATACCAGGCCGGTCACCTTGCCTTCCGCGCCGGTTGCGCCGATCGCGAGCGCGGCGGAGACCGCACTCATCAGCATGCAGCCCCAGGCGGCGCCCGCCAGGAATTGCGCCGCGGTCAGAACGCTGAGGCTGCCGGCAAGCTCGGCGGTTACGATCGCCACCGCGCCGAACAACCCGGCCGCGCCCATCACGATCAGGCCGCCACGGTGCTTGACGACCAGGCTTGCCGGAAACATCGCGATGTTGAAGCCGATCCAGAACACCGGCATCAGCCATTGCAATTGGTCGGGCTTGGCGAAGCGGAGGTAGAACGGCGCGCTGTTCATGGCGAAATGGAGCTGATAGCCGAGCGCGAGCGCCACCATCGCAACGATGAAGGCGGTCGGAACAAGACCGAGCGGCTTGGCGGCCTCTGCCGGCGCGTGTGGCGAGGTGTTGCGCGCCACGTCGTACTCGATCCGCGACAGCGCAAGCGCCGTGAGCAGCAAAACGGCACTGGAGATCACGAAGGGCAATCGCGCGTCGTGGTCGCGCAGGACCACGCCGAGATAGGGCGAAACAGCGCCCGCGATCCCATAACCCAGCATCGCCAGGGCCGCGAGCAACGGCATCTGAGGCTTTGCGCGGTACCTGCCGAGCAGGGTCAGCGGCGGCGCGCGCAAGGCCGAGGAGGTGATCGACCAGACCACGATCAGTCCGATGAACGCGCCTTGCGCGGCAGCGCCAGCGCCGGCCACGAAGGGCAGCGCCACGAACGCAGCGCAGGAGACGCCTGCCATCAGGCCTACGAACAGACCAAGCCTGCCGACGCGGGGCGCGATCTTGTCGGCAGCTACTCCCATCGCGGTATCAGCGATGGTGAAGATCGCCTGATCGAGCATCAGGATGAGAATGACGGTCGTCGGCGCGAGACCGACTTCGGCAGCGAGCCTCGGCAGATAGATGACATAAGTCGTCCAGCCCAGCGTGAACACCAGTTGCAGCACCGCCAGATACAGGCCGGTGCGCTTGGCGCTCGCGCCGGCCTGGGCCGATAATTGTGCGCTGGTCATGTCGCCGCCTCCCCCGAGGGAGCAAGCCTAGACGAGAGATGGCCCGGAGGAAATGCGTCAGCGCGTCCTGCGGAACGTCAGATTGATCCGTTGCCGCCCGAGCAGCGCGTGCTCGCCCTCGGCGAGGGGCGCCACACCGTGATAGGCGAGCCGGCTCGGACCACCCCAGACCACGACATCGCCGTGGACCAGCCGGAAGCGGCGCGGCTTGTCGCTGCGCGCCATGCCTCCGAACAGGAAGGTCGCGGGCAGCCCGAGCGAGACCGAGACGATCGGCGCGGACATATCCAGCTCGTCCTTGTCCTGGTGCAGCGACAGCCGCGTGCCGGGGTCGTAGCGATTGACGAGACACGCATCGGGCGCAAAGCCCGTGAAGCCGCCCTGCTCCGCCGCGCGGCGGGCGAGATCGCGGAACACGGGCGGCATCGCCGGCCATTCCGCGCCGGATCGCGGATCGATCGGATCATAGCGGTAGCCGGTGTGATCGGTGATCCAGCCGCGCTCACCGCAATTCGTCATCGCCACCGACATCTGATAGCCGCCGGGCGTGGTCATCCGGCGAAACGGCGACTGCGCAATGATCGCATGCACGGCCGCGATCAACTCCTGCTCGATCGGCTTGGCGAATCCGCGCAACAACGCGGCGCCGTCAGCGATCTCCTCGCGCGACGGCTGCGCCTCGGCAAGGCTGTCGAACAAATCCGCCGTCAATCGTCGGCCTCACTTGGTCTACTTGGCGTCATGAAAGATCACGCCCAGCGTGTGGCGTTGCCCCGAGCGAATCCGGCTGACGCCATGGCGCAGATTAACCCGATAGGTGCCGCGCGTCCCCTGCACCGGGCGGTGGTGCACGGCAAAAGCCACCGCATCGCCCTGCGCGAGCGGCACGACCTCGGCGCGGGATTGCATGCGCGGGCGCTGCTCGGTCAGCACGAACTCGCCGCCGATGAAGTCGCGTCCCGGCTCGGACAAGAGGATCGCGACCTGGAGCGGGAACACGTGCTCACCATAGAGGTCCTGGTGCAGGCAATTGTAGTCGCCGTCCCCGTATTGCAGCAGCAGTGGCGTCGGCCGCACCTGCCCCACCTCGTGGCAGCGCTTGAGGAACGCCGCATGCGCGGTGGGATAGCGGATGTCGATCCCCATCGCCTCGTTCCAGCGATTGGCAACGCCTTGCAGATGCGCGTAAAGCGCCGGTCGCAATTGCGCGATCAGGTCGGGGAGCGGATAGGAGAAATATTTGTATTCGCCGCGGCCGAAGCCGTGGCGACCCATGACGATGCGGCTGCGGAAGTGCGTGTCCTCCGGATAGAGCGCGGCGACGGCGCGGCATTCATCCGGCGTGAGCAGGCTTTTGAGGACAGCGCAGCCTTGAGCGTCGAGTTCGCCGGTGATTTGAGGCCAGTCGAGGGCATCGACGCGGGCGGCGAGGTCGACGGATGGTTTATGGGATGATTTGCGTGCTGTTGCTGTCATGACTACGACCTTCGCAATACGCCCCCTCTGCTGCCACCCGATTTCCGACTGCTTCCCCGTCATTGCGAGTTGGGACCGGCGGCGAGGCGCCGACCCGATGTAAACGAAAATGGGTCAGCACATCTGGTCGGATTCTGATCTGGAACCGACCACTTTCTTCCTAGCGAAGCGAAGCAATCCAGGGTCCCTCCCCGGAACGAGTCTGGATTGCTTCGTCGCAAGGGCTCCTCGCAATGACGGCGGAGGGAGCTTCGCTCGCAATGGCGGCGGAGGCGCCTCAGCCCCGCACCGGCAGCGTCACCACGTCGTAGGCGTGCCGAATCGTCCGCTTCAGCACGGGATCCCCCAGCTCGAACTCGAAGCGGTCGGCGGGGCGGATGCCGCCCTTGGCGGCGAAGGTGCCGCCGAACATGGCGCAGCCGTCGGGCAGCTTCTTACCGCCAAAGCCGCGCATGATGAGATCGTCGACCGGCAGCATCGCGTCGAGCGTGCCCTCCTGGTAGAGCACGCGCTCACCCTTGATCCAGGCATAGGAGCGCAGGATCATCTTGTCCCAATGGCCGATCACGTCCTCGAGCTCCCACAGCACCGACGCGATCGGCTTGTCGCACATCTGCTTGGAGACCGTGACGTTGTAGGCCTCGACCTTGCGGTCGGTGTGGTCGGAGCCGCAGCCGACGAAGATACGGCCCTGCCAGCCGATCAGCACGAACTCGACCTCGCCCGAGGAATCGCCGCCGCAGCATTCGATGCTGTCTTCCATGGTCAGCCGCCGCGCCGAGACGCGGTAGTAGATCGGCGTCGAGGCCGGCCGGGCGATGCCCACGGCCTCCAGCTCCGCGATATGCTTGTCGCGCGCGACGGGATCGCGGCCGGTCCAGCCGGCAATGACGGCCTGGTCGATCGCCAGCGTCAGCGGTGTTGTGGTGTCCTGGGCGTCGACGGTGAAAGTCAGGTCAAACACGAATTACGGCCTCCATGCCGGCAGCAAGTTCGAAAATACGGCGATCCGATCCACCGCTACCCGCCAGCATCAAGCCGACGGGAACGTCGCCCTCGCGATGTGCAGGCAGAGAGATGGCGCAGCCGTCGATCATGTTGATCAGAGTGCAATTGCGCAAGGCGCGCAGGTTCTCGGTGGTGAACGCCTTGTCGTCGGCGAGGTCGGCGATCTTTGGCGGCGTGTTGGCGGTGGTTGGCAGCACCAGCGCGTCATAGGGCGCGATGCGCGCGTTGACGCGCGCGATCAGCGAGCGGCGCTCGTTGAGGAGATCGATATAGTCGGCCGCGCTCTGCGCCTCGCCGCGCATGATGCGCACGGAGACTCTGGGGTCGTAGACGTCACCCTTGGCGGCGATGAGATAGCGATGCCAGGCGTAGCTCTCGGATGCGGCAAAACCGCCCTTGGCGTTCATCGGGCCGATGTCGTGAAATTCCGCCATCTCGATGCGCTCGATGACGGCGCCGTGGTCGGCGAGCGACTTCAGCGCACGCTCGAACGTTTCGGCCACTTCGGCGTCGAGATCGTCGAGCGCGATGGTGGTCGGCACCGCCAGCCGCATGCCCTTCACGGGGCGCGGCTTCAACGCGACGATCGGTTCGTTCGCCAGCACGGCATCGAGTATGGCACAGCAACTGACCGATCGCGCCAGCGGTCCGATGCTGTCGAGCGAGAACGACAGCGGCACCGCGCCGTCCAGCGGTACGCGGCGCTGCGTCGGCTTGTAGCCGACGATGCCGTTATAGGCGGCGGGAATGCGGCAGGAGCCGCCGGTATCGGTGCCGAGCGCGCCGTGCGCCATGCCGTCCAGCACCGACACCGCAGCGCCCGAGGACGAGCCGCCGGGCACATGTCCCTGGGCCCGGTTCCAGGCGCCCTTCGGCGTGCCATAGTGCGGATTGATGCCAATGCCGGAATAGGCGAACTCGGTCATGTTGGTCCGCCCGATCACGACGAAGCCGGCCTGGCGCAGCCGAGCGACCGTCGTCGCATCGTGCTCCGCCGGATCGGAGTCGTCGAGCGCGCGGGAGCCGGCCCGCGTCGTCTGGCCCTTGATGTCGAAAAGATCCTTGATCGAGATCGGAATGCCGGCGTAGCGCGAGGGCGCCGCGTTGACCTTGCGCAGGCCGTCCATCGCGTCCGCCGCGGCTAGCGCGGCGGCCTTGTCGACATGGATGAAGGCGCGCTGGCCCTCGCCGGCGGGATCGGCGATCTTGTCGAGGCAGGCCTCGACCAGCTTGCGGGAGGTCGTGCGGCCGCTCTCGAGGTCTTCGGCAAGCTTCGCCAGTGTCGGAAAATCGGGCATGTCTGTCTCACGGAATATTTCGCGCGCAATCTATAGCGCCGCCCTAGTTCGATACAAGCATTGTGCGCATGATGGCATGCATGCGCGTTGCTGGACCGTTGACGCGCCATGGTCAATTGTCGCATCAAGATCGCAACGGGCGGGCCTCGGAGCCTGAACCTTGGGAGGACTTGCCGACATGGCCGAACCGCAGCGCGCGCGACCGAAACCGACGCCGGAGACCCAGCACTTCTGGGACGGCACCAAGGCGGGCGAGCTGCGCCTGCAACGCTGCGATGCCTGCGCGCATGTCTACTTCCCGCCGCGCCCGTTCTGTCCGTCCTGTGCGTCGCGCAAGGTCTCTGCCTTCAAGGCGAGCGGCAAGGGTTTCCTCTACAGCTACGTGATCAACCATCGTCCCGCCGCACCCGGCTTCACGCCGCCTTACGCGATCGCCGTGGTCGAGCTTGCCGAGGGACCGCGGATGATGAGCAACATCATCGACTGCCCGCAGACGCCGGAGGCGCTCGAGCTCGACATGAAGCTCGAGGTCGCCTTCGAGAAGCTCGACGACACGATCAGCCTCCCCGTCTTCCGTCCGGCGAAGGGATAGACCATGCGCAGCAACCAGGTTGCCGTCGTCGGCGCCGCCGAGACCACCGAGCTCGGCGTCATCCCCAACGCCTCGCAGCTCCAGCTTCACGCGGACGCGGCGCTCAATGCCATCGCCGATGCCGGGCTGAAGCTGTCCGACATCGACGGCTTCGCCACGGCGGTCGAAACGCCGCAGCAGGTCTGCCACTATCTCGGCATCAAGCCGACCTGGGTGGACGGCACCTCGGTCGGCGGCTGCTCATTCATGCTGCACGTCCGCCATGCCGCCGCGGCGATCGAGGCCGGTCTCTGCAAGACCGTGCTGATCACACATGCCGAGAGCGGCAAGTCGATGATCGGCAAGGCGCCGCGCTCGATCCCTGCCGACAGCCTGCAAGGCCAGTTCGAAGCGCCGTTCGGCGTCTACGGCCCGCCGAGCATGTTCCCGATCCCCGTGCTGCGCTTCATGAAGACCTATGGCATCACCCATGAGCAGCTCGCCTCGGTGGCCGTGGTGCAGCGGGAATGGGCGGCGAAAAGCCCGCGGGCGATGATGAAGGACCCGATCACGGTCGCCGACGTCCTTAACTCGCGCATGATCGCCTATCCGTTCCGGCTGCTGCAATGCTGCCTGGTCACCGACGGCGGCGGCGCACTGATCCTGACCTCAGCCGACCGCGCCAGGGATTTTCCGAGGAAGCCCGTCTACATCATGGGCACCGGCGAGAGCGTGGAGACGCCGATGGTGAGCCAGATGGAGACGTTCAACTCCTCACGCGCCTTCAAGACCGCGGGGCCCCTCGCGTTCAAGGAAGCCGGCATCACGCATGGGGATGTCGACCATCTCATGATCTACGACGCGTTTGCGCATCTGCCGCTGTTCGGTCTCGGCGACCTCGGCTTCATGCCGCATGAGGAAACCGGCAAGTTCATCGCCGACGGCAATACGCGGCCCGGCGGTAAGCTGCCGCTTAACACCAATGGCGGCGGCTTATCCTATATGCACTCGGGCATGTACGGCATGTACGCGCTTCAGGAGAGCGTACGCCAGATGCGCGGCATTGCGCCGGCGCAGGTGCCAAATGCGAAGATTTCGGTGTGCCACGGCGTCGGCGGCATGTTCGCGGCATCAGGCACGATCGTGTTTACGAACGAGAAATGAGTGAGCTGCCTGCCTCTCCCTCTCCCCGTTCTTACGGGGCCGCGACGAGCCTCGCTCGCGCTGAGAGGGTTGGGGTGAGGGGCCGCTTCCACGCACTCGGACTCGCGGAGAGTCCCCCTCACCCGGATCGCATCTTCGATGCGATCCGACCTCTCCCCGCAAGCGGGGCGAGGTAAGAAACACCGGATCGACAGCGGAGAACCCACATGACGAAATCACTGCAAGACAAGGTCATCATCGTCACCGGCGCAGGCCGCGGCATCGGGCGGGAGATCGCGCTGCTTTGCGCTGCGGAAGGCGCCAAGGTCGTCGTCAACGATCCCGGCGTCGCCGCCGACGGCGCCGGCACCAGCGCCACGCCCGCCGAGGAGGTGGTCGAGGAGATCAAGAAGCGCGGCGGCACTGCCGTTGCCAATTTCGAATCGGTGGCGGAAGCCATTCCCGCAAGCAAGATCGTCAAGACCGCGACCGATCATTTCGGCCGGCTCGACGGCGTCGTCAACAATGCCGGCATCCTGCGCGACATGATCTTCCACAAGATGAGCGTCGAAGCCTTCGAGGCCGTCATCAAGGTGCATTTGATGGGCTCGTTCTACGTCTCGCACGCGGCGGCGCGGATTTTTCGCGAGCAGGAGTCCGGCTCCTTCGTGCACTTCACCTCGACCTCCGGCCTGATCGGCAATTTCGGCCAGGCCAACTACGCCGCCGCCAAGCTCGGCATCGTCGGCCTGTCGAAATCGATCGCGCTCGACATGGGCCGCTTCAACGTCCGCTCCAACTGCGTCTCGCCGTTCGCCTGGACCCGCATGATCGGCACCATCCCGACCGAGACCGAAGCCGAGAAGGCGCGCGTCGAGAAGATCAAACAGATGGGGCCAGAGAAGATCGCGCCGGTTTGCGCCTATCTGCTTTCCGATGCCGCCAAGGACGTCACTGGGCAGATCTTCGGCGCGCGCATGAACGAGCTCTTCCTGTTCAGCCAGAACAGGCCGCTTCGTTCGGTGCATCGAAGCGAAGGCTGGACACCTCAGTCAATCGCGGAGCACGGCATGCCCGCGTTGAAAGGCTCGTTCTACAAGCTCGACCGCTCAGCCGACATCTTCCCCTGGGATCCCGTGTAAGGATCCCGTCTAGCTGCATTTCCGGCATTCCTGCCCTGCGATCTCTGGCTGCCTCAGCCAGAGATCGCCCCGGTTTACGCCTGATTGCAGACGGATGGTGTCCTCCCAACACATTTTGGGAGGAAACCATGACAAGAATACTGACCAAGCCCAACGACACGATTGCAACGGAGCGCGACGGCCTCGGCCGCCGCGATCTCATCAAGGGCGCGGCGGCGCTGGCCGCATCCACCCTGCTCGCCTCGAAGGCTGACGCCCGCGACTTCGGCGCCAACGCCGAGCCGCAGCGTTATCCCGACCCCGACATCGTCGCGATCGACCCCAAGCGGTTCAAGGCCAAGGTCGGCAACACCGCGATCAAGCGGCTCTACACCGGCTGCCTCTGGGCGGAAGGGCCGGCCTGGAATGCGCAGGGGCAATATCTGGTCTGGAGCGACATCCCCGCCAACCGGCAGCTGCGCTATCTCGACGACGACGGCCACATCTCCGAGCAGTTCCACAAGCCGTCGAACGAAGCCAACGGCAACTCGTTCGACACCGAGGGCCGCCAGATCAGCGCCGAGCGCACGCGCCTCGTCCGCTACGAGCACGACGGTTCGGTCACGACCCTGGCCGAGCAAGCCAATGGCAAGCCGCTCAACGGCCCCAACGACATGGTCGTGCATCCCAACGACAAGGCGATCTGGTTCACCGATCCCGGCTACGGCGCGATCAGCATCTATGAGGGCAAGCTTGCCAATACCGGTTCGCTCCAGCCGCACCAGAAGGAAGCGGTCTATCGCCTCGACACACAGACCGGCCAAGTGGCAAAGGTCGCCGACGAGCCGTTCAAGCCGAACGGCATTGCTTTCAGCCACGACTACAAGAAGCTCTATGTCTGCGACACCGGCATCACGCATTATCCGCAAGCGGAGAACGTGGTGTGGTCCTACGACATCGACGGTGCGAAGCTGTCGAACCCGAAGCGGCTGATCGACATGAAGCTTGAGGGCAAGTCGGGCTTCCCTGACGGCCTCCGTGTCGACACCGAAGGCAATATCTGGGTCGGCGCCGGCTGGGTCGGCCCGGGCTATGACGGCGTGCAGGTGTTCGCGCCGAACGACGGCGCGCGTATCGGCCAGATCCTGCTGCCCGAGACTTGCGCCAATGTCTGCTTCGGCGGCAAGAAGCGCAACCGCCTGTTCATGACCGCGAGCCAGTCGCTGTATGCGGTCTATGTGGAGACGCAGGGGGCGCATTTCTGTTGAGAGCCCCTCTCCTCGTCATGGCCGGGCTTGTCCCGGCCATGACGTCTTGACACACGGCACGAAGAAACGTGAATGCCCGGGACAGGCCCGGGCATGACGACTGAGTGCGAGGCGGCCGCGTGGCTCCTGGATTTAACCCGTATTCCGCAGCCCCGCCGAGATGCCGTTGATCGTCAGTTGAATCCCGCGCAGCACCTGCTCGTCCGGGTTCTGCGCGCGGTGCTCCCTGAGCAGCTCGACCTGCACGTGGTTGAGCGGATCGAGATACGGGAAGCGGTGGCGCACCGAGCGCTCCAGCAGCGGATTGCCCTGAAGCAGACGGTCCTGGCCCATGATGTCGAGCAGCGTCTCGATGCAGGAATGCCATTCGCGGCGGATGCGGCCGAAGATTTTTTCGCGCAGGGCTTCGTCGGGCACGAGCTCGGCATAGCGCGAGGCGATCGCGATCGAGCTTTTCGCCAGCACCATGTCCATGTTCGACAACAGCATGCGGAAGAACGGCCATTCCTTGTAAAGCTCTTTGAGGAACGGCATGCCCTGGTCGGGATGCTCGGCGATCCATTGCTCGACTGCGCTGCCAAAGCCGTACCAGCCCGGCAGCATCAGGCGGCATTGCGCCCAGGAGAACACCCACGGGATCGCGCGCAGATCCTCGATTGCGCGGGTCTTCTTGCGCGAGGCCGGACGGCTGCCGATGTTGAGCGTCGCGATCTCGTTGATGACTGTGGACGCCCAGAAATAATCGACAAAACCCTCGGTCTCGTAAACGAGACCGCGATAAGCCCTAAAGGCGAGATTTGAAAGCTCGTCCATCGCAGTCAGATATTCGCGGCGCGGCGCGCTCTGGCGCGGATGCAACAGGCTTGCCTCCAGCGTCGCCGCTGCCAGGATCTCCAGATTGTTGCGGCCGACCTCGGCGTTGGAATATTTCGACGAGATGATCTCGCCCTGCTCGGTGATGCGGATCTGACCGTTCACAGCGCCGCCGGGTTGCGCGATGATGGCGTCGTAGCTCGGACCGCCGCCGCGGCCGACCGAGCCGCCGCGGCCGTGGAACAGCCGCAGGCGCACGCTATGCCGCTCGAACACGTCGACGAGCCCGATCTCGGCCTTGTAGAGTTCCCAGCCCGAGGTGACGAAACCGCCATCCTTGTTGCTGTCGGAATAGCCGAGCATGACCTCTTGCACGCTGCCGCGGCTGTCGACGAGGCGGCGGTAATCGTGCAGCGAGAGCATGCGGTCCATGATGCCGCTCGAGGCCTGCAAGTCCTCGATGGTCTCGAACAGCGGCACGATGTTGATGGCGCTGCGGCCGGAGGGATGGACGAGGCCGACCTCCTTCAGCAGCACGGCGACCTCGAGCATGTCCGACATACTCTTGCACATCGAGATGATGCACTGCTGGATGGCGTCCGAGCCGAACTTGGCATGCGCCTCCGCGGCAGCATGGAAGACGTTGAGCTCGCCCATGGTCTCGTCGCTGTATTTGACGAATTGCGAAACCAGCGAGCGCGTGCTGCGCAGTTCATTGCTGAGCAGTGCGATGCGTGCGTCTTCGCCGAGCGCGAGGTAGGACGTGCCGGGGTTCGCAGCGTCCATCAGCTCGGCGATGGTGCGCTCATGCACGGCCGAGTTCTGGCGAATATCCAGCCGGGCCAGATGGAAGCCGAAGCAATCCACCGCGCGGCGCAGCAGCCGCAGCCGGCCGCGCGCGATGACGCGGGCATTGTTGGAGATCAGCGAGCGATGCAGCACATCGAGATCGGCCTGAAGCTCCTTGACGCTCTCGTAAGGCGCGCCCTTGCCGACCGGGCGGCGGGTGATCTCGACCTGAAGTTTTTCGGCCGTCGCCGCAAGACGTGCATAGATGCCGGACACTGCGAGGCGGTAGGGCTCGCCGCTGCGGTGCGGCGAGGTGTCCGGCGAGCGCTCCGCGAGCCTGCGCAGCTCCTCGGACACGTCGGCAAGATGCGCCGCGATCGACAATTCCGAGCCGAGCACGTGCAGCTCGTTCAGATAGAACTGCATCACCCGGCTGGACTGGAGCCGCAGCGTGCCACGCATCACATCGGCAGTGACGAAGGGGTTGCCGTCGCGGTCGCCGCCGATCCAGCTTCCCATCCGCAGGAACGAGGCGAGCTCGCCTGCGGCCTGCTCGCCGCCCTCCTCCAGCCGGTCCTCCAGCGCATTGATCAGCCGCGGCACCTCGCGGAGGAAAGTGTAATCGTAGAACGACAGGCCGTTGGCGACCTCGTCGAGCACGGTGAGCTTGGTCCGGCGCAGCAGATTGGTCTGCCACAGCGTCAGCACCTCGCGGCGAAGCTGCTCGTCGCTGGCCGCAGCTTCGTCTTCGGTCAGCGCGACCCGCTCGCGGCGGTCGAGCAGGGCCGCGATCTCCATCTCGCGATCCATGGTGCTCTTGCGGCGGACTTCGGTCGGGTGTGCCGTCAGCACCGGGCTGACCTGGGCATCCCTGAAGAAGCTGCGCAACGCGTCGGCGCTGAAGCCCGCCGCCTTGGCATGGGCCAGCGTTTCCGCGAGCACACCGGAGCCGCCGTTCTTGGCGGCGGTCCGCGCGCGCATCTGGCGGATGTTGTTCTGGTCCTCGGCGATGTTGGCAAGATGGGAGAAATAGCTGAAGGCGCGGACGATGCGCACCGTCTCGGACGTCGACATGCTGTCGAGGATCTGCTCGAGCTCATGCCGGGCGAGCCGGTCCTCGTCGCGGTGGAACCGGATCGAGGTCTGCCGGATGCGCTCGACAAGATCGAACAATTCGGCCCCCTCCTGGTCCCGCACCGTGTCGCCCAGGATACGCCCGAGCAGGCGGATGTCGTCGCGCAGCCGGGCATCGGCCTCCAGTGCCTGGACGTCCTCAGAGCGGTTGGGGCGATGGTCGGCGTCGGATATTACGGTCTGGAGGGACATGGCGAGCTCCGCTGCCTGGCCCGGCCGAGTGTGCAAGTTTTTTGTCGCAGCGCAAGATGAACTTGGGGGCGGCGCACACTTGGGGCGAATTTCAGCTCGCGCTTCTCGCCAGAGCTACGCCGGCACGATCACCTTGCCGATCGGCCAAAGCGCGATGCCCGCGAGCTTGAGATGGGCCCAGGCGAAGGGAATGCCGATGATGGTGATCGCGAGGACCAAGGCCGTCACGAGATGGCCGAGCGCCAGCCACCAGCCGGCCAGCACGAACCAGATGATGTTGCCGATCACCCCGAGCGGGCCGGTGCCGACATCACTCATGCCTGTCACCTCGTAGCGGCTGACCGCCTTCGAGCCGAACGGCAGCAGCGTGTAGACGGCGATGTTGAACGCCGCCCGCGCCCAGGGCAGGCCGACGATGGTGATGGCCATGATGACGGAAGCGATCAGCCAGCCGAACGCCATCCAGGCGCCGCCGATGAGAATCCAAAGCAGGTTGAGCAGGATGGAGACGGGAGCCATGGGATGATCCGGAAGTGGATGACCACGTTCTTATAACACGACCTGCGTGGTCGTGGTTCATGGCGCTACTCACGTCTTTGCGGGTTCGCGTAGCCCGGAGGGAGCGCAGCGCAATCCGGGGAAATCTCTCCGCGGCGAGAGGTCCCGGATTACGCTTCCGCTCCATCCGGGCTACGGACTGTCAGATCTTCCGTCCCGCCTGCTCCCAATAGGGATCGCGCAGGCGGCGCTTGAAGATTTTTCCGGAGTCTTCGCGCGGCAGCCCGGTACGGATCTCGATGTGTTTTGGCACCTTGTAGTCGGCGAGCGAGGTTTTCAGCCGCGCCCGGATGTCGCCAGCATCGAGCGCGATGCCCTCTTGCGGCTCCACCACCGCCATCAGCGCCTCGCCAAATTCCGCATCGGGGATGCCGAACACCGCGCAATCATGCACGCCGGGGACGGCGTGGAGCACCGACTCGATTTCGGCCGGATAGATGTTGACGCCGCCGGAGATCACCATGTCGCGCTTGCGGTCGCAGATGAAGACGTAGCCGTCTTCGTCGATATAGCCGACGTCGCCCGAGGTGATGAAGCCGTCACGGTCGATCTCGGCGCGCTTCTCCGGCTTGTTGTGGTAGGTGAAATCGGCCATCCCGGGCATGCGCGAATAGATCTCGCCGATCTCGCCCACGCCCAGCACGCGGCCGTCATCGCCGATGAAGCGCAGCTCGGCGCCGGGCGATATCTTGCCGACCGTGCCGGGCTTCTTCAGCGCGTCCCCGGAGGTGGCGAAGGTGACGGCGCTGGATTCGGTGGAGCCGTAGAACTCGTAGATCACCGGCCCCCACCATTCGATCATGGCGCGCTTGACGTCGGCCGGGCAAGGCGCCGCGGCATGGATGATATGGCGCAGCGAGGAGACGTCGTATTTCTTGCGCACCTGCTCCGGCAGCTTCATCAGGCGAATGAACATGGTGGGCACCATAAAGATGGTGTCGATCTTGTATCGCTCGATCAGGCCCACGAACTCTTCGGCCTCAAAGCGCGGCATCAGCACCAGCGCACCACCGAGCTTGCCGGCGCGGATGCCGAACGAGTTCGGCGCGGAATGATAGAGCGGCCCCGGCAGAATCGCGCGGGCGCCGGGCTTCAACCCGTAGATCATCGCACGCATGCGCTCGCCGGCTGCGGCCTGCTCCGGCGTCGGCGCATTGCGCCGCACGCCTTTGGGGTGGCCGGTGGTGCCCGAGGTGTAGATCATGTTCATGGGCTGCGGCACGACTGGGCCGTCATAGGGCTGGTACCGCGCAAGCCAGGGCTCGAAGTCGATCGCAAACTCCGGCGTCGCCAGATGATCCGGATCGATCTTGTAGTTGGAAAGGATCTCCGGCGGCGTCGGCACGCTGAGCACGATGACACCCGACGGAATCGCCTCGCGCAGGCCGTGCAGCATGTCGGCATGGCCGATCAACACGGTGGTGCCGGTGTCCTTCAGGATATAGTTGATCTCCTCCGGCTTGAAGTGCCAGTTGATCGGCACGCCATAAGCGCCGAGCCGCATCGCGGCGTAGGCGGCCTCCAGGAAGGCGATGTCGTTGCGCATCAGCATGCAGACGCAATCGCCTTGGCGGACGCCGATCTTGGCAAGACCGGCGGCGATGCGGTCGGCGCGATTGGCGACCTCGCCGTGGGCGCGGCGGCGCTCGCCGGAGACGATGCCGCGGAATTGGGACGTTTCGCTCATTTGTTTGTTTTTCTTTGTTGCTTAGCGACGGAGCCGGTTAGTCGTCATCGCCGGGCTTGTCCCGGTGATCCACGTTCTTGGTTCGTCGCGGTGAGCGAAGAACGTGGATGGCCGGGACAAGCCCGGCCATGACGGAGAACTCATCAATCCGCGAATCTCGGCGCACGCTTCTCCAGATTGGCACGCACCGCCTCGATCTGGTTTGCGCTGCCGATCAACTTCTGCTGCTCGACGGATTCGGCGAGCAGCGCGGGACCGGGATCGACGGAGAGATTGTTCAGCAAACGTTTTGCGGCGCGGATCGCATCGGGGCTCTTGCCGGCGATCTCGCGCGCGACGTCCAGCGCCGCGGCGCGCGGGTTGTCGCAGATGCGGGTGGCGAGGCCGTAAGCCATCGCCTCCTGCGCGGAGAAGATGCGTCCGGTGTAGGTGAGATCACGCAGGATGTCATCGCGCGCGAGGCTCGCCAGGATCGGCGTGCCCGCCATGTCGGGCACGAGGCCCCACTTGATCTCCATCACCGACATCCGTGCATCGGGTGTGAGAAAGCGCATGTCGGCGCCGAGCGCGAGCTGGAAGCCGCCGCCGAAGGCGACACCCTGGATTGCGGCAATCACCGGCACCGGAAGCTGACGCCAGCCCCACACCGCCTGCTGCGCGAAGTTCGCCTGGCCATGCGTGCGCTTGGTGAGGTCGCGATTTTCGCCACCCGGAATTCCGTTGCCGCCCTTTTCCTTCATGGCGGCAAAACGCCCCATGTCGAGACCGGCGCAGAAGGCGCGGCCCTCGCCGGACAGCACGACGGCGCGCACGCCTTTTTCCTTCGAAAGCCGGTCGGTTGCAGCGACAAGGGCCTCGAACATGGCCTGATCGAGCGCATTCATCTTGTCCGCCCGCACCAGGCGAACATCGGCGACGCCTTCCGAGATCGAAATCGAGACGCGCTCTTCCATGGACGAATTCTCCCCTGTTCTTGTTCGGTGCCGCTTTACAGGAAGACGGCGGCCGGATTTAGTCAATCGACCAATTAACTAACAATCCCTACGGGGGAAACGCCCATGTTCAAGGAAAATCTTCTGGCCGGCCGACGCATCCTCGTGACCGGCGGCGGCACGGGCCTCGGCAAGTCGATGGCGGCCCGCTTTCTCCAGCTTGGTGCGGAGGTGCACATCTGCGGCCGGCGCAAGATCGTCTGCGACGAAACCGCGACCGAGCTGATGGATCAGTATGGCGGCCGCGTCACCAGCCATGGCGTCGACATTCGCAACGCGCTCGCCGTCGACGAGATGGTCGAGAACATCTTTCGCGACGGTCCCCTCACCGATCTCATCAACAACGCCGCCGGCAATTTCATCTCGCGCAGCGAAGAGCTCTCGCCGCGCGGCTTCGACGCGGTCGCCAACATCGTCATGCACGGCACGTTCTACGTGACGCATGCGGTCGGCAAGCGCTGGATCGCCTTGAAGCAGCCCGGCAACGTCGTCTCGATCACCACGACCTGGGTGCGCAACGGCTCGCCCTATGTGGTGCCGTCGGCGATGAGCAAGTCGGCGATCCACGCCATGACGATGTCGCTCGCGGCCGAATGGGGCCGCTACGGCATCCGCCTCAACACCATTGCCCCTGGAGAAATCCCGACCGAGGGCATGAGCAAGCGCATCAAGCCCGGCGACGAGGCCGGCGCGCGCACCAAGGCGATGAACCCGATGGGCCGCGTCGGCACCATGGAGGAGTTGCAAAACCTCGCGGTGTTCCTGATCTCCGGCGGCTGCGACTGGATCAGTGGCGAGACCATCGCCATGGACGGTGCACAGGCGCTCGCGATGGGCGGCAATTTCTACCAGCTGCGCGACTGGAGCGACGACGACTGGAAAACCGCCCGCGACAGCATCATGGCGCAGAACGAGAAGGACCGGGCTGCAAGGGGCTGATCTCGTGCCCCGGACGCAGCGCAGCGCGCCGCGCTTGCGGCGTGGTGCGCTGCTGAGCCGGGGCCTAGCTCCTCACACATGGAAGCAGACTAGGTCCCGGCTCTGCGCAGCAGCGCAAAGAGCGCTGCAGCGCGTCCGGGACACCAAACCCGCCTCTTCCCTCCCCCGTATTGTCTTTGCCCACGGATGACGCCACACTCTGCGGCATAAAAACAGACGCCACGGGAGAAACATGTCCACACAGCCATTGGCGAATCTCGCCGACATGGTGCGCGAGCGCGCGAAGAGCCGCGGCAACGCCATTGCCTTTGAGTTCGAGCGGCGCGCCACCAGCTTTGCCGACTTCGACGTCAAGACCAACCAGGTCGCCAATGCACTGATTGCGATGGGCGTGAGGCACGGCGAGCGCATCGCCTATCTCGGCAAGAACAGCGACATTTATTTCGAGCTGCTGATGGGCGCGATGAAGGCCGGCGTGGTGATGGCGCCGGTGAACTGGCGGCTCGCAGGACCCGAGGTCGCCTTCATCGTCGGCGACTGCAAGGCGCCGGTGCTGTTCGTGGCACCGGAGTTCATCGCACTCGTTCATCAGATCAAGGACAAGCTGCCGAGTGTCCGCACCGTCATCCACGACCGCATCAAGGACATGATCATCTCCGGCGGCGAGAACATCTATCCCGCCGAAGTCGAGAGCGCGCTGTACGATCATCCCGATGTGGCGGAGGCCGCCGTGATCGGCGTGCCCGACGACAAATGGGGCGAAGCCGTGAAGGCCGTCGTGGTGATGAAGCCCGGCAAGCAGGCGACCGCCACCGACATCATCAACTTCACCCGCGAGCGCATCGCCGGCTTCAAGACGCCGAAGAGCGTGGAGTTCCTGCCGGCGCTGCCGCGCAATCCGTCAGGCAAGATTTTGCGGCGGCAGTTGCGCGAGCCGTATTGGGCGGGGAAGGACCGGCGGGTGAATTGATCGTCATTGCGAGGAGCGACTTGTCCGCTGTAGCCCGAAGAGCGAAGGCGGAAGCGACGAAGCAATCCAGGCCGCCTCCGTGGAAAGATTCTGGATCGCTTCGCTTCGCTCGCAATGTCGGTGTGGAGGCAGATGCGCGCCTCTCTCCTACGTCATTGCGAGGAGCTCGCGACAAAATTGCGAAGCAATTTTGCGCTGATGCGACGAAGCAATCCAGAGCGTCTCCCCGAAATGATTCAGGATTGCTTCGCTTCGCTCGCAATGACGGCTAATGCTTCCCCGGCCCCATATACCCGAACAAGAATCCCGCCACCTTGCGCATCTGGATTTCCTCGCTTCCCTCCGTGATGCGATAGCGGCGGTGATGGCGGTAGATGTGCTCGAACGGTTTGTGGCGTGAATAGCCCATGCCGCCGTGGACCTGCATGGCGCGGTCGGCGGATTCGCAGCAGAGGCGATTTGCCCAGTAGTTGCACATCGAGACGCGGTCAGAGAGCGTGCGCTCGATCTGCTCCTCGGTGAGCTGGTCCATCTCCCAGGCGGTCTTGCGGATCAACAGGCGCAGCATTTCGGCTTGCGTCGCGAGCTCGACCAGCGGGAACTGGATCGCCTGGTTCTCGGCGAGCGCCTTGCCGAACGGCTTTCGCTCGCGCGCATATTTGACGCTTTCGTTGATGCAGTAGACGGCGGCACCGAGCGAGCTCGCCGCCTGACGGATCCGATTCTGGTGCACGAAGCATTGCGCCAGCGATAGGCCGCGACCGACCTCGCCGAACAGCGCGTCCTCCGACACAAACACGTCCGTAAAGCTCACGCGGGGATGGTCAGTCGGCATGTTGAAGGTCCACATGTACTCTTCGATCCTGACGCCACGACTTTTAGCCGGCACCAGGAAGCAGGTGATGCCGCGGGCATCGCCGTCATTGCCGCTGGTGCGCGCGAACAGCGCGCAATGGGTGGCGACGTGCATGCCGGTGGTCCACATCTTCTCGCCGTTGATGATCCAGCCCTTGACGTTGTCGCGGGTCGCCGGCACCGCGCGCGTCTCCATGTGGGTGGCGTCCGAGCCGTGGTTGGGCTCGGTCAGGCCAAAGGTGATGCGGTACTTGCCCTTGATCGACCCGTCGATCATCGCCTTCTGGTCGTCGCGGCCATAGCGGTCGAGCATGGTGACGACCGGGAAATTGCCGATGATGGAGTGCTCGTTCTGCAGATCGTTGTGCAGGCCGAGCCCCTTTGCGGCAAAATGCTCGCGGATCACCGCCATCCAGAGGTTGGAACCGTCCTTGCCGCCATATTGCTTCGGGACTGGAAAGCGCAGGTGGCCGGCGGCATCCGCGAGATCCTTTGCCTTGCGCAACAGCGATTCCCATTCATGCCGCGGCAGGCCGCCATTCTCGAAATCAGTGCGCGCCCATTCGCGGCGATGATCGAAGAAGCGGATGTTGTCGTCGGCCGCTTCCAGCGGCTTGATCTCGCGTTCGATGAAACGGTCGAGCTCTCCGAGATAGGCGACGAGATCGGCAGGCAATGAAAAATCCACGGCTCTCTCCCGGATGATTTTTGGTTTGCGTTAAGGCGCTACGCGTGCCTCTGCTTCACGCGATTAAGGTGAGAAGCGCATGCGCAAGTCAAGCAAGCCGAGGCGTGTGAGGTGCGCAAGCCGCGTTGCGCAAATCGATGGTGTTGAACCGTGCCGCCGCGCTAGTATGGCACCAATATTCCTTCAAGAGAAAATGCGGGGAGCGACCATGGACCTGAAATTTTCGAAGGTGGAACGCAAGGGGCCGATCACGATCGTCACGCTGTCGCGGCCGGAGGTCTACAATGCGCTGCACACGGATGCGCATTTCGAGCTCCAACGGGTTTTTAACGATTTTTCCGCCGACCCCGAGCAGTGGGTCGCGATCGTCACCGGTGCCGGCGACAAGGCGTTCTGCGCCGGCAACGACCTGAAGTGGCAGGCGGCGGGCGGCAAGCGCGGCTGGGACAAGGGCGGCTTTGCTGGCCTCACCTCGCGTTTCGACTGCGACAAGCCGATCATTGCGGCGGTCAACGGCGTTGCCATGGGCGGCGGTTTCGAGATCGCGCTCGCCTGCGATCTGATCATCGCCTCCGAGAATGCGACCTTCGCGCTGCCGGAGCCGCGCGTCGGTCTCGCCGCGCTCGCCGGCGGTCTGCACCGGCTGCCGCGCCAGATCGGCCTGAAGCGCGCCATGGGGATGATCCTCACTGCGCGCCATGTCAGCGCCAAAGAGGGCCATGAGCTCGGCTTCGTCAACGAGGTGGTGCCACAGGGCGAGGCATTGGCGGGCGCGCTGCGCTGGGCAGAGATGATCACGAAGAACTCGCCGATGTCGATCCGCGCCTCGAAGCAGACCATCCAGAAGGGGCTTGGCGTCTCGCTGGAGCAGGCGATCGAGCAGCAGCGGGAGTATCCGGCGGTCAAGGCGATGGTGGCCTCGCAGGACTACATCGAGGGCCCGAAGGCGTTCTCGGAGAAGCGTCCGCCGAAATGGGTGGGGAAGTAGGATTGTCGCGTCATGGCCGGGCTTGTCCCGGCCATCCACGCTTCGCCGCGCAGCACCACGTGGATGCCCGGGATAAGCCCGGGCACGACGATGCGGAGAGAGTGCGCGCCTCTGCCTCAACGTCGTCATTGCGAGCGCAGCGAAGCAATCCAGACTGCCTCCGCGGAAAGGCTCTGGATTGCTTCGCTACGCTCGCAATGACGGAAGATGGAGCTGCGCTTAGCCGTCTCTCGACAGCTCTCGTTTATAGGACGCATAGTTCGGCTGATCGATCGCGAGCTTGTCCATCGTGGTTTGCCAGAGGTGTTCGGCGAGGCCCGGCGTTGCAAGGTCGACTTCGCCCTTGGCGATGCGTTCGGAGAGGACGCGGTTGAGCTCCGTCACCGAGCCGTCCGTTCCGAGCAGCGCGCGCAGCCGCGTCACTTCGGCAGCGTCACTGCCTTCCTCCAGGGTCAATTGCCGCGTCACCAGGTCGAGCATGTTGATGGCGACGCGCAGCTTGAAGGCCTGATGGCCGGAGATCAGCGGCGCGATGTCGTTGCGGAGAAAATCGGAGACCGATTTGGTCAGCTCGGGCGGTGTCGGTTCGTCCTGCATGCTTCAGCTCCCGCGCGGCGCAAGCAGCCGCAACAGATCAATCTCGGTCTCGGAGACGCGGCGGCCGATCATGGCGCGCTCCATCGAATGGTCCGGCCCTTCGCGAAAGCGCTGCATCATGCCGCCGCACATGATGCCCCAGCGCAGCGTTCCCATCACTTCCCAGAATTTTACGCGCGACGGGACGACTTTGCGGCCGGCGGCTTCGTAGCCGGCGAACATCTCCTCGCGCGAGCCAAAACCGCCGACGGGCTTGTCGATCTCGCCGAAGCGCCACGAGTTGACACAGACCCAGCCGAGATCCTCCATGGGGTCGCCGAGATGGGCGAGTTCCCAGTCCAGAACCGCGCGGATGCCGTCGGAACCAATGATGAGATTTCCGTTGCGGAAGTCGCCGTGCACCAGCGTCTCCTCAGGCGAAGGACCGGGATCGTTCTCTCGCAGCCAGCGCAGCGCCAGCTCGAACACGGGCTTGGGCCACTCCAGGCTGCGATAGTCGCGCTCGAACTCAGCGATCTCCTTCGTTGCCGTCATGTGCCGGAGCTCAGGCAGCTTTGACAGCGGCAGCCCGTGCAGACCGGCCAGCACCTCGCCGATCTGCCGCGCCAGAAGCGGCCGCGCCGCAGCAAACTCGTCATCGCGCAGGATCTTGCGGGCGATGGTCTCGCCTTCGATCCGCTGCATGATGAAGCCGGTGCCGAGATCGTCTTCCGGCACCAGCACATGCATGACGCGCGGCGATGGCACGCCGGCCTCGTAGGCGAGCTGCATCAGCCGTGCCTCAGCCGCAGGGCCCGCCGCACGCGTCGGCGCCGCGCCATAGCCTTTCGGTGCACGGCGCAGGATCGCGCCGATCGGGCCCTCGGGATGCACGATATCGAAGCGCCAGGTTTCCTGGCTGGCGCCCCCCGACAGCTTTGCTGCGTCCGTCGCGCCGGTCGCGCCCGGGCACCAACGCACGACGCTGCGGGAAAGCTCCGCCTCGATCATTTGCCTTTGAACTGCGCCGGGCGCTTCTCCAGAAACGCGCCGACGCCTTCACGAAAGTCCTGGGTATCGCCGGCGCGCAGCTGGCACTGGAATTCGAGATTGAGCTGATCCTCGAAGGAATTTTCCGGGCTGTCCCAGTAGAGCTTGCGGATCAGCGAGAGCGCGACCGTCGGACCGCTGCCGAGCTCGCGCGCGAGCTTCATCGCCTCCTCCATCAGCACGCCGTCATCGTAGACGCGGTTGACGAGCCCCCATTCGAGCGCCTTCTCGGCCGGCAGCCGCTCGCCCATCAATGACAATTCGATCGAGCGCGCCCGACCGACGAGGCGCGGCAAGAGCCAGGTCGAGCCGCAATCCGGCACGAGCCCGATGCGGCGGAAGGCTTGCAGGAAATAGGACGAGCGCGCGCACAGGATCATGTCGCCGAGCAGCGCAAAGCTCATGCCGGCGCCGGCGGCAGGACCGTTGACCGCAGTGACGATCGGACAGTGCAGATTGCGGATGCGGCGCAGGAAGGGATGAAAACCGGTCTCGAGCGTCAGGCCGGCTTTGGTCTTCTTCGACTGGTTGTTGCGGCCCTGGAGATTCGCACCGGTGCAAAATGCCCGGCCCGCGCCAGTCAGGACGACGCAGCGCACCTCGTCCCTCTTTTCCTCGATCGTATCGAGCGCTTCCGCAAGACCGCCCAGCATATCCACGGAAACCGCGTTCATCACCTCCTGATGGTCGAGCCTCAGGATCGCGACCGAACCATCGAAATCGAGCGTGACATGTTTGAACTGCATGGTTTCCTCGTCAGTTGTCGCCCGCGATGTTTCGCAGACCGGAATTTCTTTTGCCGGTGCGCATATTTGATTTTTGGCGCGCTCTTGTCCATGGTGATCAGAGCATAGCAAGCAATCTTGCGCGCAGCGGCTGATGCGCCTTAAGCAAAAACGGGAAACGCGCCATGAACCTCTTCGACCTCACCGGCCGCGTGGCCGTAATCACCGGCGGCAATGGCGGTATCGGGCTCGGCATTGCGCACGCGCTTGCCAGCCAGGGCTGCAACGTCTCGATCTGGGGACGTAATCCTGACAAGAACAGAAGCGCTGCCGCGAGCCTGGCCGGCCTGCCCGGCAAGGTCGATACCCGAATCTGCGACGTCACCGACCCAGCCTCGGTCGATGCGGCGATGAAGGCGACGCTTGACATTTTCGGACGGGTTGACGGCTGCTTTGCCAATGCCGGCATCGGCGGCGGCGGGCGGCGCTCCTTCATCGAGCGCACCGAGGAGGAATGGCGCACGATGTTCTCGACCAATCTCGACGGCGTCTTCCACGCATTCCAGGCCGCCGCCAGGCACATGACCGACCGCGCCAATGCCGGCGATCCCTTTGGCCGCCTGGTTGCGACTTCGAGCCTCGCCTCGATCTTCGGCACCGCGCGCAACGAGCACTATGCGGCGACCAAGGCCGCGATCAACGCGCTGGTGCGCGCGCTCGGCGTCGAGCTGGCGCGCCATGGCGTCACCGCCAACGCGATCCTGCCCGGCTGGATCAAGAGCGACATGACCGCTGGCCTCATGGCCAACGACAAATTCGTCGCCAACGTGATGCCGCGGATTCCGCTGCGGCGCTTCGGCGAGGCATCCGATTTCGGCGGCATCGCCGTGTACCTGATGAGTAAAGCGTCGTCCTATCACACGGCGGATACCTTCGTGATCGACGGCGGCTATACGGCGTTCTGATGTTCGGCCGCGTAGCCCGGATGGAGCGAAGCGCAATCCGGGACCGGTGTAACTTGGGGCAACTCCCCCGGATTACGCTTGCGCTCCATCCGGGCTACAAGTTCGCATTTAATAAGTGCAGAAGGGAGCGGGCAAATGTTTTCACATGTCATGATCGGCACCAACGACCTCGACAAGGCCAAGGCCTTCTACGACAAGCTGCTCGCCACGCTCGAGGTGCGGCCGGCCCGGGTCGACGGCCATCGCATCTTCTACATCACCAAGACCGGCGTGTTCTCGGTGTCGAAGCCGATCAACGGGGAAGCGGCGACAGCGGCGAACGGCGGCACCATCGGCTTTGCCTGCAACTCGCCGGAGCAGGTCGACGCCTGGCATGCGGCCGGCCTCGCCGGCGGCGGCAAGACTTGCGAGAATCCGCCCGGCATTCGCGAAGGCTCGGCCGGAAAGGCCTACCTCGCGTACTTGCGCGACCTCGATGGCAACAAGATCTGCGCGATGCATCGGATGGCGTGAGCCATCCGTACATCGAATGCCGTAGCCCGGATGGAGCGAAGCGCAATCCGGGACAGAGCGAGCCTCACGTGACCCGGATTGCGCTACGCTCCATCCGGGCTACACCTCTCGGCCCACAGCCTTCAAACAACATTTCAAACGCCCTCGCGATATTCCATCACGTGGCATGGTCGCGTGAAAAAATACGCGCTCGCGATTTCGTCGCACTGCGACTATTCTTCGGACCAATGCGATCTCAGCGACCCGGGAGGAACAATGACAAAACACGCCTACATTCCCCGCACCACCAACTACACGCTCAATCCCGGCGACGAGCTCAATGATTTGCGCATGTCGGACCAGGTCCGGCCACTCTACGACCACGTCAAGAAGTTCATCCGCGACACCGTCGAGCCGATGTCGATCGAGTTTGCCAAGGCGGGCGAGACCAAGGAGGACCACTGGAGCTTTACGCCGAAGCAGCTCGAGGTGCTGGAGAAGGCCAAGAACAAGGCCAAGCAGGAAGGTCTCTGGAACTTCTTCCTGCCCGACGACGAGACCGGCCAGGGCCTCAGGAATCTCGACTACGCCTATATCGCCTCCGAACTCGGCAAGAGCCCGCTGGCATCCGAGAGCATGAACTGCTCGGCGCCCGACACCGGCAACATGGAGGTGCTGGAGCGCGTCGGCACCAAGGAGCAGAAGGAGAAATGGCTGAAGCCGCTGCTCAACGGCGAGATCCGTTCGGCCTATGTCATGACCGAGCCCAATGTCGCCTCCTCCGATGCCAAGAACATCTCGACAAGCGCAAAGCTCGTCGGCGACGAATGGGTCATCAACGGCGAGAAGTACTACATCTCCGGCCTCGGCGATCCCCGCTGCAAGATCCTCATCGTGATGGTGAAGACCAATCCTGATGCGGCGCCGAGCAAGCAGCAGTCGCAGATCCTGGTGCCGCGCGACACGCCCGGCGTCGAGGTGCTCGGCCCGATGTACGTGTTCGGGCAGGATCACGCGCCGCGCGGCCACATGCACATGCGATTCAACAATGTCCGCGTGCCCAGGGAGAACATCCTGCTCGGCGAAGGCCGCGGCTTCGAGATCTCGCAGCTCCGCCTCGGACCCGGCCGCATCCATCATTGCATGCGCACCATCGGCAAGGCGGAGAAGGCGCTCGATTTGATGGTGCAGCGGGGGCTGACCCGCGAAGCCTTCGGCAAGAAGATCGCCCATCTCGGCGGCAACATGCAGATCATCGCGCAGGCGCGCTGCGAGATCGAGGCGATGCGGCTGATGGTGCTGAAGGCGGCGAAGGCGATGGACGTGCTCGGCAACAAGGAGGCCCGCGTCTGGGTCTCCATGGTCAAGGCCATGGTGCCGGAGCGCGCCTGCAAGATCATCGACCAGGCGATCCAGATGCACGGCGCCACCGGCATCTCGCACTGGACCCCGCTCGCCGAGATGTATCAGGACGTACGCCACCTGCGATTTGCGGATGGTCCGGACGAGGTGCACTGGATGGTGGTCGGACGCCACGAGCTGAGCATGGCGTAAGGTCTCGCCTCTCCCTCTCCCCGTTCTTACGGGGACGCGACGAGCTTCGCTCGCGCTGAGAGGGTTGGGGTGAGGGGCTGTTTCTGGGAAAACAGTGTCAGTCGGACTCGCGGAGACTCCCCCTCACCCGAATTTGATCTGCGATCGAATTCGACCTCTCTCCGCAAGCGGGGCGAGGTGAAGCGAACACCGCCTACGACGCGGCAGCCTCGCCGATCTTGTCCTGCGTCTTGGTGTCGAAATCGCCGGCGTCGTGGCGCTCGTGCAATTGGCTTGCGGGATCGCCGGAGACGCGGTTGACCATGCGGCCGCGCTTCACGGCCGGACGTTTTGCGATCTGGTCGGTCCAGCGCTGCACATTCTTGTAGTCCTGCACCGAGAGGAATTCGCCGGCGCCGTAGACCAGTCCCTTGGCGAGCGCGCCGTACCAGGGCCATACCGCGATGTCCGCGATGCTGTACTCGCTGCCGGCAAGGTACTCGTTATCGGCGAGCCGCCGGTCGAGCACGTCGAGCTGGCGCTTGGTCTCCATCGCGAAGCGGTCGATGGCGTATTCGATCTTGCTCGGCGCGTAGGCGTAGAAATGGCCGAAGCCGCCGCCGAGATAGGGCGCGCTGCCCATCTGCCAGAACAGCCAGGACATAGCTTCGGTGCGGGTCTTGATGTCCTTCGGCAGGAAGGCGCCGAATTTCTCCGCGAGGTAGAACAGGATCGACCCGGACTCGAATACGCGGATCGGCTCGGGGCCGGAACGGTCCATTAGCGCCGGGATCTTCGAGTTCGGATTGATGTCGACAAAACCGCTGCCGAACTGCTCACCCTTGCCGATGTTGATGAGCCAGGCGTCGTATTCGGCGCCCTTGTGGCCCAGCGCCAAAAGCTCCTCCAGCATCACCGTGACCTTCACGCCGTTCGGCGTCGCCAGCGAATAGAGCTGGAGCGGATGGCGGCCGACCGGCAGTTCCTTATCGTGGGTGGGACCGGCGATCGGACGGTTGATATTGGCGAACTGCCCGCCATTCTCTTTATTCCAGGTCCAGACCTTGGGCGGTACGTAGGCGGGGGCATCGGTCATGCAATGGGCTCCGGCGAAAAGATGCGTCTGCATTAATTAGCCCGCAAATGGCCGATGGCAAGGCCGCCCGATCTGCACGAGGCGCGGAGCTCATGCCCGTGTCATGCAACTTGACCTTGCCGAGGAGCTCCTGGATCACGCGCATCTGCCGACGGCGTGTGCACGCAAGATGCACCATCAAATCCGGATTGGCATTGCGCAAGACGATGATCTAGCGTCGATGAGCATTCGCTCAAGAGAGCAACAACAGCAACGCGGGGCGGCCGCCGGGAGGGAGCCATGAAATCGCCGATCTGCGACATGCTGGGGATCGAGTTCCCGCTGTTTGCCTTCAGCCATTGCCGGGACGTCGTTGCCGCCGTCAGCCGCGCCGGTGGCTTCGGCGTGCTCGGCGCCACCGTGCATACGCCGGACACACTCGAGCGCGAGCTGAAATGGATCGACGCGCACGTCGATGGCAAGCCCTACGGCATCGACGTGCTGATCCCCGAAAACATGTCGACCGCAGGCGAGAAGGATGTCACCTGGAAGAGCCTTGAGGCCCGCGTGCCGCAGGAGCACCGCGACTACACAAGCGATCTCCTGAAGAAGTATGACATCGAGCTCACAATGACCAGCGTCGCGGACAACCAGCCGCAGCCGTTCGACGCCAGGAACGCGCTGGAGCTGCTGGAAGTCTCCTTTCGCCATCCGATCCGGTTGATCGCGAATGCGCTGGGTGTGCCGCCCAAGGCCATGATCGAAATGGGCAGGACACACGGCGTGCCGGTGGCGGCCCTCGTCGGCGCCAAGGAGCATGCGCTGCGCCAGGTCGCAGCCGGCGTCGATATCCTCGTGGTGCAGGGCACCGAGGCCGGCGGCCATTGCGGCGAGGTCTCGACCATGGTGCTGGTGCCCGAGGTGATCAAGGCGATCAAAGGCATCCGCGACGTTCCGGTGCTGGCGGCCGGCGGCATCATGACGGGACGGCAGATGGCGGCCTGCATGGCCATGGGCGCGGCCGGCGCGTGGACCGGTTCGGTGTGGCTTGCGACCGTCGAGGCCGAGACCACCGAGATCTTTCGCGAGAAGATGATCGCGGCATCCTCGCGCGACGCGGTGCGCTCGAAGGGCCGCACCGGCAAACCGGCGCGGCAGCTCCGTTCGGTCTGGACCGATGCCTGGGACCGCGCGCCGGAGAGCCCGGGCGCGCTGCCGATGCCGCTTCAGAGCATCATCAGCCGCGATGCCTTCAACGCGATCGACCGCGCGGCGGCGAGCGGCAACGCACGGGCGCGCGATCTCGTCAGCTATTTCGTCGGCCAGGGCGTCGGCCTGATCGACAGCGTGAAGTCGGCCGGCGCCGTGGTGCAGGAGTTCAAGGAAGACTTTGCCGAAGCCGTTGAGCACATGAATGCGCTGGTGGCGGAGTAGACCCCACTCGTCATTGCGAGCGAAGCGAAGCAATCCAGACTGTCTCCGCGGAAAGATTCTGGATTGCTTCGCTCCGCTCGCAATGACGAAAACAACTGATATCGCGAATTGAAATCATGACAGACAAGACTATCCTCTCTGAAGATCGCATTCCCGTCATCGTCGGCGTCGGCGAGATCGTCGACCGCCCCAAGGAGATCACTGAGGGACTCGAGCCGCTCGATCTGCTCGAACAGGCGCTGCGTCGCGCGGAAGCGGATGCCGGCGCGAAGCTGCTCGGCGAGGTGCAGTCGCTCGACATCGTGAACTTCCTGAGCTGGCGCTATCGCGATCCGGAAAAACTGCTGGCGCAGCGGCTCGGCATTGCGCCTTCCCATTGCTACTACGGCCCGGTCGGCGGCGAGAGTCCGATCCGCTACATTCACGAGGCGGCGCAGCGCATCGCGCGCGGCGAATGCAGCGTCGCTGCGGTGTGCGGCGCGGAGGCACAGTCGACTGCGACCAAGGCCGAACGTGCCGGCGTAAAGCTGCCGTGGACGCCGTTCGCGCATGACGTCGAGGAGCCGAAGCGCGGCGCGGCGTTCCAGAAGCCGCTGGCCGTGAAGCTCGGCGTGTTTCGTCCCGTCACCGTCTATCCGTTCTATGAGGCGGCTTCATCGGCACATTGGGGCCAGACGCCGCGCGAGGCGATGGAAGAGTCGGGAACGCTGTGGTCGCGCTATTCGCAAGCCGCCGCGCAAAATCCGAGCGCATGGCTGCAGCGGCGCTTTGCGCCGGACGAGATCACGACACCGAACACGGATAACCGGCTGATCGCCTGGCCCTATACAAAGCTGATGGTGGCCAATCCCATGGTCAACATGGGCGGTGCGCTACTGCTCACCAGCCTTGCCAAGGCACGTGCGGCCGGCATCGCGGAGGACAAGCTGGTGTACCCGCTGGGTGGAGCAGCGGCGGAAGAGCCGCGCGACTATCTCTTGCGCGACCAGTTCTACGAGAGCCATCCGCAGAACGCGGTGCTGAAAGCGGTGATAGATCTCGCGGGCGGCGACGGCAGGAAGTTCGACGCGATCGAGCTCTACAGCTGCTTTCCCTGCGTGCCGAAGATGGCGCGGCGGACGCTGGGCCTTTCCGCCGACGTGCAGCCGACGGTGACCGGCGGGCTCACCTTCTTCGGCGCGCCGCTCAATACCTATATGACGCATGCCGCCTGCGCGATGGTGCGGCGCCTGCGCGACGGCGCAAGGCTCGGCCTGCTCTACGGACAGGGCGGCTTCGTCACCAAGCATCATGCATTGGTGGTCTCGAAGACGCCGCCGCGCGAGGCGCTGGCGCAGGAGACCAGCGTGCAATCCGACGCCGACCGCAACAAGCGCGCCGTGCCGGAGTTCGTCGCCGAGGCTGGCGGCAAGGGCAAGGTCGAGAGTTTTACGGTGCTCTACGGCCGGAGCGGCGATGTCGAGCATGGCGCGGTGATGCTGCGTACGGAAGACGACCACCGTACGCTGGCGCGGATTCCGGCGGGCGACAGAGCGACGCTGGCGCGTCTGCTCGATATGGAACGTACGCCGGTCGGCTCGCTCGGCGAGATCACGATGGCCGCCGACGGCGTGCCGGAATGGCGGGTGGTGTGAGCCCCTGTGTCCCGGACGCGGTGCAGCACGCAGTGCTGCTCCGCAGAGCAGGGACTCAGATGGCGATACGGTACGCGGCGGTGAGATGGCCCCCGGCTCTGCATCGCATCACTTCGTGCTGCGCAGCGTCCGGGGCACGAAATGACCTACCCCTTCGGCGCCTGCTGCTCCGACGCGGTCGCCGGTTTGCCCTTGGCGCCGGCCACGCGCACGGAACGAGCGGTGCCCGAGAGCACCGGTCGTTGCGATTGCGCGTTTCCGCCGACTTACGCCGCGCGGACGTTGATCAGGAACTTGCTGACCTCGGTCTTCAGCCGGCTCGAATCATTCGACAGCATCTGCGCCGCCGACAGCACCTGCGAGGAGGCCGTGCCGGTCTCGGTCGCGCCCCGCTGCACGTCGGTGATGTTGGAGGAGACCTGCTGGGTGCCTTGGGCTGCCTGCTGCACGTTGCGGGCGATCTCTTGGGTCGCCGCGCCCTGCTCTTCCACCGCAGCTGCAATGGCCGAGGAGATTTCCGACAGGCGCTCGATGGTCGAGGAGATCTCCTTGATCGCGCCGACCGAATCGTTGGTCGCCGCCTGGATGCCGGAGATCTGCTGGCCGATCTCGCCGGTCGCCTTCGCGGTCTGCTCGGCGAGCGCCTTCACCTCGGAAGCCACCACCGCGAAGCCGCGGCCGGCTTCACCGGCGCGCGCCGCCTCGATGGTCGCGTTCAGCGCCAGCAGGTTGGTCTGCCCGGCGATGGTGTTGATCAGCTCGACGACATCGCCGATGCGCGAGGCCGCCTTGGACAGCTCGCTGACGCGCTCGGTGGTCGTGCGCGCCTGGCCGACGGCGTCGCCCGCCATCCGCGCCGATTCCTGCACCTGCCGGCTGATCTCGCCGACCGAGGAAGCCATCTCCTCCGTCGCCGAGGCCACCGACTGCACGTTTGTCGAAGCCTCTTCCGAAGCCGCCGCGACCGTGGTCGCCAGCCGCTGGGAGCGGTCGGCGCTCGAGGTCAGGGTCGAGGCCGAGGCTTCGAGCTGAGTCGAGGCCGAGGATACGGTCTGCACGATCTCGCCGATCATCGTTTCGAATTCGCGGGTAACGTTGTCGACGCGGCGGCCGCGCTCGATCTTGGCTTCGGCATCGGCGGCAGCGGCTTCATCGGCCGCCTTCTTGGCGATCAGCGCCTCCTTGAAGATCTGGAGCACGTCGGCCATGGCGCCGATCTCGGTCTTCTCGCCGCGGTGCGGGACTTCCGCGCTCAGGTCGCCCTTGCCCAGCGCCTGCATCGGCTCGATGATCGAGTTGATACCGTTGGAGACGTCGTGGACGAGGTAGAAGCTGACGCCAATGCCGGCGATAACGGCAGCACCGAGGATGATCGCGACCAGCACGAAGGCGGAGTAATAGGTGTCGGAGGCGTCCGCGGCGGCCTGATCGCCGCCCTTGGTGTTGAGCTCGATATCCTTGGCCAGGATAGCGTCGGCCTCGAGCCCGATCTTGTTGACCGTCTTGGTGTTCAACTCGTGCGCCGCGTGCGGGATCTTGCCGGCCTCCTGGCGGGACAGCGCCATGACTTCCTGGGTGCCTTTCTTGTAGTCCTCCCACGTCTTGGACCACTGGCTGTAGAGAGCACGTTCCTCGGGCGAGGTAATCATCGTCTCATAGGTCCTGCGAAACTTGGTGTTGGCCTCGACCACGGTCGCGAGCGTCTTCTCTGCCGCAAGCTTGTCCTCCAGCGTTTCCGCCAGCATGTGCTCTCGAATGACGTTGCGGTAGGTGATGACGCCGGCGCGCAGATCGCCGATCACGCGCACGCTGGGCATCCAGTTCGCGGTGATGTCGACCGTATTGGCGTTGATCGCCCGCATCTTCATGACGGCGAGCAGCCCCATGCCGGTCATGGCGACCAGCAGGAACGCCACGACGCTGATGATCTTGGCGCGGATGGAGATTTGGGAGAGCATAATGGGTCTCTTTGTACTGGCGCGGGCGCGCGTCCGGAAGTTTTACGAATCAAACAAAGGGAGCAGCGCCGACATCAGACAACAGAGCACCTGAGCAGATGTTAACCACGACTCCGTACGAGTACGGAAGCCCGAAACAAATGAACATGGCGCTAAGAATGCTCTGCGCTCAGCGCATGAGCGTAAGCGCATCCGAAAAGAAATCGGTGCCACCGAAATTTCCGGACTTCAAAGCAAGCAACATGTCGCCTTGTTCAGCACCGACCACGCGCAGCACTGGGACGCCTGCAGCGATTTCTACTCCTACGAGAAAGCCGGGAATCCTCAGCCGATCGACCACCGCACCGGACGTTTCCCCGCCAGCAACGATCAGGCGCCTGACGCCAGCCTGCACCAGGCCTTCGGCGATATCAGCCATCGCCTGCTCGACGGCATGACCGACAGCGTCGCGGCCGTGGCGCGCCTGAAGCGCTGCGACCTGATCCGGCGTCGAACTCGATGCGATCAGGACCGGACCATCGACTACTCGCGGCCTGGCCCAGTCCAGCGCGCGCTGCGCCTCGCCCGGCGCCGTAATAATACCGTCCGGATCGAGATGAAGCACCGGCATGACGCGTTCGGCATTGGCGATCTGCTGAAGCGTGGCCTGCGAGCAGCTTCCGGCAAGGCAGGCCGCCGGTCCGCCGACCGCTGCCCCCGCCCCGCTGCTTGCCGCTGTCGACTTGACCTTGCCTGTCGAGACCAGCGCCCGCGCCAGCCCCAAACCAATGCCGGAAGCGCCGACAGACAGCCGGCGCTCGGCCGCGACAAGGCCGATGGTCTCGAGGTCGCGATCGAACACGGCGTCGATAATGGCGGCGCCGATGCCCTTGCCCGACAATTCCGCAAGGCGCGCCCGCACGGCAGCCGCTCCGCGCGTGACGGTCGCGAGGTCGACGAGCCCGATTTGCGTCTTGCTCTGCCGAGCCAGCACGCGCACCAGATTGGAATCACGCATCGGGTTGAGCGGATGGTCCTTCAGCGGGCTCTCGTTCAGCGGCACCGCGCCGACGAACAGATTGCCCTGGTAGACGGTGCGGCCGGTCTCCGGGAAGGCCGGCGTCACCAGCACGATGGCCTCGCCGCAATCGGCGCGCAGCGCGTCCATCACCGGGCCGATGTTGCCGGCATCGGTGGAATCGAAGGTCGAGCAGATCTTGAACAGCACGTGGCCCGCGCCGCGACCGCGCAGCCATGTTTCCGCCGCGCGCGAGCGCAACACGGCAAGCCCTGCCTCGATCGAGCGGCTCTTGAGCGAAACGACGACCGCGTCGACCTCGGGCAGCGCGAGATCGTCCGCGGGCACGCCGATGGTCTGCACCGTGCGCAGGCCCGCGCGCGTCAGCGTGTTGGCGAGATCGGAAGCGCCGGTGTAGTCGTCGGCGATGCAGCCCAACGCAAGTGTCACGGCTTTACTCCCGCATACGGCTTGAACCAGGCAAGACCATCGGTGGTCTTGCCGCGCGGATTGTATTCGCAACCGACGAAGCCGGCATAGCCGAGCCGGTCGAGTTCGGCGAACAGGAACGGATAGTTCAGCTCCTCGCCATCGGGCTCATTGCGCGAGGGAATGCTGGCGATCTGGATGTGGCCGATGATCGGCATCATCTCGCGCAGCCGCATGGTGACATCGCCATGGATGATCTGGCAGTGATAGATATCAAACTGCAGCTTCAGGTTCGGAAGCCTCAGCTCGTGGATCAGGTCGCGCGCGAAGCCGAAATCGTTGAGGAAGTAGCCGGGCACGTTGCGCGCATTGATCGGCTCGAGCACGATATCGATGCCGTGCGGTCCGAAGAACTCTGCGGTCCACGCCACCGACTTGTAGAACGCCTCGATCGCGACGCGTTCGCCGCGATTGGCGATGCCGGCCATCAGATGCAGGCGCTTGACCCCGGTGGCCTTGGCGTAAGGCAGCGCGGTCTCGAGGCTCGTCTTGAGATCGGAAAAGCGCGCCGGCAGCGCGGCAAACCCCTTCTCGCCGGCATTCCAGTCGCCCGGCGGCAGGTTGAACAAGGCTTGCGTGAGGCCGTTGCGCTTCAGCCGCTCGCCGACCGCCTCGGCCGGATGCTCGTACGGAAAGAGAAATTCGACGGCGGTGAAGCCGGCTTCGGCTGCTGCATCAAAGCGGTCGAGGAACGGCACCTCGGTGAACATCATCGAGAGGTTGGCGGCGAAACGGGGCATTGGATCCTCTTCCTTATTTGTCGCCGGGCAGCTTGACGCCGGTGACTTGCGCATACATCCGCGCCACGGACGCGTCATCATCGCGGCCCATGCCGGCGGCTGACGTCATCAGGAACATCTGGAGGGCCGCAGCCGAGACCGGCACCGGGAATCTGGCTGTCCGCGCCATGTCCTGGATGATGCCGAGGTCCTTGACGAAGATCTCGACCGCACTGCGCGGCGTATAGTCGCCGTCGAGCACGTGCGGCATGCGGTTCTCGAACATCCAGGAATTGCCGGCGGACGCCGTGATCACCTCATAGACCTTGCGGATGTCGAGACCCTGCTTGGCGGCGAAGGCGATCGCCTCCGAGGCGGCGGCGATATGTACGCCCGCAAGCAACTGATTGATCATCTTGAATGCAGCGCCCTGCCCCGCCGCATCGCCGAGCTCGTAGAGCTTGGCTGCCATCGCATCGAGCGCGGGGCGCGCTTTCGAAAAGGCAGCCGCACTGCCGGAAGCGAGGATCGTCAGCTCGCCCTGCGCGGCGCGCTGCGCGCCGCCGGAGATCGGTGCATCGAGGTAATGCCGGCCGGTCGCCTCCAGCTGTTTGGCGAGGCGGCGCGCCACGTCGGGATCCATGGTGGCAGAGGAAATGAAGACGCTGTCCTTCGGCATGGTCTCGGCGGCACCATCCTTGCCGAACAGGACCGCTTCGGTCTGCGCGGCATTCACGACGACGCTGACCACGACGTCGGCGTCCTTGGCCGCCTCGGCCGGCGTTTTGGCGCCGGCACCGCCGTCCTTGACGAAGCGCGCCACCGCATCGGTCGAGACGTCACAGCCGGTGACGGCAAAGCCGGTCTTTTTCAGCGAGGTCGCCATCCCAAAGCCCATCGAGCCGAGCCCGATGACGGCGATGCGCTGATCTTGTGACGCGGAGGCGGACATGCGGCTGATCCTTACGAACGTTTCCCGGACGGCCGCCCTTTGCGGCAGCTCGTGGCATCGAATAACACGGCTTGGCCGCGCTGCCAAAGCGTGAGACAAGCAGGCATGACGGCCATGAGCGAGACACGGCTTCGCGAGGACATCTGCCGCTTCGGGCGTTCCCTGTTCGAGCGCGGGCTGACGCCTGGCTCCTCCGGCAATATCAGCGTCAGGCTGGAGGGCGGCGGCTGGCTGGTGACGCCGACCAACGCCTCGTTCGGCTTCCTCGATCCGGCTCGGCTGTCGCGGCTAGACGAGTGCGGCCGGCTGATCTCGGGCGATGCCCCGACCAAGGAAGTTCCGCTGCACACCGCGCTCTATGAGACGCGCGGCAGTGCACGCGCGATCGTGCATCTGCACTCCACCCATTCGGTTGCGCTCTCGATGCTGCCGGAGATTGACCCGCGCGCCGCGCTGCCGCCGATGACGGCCTACTATCTGATGAAATGCGGGCGGACAGCGCTCGTGCCCTATTACCGCCCCGGTGATCCCGCGGTCGCCGATGCGATCAAGGGGCTGGCGGGGAAATACTCATCCGTACTGCTCGCCAATCACGGCCCGGTGGTCGCCGGCGACACGCTGGAGGCCGCGGTGTTCGCGACGGAGGAGCTGGAGGAGACGGCGAAGCTGTACCTGTTGCTGCGCGGGCTGAACCCGCGCTATCTTTCGCCTGAGCAAATCAAGGATCTGGTGAAGGTGTTTGGCGTGGCGCTGCCGGAGCATGGGCATTAGCGGCGCGGTCACGGGCGGGATAGAGTCGCCCCATTCGCCGCCGTCATTCCCCGCGAAGGCGGGGAATCCAGTACGCCGCGGCTTCTCCGCGTCCCACTGACGTCTCGGATTACTGGATCGCCCGCCTTCTCGGGCGATGACACTGAGAGTGTGGCGCGCGCCTGCCAAACACTTTGCCTACAGCCCCAGATACGCCTTGCGCACGTCCGGGTTGCCCCTGATCTCGCTCGCCGCGCCCTGCATCAGCACGCGGCCGGTTTGCAGGATGTAGGCGCGGTCGGCGATCTCGAGGCATTCGGCCATGCGCTGCTCGACGATCAGCACGGTCATGCCGGCGTCGCGGATGCGTTTGACCGCCTGAAAGATCTCGTCGACCAGCTTTGGCATGATGCCCTGGGAGGGCTCGTCCAGCATCAGCAGCCGCGGCCGCGTCATCAAGGCGCGACCGATGGCGAGCATCTGCTGCTCGCCGCCGGAGAGCGTTTCGGCGCGTTGCTCCAGGCGCTCGGACAGGCGCGGAAACAGCGTGAAGACGAGATCGAGCGGCTCTTCGCGGTTCGCCTCGCCACGGTAGAGATAGCTGCCGAGCCGGAGATTGTCGCGCACGGAGAGACGCGGGAACAGGCGGCGGTTCTCCGGCACATAGGCGATGCCGGTGGCCGTGACGTGATGCTGCGCCATGCCGTCGAGGCGTTTGCCGTCGAACGTCACCGTGCCCGAGCGCGGACGCTCGGCCCCCGCGATGGATTTGAGCAGCGTCGACTTGCCTGCGCCGTTGGCGCCGGCCACGCAGACGATCTCGCCCTTGGCGACCTCGATGCTGACCGCGGAGATCGCGACCAGGCCCTGATAGGCAGTCGTGACTTCATGCACCGACAGCATGACGATCTCCCAGATATGCGCTGATCACCTTGGGATCGCGGACGACCTCAGTGGGCTTGCCCTCGACCAGCACCTTGCCGAGGTCGAGCACGATGGCGCGGTCGACCAGCGGCATCACGATCTCCATGACATGCTCGACCATCAGCACGGTGATGCCGGCATCGCGGACCTTGCGCACCAGCGCAACGCCGGTCTGCGCCTCGGTCGGCGTCAGGCCGGTGAGGACTTCGTCGAGCAGCAGCAACTTTGGTTCGGTCGCGAGCGCGCGCGCGACTTCGAGGCGGCGCTTCTCGGCCGGCACGAGGTCGCTCGCGAGCACGTCGGCGCGGGCGGCAAGGCCGGTGAACTCCAACACCTCGTGCGCCTTGCGGCGCGCTTCGCGCATCACGGTGTTGCGCACCAGTGCGCCGACGATGACGTTGTCGATGACGGTCATGGTCTCAAAGCTCTTGACGACCTGGAAAGTTCGCCCGACGCCGCGCTGACAGCGCTCGGCCGCCGGCATTTTGGTGACATCCTCGCCGTCGAACCAGATCGAGCCCTGGGTCGGCGGCAGCACGCCGGCGATGAGATTGAACAGCGTCGACTTGCCGGCGCCGTTCGGCCCAATCAGCCCGACGATTTCGCCGCGCCCGACCGAGATCGAGACGTCGCTGTTGGCGACAAGGCCGCCGAAGCGCTGCCAGACGCCGCGGGTTTCAAGGAGCGCGGTCATCGTGTGGCTCCCTTCGACTTCGCGCGCGAGAACAGGCTCACCAGGCCTTGCGGCAAGGCGAGCGAGATCAACACGATCAACGTGCCGTAGACGATGAGATCGACGCCGCGGCCAGACCCGCCGATATAGGAGCGCGTCAGCTCCGTCATCGGGATCAGGATAGCCGCCCCCAGCACCGGGCCCCAGAGGGTGCCGATGCCGCCGAGCACGGCCGGCAGCGCCATCAGCAGCGAGAACTGGAAGCCCATCACGCTCTCAGGATCGATATAGGCGAGAAACTGCGCATAGAAGGCGCCGCCGATGGCAACGAGAAAAGCTGAGACGGCAGCCGCGCCCATCTTCGAGTTGAACACGACGACGCCGAGGCTCTCGGCAGCTTCCGGATTGTCCTTCACCGCGCGCCACCAAAAACCCCATTTGGAGTCTTCGAGCCACCAGGTAACGAACCAGGCGAGACAACACAGCACCAGCGCGAAATAGAAGTACGGCAGTTTGCTGCGCATGAACTGGAATTTCAGCCAGCTGTCGCCGCGCACCGGAATGGTAATTCCCATCGCGGCCCCCGCCCATTCCCAGTTCTGGAACAAGAGCAGCCCGATCTCCGCGATGACGATAGTCGCGATCACGAAGTAATGGCCGCGCAAGCGGAAGAAGGGATAACCGAGCCCCATTGCGATCAAGGCCGCAATCACGCCTCCGCCAAGCATGCCGAACCAGGGCAGCACGCCGAACTTGGTGAACAGGAGCTCGGTGGTGTAGGCGCCGATGCCGAAATAGAGCGCGTGGCCGAGCGAGATCTGTCCGCAATAGCCGGACAGGACGTTCCAGCTCTGTGACAGCGCCGCATACATCAAGGTCAGGATCAGGATATTCTGGACGTAGACGTCCTTCACGAACAGCGGCGCGAGCGCGGCCAGTGCGGCCAGCACCGCGGCGATGATCAGGTCGCGGCGGCGCCGCGCGGCAAAATTCTTGTCCATCACATCTGCCCGAACAGGCCGCGCGGCCGGATGAAGACGACCAGCAGGTACACGGCGTAGATGCCGACCGATTTCAGCGAGGGTGGCAGCACCAGCGCGGTGGTGGCTTCGACGAGGCCGACGACGATGCCGCCGGCGAAGGCGCCGAACACGCTGCCGAAGCCGCCGAGCGCAACCGTGACATAGGCGATCAGCGCAAAGGACGCGCCGACGTCGGGATAGATATAGAAGAAGCTCGCCATGATCGCGCCCGCGAGACCGACTAGCGCGGCGCCGAGGCCCCAGCCCAGCGCGAATACGCGGTTCTTGTCGATGCCGACCAGCGCCACCGCGCCAGGGTCTTCACGCGTCGCTTCCAGCGCGCGGCCAAAGTCGGTGCGGTGGATGAAGAAGTAGAGGCCAGCAAAGGCGAGAATCGAGACCAGCGCGCCGATCAGTTGCGGCTCCGGCAGGAAGACGCCGGCGACCGAGATGGTTTTGCCGCCAAGCCAAGACTGCGGAATGCTGCGGTAGTCCGGCGTAAAGAAGAACTGCGCCAGCCCGCGCATCACGATGGCCAGGCCGAAGGTCGAGAAGATCTGGACCATGCCGGCATTGGCCTTTGCCCGCATGGCGAAGCGTACGATCAACAGATAGACCACCGCCCCGAACACGAAGAGTGTCGCGGCGACCAGCGGCGCCGACAGCAGCGGGTCGATGGCGAAGAACGCAAACAGGAAGAAGCTGACGTACATGGCGATCATCAGAAACTCGCCATGGGCGAAGTTCACGACGTCCATCAGGCCGAAGATCAGCGCGAGGCCGACGGCGATCAGTCCGTAGAGCAGGCCCATCAGCAGGCCACTCGCGAGACTTTGGATTATGGCTTGGGCTGTCAAAAGGTTGTCCCCCGCAATACGCCCTTATCCTGAGGAGCGCGCCCCAGCGCGCGTCTCGAAGGATGGGCCCGCCATCGTCCTTCGAGACGCGGGCTGCGCCCGCTCCTCCGGCGACAACGGCTTCGCCGTTGCGCAGGGATGAGGGCGGGAGCTACGGCATCCGTCATGGCGAGGAGCTCGCGACAAAATTGCGAAGCAATTTTGCGCTGATGCGACGAAGCAATCCAGACTGTCTCCGCGGATACATTCCTGGATTGCTTCGCTACGCTCGCAATGACGATGCGGTGAAGCAGTTCGGTCCTCTCGGCTGTCACAGTATTTGGTCCCCCACCTGCCCTGCGCGCCGCTTACTTCATCGGCCAGATCGCATCGGCGATCGCGGCTTGCGGCGGGAAGATGGTGACGAACTTGCCGCCGACATATTGCAGCAGCACCGGATCGGCGTCGTTGTTCTGGCCCGTCTCGTCGAACTTGACGCGCTTCCAGGGCATGATGGTCTGCTCGCCCGGGATGTCGGTCGCCGCCAGCGCATCGCGGATCTTCTCGCCATCGGCCGACTTGGCGCGGTTGATCGCATCGGCCAGGATGATCAGGCCCATGAACTGGCGCGAGGTGAGATCGTTGAAATCCTTGCCCGATTTCGCCTTGAACATCTCGTTGATCTTGCCGACCATCGGGCGCTTCTGCGCGAGGTCGAGCGAGAAGGTGCCGCGCGAGATCACGCCTTCGAGCTTGTCGCCGACGGCGTCGTAGAGCGCTTTCTCGGAGAAGCCGGCATCCTGCGCCACGATCGCGTTCGGCTTGTAGCCGAGCTCGGCCATGGTCTTGACCAGCAGGATCCCGTCGGTGGTGTAGCTCGACGGCATCAGCACGTCGGCATTGGAGGTCTTGATCTGCTGCACCTCGGCGGAGAGCGACGGCGAGTTGGCGCGGTACTTGATGTCGGTAACGATCTTGTAGCCGCGCTCGCCGGCGATCTTGGCCTGGGCGTTGGCGGAATCGGTGCCGAAGATGGTGTCCTCGTGGAACAGCGATAGCGTCTCGATCTTGGTGCCCTTCTTCTTCATGGCGTCGAAGAAGTCGAACATCGCGGCCGAGTACATCTCGTCGTGCGGGGAGGCGCGGAAGTAATATTTGAGACCGCGGCGATGCAGGCTTGGCGACGAGTTGTCGGCGGACACGAATGGGATCTGGTAGCGTTCGCAGATCTGGCTGACGGTGACCGCGACCGCGCTCTGGTAGGTGCCGATGATGGCGGAAACCTTCTCCTGCGTGATCAGGCGTTCGGCCTCGGCGCGGCCCTTCTGCGGATCGGCCTGGTGGTCGGCGAACACGAGGCGGATCTTGGCGCCGCCAAGGCCCGGCAGGCCTTCGCCCTTCGCCAGCGGCAGGTCGAAATCGGTGTTCTTGTTGATGACCTCGAGCGCGGTCTCATAGGCCTTCTGCGCGTCGACACCCTGCTGGGCGCTGCCGCCGGAGAAAGGATAGATGACGCCGATCACGACTTCCGAGGTCTGCGCACGGGCCGCCAACGGTACCAGCGCGGCAGTGGCGGTGGCACCTAACAACACGTCGCGGCGAGAGATCGTCATGGCAAAGTCCCCTGTTACTTAATTTGATTGATCGAATGAAGCGATCGATGGATGCAGTAAAGCCCGAAGAAGCAGCAAATCCTGCCCGCTAAATCACGGCCATGTTCCTGTTCTTGAGATCCGTCACCAGCATCAAGCCCGGCGAATGCGTGATCGCGAATGGCAGCTTGGCGGCGTTAATCACCGATTGCGGCGTGACGCCGCACGCCCAGAACACCGGAATCTCGTCGTCGGCGACCGGCACCGGATCGCCATAGTCGGGCTTGGCAATGTCCTTGATGCCGATCAGGTGGGGATGGCCCAGATGCACCGGCGCGCCGTGCACGGCGGGATAGCGAGAGGTGATCTGCACCGCGCGGATCACATCCGCCGCCTTGAACGGGCGCATCGACACCACCATCGGACCGGCGAACGGACCGGACTCGCCGCACGCGATGTTGGTGCGGTACATCGGCACGCGCACGTTCTGCTCGATGTGGCGGATCGGCATGCCCTCGTCGAGCAGAGCCTCTTCGAATGAGAACGAGCAGCCAAGCACGAAGGTGACGAGATCGTCCCGCCAATGCTTCGTCACGTCGGTCGGCTCGTCGACGACCTCGCCGTCGCGCCAGACGCGGTAGCGCGGCACGTCGGTGCGAATGTCGAGATCGGCGCCGAGCGAGGGAATGTGGGGGCTGCCGACGTCGGACATACCGATGATCGGGCACGGTTTCGGATTGAGCTGGCAGAAACGGTGAAAGGCGCTGGCATATTCCGCCGGCAAGATCGCCAAATTGCCCTGGACGAAGCCGGGGGCGACACCAGCGGTCGAGCCGACCTGACCACCTCGATAAGCAAGCCGCGCCTGGCGGCTCGGGAGGGTGTCGGGCGTTTGAGTTTGCTGCGCTGCCACCAAAACAGTCATGTGATCGACCTGCCTACAAACTCGACAAAGACAGCCAACACCAGGCGTGCTATAAAGTCTAATCTTCGTTTCTAATCAATATCGATAAATATGCCTTATCGATCGGGAAAATCCTTCCAATGCTGGACTTCAGATCGATCGAGACGTTCCTCTGGGTTGTGAAGCTCGGCAGCTTTCGTGGCGCTGCACAAAGGCTCAATACGACCCAGCCCGCGATCTCGCAGCGTATCGCCCAACTGGAGCGCGAGATGGGCGTGAAGCTCCTCAACCGCGACCATCGCGTGGCCTCGCCGACGCCGAGCGGCCGGCAGATGATGGTCTATGCGGAGAAGCTGATTGGCCTGCGCGCCGCAATGGTGGCCGAGGTCGGCGATCGCTCGGCGATGCGCGGCGTGATGCGGCTCGGCGTCGCCGAGACCATCGTGCATACTTGGCTGCCGCGGCTCGTCAAGAGCATGAACGAAGTCTATCCCAACCTGTCGCTCGAGATCGAGGTCGACATCACGCCGAACCTCACCGCACGCCTGCTCGCGCAGGAGATCGAGCTTGCATTTGTGGTGGGACCGCTGTCGGCCTCCGGCGTACATAACCGCGTGCTGGCGGATTATCCCATTGGCCTGCTCGCAAGCCCCTCGCTCGGACTTGGCGATGGACCGGTCACTCGGGCGGAGCTGGCGCGGTTTCCGATCATCACCTTCCCGCGCAAGACCAGGCCCTACGAGGTCGTGCGCGAGGTGTTCGACCGGCCCGAGCTGCCGCCGATCCGCCTGCACGCCTCCGCTTCGCTTGCGACCGTCATTCACATGGCGATCGAGGGACTTGGCATCGCCGTGATCCCCAACGCCATCGTCGAGAACGAGCTCGCGGACGGGCGGCTGCAACTGCTTGATACGGATCTGAACATCGCACCGCTGACGTTCACGGCGAGCTGGCTCGCCTCGCCCGACGTCGTGGCGGTGGAGCGCGTCGCCGAGCTTGCACGGCAGATTGCGCAGAGCAGCCTCGCGGTTGACGAGCCCGCGCCAGCGCGTCATTGAAAAAGACGCCGGACAATTGAGAGACTGACCGCATGAGCCGAGCCGCCACCAACCTGCAAATCGATTCCGCCCGCCTCTGGGGCTCCATTCACGAGACCGCGCAATTCGGCGCGACAGCTAAAGGCGGCGTGCGGCGACTGACCTTGAGCGCCGAGGACAAGCAGGTGCGCGACTGGTTTCGCAAGGCTTGCGAGGACGCCGGCCTGGAGGTGCATGTCGATGCGCTCGGCTCTCAGTTCGGCTTGCGCAAGGGACGGAACACGTCGAAGCTGCCGGTCGGCATCGGCTCGCATCTCGATACGCAGCCGACCGGCGGAAAGTATGACGGCATTCTGGGAACGCTCGGCGCGCTCGAAGTGATCCGCACGCTCAACGACGCCGGAATCGAGACCGAGGCGCCGATCTGCGTCGTCAACTGGACCAATGAGGAAGGCTCGCGCTTCGCGCCTGCGATGATGGCCTCCGCCGCCTATGTCGGCGACTTCACCACCGACGACATTTTGTCGCGCAAGGACGCCGAGGGCACGACCGTGGGCCAGGCGCTCGACGGCATCGGCTATCGCGGCGACAAGCCGGTCGGCTTCCAGAAGCTCGGCTGCTTCGTCGAGCTGCACATCGAGCAGGGTCCCATTCTGGAAGCCGAAGGTAAGACCATCGGCGTGGTCGATTCCGGCCAGGGCGTGCTCTGGTACGACGGCAAGATTTCCGGCTTCGAGAGCCACGCAGGTTCAACGCCGATGCCGCTGCGGCGCGATGCGCTGGCGACGCTGTCGGAGATCGTGCTGGCGATGGAGAGCATTGCGAAGAAGCATGGGCCGAACGCGGTCGGCACCATCGGCGAGGCCGTGATCGCAAATCCCTCGCGCAACGTCATTCCCGGCGAGATCGCCTTCACGATGGATTGCCGCAGCGCGGATGGCGCAATCATGGATGCGCTCGATCGCGACCTGCGCGCGGCCATCGCCGAGATCGCCGCGCGCCGCAAGGTCGAGGTGACCATCGACCTGGTCTGGCGCAAGCCGCCGACACACTTTGATCCCAAGCTCATTGCGGCGGTCGAGAATGCGGCGAAGACGCTCGGCTATTCCTCGCGCCGCATCACCTCCGGCGCCGGCCACGACGCCTGCAACCTCAACACCATCATGCCGGCCGCCATGGTATTCGTGCCCTGCAAGGACGGCATCAGCCACAACGAGCTGGAGGATGCGACGCAGCCCGACTGCGCCGCGGGCACCAATGTGTTGATGCATACCGTGCTGGCGATCGCCGGCGTCGCGTCCTGATCGGAGAGAGCCATGCGCGGAGTTTTCGTCGACGCCAACGAAGCCCTGGCCGTAATCATGGAGCGGCTGGAGCAGCCCGGCGATGCCAAGGTGCGGATCCACAGGGATCCCGACATCAAGCCCGAACAGTATCCAGATATCCTCGACGGCGCCGAGATCGCGATCGTCGATCACACCGCGTTGCCGACCGAAGTCGCAAAGAAATGCACGGGCCTCAAGCACGTCGTGTTTCTCGGCACCGGCGCGCGCAGCTACATGAACCCCGAAGAGCTCGCCGAGCTCGGCATCTCCGTGCATCTGATCAAGGGTTATGGCGACACGGCGGTCGCGGAATCCGCGATCGCGCTGATGTGGGCGTCGGCCCGTGGGATCGCGATGATGGATCGCGAGATGCGTGTCGGCAACTGGCTGCGCGAGGACGGCATGCAGCTCACCGGCAAGACGCTCGGCCTCATCGGCTTCGGCGGCATCGCCGCGGAAGTCGCGCGTATCGCGTCGGGCAGCGGCATGAAGGTGACTGCCTGGAACCGCTCGCCGAAGAGCCATCCCGGCGTGGAGTTCACTGATCTCGACACGGTACTGGCGAGAAGCGACGTTGTATCGCTGCATCTGCAGTTCAATGACGAGACCCGCGGCATGATCACCCGCGAGAAGATTTTTGCGATGAAACCGGGGGTCATCCTCATCAACACCGCCCGCGCCGCGGTGGTCGACGAGCAAGCGATGATCGACGCGCTGAAATCCGGTCATATCCGCCATGCCGGCCTCGACGTCTTTAACATCGAGCCGCTGCCCGGAGATCATCCGCTGACAAAACTGCCGAACGTGACGTTGTCGGCGCATTCGGCCTTCCGCACGCCGGAGGCGAGCGAGAATCTAATCGAGGCGGCGTGGCAACACTGCCGCCGGATCGCAATGGGATAAGAACAACAACAATGGCCGAGTATCGCAACATCAAGGCACAGCCGCTCACCAACGCCATCCGCGCCATCGCCAAGGCGGGCGGCTCCACGGACCGCGAAGCCGAGTTGGTCTCCACCAACCTCGTCGAGGCAAACCTGAAGGGCCACGACTCCCATGGCGTGGGCATGATCCCGCGTTATGTCGAAGCGGTCGTCGAAGGCGGCCTCGCCATCAACCAGCACGTCAAGATCGTGATGGACACGGGCCCCCTGCTCACCCTTGACGGCCTCACCGGTTACGGCCAGGTGATGGGCCATGAAGCGATGGAGCTCGGTGCCGAGCGCGCCAAGCGCAACGGTGTCTGCGTCGTCGGCCTGTCGAACTCGCACCATATCGGACGCATCGGCCACTGGGCCGAGCAGTGCATCGACCACGGGCTGGTATCGATCCACTTCGTCAACGTGATCTCGCGCCCGATCGTGGCGCCCTGGGGTGGCAGCGATGCACGCCACGGCACCAACCCGTTCTGCGTCGGCATCCCGCGCGCCGGCAAGGAGCCGATCGTGCTCGACTTCGCCACCAGCAAGATCGCGCAGGGCAAGACACGCGTCGCCCACAACAAGGGCGTCGAGCTGGAACCCGGCACCATCATCGACAACGAGGGCAGACCCACCAACAATCCGCGCTACACCGTGATTGCCCCGCACGGCGCCATCCTCCCGTTCGGCGAGCACAAAGGCTCGGGACTGGCGCTGGTGTGCGAACTGCTCGGCGGCGCACTCTCCGGTGGCGAGGTGGTCAAAGGCCCGGCCGACGGCAAGCGCCGCGTCCTCAACGGCATGCTCTCGATCCTGATCGACCCGACCAAACTCGGCACGGGCGACAATTTGGCGCGCGAAGTCGAGAGCTTCGTCGCCTGGCACACCGGCTCGCCTCCTGCCCCCGGCGTCGACAAGGTGAGGATCGCCGGCGAACCCGAGCGCGAGACGAAGAAGAAGCGCCTGGCTGAAGGCATTCCGGTCGACCCGACCACGTGGCAGGAGATTTTGAAGGCCGGGAAGCGGTTCGGGCTCGATCAGGCGGCGATCGAAAAGATCGTGGGTTGATCGAAGATAGGGCAGCTATGACGCTACTCTTCCCTTCTCCCCTTGTGGGAGAAGGTGGCGCGAAGCGCCGGATGAGGGGTTGTATCCGCGAATTCAATGGTGAGAGTCTCACTCGCTGAGAGAGACCCCTCACCCGTCTTCGATGCTTCGCATCGAAGCCACCCTCTCCCACAAGGGGGCCCACAAGGGGAGAGGGAAAGCAGCATCCTAATCCACCATCTCCGCCACAGCCTTGCCGCAGGCTGTCGTGTCGGCGTTGCCGCCGAGATCCCTGGTGCGCAGTGTGCGTTCGGCGAGCGTTCGCTCGATCGCATCGACGATCGACTTGCCGGCTTCCTTCTCGCCGAGATGCTCGAGCATCATCGCACCCGACCAGATGGCGCCGATCGGGTTGGCGATGCCTTGCCCCGCGATGTCGGGCGCCGAGCCATGCACCGGCTCGAACACCGATGGGAAATTGCCCTCGGGATTGATGTTGCCGGACGGCGCAATGCCGATGGTGCCGGTGCAGGCGGGGCCAAGGTCGGACAGGATGTCACCGAACAGGTTGGAGCCGACCACGACGTCGAACCAGTCCGGATGCAGCACGAAGTTCGCGGTCAGAATATCGATGTGGTACTTGTCCCACTTCACGCTTGGATACTTCTTCGCCATCGCCTCCACTCGCTCGTCCCAATAGGGCATGGTAATGGAGATGCCGTTGGACTTGGTCGCCGAAGTCAGGTGCTTCTTCGGCCGCGACTGCGCAAGCTCGAAGGCGAATTTCAGGATGCGGTCGACACCGACGCGAGTCATCACGGTCTGCTGCGTCACGAATTCCCGGTCGGTGTCCGGAAACATGCGGCCGCCGACGGAGGAATATTCGCCTTCCGTGTTCTCGCGCACCACCCAGAAATCGATGTCGCCGGGCTTGCGGCCCGCCAGCGGTGACGGCACACCGGGCATCAGCCTCACCGGGCGCAAGTTCACATACTGGTCGAATTCGCGGCGGAATTTGATCAGCGAACCCCACAGCGAAACGTGATCGGGAATCTTGGCCGGCCAGCCGACCGCACCGAAGTAGATCGCGTCGTGCTTGCCGATCTTTTCCTTCCAATCGTCCGGCATCATCTGGCCGTGCTTCTCGTAATAGTCCCAGGACGAGAAGTCGAAATGATCGAAATGCAGGGAAACTCCATGCTTCTTCGCTGCCATTTCCAAAACGCGCAGGCCTTCGGGCATCACTTCCTTGCCGATGCCGTCGCCGGGAATGACCGCGATCCGGTATTGCTTCTTGCTCATCGAAAACGTCCCTGATTAGTCCGGCAACCGCCGCCTTTTTGATCGCACTGCAATGGACCAAAGTCAGCGGCAGTGCAACGCTGCACTGCAATGTTGACCGTGGCGCGGCCGACCGCCTACTGATTTCATCCTGTTCCTTTCCTGCGAGTAACTCCCATGGATCTGCATCTGCGTGGCAAGCGCGTCCTGATCACCGGCGCGTCCAAGGGCATCGGTGCAGCCGCCGCCGAAGCGTTCGCCGAGGAGGGCTGCCACCTCCTGCTCGCCGCCCGCAGCGGCGACCAGCTCAAGGCGCTGGCCGAGCGCCTGCGGTCCGCGCATCAGATCGACGCCGCGACAAGCATCGTGGATCTGCGCAAGAGCGAGGACATGGCGCGGCTGGCGAAAGAAGCCGCGGACATCGACGTGCTCGTCAACAATGCCGGCGACATTCCCGGCGGCTCCATCGACAAGATCGACGAGGCGACCTGGCGGCACGCCTGGGACTTGAAAGTGTTCGGCTACATCAACCTCACCCGTATGATCTATGCGCAGATGAAGGCCAAGGGCGGCGGCGTGATCGTCAACGACATCGGCGCAGCCGGCGAGAAATTCGACGCCAACTATATCTGCGGCAGCGCCGGCAATGCCGCACTGATGGCTTTCACGCGTGCGCTCGGAGGCAAGAGCCTTGCCGACAACATCCGCGTGGTCGGCATCAATCCTGGGCCGGTCGGCACCGACCGCCACGTGACACTGCTGAAGACGCGGGCAAAGCACCAGTTCGGCGACGAGACCCGCTACAAGGAATTCCAGAAGAGCCTGCCGCTCGGCAGGCCTGCGCATGCGCGCGAGATCGGCGACCTCATGGCGTTTCTGGCGTCGGATCGCGCCGGCTATACGTCAGGCGTCATCTATACGGTGGATGGCGGCATCAGCGCGGGATGGGGTTAACGCTATCCTCGTCATTGCGAGCGACGCGAAGCAATCCAGACTGCCACCGCAGGTATATTTCTGGATTGCTTCGCTTCGCTCGCAATGACGGAGCCTAGAATAAGCACAGGAGTAAACTAATTGTCTCAAGACCTGATCCGCGAAACGGCCTGCACCGTCGTCGACAAGCTGCGTTCCGGCGATATCTCCCCGCTCGAACTTCTGGATGTGCTGGAGAAGCGCATCGCCGAGGTTGACGGCAAGGTCAATGCGCTGCCCACGCTGTGCTTCGACCGCGCACGGACCAACGCCAAGGCGCTGATGCAGAAGCCGGCCGGCGCGCGCGGGCTGCTCGCGGGCTTACCGGTGCCGATCAAGGACCTGACCGACGTCGCCGGCGTGCTGAACACGCAGGGCTCGCCGATCTTCAGGGACAATGTGCCTAAACAGTCCGACCTCATGGTCGAGAATCTCGAAGGTAACGGCGCAGTCGTCTACGCCAAATCCAACACGCCGGAGTTCGGCGCCGGCGCCAACACATTCAACGAAGTGTTCGGTGCAACCCTCAATCCCTGGGACACGACCAAATCTGCGGCCGGCTCTTCAGGCGGCGCCGCCGCGGCGCTTGCAACCGGCATGGCCTGGCTCGCGCAAGGCTCCGACATGGGCGGCAGCCTGCGAAGCCCGGCGAGCTTCTGCGGCATCGTCGGCATGCGGCCGAGCATCGGCCGTGTCGCACATACGCCAAAAGCGGGCATCGACCGCAATCTCGGTGTCCAGGGCCCGATGGCCCGCAACGTCGAGGATCTCGCCCTGCTGCTCGATGCCATGAGCGGTGACTATGCGGCCGATCCGCTGTCGCTGCCGGCGCCTTCGACCTCGTTCCTGTCGGCGGCGCGATCGGGCACGAAACCGCTGCGCATCGCCTATTCGCCCGATCTCGGCATCACGCCGGTCGATCCCGAAGTCAAGGCGATCACGCGCAAAGCGGCGGAGCGCTTCACTGAGGCTGGCGCCACCGTCGAGGAAGCGCATCCCGACTGGCGTGAAGCGCACGAATGCTTCCACGTGCTGCGCGCGTTCGACTTCGCAATCAGCAAGGCGCAATTGCTGCGGACCAAGCGCGACCTGCTCAAGCCCGAGGTGATCTGGAATATCGAGGAAGGGCTCAAGCTCACGGTCGAAAAGCTCGAACGCGCCGAGGCGCAGCGCGTCGGAATGACCGCGCGCGCGGTCGAGTTCTTCCAAACCTACGATCTGCTTCTCGTGCCGACGACGATCGTGCCGCCCTTCCCGATCGAGAACCGCTATGTCGCCGAATGCGCCGGCAAGAGGTTCGACAATTACATTGAATGGCTCGGCATCGTCTATGCGATCACGCTCGCCTGCTGCCCCGCGCTGTCGCTGCCCTGCGGCTTCACGGCATCGGGCCTGCCGGTCGGCGTGCAGGTGGTCGGCGCGCCGCGCGCAGACGCGCAGGTCATCGCGGGCGCAAAGGTGCTGGAGGATATTCTGGGCCTGCGCGGGACCACGCCGATCGATCCTAGGGTGAGGAAGTAATCGTTTCAAAGCGCGAGCTCGGTAGCACCCTCTCCCCTTGTGGGAGAGGGTGGCTCGCCGCATAGCGGCGAGACGGGTGAGGGGTATCTCTCCGCGAGGGGCAATCTCACCGTCCGAATTCGACGATAGAACCCCTCATCCGGCGCTTCGCGCCACCTTCTCCCACAAGGGGAGAAGGAAGAGACCCTCACCTCCCGCGCGTTGCCTCCAGACTCCGGCTGTAGCGCGACATCGCGAAGCAGAAGACAAAATAGATCGCGGCCACGAAGATGTAGACCTCGACCGAAAACTGCTGCCAGGCGGGATCGATGATCGCGGTCTTGGCTGTGGTCAGCAGGTCGAAGATGCCGATGATCAGGACGAGGCTGGTGTCCTTGAAGAACGCGATGAAGGTGTTGACCAGTGGCGGGATGACGTGGCGGATCGCCTGCGGCAGGACGATCAGCCGGTTCTTCCGCCAATAGGACAGGCCGAGCGCGTCAGCCGCCTCATATTGCCCGCGCGGCACCGCCTGAAGACCGCCGCGAATGACTTCGGCAAGGTACGCGCCCGCGAACAGGATGATCGCGATCTGCGCGCGCAGGAGCTTGTCGATGTTGAAGCCGCTGGGCATGAACAGCGGAAACATCACGCTCGCCATGAACAGCAGGCTCACGAGCGGCACGCCGCGAATCAGCTCGACATAGACCACCGAGAGCGAACGGATCGCCGGCAGATTCGAGCGCCGGCCGAGCGCGACGAGGATGCCAAGCGGAAAGCCGAAGGCGAGGCCGAAGGTGGCGAGGATCAGCGTCACCGGCAAACCGCCCCAACGATCCTGCGAAACGAACGACAAGCCGAGCACGCCGCCCCACATCAGCACGCTGATCAGGCCAAGCACGACGATCCAGAGATAGACCAGTTCGCGGCGCCACAAGGTGCGGCGGGAGGACAGATAGAACAGCGCGATGAACAGCAGGACCGACAGCGCCGGCCGCCACTGCTCGTCGAACGGATAGGTGCCGAACAGGATGAAGCGGTACTTTTCGGGGATGACCGCCCAACAAGCGCCAAGACCGCGCGCGGCACGGCAGGCGCTGGAGTCGTTGGCCGGCGTGAGCCAGACCGCATTGGCGATGCCCCATTGCACGAAGCCGGTGACGCCCTTCGCGAGCACCGCCAGGAGCACGACCGAGAGGATGCCGTTCGGGATCGACGAGAACAGGTTGATGCGTAGCCAGCGCAGCACCGGATTTCCCATTTGCGGGCGGCGAGCTGCGCGCGGCGCGTCCGGCATGTCGGTAATGGCCGTCATGCTCAGCGCTCCACCAGCGCGATGCGCGCATTGTACCAGTTCATGAAGAAGCTGATGCCGAGGCTGATGGTCAGGAACACCGCCATGATCAGCGCGATCGCCTCGATCGCCTGTCCGGTCTGGTTCAGCGTAGTGTTGGCGATCGAGACGACGTCCTGGTAGCCGATCGCCACCGCGAGCGAGGAGTTTTTGGTCAAGTTGAGATACTGGCTGGTCATCGGCGGCACGATCACCCGCATGGCCTGCGGCAAGATGATCTGCCGCAGCATGAAGCTGCGACGGAGGCCTAGCGCATTGGCGGCATCCCACTGGCCACGCGGCACCGACTGGATACCGCTGCGCACGATCTCGGCGATGAAGGCGGAAGTGTAAGTAACGAGCGCGATCAGAAGCGCAAAATATTCCGGCGCGAGCGTCAACCCGCCGACGAAGTTGAAGCCGCGCAATTCGGGCCATTCGATCGTCCAGGGCACGCCGAGCAGCACGGACACGAGCGCCGGAAGCGCGACGATCAGACCAAGCGCAAAAGGCCAGGCCGGCCGTGGCTTGCCGTCGCGCATCTGCCGCGCGATCAGCCATCGCCGGACGCCATAGAACACGGCCACGCCCAGCACGGCCGTGCAGAACACCCAAAGTTGCGGCGTCCCGATCGGGATCGCCGGCAGGATCAGGCCGCGGTTGGAGAGGAACACGCCATCGATCGGCCGAAACGCCGCGCGCGCGGCCGGCAGCGCCTGCATCAGGACGTACCAGAACAACAGCTGGAGCAGCAGCGGGATGTCGCGCAGCACCTCGACATAGACGGCGGCAAGGTGGGAGAGCAGCCAGTTGGCCGACAGCCGCGAGATCCCGATCAGCGTGCCCAACATCGTCGCGAGCACGATACCGATCACGGCGACGCGCAAGGTGTTGGCGACGCCGACGACGAAGGCCCAGAGGTAGGTATCTCTCGGATTGTAGGCGACAAGACTATCGGCGATGGGCATGCCGGCCTCGCGGCCGAGGAAGGCAAAGCCGGTGGTGATGCGGCGGGCCGACAGGTTGGTGACGGTGTTGGACCAGAGAAAGGCGATCACGGCAACCGCAATCCCGACCACCAGAATTTGCCAGAACAGGCCCTTCAGCTCGCGGCTTCCGAGCGCGACAGACAAACGGCGACGTGGCGGAGGCCTGGGATCATCGGTGGTCACAGCACAAAAATCCTCATCGAAAGCAGCGATTTCCGGCGGCGCACGTCAACTGTTGCACCAAACTTCAGTTCGTGCAACAAATGTTTCATGGCCGAGCCCGCGAAATTCTCGCCCCTGAGCGAACTGCGCATTGCATTGCCATCGCTCCCGATGCGGCTGCAGGAGGTCGGACGCTTCGTTGCGGCCAACGATTACGACGCCACCACCCGCTCGATGCGCGATCTTGCAGCGGTTGCCGGCGCCGATCCCGCCGCGTTCACGCGGCTTGCGAAAGCGATCGGCTATTCCGGCTGGGACGAATTGCGCGCCGCGCTGACGGAAGCGCGGCGACCGTCGCAGCTGGCGCCCTTTTCCGTGCGCGCGAAAAGCCGCCGCCACGGTCCCAACGCCGATGTCGCACTCGTGACCGACAAGTTCGACGCCGAGTCTGCCGGCCTTCTGCGCATCCCAGCGCAGCCGATTGCGGAGGCGGCGCGTGCACTGCACGTCGCAAAGCGGATCTGGATCACCGGCTATCGAAGCTGCCGCAGCGTCGCGGAGTTGCTGAACTACGAGCTGCGGCTGTTCCGTCCCGATCAGGTGCAGATCGTCGGCGGGTCCGGTCCTGACGATCTCGACCTCGGCGCCTTTCGCCCCGGCCAAGCCGTCATCGTCATCGGCTTTCTGCCCTATACGCATGCGAGCGTTCGGGTCGCGCAGGCTGCCTATCGCGCCGGTGCGACGCTGATCGCGATCGCGGACAGCGTGGCGGCACCGATGGCCGAAGGCGCCGACCACGTGCTGCTGTTCGAAGCGGCATCCTCGCCCGGCTTCTTCCCGAGCCTCACCGGCGCAATCGCGATTGCGCAGTCGCTGGCCGCGGTGACGTTCTCGCTCGGCGGCACGGCGGCGAAGAAGCGCCTTCAGGATACCGAGGTGCGGCTGGCCGCGGCCTCCACCTACGTTTCAGAGAAAGGTTGATCCATGGCCGCTCGAATCAGCCGCGTGCTACATCGCTCGTTGCGCGAGACGCCGCCCAAGGCGATCGGCGGCGAAGGCGTCTACCTCTTCGCCGAGGACGGGCGCCGCGTGATCGACGCCTCCGGCGGCGCAGCGGTCTCCTGCCTCGGCCACCAGCACCCGCGCGTGATCGCAGCAATAGCGAAGCAGGCCTCGACGCTGGCCTATGCCCACACCGCCTTCTTCTCGTCCGAGCCGGCGGAGGGGCTGGCCGAAACGCTGGTCGGGCACGAGCCGGGCGGTCTCGCCTACGCCTATTTCGTCAGCGGCGGATCGGAGGCGATCGAAGCCAGCATCAAGCTCGCGCGACAATATTTCATCGAGCGCGGCGAGCCGCAGCGGCAGCACTTCATCGCGCGGCGGCAGAGCTACCACGGCAACACGCTGGGCGCACTCGCCGCCGGCGGCAACGCCTGGCGCCGCGCGCCCTATGCGCCGCTGCTGTCGCCCGCCTTCAGCCATGTCACGCCCGCCTTTGCCTATCATGAGAAGCACGACGGCGAGTCGGATGCGCAGTTCGTGGCGCGGCTCGCAGCCGAGCTCGAAGCCGAGTTTCAACGGCTAGGTCCCAATACCGTTGCAGCATTCCTGGCCGAGCCCGTCGTCGGCGCCACCGCCGGCGCCGTGACCGCGCCGGACGGCTACTTCAAGGCGGTCCGCGAGATTTGCGACCGCCACGGCGCGCTGCTCATCCTCGACGAGGTCATGTGCGGCATGGGCCGCACCGGCACGACACACGCCTGGGAGCAGGAAGGCGTCGCGCCGGACATCCAGGCCATCGCAAAGGGGCTCGGCGGCGGCTATCAGCCGATCGGCGCGATGCTCGCGAGCGGCAGGATCATCGACACCATCCGCGCCGCTTCGGGCGCGTTCCAGCACGGCCATACTTATCTGGCGCACCCCCTCGCCTGCGCGGCCGCGCTCGCGGTGCAGGATGTGATCCGCGAGGATCGGCTGCTCGATCGCGTCAAGGAGCGCGGCAAGCAGCTCGAGCAGCGCCTCGTCGAACGCTTCGGCAATCACCGCCATGTCGGCGACATCAGGGGACGCGGCCTGTTCTGGGCGATCGAGCTCGTCGCCGATCGCGCCGGTCGCACATCATTCGATCCGGCGCTCAAGCTCAACCAGAAGATCAAGGCAGAAGCCTTTGCCAACGGGCTCGGCTGCTATCCCGGCGGCGGCACAGTGGACGGGGTCCGCGGCGACCACGTGCTGCTGGCGCCGCCCTATATCGCTTCGGCTGAGGAGATCGACCTGATCGTCGACAAGCTCGGCACGGCCGTCGACAACGTATTGCGTAGTGTCAATCACTGAGGGGAGACTAGCATGATGAGGAAAATGGTTATCGCGGCAGGCCTGCTCGCGGCATCGACGGTTGTCGCGTCGGCCGCGACGCTCGACACGGTGAAAAGCCGCGGCACGTTGGTGTGCGGCGTCAGTGCCGGCTTTGCCGGTTTCTCCGCGCCCGACTCGCAAGGCAACTACAAGGGCCTTGACGTCGACTATTGCCGCGCGCTCGCGGCCGCCGTGCTCGGCGATCCGAGCAAGGTGCGCTACGTCTCGCTGACCGCGCAGAACCGTTTCACCGCTCTGCAATCGGGCGAGATCGACGTGCTCTACCGCAACTCGACGCAGACTTATCTGCGCGGCGTCACGCTGGGCCTGCGGCAGGGCCCAATCAACTTCTACGACGGCCAGGGCTTTGTCGTGAAGAAGGACCTCGGCGTGAAGGAGATCAAGGACCTCAAGGGCGCCACCGTCTGCGTCGCGCAGGGCACCACGCATGAGGTCACGCTCGGCGATTACGGCCGCGCCAACGGCATCGACTGGAAGCCGCTGGTGTTCGACCGCGTCGACACCATGTACCAGACTTTCTTCGGCGGGCGTTGCGATGCCATGACCCAGGACGCTTCCGCCCTCGCCGGCGCCGTGACGACCGCAGCCCCCAATCCGGCCGACTACGTCGTGCTGCCCCAGACGATCAGCAAGGAACCGCTCGGACCCTTCACCCGCAACGGCGACGAGGTCTGGAGCGACATCATCGCCTGGTTGCACTATGGGCTGATCGAAGCCGAGGAGCTCGGCGTCACGCAAGGCAATGTCGACGAGATGGCGAAGTCGCAGACGCCCGCGGTGCAGCGCCTGCTCGGCACCTCCGGCGATCTCGGCTCGCGGCTCGGGCTGGACAACAAATGGCTGGCCACGGCGATCAAGGCAGGCGGTAATTACGGCGAGATCTACGAGCGCAATGTCGGCAAGGCCAGCCCGCTCAAGCTCGAGCGCGGCCTCAACGGGCTCTGGAGCAAGGGCGGCTTGATGTACGCGGTGCCGTTCAAGTAAGTACGCGTGTCCCGGACGCGCCGCAGCATGTAACGCCGCTGCGCTGAGCCGGGACCAGCGGCCAAGATGGGCCCCGGCTCGACAGCGCAATACTGCGCATTGCGCTGCGTCCGGGGCACGAGACCAGGTAATCACATCCAATGACGACGCCTCCTCGCATCGCCCTGATCCATGCCCTCAAGCATTCCATCGCCCCGATCGAGGCGGCATTCGCGAAGGCGTGGCCGCAGGCGCGGCTGATGAACCTGCTCGATGACAGCCTGTCCGCGGACCTGGCCCATGACGGCACGCTCAACGATGCCATGACCGAGCGCTTCCTTGCGCTCGGCGATTATGCGGCGGCGACGGGGGCCGACGCGATCCTGTTCACCTGCTCGGCGTTCGGCCCCTGCATCGAGGCGGTCGCCCAAGCGCATGCGCCGAAGCCGGTGCTGAAGCCGAACGAGGCCATGATCGAGCAGGCGGTGACGATGGGCAAGCGCATCGGCCTGCTCTCGACCTTCCCGCCGACGCTGGTCTCGATGCCACCGGAATTTCCCGCCTCCGTCGAGCTCGTGCCGAAGCTTGCCGAAGGCGCGCTGGCCGCGCTCGATCGCGGCGACCGTGCCGAGCACGACAGGCTGATCGTGGAAGCCTCACGCGATCTACGGGATTGCGACGTCGTCGCGCTGGCGCAGTTCAGCATCGCGGCAACTGCACCGCTGGTCGCGGAGGCCACCGGCCGACCCGTCGTGACCACGCCGGACAGCGCCGTCCACAAGCTGAAGAAGCTCCTTGCGGCGAAAGCTTAAACGCCCGCCTTCGCCCTGCGGCGAGCGTCCTTGATCGCAGCCGCGAGCGCCGTCTTGGTCTCGTTCACGAAGTCCTCGACCAGGTCCTCGCGGGTGGCATGGGCCGCCTCGCCGGTGAACAGGCCCTGCTCGGCCAGCATCACCACGCCGTGTAGCGCCGCCCAGATCTTGAGAGCTTGCCGCTCGCGCAAATAATCAACCGCGGGCGCTTCGAGGGCTTCGATCACCAGCGCAAAAGTCTCGCGCGTCGCCTCGTGCAGCTCGCTGCCCTTGGCTGCGCACGACACCGTGCGCGAGGCAAACATCAAGCGGTAGATGCCGTTGCGGCGCAGGCCGAAATCCAGCGTGGCCTGGGCCAGCCGCGACAGCTTCGACTGCTTCGAGGGCTTTGCCATCGCCGTCCGCAAAATCGCGCTGAGCTGCCGGAACGCCTCCGCCGTCACCGCCGCAAGCAGCGCCTCGCGATCGGCAAAATGCCGGTATGGCGCGGGCTGCGAGACGCCGAGCCGCTTTGCGAGCGCCTTGATGCTGACCGCTTCCGCCCCGCCCTGCTCGGCCTCGCGCAGCGCAGCCTTGATCAAGGCGTCGCGGAGATCGCCGTGGTGGTAGGTGTTCTCTGGCTTGCGGGCAAGTTGTGAACGCATGATGCGCCGAGCCTATAAGTTTGCGCTTGACAGGGGAAGCCCGTCGCCAATGTAATATGCTATAACTTAAAGCTGCGGCGAATGCCGCGGATAAAATTGACATGAGGAACGCGCACGCCTTCGGGCGCGGCGCGCACACGACCAGGGAAGCCGCGATGACAGAGCGACTGAGGGTTCACGTCGATCCCGACAAATGCCAGGGCCACGCGCGCTGCAAGGCGCTCGCGCCGGAGCTGTTCGAGCTCGACGAATACGGCAACGCCCACGAGGCCGGCGACGGCATGGTTCCGCCGGGCCTCGAAGACAAGGCCTGGCTTGCCAAGGCCAATTGCCCGGAAATCGCAATCGATGTGATCGAGGAGTAGCGCGGCTTTCGTCCGCTTGCGTGCCTGCAGAGACCACGAGCCCCGAGGGATTCCCGAGATGTCCGACGTCAGCCAACCCGCCGCCCATCCGCCCGTGACCGACTGGGTCAACGATTTCGACCACACCGATCCGCAATGGACGGAAGATCCCTTTCCGATCTGGGACGAACTGCGGGCCGCAAGCCCGATCGTGCACACCGAGCGCTTCCTCGGCTGCTACCTGCCCACGACTTACGAAGCGGTGCGCGAGATCGCCAACGACACCGAACATTTCTCCTCGCGCCGCATCATCGTGCGTGACGCGCGGCCCGAGCCTGCCAGGAACGCCGCCCCGCCGATCACGTCCGATCCTCCCGTGCACAAGCCGGCCAAGCAATTGCTGCTGCCGCCCTTCACACCGGACGCAATGAAGAAACTCGAACCACGGGTCCGCGCCATCTGCAACGAGCTGATCGACGGCTTTATCGCCGACGGCCGGGTTGATGCCGCGGCGCGCTACAGCAAGTACATTCCGGTTCAGGCGATCGCCCACATGCTCGGCATTCCCGAGAGCGACAGCGACCTCTTCATCAACTGGATCCACATGATCCTGGAGCTCGGCATCAAGGACGAGAACATGCTGCTCCAGGCCGTGCACGAGATGAGCGCTTACTTCAGCGCCCACATCGAGACGCGCAAGAAAAAGCCGACCGACGACCTCATCTCCTATCTGATGAACGCCCGCGACAAGGAGGGACAGCCGCTGGAGGATTCCCACGTGCTGGGCTCGCTGCGGCTGCTCCTGATCGCCGGCATCGACACCACCTGGAGCGCGATCGGTTCCTCGCTGTGGCACCTCGCCCGGACACCGGCCGACCGCGAGCGCCTGATCGCCGAGCCCGGCCTGATTCCGACTGCGGTGGAGGAGCTGCTGCGCGCCTACTCACCGGTGACGATGGCCCGCGAGGTGGTCGGGGAGACCACGATCTCCGGCTGTCCGGTGAAGCCGGGCAACATGGTGCTGCTATCCTTCCCGGCTGCCAACCGCGACCCCAAAATGTTTCCAGATGCTGACAAGGTCGTGATCGACCGCCGGGAGAATCGTCACGCCGCGTTCGGCCTCGGCATTCACCGCTGCGTCGGCTCCAACCTGGCGCGGATGGAGATGCAGGTTGCGCTGGAGGAATGGCTGAAGCGGATTCCGGATTTCCGCCTCGATCCGGCCGGCACCGTGACCTGGTCTCAGGGAACCGTCAGGGGCCCGCGCCAGTTGCCATTTCTGTTTGGAAAGGCGATGTAGGCCTCCCACAACCAGCGGAGTGAGAGGCCGGACGTGACTGAGCAAGCAACCCAACCGGCCTCCGAGCATTTTGACGTCGCCGACGCCGAGCGGCGGATCAAGGCGATCTTCATCGGCTCGATCGGCAACCTCGTCGAATGGTACGATTTTTACGCCTATACGGCGTTCGCGCTCTATTTCGCTCCGGCCTTCTTTCCCGGCAACGACCCCGTCGTGCAGCAATTGAACGTCGCCGTCGTGTTCGCGGCGACGTTCCTGATGCGCCCGTTGGGCGGCTGGTTGTTCGGCTATATCGCCGATCATTTCGGGCGGCGCATTTCCCTGACGCTGTCGGTCGTCTTCATGTGCTTCGGCTCGCTGATCATCGCGCTGACGCCGACCTATGCCACGATCGGCTTCGCCGCGCCGGTGATCCTGGCGCTGGCCCGCGTCATCGAAGGCCTGAGCCTCGGCGGTGAGTATGGCGCCAGCGCGACCTATCTCAGCGAGGTCGCCGACCCCAAGCACCGTGGCTTCTATTCGAGCTTCCAATACGTCACGCTGATCGGCGGCCAGCTCACCGCGATCCTCGTGCTGCTGCTCCTGCAAAAAGTCTTCCTCACGCCCGAAGAATTGAGAGCGTGGGGCTGGCGAATCCCATTCGCGATCGGTGCGATGCTCGCTATCTTTGCCGCGGTGATGCGGCGCGGCTTGCACGAGACCGAGGCGTTCGAGGAAGCCAGGAAGGTGGTGAAGCCGACCGGCTCGATCACGAATCTGCTGAAGTATCCGCGGGAGCTGTTGCTGGTGGTCGGCCTGACCGCCGGCGGCACCGCGGCGTTCTACACCTTCACCACCTACATGCAGACCTTCGTAAAACTCTCGGTCGGGCTGACCGAGGACCAGACCACCTTCGTGATCTTCGGCACGCTGATCTTCGCCACCATCCTGCAACCGATCTACGGCGCGATCTCCGACAAGATCGGGCGCAAGCCGCTGCTGATCTTCTTCGGCGTCGCCGGCACCCTCGCGACCGTGCCGCTGCTGATGACGCTGAAGGAGACCAAGTCGCCGTTCATGGCATTCATCCTGATCTGCTGCGCCTGGCTGTTCGTCGCTGGCTACACCTCGATCAATGCCGTGGTGAAGGCCGAGCTATTCCCGACCAATGTCCGCGCGCTCGGCGTCGGCCTGCCCTATGCAATCACGGTCTCGGTCTTCGGCGGCACCGCACCGGCGATCGCTCTCTACTTCAAGAGCATCGGGCACGAGGAATGGTTCTACTACTATCTCGCCGGCGTGATCTGCCTGTCGCTGATCATCTATGCTACGATGCGCGACACCAAGCATGCCTCCGCGATGCACCGCCACGAGTAGGCCATGGCCGACGACAACGAGCTGCCACCCGACAGCAAACTGACGCGCACCAAGCAAGAATGGGCGCGCGACGGCCAGTTCCTCACGGGACGGATCACGCGGCCGGAAGACCAGCGGTTGCCGCCCGGCCAGCACCTCACCAAGGACTGGCCGGTGCTCGATCTCGGTGTCGTGCCACCGATCGCGCGGGAGCGCTGGCGGCTCGACGTCTATGGCGCGATTGAGAACCCCGTGTTCTGGAGCTTTGCCGAGTTCACCGCGCAAAAGCAGGTGCAATTCACCTCCGACATCCACTGCGTTACCACCTGGTCGCGCTACGACAATCAGTGGGACGGGCTTGCAACGCGCGAGCTGCTCGCGGCCTGCCAGCCGCGTGACGACGCCCGCTTCGTCGTGCTGCATTCCCATGACGGCTATACCAGCAACCTTGCCCTGGAAGACTTTGCCGCCAAAGATGCCCTGCTCGCCCATAGCTGGTCGGGTCAGCCGCTGTCGGACGAGCACGGCGGCCCGGTGCGACTGGTCGTTCCGCACCTGTATTTCTGGAAGAGCGCCAAATGGCTCCAGGCGATCGAATTCCTGACCGAGGACGCGCCGGGCTTCTGGGAAGTCCGCGGCTACCATAACCGCGGCGATCCCTGGGCCGAACAGCGCTACTCAGGCGATTAGCTTCAGGCGAAAACGGGGGAGCCCATGCCGACGGAACGCTTTCAATTTACGGGCGAAGACGGCCACAAGCTCGCGGCCGCGTTGGAACTGCCAGACGGCGAGCCTGTGGCCTATGCGCTCTTCGCGCACTGCTTCACCTGTGGCAAGGACACGCTGGCGGCCAAGCGCATCTCGGTCGCGCTTGCCAGCAAGGGCATCGCGGTGCTGCGCTTCGACTTCACCGGTCTCGGCTCCAGTGAAGGCGAATTTGCCAATTCGACTTTCTCCTCCAACGTCGCCGATCTCGTTCACGCCGCCGATCATCTGCGTGCGACGCGCAAGGCGCCGTCGATCCTGATCGGCCACAGCCTCGGCGGCGCCGCGATCCTCGCCGCGGCCGGAGGAATTCCCGAGGCGAAGGCGGTTGCGACCATCGCGGCGCCGTCCGATCCCGTCTACGTCACCGGCCTGTTCAGCGAGCACATCGACAACATCCGCACGCACGGGGAAGTCGAGGTCTCGCTGGCGGGCCGCCCGTTCAAGATCAAGCGCGAGTTCCTCGACGACATCGTCGAGCATGAGCTGATGAAGGACGTCACCAGCCTGCACAAGGCGCTGCTGGTGATGCATTCACCGGTCGACGACACCGTCGGAATCGACAACGCGACCAAGATCTTCGTTTCGGCCAAGCATCCCAAGAGCTTCGTCTCGCTCGACCACGCCGATCATCTCCTGACCAGGCCGGCCGATGCGCTCTATGCGGCAGACGTGATCGCGGCCTGGGCCAGCCGATACGTCGACACAGCAAAACCTACGAAAGCGATGGATCTCCCCGAAGCGCCGCGTCAGGTCGTGGTCCAGGAAACCCGCAAGAGCAAGTTCAACCAGATCGTTAGCGTCGGCCCGCATCGCCTGGTGGCGGACGAGCCGGTTGCCGCCGGCGGCGAGGATGCCGGCCCCGGCCCTTACGATTTCCTGCTCGCCGGTCTCGGCGCCTGCACCTCCATGACCATGCGCCTCTATGCCGACCGCAAGGCGCTGCCGCTCGACCGCGTCACCGTCACGTTGAAGCACTCCAAGATCTACGCCAAGGATTGCCAGGAGTGCGAGACGCGCGATGGCATGCTCGACCAGATCGAGCGCGATATCGCGATCGAGGGTACGCTCGATGCCGAGCAGCGCAAGAAGCTGATGGAGATCGCCGACAAATGTCCGGTGCACCGGACGTTGACCTCCGAGATCCGCATCGTCACGAAGGCCGTGGATTAGGCTCTTCCTGCTTCGCTTGTCACCTCGGCTGGTCTGAGCCCACTTCCGCAATCTTGAGCGGCTGAACACGTAGCGCGCCGCGCAGGCCTGCCGCCGTGCCGAGCAGGATGCCGGCGACCGCGACGAAGGACGCAAGCGCAAGCGTGGAGAGGCCAGTAAGCCCCTGCCCGATCGAGCAGCCAAACGCCATCACGCCGCCGATGCCCATCAGCGCGGCGCCGCCGGCCGAACGCAGCATGTGTCGAGGCGAGGAATAGCCTTCGAGGCGGAAGCGGCCCGTTGCGAGTGCCGTGACTAGACTTCCGGCGAAGACGCCCGCAACCGTCGCGATGCCGAAGTTCAGCGTCAGGCCGGTCGAGAGCATGGCGTATTGCAGCGCATCCGCGATCGGCGCGATGAAAGTGAGTGAGGTCACCGGGACCGGATTGAAATCATCGGCACCGAGATAGCCGGTGACGAACCAGCCGCCAGCGACGAGGAGGCCGACGATGATCCCGGCCGCGATCTGGCCCGGCGAGCGGCGATATGCCGGATGGGCGAAGGCAAAGAGGACCAAGGCGACGAGGATTGCGGCAGAAGCCAGCGCACGCGAGACGGCTTCGCCAAGGCCAAGCACGGCCAGCAAGGAGGGCAGCGAGTTCGCATTGACCGTGGTTTGTGAGGCCTGAACCAGCGCGATGCGGGCCGGTGCGAACAGGCCCTTGAGCGTCATCTGCGCGGCGATGGCGAGCACGATCACGACGACGAAGGAGCGGAGATTGCCGCGGCCGAGCAGCACCAGCGCGCGCGAGCCGCAACCGTTCGACAGCACCATGCCGTAGCCGAACAGCAGGCCCCCAAGGAACAGCACCGGCGCCGAAAACGTCTGTTGCAGGTAGATCGATTTGCCGAGGTCGACCGTGCCGCTGCCGGCGAGGAACTGACTCGCCGTGATCGCAACCGCCATCGCCAGCGCGTAGGTCCGCACCAGCCGGGCGTCACCCTTGGCGAGAAAGCCGCGCATGCTGCTCATCAGGCAGAAGCCGCTGAGCAGGCCGACGACGCCGTAGACGAGACCGATGGCGAAGCCGGCGATGATGACGAGTTGTGTGGATTCCATCGATTGTTCTCAGACGTCTCGCCATTCTCCGTCATTGCGAGCGCAGCGAAGCAATCCAGGCTGTCTCCACGGATACATTTCTGGGCTCGCAATGACGAGTTTCACGGCTTCAGGATCACCCGATCGCGCGAGGAGCCGGCGACCGCAACATAGGCCTCCTTGGCACGATCGAGCGGATAGATGGCACCTGCCTTGATTGGAAACGGTTTCAGGTGCCCATTTGCAAAGCCCGGCGCGAGGTCGCGCAGCACCGCACCCGTCGCCGTTGAGGACAAGCCAAGCGTGTCGATGCCGACATAGGTGTGCTGTCCCCGATAGAATTCGAGGATGTTGAACTGCACGATGCGGTCGATCGCGGCGATCAGGATCTGGCGGCCGCGAAGCGCAAGCGATTTGTGCGCGGCCTGGAAATAGGGATCGCCCACCGTGTTGAAAACGATATCGACGCCCTTGCCGCCGGTCATTTCGCGCACACGCGCGGCGACGTCCGCAGCGGACGCATCGATCACCTCGACAGGCGCATTGGCGTGGCCCTCATAGGCTTCCGCCTTGCGCACCACCCCGATGACGCGCGCGCCCTGCCAGGTCGCGATCTGCACCGCTGCCTGGCCGACCTTGCCGTTGACGCCCATCACCAGCACGGTCTCGCTTTGCTTGGGCAAGCCGGCGCGGCGAAAGCCTTCCATGGCGGTGACAAAGGGAACGCCGATGCCGGCGGCCTCTTCCCAGGACACGTTCTTCGGCTTCTCCACCACTGCATCGGCTTCGACGACGAGATGCGTGGCATGGGTGCCGTCGCGCCGGATGCCGAGATCGCCGGAGGAGCCGAACACCTCGCGGCCGACCGTGCCGGCCGGCCCATCGATCACCACACCGGCGTAGTCGCGGCCGGGCGTGCGCGGGAACACGGCATAGGGCATCAGCCCGGTCGCAGCCTTGACATCGGACGGATTGACGGCGGCCGCCTTGAGCTCGATCAGGAAGTCGTTGGCACTGCGGGCGAGCGCGTGAAGCTCGACGCGAGGTGCGAGCGCGGCCGCGTTTTCGGACTTGGCATTGAGGCGCACGCAGCGTGCTTCAACGGCTTTGGTATCGGTTCCTGACATCGAAGACCCGCGATTTGTCGCGGGCCTTGTCGCCTTTGCGGATGGTCAAGTCAATCCTTCGGCCGCTTGTCATAGAGGCGCTTGGCCTTGCCGAGCGAACGCTCCAGCGTGGCCGGAGCAACCGCCAGCACCTTGGCGGTGACGCCGATGGTATTCTTGATGTGGGTTGAGATCCGGTCGGCATGATCGACCAGCCCACGGCCATCCCAGCTTTCGGGCCGCGCCTCGGCAATGATGGTCAGCTCGTCCATGCGGCCCTCGCGGGTCAGCTCGAGGATGAAGTGGCCGCCGCACCAGTCGGTCGCGAGCAGGATTTCCTCGATCTGGGTCGGGAACAAATTGACGCCGCGCAGGATGATCATGTCGTCCGAGCGGCCCGTCACCTTCTCCATCCGCCGCATGCCCGGCCGCGCCGTCCCCGGCAGCAGCCGCGTGAGGTCGCGGGTTCGATAGCGGATCACCGGGAAGGCTTCCTTGGTCAGCGAGGTAAAGACCAGTTCGCCCTTCTCGCCATCCGGCAGCACCGCACCAGTCTCGGGGTCGATCACCTCGGGATAGAAATGATCCTCCCAGATGTGCAGGCCGTCCTTGCTCTCAATGCACTCCTGAGCCACGCCGGGGCCGATCACTTCGGAGAGGCCATAGATGTCGGTCGCATCCATGTCGAAGGCTTCCTCGATCTCGCCGCGCATCGCATTGGTCCAGGGCTCGGCGCCGAAGATGCCGACCTTCAGCGAGCATTGACGCGGATCGAGCTTCTGGCGCTTGAACTCGTCCAGGATCGCCAGCATGTAACTCGGCGTCACCGTGATGATATCGGGGCGGAAATCGTTGATGAGCTGCACCTGCCGCTCGGTCATGCCGCCGGAGATCGGCACCACCGTGCAGCCGAGCTTCTCGGCACCGTAGTGCACGCCGAGCCCACCGGTGAACAGGCCATAGCCATAGGCATTGTGGATGATCATGCCGGTGCGGCCGCCGGCGGCGCGAATCGAGCGTGCCATCACCTCCGACCAGGTGTCGATGTCGGCTTGCGTGTAGCCGACCACGATCGGCTTGCCCGTCGTGCCGGAGGAGGCGTGCACGCGCACCAGTCTTTCGCGAGGCACCGCGAACATGTTGAAGGGATAGTTGTCGCGCAGATCAGTCTTCACCGTGAACGGGAATTTCGCGAGGTCGGACAGCTCGCGAAAGCCGGACGGGTGCACGCCCGCCTTGTCGAAGGCTTTGCGATAATGCGCGACGTTGTCGCAGGCGTGCTTCAGCGACCATGCCAGGCGCTGCGTTTGGAGCGCCACGATCTCGTCGCGCGACGCGCGCTCATGCGCGTCCATCTCGGCACGATAGGTGTTGCCACCTTCCTTGAGCCCGGTCAGAGCCATCCTGGTTTCCCCACGCCATTGGTTCGTTGTTGGTCTTGTCTCAGTCTTGAGCCGGCAGCCACGTGCCGGGAATGACACGCGAATGCCCGCGGAATTCGGCTATGACAGTGTCGCCGGCGGCGACCTGCACGTCATAGATGCCGGAGCGACCACCGCGGGTAATCTCCCGCGCCTTCGCAACAAGGCGATCGCCGAGCTTGCCCGGCTTGATGAAGGTGATCTGCCCTTGCGCCGCGACCACGCGCTCATTGTGCGAATTGCAGGCGAACGCAAAGGCGGAATCGGCGAGCGTGAAGATGAAGCCGCCATGCGCGATACGCTGGCCGTTGACCATGTCCGGCCGCACATTCATTGCCAGCGTCGCAAAGCCAGGACCGATCTCGACTATCTCCATGCCGAGGCCCTTTGAGGCGTCGTCCTCCGTCCACATCGCCTCGGCGCAGGCGCGGGCAATATCCTCGGGCGACAGACCGGCTTTGACGTTCACTCGCTCCTCCAGGCTGGATGTTTTCCCATGATGTTCTGCCGGTTGCCGAGGGCTGTCAAACGTGATCGTAGTCCACCACCACTCGCTTCGACGAAGGCTTGGCCTGGCAGGTGAGCACAAATCCGGCCTTCAGCTCCCAGGGCTCCAAGGAATAGTTGATATCCATCGGCGCCTCGCCCTCGACCAGCTTTGCGCGGCAGGTCGAGCACATGCCGCCCTTGCAAGCGAACGGCAGATCGATGCCGGCGCGCAGTGCAGCGTCGAGGATCGCTTCGTCCTCGGCGACGGGAACCTCGCGGCGCTTGCCGTCGATGATGAGGGATGCGATCGCCTTCGGGGGCGCATCCGGAGCAACAATCTTCTTCGGCCGCGGCTTGCCGCCGAACTCGGAGACGAACCGTTCGACATGGATGCGGTCCCCGGCAATACCGAGCTCGCGGCAGGTTGCCTCGACCTCCTCGCTCATCCCTGGCGGCCCGCACACGAAGACATGATCGACGCTCGCTGCCGGCACCAGCGAGCGCAGCAGTACCCTCACCTTTTCCCGGTCGAGCCGGCCATGCAGGATCGGGACGTCCTGTTCCTCGCCCGAGATGACGTGGAAGATCGAGATGCGATCGATGAAGCGATCCTTCAATTCCTCGAGCGCTTCGAGGAACATGATGTTGTCGGTCGTGCGATTGCCATAGAACAGGAAGAAGCGGCTGTCCGGCTCGCGCGCCAGCACCCCCTTGACGATCGACAGGATCGGCGTAATGCCGGAGCCTGCGGCAAAGCCGACATGGACGCGCGCGGTGTCGGCCGGCGGGATCGCACCGAAACGACCGGTCGGCGTCATCACGTCGAGTTCGTCGCCGCATTTCAGCTCGTCCGCCGCCCAGCTCGAAAACGCACCGCCATCGACCTTCTTCACCGCGATGCGGATTTCGCCGTCGTCGGGGCCGGAGCAGATGGAATAGGAGCGGCGCACCTCCTCGCCGTCGAAGGTAGCGCGGAGCGTGAGGTATTGGCCGGGCTTGAAGGCGTAGTCGCTCTTCAGCTCCGATGGAATGGCGAAGGTCATCGACACGGCGTCCGCCGCCTCGCGGCGGAGATCGTTGACGGCCAGACGATGGAAGCGCGGTGCGGTTGCTGACATCACGGGCATTCTAAATTTAAGCCACAACCGTCATTGCGAGGAGCCCTTGCGACGAAGCAATCCAGACTGTCGCCGCGGAGGCGGCCTGGATTGCTTCGCTTCGCTCGCAATGACGACTGGGTTGGCATCGCATATTTCTCAATGGCACTTGAAATAGTCGAACGGCTCGCGGCAGGCCTTGCAGCGCCAGAGCGCCTTGCAGGAGGTCGAGCCGAACTCGGACAGCAGCTCGGTGTTGCCCGACCCGCATTGCGGGCATTCGACCGCCTGCTCGCCGAACAGCGCGCGGCGCGAGTTCGAGGCTTGGGGCGGCGCAATGCCGTACGCGCGCAGCTTCTGGCGTCCCTCCTCGCTCATCCAGTCCGTGGTCCAGGCCGGCGACAATACGGTACGCACGCTTGGGCGACGAAAGCCAGCGCGCTCCAATGCGATCTCGATTTCGAGCGCGATCATGTTCATGGCCGGACAGCCCGAGTAGGTTGGGGTGATCGCGACCTCGACATGATCTTCGTCGACAACGACGTCGCGCAACACGCCGAGATCGGCAATGGTCAGCACCGGAATCTCGGGATCGACCACGCTCGCCGCGGCGTCCCAGGCGCGCTGACGCAGCTCGGCATTCCTGTTCAGCACGGTCACCATGTCAGCCCCGGGAATATGCGCTGCATCGATTGCAGCTCGCTGAGGAGATGGCCGAGATGTTCGCTGTGCCGGCCGACACGGCCGCCCTGCTGCATCCAGTCGTTTTGCGGAAACGTGAGCGTAGCTTCGCCGATCACGCCTGAGACAGTGTTCAGCCAGCGACCGCGCAGGCCCTCGGGGTCGATTGCGATGCCGGCACGGATCAGGTCGCGCTCGCCGGCATCGACGGCAAACATCTCGCCGGTGAAAGCCCAGAGATGATCGATCGCGGCTTGCGCGCGGACGTGGCTCTCTTCCGTGCCGTCGCCGAGCCGGATGATCCATTCCGAGGCATGGCGAAGGTGATAGGCGCTCTCCTTCTCGGATTTCGCGGCAATGGCGGCAAGCGTCGCATCGCGCGAGTTCATCATCGCGCGCCAGTAGAGATCGGCGAAGGCGGAATAGAAGAACTGCCGCACCAGGGTCTGGGCAAAATCACCGTTCGGCTGCTCGACCAGCAGCAGGTTGCGATACTGGCGCACGTCGCGCAAGTATGCGAGCTTGTCCTCGTCGTTGTCCTTGCCTTCGATCTTGGCGGCGTAAGTGTAGAACTCGCGCGCCTGACCGATGAGGTCGAGCGCGATGTTGGAGAGCGCCATGTCCTCTTCCAGCATCGGCGCATGCCCGCACCATTCCGACAGCCGATGGCCGAGGATCAGCGCATCGTCGGCGCGGCGCAACGCGTAGAGCACCTGCGGCGTTTCGGAGACCTGAACGTTGGCGACGGGCATCACATGTGCCCCACTTCGTCCGGCACCTCGTAGAACGTCGGGTGCCGGTAGATCTTCGTCTCCGCCGGCTCGAACATCATGCCCTTCTCGGCGGGATCGCTCGCGGTGATCGCGGTCGACGGCACCACCCAGATCGAGAGGCCCTCGCCGCGGCGGGTGTAGATATCACGGGCGGCCTGGAGCGCCATCGTGGCGTCGCTCGCATGCAGCGAGCCGACATGCTTGTGCGCGAGCCCGTTGCGGCTGCGAATGAAGACTTCCCACAGCGGCGTGTTCGGCGTGGCCATCGCGATCTCCCTATTCGGCGGCTTGCGCAGTCTGACGATGCTGGCGCTTCGCGGCATACGCGGCGGCCGCCTCGCGCACCCAGGCGCCGTCCTCGTGCGCCTTGCGGCGTGCGGCCATGCGGTCGCGGTTGCAGGGGCCGTTGCCGGCAAGCACCTGCTTGAACTCGGCCCAATCGATCTCGCTGTAGCGCCAATGCCCGTCGGCATCCTGCGTCATGCCGGGGTCGGGAATGGCAAGGCCGAGATATTGCGCCTGCGGCACGGTGGCGTCGACGAACTTCTGGCGCAGCTCGTCGTTGGAGAAGCGCTTGATCTTCCACTTCGTCGAGGTGTCGCTGTGCTGGCTGGTGGCATCGGGTGGGCCGAACATCATCAGCACCGGCCACCACCACCTATTCAGAGCATCCTGCGCCATCGCCTTCTGTTCGGTCGAGCCGCGGCACAGCGTCAGCATGATCTCGTAGCCCTGGCGCTGATGAAAGGACTCTTCCTTGCAGACGCGGATCATCGCGCGTGCGTATGGCCCGTACGAGCAGCGGCACAGCGGGATCTGGTTCATGATCGCGGCGCCGTCGACCAGCCAGCCGATGGTGCCGATGTCGGCCCAGGTCAGCGTCGGGTAGTTGAAGATCGAAGAATATTTGGCCTTGCCGGCGAGCATGGCGTCGACCAGTTCCTCGCGCGAGGTGCCGAGCGTCTCGGCGGCGGCGTAGAGATAGAGCCCGTGGCCGCACTCATCCTGCACTTTGGCCAGCAACGCGGCCTTGCGGCGCAAGCTCGGCGCACGCGTAATCCAGTTGCCTTCGGGGAGCATGCCGACGATCTCGGAATGGGCGTGCTGGGAGATCTGGCGTGTGAGCGTCTTGCGGTAAGCCGCCGGCATCCAGTCATTCGGCTCGATGCGTTCCTCGGCATCGATGCGGGCCTGGAACTGCGCAGCACGCGCCGCGTCCTCGACATGGCGGTCGTCGGCCTCAGCCGTATTCAGCGCCTGGGTATACATGCGCATCCTCCCGAATTATTGGGAGATAATATATAACATAAATTAGATCATGCAAGATATTTCTGTAATATAAAATCAGGCGCCAAACCTCCGTTCCAGGAGCTTTCGCGCCGGCGGCAATGGCCCTTTCTCGTTGGTTCCGTGGCCGTCAAGCCATTGCTCCGATGGGGCAAGCAGTGCGCGATAGATCTCGCCGCAGAGCTCGCGAGCGGCCCTGCCCGGCCAATCCGCCGGCAACAGGCTATCCGGCAGCAACGGATCGCGCAGCACGACGCGGCGGTAGTAGTGGATCAGCAGGATACGCGCGGTGAAAGCGTCGACATCGGACAGCTCCGTGCCGCGCCCGATTGCGGCGCGCAGCGGCTCGAACATTGTCACGAACTTCAGATACGCGTCCGCAGTGCGGTCCAGCGGCCAGCTCGCCCTGAGCAGCCGGCGCCCGCTGTCGTCCTCGGCAGAGACTTCAAGACGGATGGCGCCGGCAGCCTCTGTCGGCACAGGGACGCCTGACGGCGCGACCCATACGCCCGGCAGCGGACTGCCGAAGCCGGCGTTGCGCAGCGCTTCGCGCGAGGCGTCGCGTTCCTCGCCGTTGCCGATCAGCAGGAGCTCGAAGCGGCCGGTCCAGTCCGACGGCGGCGGATCGTAGATGTGGCGCGTGGCAGCTTCAAAGGTCTGACGGCCCTTTTCAGCGAGACGATAAAAACTGTTGCGGCCGACCTTTTCGCGCGTCAGCCAGCCGTCGGCCGCGAGGCGCGACATCGCGGTGCGCACCACGCCGCCGTCGATCGCGAGGCCCTCGAAGAACTCAAGCAGCGTGCCGAGCCACACCGAGCCGCCACGCGGCACGATGGCATCGCCGAACATGGTGATGACAATGGAGCCGGTGCGCGACGGCTCGCGCTTGAGCTGGTCGATGATGCGGGAAAGCGGATGCGCCATCGGGATGCCATAGCGCGTTTGGTGCGGGCGGGACAATGGATGGGTGCAACGATGGAGGCGAGAGCCGGGCTTCGATCCTTCGAGACGGCGCTTCGCGCCTCCTCAGGATGAGGTCCAATTGCTTTCGCGCGGCGTCACTTGCTCTCAATCCTCATGGTGAGGAGCGCCGCAAACCCGCGCGTCTCGAACCATCAGGCCCGCTCACCTGTGCGGATCGGGATAAACCATGCTGCGCCAGCCGCTACGGTCGAACGGCCGCCACGTGCCTTCCTTCTGCGCGAGGCGGTCGGCGACAGCATAAACCGCAGCCGGATGGTGGCCCATGCCGCAATGACTGCTCTCGACCTCGATGCTCTCGGTCTCGGCGCCAGTCTTCTCCATGCAGCCCTGCCAGGCGCAGACACCGTCGGTGCGGCTGAAGATCGCCGTGGTCGGCACCGGCGGCGGAACGGCGAGTTCGCCGCCAAAGCGCGGATCGACCTGATCGGCGCGTTGTCCGCTGGCCCATTCGTAGACGCGCCAGGCATTGGTCGATTTGGGATCGCCCGCAAAGGGGCTGCCGAGCGTGATCACCTGGCGCACGCGCTCCGGCATCATCTTGGCGAGTTGGCGCGCATAGAGGCCGCCGAGGCTCCAGCCGACCAGGCTGATCTTGCGGCCATGGGTGTTGCTCAGCTCCTGGACCAGATCGACCATCGCATTTTGCACGCCAGGGCGCAGGCCGTAATTGCGACCCTGACGCCATCCAGCCGCCACATAGCCTTTGCTCGTCAGGAACGAACGCAGCGGGCGCGTGGACGTGTCGGAGGCCACGAGACCGGGCAGCACCAGAACCGGGTGCCCGTCGCCACGTGGGGCGAGGCTGAGCAGCGGCAACGCGCCGAGGAATGCGCCGAGTTCGTGGATCGCGCGCCCCTCTAGAAACATCAGGGTGCGGGACGGCGGATGCAGCGTCTGGGCAGCAGCGGTCATCAATTTTCCTCTGAAAAGGCTCCGGCCGCGATGCCGGAAAATGGACATGAATTCCAATACGCCGGCGTCTCGAACGTTCCGCAACGCAACATGAATCAGCTAGGCGGCCGGTTCCCCACATTCAAGCCGGTGGCGCGTGGGGCGACAATAGGCCTGCACGTTAATGCCAGCCGCCGTGATGCAAAAGTCACAGCAATCGAAGCAGGAATTCTACGGAGTAAAGGGCAAGGCCGGCGAGTCCACCGATCAGCGAGCCGTTGAATCGGATGTATTGCAGGTCGCGCCCTATGTTGATTTCAATCAGCGAAATCAGCTGCGTCATATTCCACGACTTGACCTGGTCGGAGATGAAAGTCGAGACGCCGCTTTTCTGGTCGGCGACGACGCTGCGCAGCACCGTCACCAGCCCCTTGTTGATCTCGCCGCGCAGCTCGGCATCGCCAGCCAGGGCTTCACCGGCGGAGACGAACACGCCGGCGAGATGATGCTGCAACACCTGCGTCTCGCCCGATGCGCTGCGCTCGATGAAGGAACGCGTGTTGGCCCAGACGGTGCGGGCCAGATCGGCAAGCTCGGGGCGCGCCAGCAGATCGCGCTTCAGGCCGTCGATGCGATCGATATAGGCCCGATCGGTGCCGAGCCGGTCGACGAAGGTCAGCACCATGCGGTCGAACTCGCCGCGGAACGGGTGCTTCGGATCGGCCCGCACTTCGTCGAAGAAGGCCGTCGCCGACGCCACGATCTTGTTCACCAGAAACTTGTCGGCGCGGTAGAGCCTGAGCAGGGTCGGCAATTCCGCGCGGACCTTGTCGCGGATCATCGCCATCGTCTCCTTCTGATGCAGCGTGTCGTGCATCACGCGCAGGAGATCGTCGAACAGGATCTGGTGCCGTCCTTCCGCGACGAAGCCGCGCAGCGTGCCGGCGGCGAGCGGCGCAAGATCGATCGCCTGCAGCTGCGAGGACATGCGGCGGACGATGAAGGTCATCAGGCCGGAACTTTCCGTCGCCGAGAATGCCTCCGGCAACAGGCGGAGCGCGAAGCGCGCGAGATCGTCGCTGCGCTTGCGGTCGCGCAGCCAGTCGGCAACAAAGGAGCCGAAGTCGATCTCCTTCAACTTGGCCTCGACCGGACCGGCCTCGAGAAAATGCACCTGGATGAATTCGCCCAGCTTGTCGGCGATGCGGGCCTGGTTGCTCTGGATGATCGCGGTGTGCGGGATCGGCAGGCCGAGGGGCCGCTTGAACAGCGCGACCACCGCATACCAGTCCGCAATACCTCCGATGGTCGCGGCTTCCGCGAAGGCGGCGATGAAGCCGAATACTGGATGCACGGGCAGGAGCCATTTCGCGACGACGAACAGCCCGAGCGTCGAGGCCAGCACCAACGTGGCCAACGCTTTGACGCGCCGCAGTTCGGCTGCGCGCTCGGTGTCGCCGGGGGTATCGAAAGAGAAGGTGGCTTGCGCGGTCATGATGGCCTTCGGTCCTCATCCTGAGGAGCCGCGTAAGCGGCGTCTCGAAGGATGAAGCCACGCCTGGGCCTCATGGTTCGAGACGGCGCTAGGCGCCTCCTCACCATGAGGGGCAGCGGTATACTGGCTTCAGATAAAAACAAGGCCCGCCGAAGCGGGCCTCAAATTCAGTTTATCGATTCAGACGCGCAATCAGGCGGTCTTGGTGTAGGCCTTGGCGAAATTGTCCTGAGCGGACTTCGCGCCGTTGGCGGCGAGCTTGCCGAGATAATCGGTGGTCGCCTTGGCGCGCGAGACGAACGCTTCGCCACGTGCACGGAGCAGGTCCGACTGGATCTGGACGGCTTCGTTGATCGACTTGGCCGACGCGAGCTTGTCGATGCCTGCGAAGAACGCCTCGGCGTCCTCGTAGATCGCCTGCTGGATGTTGCGGCTGATCTTGCCGGCCTCGGTGACGGATTCGGTCACGGCATTCTCGATGACCGCGGTCACGCGCTCGGAGCCGGCGAAAACCTCGGCAGCACGATCCTTGGCGGTGTTGGCGGACTTCTTGACGAACTCGCGGGCAGCCTCAGGAACTTCCATGTTCTGGATGTTCTTGAACGCGTCCTTGAAGCCCTCGAAAGCGGTGTTGGTTTCGGTTGTCATTGGGTCTCTCCATCCTCATTGATTTGAGCTATGGGCTCACCCCGTCCGATTTGGCCCGGGGCACGGCCTATATGGCATAGTTAATTGTGCAGTGCAATATCGATATTGCGGTGCGATATCACGAAAACGTGATCGGCCTTAGAAACTGGCATCATGCTGCCTTCCTGATCGATCAGTTCCAATCCGGGGCGCGATGGGCTTAGTGCTGGACGGCGCCGGGGAGTCCATAGGCCTCCATCTGGACCTGGACCTGCGCGATGTTGTGACCGAGCACGACGATGTCGTGGGTCTTGCCATCGACGTCCCGGACATGATCCCGCAGCAGCGCCTCGGCCTTGAAGCCGAGGCTTTCGAACAGGGCGATCGCCGCCCGCTGATCCACCGTCATCTGGACCGAAAGCTTTTCGAGGCCGGCGCCGAGCGCAAGCGCAAAGGTCTCCTGCGACAGCGCCTTCCCGACCCCCTTCCCGCGGACATCGGGCGAAACCACCATGCGGATCTCGCCGACATGAGGCGACCAGGAGTGGGGATCGCGCACCAGCGTGCCGCAGCCGACGACCTTGCCGTCCGTCACTGCGAGCAGGCTCGTGATCGCGCCGCGACCGATCTCCTTGATCCAGGCCGAGAGCACCTTCGGCTCGCTGATGTTGCGCGGCAGGAACAGCAGGTCGTGGGTCGGCAGGCCCTTGCCGAAGGCGAGCACCGCGGCCTCGTCCGCCGGCGCCATCAGGCGGATCTCGATATCGCCCGCCTCGGTCTTGACCCGACACGGATAGGAACGCTGCTCGTTCATGTCGATCTCTTTCCCAGCCAGGAGTCCAGTTTCGGCCACAGCCGCTTGACCGCGTTGGCGCCTGCGACCAGCGAGACGTGACCGCCTTTGAGCATCACCTCTTCCTTGTCCTCGGATCCGATCTTGACGATCAGATGTTTTGCGGCGTCATAGGGCACGATGTGGTCGTGCTCCGCGACCGCGTGCAGGAACGGCACCTTGATGTTTTCGAGTTTCGCCGCACGGCCGCCGACCGACATGGTGTCGTTGAACAGTTTGTTGTCCCACATCAGATCCTTGGTGATGGTGCGGAAGTATTCGCCCGCCAACGGCAGCGTGTCGGTCGCCCAGCGGTCGAACATCCGGTACGACTTCACGAACTCGTCGTTCCAGATGTTTTCCCAGAGCTGGATCTGGCTCACCGTGCGCGAGGCCGGCCGCAGCATCTCGAACGAGGACAGGATCATCTCCGGAGGCACGTTGCCGACGCTGTCGACCAGACGGTCAACGTCGAAATAGCGACGGTCGGAAAAATTGGAAAATAGCTTCATCTCGCGGAAATCGATCGGCGTGGTGAAGCAGATCAAATTCTTCATCGGCCCATCCGGGAAGATCGAGCCGTAGAGCAGCGACAGCACGCCGCCGAAGCAATAGCCGATGACCGAAACGTCCTGCTCGCCGGAATCCTGCTGCACGCGGCGCACGCAATCCGGGATGAAGCCGAGGACATAGTCCTCCATCCGCAGGCTCTTCTCCTCCGGACGCGGCGCGCTCCAGTCGAGCATGTAGACGTCGTAGCCGCGCTTGAGCAGGAACTCGATGAAGCTCTGGCCAGGCACGAGATCGAGGATGTAGCCGCGGTTTGTCGTCGCCATCACGATCAGCACCGGCACGCGGTAGATCTCATCGGACATCGGCCGGTAGTGATAGAGGCTCATCGTGCCGCGCGAGTGCAGCACGTCCTTCGGAGTCGCCCCCAGTGTGGGGCCCGAGGTCGAGAAATACTCGACACCCTTGATGCTGCGCTGGATTGCGCGCTGCACCTCGGACTGGATGCGTTCCGGGATCGATGCGAGATCCAAGCCGGTGGGTGCGTTCACGTCTCCTCTCCGCCCTCAGACGGCGGGCGCTTGGTGCGCGGCGGTCGCAATGCGGTATCGGAGCCCTGAGACACGTCGGAACCCGCCGCCATCTGGCTCAGCATCGACTTGATCTCGCCGATCTGACCTTCGATCGCTTGCAGCCGTTCGGCAAGGCCGGTGACCTGCTCGCGGCTCGGCAGGTTCATCGACACCAGATATTTCTCCATCAGCTCGCCGAGCTGCTTCTGAGCACCTGCAGCAACGCCGCCGGCCCGGTTCATCGCTTGCGAAAACTCGGGGGACGCCATGGCTTGATTGGCGAAGGAGTTGAATCCCTTCTCCATCTCACCAACCATCTTCTGCCACATGGCAACGGGGTCGTTGATCTTGTCCGTCATCGCGTCCTCCACCTCGCGAGGGCTTTTGGCGCCCTTCTTTTCTCGCCATACCACACCGTTGTCGCGAGCCGGTCAACCTGCGAGACGCGGCCCTGGCGTCGCGCCGCAGGCTTCTTTGCCGCGGCAAACCATGCGATAGAACGAACATCGTGCAACCCACTCCGAGGAGCGGTCAGTGAACGCCTCCGCCCATCAGCCGCCCCAGATCGTCAGCGCCAACGGCATCGACATCTGTTACGAGATTTTTGGCAACGACAATGCCGAGCCGCTGCTGCTGATCATGGGGTTAGGCGCCCAGATGATCCATTGGGACGACGCCTTCTGCGAACAGCTCGCTTTGCGCGGCTTTCGCGTTATCCGGTTCGACAATCGCGACATTGGCAAGTCGAGCCATCTGACAGGCGGCAAGCGCCTCACGCCGCTCGAACTCCTAAAATTGCGCTTTCTCAGGATGCCGGTTGCCGCAACCTACAAGCTGATCGACATGGCCAAGGATACGATCGGCCTGATGGACGTGCTCGGCATCAAGTCCGCACATCTGGTCGGCGCCTCAATGGGCGGCATGATCGCGCAGGAAGTGGCGTTGTCGTTTCCAGAGCGCGTGCGCTCGCTGACCTCGATCATGTCGACCACCGGCAATCCACGCGTGCCGCCGCCGACGCGCGAGGCCGCCGCGATGCTGATGGCGCCGCCGCCGCGCAGCAAGGAGGAATTCATCGTTCGCTACGGCCAGACCTGGAAGATCTTGCGCGCGGGCTCCTTTCCGGAGGAAGAGGCGCTCGATCCCGGCCGCGCCGAGCGCGTCTTCGCGCGCGGGCTCAATCCGGCCGGCGTCGGCCGGCAGCTCCGCGCCGTGCTTGCCTCCGGCAGCCGCAAGGAACGCCTGCAAGACGTCAAGACGCCGACGCTGGTGATCCACGGCACCGTCGATCCTCTGGTGCATCCGGACGGCGGCAAGGACACGGCGGCATCGATTCCCGGAGCAAGAATGTTGATGATCGAGGGCATGGGCCACGCTTTGCCGATGCGATTCTGGCCACAACTCATCGATGCCATCGACAGCCATGCGCATGGCGCGGCGGCGAAGGCGGCGTAGCCTGACGCAGCCGGTCTCCTCGCGGTGACCATGTGAGCTGCCAGATACCATCTTACGGCCGTCTGGCGCGGACGCTATACCAGCGCTCCCCATTACAGGAGAAGAAGGCTACGGCCTCTCGGAGTTATCATGCATCTCATCTTCCGGTCAGCCGCAACGATCGCCGCCTTGGCTCTTTTTGTGCTCTCCGCTCACGTCAGCGCAAGTGCAGGCGACGCGCAGGAGGCGAACCGCAAGGCCGTGCTTGCCTTCTACGAGAAAGGTCTCAATCAAAAGGACGCTGACGCCGCGCTCGCCTATGTCGGGGACCGCTATGTCCAGCACAATCCGAACGCCGCAGATGGTCCCGAAGGCTTTCGCAAATTCATCGGCTTCCTGCGTGAAAAGTTTCCGAACTCGCACAGCGAGATCAAGCGATCCTTCGTCGACGGCGACTACGTCATTCTCCACGTTCACGCGGTTCGCGAACCCGGCACAAGGGGCAACGCCATCGTCGATATCTTCAAGCTGGAGAACGGCAAGATCGTCGAGCACTGGGACGTCGTCCAGCCCATTCCCGAAACTCCCGCGAATAACAATACGATGTTCTGACGGACAGAACGTGAGGCTCGGAAAACGGGCTAATTCTTCGTCGCGATCCAGATCACATGGCGCGATCCACCGCCTCTGCCGGTGGCGCGGATATTGACTTCGTTGACGTCGAAACCCGCGCTGCCGAGGCGCTTGGCGAATGCCGGGTTGGGCCCCGATGACCAGACCGCCAGCACGCCCCCCGGCCGCAGCGCGGTCCTCGCCGCTTTCAACCCGGTGGAACTATAGAGTGCATCATTGCCCTTCCGGGTCAGCCCCTCCGGTCCGTTGTCGACATCAAGGAGAATGGCGTCGAACGCCGACCAGTGCTCCCGGATGATTTGGGCGACATCGGTTTCACGGATGATTGCTCGCGGGTCCTCGAGGCTATCGCCAAAGACTTGTGCCATTGGACCTCGCGCCCACGCGACCACCGCGGGAACGAGCTCGGACACCACGATCCTCGCCTGGCTCCCGAGCACCGCAAGTGCCGCACGCAACGTAAAGCCCATCCCGAGCCCCCCGATGAGCACATGCGGCTTGGCGACCGTCTCGATCTTCTTCGCCGCGAGCGTCGCGAGGGCCGCCTCCGAGCCCGACAGGCGGCTGTTCATCAGCTCGTTGGTGCCGAGCATGATGGAGAACTCCTTGCCACGGCGCATCAGGCGCAGCTCGCCGTCCGAACCGGGAATCCGGCCGGTATCGATTTTTTCCCAGGGAATCATGGGTAAGGTTTAGCACGATCGGGCCGACGGTCACCCTCCTGCCCAGACATCCAGCACATACCGGTTCTTGGCACCCAGCTCCTCGATCCAGCGCGCGGCTGCTGCCGCATCCCCGCCGCTCTTCTCGCGCGAGATCGCAACCAGCGCCGCCTTCACATCGGGCTCCATCTTGCCGCCATCGCCGCAGACATAGATGATGGCGCCCTGCTCGATCAGGGGCCAGACCTTGTCCGTCTGCGCGGCAAGCAAGTGCTGCACGTAGGTCTTCGGCCCGCCCGCGCGCGAGAACGCTGTGAAGAGTTCGGCGATGCCGCTGGCCGCCAACCCCTTCAGTTCATCCGCATAGAGATAGTCCTGGTCGGGATGACGGCAGCCGAAGAACAGCATCGCCGGGCCGAGGGTGGCGCCCTTCGCCTTCCGGGCGGCGCGCTCCTGGAGGAATCCGCGGAACGGCGCCAGCCCCGTACCCGGGCCGATCATGATGATCGGCACCGTTGAATCGTCCGGCAGGCGGAAGCCAGCCTTGGTTTCCCGCACCGCCGCGTAGACCGTATCGCCCGCGCGGCGATCACGCAGATAGTTCGAGCAGATGCCCTTGTAGAGGCCGCGCCCGGACGCCGCCGGGCCGCCGACCACGCCAACGGTGATGCTGCAACGGGCGAGATCGACCGATGGCGAGGACGAGATCGAATAATAGCGCGGCGCAAGCAGCGAGAGCATTTCGAGGTAAGCGTGGAACGGTAGCTCGCAGGCTGGATACTCGCTGAGAAGATCGAACACCGATTTGCGCTTGGCCAGGATCTCGGCGCGGTAGCGCTCGCTAGCCTCGGCCTCGTCGCCGACGAGGCCGAGCAGTTTCGGCTTGGTCACCGGGCAGCGTGTATGCTCCGACATGATCTGGATCTGCTTTCGCGTCGCGACCTGCTGAAGCTCGACGAAATCGGTCAGCAGCTGGCCGACCGAGACGCTGTCGCCGACCGGCAGTTGCGCGCGGCGCCCCTCGGCGACCCGCAGCCTGATCTGGTCCGCCGGGAGGAAGCCGAAGCGGCGGGCGACGGCATCGACCAATGCCGGATCGTTGCGCGGCACCACGCTGAGATGGTCGCCGACGCGGTAGTTCGCGCCCCGCGGCAACTGCACCTCGATATGCCGCGTCGAGCGCTCGGACGGATTGGGGCCGCTCTTGTTCTGGAGCTCGTCGTTGACGAGCACTTTCATCGCCACAGCGCCGCCGAGGGCCGCGACCGCGTTGACCGCCCCGGGCGCGACCGGCTCGACCCTGTAGAGCGGTTCGTCGTCGGTGCTACGGCTGAAGTCCGCGGTGAGCCCCCACTCTTTCATGGCCGCAGGCGCGGCGGCGGCGAACCATTTTTCGAACTGGCCGTCGAGATCGCTCCTGGCATCGCCCTCGCCGCGCGCATAGAGACTGCGCGCACCACGGGCTGCAAGCTGCTCGTCGATGAACCGGGGTACTGATTGATAGGTCGCAGCCCAGTCGCTGTTGCCGCAGCCGAACACGGCGTAACGCACCTTCGACAGCGCATCCTTCGACGTATCCCCGTGCAACCATTTGATGAATCGGGTGGCGTTGTCCGGCGGCGCGCCGTTGTAGGACGCGCAGAAGATCAGCACGCCGCCCTCCTCCGGCAGTTTTCCGGCATAGTCGTCGAGCGGCCCGAGGCTGCTCGCAAAGCCGTTGACCTCGGCGAGATCGGCGACGCGGGTTGCGAGTTCCTCCGCCGTGCCAAGGTTGGAACCGTAGAGCACCAGCAGCGGCGTATTGTGTCCGGGCCGAGTCGTCGCACGCGGCGCAGTTGTGCCCGCAATTGTCGCCGCCGCCGCAGGCCCGCCATAGGCGCCGCGCTCACGATCCGCGCGCGGACGAACCTTGATCTTGAAGCCCTCCGGCTTCATCGTCAGGGTCTCCTTCAGGTGCATCTGGTAGCGCTGATGGTCGACCAGCCTGAAGCGCTGGAGGATCATGCCCAGCGCGAGCGCGGCTTCGTGCATGGCAAAGCCGCGGCCGATGCAGGCGCGTTGGCCGTTGCCGAACGGCTTCCACGCGTTGACCGGACGCTTGGCCTCCGCCTCGCGGCTGAAATTCTCGGGGTCGAAAGCATCCGGGTTCGGCCCCCAGACCGAGGAATCGCGATGCAGTGCCGTCACCAGGATCGTGGTGAAGGTGCCCTTCCCGAGCTTGTATTTGCCGCCGCCGATGGTCTCATCCTTGAGGGGCGAGATGCCATAGGCCGGCGCCGGCGGCCACAGCCGCAGCGCCTCTTTGAGGATCTGCGTGATGTAGGTGAGCTGCGTCACCTGCTGATAGGTCGGCTTGGCGTCGACGTCGGGGCCGAAGACGCGGTCGACCTCGTCATAGGCCTTCTTCAGAATGTCCGGATGCTTGAGCAGCGCATAGAGCGTGCAGGACAGCAGGCCACTGGTTGTCTCGTGGCCCGCGATCAGGAAGGTGTTGATCTGATAGCGGATGTTAACGTCGTCGAGCTGCTCGCCGGTGGCGCGGTCGACGCCGGTCATCATTGCCGCGAGCATGTCCTTCTTGTCGTCGATCGCCTCTGCGCCCTTGCGCCGTTCGGCGATGATCTCGTCGACCATCCCATTCATGAAGGCGACGTCTTCGGCCATGGTCTTGCGGCGCTTCTGCATCCAGATCTGCTCGAACGGCAAACCGCGGGTCATCATGATGGTTTCGAGCGAGCGCACCAGCGACTCGACGAAGGGATGGTAGTCGCGCCGGTAGAATGAGTTGAAACGGTAGTCGAAGCCGCACAGGCCGATCGTATCCAGCGTCAGCGCAGTCATGTCGTGGACGACGTCGATCTCTTCGTCGGCGTTGAGTCGTTCCCATTTCTTGACAAGCTGCTCGGCGATATCGACCATGCTCGGGTGATAGGACTGCATGGCACGGTTGCCGAAGGGCTGGAGCAGGATGTTGTGCGCCTTGGTCCAGTTCGGCTCGTTGGTATCGGCGGTGAACAGGCCGTCACCCCCGACCGCGCGGACGCGCCGCAGCGCGCCGCGCACCGCCTTGTCGAAACGCTTCTCGTCGGAGAGCTCGTCGACGAGATCGTGACCGGAGACGACGACGATCGGCGAGCCCATCATGTCGAGCCAGAAGATCGGCCCGAGCTCCTTGGCAAGCCGCGTCAGGTGCTGCACCGGCGCGGCCGAATCCAGCGACAGCATGTTGCCGACCACCGGCTTGGTCGGCGGCTGCGGAATCGGGTCCAGTCGGTTCTTGGCTGACATTGAAATGTAGTCCCCCTGCACCAATGTCGTCATTGCGAGCGAAGCGAAGCAATCCAGAAATATATCTGCGGAGGCAGTCTGGATTGCTTCGTGGCTTCACTCCTCGCAATGGCGAGTCGCAATGACGAGCTAACCGAACCGCCTTCTACGCCATTCGATCAGCTTGGCGCTGACCTCTTCCGGCTTCTCCTGCTGCGTCCAATGGCCGCTGTCGCGGACCAGGTATTTTTCGAGATCGGGTATCAGCTTGTCCATGCCGTCGGCGGAAGACGGCGGCAGCACCGCGTCGTTCTCGGCCATGATCATCAGCGACGGCACGAGCACCGTATGGTCGAGCCCTTCGGAGCGCATCCAGTTGCGCGACATGTTGCGGTACCAGTTGATGCCGCCGGTAAAGCCGGTCCGGGTAAAGTTGTCGACGAACACCTTCTTCTCTTCCGGCGACAGGATCGGCGTACGCGGATCATGCTTGGCGTCATAGCCGGCGATCATCTGCGGAAACGCCAGATTGACCCGCGGCGAAGCGCCGACGCCAGCAACCACCTCCTCGGCCGGTGCGTCGGGCGGACGCGGCGCCGGCTTGCGCATGAACGCATCGAATGTTTGCTCGACGCGGCTGCCAAAGATCCTGTCGGGTTCGCGCGCCGGATCCTGGAATTGCACGATGTACATCTTGTCGCCGAAGCGGGCGCGCAGCAGCTCGATCGGATCGGCCCATGCACGATTGGTATGAGGCGTGTTGATACCGACCACCCCGGCAACCCGGTCGATATGCCGCAACGGCATCTGCCAGACGACGAAGCCGCCCCAGTCGTGTCCGACGAAGACCGCCTTGTCGATCTGGAGATGATCGAGCAGCCCGACGAGGTCTCCGGTCAGATGTTCGATGTCGTAGTCCTCGACCGGCTCGGGCTGGTCGGTCGCCCCGTAGCCGCGCTGGTCCGGCGCGATCACCCGAATCCCGGCCTCGCTCAGCGCCTTGATCTGGTAACGCCAGGAGAAGGCGAGCTCCGGCCAGCCGTGGCACAGCACCATCGGCGGCTTGTCGGTGACCGGGCCCGCCTCGTAATAGCCCATGCGGATTCCGTTCGTCTGTACGAACTTGAGCGGTGGCATTTCAATCATCTCAGCATTCCTACTCAGCGGCACTCTTGATGTCGGCCGCCGGCGGCGCGTAGGCCGCCTCCAGCGCGGCAAACTCGTCCGGCAGCATGTCGCACATCACTTGCACGTGCGGAATGATGTTGGCGCCGACGATAAAGCCGAAATCGAGCTGGTCGCGATAGCTCTGCACGGTGATGTTGAGCGCCTGGCCGTGCGTCGAGATCGACACCGGGAAGATGTGCAGCAGCTCGGCGCCGGCGGCATAGAGCGTCTGCCGCGGCCCCGGCACGTTGGAGACGGTGATGTTGGCGGCCGGCGGCAGCACATCGGACAGGTTCGACCGGCTGTAGAGCAAGGCCAGGATCTGCACCATCATCGGCGCGCCCAGCATCGAGATGTTGGAGACCTGCGGCATCAGCGCGCGCAGCGGATGCGACATCTCCTTGGATTTGGTCGACTGCGCGATGATCGCCTCCAGCCGCGCCTTGGGATCGTCGATGTTGGTCGCGATCGAGCAGATCATGCCGAACACCTGGTTGTTGGCCTCGGTGTTGCCCTCCTCGCGCAGCGAGATCGGCACCGCTGCGGTCAGCGATTTCGCAGGAAGGGTGCTGTACTCCTTGAGGTAGCGCCGGACCACGCCGGAGGCGAGCGCCAGCACCACGTCGTTGAGCTTGCCGCCGGCTTGCTTGGCGAGCGCCTTGGCCCGCGACAAAGGGATCGAGACACCGGCAAAACTGCGCTCGGACGAGATCGTCTTGTTCAGCATGGTCGGCGGCGACACCATGCTGGCGAGGCTCTCGCGCGACCTCGGATCGGAGATCTTGCCGAGCACGTCGGAGACGCTCTTGACCATGGTCGGGATGTTTCCGGCAAAACGCACCGCGCTCTCGATCTGGTACATCGCATTGTCGAACAGGATCGAGCCGATGTCGCTCTTGCCGGTGCGCGGCAGTTGCAGGTTCTTGGCGGCGGAAGAGGCATCGAGCGGCTGGCTGAAGAGCTGCTGATAGGAATCGAGCAGGTTCGCCGCGATGTCGCGCGGCTCCTGTCCGGACTTGGCACCACTGGTCGGTGGATCGACCTTTCGTGGTATCGGCGAGATGTCGTAGATCATGTTGGTCAATGCCGCGCCGGCGCCGCCGTCGATGGCGGCATGGTGCATCTTGGAATAGAGCCCGACCTCGTTGTCCTTCATGCCCTCGAACACGTAAAACTCCCAGAGCGGGCGGGCGCGGTTCAAGAGCTTGGCATGCATCCAGCCGACGATGCGCTCGAGCGTGGCGCGGTCGCGCGGCGCGGGCAGGCTGGCGCGGAAGATGTGGCGGTCGATGTCGAACTGGTCGTCCTCGACCCAGGAGGGATGGTCGATGTCGAGCGGCGCCTTCTCCAGCCGAGCTTTCAGGATCGGCGCGATATGCAGGCGCGAGACGATCATCGCCTTGAAGTCTTCGAAGAAGTCGCCCTTGTAGTCGTCCGGCAGGCGGAAGATCGCCATGCTCCCGACATGCATCGGCATTTCCGGCGTTTCCAGATAGAGAAACGACGCATCCAGCGACGACAGCTTCTTACCGTCAGCCATGGTTCCCTCCCGAGCGTCTTGACGGGCGCCTTGGGCGGCGCTTCTCGTCAGGCCGATACTGCCCGTTCCGGCGGGGCATATGCAATGGCAAACGGCCCTGCCCGGTCAAATGGCCAGAACTCCCCTTCCGGTTGCGCCAGACGATCGGCGACGGCCCACAACGCCGCGGGGTTTACCCCGAGCCCGATATGGCTCGCCAGGTGCACCTCGATGTTCTCGGCACGCTCGGACGGACGCAGCAGGCAGGTCCGCCAGTTCACAACGCCGTCGGCGCGCGAGTAGATCGAGCTGGTCGGCACCGGCAGGTCGCCGGCGATCGCTTCGCGCGCTTCCGCAAAATCCTCAACCCGTTCGCCGGACAGCGCCTCGTAGAGCCGCGTCGCATTGGTCGCCCGCACGTCGTTGGCAAAGGGGCTGCCGAGCGTGACGACGTAGCGAACCATCTCGGGCGCCTGAAGCGCCAGATCGCGGGCATAGACGCCGCCTAGACTCCATCCGACCAGGCTGACCTTCCGTCCGCTTGCAGCATGGATTTCGGCGAGGCGGGTGCGCAACGCCTCCCGCATCCGCCCCAGGCCTCCCAGATTGCGTCCCATCCGCCAGGCGTGCGTATCGTAGCCGAGCTCGCTCAAATAGCGCCGCATCGGCGCCATCGAGAGGTCGCTGGCGAGAAAACCGGGCAGCGCCAGCACCGGATGTCCGTCGCCCCTCGGCGCACGCATCAAGACGGGCGACAGCAACAGGCTGGCGTTGAATTCTAACAGGCCGCGGGCTTCGGCAAGCAGGAGGCCAAGGCCCGGCGGACGAAGCCGACCCGACGCCCGTGGCCCGTGCTTTGCACCCGACATTATTTTTTCTTGTCGCCGCTGCGCGTGCCGCCAAGGCCGGCCATCGTGACGAACATGTCCTGAAACCGCTCGGCGATCTTCGGATCGAAGGTGAACCAGCTCTGGATCAGCGATTCCGGTGAGATCTTGTCGATGTTGCTCAAGACCTGCTGCTGCAGCTTGTCCATGACGGCAATTTGCATCGGCGAGACATCCGGCAATCCGAAGAACTGGCGGGCCTCGAGGGGGGTGCAGTCGATTTCGATATTAACTTTCATGTCCCCTCCGGATAAGATTCGAGCGGCCTGTCGGAGTATCGCCGCGACACGGTGCGCAACGCAAGCGACCTGATCCGGGCGACGGGCGCCGGCTCCCGCAATCGGCAGGTATGGTCAATCAAATCGCTTCGCCGCGAAAGCGCTCGCCCGAGGCCGGCATGGGCGTTACCGCCTTGCCCCCCGGGGACTTCACAGGTCGAAAAGTCGAATATCGTCCGCCGACCTTTCGCCCCCAAATTGCCGGTCAGCATTGCTGCACAGCGGTGCAACTTGGCGCGTTCCTTGCTGGAATGGCGCTTGCACGGGTCGAGAACTCTGGGCAACATGGATCGATCAGCCCCGCCGAACAATCAAAAATGACGGTGCGGGCGAGTGGAGAGGGTCAAGAATGTCAGTCGGACGAAGTCTGTTTGCGGCGACGCTCGCCGGTATGCTTGCGTTGGCGGTCTCGCCGGCGTCGAGCCAGACGCTGCGCTATGCCAACCAGGGTGAGCTGAAATCGCTCGACCCCTACACGCTGAACGAGTCGACGACCAGTGCGCACCTCGGCCATGTCTATGAGGGCCTGGTCGCCCGCGACAAGAATTTGAAGATCATCCCGGCGCTGGCCGAAAGCTGGGAGACGCCGGAACCGACACGCTGGCGCTTTCACCTGCGCAAGGGCGTGAAATTCCACAATGGCGACCCCTTCACCGCGGACGATGTGGTGTTCTCGGCTGAGCGCGTGCGGGCGAAAGGCTCGAACTTCCTCAGCCGCCTCCCCGCCGACGCGAAGGTCGTCAAGATCGACGATTATACCGTCGATTTCATCCTTACCGCGCCCAATCCCATCCTGACGGCGCTGTGGGCGACCTGGTACATTATGGACAAGAAATGGGCAGAGGCGAACGATGCGGCGGCGCCGACGCCGGCAGCCGCCACGACGCCGAGCTACGCCTCGCTTCATGAAAACGGCACCGGCCCCTTCATGATCGAGAGCCATCAGCCGGGCGTGAAGACCGTGTTCAAGGTCAATCCGAACTGGTGGCGCAAGCCGGAACATAATCTGAAGGAGATCATCTTCACGCCGATCGCATCCGAGGCCACGCGCGTCGCGGCACTGCTGTCGGGCGAGGTCGACGTGATCGAACCGGTTCCGGTCCAGGACATCCAGCGCGTCAATTCAAGCCCCAACGCTACCGTGCTGACGGGGCCTGAACTCCGCACCATCTTCGTCGGCATGGACCAATCGCGCGACGAGCTGCTATACTCGAACATCAAGGGCAAGAACCCATTCAAGGACATTCGCGTCCGCGAAGCCGTCTACAAGGCGATCGACGTCGACCTGATCAAGAACCGCGTCATGCGCGGCCTCTCGACGCCGTCCGCGCTGATGATCGCACCGGAGCTCTATGCGCTGTCGAAGGACTTCACCCGGCCGAAGCTCGATCCCGACGGCGCCAAAAAGCTGCTGGCGGACGCCGGCTATGCCGACGGTTTCGAAGTAACGATGGACTGCCCGAACGATCGCTACGTCAATGACGCAGCGATCTGCCAGGCGGTCGTCGGCATGCTCGCCCGTATCGGCATCAAGGTGAACCTGCTGGCGCAGCCCAAGGCGCAATACTTCGCCAAGGTGCTGAAGCCCGGCGGCTACAAGACCTCGTTCTTCATGCTGGGCTGGACCCCCGACACGCTGGACTCCCACAACGTGATGCACGACATCATGGGGTGCCGCGACGATCCCAAGGATCCCAACCGCGGCGAAGCCAATCTCGCCGGCTATTGCAACAAGCAGTTCGACGAGCTCGCGGACAAGGTTCTCCTGGAGCCCGATACGACCAAGCGCGATCTCCTGATCAAGCAGGCCTACGAGCTCGCGATCAAGGACTACGCCTACGTTCCGCTGCATCAGCAGGCGCTCGCATGGGGCGTGTCGAAGAAGGTGAAACTGACCCAGCGCGCAGACAACCAGGTCCTGCTCTACTGGGCGACTAAACAGGACGAGTAGGTGTCGACAAGTTGTGAAGTCCCGGAAGCCCTGGCTTCCGGGACTTGCTGTTTCGGGCTAACGCGATGATGCGCGCCCCTGAAGAGATGTGAAAGGAACAGATGCTCGCTTTCACACTACGCCGGGCCATCCAGGCCGTCGGCGTCATGATCGCCGTCGGGATCATCGCGTTCTCGATGTTCCGCTTTGCCGGCGACCCCGTGAACCAGATGGTCGGGATGGATACCTCGGGCGCCGAACGCGCCGCGATCCGCAAGTCGCTCGGCCTCGACGATCCCGTCATCGTGCAGTTCGGCCGCTATGTCGGCAATGCCGCGCAGTTCAAGTTCGGCGTGTCCTACCAGTTCCGACTGCCCGTCAGCAACCTGCTGATGGAGCGGATGCCGGCAACGCTGGAACTCGCGATCTGCGCCACCATCTTCGCGATGCTCAGTGGCATCCTGATGGGGGTCTATTCGGCGCTTCGCCGCGACACCTGGCTCGCCCATTTATTCCAGGCGATTTCGCTGATCGGAATTTCGCTACCGACTTTCCTGATCGGCATTCTCCTGATCTACCTGTTCTCGGTGACGCTCGGCTGGCTGCCCTCCTTCGGCCGTGGCGATGTCGTGCGTATCGGCTGGTGGACGACGGGGCTATTGACGCTGTCGGGATTGAAAGCCCTGATCATGCCCTCGATCACGCTCGGCCTGTTCCAGATGACCTTGATCATGCGCCTCGTCCGCGCCGAGATGCTCGAGGTGATGCGGACCGACTACATCCGCTTCGCCCGGGCACGTGGCCTGTCCACCCGCGCCATCCATTTCGGGCACGCGCTCCGCAACACGCTGGTTCCCGTGATCACCGTGGCCGGCCTGCAATTTGGCTCGGTAATTGCATTTGCGATCATCACCGAGACCGTGTTCCAGTGGCCGGGCATGGGGCTCCTGTTCGTGCAGGCCGTTCAGAACGTCGATATCCCGATCATGGCCGCCTATCTGATGATGGTGTCCCTGATCTTCGTCACCATCAATCTCGTGGTTGATATCCTCTACACCATCGTCGATCCGCGTCTGCGCTCGACGGTCAGCCGGGCGCACTAGAGATGAGCGACGCCGTCGTTCCGCACAAAGTCGAAGGGCGCGGCTCGCACGCCGCGCCGCCCTGGTTCAAACGCGCGCTCGACAGCGACCTGTTCTACTCATTCCGCCGCTCCAAAATCACCATGGTCGCAGCGGCGGTGACGCTGCTGTTCTTCCTGCTCGCGATCCTCGCATCGGTGCTGTCGGTCCAAAATCCCTTCGATCCGGCGCAGCTCCAGTTGATGAACTCGCGCATCTCGCCGCTATGGACTGCCGACGGTCAGAGCCCGTTCCTGCTCGGCACCGACGAGCAGGGCCGCGACGTGCTGTCGGCGATCCTCTATGGAATGCGCATCTCGCTCCTCGTCGGCGTGCTCGGCGTCGTCTTCTCCGGCGCGATCGGCATCCTGCTCGGGCTGACGGCCGGCTATTTCGGCGGTGCCGTCGACGGGCTGATCATGCGCATCGCCGACGTGCAGCTCTCCTTCCCGGCGATCCTGATCGCGCTCCTGATCAACGGCATCGCCAAATCGGTTTTCGGCAACAAGCTCGACGAGATGAGCATGCTGGCCGTCCTGGTCTTCGCGATCGGGTTGAGTTTTTGGGTGCAATATGCCCGCACGGTGCGCGGCTCCGTCATGGTCGAGAAGAACAAGGACTATGTCGCCGCCGCCCAGCTCATTGGCCTGCCCGCCCCGGTGATCATGCTGCGCCACGTGCTGCCGAACACGATGGGGCCGATTCTCGTGATCGCCACCATCAACCTGGCGCTCGCCATCATCACCGAGGCGACGCTGTCCTTCCTCGGCTCGGGCATGCCCGAGACCATGCCGTCGCTAGGCACGCTGATCCGCATCGGCAACAACTATCTCTTCGCGGGTGAATGGTGGATCGTCGCCTTCCCGGGGCTTGCGCTCGCGGCGCTGATCCTGTCCATCAACCTGCTCGGCGACTGGCTGCGCGACGCGCTCAATCCAAAGCTCCGATGACCATGCCTCGCTCATGACCGAACCCGTCCTCTCCGTCCGCAATCTCCAGGTGGAGTTCGCCTCCCGCCGCGGCACGCTGCGCGCCATCGACGGCGTCTCCTTCGATATCGCCAAGGGCGAGGTGCTGGGCGTGGTCGGCGAATCCGGCGCCGGCAAATCCGTGACCGGCCTTTCCGTGATCGGCCTGATCGATCCGCCCGGCCGCATCGCGGGCGGCGAGATCCGCCTGTCGGGCCTGCGCATCGACAATCTGCCGCCGGAGGAGATGCGCCGCGTCCGCGGCAAGCGCATCGGCATGATCTTCCAGGATCCCCTCACCTCGCTCAATCCGCTCTACCGGGTCGGCGAGCAGATCATCGAGACGATCAGAACACATCTGAACCTGTCTGAGACGGCCGCACGCCGCCGTGCCATCGACCTGCTGGCCGAAGTCGGCATTCCCGCACCGGAAAAACGCATCGACGGCTATCCGCACGAATTCTCCGGCGGCATGCGCCAGCGCGTGGTGATTGCGCTGGCGATCTGTGCCGAGCCGGAACTGATCATCGCGGACGAGCCGACCACCGCCCTCGACGTCTCGGTACAGGCGCAAATCATCTCGCTGATCAAACGGCTTGGGCGCGACCACGGCACCGCCGTGATGCTGGTGACCCACGACATGGGCGTCATTGCGGAAACCTCTGACCGTGTCGCGGTCATGTATGCCGGCCGCGTCGCCGAGATCGGGCCCGTGCAGGATGTCGTCAGGAATCCGCTGCATCCCTATGCCAAAGGTCTGATGGGCGCGATCCCGACGCTCGCGGGCGACGACAAGCGCCTGGTGCAGATTCCCGGCTCGATGCCGCGGCTGTCGGCGATCCCGCGCGGTTGCTCCTTCAATCCGCGCTGCGCCTTCGCGTTCGATCGCTGCCGTGTCGAGCGGCCGGAGCCACTGCCGCGCGGCGCGCAATCCGTCGCCTGCCATCTCTACGACAGCGTACCGGCGGAGAGCGCGGCATGAGCGTCCCCTTCGTCGAAGCGAAAAATCTGCGCCGCGTGTTCGATGTCTCGAAACCGTGGCTCAATCGCGTGCTGGAAGGCGGCCACCTCGAATATCTCAAGGCCGTCGATGGCGTCACCTTCGACATCAGGAAAGGCGAGACCTTTGCGCTGGTCGGCGAGTCCGGCTCGGGCAAGACCACGGCGGCGCGGATGGTCGTCGGCCTGCTGCCGCCGAGCTCCGGCAACGTCTTGATCGACGGCGTCTCGATGACCGACCCGCGGCAGGCGCCGGCACGGCGAAAGCTGCGCCGCCGCATCCAGATGATCTTTCAGGATCCCTATGCGAGCCTGAACCCGCGCTTCAGGGTCGACGCCATCATCTCCGAGCCGATCCGCGCCTTCGACCTCATTCAAGGCGAGCGTGACATCCAGGGACGCGTCGGCGAGCTGCTCAGCCTCGTCGGCCTGCATCCGGACGACCGGCTGAAATATCCGCACGAGTTTTCGGGTGGCCAACGTCAGCGTATCGCGATCGCGCGCGCGCTTGCCTCGGAAGCGGAGTTCATCGTCTGCGACGAGCCGACCTCGGCGCTCGACGTCTCCGTTCAGGCGCAGATCCTGAACCTGATGCGCGACCTCCAGGACAAATTCGGCCTGACCTACATGTTCATCAGCCACAACCTCGCAGTCGTCCGCCACATGGCGAGCCGCGTCGGCGTGATGTATCTCGGCCGCATCGTCGAGATCGCCGAGGGCAAGGAATTGTTCGCTCGCCCGCGCATGCCCTACACCAAGATGCTGCTGGGCGCCGTGCCCGATCTTGCGATGAGCGGCCGTCAGCGTATTCCGGTCAAGGGCGAGATCCCGAACCCGATCAACCCGCCCCCCGGCTGCGCCTTCAATCCGCGCTGCCCGCTGGCATTCGATCTCTGCCGCAAGCAAGCCCCGGAACTGATCGACGGCGTCGCCTGCCATGCGGTCAACGCCGCGCCGGTACCGGCGTGACGCGCGCGTGCCATGCGGCCTGCGCATTGGCGGCACGGCATAGCCTGTGATCAATTGCGCGCGCCGCAAATGAGGTCCTGAAGTCCAATGGCCAGCATCGTCAATCCCGATCCCTTCACGACGAGGCCCGAGATCGAGGGCACTTTCGGGGTCGTTACCAGCACGCACTGGATTGCGACCGCCGTCGGCATGGCCATTCTGGAAAAGGGCGGCAATGCCTTCGACGCCGGCGTCGCCACCGCCTTCACGCTCCAGGTGGTCGAGCCGCATCTGAACGGTCCCGGCGGCGACGTGCCGATCATCGTGCACGACGTCAAACGCGGCCACACCGAGGTGATCTGCGGCCAGGGCCCGGCACCCGCGCGCGCGACCATTGCGCTTTACAAGAGCGAAGGCCTCGACATGGTGCCCGGCACCGGCCTGCTCGCGGCCTGCGTCCCCGGCACGTTCGAATCCTGGATGATGCTGCTGCGCGATTACGGCACGCTGCGGCTGCGCGACGTGCTGGAGCCCGCCATCTCCTACGCGCGCGACGGCTATCCGCTGGTCGAGCGCGCCTGCGCCACGATCCAGACCGTCGAGCAATTGTTCCGCCAGCACTGGCCGACCTCGGCCGCGGTCTACCTGCCGAATGGCGAGGTGCCGAAGCCCGGCACGCTCTTCACCAACAAGACGCTCGCGGCAACCTACACCCGCATTCTCAGCGAGGCCGAAAGCGGCGGCGGCGACCGCGATGCGGAGATCGCGCGCGCACGAAAGGCCTGGTCGCAGGGCTTTGTCGCGGAGGCCGTCGACAAGTTCTGCCGGACGCAGGAGGTGATGGACGTCAGCGGCTCACCCCATCGCGGCGTGCTCTCGGCCGACGATATGGCGCGCTGGCAACCGACGGTCGAGGCTCCCCTCACTTACGACTATGGCCGCTACACCGTCTGCAAGGCCGGCGTCTGGAGCCAGGGTCCGGTGACGCTGCAACAGCTCGCATTGCTGAAGGGATTTGCCCTCGACGGGCTCGACCCGACCGGGCCGGAATTCATCCATCTCCAGATCGAATGTGCCAAGCTCGCATTCGCGGACCGCGAGAAGTTCTACGGCGATCCCAAGTTCAACGAGATCCCGATCGCGACATTGTTGTCGGATGCCTATAACGACGAGCGCCGCAAGCTGGTCACCGACAAGGCCTCGCTCGACTTCCGGCCCGGCTCGGTCGAAGGGTTTGGCGGCGTCGTGAAACTGCGCCGCGCCGAGGGACAGCGCGAGGCGGTCGGCGCGCTCGGCGCCGGCGAGCCGGCCGTGGGGCGCTTCGGCGAGGTACGCGGCGACACCGTGCATTTCGACATCATCGACAAGACCGGCAACATGGTGTCCTCGACGCCGTCTGGCGGCTGGCTGCAATCTTCGCCCGTGATCCCGGAGCTCGGCTTCTGCCTCGGCAGTCGCGCCCAGATGTTCTGGCTGGAGGAAAACCACCCTGCCTCGCTCGCGCCGGGCAAGCGGCCCCGGACCACGCTGTCGCCGACCATGGCGCTGCGCGACGGCGAGCCGTATCTGGCCTGGGGCTCGCCCGGCGGCGACCAGCAGGACCAGTGGATCACGCAGTTCTTCCTACGGCACGTCCATTGCAACCTGAATCTCCAGGAGGCGATCGACGCGCCGGCCTGGCACTCCGAGCATTTCCCGATCTCGTTCTGGCCGCGGACCGCGCGTCCCGGCGTGCTCGTGGTCGAGCACCGCGTGCCGAAGGCGACGATCGAGAATTTGCGCGAGCGCGGGCATATCGTGGAGGTCGGCCCCGACTGGTCGGAAGGCCGCCTCACCGCAGCCTCGCGAGTCGGCCCGCGCCGCCGCGCCGCCGCCAACCCGCGCGGCATGCAGGGCTACGCCGCAGGGCGCTGATGATGGGCAACATATGACCTGGTCGATCATCGCGCGCGATCCTGCCACCGGCCAGTTCGGCATTGCCGTCGCGACACGCTTCTTTGCGGTCGGCGCGCGTGTTCCCTTCATCGCCGCCGGCCTCGGCGCCATCGCGACGCAGGCCTTCGTCAATCCCTATTACGGCATCGACGGCGTCAAGCTGTTGCGCGAGGGCCTCAACGCGCATGATGTGCTGGCCACCCTGCTCGCGACCGATGACGGCCGCGAGAGCCGCCAGATCCACATCATGGACGCCAGCGGCGAGATCGCAGCTCACACGGGCCGCGACTGCGTCGACTGGTGCGGCCATATCGCCGGCAGCGGCTTTTCCATTGCCGGCAATATGCTCGCGGGCGGCGACGTGCTCGACGAGACGGCAAGGACCTATATCGCCAATGACAGCCTGCCCTTTCCACGCCGCCTGCTCGCGGCCATGCGGGCGGGCGAGGCCGCCGGCGGCGACAAGCGCGGCAAGCAATCGGCCGCGCTCCTGATCCACGGCGAGGAGGAATGGCCGGCGCTCGATCTGCGCGCCGACGATCATCCAGATCCGCTCGGCGAACTCGAGCGGCTCGAACAAGTCAGCCACGAGCTTTGGGTGCACTTTCGCGACTCGCTGCCAACGCGGCGGAACCCGGCCGGCAACACCGATCGCAGCGTCATCGATGCCAGTATCGCCGCAGCGCATGCAAGGCGATCATGAGCGCGGCCCCTCTCATCGACATCAAGGATCTCCGCATCCGTTTCCACGGCGACGACGGCCGCGTGACCCATGCGGTCGACAGCGTTGATCTGAGTGTCGCCCATGGCGCCACGCTCGGCCTCGTTGGAGAATCCGGCTGCGGCAAGAGCGTGACGTCGCTCGCGATCATGGGCCTGCTGCCGAAGCAAAGCGCGGAGATATCAGGCGCGATCCGCTTCGACGGGTTTGACCTGCTGAAGACTTCGGACCAGACTCTGCGCGATCTGCGCGGCAACCGGCTTGCGATGATCTTTCAGGAGCCGATGACCTCGCTCAATCCGAGCCTGACCATCGGCGAGCAGATCATCGAGACGATCCTGCGCCATCGCGGCGGTGCGCGCCGCAGCGCGCGCGAGCGGGCAATCGAGCTGCTGCGCCGCGTCCACATTCCTTCGCCCGAGCGGCGGATCGACGAATATCCGCACAAGCTGTCCGGCGGCATGCGCCAGCGCGTGATGATCGCGATGGCGCTCGCCTGCGATCCGCGGCTCCTGGTCGCGGACGAGCCGACCACCGCGCTCGACGTCACCCTGCAGGCGCAGATCCTGGAGCTGATGCGCGAGTTGAAGGCGGCGAGCGGCGCCGCCATCATCCTGATCACCCACGATCTCGGCGTGGTCGCCGAAGTCTGCGACGAGGTCGCGGTGATGTATGCCGGCGAGATCGTCGAGCGTGCACCGGTCGACGAGCTGTTCTCCACGCCGCAACACCCGTATACGGTCGGCCTGCTCGGCTCGATTCCGCGGCTCGATCACCGCGCCGATCAGCTGGCGACCATCGAAGGCATGGTTCCGAACATGGCGCAGCCGCCTGCCGGTTGCCGCTTCGCCGCACGCTGCCCGTTCGTACTGGACGCCTGCACCAGGGCGCCGCCTCCACTGATGGAAATCAGCCCCGGCCACCTCTCGCGCTGCATTCGCGCGCCGCTCGAACTTTTGGTGTCGTGATGGCGCTGCTCGAGGTCAAAGGACTGGTCAAGCATTTCGTCGCCGAGCGCTCGCTGTTCGGCCGTGCATTGGCGCATGTCAAAGCGGTCGATGGCGTTTCCTTCGCGCTCGACGCCGGCAAGACGCTGGCACTGGTCGGCGAATCCGGTTGCGGCAAGTCCACCGTCAGCCGCCTGGTGCTGCGTCTGATCGAACCGGATGCGGGCAGCGTTCGCTTCGACGGCCGCGATCTACTCTCGCTCGACGCGGGCGCGCTACGCGCCTTCCGCCGCGAGGCGCAGATCATCTTCCAGGATCCCTACGCCTCGCTCAACCCGCGCATGACTGTCGGTCAGATCCTGACCGAGCCGCTGGCACTGCATAATCTGATGCCGCCGGCGCAGCGGCGCGAACGCGTCGAGGAGCTGCTGCGGCTGGTGGGGCTCGAGCCACGGCTCGCGCGGCGTTATCCGCACGAGTTCTCCGGTGGCCAGCGCCAGCGCATCGCCATCGCCCGCGCGCTCGCGGTCGAGCCGAAGCTGATCATCTGCGACGAGCCGGTCTCGGCGCTGGACGTCTCGATCCGTTCGCAGATCCTCAATCTCCTGCGCGAACTGCAGGACCGGCTCGGCCTTGCCTACATTTTCGTCTCGCATGATCTGGCCGTGGTCAAGCACATCGCCGACCACGTCGCGGTGATGAATCTCGGCCAGATCGTCGAGACGGCGGAGGCGGATGCGCTGTTCGCTGCGCCTCGCCATCCCTATAGCCGGGCGCTGCTGTCCGCGATCCCCGTGCCCAAACCGCGGGCAAAAAGCAGCCGGATTGTGCTCCAGGGGGAGATCCCCAGCGCGCTCGACCCGCCACCCGGATGCCGCTTTCACACCCGCTGCCCCTACGTGGTCGAACGCTGCCGCAGCGACATGCCGAAACTTGTGCCGGATGGCATCGGACATGCAACGGCCTGCCACCGAATGTCGGAACTACCGTCGTCCGAGGCAATCGTCCCAGCGGATGGCGGCTTCTCGCCGGTTCTTGAAAAATTGGTCGCTGCCTTCAGCGGCGGTACGGAAGCAGTCCGCGGCGGCGGGGTTAGTTCATTGGGAACGGACCCGGCATAACCGTAAAACAGAGGTTGAGAGCGATGAGTCCTATGCGTTTGGCAATCCTGGCGTCGGCACTGCTGACATCGCTGGTAGGCGCAGCCCATGCCCAGACCACGCTTCGCATCGGCATCGCCGAAGATCCTGATATCCTCGACCCCAGCATCGGCCGCACCTATGTCGGGCGCATCGTGTTCTCCGCGTTCTGCGACAAGCTGTTCGACATCGACGAGAAGCTCAACATCGTGCCGCAGCTCGCGCTGTCGCATGAGACGTCGCCTGACGGCAAGGAGATGACGATCAAGCTCCGGCCCAACGTCAAATTCCACGACGGCGAACCGCTGGATGCTGAAGCCGCAAAATTCTCGATCGAGCGGCACATGACACTGCCGACTTCGTTCCGGAAGTCCGAGCTCGGCAGCGTCGATCACGTCGAGGTGGTTGACCCCCTCACCATCAAGCTGGTGCTCAAAACCCCCTACTCGCCCCTGATCGCCCAGCTCACCGACCGCTCCGGTATGATGGTCTCGCCGAAGGCGGCGAAGGAGGCCGGCGACAAGTTCGGCCTGCATCCGGTCTGCGCGGGTCCGTACAAATTCGTCGAGCGCATCCAGCAGGACCGCATGGTCTTCGAGAAATTCGCCAACTACTGGAACAAGGACAACATCCATATCGATCGCGTCGTATTCCTGCCGATCGTCGATGCAACGGTGCGGCTCGCCAATCTGAAGTCCGGCGGGCTCGATTTGATCGAGCGCGTGCTGGCCACCGACATCAAGGACGTCCGCGCCGATCCCAAGCTCGTGCTGTCGACGGCGCCCGAGCTCGGCTATTACGGCCTGACCGTCAATATCGGCAACGACAAGGCGAAGGGGCCGCTGAGCCAGTCGGCGAAAGTACGTCAGGCGCTCGATCTGTCGATCGATCGCGAGGCCATCAACCAGGTCGTCTTCAACGGCGAGTTCACCCCCGGCAATCAATGGGTCAGCCCCGCGCACCCCTATTACCAGAGGGCGTTTCCGGTCCGTGGCCGCGACATTGCGAAGGCGAAGGCGCTTCTGAAGGAAGCGGGCATCACCTCGCCGGTGACCGTCGACTACATGATTCCCAAGGGCGCGGAGAACGAAGCCGTGGCCCAGGTCATCCAGTCCATGGCCGCGGAAGCCGGCTTCGACATCAAGATCCGCGCTGTCGAATTCGCGACGACCTTCAAGCAGGCCCAGGCCGGCGAATTCCAGGTCTTCCAGATCAACTGGAGCGGCCGCATCGATCCGGACGGCAACTCTTATATCTTCATGCGCAGCAAGGCTCCGCAGAACGACGGCGGGTATTCGAACCCGGAAGCCGACAAGCTGATGGAAGATGGCAGGCTGACCTCAGACGCCAATGAGCGCAAGGCGATCTACGAAAAGCTGGCCAAGATCGTGCTCAATGATTTGCCGATCATCTATATCTATCACCGCAAGCTCCTGATCGCACACACGACCAAGCTCGAGGGCTACCGGCAGATGCCTGACGGGCTGGTGCGCGTGGTCGGGCTGAAGTTCAAGTGATCGGGGCTACGCCTCTGACGCGAGCCGAACCATGCTGAACTTCCTCGCCCGCCGCATCGTGCACATCGTGCCGACGCTGTTCTTCGTGTCGGTGCTGATCTTCTCGCTCCAGCAATTGCTGCCGGGCGATCCGGCACTGGTGATGGCCGGCGAGGAACGCGATCCGGCCGTGATCGAGCAGATCCGCCAGCAATACCAGCTCGATCAGCCGATCCCCGTTCAGTACGCCTATTGGCTCAAGGGTGTCCTCACCGGCAATTTCGGCGAATCGCTGCGCAACAAGATGCCTGTGCGCGAGCTGATCGCACAGAAGCTGCCGGTGACGCTCCAGCTCGGCTCGATGGCAATGTTGATCGCGTTCCTCATTGGCATTCCCGCCGGCATCGTCTCAGCCGTGAAGAAGGGGACCGCCTGGGACTACGGCGCCAATTTGTTCGCGTTGTGGGGCATCTCGACACCGAATTTCTGGCTCGGGATTCTCATGATCTTCCTGTTCTCGATCGAGCTCGGCTGGCTGCCCGCCTCGGGCTATGTACCCCTCACCGAGAACTGGCGCGCGAGCTTAGCTGCCACCATCATGCCGGCCTTCGTGCTCGGCAATGCGATTTCCGCGGTCCTGATGCGGCATACGCGCAGCGCCATGCTTCAGGTGCTGGAAAGCGACTATGTCCGCACCGCGCGCGCCAAGGGCTTGTCGGAGCGCTCGGTGATCCTCAAGCATGCCCTGCGCAACGCGCTGACGCCGGTGATCACGCTCGGCGCGCTCGAGCTCGGCACGCTGCTGTCGGGCGCCGTGCTGACCGAACAGATCTTCTCCATTCCCGGTTTCGGCAAGCTGATCGTGGACGCCGTCTTCAACCGCGACTATGCGGTCGTGCAGGGCGTCGTGCTGGTGACGGCGACGGTCTATATCACGCTCAACCTGATTGCCGATGTCGCCTACATTCTCGTCAATCCGCGGCTGCGGGGTTAGATTCATGACCGACGCCGCCCTGCCCGCCGTTCCCGTCGCGCAAGCTTACGAGCTGGACAGCCCGGCGCGCCGCGCCCGACGACGGCTGTTCAAACGCAAGGCGGCGGTATTCGGCCTCGTCGTGATCACGATGTTCATCGGCCTGGCGCTGCTCGCCCCGCTGATCGTGCCCTACGATCCCATTGCGACGAGTTGGAGCCTGGTGCGCAAGCCGCCCACCGCAGCGCACTGGCTCGGCACCGACGAGCTCGGCCGCGACATCCTGAGCCGCGTGGTTTACGGCGCGCGGGCGTCTCTGCTCGCAGGCTTCATCTCGGTCGCGATCGCGCTCGGCATCGGCGTGCCGCTCGGCCTGCTCGCAGGCTATCGCGGCGGCTTTGTCGATGCGCTGATCAGCCGGATCACGGATGCGATGCTGGCCTGCCCGTTCCTGATCCTGGCGATCGCGCTGGCGGCATTCCTCGGTCCGAGCCTGACCAATGCCATGATCGCGATCGGCATCTCGGCAACCCCGATCTTCATTCGCCTGACCCGCGGGCAGGTGCTGAGCGTCAAGGCTGAGGACTATGTCGAGGCGGCGCGGGCGCTCGGCAATCCGCCGTGGCGGATCGCGTTCTCGCATATCCTGCCGAACATCCTGCCCGCGCTGCTGGTGCAGGCTACGCTGTCGATCGCCGCTGCGATCATCGCCGAAGCGGCGCTGTCCTTCCTCGGCCTCGGCCAGCAGCCGCCCGCGCCCTCGTGGGGCAGCATGCTCAACGCAGCGCAACGCTTCCTGACCCAGGCGCCCTGGATGGCGGTCTGGCCGGGGCTCGCGATCTTCCTGGTCGTGCTGTCCCTGAACCTGCTCGGCGACGGCCTGCGCGACGCGCTAGACCCGCGGCAGCGCTAGGCGTCCCTCATGGTGAGGAGCGCGCTCTTGCGCGCGTCTCCGGACGACGCTTCGCATCGCCGGGAGAACCATGAGAGCCCGTGGCCATCCTTCGAGACGCGGCCTGATGGCCGCTTCTCAGGATGAGGAGCTCAAATGATCACTTCGCGCATGACGCGCCGGCAGTCCATCTCGTATTCGAGATCGACCACCGGCGGCCGCGCGAAATGCCAGGTGAGGCCGGAGCGCAGCGCGCCGCGGCGGACCAACTCGTCGGCAAGCGCGTGGTGGAAGTCGTGCACGGAATAGGCCTGCACACCGGTCGTGTCCTTCCAACCGAAGCCGAACGCCCTCATCCGGTTTTCCATCTGCGAGGTCGTTGTGAACCGCACCTTCTCGCGCAAACCCTCCGGGCTGAGATCGCGGTAACGCACCGTACGCTCGACATAGGTACCGCTGCCTTCGCGCGCCTCCGCACCGCCAGAGATCACGAAGCTTGGCGCCTTCGACCCCGTCGGGCGGGTGAAGGAGAACGCATAGAACGACGGTTCGGACGGCGGATCGATCTCGGGACAGACATTGCTGCGAGCCACCGGATTCGTTACGCCGTCGAAGATGTCCCATTCAGACAGCGTCTTCACATAATGCAGGTTGAACGCGCGAAAACCTTCCTCGCTGAAGGCCGCTGGCGAGCGCAGCTCACAGGCACAGAAGGCAGTCAAAGGCCTCCCCGCGTCCTGGATGAACTTCGCCGCGAGCGCAAAACCCTCGGCGAGCGGCACGAGACGGTCGAATCGGACGCGCTCGATCTCGTAGCCATGATCCGCAGCCGCGCCGGCCGAATACTGGAACACGGACGGAATGAAGCGATAATTGCCGAGAGAGAATTCACGGATCATGACGAACTCCTAGTCCAGTTGCATGCGAATGCCCTTGGCGCCGTTGAGCAGGCGCTTGAGGTGAAAGCCGGCCAGCGCATCGTCGGCGTGCATCCCGATCAGGGCCGCAAAAGCGGGCATGGCGGCCGCGTCGCCGGCCGCCATCTTGGCGAAGGCTTCGGAGTACCGCGCTGTGGCCGGCGCTTCGAATTTCGCCGGCGGCAGCGGCTCGAACGCGCGCAAAGGTTCGCTGCGCCCGCGCAACATCAGCTCGCCCACGGGGCGGCCCTGGAAATTCGCGGCTCCCTCAGCGACGCTCGCACTGACGCAGATGCGGGTGCCCAGATGCTTGTTAGCGGCCTCCAGCCGCGCAGCGATGTTGATGGTATCGCCATAGGCGGTGTAGTCGAAGAAGCGGTTGCCGCCGAAATTCCCGACCAGCGCCGGTCCGGCATGGACGCCGATGCGGGTGATCCCGAAATTCACGCCCCTGGCCTTCCAGCGCGCGCAAAACTCCTCCGCCCAGGCGTCGAGATCGTGGGCACAGGCCACGGCACGCGTCGCATAGTCCGGCTGGTCGCCGGGCGCATTGAAGAGCACCTGGATCGCATCGCCGATGATCTTTGCAACCGTTCCCTCATGCGCGAAGACGATCTCGGTCATGCCGCCGACATATTCATTGAGGAGCTCGCCGAGCGTCTCGGGCGCCACGCTCTCCACCAGCGACGTGAATCCGGTGATGTCGGTGAAGATGGTGGCAACGTCGCGCCACTGCACCTCCATGCCGTCGCCATCGACATCCGCCGCCAGCCGCCTCGCAATCTCCGGCGAGAAGTAGCGCGACAGCGAAGCGTGCGCGCGTTCGGCCTCCATCTGGCGGCGCCGCGCTTCGCGCAGCACCTCGACATGGCGGATGGTCTTCTGGATCGTGGTCTCCAGATCGGCGAAGTCGATCGGCTTGGTCAGAAAATCGAACGCGCCGCGGTTCATGGCGGTGCGGATGTTGCTCATGTCGCCGTAGGCCGAGACGATGATGGTCGACTTCTTTTCCTCGGCCTCCTGGAGCTTCTGCAACAGCGACAGCCCATCCATCCGCGGCATATTGATGTCGGCGACCACCATGTCGACATGCGGATGACGCTCGATCGACTCCAGTGCCTCGAGGCCGTCGCGCGCGAACATGAAGTTGACCAACCCTTCGCGAAGCTGCCGGCGGAATTTTTGCAGGATCAGCGCCTCGAGGTCCGGCTCGTCATCGACGAAGAGGATGGTCGGGGTCATGCCGCCTGCTCGAGCCTCGTATCGATCTCCTGGCGCAATTGCGCAAAGTCGATCGGTTTGGTCAGGAGCCCGACGGCGCCGCGCTCGATCGCCTTCCGGCGCGTTTCGGCGTCGCCGTAGGCCGTGATCATGATGACGGGAACGTCCGGCCGCTCGGCGCGCACCTTCGGCAGCATGTCGAGCCCGCTCATGCCGGGCATGTTGACGTCCGACAGGATCAGAATCAACGATGGGTCGCGAACATTGGCGGCGCGCTCGAGCGCGACGGGCGCCGAAAGCGCAAACTCCATCTGGAAGCGTCCCGATCGCAGATCGCGCCGGAACTGCTGGCGAAATAGCGCCTCAACGTCGGGCTCGTCGTCGACGACAAGAATGTAAACGTTCAAGTCCTGCCTCCAGTAGTGCCTCGCGCCGCCAGCGTGCGTGGCAGCGTGATGATGAATTCGGTGAATACACCCGGCTCGGTTTTCACGTCGATCGTTCCGCCATGCTGTTTCACGACGATGTCGTGGCTCATGGAAAGACCGAGCCCCGTTCCCTCGCCCGCCGGCTTGGTGGTGAAGAAGGGATTGAACATCTTCTCCTTCACCTCCGGCGGGATTCCGGTGCCGTTGTCGCGTATTCTGATCTCGACCCTATTGCCGAGATTCTTCGTCGACGCGCTCAGCGCCGGCTCGAAGCCGTCACTCTCGGCCTCCTTGCGCTTGGACGTGGCGTAGAAGCCGTTCGAGATCAGGTTGAGCAACACCCGCGTGATCTCCTGCAGATAGATGTCGAGCATGCCGGCGGTCGGATCGAAATCGCGCTTCAGCGTGACGTTGAAGCCGGGCCTTTCGGCGCGCGCGCCGTGATAGGCCAGGTTGAGGCTTTCCTCAACGATGGCATTGATGTCCGCAGGCCGATGCTCGCCGGAGCCTTCGCGCGAATGCAACAGCATGTTCTTGACGATGGAGTCGGCGCGTTTGCCGTGCTGCACCACCTTTTCGAGGTTGCCCTTGAGCATGTGGGTGAGCTCGCCGACCTCTTCCTTCGTCTTGTCGTCGAGGTTCGCCGATCCCAGGACCTCATTGAGCTCGTCGATCAACTCTGTCGAGACTGATGAGAAATTGTTGATGAAGTTGAGCGGGTTCTTGATCTCGTGGGCGACGCCGGCCGTGAGTTGGCCGAGCGAGGCGAGCTTCTCGGTCTGGACCAGGCGATCCTGCGCGGTGCGCAATTCGTCGAGAGATTGCGACAATTCCTTGGTGCGCTCCTGGACTTCGTCAAATAGCCGCACGTTCTCGATCGCGATCAGAGCCTGGTCGGCGAATGTCGTCGCAAGTTCGATCTGCTTGGTACTGAACGGGCGCACCATGTGGCGTGTCAATACGAATACACCTATCGGTACACCATCGCGCAACAGCGGCACGCCGAGCATGGTCCGCACGTTGGAAGTTCTTCGGGCCGCGGAGGGGGCATAGTCGGGATCCGCCTGCACGTCGGGGACGTGGATCGTCCTGGCCTCCAGCAGGGTACGTCCGACCACGCTTCCTCTCTCAGGCACACTCGTGAATGTCGCGAGGTGGGTTTTCTGCACGTCTCCGAGTCCATGGCTTGCAGCCAGGCGATAGCCGTCATCCATCGGACGGAAGATCGTCCCTTCGTCCGCGTCACACAATCGGGCCGCTGATTCGACGAGAGTGTCCAGGACGGTCTGTAGGTCGAAGGCCGAGCGACTGATGACTTTCAGCACCTCTGCCGTTGCGGTCTGCTGTTGAAGGGATTCACTCAGTTCCGCGGTACGTCGCTCGACCTTGTTTTCCAGGTCTGCGTAGGATTCCTGCAGCCGCGCGCCCATGTCGTTGAACTGATTGGCGAGCCCTTCGAGCTCGTCGCCGGTATGAATCGAGATGCGCTGCGAGAAATCGCCGCCGCCGATCCGCTCGGCGCCCGTGCGCAGCGCCTGGATCGGACCGACCATGCGGCGCGCCAGGAAGATCCCCGCGAGCACCGCGAAGATCGACGCTGCGAGCAGCACGATCGCGAGCCGCTGCAACGAAGCATAGAGCGAGGCGTAGGCCTCCTCGACCGGCAATTCCACGAACATGGTCCAGCCAAGCGGCGCGATCGGCGCGGAGGCCGTCAGAACCTTCCGGCCCTGGATATTGGTCGCCTCCTGCAATGCGTCCGGCATCGTGCCGCCACCGGCCCGAGCCCCTCGCACCTGCTCGAGTCCGGACATGTCAGTGTTGCGCAGCACGAGACTGATGTCGGGGTGCGCGATCAGGCGGCCCTGCGATCCCACCACATAGGCGTGGCCGTGCTCGCCGACCTTGATCTGGGAGACCACGTCCCAGATCAGCTTGAGGTTCACCTCCGCAATGCTGACGCCGGCATCCTTGCGCGTGCCGGCCAGCGCCAGCGTCATGTAGGGCTCGGACTCCCGGCGGAAATAGACCGGCCCGTAATAGACCTTGTGCGCGACGGTTTCGGTGAACTTCGGATCACCCGACAGGTCGATGCCGCTCTCGATCGCATCCATGGCCAGGCGCGAGACGCGCAGGCGCTCCTTGCCGGTCGCGTCCACCTCGGCGAGCTCCGTGATGGCAGGCACCTGGCGCAGCAGCCGCAGCGCGTCGAACCGGCGCTGCTCGATCGAGCCCGCTGACCAGGGTAGCTGTGTGGTCCAGCCGAGCTGGCTCTCGATCTCCTTGACGAACTGGCCGATCTTGGCCGCGGCCGCCTCGGCCTGCTCGTGCTGGACCCTGATCAGCGACGCCTTGTGCTCGCGATAGTAAAAAAGCACCTCGAACAGGCCATTGGCCAGCAGCGCGACCGCGACCACCGCCACGAACAGGGCGACATATTTGGTGAACAGCCGGGTCCTGATCCCTGGGCCCGCCACACCGGACACGACGCCCTCCGCCGCGGCGCTCGGCAGCGTCCTGGCTTGCGGGGTGTCGGGATGGAGGGAAAGGCTCATCCCGCCAAGCCTAGCAAGAAGGCCGGACCTTGTCTCTCGCAAGCAAGGCGAAGAGCGCGGGAGCATGACCGGTAGCCGGGGCCAACAAGACAAAGAGGGCGGCAACGGATTGGCCGCTGCCGCCCTCTTATTCAGGTGCCCTAAGGCTTCAGGTCGGCCGCAGGGCCTTGGAGCCGAGGTCGAGATCGGCGACCTGCTTGTTCCGCTCGGAATCGGCTACCGCGCGATGGTCGGTCGCCAGCACCACGTAGACCGCGGGCAGCACGAACAGCGTGAACAGCGTGCCGATCGACATGCCGGCGACGACCACGAGGCCGATCGAGAAGCGGCTGGCCGCGCCCGCACCGGTCGCGGTCAGGAGCGGGATCAGGCCCGTCACCATCGCCGCCGTGGTCATCAGGATCGGCCGCAGGCGGATGCGTGCGGACATCTCGATGGCCGAGCGGCGGTCGAGCCGTTCGTTGACCTGGAGCTCGTTGGCGAACTCCACCATCAGGATGCCGTGCTTGGTAATCAGGCCCACCAGGGTCAGCAGACCGACCTGGGTATAGATGTTCATCGTCGCCATGCCGAAGAACAGCGGGATCAGTGCACCCACGATCGCCATCGGCACCGAGATCATGATCACGAGCGGGTCGCGCAAGCTCTCGAACTGCGCCGCCAGCACCAGGAAGATGATAACCAGCGCAAAGCCGAAGGTGACCGCGAGCTGATTGCCTTCCTGAACATACTGCCTGCTGTCGGCGAGATAGGCGTGGCTGAAGCCTTGCGGCAGCTTCTTGGCCTCGCCTTCGAGGAAGTCGACCGCCGCACCGACGGTCACCCCGGGCATCGGCACCGCCGAGAAGGTCGCCGAATTGAGCTGATTGTAGTGCGTCAGCGAGTTCGGGTCGGTCCTGGTATCGATCGACACCACCGTCGAGAGCGGAAGCTGCTGACCGGTGTTGGTCGTCACGTAGTAGCCGCCGAGCGAGTCCGGCGAGAGCCGCTTGCCGCGCGGCACCTGCGGGATGACCTGGTAGGAACGCCCCTCGAGGTTGAAGCGGTTGACGTAGTTTCCGCCGAGCAGCACCGCAAGCGCACTGCCGACGTTCTGCATGTTGATACCGAGGTCCTGGGCCTTGGTGCGGTCGATCTTCACCGTCACCGTCGGCTGATTGTAGGCAAGATCGCTGTCGGAGACGATGAACATGCCGCTCTTGCGCGCCGCGTCCTTCAGCTTCTCCATCTGCTCATAGACCGTCTGGAATCCCGCGGTGGAATTGATCACCATCTGCACCGGCAGGCCGCCCGGTCCGCCCGGCAGCGGCGGCAGGTTGAACGCGAAGGCCTGCACGCCCTCGATCTTGGAGAGCTCGGCCTGCACCAGCGGCTTCAACTGGATCGACGAACGCTTGCGCTCCTCCCACGGCTTCAGCAGCATGCCGGCGATGCCGCCCTGGGGGCCGTTGATGCCGTTCAGCACGAAGCGCAGATCGGTCTCGGGAAACTTCTGGAATTTCTCGTCGAGCTTCTCGCCGTAGAAATCGACATAGTCGATGTTGGCGTATTTCGGCGCCTTGGTCACCGCGAACACGATGCCCTGGTCTTCCTCCGGCGCCAGCTCCTTCGAGGTGTGCATGTAGAGGAATCCAACCAGCCCGAGGATCGTCACCGCGAACAAACCGGTGATGGCCTTGTAGTCGAGCGAGCGGTCGAGCCTGCGGCCGTACCAGCGCGTCAGCGCGCCGAACACTTTATTGACGAGCTTGGCGAACCGGCCCTCCTCGGTGTTCTTCAGCAGCACCGAGCACATCATCGGGGACAGCGTCAGCGCGATCACGCCGGACACGATCACCGAACCCGCGAGCGTGAACGCGAATTCGCGGAACAGCGAGCCGGTGAGGCCGCCGAGGAAGCCGATCGGGGCATACACGGCGGCCAGCGTAATCGTCATCGAAATGACGGGACCGACGATTTCGCGCGCGCCCTGCAGCGATGCCTGGACCGGCGTCTTGCCCTCTTCCAGATGCCGATGGATGTTCTCCACCACGACGATGGCGTCGTCGACGACGAGACCGATCGCGAGCACCATGGCGAGCAGGGTCAGCAGGTTGAAACTGAAGCCCAGCGCCAGCATCAGCGTGCAGACGCCGATCATCGACAACGGGATGGTGACGACGGGAATGATGACCGAACGGAACGACGCCAGGAACAGGAAGATCACCACGATCACGATGATCACGGCCTCGCCCAGCGTCTTCTCCACCTCGTCGATCGACGATTGGATGAACTTGGTGGAATCGTAAGCGACCTTCATCTTCATCGACGGCGGCAAATTGCGCTCGAGTTCGGGGAATAGCGCGCGCACGCCCTTGACCAGCGTCAGCGGGTTGCCCTGCGGTGTCGCCTGCACGCCGATGAAGATCGCGTGCTCGCCGTTGAAGGCAACGCTCGCATCCGTGCTTTGGGCGGCAAGCTCGACGGTGGCGATGTCCTCCATCCGCACGAAGCCGCCGTCCTTGGCTTTGACGATCAACTTCTTGAACTGGTTGACGTCGGTAAGACCAGTGTTCGTCGAGATGTTCGAGACGATGAGGTAGCCCTTGGTCTGCCCCGCGGCGGACTGGAAGTTGTTGGCGGCGATCGCGGCCGAGACGTCGGCCGGCGATACGTTGCGACCGGCCATCTTCGTCGGGTCGAGCCACAGCCGCATCGCAAAGGTCTGGCCGCCGAGGATGTCGGCCGAGGCGACGCCGTCGACGGTCGACAGCACCGGCTGCACCACGCGCGTCAGATAGTCGGAGATCGCCGAGCCCGACAGCTCCTCCGAGGAGAAGCCGAGATACATCACGGCCGTGGTTTGACCCGTGGTCTTGGTGACGATCGGGTCGTTGGATTCCTTCGGGATCAGATATTTGACCGAGTTCGTCTTGGCCAGCACCTCGGTGAGCGCCTGGTTCGGATCGAAGTTCAGCTTGATGTAGACCTGGATCGTCGAGGTGCCGAGCACGGAGGACGAGGTGATGTAGTCGACACCCTCGGCGGAAGCGACCGCCTGCTCGATCGGCGTGGTGATGAAGCCCTGGATCAGGTCGGCCGACGCGCCGGGATAGACGGTCGTGATGTTGATGACCGTGTTCGAAAGCTTCGGATATTGCCGGATCGGCAGCACCATCGCAGCGCGCAGGCCGATCAGCAGGATCAGCAGGCTGACGACGACCGACAGGACCGGACGCTTGATGAAAATATCGGTAAGGGCCATCGCGGCGATCTCGATTTCTATGTCTCAAGAAGCGTGATCCGGCCGGGCCGGATCACGCAATTGTCTGGTTAATAGCGCGGCGGTTGCGCCGGGATCTGCGGGGCCGGGTCGGTGGAAATCGACACCGGCGCGCCCGACTGCAGCTTGAGCTGGCCGACGGCGACGACCTTGTCGCCCGGCTTCACACCTTTGAGGATTTCAACGCGACCCTCGACCCGGCTGCCGGTCTGCACGAAAGTGCGCACCGCGCTCAGGCTGGTCTTGCCGTCTTCTTCCTTCTTCTCGGTGATCACGAACACGGAGTCGCCGTACAGCGTGTAGTCGACCGCCGTCTCCGGCACGGTGATCACGGCCGGCTTATCCGGCAGCACCACAGTGGTGGTCACGAACATGCCCGGCTTCAGGATCTTCTCCGGATTGGCGACGGTGGCCTGCACGCGGATGTTGCGGGTGTCGGCCGAAATCTGCGGCTCGATCGTGGTGATCTTGGCGTCGAAGGTGCGGCCCGGATAGGCGTCGACCTTCAGCCGAACCGATTGGCCGACCTTGAGGCTGCCCGAGTCCTTTTCCGTCACCGTGAAGTTGGCCCACAGCTCCGACAGGTCGGTCAGCGATACGATGGCCGTGCCGGCCGTCAGATACTGCCCGACCTCGACCTTGCGCATGCCGAGATCGCCGGAGAACGGCGCGCGGACCAGCTTCTGCGAGATCAGCGCCTCGGTCTTGGCGATGCCGGCCTGCGCCTGGTCATGGGCGGCCTGTGCCTGGTCCACGGTCGCCTGTGGACCAAACTGGCGCGACGCCAGCTGCTTGGCGCGATCCAGCGACAGCTGCGCGACGGTCGCCTGCGCCTTATAATTGGCGAGATCGCCCTGCTCCGGCGTGTCGAACAACTGCACCAGCGGCGTGCCGGCCTCGACATGCGTGCCCGGCTCGAACTTGATCTCGGTGACGCGGCCGTTGACGTCGGCGCTGACGTCGACCTGGTGCACGGCGGCGAGACCGCCGACCGCGGTCAGCAGGTTCGGTATGACCTCGGACTTCGCCTCGGCGGCGCTGACGGCAACCGGCGGCGGCTTGTTGTTGGCGAAGAACTGCTTGATCATCTGGCCGCGGAAATAATTGAACCAGACGAGACCACCGACGAGCACGCTCAGCAGCGTGCCCACGATGATGAACCACAGCACCGGCCGAACCGGACGCTTGGGAGCCTTGTCGATCGGTTCGCCCGAAATCTTGTGTTCGGTTACGATGTTCATGTCATGCGCTTTCTGCAATCGCCTTCTTGCCCACACCCGGCGCCAAAGCGCGGTCCAGATGCGAAGCAATTGCGGCGTCGTTAAGTCCGATACCCCTCAGGAGAAACTCACAGAGCTGGCGCTCCAGATCGTTCGCCTTACCGTAGTCGAGGCAGGGCGTGGCCGGCAGCCTGGTCAGCGCAGCCGTCATCACCGAATGATGCGCAAACCAGAACAGATTGAGCGGCTCGCCGATGCACGGCCGTGCGTCGCCGGCGGCGACCGCGCGCTCGAGCGAAGCGACGAAGACCGCGCCGATCAGCATTTCGATCTTCGCATATAGCAAACGCGCGAACTCGCCATCATCCAAATGGCTCGTAGCCATCAATCGCAGGCGCTGGGCCTCTTCCTGATCGGGGCCGTCGGCGATATGAAGGAAATGCTGGACCATGCCGCGGATCAGTTCGACCAGGGTGGCAGTCGAGGGCTCCCGTTCCAGCAGCTCCATCAGCGCCGGATCGGCCTCGCACTCATCGCTGAGAATTTCAGCGTAGAGCGCCGCCTTGGACGGGAAGTGCTTGAACAGCAATGCCTCGGAAATAGCAGCGGCGGCCGCCACGCTCTTGGTCGTGGTGCCGGTATAACCGTGTCGGGCAAAGCAGCGCTTTGCGGCGCCGAGGATCAATTGACGCCTCAGGTCGCTCGTCATTCGCAGTGAGCTCATGCGAGTGAGTAAGCACTCACCCACGCAAAAGTCAAGCTAAATGGTGCGATGCAACCTACGAGGAAATCTCCAAAAGGTATCTATTGGTTCTAAATCGGCTGGAAGCCGAGGTCGCCGCGGATCCGGTTGACGATGTAAGTCCCGTCCCGGCTTGGCAAAATCCGGTCCAAATTGGCGTTGGCGATCTTCACATTGGCAAATCTCGGCCCCACCGAGACCTCGTGGACGGCTTTGGCGAAGGTCTCGACCTCGGCCATGGTCGAGATTGCGCAGGCGTTCGCGATGCCGCAGGCCTTGGCGACACCGACGAGGTCGGCGGTGGCCGAGGTGTGGCTGATCTGGCCGCCGGTCTCGCCGTAGCACTCGTTGTCGAGCACGACGATCGAGAGGTTGGGCGGCTTTTGCAGGCCAATAGTGGCGAGGCTGCCCATGCCCATCAGCATCTCGCCGTCGCCGGTGATGACCAGCACCGGCAGTCTTGGCTGCGCCAGCGCAAGCCCCAGCCCGATCATTGCGGCGCCGCCCATGCCGCCCCAGAGATAGAAGTTGCGCGGATGGTCGCCGACGGCGGTGATGTCGTTGGTGGAGGCACCGAGGCCACCGATCGCAACTACGTCCTTGCGGCCCGCGAGCAGCGTTGACACCACCTGACGGCGGTCGAGGAGATTGGCCTTGCTCATTTGGTGAAAACCTTGGCGCCGATCAGGCGCTGCGACAACAGGACGGCGGTTGGCGTCAGCGCGTTATAGGCCTGCGCTGCGGCCGCCTCTAACACCGCCGGCACCTCGGCCGCATTGGAGGCGCGCAGCACCTTGATGCCGGAGAGCTCGAACACGCCCTGCGTGGTCGATCCCATTGGCACCTGCCACGGATTGAACTCGCCCCACTCGCCTCGCATGGTCACGAGGGTGAGGAACGGAAAGCGCAGGATCGGGATCAGCGATAGCATGTTGATGCAATTGCCGACCCCGCTCGACTGCATCAGCAGCACGCCGCGTTGCCCGCCGGTCCAGGCGCCGGCCAGGAGCGCCACGCCCTCCTCCTCCGTCGTCAGCGGAATGCCGCGCATCGTTGACGATGCCAGCACGCGCTGGATCAGCGTCGAATGGCCGGCATCGGGCACGTAAGGCACCTGCCGGACGTCGTAGCGTTGCAAGGTCGCGAAAATGTCGTCGGGCCAGTTCGGGGCCGTGTCGGCTGCGTCAGCGCGGGCGTGCATTTTCCTGTCCGTCGGCTACAAATCACGGCATGACTGTAGACGGACGCACGCCTCGATCGAACAACAAAAGCGGCATATCGGGATTAACCGGCGAGTATAACGGGATGAACGCAGATGCGAAGGCGTTGGCGGCAAGCTTCGACCTTGAGAAGCTGACGCCGCAATTCTACGACAACCCCTACCCGACTTATCGTGCACTGCGGGAGAATGAGCCGGTCAAGCGCCTGCCGAACGGCACCGTGTTCCTGACCCGCTACGACGACCTCGTCACCACCTACAAGAACACGAAGTCGTTCAGCTCGGACAAGAAGCGCGAGTTTGCGCCGAAATACGGCGACACCCCGCTCTACGAGCACCACACGACGAGCCTCGTCTTCAACGATCCGCCGGCACATACAAGGGTGCGGCGCCTGATCATGGGCGCGCTGTCGCCGCGTGCGATCGCCGGCATGGAGGGCGACCTGATCAAGCTGATCGATGGTCTGCTCGATGCCATCGCCGCCAAGGGCAGCTGCGAGCTGATCGAGGACTTCGCCGCTTCGATTCCCATCGAGGTGATCGGCAACCTTCTCGACGTACCCCATGACGAGCGCGAGCCGCTGCGGGACTGGTCGCTGGCGATCCTGGGGGCACTCGAGCCGGTGGTGTCGAGCGAAGCGGCCACGCGCGGCAACAAGGCGGTGGAAGACTTCCTCGCCTATCTCTCGACGCTGGTCGCGCGCCGGCGCCAAAAGCCCGGCAACCCCGAGCGCGACGTGCTGACGCGCCTGATCCAAGGAGAGGACAACGGAGAGGACAACGGCGAGCGGCTGACTGAGAAGGAGCTGCTGCACAACTGCATCTTCCTGCTCAATGCCGGACACGAGACCACCACCAACCTGATCGGCAACGGCCTCGTGACGCTCGACCGAAATCCGGACCAGAAGCAGCGGCTGATCGACAACCCCGAGCTGATCAAGACCGCCGTGGAAGAGATGCTGCGGTACGAGAGCTCGAACCAGCTTGGCAACCGCATGACCACCGAACGGGTCGAGCTCGGCGGCGTCATGCTCGATGCCGGCACTTCGATCACGCTGTGCATTGGCGCGGCCAACCGCGATCCCGCGCAGTTTCCAGACCCCGAACGCTTCGACGTCGCGCGCACGCCGAACCGGCATCTCGCCTTCGCCACCGGTGCGCATCAATGCGCCGGCATGGCGCTGGCGCGACTCGAAGGCGCCATCGCGATCTCGCGTTTCCTGGCGCGCTTCCCGAACTATACCGTCAGCGGCCGGCCGGTGCGCGGCGGACGGGTGCGGTTCCGTGGCTTTTTGAGCGTGCCCTGCTCAACCGGCTGAGGCCTCGAAACAAAAAAGTCGAAAACAACCCCATGCACAGTAGCGGGTGGCCGGCGGAAGATTGCCTTGTGGATTCCCATAACCATTTGACAAGGGGAGGCAAATCGGCGGGATCGCACGCCTCGCCAATGGCCAGTGCCGGAGCAGCAATGGAGTGACGAAGATGAACTCGTCGGTCATTGATTTCCTCGCAACCGAAGCACGCTTTGGCGCCCGCAATTACGAGCCGATCGGGGTCGTCCTGTCGCGCGGCGAAGGTGTCTGGGTGTGGGACACCGAAGGCAACCGTTACCTCGATTGCCTCTCGGCCTATTCGGCGGTCAACCAGGGCCACTGCCACCCCAAGATCCTGGCGGCGATGGTGGAACAGGCCCACAGGCTGACGCTCACCTCGCGCGCCTTTCACAACGACCAGCTCGCCCCGTTCTACCAAGAGATCGCGGCGCTGACAGGCTCCCACAAGGTGCTGCCGATGAACAGCGGCGCCGAGGCGGTCGAAAGCGCGATCAAGTCGGTGCGCAAATGGGGCTATGAGGTGAAAGGCGTGCCGGACGGCCAGGCCGAGATCATCGCCTGCGCCAACAATTTCCATGGACGCACGCTGGGCATCGTCGGCTTTTCAACCGACCCTGAGACACGCACCCACTTCGGGCCGTTCGCGCCTGGCTTCAAGATCATCCGGTTCGGGGACACGGCGGCGCTGGAAGAGGCGATCACGCAAAACACCGTCGCTTTTCTGGTCGAGCCGATCCAGGGCGAAGCCGGCGTCATCATTCCTCCGGCCGGCTATTTCACCAAGGTGCGGGAGCTCTGCACGGCCAACAACGTCATGCTGGTGCTCGATGAGATCCAGACCGGGCTCGGCCGCACCGGCAAGCTGCTCGCCGAACAGCACGAGGCAATCGAGGCGGACGTGACGTTGCTCGGCAAGGCCTTGTCCGGCGGCTTCTATCCGGTCTCAGCCGTGCTCTCGAACAACGACGTGCTCGGGACCTTGAGACCCGGGCAGCACGGTTCGACCTTCGGCGGCAACCCGCTTGCCTGCGCGGTGGCGCGCGCGGCGATGCGGGTACTTGTCGAGGAAGGCATGATCGAGAACGCGGCCAGGCAGGGCGCGCGCTTTCTCGAAGGCTTGAAAGACATCCGAGCCAACACGATCCGCGAGGTGCGCGGGCGCGGCTTGATGCTCGCGGTCGAGCTGCATCCGGAGGCCGGCCGCGCGCGCCGCTACTGCGAGGCGCTCCAGGGCAAGGGCATCCTCGCCAAGGATACCCATGAGCACACGATCCGCATCGCCCCGCCGCTGGTGATCACCAGCGATCAGGTCGACTGGGCGCTGGAGCAATTCGCCACGACCCTGACGCAGGATTTCTCTTGAGGCTGCCTGCGTCGGAAGATCGCAATGCCGGTCGCGGCCATTAACGAACGATTCCGCCACCTGTGCGTTGAATATTGTGGGCGATTTCGAGCTGGGAGCGGCGATCATGCTGCCGCGTGGCGTTTGCCTGACGGGTTTTTTGGTAGGTGTCTCGATGCTGGCGGCGAGCGTCAGCGCGTCCGCCCAAGGACACGGAAGGGGTGGACCACCGGGGCCGGCCGCAGCGCGGGCCGCTCGGCCAGCCGCACCACCTGCCATGGCTCGTCCGGCGGCGCCACCGGCCATGGCGCGTCCCGCCGCCCCCGCATTCCATCCCCCGGCCATGCCGCAGCGCCCGGCCATGGCGCCGCATCCGGCACCGCACATCGCCTCACCGCCGCCGCGTCCGAGCCCACATTTCGCTGCGCCGCCGCGGGCTGCCCCGCACGTGGCATCGCCGCGGCCTGAATTCCACCGGGCGCCGGCAGCGCCGCAACGACCGGCCATGGCACCGCGGCCGACGCCGCATATCGCCGCCCCCTCGCGCCCAAGCGCACCGTCGGCCGCGAGCGCGCGGCCGGAACGGCCGCGCGAGATGCTTTCGCGCCAATCCGCGGAACGCCAAGGCCGCATCGACCGCTTGCAGCAGCGCGTGCAGCAATTGCAGTCGCAAAAGCCAGAAGGCGCAAGGGCGCAACACCAGCAGCAGCGATTGCTGCAGTCGCAGAGCCGCCTGCTTGAGCGCGAGCAACGTGTCCAACAGCGCGAGCAGCACGTCGACGAGCGCCAGCAGATGGTGCAGCAGCGGCAGCGCGAGATGCTGTCGCGCCAGACCGCCGAGCGTCAGACCCGCATCGATCGGCTGCAGCAGCGCGTGCAGCAATTGCAGTCGCAAAAGCCGGAAGGCGCGCGGGCGCAACGTGCGCAGGAACGCATGCTGCAATCGCAGAATCGCCTGCTACAGCGCGAGCAACGCGTGCAGCAAGGCGACCTGGCGCGCCAGCAAAGGCTGGGACAGGCTCCCGCTGCAACGGCTGCAGCGGCGGCCGCCGTGCAGGCCGCCGAGCGCGGGCGGTTTGCCGCGCGCTTCCGCGAGCAGGCCACTGCAGCCACTGCACAAACCCAAGCCGCCCTCGTCGCCCGCCAAAGCGGCTGGACTCCCCGGCAAGCCTGGCGACACCGCCATCCCGCGGTGTTCGTGGCGTGGCTCGGGCCGGTGTTCTGGCCCTACGCCTATTCCGACATTTTTGACTACACGTTCTGGTCCTATGCTTACGAACCCGGCTATTGGGCGTACGCGTATGACGATTTCGTCGACACCGTGTTCTGGGGCGGTGACAGCCCGTATTCCGCTTATGCCAGCACCAATCCATATGACTATCCGCAAGCCGGCCGCGGCTCCCGCGCGCGCCAGCGCGCCAGCGTGAGCCCGCAAACGCTACAGCAATTGTGCGGCACGCCGGACAAGGGCGTCACCGCCTGGCCGCTTGCCGATATCGCGCAGGCGGTGCGACCGACGCCGGAGCAACGCGCGCTGCTCGACGAGTTGAAGACCGCGGCGGCCAACGCTGCCGCGGTGTTCAAGGATTCCTGCGCGGAGACTTATGCAATGACTCCGCCTGGCCGCTTGCGGACGATGATGAACCGCATCAGCGCAACGCTGGAAGCCGTCAAGATCGTGCGACCGGCACTGGAGAACTTCTACAATTCGCTCAATGACGAGCAGCAGGCCCGCTTCAACGCGCTCGGGCCCAATGTCGGCGAGCGTTCGCCTCAGCAGCAGGAAGCCAGTGCCGACGGTTGCGGCGAGCCGAAGTCCGGTCTCACCCAGTTCCCGATCCAACGGATCGAGGCTGTGCTCCACCCCGCAGGCAAGCAGAAGGAGGCACTCGACCGCCTCAGCGAAGCGACGGCGAAGGGCGTTGAGGACCTACAAAAGGCTTGTCCGAACGATGTGCCGCTGACGCCGGTCGGACGGCTGGAGGCGATGCAGCACCGGCTCGAGGCCATGCTGACGGCAGCCAAGCTGGTCGAACCTGCTCTGGACGAGTTCTATGCCACGCTGAGCAGCGAGCAGAAGGCGCGCTTCAACACGCTGCAACAGGTCGCAGGCCCATGAGCGGCAGCGCTCGTGGGACCTACACCACCGTCCTGTGCCGCGCGATGCAGGAGCGCAGCACGTCGTTCATCGATCTGCGCCTCCAGTCGTTGGAGAAGATCTCGACCCCGGAATAGCCGGATTTCTCTTGAGGCTGCCTGCGTCGGAAGATCGCCGGCCGCGCCCAACAACGAACCGGTCCGCCACCTGTGCGCTGAAAGTTGTTGGCGATCTATAGGGCGCATACTCACGAATCGAGCTTGATTGGTGCAGGCTTGCCAATGTCCGTTTTGCCCTGGTGGCGATGAGATACCGCACCGCGTCGAATCGACGCGATGGGCCAAAAGGCGACGCTCTCCCAGCTTTATGGAGATGGTCCTAGCCGCAGCACGCGCTCTTGCCATTTTCTTGAATGGGCGGACACGGCACGCTGCCGTAGGAGCAAAACACGCAACAGTCGCCGGCTTTGGGCTTCAACCTAGTGCCGCAACCGCCGCATTGATAAAAGAACTGACAGGCATCGGTCGGCATGGTCTCCGTCTTGGCAGCGCCGCAGTGCGGACAGGTGATGGTCGATTGCAGAAGCATCAGATCAGCTCTTGGGCGCGGACGGATACCCGGCCTTAGTGGTGGCCGAGGTCAGTTGGTTTACATCGGCCTTGGCATCGTCATAGACGACCGTTGCCGTCTTGTCCTTGTAGGATACTGCAACCTTGTCCACACCAGGAACCGCTTCCAGGCTTCCTTTGACGATGGACGGGCATGCCGCGCAATACATATTCTTCACCGACAACGTTATCGTTCTCTCTGCGGCCATCGCTGTTGGCGCAGCGACAATGGTGACGACGAAGGCGACATAGGCGAGAACCTTGTTCACGGGCATTTTCCGATCACGAGTTGAGAAAAAGGGGAGCGATGGAATCGAGGCCAAGCGCGGCGGCGACGAGGATCGTTGAAAGGATGAGGCTTGCCCTGACGATGCGATTTGGCACAGGCCGCGTGCAGACCCCACCGTCTGCACATGCGCGCGTTCCGGATCGATAAACCGACAAATAGCCGCACCCCAAGCACAGCAGTGTCACCGCGACGAAATAGGGCTGATACGGCGCAAGCTGAGTGAAGTTGCCGATCCATGCTCCACTGACACCAAGCGAGAAGAACAGCAGTGGCAGGATGCAGCATGACGAGGCAGCCAGCGCGCCAAGGATACCGCCGGCGGCCATAAGCTCCTGGCCGCGCCACAGGCGAGCTTCAAGAGCATCATTTTGTTCCTTGATCGTCATGTACTGACGATGCATCCTGTAGCGACTACAGGAGCAAGGAACTTCGATCATGCCTCAAATCACAGCTTCGCGAGCGGGCCGACGTGACGGAGTACCTATCGGCGAATTGTCGCGATTGACCGGCGTCAATATCGAGACCATCCGCTATTACGAGAAGATAAAGATGCTGCAACCGCCCCCTCGTACTGAAGGCGGCCGCCGCATCTATGGTCTAACCGATGCTCGTGTTCTCGCCTTCATCCGACGCGGTCGGGAACTTGGTTTCGGTCTCGAAGAAATCCGCGCGCTGCTCGCCTTGGGGGGACCGGGCAAGGCGTCATGCGCAGATGTGCGCAAGATCGCGGCACACCATCTTGATGACATCCGCACCAAGATCGCCGATCTGAGGAAGCTCGAAAAACTGCTCGCAACGACGATCGCACAATGTTCCGGAAACAGGGTGCCAGATTGCCCGGTCTTGGACATTCTCGATATCAGACGTTCCTGATGGACTTAAACATCATCACGCAAGGGAGGTCTGAAATGGGTCATTCGTCAGGCCGCCAAGCTGGTCGAACCCGCCCTGGACGAGTTCTATGCCACGCTGAGCAGCGAGCAGAAGGTGCGCTTCAACACGCTGCAACAGATCGCAAGCCCATGAGTGCGGCCCTCCTGGGATCGGAAGGTGTGGGGTCCGCTTGGCGGCAGTCCCTTTCCGCGGACCGAGTCCGCGGAAAGGGCACGCATGCCTACCGCGCTGGCGCACGCATCGATGCCGGCTGGCCTGGCAGCTTCAGCCTGGGCCCTAACTCGGTCAGCTTGCCGCTGACGAGCTGAAACACCTGCAAGTCCTTCTCGAAATAGTTGGCCACATACAGGTAGTCGCTGTTCGGACTGTAAGCGATACCCTCCGGCAGGCCGCCGAGCGGCGCACGCGCAGTCACCGTCAGCTTGCCATCGGTGCCGATCGACATCAGAACGAGTTCGCCGGCCTTGGTCTTGAACCAGTCGCTGTCCTTGGCCGCGGTGCCGAGCAGCAGCGGGGTGGCTGCGGTCTTCCCATCCGGCGCGATGGCGAAGCCTTCCGGTCCGATACCAGGGGTCATCACGTCGACCACGTGGGGATGTGGGCCGGTCGCTTCGATGATCACCTCGGCGTCTGCGTTGTTCTTTTGTGCGCCCGTGTTCGAGGCGATGACGTATTTGCCGTCTGGTGTGATGTCGATGTTGTAAGGATTGAATGCCGATGGAATGTCCATCGACTTGTCGTAGGTCACGTTTTGTCCGTCGATCGCCAACACTCCGATCTTGTTCGCAAGGTTCAGGCAGACAAAGGCGCGCTTGCCGTCGGGTGCGAAGACAACGGCGGCAGCCTGTTGCTCCAGCGGTACCTCGCCTACGGTTTTGACCGTCAAGCCCTGGATCGAGACAACGGAGACACTCTTGCCGTCTCGATTGGCGATCAACGCGAGGTCGCCCTTCCTGGAGATCGACAGACCGGACGGCTGCCGCCCCACGGTAATCGTGTCGATCAATTTCGGCGGGTCGGCAGTGAGGTCAATAACGTACAGTTTGTCATCCGGGACCGGCTTCCAGGAGTTCCCGTCCTGCACGTGAACCACGGAATTGGCGACCAGGCCCAGCTTGCCGTCTGGTGTGATCTGCAGGTTGGTTGGCGGGCCCAGCAGGGAATTCGCCAGCGGCAGGCTGGCGCGGATCTTGGGTTTGGCGGGGTCGGAGATATCCAGGACCAGCACAGCGTCATTACCCGGAGCGCCGTTCATCTGCCCTTCGGGACCATAGGTGATCTTGCTGTCGAGGCCGATCAGGATATCGCTGGTTCCGGCCTGCGCCAGGCCGCTGCCGACGATGCCGGCCAGGCACATGATGCAAAGAGAACTGCGTAAAGTCATGATGCGTTTTTCTCCCCGTCCCGACCCATTTCTAGATGAGCCTGTCCCTCCACCGTACTTCGCAGCCTTTAGTGCTGGCAACCGTTTACCGCGCTGACGGGCGCCGGGACCTCGCCAGCGTCGGGTGAACCATTGATATCCGAGCAGCGCGCCGCCCAGCCGGGTGACGACCGCTTCGGCTCATTCGCGACCGGGCCTGCCAGCAGTAACTCCGACCAATGCCCGTTCTGCCGCCAAACGCGGAAGTCAATTCAAAGGGGCATGCTTCAGGCCGCCAAGCTGGTCGAACCCGCCCTGGACGAGTTCTATGCCACGCTGAGCAGCGAGCAGAAGGCGCGCTTCAACACGCTGCAACAGGTCGCAGGCCCATGAGCGGCAGCGTCGCACTCTCTCGTTGCAATTGCGCAGCGGCCGAACGACGTGGGTCACGTAATCGCCCAGCCTCAAAGCTCGACGAGAATATCCGTGTCCGGGCCGCGGCTCCCTGTGAGAAGTGCGGTGGTACGGAGTGCAAGCGACAGGCTCGTTACGTCCTCACGCGGCGGAAATCGCCCGTTGAGCGTCATTCGTGTTTGTGATCGCTTGAGGCTGCTCTCTCTCATTCGAGCTAATGGCGTTGCATTGCTGGAAATAAGAAGACAGCTCAAGATGGGCTAGGTGATCCCAGTATTCTGCTTCTGCGAGCAGCTTCCATTTGTTCATGCTGTTGTACGCGGCCTGTTGGCGGCACAGCGAACCCATCGCACGCAAGCGTCGTACCTTCTCCACTGCCTCCACTGCGAACCTCCCTTCGCGCTTGTTTGCCTACAGCGCATTTGTGTTGTCGCAACTTCGCAGACTGAATTGACGAGTGATAGTCCGGTGTTTGACGGTGTATCGGTGATAGCGCAATCGTCTGACTTTTCAGCGAATAGTAAAGGCGCTGTGCAGAATGACCGCGCGTCCAGAGCCCAGAGGCTCCCACGTCAGAAGCGCTCGTTGGAAAGGTAACGGCTCCAGTCCTAGCGTCGAAGCATTACCTTTATTCGAGGTGGGCAGCTCCAGCCCTGGGGCATTGTCGAGTTCTCAGCGCGGCGGCCCTTCGGTCTGCGCTGTACGCAGGCATGCAACAAAGCTCGCATCTGACGGCGGGTTCCTAAGTCGCAGGTGTTCCATTTCAGGACTGAAATTTTAATTGTGAGCGGCCCGTCCCTGCATAGTGGTTAGCTTCCGATCAGCCTGGGCCGGACAAAGTTTGATCCCGAAACTATTTTGGCCCGGCGCATTGGACTGCAAGACCGCCTTCGGGCGGTCTTTCTTTTTCGCCGCAGTAAGACAGGTCCGGGGCCGGACCACGCCGGGGCCTCGGCAAAAGTCGCTAGCCTTGACACGCCGATCACAACAATGGCCCCGACGATTACACGTCGGGGCCATTCAAGATCACCAGGCATGGGTACATCCGCCGTGCCTGCTGATCGTTGTGCCACTGATTACCGCATCCGATCTGGCGCACACTGTGGCGAGGCTGCGGCATCGGGGTGATGACATTCTGCCTGAAAGCTGATGGCTGTCCACGTCATCATTGGTGGTACTCTAACCAGCTCGCTGATTCACACGAGCTGGCCGCTTCGGCGCCGTATACGACGTAGCCTCCTGTTCGCCGAGAATGGCAATCATCGCGTCAGCACACCGAACCGCCGCCCCACGCAATCTAAACCTTCTTCGTTCGCTCGCGAGCCAACTGCCGCCTCCGCTCGGTCAAGGCCGGCGTCATCGCCGGTCAAAGCGGCTTGCTTCGCACCAGCCGCGTGACGGCTGATCGCTTGCTCGAACTCAACGATCTAAGCCGAAAGACGCTCGCGGATCTTGGTGGCCGCGTCGATGTCGCGCCGCACCGCTTTTCACGACTAGGGCACGTACTCATAAATCTTCAATCTTCGGCGATGTCCGCTTCGCTCCGATACCGACCGGCTTTGTGCAATCGCAGCAATGTCGCGATGGGCCATAAGCCGACTTTCGAGCGTCGACCTGCGAAACTGACTTTGACAGAGGCGAAAAAATCGACTGATTTGAAGGACAAAATCTCTTCAGAGTGGACTCATGCAAACAACATTTCGCTTGGCCGACAGAAGACAAATCCTCTCGAAGCCGCTTCAGCAGCTGTGTTCCCTCATGGAACCAGATCTACACCCGCGACGTTTCGCCCTTCGGGGAATGACAAGTTGAAAAAGAGCAAATTTACTGCTTCACTTCCTGTGTAGCCATTGGTCCAGCGTCTACTCGCGTGGCTGCCTCGCAAGCGCAGACAGGATCATGCGTAAATTGCCGATGTAAATTTTCGATCTGGCCGGAAATGCCAAGCAGAGCTGCCATAACGCTGCCAGGGCAATTGCGAATGTCGTCGGTAGAGTCTAAAAATAATGCATTCCCAAGCCTAAACGCGTTTCCGCAATCCTCCTTGCGTTAGCAAAAGGAGTAACGCCGTGACCGCACCCGATAATGTCTCGCAGCCGACCGGTGCCTTTGAGGCAACCGGCCAGCATTCGATACTTTAAATGGACAAGTTGCTGCTGTCCTGGACCTCGCGGTCAGAGCAGCGCCGCTCTTGCCTCAATGGTTTCAGGAAAAGCACCGGAGCCACTGTGGCGCGACAACGCGGGTACTCCGTTTCTTGATGAGACCGACATCGGTAGTTTTCAACGAATTAACGCCAACGCAATCTACCTCGTTTTGATCATCGTCTACGCAGAAAATGCAACGAGCCCCGGGGGTCGGGCAGCTGTTCGAATTACAACAAATTTCGGTGTTAGTAGGAATACGTCATGCGTGCGAAATTTGACCGCTCTCATTTCATCAAGCCCGTTGTGTCGTTTGAGGGAGATAGCGACTGTGGCTCCCAAGTGCTCCCGACCGGCGAATTGGCCACGCTGGTGATCGCCACTCACGATGATATCGCAGGAGCCGGAATCGAGGCCCTTTTGCAGCCGAGCGGCCATAAGGTAGTGGCGCGCTGCCTTTGCGAAGATGAGCTCCTGCGCTCCTTGAACACCTATCATCCGGATATTGTTCTGCTCGCAGAAAGCGTCGTCCAGCACGAGGCCGCGAAAATGGTTTCGGAACTCCGAGCCCACAGCACTTCCCGTTCAATCATTTTTCTGCTCGAGGAGCGCGGCACGATAATGGCCGCGGATCTGCTGGAGCTTGACGTGGACGGAATTCTATTGAGCGGGGCCCGCGCCAGCATTTTGATCGATTGTGTCCAGAGCGTGTCCCGCGGCCGAAAATGGCTCGACCCTGACCTGTTGCACCACCTAGCAACAGCTGAACGGTCCTCACTAAAAACAAGCAACCTGACGTTGCGCGAAGCCGATATCGTGCACCTCATCTTGCGAGGCTTGCGCAACAAGGAGATCGCTAGCAAGCTCCGTTTGTCAGAAGGCACCGTGAAGATGCATTTGCATCACATTTACGGGAAACTTCGCGTCGGCGGCAGAACGCAGTTGGCGATGTCCATGGCTGGTGCACGCGCAGGGATGCCGGAATCGGGCAATGAAGCGCGCCGCGAAGGGGAGCCGACCATTTCGGATCCTGCGGCTGCAGCAAGGCTCCAGCGAAAGAACTAGCCCGCAGATGCACTTCAGTCCGAGCGCAGGGCTTCGACGGGTTGCAGCAGTGACGCCTTCCAGGCCGGGTAGAAGCCGAAGAAAATGCCCACTCCAGCCGCGAGGGTCATGGCGATAAGGCTCAGCTGTCCGTTGAGCACCACGCGCAGATTCGCGTAGTGCTCGACGGCCACGGCGCCGCCCAAGCCCAGGGTGACCCCAGCGATGCCACCGATCAGGGAAAGTATCGTCGCCTCGACCAAGAATTGGCCCAAGATGTCGCTTCTCCGGGCTCCAACCGCAAGCCGCAGCCCGATTTCGCGGATCCGCTCGGTGACCGAGACGAGCATTATGTTCATGATGCCGATCCCACCAACCAGAAGCGACACGGACGCGATAGCGGCAAGCAGAATCCCGAGCGCCCGTGCCGAGTCCTCCTTCGCCCGCATCACCTCTGTGAGGTTGATCAGGTGAAAATCGTCCTCCTGAGCCGGCAGGAGACCGTGGCGCTCGCGCACGACCTGACGAATCTCGGCGAAGGCCGAAGCCATGTTGGCGCCGTCGCGAACTTTGATAATCACGCCGGAGATCGCCCGAGGATTGGCCGGATTTCGCCCGATGACCCGATTGAACGCGGTCGAGATCGGGATGACGGCGGTATCGTCGGTATCGAGCCCAGCCAAGCTTTGCCCCTTGGCGGCCAGTTCGCCGATCACCGTCATCGGAATGCGATTGATACGGATTTCCTGCCCCACCGGGCTCTGATTGCCAAACAGTTTTTCGGCCACGGTCCGCCCGAGCAAGACCACCTTGCTGCCCTGAAGCACGTCCTCACGGTCGATAGCGCGGCCCCGGTTTACGGCCCAGTTGCGGATAGTGAGATACTCGGGCGTCGTACCGGCGACCAGGGTGGACCAGTTCGCATTGCCATAGATGAGTTGCATCCCCGCGAAGTTGTGCTGTGGCGAGGCGGCGACCACAGCAGCGACTTCGTTCGCGATGGCCTGCGCGTCGGCGAGCGTCACGCTCGGTCGCGACCCCTGTCCCTTGGACACGCCGCTGCTCTTCAGCGCCCCCGAGTTCAACACGATCGTGTTGGCCCCGAGATTGCGCATTTCGGTCTGGATGCGCTGGCTCGCCCCGCCCCCGACCGCCATCATCACGGTCACCGATGATACTCCAAGAACGATGCCGAGCATGGTCAGGCCGCTGCGCAGCTTGTTGACGCGAACGGCGCGCAACGCCGCGAGGGTGCTGTTGACGAGTTTCACGCCGCAGCCTGCATACCTTGGTTGAGGTCATCGGATATTACTCTGCCATCCTTGAAGTGGATGATCCGCCGTGCATAGCGGGCGACCTCGGCGTCGTGAGTCACGACGATCACCGTGAGCCCGCCCTCGTTGAGGCGGACCAGGCCGGCCATGATCTCCTCGGAAGTGACAGAGTCGAGCGCACCAGTGGGTTCGTCGGCGAGCAGAAGAAGCGGCTGGTTCACCAGCGCGCGGGCTATCGCGACCCGTTGCTGCTGCCCGCCCGACAACTGCGACGGCCGATGGTGCTCGCGTTCGGAGAGGCCCACCTCCGCCATGGCCTTGCGCGCCCGGCGTTTGCGTTCGCGTCGCCAAAGACCGGCATAAATCATCGGAAGCTCGACGTTTTCCAGCGCCGTTGCTCGCGCCAGCAAATTGAACTGCTGGAACACGAATCCGATGCTCGTATTGCGGAGCTCCGCCAGCTTGTTGCTCGACAGGCGCAGCACATCCCGTCCGGCGAGGTGATAAGTGCCGCTGCTGGGGGTATCGAGGCAGCCGAGGAGGTTCATCAATGTGGACTTGCCGGAGCCCGAGGAGCCCATGATAGCTACAAATTCACCGCTATCGATGGCGAGCGACACACCCCGGAGCGCAGGCACCGCCGTCTCGCCCACAACGTAGGTTTTTGTCAGATCTGAGACGGTCACCAGCGGCATCTACATGCTCCCGATGATCCGCCGCGCGATGGTGGGCGACGGCTCTCTCTGATCGACCCCGACGATGACCTGCTCGACTGGCTCGGCGATGGAGACCTCGACCATGCTGCCGTCCGACAGCCCCACTCGAACGGGAAGCGGCCTCGGCCGTTGATCCTCATCCAAGGTCCAGAGGTGTGAAGCTTCTGGTCCGCGCTCTCCGGATGGGGCAAAGCGCAATGCGGCGACGGGCACCTTATGCACGTTCGTGTGGACGTCGATGACAATGCGGGCGTTAGCCGTCATTCCGGGCATCAGCATCTTGTCCGGGTTCGGCGCGTTGGCGACCACTACGTAGGTGATCACATTCTGCTTCTCCTGGGAGTCCTTACGGATCTGCTTCACCTCGGCCCGGAACTCGCGGCCGGGGAAGCTGTCCACCGTGTAGATGACCGGCTGCCCCTCTCGAACCCTGCCGATGTCGGCCTCATCGACTGAAATCTTAATCTGCATCTCGCGGAGGTCCTGAGCGACCGTGAACAGCGTTTGGGTCTGCAGGGTGACAGTGACCTGCTGGCCTTCCTCGATGGTGCGCCCGATCACTACTCCATCGACGGGCGAGCGGATCTTGGTACGCTCCAGCTCGGTCTGCGCAGCCTTTAAGGCCGCCCGCCTTTGCTGCACGACCGCGTTGGCATGAGTGATCTGCGCCTCGGCCGAGCGGCGCGCCGACTCGGCCGCTTGCGCGAGTGCGATCTTGGTGCGCTCGTCGGCCTCAGCTGATTTGTAGTTTTGAACCGCCATGTCGGAGGCAGCCTGAGTTCTGGATAAGTCAACCTGCGAGACGTTGTCCCCCTTGGCCAAGGTACGCTTGCGCTCCAGGTCGCGCTGGGCTTCAGTGAGGACGATGCGCTCGCGCTCGGTTGCGAAGTGAGCCCTTTCCGTTGCGGCGGCGGCACTGGCGAGATCGGCGGCCGCCTTTTCCTGAACACGCTCCTGAATCACCACGGCCGCTTCGGCGACTCTCAATTCGCTTTGGGCTTGCTCCAAAGCGATCTGGAAGCTGAGAGGATCGATCTGAGCGATCACGTCGCCCCGACGCACCTCAGCGTTGTAGTCCGCGAGGATCCGGAGCATTTGCCCGGACACTTGTGAACTGACGAGGACGGTCGTGATTGCCGACAACGCGCCACTCGCCGTCACGGTCGTGGTGATGTCTCCCCGGCGCACCGGCGCAAGGAGGTATTTAGGAGCTTCAGGAGGGGCATTCATCCATAATTCGGGGACGTACTGTGCCGCTTGAGTCCAAGTGAAATCCCACGCGCTCTCGGGGAGAAGCGCCCGATTGTATGCCGCCATCCCCAATCCGACAGCGAGCAGAGATCCGAGCAGCAGCTTCATCAGAGACCATCTTGCGAGAGGAGGGGCGGCTCCCAAGGAGCCGCCCGGCCACTTGGTCTATTAGAGCGCGCGTAGCTCGCTCTAATGGCCCTGCGGAGTTCCACCGCCCTTGTTGGTGGTTGGGGTGGTCGTGGTCGTGGTCTGCTGACCTGTGTCGCTGCTGCTATTGCAAGCGGAGGTCTGGGTGGTCGATGTCGATGTTGTCGACGTAAAACCCGCATTTTCATTGGGCGGGTCCGTCACAGAGGTCGTGGTAGTCGTCGTCCCGCAGTCCTTTACTTTGTCTGCGTGGGCCGCCGACGACAACACAACAGCGGTCAACGTCAATGCCAATCCAAGTGTTTTGAGCATGTTGCGCTCCTATTCAATCCTCGGTGGAGACCATCAATGGCCCTTGGGAGTTCCACCGCCCTTATTCGTGGTTGGGGTGGTCGTGATCTGCTGGCCTGTGTCGCTGCTGCTACCGCAGGCGGAGGTCTGGGTGGTCGTTGTCGTCTGCGTGAAACCCGCATTTTCACTAGGCGGGTTCGTCACGGCGGTTGTCGTGGTCCCGCAGTCCTTCACTTTGTCTGCGAAGGCGGCCGGCGAGAATGAGAACAAGCCGACAGCGGTCAGCGCGGCCAAGGTTGTTGCAACCGTCAGATTTCTCAGTGCCATTGGATTGCTCCTTTGAGCGAGAGTTGGATTGCACGTCACCGTCAATATTCTCGCGGGATCACGCGTCGCGAGCAAGTCACCTTTGGATAGAACTAAGTCGGTTATTCGATAGTAATCATTCGATAGTAATCAAACGATACGGATCCAGAGTGCCGATCTCGTCCGCCCCAACAGCTGCGAGTGCCCGGCGACATCAGGCGCCAGCACCGCTGCAAGTCGTCGCTCGACGCGCCCTTAACGAATTCTCCCCGTCGCCTAAGCCCGCTGCGGCTAAACCGGCCACAGATGGAAGGGGCCGCCTTACGGGTGGCCCCTCTGCTTATTTTTGAAGGTTTGCGGCGAAGAGCTTGGCTGCTTCGGCCTTCGCTTCCTGATCCGCCTTGGCGTCGTATCTGAGCGGTAAGTTGAACTTCTTGCCGAGTTCGGTGGCTTCGGGGTTCGTGAACGCGTGCACGGCGCCGGGGTACTCGATGATCCGGTAATCCGCCTTCGCGGCGTCAAAGTCCTTCTTGAGCGCATCGTACTGCTCGCGCTTCACGAACGGGTCGTCCGCGCCGTTCAGAATGAGGATTTTCGCTTTGACGGTTCCCGGCGCCGGTGCGGGAGTGTTGAGACCGAGCAATGCGTGAAAGCCCGCAGCGGCGGCGAGATCAGCGCCGGCGCGCGCCATGTTCAGCACCACCGCGCCGCCGAAGCAGTAACCAACGGCGCCGATCCGTTGGGGATTCACCGAGGCCTGCTTGGCGAGCTGCTGCCGCGCGGCGTTGAAGCGCTGCTCCATCACCTTCGGGTCCTTCATCACCGACCCCGAGAGCGCGCCAGCGTCCTTTGGATTGTCGGCGGTCTTGCCGTCGCCATACATATCCGCAATGAAGGCTGTGTAGCCCTGCTCCGCGAACTTCCGCGCCGCGTTGTGGATATGCTTGGTGATGCCCCACCATTCGTGCACCATCACGATGCCGGGCCGCTTGGCCTGGGTCGCGTCGTCGTAGACAACGAAGCCTTTCATCGTGGTCTCGCCATCCGTGTAGGTGACCGGCTCTTCCCTGACCGCTGCGTGTGCGCTCGCAACCATTGCGATGGCGCAAAGTGCTCCCACTATGTTCGTTCGCATGCTTGACCTCCCGCGGGTTTGGCACAACCCTAAATTGGCATACCAGCGATTCCCGCGCCAGGCTTTGAAAGCGGTGCCGGTGCACGCGCAGGCTTCGCCCAATCTTTCAAGTGCTCGTGCGTCCAGCTTGAGGCCGAGCATGCCGACATCGCGGTTGGTCCTCGTTGTGCGAGCGATGATACTGATGCCGCCCTTCGGTCAACAAGCCACAATGAGGCCGCCAACTGACGCGGCCCTAGTGGTGAGTCCCAGTTCCTTGATCGCGAGAACCGGCTCGACGCTCTTGTGAGGCTCGATCTTCTAGTCCGGTACCGCTAGTCGCAACGGCGGACCCTGCGGACCGAACCGTCGTCACGCTCGATCGTGACGGTGCGGCATCCGCGATATCCGCGATCATATCCGTAGGCGCGATAAGCGGGTCGATCATAGTCTCGGTAGTAACGAGGCTCCGGGCCTACTCTTACGCCGCCGAGCGGAGTATCAACGGCAACTTGAGCCGACGCGGGTACACTGGAGATCGGCGTGGCGATAGCGAAGCCAGCAACCGCCAGCACACCCGTCAGTAAAAGCGTTCTCATGAGAGTTTCCTCCTGAGTTATTGTATCGCTTTCCAACATCCCAGGCTGGGGCAAGGTTCCTGCGCGAACCTCATTCAAATGGCGGACGGCTCAGATTTTGGTCGCCCGCCTCGGACGGATACGGACAGTAGCCCCGCCGCGCAGGTTCCTAAACGCCCGCTTTGGCGGGCTCCTCAGGATGAGGATGAAGTGCGCGGCAACAGTTTCGACGGGCGGCGCTGCCGCTTAGCCTCATCCTGAGGAGACCGCGGAGCGGTCGTCTCGAAGGACGAGGCGCGTGCTGAGGCCGCCCAAAGGGTCCTATGCGATTGCCCTGCGGCGAGCCCGGACAGCCGATCGAAGCTGATTTCACCACGTTCTACACCACCGTTTTGTGCCGCGCGATGCAGATCCGCAGCACCTCGTCCATCGGCTTGCCCCACCAATCGTTGGAGAAGATCTCGATCTCCGAATAGCCGGCAAAGCCCTGCGCCTCGACCGCGGCGCGCACGGATTTGATGTCGATGACGCCGTCGCCCATCATGCCGCGGTCGTTGAGGATGTCCCTGGTCGGGACCAGCCAGTCACAGACATGGAAGGCGAGCAGCCGATCCTTGCCGGCGCGCGTGATCTGGCCCATCAGCTCCGGGTCCCACCAGATGTGATAGACGTCGAGGGCGACGCCGAGCATGCCGGTGCGATCAGGATCGAGACGGTCGCAGATGTCGAGCGCCTGCTTCGTCGTGTTCACGCAGGCCCGGTCCGCGGCGTAAGCCGGATGCAGCGGCTCGATCGCGAGTGGCAGCTTTGCCTGTCTGGCGTAATCGAGCATGTCGGCCAGCGCCTCTTCGACCTGGGTTCGCGCGCCGGCGATGTCCTTCGATGTCTCGCTGCCCGGCCGCGAATATTGCGGCAAGCCGCCGACGACCAGCACGATGCAGGGCGCGCCGAGCGCCTTGGCTTCATCGACGCAGCGGCGATTGTCGTCGCGCACCTCGCCTCGGCGCGCGGCGTCGGACGTGAACATGCCGCCGCGGCAATAGCCCGAAAGCTCGAGGCCGGCCTCGCGCACCGCACGCACGGCGCGTTCTAAGCCGACTGCCGCGACCTGGTCGCGCCAGGGATCGATGGCGCGGATGCCCTGACGCGCGCAGGCGTCGATGATCTCGACGAGGTCACCCTGCTTGCGGACCGTCGCCGTGTTCAGCGACAGCCAGCGATGGTCGGACGAAAAATCGCGCATCAGGGTTCGATCCCGTGCGAAGCCAGCACCGTCTTCATCCGCCGCGTCGCCAGCTCCGGATTGGCGAGCAGGCCGGCCTTGTCGGCCAGACGGAACAGCTCGGCCAGATGCAGCATCGAGCGCGTGCTCTCCTGGCCGCCGGCCATGGTGAAATGATCCTGGTGGCCGTTGAGGTAGGCCATGAACACCACGCCGGTCTTGTAAAAGCGCGTCGGCGCCTTGAAGATGTGCCGCGACAGCGGCACGGTCGGCCCCAGCACGTCGTGGAAGCCGGCTTCATCGCCGGCCGCAAGCCGCGACAGCGCATAGGACGCCGCCGGCGCGATCGCATCGAAGATGCCGAGCAGCGCGTGCGAGAAGCCTTGGCTATCGCCAGCGATCAGCTCCGCATAGTTGAAGTCGTCGCCGGTGTACATCTTGATGCGCTTGTCCAGGCGACGGCGCATGTCGATCTCGCGCTGCTTGTCGAGCAGCGAGACTTTTACGCCGTCGATCTTGGCGGCGTTGCCGTTGATGATGGCAACCGCGGTGTCCATCGCCTTGTCGAGATCTTTCGTGCCCCAATATCCTGTCAGCGCCGGATCGAACATGTCGCCGAGCCAGTGGATGATCACGGGCTCGCGGACTTGCGACAGCACGCGGTCATAGATCTTCGCATAATCGTCGGCGTTGCGGCCGAGCTTCGCCAGCGCGCGCGACGCCATCAGGATGATGCGGCCGCCGACTTTCTCGACCGCCGAGATCTGCTCCTCATAGGCGCGGATCACGTCGTCGAGGCTCTTGGCATCCTCCACCACAAGGTGATCGGTGCCGGCGCCGGAGAATACCAGCGCGTTGCGCCGCCTAGCGGCAGCGACTGAACGGGTGATCAGCTCCAGCGACGTCGGCCAGTCCAGCCCCATGCCGCGCTGCGCGGTATCCATGGCCTCGGCAACGCCAAGGCCGAGGTCCCAGACGTGCTCCCGGAAGGCGATGGTCTTGTCCCAGTCGACGGCGACCGACAGCCAGGGATCGTTGTCGGCGAAGGGATCGACGACCGTATGCACGGCCGAGAACGCGATGCGGTTCAGCGTGCCCTCGAGCTTGGCGGGAAAGGTTCGTGACGCCGCGAGCCGGTAGACCTCGATCGAGCGGTCGGCCTTTGGCAGCTTCAACGACAGGGACGACATCGGCAGGACGGGCTTGTTCATGATTTCGGGCCTCTCCCCGTCATTGCGAGGAGTGAAGCGACGAAGCAATCCAGACTTTCTTCGTGGAGGCATTCTGGATTGCTTCGCTTCGCTCGCAATGACGACTCAACAAACATCGAGACTTATCCAATAGATCTCAGATCTTGATCGGCGCGACGTCGATCCAGCGCCGCTCCTTCCAGCTCTTCAGTGCGGATTCGGCGAGCTGCACGCCCTTGGCACCTTCGAGCAGCGTGAACTTGTAGGGCGCGTCCTCATAGACGTGACGGATGAACATCTCCCACTGCTCCTTGAAGCCGTTGTCGTAGGTGACGTTGTCGGGCAGCTTCTGCCAGTCGCCGTAGAAATCGTGCAGCCGTTTCTCGTCCGGATTCCACACCGGCCGGGGCGTCGCCTGCCGCGCCTGGATCACGCAGTCGGAGAGGCCCGCGACCGCAGAGCCGAGCGTGCCGTCGACCTGGAAGGTGACGAGGTCGTCGCGATAGACCCGCGTGACCCAGGACATGTTGATATGGGCGATGATTCCGCCCTTGAGCTGGAACGTGGCATAGGCGGAATCGTCGGCGGTCGCCTTGTACTTCCGGCCCTGCTCGTCATAGCGCTCGGGAATGTCGGTGTTGCCGATGCACATCACGCTCTCGACCTCGCCGAAGAGATTGTCGAGCACGTAGCGCCAATGGCAGACCATATCCAGAATGATGCCGCCGCCGTCTTCGCTGCGATAATTCCAGGACGGCCGCTGCGCCTCCTGCCAGCCGCCCTCGAACACCCAATAGCCGAACTCGCCGCGCACCGAGAGGATGCGGCCGAAGAAGCCGGAGTCGCGCAGGAAGGCGATCTTCTTCAGGCCCGGCAGGAACAGCTTGTCCTGCACCGTGCCGTGCTTGACGCCCTTGGCGTTGGCGAGCTTGACGACCTCCAGGGCTTCCTCAAAATTCGTCGCAATCGGCTTCTCGCAATAGACGTGCTTGCCGGCATTGATGGCCTGCGTCAGCAGGCCGGGCCGCGCCTGCGTGGTCGCGGCGTCGAAGAACATGGTGTCGTTCTTGTCGGCGAGCGCCGCATCAAGATCGGTGGTCCAGCGGGTGATGTTGAACTGCTTGGCGAGCCGCTCGACCTTGTCGGCACTGCGGCCGACCAGGATCGGATCGGGCATCACGCGATCGCCGTTCTTGAGCCGGACGCCGCCCTGGTCGCGGATCGCGACGATGGAGCGGATCAGATGCTGGTTGAGCCCCATGCGGCCGGTGATGCCGTTCATGATGAGGCCGAGGCGTTGGGTGGTCATGCCAATTACTCCCAAGGTGACTTTGGCTGTTCGAGCGGGGCCAGCGCCGACCAGTCCGGATGGACCGACGTCGCAAAGCCCGTTGCGTGAAGCGATCCCGTCAGGAGATCGCCGTGGTGAATGTTGAGCCGGATGCCTTGGCCGGTGTCGGCATAGAGATCGGGATGCGCGGCCGCGAAGGCTTGGGCTTCCGTGGCGGGCGCATCGCCGAAGCCGTCGACGTAGTGATGGCCGTTGCGCTCGGCGTGTTCGAGGCAGAGCAGCGCGCCGAGTGCCAGATCCTGTTGCAGGGCGAGACCGGGCTGGCAGGTCAGATCTTCGCCGGTCACAAAGAATTTTTCGCCGTCCGCGCTCCATTTCGCCGCGCGGGTCGCGTTGACGATGGACTTGTAGAGCCCCTTGCAGGACTTCGAGGAGATGCCGTGATAGCCGAGCGCACGCGCGGATGGGAACGCGTCGTAGGAATCATCGGCCTCATCGATGATGAAGCCGCGCCCCGCGAGCGAGCCGAGCGGCGACTGCCGCGTGACGTCGCGCGGCATCGGTTGCTCGATATAAAGCAGACGTGACGAGATCGACCGCAGCGTGGCCTCACAATCAAGCCGATCGACCAGCGTACGCAACGCCGCGAGATCGGCATATTGCTCGTTCGCATCGAGGGTCACTTTGTACTCATACCCGAGCGTATCGAGTTCCTTGCCGATACGCGCTAGCCGCGCCGCATCGGCCGCAGGATCGCCGGAGAGCTTCAGCTTGAAATAGCGCGCATCGGCGTTGTCGCGGACATCGGCGACGCCGCCCTCGCCTTCAACTGCGTCGTCGAGACCGACGGTATGCCTGATTGCAACGCGCGGCAGCGGCTTTCGGCCGGAGAGAAACGTCGAGAAGTCTGTTTCCTTCAGGTCAGGCGAAAGCCGCGCATCAATGCCGGCAATGTTGCCGGTCATGCCGTCAAAAAAGTTGGTCTTGACGGCGCGAAGCAGCCCATCGAGGATCGCTTTGTCGATTTCCGCAGGGCCATAAGCCGCAGCAAGCGCCGGAATATTCCTTTTCGCACAAGTCGCTACCTGAGCACCGATGCAGGAAGCATGCAGATCGAACGCCGTCAGAAATCCAGTCCGCGCCAGATAAAGCTCGCGTGCGATCTGAAGCGATCTTCGCAGCCCGTCGACCGTCTGCGCCGGTGACAGCTCCGGCCGCTTGTCGAACCATTTCGGCACCAGCAGCTCGGCGCTGGCGCCGACCGCGCTTCCCCTGCCCTCGACCTCGATCTCCACGCGCACGAACAGCTGCGGCGTCCCGTTGATCGTGATCGCGCCAAAGCGGAACGGCCGCGCGAAATGCACGGGACGTTCGAAGAAGGCGATATCTCGCAGCTTCAGGCGCACAGGCATGGTATTACCGAGGATGAGGTTGTTGGAAGCCGATAAGGCCGCGGGCACGGTGCACCTCTCCCGCTTGCGGGAGAGGTCGGCGCGTAGCGCCGGGTGAGGGTTCTATCCTCTTGGGGAGTCTTGCCAGCGGAGATACCCTCTCCCCAGCCCTCCCCCGCGGGCGGGGGAGGGAGCGCACCGTTCGTGCGGTTGTGGTCACTGGGAATCTCATCAAACCTAGTCCAGCGAACCCTGCGAGAAGAAATGCTTGCGGATGCGCTGCACGAGCTCGGTGAAGACAGGGTCGGCCATCACGTCCAGCGAACGCGGGCGCGGCAGCGGCACGTCGTAGATTGCGGCGACCGCACCGGGCCGCTCGGTCATGACCAGCACGCGATCGGCGAGGAACACGGCCTCGGGAATCGAATGCGTGATCAGGAGCACCGTCTTCCTGGTCTCGCGCTGGATACGCATCAGTTCTACGTTCATGCGCTCGCGCGTGAGCGCATCGAGCGCGCCGAACGGCTCGTCCATCAGCATGATCCTGGGATCGTGCACCAGCGCGCGGCAGATCGAGGCGCGCTGCTGCATGCCGCCGGAAAGCTGCCAGGGCAGTTTCTTCTCGAAGCCTTCCAGCCCGACCAGCTTCAACAGCGCCTTGGCGCGATCGAGATATGTTTGCCGCGGCAGCCGCTTCATGTCGATCGGCAGCATCACATTGGAGAGAATGTTGCGCCACGGCAGCAGCAGCGCATTCTGGAAGACGATGCCGACATTGCCGTGCGGCTTCGTCACCTTCTCGCCCTCGACCAGGATCTCGCCTGATGTCGGCGGCAGCAATCCCGAGATCAGCTTGAGCAGCGTGGACTTGCCACAGCCGCTTGGGCCGACCACGACGAAGAACTCGCCGTCATTGATGTGGAAGTCGAGCGGCCGCAGCGACGGCACGTCGCCATCGCGCGTCCGATAGGTCTTGGACACGCCGGAAAGTGTGATGCCCGACGCGCCGCTCGCGGCCCGGTCGCTCACCAGTCTCAGATGCGCGGCCGGTTGCACGGCGTCACTCGATACGATCGCTGGTTTCACGAATCGCCCTTCGGCAGATAGTCGTTGGTATAGAAGGCCTTCGGGTTCCCCTTGGCCTTGGCATCGAGCCCGCCATATTCGACCATCAGGTTGACGCTGTCGGTCATGTTCTGGTCGGTGACCTGGAACGGCCGCTTGCTCTTGGTCTCGGACGTCCGGTAGAGCGGAATGGTCAGCTCAAATCCTTGCGTCAGCGTCTCGATCTTGCCGCCCTTGGGGTTGGCATCGAGGATCGACTGCGCCGCTGCCTTGGGCTCCTTCTCCGCGGCTTCGACCGCCTTGGTCGTCGCCGCCATGAAGCGGCGGACGAGGTCGGCATTGGCCTTGACATAGTCGGAGTTGGCGATGATGCCGGACGAGACCATGTTGATGCCGTAGTCGGCGAACTTGATCGGATAGACGTCCTTGCCGGTGGCGTCCTTGATCTTCATCGACTGGTCCATGACGTAGCCGAGCAACAGATCGGCCTGGCCGTTGATGACGGCGTTGAGCTTGGTCTGACCGTCGCCGGCAACGGTCTGGAAGTCGCTCTCCTTCAGGCCGGTCTTCTTCAGGAACAGCGGCCAGATCTGGGTCATGGAGTCCGCCGGCGTGATCGCCACCGTCTTGCCCTTGATGTCCTCGGGCTTCCTGATGTTCTTATCGGCGAAACCCATGGCAGACATCGGGCTGGTCTGGAGCAGCACGCCGGTCGCGATCACCGGCGCGCCCTTGATCGCGGCGCGCATCATGGTGGGAACGTCGACATAGCCGAAGTCGGCGGTCTTGGCGGCGACGGCCTGCGTGGTCGCAGCCGAGCCGCGGCCTTCCTGGATCTCGAGGTCGATGCCCGCGGCCGCATAGATACCCTTGGCCTTGCCGTAATAGAACGGCGCGTGCTCGCCATAGACGTACCAGTTCAGCATCAGCGCGACCTTGTCGGCCGCTTGCGCCGGCATGGCCGCGAACACCATCAGCGCCACTGATGCAGCTCCTATCCACCGCTTCATCGTCACTCTCCCTTGTCGTTGTTGCCCGGCCGTTGGTGGCCGTTGTTTGCCCTGTTTTAAGAAGCGAAAATCACGTCCTCGCGCTGGCTGACGTGCCAGGGAATGATCAGTTTCTCGATCCTGTCGACGATCCAGAACAGCACGACGCCGAGCAGTGCGAGGATCACGAGGGCTGCGAACATGGTCGGCAGGTCGAAGGTTCCGATCGAGCGCTGCATCACATAGCCGATGCCGGAATTGGAGCCGACGAACTCGCCGACGACGGCGCCGACCACGGCGAGCGTCACCGACACTTTCAGACCGGAGAAAATCGCCGGCAGCGCATGCGGCAGGTTCACCGCGCAGAACACCTGGAACCGGCTGCCCTGCATGGCGCGGGCAAGATCGACCATGTCAGGGTCGACCGATTTAAAGCCCTGCACCGCGGACACCACCACCGGAAAGAAGCCGAGCAGGAAGGCCGAGATCACTTTTGGAATGATGCCAAAGCCGAACCAGACCACGAACAGCGGCGCGATCGCGATCTTCGGCACCGATTGCGAGAACACCAGCAGCGGATAAACGTAGCTTTCGACCGTTTTCGATCCTGCGATCAGCATCGCGACGGGAATGCCGAACAGCGCTGACAGCAGGAAGCCGCAGACCGTCGCATACGTTGTCGGCCAGGACTGGCGCAACAGTTCCGGCCAATCGGTGCGCAGCACCGCAATGACATCGCCCGGCGACGGGATCTGGTAGGCGGGGATCTTGAACAGCCGGATCGCGAGATCCCAGGCCACGACGATGAACACCAGGAACAGAAACGGCCGAATCCAGGCCGCATTCAGCATCTTGGACACCGCACTCTGCGGCTTCAACTCAGCCACGTCTCACTCCCGGTATTCTTGTTCGTTCGGGGAGAAATTAACCCGTTGGATAAATACTGTCCAGAGCTTTCCCTGTGACGTTTTGCGCGGGGGTCTCACTTCTCTCGTGTCCCGGACGCGCTGCAGCGCTCTTGCGCTGCTGCGCAGAGCCGGGACCCAGGGGCCGCGTGTTCCACAGTTGCATGGGCCCCGGCTCGGCAGCGCACCGCTGAACAAGCGCTGCGCTGCGTCCGGGGCACGGGACCGCCCCACCCTCGGTGTCATTCCACGCGAAGGCGGGGAATCCAGTACGCCGCGGCCTCTCCGTATCCCTTCACCGCCTCTGGAATACTGGATCGCCCGCCCCAGTGCGCAAGTGCGCACAAGGCGGGCGATGACGACGGAGATTGGGGAAACGGGAGAGTACCCATCGAGCGCCGAAGCCGCCGCTACACCGTCTGCGCCACCGCCGCGCCCTTCTTCGGCGGCCTCACCACATCGAACAGTGCGGCCGACTGCCCCGTCAGCGCGGCGAGCACGAGGCCGACCATGTGCGCCAGCCGCTCGGCCTTGGCGTCCTTGGCAAGCAGGTCGCGGCCGAAGATCACGCTCAGCGTCGCCGAGTTCGACAGATAGAAGAAGCAGAGCGCCGCGATCGAGATGTAGAGCTGGACGGGATCGACCGCGACCGGGAAGTCGCCGCTCTCGACGCCGCGGCGCACCACGGTGCGGATCATCTCGACGAAGGGCGAGTGCATCGACTTGACCTTGGCCGAGCGCTTCAGATGCTTTGCGCGCGCGAGGTTCTCGGTCTGGAGCAGCGACAGGAATTCGGGATTGCGCAGGAAATAGTTCCAGGTGAATTCGATCAGGCGCCGGATCGCCTCGGGCGGGTCGAGATGTTCGAGATCGAGCCCCCGCTCCTCGCTGCGGATCTTGTCATAGGCGCCTTCGAGCACCGCGAGGTAGAGATCGTCCTTGTTGCCGACGTGATAGTAGAGCATGCGCTTGTTGGCGCCGGCCTGGGCCGCGATGCGGTCGACGCGCGCGCCGGCAAGGCCGTGGGCCGAGAACTCCTGCTTGGCGGCTTCGAGGATGCGCAGCCGCATGCCCTCAGGGTCGCGCTGCCATCTCAGATTTCGCTTTGCCTTCGCCAAACCGGTTGCTCGCTGAGGTGCTGTTAACACGCATGTAACACGCGGGCGCCGTCATTGCGAGGAGCCCTTGCGACGAAGCAATCCAGAATCCCACCGCGGAAACAGTCTGGATTGCTTCGCTTCGCTCGCAATGACGAGTGGAGAGAACGGCGGCTAATCCACCGGTTTTGGCGAACGCTCCAGCAGGACGGTCTGGATGTCGCAGGTGCCGGTCCGGACCGTCATGATCCGCGTGCCGGGCTTGCGGCCGTTGCGCACTTCGGTCACGTCGAGGCCGGCGGCGATCAGGCGGGCGCGTGTGGCCTCGATGTCGGCCACCCGCCAGCTCAGCCCCCACAGACGGTCATGCAGGGAATCGCCGCCCGCGACCGGGCGGCGCACGACCTCGACGATGAGGTCGCCGCAGCGGAAGAACATCAGCTGGCCCCAATCTTGATGCGAGCGATCGAGCGCCAGGTCGAGCCCGAGCCGCGCGCCGTAAAGTGCGGCGGCACGCTCCGAGTCCTCCGTCGTGATCACGACATGGTCGAGCGCATCGATCGGCGCGATGTCGGTCGCAGCCGAGCGCGGGCGCTCCTCGGCCAGCTCGAGGAAGAACATGCGCACGCCCCGCGTAAGCTCGGTCGCGGCACGCGTGCGCTTCCAGTGCAGGACGGCGTCGGTTTCGGCGTCGCTGCTTTCGACCTCGGCGACGGGATCCGGACTCAATGCCACCCGGTCCAGCCGCCGGTGCATCCTGCCCATGTCTGCGACACGAAAGCACAGGCTGGCGAGCACGCCTTCGCGGTCGTCCAGCAGCGCGCGCATCCGGTCCGCCGCCACGCTGAAGCCGCTCGGCGCCATCAGCTCGACCGTCATGTTGGCGAGTGTGAACAGCACGCGGTCGGCGCCCTCGCCGGAATTCTGCCAGGCCGGCGCACGTCCCAGCAGCGTCTGATAGGCCGCCTTGGCGGCACCGATATCCCTGACCAGAACAACGACGTGATCGAGGCCAGTGATCATCTTCCCCCCTTATTTGTCGACCGGGAACATCGGTCCGAATGACGGCACTTGTCCGGGCTTGGCATTGCCCGATGATGGTCGTATTCCGGCCCCAGGCTGACCTCAAGCGCTACGGGCGGTTTTGCGAATAATTTCAGCGTCCCATCAGCGGAACCGGTGCTAGAGTAAAGCCCGCCGGCCGGGACCACAAAGCGCATCACGGACAAGCAATGCAGGCTCTCTTTATCGGACAGACCTATATCGACGTCGTCTTCATCACCGACCACATGCCGACCGGCGACGAGAAGCACGTGGCCTCGGACTACGCGGTCTCCTTCGGCGGCAACGCGGTCACGGCGGCGTTCTGCTGCGCCAAGCTCGGCATCGTGCCCGACCTGATCGCTACCGTCGCCAATGACTGGTTGGGGCGCATGTTCCAGGACATGTGCGCGAAATACGCGATCTCGCTGCATGGGCGGAAGGTGAACCAGTCGTCGCTGTCCTTCATCATGCCCAAGGACGGCAAGCGCGCCATCGTCCGCTGCCGCGATGACGAGCACATCCATCCGTTCCCGATGCTCAATCTCGGCGGCTGCCGCGCGCTACATGTCGACGGCCACCAGCCCGATGCCGCGATCCATTACGCAAAGGTCTGTCGCGAGGCCGGCATCCTGACCTCGCTCGACGGCGGCGGCCTGCGCACCAACACGCACGAACTTCTCGAATACATCGACGTCGCAATCGTTGCCGAGCGGCTGTGCGAGCAGATGGATCTGACGCCGGAGAAGATGCTCGACTATCTCAAGAGCCGCGGCTGCAAGATCGGCGGCATCACCATGGGTGAGAAGGGCCTGCTCTGGTACAACGAGACCGGCGCGGTCGACATCATGCCAGCAATGCCGATCCCGCGCGAGCGCGTGATCGACACCAACGGCGCCGGCGACGTCTTCCACGGCGCCTATGTCTATTCGTACCTGGCCCATCCCGGCAAAAGTTGGCGCGAGCATTTCGACTTCGCCCGCGCCGCTTCGACTTACAAGATCCAGCGCCTTGGCAACGAGGCCGGCCTGCCCACTCTCGTCGATATCGCCAAAGTCAGGCACGAGTTCGAAGTCAGGGTCTAGACTTTTTGTTTGAGTTTTTGTTTGAGCATGATCTTTTCGGAAAACCGCAGCACACTTTGCGCTAACGCGGCCCTCCGGGTCCGGATCATGCTCTAGGGAGTGCCGCATGGGACGCGTCTTCGTTGCCGGCAGCATCAACATGGATGTGGTGGCGACGGCCGATCGCCACCCAAGGATCGGTGAGACCGTTGCCGGCAAACAGGTGCTGTATTTTCCGGGCGGCAAAGGCGCGAACCAGGCCGTCGCGGCATCGCGGCTCGGAGCCGGGACTACGCTGATCGGCCGGCTGGGCAAGGATTCCTTCGGCGCCGAGCTGAAGGTTTTCCTCCGCGATCAAGGCATCGATCTCGGCTATGTCCAGAAGACAGCCGAAGCGCATACCGGCACCGCCATCATCACGGTGGCGGCAGCCGACAATACCATCGTCGTCATTCCCGGCGCCAATGCGCTTCTCAGCGCCGATGACGTCTGCGTCGTACCGCTGGTGAAGGGCGACGTCGCCGTCAGCCAGTTCGAGATCCCGCTCCCGACGATTGCCGCGTTCTTTCAGCGGGCTCGCAGGGCGGAGGCGACGACGCTGCTCAACCCGGCGCCAGCGCAGAGCATGTCCAGCGAGCTGCTGGCGCTCGTCGACGTGCTCGTGCTGAACGAGACCGAGCTCGGCTTCCTCGCCGGCACCGAGCTGTCCGAGGACGACGATGCGGCGCGGATCGTCGACGCGGCACGTCGGCTTCAGGCGCGGGAGGACCAGACCATCTGCGTCACGCTCGGCAAGCGCGGCGTGCTCGCGCTCGCGGGCCGCGAGGAGATTGCCGTGCCCGGCCGCGTGGTGAAGGCCGTCGACACCACGGGCGCCGGCGACTGCTTCGTCGGCGCGCTCGCAGCGCAACTGGCCGACGAAGTCCCCTTGCGCGACGCCCTCGTCTTCGCCAACGCCGCCGCCGCGATCAGCGTGCAGCGGATGGGCGCGGGACCGTCGATGCCGACGGCGGACGAAGTCGCCGCCGTGATCAATGAAAGCTGATCACGCCAGCGCGCTCTTCAGGTCGAAGCTTTCGTCGGCGGCCTGCTCTGGCGTAATCGAGCGGTCCATGCTCTGCAATCTGCGGCCGAACATGTGATCGCCGGCGCGGTTGACCGACTCGATGCCGAGCAGCCTGTCGCCCTTGTAGCAGAACGCCGAGAACGCCTTCTTTGCGGGATCGCCGCGCAGCGCGACGCGGTCGTAGCCGGTGGTGAGCCCCGCGATCTGGAGCTTGTCGTCGCCCTGGTCACTCCAGAACCAGGGATGGCTGTCGTAAGGCTTGCGGTCGCCGGTCAGCCGTGCCGCCAGACAACGCGCATGGTCAGTCGCGTTCTGTACCGACTCCAGCCGCAGCGATCCGCCGAAGCGCGGGCTTGCGAACAGCGCGCAGTCGCCGATCGCTGAGATGTTTGGATCGGCCGTTGCAAGATACTCGTCGACGATGATGCCGGCGGCGACCGGCAGCCCCGCCTCCGCCGCGAGCTCGATGTTCGGCAGCACGCCGACGCCGACCACGACGAGGTCGGCCGGCAAGTGGCGGCCGTCGCTGAGGCTGACTCCGGTGACCTTTCCGCCCTCGGCCTCAATGGAAGTTGCCTGTACGCCGAGGTGAATGCGGATGCCGGCCTCGCGATGCCGCGCCTGAAAATACTCCGATACCTCTGCCGTCACCGCGCGCGCCATCACGCGCGGAGCGAGCTCGAGCACGTCGACCTCGAGGCCCTTGATCCGCGCGGTGGCCGCAAATTCGAGGCCGATGAAGCCGGCGCCGATCACCACCACCCGGATCTTCGATGGGATGATTGCTCGGAGCGCCTCGCTCTCGTCGAGGATGCGCAGGTATTTCACGTCGGACAGATTGGCGTTGGGCAGGTCGAGCAGACGGTTGCGCGCGCCGGTGGCCAGGATCAGGTGGCCGTAGGCAAGCGTCTCGCCCGAGGCGAGGTGCACCGTGCGCCCCGCGCGGTCGATCGACGCGGCGCGGCCCGCGATCAGCTCGATCTTCTGGTCCTGGTAGAATTTCTCCGGCCGGAACATCAGGCTCTCCGGCCCGGCCGAGCCCTTGATATAGGCCTTGGACAGAGGCGGCCGCTGATAGGGCAGATGCGCCTCGTCATTGATCAGGCAGATGCGCTCGGAAAAACCCGCCTGCCGCAGCGATGCCGCAGCCTGGTAGCCGCCATGGCCGGCGCCGACGATGATCACGGGTCCATCCGTCATTGGAACAGCCCGAATTTCTGGACACAGGTGTACCCCACGTCGACTCCTCTCTTGCTGATTTGGCTTGCTAGCCGCGTCGATTGAGGAGCCGGCGCTCGTGTCCGTCCCTAAACGATGGCAACACCATTTGAGCCTATCGTTCCGCCCAACGCAAGACCATCGCAGGCCGCCCCGAGCGGCAGGACCATCGCATATGAAGAAGAAGTCGGTCTGCGGTTTCCTTGTGGCCGATCCTTCCATGCAGGCCGAGCACTTTCATGGCATCCCAAGCGCTACATGCGATTGCCCTGCCCCAAGCGGGGATTGTCACCCCCCGCCTTCTGCGATTTAGTTGCAGCAATGACCTCCTGCCGGGGATTTGCCAATGACCGCTCCCGTCTCCCGACCCGATGATCCGGCTCTGCTGCGGATCGACGGCCCGATCGCGACCATCACGCTCAACCGCCCCGCCGCGTTCAACTCGATCAACCTTGCGATCGCGCAGAAGCTCGAACAGCTCGCAGCCTATATCGAGGGCGCCGACGAGATCAGGGTCGTCGTGATCGAAGGCGAAGGCCGCGCCTTCTCGGCCGGCGGCGATCTGCAAACGATCGGCGCTGCCGCCGAGGCCAATACGGTGACGCCGGTCGTCGGCGAACTGCTCAAGCACTATCATGCCTTCATCGAAACCATCCGGCGCATGCCGAAGATTTCGCTGTCCAGCGTGCACGGCTCGGCCGCCGGCGCCGGCATGGGGCTCGCCTTCGTCACGGACCTCTGCATTGCCGCCGATGACGCCAAATTCACGCCGGCCTATGCCAAGATCGGCGTGTCGCCGGACGGCGGCTCTACGGTCGGCATCGTCGGCACGGTCGGGTCCCGCCGTGCGCTGCAGATCTTCCTGTCGGAAGACAATTTTACCGCGCAGCAGGCCTATGAATGGGGCCTCGTTGCGAAGATCGTTCCCGCGACGGAGCTGAAAGCGGCGACGCGGCAGCTCGCCGAGCGGCTGGCGCAGAATCCGCCGACCGCGATCGCCGGCACCAGGTCGCTGGTCTACCAGGCTGTCACAACCTCAGTGAAGCAGCAGCTCGACGCCGAGGAGCACAAGATCATCATGGCGATGAACACGGAGGAGTTTCGCGCCGCCGTGAAGAAATTCACCAGCAAGGGGAAGTAGCCAGGCTCTCATTTCGGGCAGATGTAACCGGTTCCCGCCGGCGATTTGAAGCAGCCGACGGATTCCGGCAGCACCTGCTGCGGCAGCCACAACACCACGCTCGGGAAGTAGATCGCAAACGCGATGGTGGCGAAGAACACCAGATAGATCGGCAACGCCGCACGCAGCGCCTTGGCAAAACTGACGCCGACGAATTTTGACGCCATCAGTAGCACCAATCCGTAAGGCGGCGTGATCAGGCCGAAGGCGAGCGTGGCGATCAGCACCACGCCCATATGCACGCCGTTGATGTCGCCGGCTTCCGTCAGCGTGTTGACCAGCGGCATGAAGATGATGATGGTCGGGACCGGCTCAATGAAGTCGCCGACCACGGTGAACAGCAGCACCATCAGCAACATGATCAGGTGCGGATCGTTGCCGGCGATCGAGGTGATCATTTCGGCAATGTAGCTGGCGCCGCGCAAGTACGCGAGCATCCAGCCGAAGGCGTTGGCGGCGCCGATCGTGATCAGCGGCAGCGAGAAGATCAGCCCCGCGAGGCAGAAATCGTAGGGGATTTTGCTGATATGCCCGCGGTTGAGCGCGGGGATCACGACGAGGATGATCCAGACCACGGCAACGACGCCGGCTTCCGTTGGCGTGAACCAGCCGGTGAGAATGCCGCCGAGCAGGATGACCGGAATCATCAGCGGCAAGGCGGCATCGCCGCCAGCGAATACGATCTGCCGCAGCGGCGCGCGCGGCTTGCGCAGGCCGGAGGGGCCGAAGAAATAGCAGTAGATCATCAACCCGAAGCCGATCATCAGCCCCGGCACCACGCCCGCCATGAACAGGCCGGCGATCGAGACGTTGCCGACCGCGCCATAGACCACGGCGGTGATGCTCGGCGGCACCAGCGCCGCAATGGTCGAGGCGGATGCGATGATGGCGGCGATGAAGGCAGGCTCGTAGCCCTCCCGCTTCATCGGGCCGCCAAGCGCGCGGCTCATGACCGCGACGTCCGCGGTGGTCGAGCCGGACATCTCCGAGAAGAACATGCTGAAGACGACCACCACCTGCGACAGTCCGCCCCTGACATGCCCGACCAGCGACACCGACAGGTTCGCGATCCGCACCACCACGTTGGCCGAGCTCATGAGCTCGCCGACCAGGAGGAAGAACGGGATCGCCAGCAGCGCCTCGGAATCGACGCCGTCGAAGATCTTCTGGATGATGGCGGCGAGCGAGACGTCCGACAGGATCGCGCCGATGAACACACCCGCCATCAATGAGAATGGCACGGGGACGCCGAGATACCCGAACGACAGGAAGCAGATCGACATCAACGCCAGGACGATGGGCGCGCTCACAGCTGCGCCCTCATCTGTGCGTCGGTGATGACAGGCGTGGTATCCTCGTCCGGCGGCTCGGGATGATCAAAGCCGTTGCGCAGGCCATTGACGAGCTGCTCGATCGTGAACAGGCCAATCAGCACACCCGACAAAGGGATGATCGCATAGAGCGAGGCGATCGGCGTGCCCGACGGCAGGCGAAAACTGCCGAAGCCACGGAGATAGTTCTGATAGCCATAGAAGATCAGGCAGAAGGCGACGCCGAGCACGACGAGGCGGATGATCACTTCGACGATGATCCGCGGCGTGCCGTGCATGGCCTCGGAGATCGCCGTGAGATAGAGGTGATCGTTGCGCCGGGTCGCCGCCGCCGTGCCGACGAAGATGGCATAGATGAACAATGTCGAGGTGACCTCCTGGAGCCACAGCCAGGGATGACCGATGGTGCGCGTGACGATATCGGCGGTCACCGACAGCGAGAAGCCGAAGCACAGCACGCCGCAGAGGATCATCAGCGCGAGCTCGAGCCAGTCGAGCGCGCGCCATTTGAGGTGACGCTGGCGCTGAACGAGGAGTTTGTCGGCGATGGGCATTGAGGTTCCTGAACCCAAGGGGTAGCGCTCACTCCTCATCCTGAGGAGCGGCGTCTTCGCCGCGTCTCGAAGGAGAGGCCACAGACGGGCCTTCATGGTTCGAGACGCCCGCTTTGGCGGGCTCCTCACCATGAGGGTCTAAAACTCTCGCCGCAAAACGCGACCTCATCCTGAGGGCCCGCCGTAGGCGGGCGTCTCGAAGGATCACCGCAAACGCAGGCTAATTGATCGACCGGATCAGGTTCTTGATCTTCTCGGCATGCGGGCCGAGCTCCTTGGCGAGCTTGTCGAGATAGGGATCGGCGACCGCCGTAAAGCTCTTCTTGTCGACGTTGTCGACGATCTTGACGCCCATCTTCTTCAGCTTGTCGGCCGCGGTGCGCTCGAGGTCGAACGCCTTCTGCGGCTCCTTCGTGCTGATCTCATTGGCCGCTGCCTGCACCCAGCCCTTCTGCTCGGCCGACAGGCTCTGCCAAAGCTTGTCGGAGACGAAGACCAGCGCATTGTTGGCCTCGTGCTCGGTGATGTTCAGGACCGGGGCCACCTCGTAGTGCTTGTTAACGAGATAGACGTTGATGCTGTTCTCGGCGACGTCGACCACGCCGGTTTGCAAGCTTGTGTAGACGCTGCCGAACGGCATGTGCACGGTCTGGGCGCCATAGGCCGGGAACATGGTGTCCTCGGTTGCGGTCGCCTGCACGCGGATCTTCAGGTTCTTGATGTCGCCGACATTATGGATTTCTTTCTTGGAGTACATGTGACGCACGCCCTGTGAGCCCGTGGCGATCACGTGCAGGCCCTGCGTGGTCTCGTCGATCATGATCTTGAGCGCTTCGAACACTTTTGGATCGGCCAGCCCCTTGACCACATGGTTCTCGTCGCGGAAAAGGAAGTGCAGCGACATCACGCCGGCCTGCGGCGAGATCGTCGCGGTGTTGGCGGACGAGATGATCGCGAATTCGACGTCGCCCGCCTTCACGAGCTGGAGCACCTGCGGCTCCTGCCCGAGCTGGGCGCCGGGATACTGGTCGATGATCATGGTGCCCTTGCTCAATTCCTTGAGCTTGTCGGCAAAGAGGTCACCCGCGATCGAATAGCCGGTGTTGCGCGGCTGGTCATAGGCGAAGCGATAATGCTTCACCTCCTGCGCTCCGGCTCCAGTGACGAACAGCATGGCGGCCATGGCCACCAACCCACACATGGATCGTGCAATCATCGTTTCCCCCTGTTGTATCGCCCGCCGCTTGAGCGGCTGAGCGTTCGTCCGGGTGATCGGTCACCCTTTTTCGGTCTTTTGCTCAGTCTGCTTTCCAGTCCTCTGCATGAAATCGAAGTCGCAGCCCTCGTCGGCCTGCATGATGGTCTCGTTGAACAACCAAGCGTAACCGCGCCGCGCCTCGTCCGGCGCAGCGGCCGGCTTCAACGTCGCACGCCGACGCTCCAGCTCCGCCGCATCGACCAGCAGCTCGATGCTGCGTTTTGCAACATCCAGCCGGATCATATCGCCGTTCTTCACCAGTGCCAGCGGCCCACCGACAGCGGATTCCGGCGTGATGTGCAGCACGATAGTGCCGAACGCCGTGCCGCTCATGCGCGCGTCCGAAATGCGCACCATGTCCTTGGTTCCGCCGCGCGCCAGCTTCTTCGGGATCGGCAGATAGCCCGCCTCGGGCATGCCGGGCGCGCCCTTCGGCCCCGCATTGCGCAGCACCAGCACGTCGTCGGCGGTTACGTCGAGATCGGGATCGTCGACCCGCAAGGTCATGTCCTCGACGGATTCGAACACCACCGCACGCCCGGTGTGCTGCAACAGCTTGGGGCTTGCGGCCGACTGCTTGATCACCGCGCCGCGCGGCGCGAGGTTGCCGTGCAGGACGGCAAGTCCGCCCTCCTTCTTGATCGGATTGTCGCGCGGACGGATCGCGTCCTGGCCGGGCACGTCTTCCGCATTGGCGACGATTTCGCGCAGCGTCTGGCCCGCGATCGTCTTCGCATCGAGATCGACGAGGTCGCCGAGCTGCGCCAGCAATTTCGGCACGCCGCCGGCGTGATGGAAATGCTCCATATAGTGCTCGCCCGACGGCTTGAGATCGACCAGCACCGGCACCTCGCGGCCGAGCTGGTCGAAGGCGGCGAGATCGAGCCGGTGCGGCGAGCGATGCGCCATCGCCGTCAGATGGATCAAGCCGTTGGTCGAGCCGCCGATGGCTTGCAACACCACCTGCGCATTTTTGAACGAGGCCGGCGTCAGCAACTCGCTCGGCTTGGGCCCCTTGGTCTTGGCCATCTCGGCGGCAACCTTGCCGCTGGCCTCGGCAAGACGAAAACGCTCGGCATGTGGCGCCGGAATTGTCGCGCTCATCGGCAGCGACAGGCCCATCGCCTCAACCATGCAGGCCATGGTCGAGGCCGTGCCCATCACCATGCAGGTGCCGACCGATGGCGCGAGACGGCCGTTCACCGCCTCGATCTCGGCATCATCCATTTCGCCGGCGCGATACTTGCCCCAGAGACGGCGGCAGTCGGTGCAGGCGCCCAGCACCTCGCCCTTGTGGTGGCCGACCACCATCGGGCCGACCGGGATGACCACGGTCGGCAGATCGGCGCTGATCGCGGCCATCACCTGCGCGGGAAGCGTCTTGTCGCAGCCGCCAATCACGATCACCGAATCCATCGGCTGGGCCCGGATCATCTCCTCGGTGTCCATTGCCATCAGATTGCGCAGATACATCGAGGTGGGATGCGCAAAGCTCTCGGCGATCGAGATGGTCGGGAACACGAACGGCATGGCGCCCGACAGCATCACGCCGCGCTTGGCGGCCTCGATGATCTTAGGCACGTTGCCGTGGCAGGGATTGTAATCGCTATAGGTGTTGGTGATGCCGACGATCGGGCGCTCCAGCGCGTCGTCGGAATAGCCCATGGCCTTGATGAACGCCTTGCGCAGGAACAGCGAAAAGCCGGCATCGCCATAGCTCGTCAGACCCTTGCGCAAGCCACTGCTCATCAGCCACTCCATTCCGCCTTGCCATTGTCGTACAGCCTGCCCATTGATTGTCAATAACTCAAGCGACTTTTCCGGTCTTTCCGGACGATGGCACCGCAAACCATTCCGATTATTGACAATCCAATGCTTCCCTGCTCCACAGAGAGAACCGGCCAGACGCCGGGAGGCAGAAGGAATGTCCGACACGCACACCGCAGATAACATGACGGTCCGGCGCGACGATCCGGACGACGTCGTCGCGCGGCTGGAAGAGGACATCATCTTCGGCCGCCTCGCGCCGGGCGCGCGCCTGACCGAGGACGCGTTGGTGTCGGCCTACGGCACCTCGCGCCACTTCGTGCGCCAGGCGCTGGTGGACGCGGAGCGGCGCGGCATCGTCCGCCGCGAGAAGAATGTCGGCGCCACCGTGCGGTTCTATTCGGCCGAGGAAGTCCGGCAGATCTATGAGGTCCGGGAGATGCTGACCCGGCAGGCCGCGCTGATGATCCCCCTGCCTGCGCCGCAAGGCCTGATCGACGAATTGATCGCGTTGCAACGACAGTATTGCGCGAAAGCCGACGCGCAGGACCTGCGCGGCATTCACGAGACCAACGACGCCTTCCACCTCGCGCTGTTCGGGGCTTGCGGCAATCCCTATCTGGTGCGCTCGCTGCAAGACTACATGAACCTGACGCTGCCGATGCGCGCAAAAAATCTCGCCGACCGCGACGGGCTGGCGCAGTCGCGGCGCCAGCACGAGCTGATGATCGAGCTGTTGAAGGGCCGCGACAGCTGGGCGCTCGCCCAGCTCTGCGTCGATCACATGCAGTTCAGCAAGAAGGATTATCTGGCGCGGATTGGGGACGAGGGAGCTGGGCGGTAGGGGGCGCGCACTCGTGAATGTGAGATATCCTCCAGCCTGAATCGCCGCACCGCGTCAAGACAGGCATCAAGACCTTTTGTCAAGCCATCGAAATAACGCAGAGCCGGAATAGATAGAGCCGCGTCGGGCAGCAGATCGCACGTCCTCACCCTTCCCCCCTCCCGAATGAAATGACATGACCGAACAGACCCTGACTGAGCCGATCGACCAGCGGAAAGAACTGTCCCGCGGCTTTTCGCGCTACCAGTCGATCCTCGTTGCACTGCTGGCGCTGGTGCAGTTCACGATCATCATCGACTTCATGATCATGTCGCCGCTCGGCGCCATCATCATGCCGGCGCTCGATATCTCGGCCGCGCAGTTCGGCGTCGCGGTCTCAGCCTACGCCTTCAGCGCGGGAATTTCCGGTATCATGGCAGCCGGGTTTGCCGATCGGTTCGATCGCAAATGGCTGCTTCTGTTTTTCTATGTCGGCTTTACCCTTGGAACGGCGCTTTGCGCGATCGCTCCCAACTACCATGTGCTGCTGCTCGGGCGGATCGTCACCGGTCTGTTCGGCGGTGTGATCGGCTCGGTCGTGCTCGCCATCGTGACCGATTTGTTTGCGCTGCAATTGCGCGGCCGCGTCATGGGTTTTGTGCAAACCGCCTTCGCTGCGAGCCAGGTGCTTGGCATTCCGGCCGGTCTTTTTCTCTCCAACCACTGGAGCTGGCACGTCGCGTTCGGCGCATTGGTCGGCCTGTCGGTGATCGGGATGGCCGCCGTGCTGTTCCTGATGAAGCCGGTGAACGGCCATCTCGTGCTGAAGCAGGACAAGAACCCGTTCCAGCATCTGATCGCGACGGTGGCGCAGCCGCGCTATTGGATGGCATTTTCGGTGACGACGCTGCTGGCCACCGGCGGCTACATGCTGATGCCGTTCGGCAGCGCCTACACCGTGCACAATCTCGGCATCGATATCGTTCACCTGCCGACGATCTATCTCGTCTCCGGCCTGTTCAGCATTTTCATCGGGCCGCTGGTGGGACGCGCGAGCGATGCTTTCGGCAAATATCCCACCTTTGTCTTCGGAAGCGCCATGTCCATCGTCATGGTGCTGATCTACACGCATCTCGGCGAGGTGAACCTGACGGTCGCGATCCTGGTCAACGTCCTGATGTTCGTCGGCATCTTCTCCCGCATGATCCCATCGCAAGCGTTGATCTCCGCAATCCCCGAGCCGGCACAACGCGGCTCCTTCAGCGCGGTCGGCGCTTCCTTGCAACAACTCTCCGGCGGCCTCGGCTCCGTACTCGCCGCCGCGCTGATCGCACAGGATGCCGACGGCACGCTCCGGCATTTCGACCGGCTCGGATACGTCGTCGTGACGACGGCGGTGGTATCGCTGATCCTGATGTACCTGGTGCAGAGGCCCATCGCGGCCCAGGCCGGCAAGCGCGTCGTTTGAGGCGACCTTCCTTTCGCCTCTCCCCGCTTGCGGCAGGGCTATCGCATATGGGCTGATCTTGTTGTGGCCGATCCTTCGAGACGCCCGCCTTGGGGCGGGCCCTCAGGATGAGGATGGAATGCGCGGCAGCGGTTTCGACGGGCTCCGATGCCGCTCAGCCTCATCCTGAGGAGACCGCGGAGCGGTCGTCTCGAAGGACGAGGCGCGCGCTCAGGCCGCCCAAAAGGCCGTATGCGATAGCCCTGCCGCTTGCGGGGAGAGGGAGCGCTGCGCCATTGCGACGTCGCTCGATCTACCGCTTATTCCAGTCGATGATGCGGCTCGCATCGCCGTCGAACTCGTTGCTGCAGAACGCGCCGCCCTGATAGTGGTCGCCGATCGGATCGGGCTTCAGCTTGGCCTGCTCGGCCATGGCGTGCTGCACATGATCCTCGGAGCGGCCGGTCGGGCGATAGCCGAACTCGTAGGCGCGGTGGTTGTCCCACCAGGCGCGCTCGTTCAACGATACGCCGTAGAAGATCTCGAAATGGATGTCGGGATGCTCGAGCCCGATCTGGCAGAGCTGCACCAGATCCTCCGGCTTCAGCCAGATCGAGATCCGGCGGTGATCGAGCGGCACGTCGCCGAAATTGCCGATCCTGAGACAAGTGACCTTCAGCCCGTGCTTGTCGGCGTAGAGGGCGCCGACCGCTTCGCCGAACACCTTGCTGACGCCGTAGCGACCGTCGGGCCTCGCCGTGACATCGGTGCCGATCCTGTGGTGGCGCGGATAGAAGCCCACAGCGTGATTCGACGAGGCGAACACCACGCGCTTGACGCCCTTCCTGTACGCCGCCTCGAACAGATTGTAGCCGCCGATGATGTTGGCCTGGAGGATGTCGTTCCAGGGGCCTTCGACCGAATAGCCGCCGAGATGGATGATGCCGTCGACGCCCTCGCAGATCGCCTCGACCTGTGCCATGTCGGACAGGTCCGCCGCCTTGAACTTTTCGCCGGGGCCGAGATCGGCGGGCGGGCGGATGTCGCTGAGCAACAGGTCCGGATAGATCGGTGGCAGTAGTTTTCGCAAGCGCGTTCCGATTCCACCCGAAGCTCCCGTCAACAAGATGCGCGGCATGTCTTCCCTCGTATTTGGCCACAGATTTGCGGCCGTAGATAACTGATGATAGCAGACTTGGACAGAGGGAACACAATAACGAGACCTGCACATGAACGATGCATCGTCCCAATTCCAGGAAAGGCCGCAAGGCTGGCGGCCGGCGACCTATTACCCCGATCCGGCGATAAGTGCACTCGACCCACGCTTCGAAAAATACTGGCTCAAGCTCTCGGCCGTGGAGCGGCTGACGACTGGCCTGCGCTGGGCCGAAGGGCCGGTGTGGTTCGGCGACGGGCGCTATCTGCTCTGCAGCGACATCCCGAACCAGCGCATCATCAAATGGGAGGAGGAAACCGGCGCCGTCTCGGTGTTCCGCAAGCCCTCGAATTTCGCCAACGGCAACACGCGCGACCGCCAGGGCCGGCTCGTCACCTGCGAGCATGGCGGCCGTCGCGTCACCCGCACCGAGTATGACGGCTCGATCACGATGCTGATGGATTCCTTTGGCGGCAAGCGACTGAACTCGCCGAACGACGTCGTCGTGAAGTCCGACGGCTCGATCTGGTTCACCGATCCGACCTTCGGCCTGCTCGGCAATTACGAGGGCTACAAGGCCGAATCCGAGATCGAGCCGAACGTCTACCGGTTCGATCCTGCGACCGGCAAGGCGACCATCGTCGCCGAAGGCGTGTTGGGCCCGAACGGCCTTTGTTTCTCACCTGATGAGAAGATCCTGTACGTGGTGGAATCGCGCGGCGTGCCTAACCGAAAAATCCTCGCCTATGACGTCTCGGCGGACGGCACCACGATTTCCAACAAGCGCGTCTTCATCGATGCCGGTCCAGGCACGCCGGACGGCATGCGCTGCGACATCGACGGCAATCTCTGGTGCGGCTGGGGCATGGGCGATCCCGAGCTCGACGGCGTCGTGGTGTTCGCGCCCGACGGCGTCATGATCGGCCGCATCGCGCTGCCCGAGCGCTGCGCCAACCTCTGCTTCGGCGGCGTCAAGCGCAACCGCCTGTTCATGGCGGCGAGCCAGTCGATCTACGCACTGTATGTCAACACGCAGGGCGCGGTGGGGGGATAGGTTCTCTCCTCCGTCATTGCGAGCGAAGCGACGCAATCCAGAATCTTTCCGCGGGGACAGCCTGGATTGCTTCGTCGCAAGAGCTCCTCGCAATGACGAAACGAAAAACGCCGGAGCGGTTTCCCGCTCCGGCGTTATGTTCATCAGGCGCTAGAGATTACGCCGCGTTGAAGCCGGCGACGGCCTTCACTTCGAGGAAGTCCTCGAGGCCGTACTTGCCCCACTCGCGGCCGTTGCCAGACTGCTTGTAGCCGCCGAACGGCGCGGAGCGGTCGTTGGGCACGCCCTGGAGGTTGACGTTGCCGGCGCGGATCCGGCGCGCGACGCGCTTGGCGCTCTCGACGGTGTCGGCCGAGACATAGCCGGCAAGGCCGTACGGCGTGTCGTTGGCGATCTGCACGGCATCGGCTTCGTCCTTGGCGCCGATGATGGTCAGCACCGGTCCGAAGATCTCCTCGCGAGCGATCGTCATGTCAGGGGTGACGTCGGCGAAGATGGTCGGGCGGACATAGAAGCCCTTGTTGACGCCCTCGGGCAGGCCCGGGCCGCCGGCGACGAGCGTTGCGCCCTCGTCGATGCCCTTCTTGATCAGCCCCTGGATCTTGTCCCACTGGCCGCGATTGACCACGGGGCCGATGGTGGTGCCTTCGGCGCGGGGATCGCCGGCCTTGGTCTTGTCGGCGACGGCCTTCGCGATCGCGGCGACTTCCTTCATCTTCGACAGCGGCACGATCATGCGCGAGGGCGCGTTGCAGGACTGGCCGGAGTTGTTGAACATGTGCATCACACCGCCGGTCACCGCCTTCTGCAGGTCGGCGCCTTCGAGGATGACGTTCGGCGACTTGCCGCCGAGCTCCTGGCTGACGCGCTTCACGGTGGGAGCCGCGCGCTTGGCCACGTCGATACCGGCGCGGGTCGAGCCGGTGAACGAGATCATGTCGATGTCGGGGTGCTCGCTCATGGCGGCACCGACCTCGGGGCCGAGACCGTTGACGAGGTTGAACACGCCCTTCGGCACGCCGGCTTCGTGGAGGATTTCCGCGAAGATCAGCGCCGAGGTCGGCGTGAACTCGGACGGCTTCAGGATCATGGTGCAACCGGCGGCGAGCGCGGGCGCGACCTTGCAGGCGATCTGGTTGAGCGGCCAGTTCCAGGGCGTGATCATGCCGACCACGCCGATCGGCTCGCGCAGCACCATCGCGGTGCCGACCGGTTCCTCGAAATGATAGTTCTTGAGCACGTCGAGCGTGGTCATGAGATGACCGAGGCCGGCGCCGGCCTGGAGCTTCTCCGCCATCGGCAGCGGCGCGCCCATTTCGTCGGAGACGGCGGCGCCGATCTCCTTGAGGCGGCCCTTGTAGACCTCGATGACTTTCGAGAGCAGCGCGACGCGCTCCTCGCGGCTGGTCTGGGAGAACGTTGCAAAGGCGCGCTTGGCGGCGGCGACGGCCTTGTCGACGTCGGCCTTGGAGCCCAGCGCAACCTCGTACATCGCCTCTTCCGTCGCCGGATTGACCACGGCGGTGGATTTCTTGACGGCGGGATCGACCCAGGCGCCGTCGATGTAGAATTGCATGCGATTGACCATCGTTAACCTCTTCTTGGGGGCTTGGAGGGGGCGTTTCGGCAGGCATCCTTGCACGAAAGCGCCGGCAATTGAACCCGCCATATGCAGGGCCACCGTTGCTGCGGACGGGCGGAATATGGGACGTGCGTTGGGCCGAGGCAAGCGCCTGGGTCCCGGCTCAGCGTCGCGTCATTTCATGCCGCGCTGCGTCCGGGACACGAGATTTTACCGAGCCGAACCACTCGTGCCCCGGACGCAGCGCAGCGCTACTTCAGCGGTGCGCTGCTGAGCCGGGGCCCATGCGAGCGATCACACCGCCATCTTGCGATGAAGCACGGGAGCGCCGGTGGTGAGGCTTTCGGCCGCATCGATGATGGCGTTGGCGTCGATGCCGTGATGGCGGTAGAGGTCGGCGATGCTGCCGGTCTGGCCGAACTGCTCGACGCCGAGCGCCTCGACGCGATGGCCGCGGACGCTGCCGAGCCAGCCGAGCGCCGCCGGATGGCCGTCGATCACGGAGACGATGCCGCAGTCGCGCGGCAACGGCGCCAGCAGCTTCTCGATGTGGCTGAGATGCTGCACGCCGCGGCGATCGCGCCGCAATTTTCGCGCGGCGGTCCACCCCGAATGCAGGCGATCGGCCGACGTGATCGCGAGCAGGCCGATGTCGCGGCGGCTCTCGCCGATGAATCCGGTCGCCTCGATCGCTTCGGGCGCAACCGCCCCGGTATAGGCGATCACGAGCTCGGCATTCGGCCCCGGCTTGCGCAGCCAATAGGCGCCGTCGGTGATGCCCTGCTCCAGCTCGGCCGTCATGATCCGCTGCGCCTGCTCGATGCTGCGCGTCGAGAGCCGCAAATAGACGGAGCCGCCCTCGCCCGGATCGCGCTGCATGTGATTGAACCCCCAGCCCATGATCACGGCGAGCTCATCGACGAAGGCGGGCTCGAACGAGGCGAGCCCATCCTGCGCCATGCCGATCAGCGGGGTCGCGATCGACTGATGCGCGCCGCCTTCGGGCGCGAGCGTAATGCCGGACGGCGTCGCCGCCACCATGAAGCGCGCGTCCTGGTAGCAGGCATAGTTCAGCGCATCGAGACCGCGCTCGATGAAGGGATCGTAGAGCGTGCCGACCGGCAGCAGCCGCTCGCCGTTGATCTGGTGCGACAGGCCGAGCGCGGAGAGCATGATGAACAGGTTCATCTCGGCGATGCCGAGCTCGAGATGCTGGCCCTTGGGCGAGGCATCCCAGTTGAACGTGGAGGGAATTTTCTCGCTGCGGAATAAGTCCGCCTTCTCGGCATTTGCGAACAGGCCGCGCCGGTTCACCCACGGGCCGAGATTGGTCGAGACGGTAACGTCCGGCGATGTCGTGACGATACGCCTGGCCAGCTCGCTGTCGCTGCGTGCGATCTCGTTGAGCACGAGGCCAAAGCCCTGCTGGGTCGACATCTGCGGCGACGGCTTGAAGGCGAGCTGCGACGGCACTTCGACCACCGGCGCGGTGAGCCGGCGGCCATCCTGGTTGAACGGCACCTGCGCGAGGAAGGCGTCGAGCTCGGCGGGGTCCTGCGCGAGACCCTCGTATTTGTCCCATTCGTGGCCCGGACGGATATTTTGACTCTCGCGATATTTCTCCATCTGCGCGACCGTCATCAGGCCGGCATGGTTGTCCTTGTGGCCCTGGAACGGCAGGCCGACGCCCTTGATGGTGTAGGCGATGAAGCAGACCGGGCGATCGTGGTCGATCTGTTCGAACGCCTCGAGCATGCTCGCCATATCGTGGCCGCCGAGATTCGACATCAGCGCCAGCAGTTCGTCGTCGCTGCGGCGCTCGATCAGTTTTGTGATCGGACCCTGGTCGCCGATCTCGTCGTGCAGGTGCTTGCGAAAGGCCGCACCGCCCTGGAAGCACAGCGCCGCATAGAGCGCGTTCGGGCAATTGTCGATCCAGCGCTTCAGCGCCTCGCCGCCGGGCTCGGCAAAGGCCTCGCGCATCAGGCGGCCGTACTTCACGATGACGACGTCCCAGCCGAAATTGCGGAACATGGTCTCGAACTTTTCCCAGAGCCCTTCGCGCACGACGGCATCGAGCGACTGGCGGTTATAGTCGACGACCCACCATGTGTTGCGCAGGCCGTGCTTCCAGCCTTCGGCGAGCGCCTCGAAAATGTTGCCCTCGTCCATCTCGGCATCGCCGACCAGCGCAATCATCCGCCCCTCGCGGCGATCCTTCATCCAGCCATGCGCTTTGACGTAGTCCTGCACCAGCGAGGCGAACAGCGTCTGGGCGACGCCGAGACCGACGGAGCCGGTCGAGAAATCGACGTCGTCGACATCCTTGGTCCGCGAAGGATAGGACTGCGCGCCCTTGAAGCCGCGAAAGTTCTCGAGCTTCTCGCGGCTCTGTCGGCCGAACAGATACTGGATGGCGTGGAACACCGGGCTCGCATGCGGCTTCACCGCGATGCGATCCTCGGGCCGCAACACATGAAAATACAGCGCCGACATGATGGTGGCGAGCGACGCGGACGAGGCCTGGTGGCCGCCGACCTTCAACCCATCCGCGTTGGTGCGGATATGGTTGGCGTGATGAATGGTCCAGGACGACAGCCACAGCGCCTTGCGGCTAAGGGCGGACAGGATTTCGAGACGAGCGGAATCAACGGGCATGGCGATGCTCCGGCAAATAAGGCCCCGATCATACGCCTGCCGGCTGCGCCGGATTTCTCAATTTTTCGCGCCATACCCGCCGGTATTGGGATATTTTACCGGAAGACGCCCATGGAACACAGGTTTCATCCCAATGCCCGAGCTCGACGCCATCGACCGCAAGATCCTCGCTTTGCTCCAGAACGACAGCCGGCTGACCATGCAGGAACTCGCCGACAGGGTCGGACTCTCGGTCTCACCCTGCCATCGCCGCGTCAAGCTGCTGGAGGAGCGCGGCGTGATCAGCCGCTACATCGCGACCGTTGACCAGAAGGCGCTGGGGCTGCACGTCAGCGTGTTCATCTCGATCAAGCTGGCGCGGCAGAAGGAGGAGGACCTCAACCGCTTTGCGCGCGCCATCTCGAAATGGGACGAGGTGCTGGAATGCTACCTGATGACCGGCAACCGCGACTATCTGCTCCGCGTCGTCGCCGCCGACCTCGCCTCCTACGAGACCTTCCTCAAGACCAAGCTGACCCGGCTCGACGGCATCGCCTCGATCGAGTCGAGCTTTGCGCTGAGCCAGGTGAAGTATTCGATCGCGCTGCCGGTGTAGGGCCTCCGACTCCCCGTCATTGCGAGCCAACGGGTCCGCGCAAAGCGCGGCCCGATGACAGGCTCCGCGAAGCAATCCAGAGTCCCTCCGCGTCGGCAGCCTGGATTGCTTCGCTACGCTCGCAATGACGGGTGCTTTATCGCCACGGCTGCACGATGATCTTGGTGTGCGCCTCGTGATTGGCGTCAGGCGTTCGGCGAACGCTCTTCCAGGATCAGGAGCTGGGCACGGCGGATGCGTTCGCGATGGGCGATGTAGAGACCGCTTGCGACGATGAAGGCAGCACCAGTGATGGTCCAGACGTCGGGCAATTCGCCGAAGATGAAGAAGCCCAAAATGCTGACCCAGAGCAGCTGCGTGTAGGAGAACGGCGCCAGCACCGAGGCATCGCCATAGCGATAGGCCAGCACGACGATCCACTGGCCCACCGTGGACGCGACGCCGATGACGATGCCAAGCCCGATCGCGGTCCAGCTCGGCGTCACCCAGACGAACGGCACCATCGCGGTGAGGATCGCAACACCGGTCAGCGCGGAATAGGCCATCGTGGTGACGACGGCTTCGCGCCCGCTGATCATCCGCGTCAGGATCAGCGCGGCGGCCCAGCAGAATGCCGAGATGATCGGGAACACCGCGGCAACGTGAAACGCGCTCGAGCCCGGCCGCAGGATAATCATCACGCCCATCAAACCGATCGCCGTTGCGATCCAGCGGCGCATGCCGACCTTCTCGCTGAGAAAGACGATCGACAGCGCCGTGACGAACAGCGGCGAGACGAAGCCGGTGGCGGAGGCTTCCGCGATCGGCAGGAAGCCGAGGCCGGTGATGAAGAACAGCGAGGAGCCGAGCAGCGCGGCGCCGCGCATCAGTTGCAAACCGAGCCGCTCGGTATGCATCGCATAGAGCGGCGAGCGCGGAAACATCACCGGCGTGAACATCAGCGCGAACGTGACGAAGCGGATCCAGGTGATCTCGATCGACGGCAGGCTCGTCGACAGATATTTCGCGGTGACGTCGGAGCAGCCGAGGAACACTGTCGACAACAGCACCAGCGCAATGCCCTTGAAGGGATGATCGACGCGCGCGGGTGCGCGGCGGCCGACCTTCTTCTTTTCGGGCATGGGCATGGAAATACTGTCGAGCCTTGCGGCTGCGGCGGGCGGCGGAGTCACGGCTGGAACTCTGGAAAAATGCGAATCGGGAGCGGTCGTAAAAAACGACAAATGCGCCGCCTTCACAACTTCCGAAAACAGGATGCCGATATGCGCCGATCGCCGCGCGCGTCAATACCCCGTTAATAATGGGCGTTTGTGCACTACAGCATGGGCAGGCCGCGCGGCTTGGGACCGCGCGGAAACGCCGCATCCAGCGCTGCAATCTCGTCCTTCGTCAGCGCGAGATCGCCGGCCCCCGCGTTTTCGCCCGCGTGTTCCGCGGATGACGCCTTGGGAATCGCAAACACCGTAGTTGCACGGGTGAGGAAGCTCAGTGCGACTTGGCGCGGCGTCGCACCACGCGCTTCCGCGATGCGCGCAAGCACCGCGCCGCCCTTGCTGCTGCTCGTTGGAAAATCGTCATGACCGAACGGCGAATAGGCCACTACCGTCGTGCCGTACCGCTCGCACCAGGGGATCACCGCATGCTCGATCGCGCGTTCTTTCAAATGATAGAGCACCTGATTGCAGGCGATCCCGCCCTCGCCTGCGACATCGAGAATCTCGTCGAGGTCGTCGGCATCGAAATTGGAAACGCCCCAGGATTTGATCTTACCGGCCTTCACCAGTTCCTCGAACGCGGCGACGGTGTCCTCGAGCGGATAGGAACCGCGCCAGTGCAAGAGATAGCAGTCGAGCCGGTCCGTCTTCAGCCGCTTCAGCGAGCGCTCACAGGCCGCAATGGTGCCGCGGCGCGAGGCGTTGCTCGGCAGCACCTTCGAGACCAGAAACACTTCATCACGGCGGCCCGCAATCGCTTCCGCAATGACGAGCTCGGCGTCGCCGTACATCTCGGCGGTGTCGATATGACTCATGCCGAGATCGAGTCCACGCTGAAGCGCCGCAATCGCGCGCTTACGGTCGCCATGGTCAAGGTACCAGGTGCCCTGCCCGATGATGGAGACGTTGGCGCCGGTCTTGCCGAAGGGATTTTTTTGCATGTTCTTCTCTGATGCCGACTTCTCGTCGGAGCAACTACGACGGAGCTCAAGAGTTCAGTTCACCGACGACAGCAAGCTGTTGGACGGCAGGCACCATAGGGCACAGCGGCGCGGCCGTCGATTGCGGCGGGTGTCATCGCAAAAATTCGTGCGCAACTACATCCACGCGTCATTGCGAGCGCAGCGAAGCAATCCAGACTGTCACCGCGGAGGGATTCTGGATTGCTTCGCTACGCTCGCAATGACGATGGAGAGAGCCGGGCCTACCCCGCCGCGCCCGCGAGCTTGGCCTGCTTTGCCGGCGCCACTTCGGTCGTCGCGATCAGGCGCTTCAGCTCGGGTATGCAGGAGCCGCAATTGGTGCCGGCCTTGAGTTTGGCGCCGATCTCGGCGGCCGTGCGCGCGCCGGCGGCGATGGTGTCGCAGATGGTGCCGCGGCCGACGCCGAAGCATGCGCAGACGATGGGGCCGGTCGACGCGGCGCCCTCGCCGGACTTGCCGGACAACAGCATGCGGCGCTGCTCGTCGGTGACGTGATCGGCCACGAACAGGCTCTTCACCACCTCCCAATCGCCGGCGTCGTGGGCGGGGCCGACAAACAGGCAGGTCTCGATGCGATCGCCCGCGAACGAGGCGGCGCGATAGACGCCGCCACCGAAATCGCGGTAGTCGGCGACATCCTCACCGGCGACGCCGGCGAGCCAGGCCGGCCAACGCGCGAGATCGGCATTGTCCGCGAAGAGATAGCCGAAGCCGCCGGCGACGCTGACGCGCGTCCACAACAGGTTCGGCGGCAGTTCGAGCTGCTTTCGCGACAGCGCAAAGCCGCGGAAGACGTATTCATACGGCGCGATCGCAGCCGGAGTCGCTTTGGACTCCGGTTGCCCCGAGAACGGATCGGTGAACGACTGCACCAGCGCGCCGACGCGGCCGTGCGAAGCGTTCATTGCACTCCAGTGGATCGGCGCGAACAGCGTGCCGCGCTGCTGCCGCTCGCTGACGACGACCTTCAGGATGCACTGGCCGTAGTCGGTGGTGATGCGGGCAAAACCATCATGGACGACGCCGAACTTGTTGGCATCGTCGGGATGAATCTCGACGAACGGCTCGGGCAGATGCGCGCCCAGCCGCTGGCTCAGGCCCGTGCGCGTCATGGTGTGCCACTGATCGCGGATGCGCCCGGTGTTGAGCCGCAGCGGGCGCGAGGCGCCGGTCTCGCCGCGCAGCGCCGGCACGTCCGGCGCGATGAAGCGGCCCTTGCCGTCATTGGTAAAGAAGCCGCCGCTCGCGAAGAGGCGCTCGCCGGGCGTCCCGCCTTCGCGCGCGGGCCACTGCACAGGCTTCAACGCGTCGAAGGCGTCGTCGGACAGTGCGCTGAGCGCGCCGATGTCGAAATCGCGACTGCCATCGTTCTCGAAGGCCGAGAGCGCCGCATGCTCGCGGAAGATATCCGCGGCGGATTTGTAGTCAAAGCTGCCGCCGAAGCCGAGACGCTTGGCGGTTTCGCTGAGGATCCACCAGTCCGGCCGCGCCTCGCCCGGAGCCGGCAGGAACGAGCGCTGGCGCGAGATGCGGCGCTCGGAATTGGTCACGGTGCCCGACTTCTCGCCCCAGGCCAGCGCCGGCAACAGCACGTGCGGGCCGGCGTCGACGGTGTCGTTGGCGAGCACGTTCTCCGAGACCACGAACAGTTCGAGCTTTTTCAGCGCCTCGCGCACGAAGTCCGCATCGGGCAGCGACACCGCCGGATTGGTGCCCATCACCCACAGCGCCTTGACCTCGCCGCGGTCGATGGCTTCGAACAGTTGCACCGCCTTCAGCCCCTCATGGGTGGCGATGCGCGGCGCCTTCCAGAACCGCCGCACGCGATCAATGTCTGGCGGCGTGAAGTTCATGTGCGCGGCGAGCTGGTTGGCAAGGCCGCCGACCTCGCGGCCGCCCATCGCATTGGGCTGGCCGGTGAGCGAGAACGGCGAAGCGCCCGGCTTGCCGATGCGCCCGGTGGCGAGATGGCAGTTCAGGATCGCGTTGACCTTGTCGGTGCCCTGCGCCGACTGGTTGACGCCTTGCGAATACAGTGTGACGACGCGCGGCGTGTCGCGAAACATCTTGAAGAAACTTGCAACATCCTGCTCGGTGAGGCCGGTGGCAAGCGCGGTCGCAGTCACGCTACCAGCAATGCTACGCGAACGGGCCAGCGCGTCATCAAAGCCCGAGGTGTTCTCTGCGATATAGTCCTTGTCCAGCGCGCCATTGTCGGCGAGATGGACAAAGAGACCGGAGAACAGCGCGGTATCGGTGCCGGGCTTGAGGCCCAGGAACAGATCGACGTCGCCGGCCGTGTCGGTGCGGCGCGGATCGATCACGATCATGCGCGCGCCGCGCTCCTGCCGGTTCTTCAGCATGCGCTGGAACAGCACCGGATGGCACCAGGCGGCGTTCGAGCCGACGAAGACCAGTAGATCGGCCTCGTCGAGATCCTCATAGCAGCCGGGCACGGTGTCGGCCCCGAAGGCGCGGCGATGGCCGGCGACCGAGGACGACATGCAGAGCCGCGAATTGGTGTCGACATTGGCCGTGCCGACGAAGCCTTTCATCAGCTTGTTGGCGACGTAATAGTCCTCGGTGAGAAGCTGACCGCTGAGATAAAACGCGACCGCGTCCGCGCCGTCGCGCGCAACGATGTGCCGCATGCGATGGGCGACATGGTCGAGCGCATCGCTCCAGGCGACGCGTTCGAGCACGCCCTTGCAGCGGATCATCGGATAGAGCAGCCGGCTCTCCAGTCCCACGGTCTCGCCGAGCGCCGAGCCTTTCGAGCAGAGCCGGCCGAAATTGGCGGGATGATCGGGATCGCCCGCGATCGCGGCGCCGCCGTTGCCGTCGGGCGTCGCCAGCACGCCGCAGCCGACACCGCAATAAGGGCAGGTCGTCTTGGTCGTGCGCAGCGTGGGATCAATCACCGTCATCTCAAACCGCCCGTCAAGCTGCCTTGGAAGGACGCGCCAGCGCGCGGCCGAACATCATGTCGGTGCGGATTGCCACAACCTTTTCGCGATTGCGGATCAGCTCGAGATACCAGAGCGCATCGACGGTATCGCCGATCAGCACGGCGCCGGTGAGACGCCCGTCGGCGATGACGAGCTTCTTGTAGGTGCCGCGCCTGCGGTCGGTGAGCACGAGGCTCTCGCTGCCCTCCCCGCTCATGAAGTCGCCGGCGGAAAACACGCTGACGCCCGAGACCTTCAGATTGGTCGAAACCACGCTGCCCTGGTAGGAAGCAGGCCGGCCGGCGAGATGCCGCGCCAGCACCCGCGCCTGCTCATAAGCCGGCTCGACCAGGCCATAGCAGATGCCGCGATGCTCGGCACATTCGCCGAGCGCGTAGATGTCGGGCGAGGCCGTCTGCATCTCGTCGTTGACGACGATGCCGCGGTTGACCGCGATGCCGGCGTCCTTGGCCAGCGCGACGTTGGGCCTGATGCCGGCGGCGAAGATCACGGCGTCGGCCTCGATGCGGCTGCCGTCGGCAAGCTCGACGGCTTCAACGTGCCCCTCACCATGGATGCGGACGGTCGAGGCGTTGAGCAGGATGCGGATGCCCTTGCGCTCGACCAGCGTCTTCAGCAGGTCGGCGGCCGGCAGATCGAGCTGGCGTTCCATCAGCCGGTCCATCAGATGCAATAGCGTCACCGGCGCACCGGCCTTGGCCAGCCCATAGGCCGCTTCAAGCCCGAGCAGACCGCCGCCGACCACGACGACGCGCTTCTTAGCCGCCGCGAGCGTCAGCAGCAGATCGACGTCGCGGGTGTCGCGGAAGGTGTGCACGCCGGCAAGATCGGCGCCGGGCACGTTGAGCCGCAGCGGCGTCGAGCCGGTGGCGAGCACGAGCTTGGAATATTCCATGCTCTCCTCGCCTTCGATCTTGAGCTCGCGGCGACCGGGGTCGATCTCGGTGACGCGATAGCCACAGCGCACCGTGACGCCGCGATGGCGCCACCAGTCGGCGGGCCTGAGCTCGATCTCGTGCGAGCCAGTCTCCCCCGCAAGCACGGAGGAGAGCAGCACGCGATTGTAAGCGAGCCGCGGCTCTTCGCCGATCACCGCGACCGCGTAGCGGCCGAGCGAGGTCTTGGCGAGTTCGTCGACCAGACGCGTGGCCGCCATACCGTTACCGACGATGACGAGCGGTTCACTCACAGGGCATTTCCTATTCAGCGGCCTGCGACTGCGCGCCGTAGGCCTCGGAAATCATGAAACCGGACAGCACTGCGTAGGCGTCTGTCCAGGCTTTTGCCAGTTCGGGCGTCCAGGCTTCGCCGAGCCCCTTTTCCAGGGTCCACAGCAAGGTCGCGCCGACCACCGGGTAGTGCTCGGCCTTGGCGCCATAAGCGACGTGACGCTGGGCCAGCGCCGAGGCCGCGGGAAGAATCGATTCCAGATTCGACAGGCCACCGACGACGGCGGCCAGCATGCCCATCAGCTTCTTGCGCTGCTCGGTCATGTCCTCGGGAAACATCGCGCGCACGGACGGCGCCACCTCGAACAGACGATCGTAGAACAGCACCGCGGCCGTTTCTGAAATCGGCTCGACCTTGGAAAAGCTCTGCTGGACGAGGGTGATCTGTTCGGGCGTCATGATGTTCTCCTGGCTGTTAGGTCCGCCTTTGTCCGCGCCATTGCGGAAAAAGTTCATGGGTCAAACGTTCCGGCCAATGCTTCTCCCCGCGTACGGGGAGAAGCGAGATTCGTACCAAGTGTCACACACGTGCTTCGGCAAGGCTTGGCGCGCCTTCACCCTGCGGGCTGCGACGTAGATAAAACCACCAGGTCAGGGCGAGGCAGGAGGCGTAGAAGGCGAGATAGATCGCGAGCGCGAGCTGCGGTCCGCCGGTGAGGGCGATGGACTTGCCAAAACCGCTCGGGATCAGATAGCCGCCGACGGCACCGACCGCGCCGATGAAGCCGACCGCCGCACCGCTCTCGATGCTCGCTGTCTTCATAGCAAGCGCGCGCGCCGCATCGCCCTTGCCGCGCACCTTGAACAGGTTCTGCTCGCGGAAGATCGAGGGGATCATGCGGTAGGTCGAGCCGTTGCCGATACCCGTGGTAACGAACAGGATCAGGAACATCGACAGGAAGCCGATAAAATCCTTTTGCCCGACGAAATAGACCACGCCGACCGTCGCCGCCGCCATCGCAATGAAGTTCCAGAACGTGATGATGGAGCCACCGATCTTGTCGGCGAGCCAGCCGCCCAACGGACGCGACAGCGATCCGACGAGAGGCCCGAGGAATGCGATCGCGATCGTCACCGTGGGGAATTGCGTCTTGATCAGCAGCGGAAATGCCGCGGAATAGCCGATGAAGGATCCGAACGTGCCGATATAAAGGTACGCCATGATCCAGGTGTGCTTGCGCTTGACCACCGCGAGCTGGTTCTTGATCGACGACTTGGCGGTGGTGAGGTTGTTCATGAAGAACACCGCACCGAACACCGCGATCGCGATCGGCAGCACCCACATCAGACCGGCATTCTGAAGGAAGACGCCGTCGACGGGGCTTGCCTGGAACAGGTTGATGACGGCGAGCGTCATCAGGATCGGGGTCAGCAGCTGCACGCTGGAGACGCCGATATTGCCGCCGGCCGCGTTCAAGCCGAGCGCCCACCCCTTCATCCGGTCGGGGAAGAAGAACGAAATGTTGGTCATGCTGGAGGCGAAGTTGCCGCCGCCGAGGCCCGCAGTGGAGGCAATCAGCAGCATCAGCCAGAACGGCGTGTCGGGCTGGCTGACGAAATAAGCGAGCGACAGCGTCGGGATGAACAGGATCGCCGCGCTGAAAATGGTCCAGTTGCGGCCGCCGAAGGTCGTGACTGCGAACGTATAGGGAAAGCGCATCAAGGCGCCGATAAGTCCCGGCACCGCGACGAGCTGGAACAGCTGGTCGGTGGTGTAATGGAAGCCCGCCTGCGGCAGCTTGGTGGTGACGATGCTCCAGATCAGCCACACCGAGAAGCCGATATGTTCGGCCACGATCGACCAGATCAGGTTGCGCCGCGCGACGGTCTTGCCAGTCGCATTCCAGAACGCCTCGTTTTCGGGGCGCCAGTCTGAAATCCAAGTTGGATTTTTCGTCATTGAGTATCCCTTCTAAGCTCACCGCTGCGCCGTTGCAGGCTCAGCCTCCGGCCACGGAGGCGCGCGCCGAGGCCAAGCCCCGGTGGCGAGTTCACGATGCTGATTGATGATGTTGAGGGACGTCGTCGTTGGCGTCGGACAAGGTATTTCAATTTCCGTGCCAATTGCACGCAATCAGGAAATGCAGGGAATTCAGGTGCTTATTCGCATCGCCCGAAGTTTTTGCAGGCCGATTTCGCATGCAAATTTTGCGATCCGCTCAATCCTTGTGCGGCGCACAAGGATTGAGCGAGATGTCTGTTATTTGTGCGCGCACGTCACGCATTTACGACGCGTTTACGCGGCTTCGACGAAGCGGTGACGCTCATAGAGGAATTCGAGCACGCGCTGCCGGCACTTCAGATAGGTGGTGTTGGTGGCGAGCTCGAGCCGCTTGCGCGGGCGCGCCAGCGGCACCTCCAGCACCTCGCCAATGCGCGCGGAGGGACCGTTTGTCATCATCACGATGCGGTCGGACAGCAGCACGGCCTCGTCGACGTCGTGGGTGATCATCAAAATGGTGTTGCCGAGCTTCTGGTGCAGCGCCATCACCGAATCCTGGAGATGCGCGCGGGTCAGCGCGTCGAGCGCGCCGAAGGGCTCGTCGAGCAGCAGCACCTTCGGCTCCATCGCCAGCGCACGGGCAATGCCGACGCGCTGCTTCATGCCGCCGGACACTTCCGAGGGGCGCTTGTCCTTGGCATGCGCCATCTGCACGAGGTTGAGATTGTGCATGACCCAGGCGTCGCGTTCGGCGCGGGACTTCGTCCTGGCGAAGACCTTGTCGACGCCAAGCCTGACGTTCTCGTAGACAGTGAGCCAGGGCAGCAGGCTGTGGTTCTGAAATACCACGGCGCGGTCGGGGCCGGGCGAGTTGACCTCACGGTTCTCCAGCAGCACGCCGCCGGTGGTGGCGCCAGTCAGGCCTGCGATGATGTTGAGCAGGGTCGACTTGCCGCAGCCGGAATGGCCGATGATCGAGACGTATTCGCCCTTCTCGATGGTCAGGCTGATGTCCTTCAGCACCTCCGTTGAGGCGGCGCCGCGGGTAAAAATCTTGTCGATATGGTCGAGCTTCAGATAGGCGGTCATGTGCCTCTCCCCTCAGTTCTGCGCGGTGCCGCGGGTGACGATCTTGCCGAGGCCTGCGATCAGGCGGTCGAGCACGAAGCCGATGATGCCGACATAGAACAGCGCCAAAATGATCTCGCTGATATGCGAGGAATTCCAGGCGTCCCAGATGAAGAAGCCGATGCCGACGCCGCCGATCAGCATCTCCGCCGCGACGATCGCAAGCCACGACAGGCCGATGCCGATGCGAAGCCCCGTGAAGATGTAGGGCGCCGCGGCCGGGATCATGATCTTGGCGAAGAACTCGAGCGGATTGAGCTGCACCACCGCCGCGACATTGCGATAGTCCTGCGGGATGTTGCGGATTCCGACCGCGGTGTTGATGATGATCGGCCAGATCGAAGTGATGAAGATGACGAAGATCGCCGAGGGCTGGCCGTCGCGGAAGGCGGCGAGCGAGAGCGGCAGCCAGGCCAGCGGCGGGATGGTGCGCAGCACCTGGAACAGCGGATCGAGCCCGCGCATCGCCCAGATCGATTGCCCGACCAGCACGCCGAGCGCGATGCCGGCGACCGCGGAGAGCGAGTAGCCAAGCGCGACGCGCTGGAGACTGGCGGAGAGATGCCAGAACAGACCCTTGTCGATGCCGCCATGGTCGAAGAACGGATCGAGGATGAGCTCCTTGGTGTCCTTGAACACCTTTGATGGCGGCGGCAGCGCCGAGCCGGCGCGGCGGCAGATGAGCTCCCACACCAGAAGCAAGAGCGCGATCACGACCACCGGCGGGATCACGCGAACCGCGGTCTCCCTCGCCATCCGCGCGTACGTCTCGCTCCGCGGCGGCCGCCTCGGCGTCATCGCGACGACCGGCGCGGCGGTGCCCGCAGGCATGGCGGTCTCAATGTCCATCTTCGTGGCAGGCATGTTCATCGCAAAATCTCTCCGGCTTCCCAAGACGATGCGGCCGCCCTGAGGCGGCCGCTGGCTCCCATCAGACTTCGACGCGCTTGATTGCGAGCGACTTCAGATAGGCGGCCGGATTTTCGGGATCGAACACCTTGCCGTCGAAGAAGGTCTCCTTGCCGCGCGAGGTCGAGGTCGGGATCTCGGAGGCTGCGACACCGAGCGTCTTGGCCGCATCGCGCCACATGTCCTCGCGGTTGACCTTGGCGATCAGCGCCTTGGTGTCGAAATTCGCCGCGTACTTGCCCCAGCGAATGTCCTCGGTGAGGAACCAGAGGTCGTGGCTCCTAAACGGATAGGAGGCGAAGTCGCGCCAATACTTCATGATGTGCGGCGAGTTCTCGACGACCTTGCCGGGAAGGCCGTAGTCGAACTTGCCGGCGGTACGGTCGAGCACGTCTTCGACGGGGCAGTTCATCCATTGCCGCTTGCCCATGATGGCGGCGAGCTCGGGCTTGTTCTCGGCCTTGTCGGACCATTGCTGGGCTTCCATCACCGCCATCAGAAGAGCTTTCGCGGCCTTCGGATATTTGTCGACAAAGGCCGCGCGCATGCCGAAGGATTTTTCCGGATGCTTGTTCCAGAGTTCGCCGGTCGTGACTGCCGTATAGCCGATGTTCTGGTGGATCAGTTGCAGGTTCCAGGGCTCGCCGACGCAGAAGCAGTCCATGGTGCCGACCTTCATGTTGGCCACCATTTGCGCCGGCGGCACCACGATGGTCTCGATGTCCTTGTCGGGATCGATGCCGCCGGCCGCGAGCCAGTAGCGGATCCAGAGGTCATGCGTACCGCCGGGGAAAGTCATCGCGGCCTTCACGGACTTGCCGGAGGCCTTCTTCTTCTCCAAGGCAGCCTTGAAGGCAGACGCATCGACGCCGAGCTTGAGATCGGCATATTCGTTGGCAACGGAGATGCACTGGCTGTCGAGATTGAGCCGCGCCAGGATGTACATCGGCGTCGGCTGGTTGTTCTGCGTCACCTTGCCGGCTGAGATCAGGTAAGGCATCGGGGTGAGAATATGCGCGCCGTCGATGCCGTTGCCTTCGGAGCCCAGCACGAGATTGTCGCGCGTGGTGCCCCAGGACGCTTGCTTCTGCACGTCGACGTCGGGCATGCCGTATTTGGCGAACAGGCCCTTGTCCTTGGCGACGAACAGCGGGCCGGCGTCGCTCAGCGCGATGAAGCCGAGCTTGGTGCCCTTGACCTCGGGGCCCGCGTCCTGCGCGAACGCGCCGGCAGGGAAATTCAGCTTGGCGGCGGCGAGAAGTGCGGCGGTGCTGCCGGCCGCCTTCAACAATTGACGGCGGCTGAGGCCACTATCCGAGGGCCGGCGAATGCGCTTGGTCATAGCTGGTGTCGTCCTTTGCGTCGTTGCGAATGATTTGCGTCAGTGCACACGAGCAGCCCGTCCGTCCGGCAACGCCTGAAGCAGCGCATGCGAACGCGCGACGGGGGAGACCCCCGTCCGGTGGCGTCGGCAATTCGGATGAGAAGTCTCGCGGGACGGCTTCAATGGCGTCGGACTGGAACCATTCAAGCTTCATGCCAAGCGTGCCGGGGCGAAAAATCCCGGATAATGAGTGGGTTACGAAGGCTGCGCCAGACTGTCGCATGACGCGTTCCGCACGGGAAACTTGCGATCTGCCCACTCCGTGTGCAGCGCACAAATCTTATGCAATCGCTTAAGCAAAGGCCGCAGCGCACGTGAGAGCCGGATCAGCGAGCGCTACATCTATTTGATATTACTATGTTTTCATAACAAGCTCACCCGGCACGCAACTTGCATCTGCATGGACGTCAACGAAGACTGCGGCTTTGCCGCATTGTTGCAGCCGCTGGCGGCTGCAGCCCGGAAGCTCACCAGCTTTACGGCCTCCCCGGCTCGGTCGTCGTGACGCGTTTCCCAAGGCTTCCAAACCTCTCCAGACCTCGTGCGCGGCAAAGCTGTCCGCACGGCCAATCATGTTCAGCCGCGCTTTCGGGTGTGGCGATCCCACTTACGAAGCAAAAGGAACCATTGATGTCGTATCTCGCGCCCTCGGAATTCGTCACCAAGATGGTGGATGCTGGCGAATCCAAGATCTTCATGTCCACCCGGGACACCATCATCCGGGCCTACATGGCCGGCGCCATCCTCGCGCTGGCGGCGTGGTTCGCCGTCACCATCAACGTGAACACGGGCCAGCCGCTGATCGGGGCGCTGCTGTTTCCGGTCGGATTCGCCATGCTGTACCTGCTCGGCTTCGACCTCCTGACGGGCGTGTTCGTTCTCTCCCCGCTGGCGCTGATCGACAAGCGCCCGGGCGTCACGTTTGGCGGTCTGCTGCGAAACTGGGGCCTCGTCTTCGTCGGCAACTTCGCCGGCGCCTTCACCGTGGCCTTCATGATGGCCTTCGTCACCACGTTCGGCTTCACGCAAGACCCCGACAAGGTCGGCACGGCCATCGGAAACATCGGCGAAGGCCGAACGCTCGGCTATGCCGCGCATGGCGCCGCCGGCATGGCGACCCTGTTCATGCGCGGAATGCTCTGCAACTGGATGGTCTCGACCGGCGTCGTCGGCGCCATGATCTCGACCTCGGTCTCCGGCAAGGTCATCGCGATGTGGATGCCGATCCTGGTGTTCTTCTACATGGTGTTCGAGCATTCCGTCGTGAACATGTTCCTGTTCCCGTCAGGCCTGATGCTGCACGCAAAATTCTCGATCATGGATTATCTGATCTGGAACGAGATCCCGACCGTGCTCGGCAACCTCGTGGGCGGTCTCGCCTTCACCGGCATGACCCTCTACGCCACGCACGTCATGACCCTGCCGAAGCGCCAGGCCGGCAAGGCTACGCCGCCCCGCGTTGCGGCCTGATCGAACCTGTCTCGACAGGGGAGCCTCGCCCGGCCAGGGTGAGGCTCCCCTCTCCTGGCAGGGCGATCGCATCTGAAAAAGAAGTCGGTGTGCGGTTTGCTTGTGGCCGATCCTTCGAGACGCCCGCTTTGGCGGGCTCCTCAGGATGAGGTCTTGTTTCGCGGCGAAATCTTAGACCCTCATGGTGAGGAGCCCGCCAAAGCGGGCGTCTCGAACCATGCAGGCCGAGCACTTTCATGGGCTCCCAAGTGCCATATGCCACAGCCCTGCCTCTCCCGGTGATGACGATGACTCGCGGACTCCTGATTTCGGTCGGCCAGCACTCCGATAGGGGTCGCAAGCCCATCAACCAGGATTTTCACGGCGTCGTGATTCCGGAAGAGCCGCAGCTCAGCCTGAAGGGCATTGCGGCCGTTCTGGCCGACGGCATCTCGAGCAGCACGGTGAGCCAGATCGCCAGCGAGTCGGCGGTCAAGAGCTTCCTGATGGATTATTACTGCACGTCGGAAACCTGGACGGTGAAGACGTCCGCCCGCCGCGTGCTGGATGCAACCAATTCCTGGCTCCACGCGCAGACGCGCAAGAGCCAATATGCCTATGACCGCGACAAGGGCTACGTCTGCACCCTCAGCGCCATGGTCATCAAGGCGACCACCGCGCACATCTTCCATGTCGGCGACTGTCGCATCTACCGCGTGGCCGGCAAGGCGCTCGAGCAGTTGACCGACGACCACCGCATCATCGTATCGTCGGAGCAGACCTATCTCGGCCGTGCGCTCGGCATCAACCCGCAGCTCGAGATCGACTACCAGGCGTTCGAGATCGAGGCCGGGGACACCTTTATCCTAGCAACCGACGGCGCCTACGAATTCGTCGATCATCGTTTCATCACGAGCGCGCTCAGCGAACATGCAGCCGAGCTCGACGGGGCGGCGAAGGCGATCGTCGACGAAGCATTTCTGCGCGGCAGCGACGACAACATCACCGTCCAGATCCTCCGCATCGATGCGGTGCCGCAGCGCGATCCGGCCGGCATCTTCAATCAGACCTCCGAACTGCCGCTTCCTCCGCTGCCCGAGCCGCGGGCGATGTTCGACGGCTACCGGATCGTCCGGGAGATCCACGGCAGCAGCCGCAGTCATATCTACCTTGCCGTCGATGCGGAGACCGACGCGCCGGTTGCGCTCAAGCTGCCGTCGATCGACCTGCGCGACAATGCCGCCTATCGCAAGCGCTTCCTGATGGAGGAATGGATTGCGCGCCGAATCGACAGCCCGCACGTGCTGAAGCCGCTGTCACAGTCGAGACGGCGCAGCTACCTCTACGTCGCGACCGAATTCATCGAAGGCCAAACCCTGAAGCAGTGGATGACTGATAATCCGCGCCCGGATCTCGAAACCGTCCGTGGCCTGATCGAGCAGATTGCCGCGGGCTTGCGCGCCTTCCACCGCATGGAGATGCTGCACCAGGATCTCAGGCCCGACAACATCCTGATCGACAAGACGGGCACCGCGAAGATCATCGACTTCGGATCGGTCAGGGTCGCAGGCGTCACCGAGGCCGCGCCGCTAGGTGAGGCCGACGAAATTCTGGGCGCGATCCAGTACACGGCGCCGGAATATTTTCTCGGCGAAGGCGGCTCGCCGCGCTCCGACATGTTTTCGCTGGCCGTGATCTGCTACCAGATGCTCACGGGAAAGCTTCCCTACGGCAGCCAAATCGCCAGGATCCGGCGCAAGGCGGACGTGCGGAGACTCCAGTATCGCCCAGCCGGCGACGATCGCAACGTGCCGGCGTGGGTTGATGGTGCACTCAGGCGCGCGCTGCATCCGGATCCCTACAAGCGGCACGAGGACCTATCCGAATTCGTCTTCGAGCTGCGCTCGCCCAATCCGGCCTATCTCGACACGCGGATCACGCCGCTTTTGGAGCGCAGCCCGCTGATGTTCTGGAAGCTGACCTCGGCGGCGCTCGCCTGCGCAGTCGTCGTCCTGCTCGCACTGTTGCACGCGCGGTAGGACGTATCAGGTCATCCCGGGGCGCGAAGCGAACCCCAATGCGCAATTGCGCATTGGGCGATCCATTGGGCCGCAGTGACTGTTGAGACATGGATTCCGGGCTCGCGACGTTGTCGCGCCCCGGAATGACGGAGCAAAATAACAACAAGGCAGACGCATCATGAGCAACGGTATGGTGGTCGCCGTTCATCCCTGTTCGGCCCTGCTCCTCCCGTGCCGTCAGGCCGAGGCGGCGATCTCGGCGGCGAAGTCGCGATAGGAGCGCAAGGGCCGGCCGAGCAGCGCGGTCAGGCGCGCAACGTCGCCAGCCTCGGGGATCATGCCCTCGGTGAGAAAGCGCTCGCTCATCAGGCGCATGTCGTAGGCCATCCAGGGCGGCATGAACTGCCTGAGGTTCTGCTCGAACCTGCCGGTGTCGTCGCCGCCATAGGCGATCGTGCGCCCCAGCACCGCCGTCCAGATCGCGGCGACGTCCGAACCCGTCAGCGTAGCCGGGCCGACGAGATTGATCCGCTCGAGCGGGAGCGCCCCCGTGGCCTGCTCGCGCCGGATGAGCTCGATGGCCGCGATCTCGCCGATGTCGCGTGCGTCGATCATGGCGAGACCCTTGCTGCCGATCGGCATCGGATAGACACCGTGTCCGAACACGACATCCTTGATCGTGAGATCGTTGTTCATGAAATAGGCGGGGCGCAGGATGGTGGCGTTGAAGCCCATCCGCTCGATCATCCGCTCGACGCCGAACTTGCCCGCGAAGTGCGGCACGTTCACGTAGAGATCGCTGTGGATCACCGAGAGGTAGACGATCCCCTCAACGCCCGCCTCGCGGGCCAGGTTGAGCGCAATCAGCGCCTGCGTGAATTCATCGGATACCACTGCGTTGAGCAGGAACAGGGTTGAGACATCTGAGAACGCGCCGCGCAGCGAGTCGACGTCGAGCAGATCGCCCTGCACGACATTGACGCCTGCCGGAAACTTGGCCTTGGCGGGATCGCGGACGAGCGCGCGCACATCGGCGCCGCGCCTGACGAGTTGTTCGATAACTTGGCGGCCGACTGTGCCAGTCGCTCCGGTAACGAGGATGGTCATGGGGATCACTCCGGTTTGGGTCAAAAAGACACCCCGAAATTGGTGATCCACATCCGGACCGATAGACGGTATATCTGGACATACCGTCTCATAGGTGGAACGTATGGACCTCCTTGCCCTTGCTGACTTCAATCTCGTCGCCCGGTATGGCGGTTTCGGGCGGGCCGCGCGCGCCACTGGACGCCCGAAAGCGACCCTGTCCCGCCGGGTGGCAGAACTCGAGAGCAGCCTCGACTTGCGTTTGTTCGAGCGCGGAGCGCGCGCATTGAAGCTCACCGAGGAAGGACGGGCGCTTTATGAACGGACGGGCGCATTGCTGACCGAGCTCGACGAGACGGCGGCGGCGATCGCGTCGGGCGGGGACAGTCCGCGCGGCAGCTTGCGGATCAGCGCGCCTTTGCTGTTCTCGCAGACCGCAATGGGCAAGCTCGCGGCCGCATTCGCGCTCAGATATCCGGAGGTCCGTCTTGACGTCACGACGGAAGATCGCTCCGTCGACATGGTGGAGGAAGGATACGACCTGGTCATCCGGGTGAATCCCGATCCGGATGAAAACCTTGTCGGACGAATCTTTCTGCGCGATCGGCTGGTGGTCGTGGCGAGCCCGGACCTGAAACGACCAAGGGACAATCTCGCTGTGCCGGCTGTCATGCGCGGAGCGGGCGACCGGAAAACAACCTGGGACGTGACGCTGCCAAAAGGAAGATCGCGTATCGCGGTTGATCCGGTCCTTCGCCTGTCATCGCTCGTCATGGTCCGCGATGCGGTCCGGGCGGGCGTCGGCGCCGGACGGCTCCCGGTGTCACTGGTCAGTCACGACCTGGCTGCCGGCACGCTGGTGCATTGGGGCGACATCGATGGACCAGAGATCGCGCTGTGGACGCTCTATCCATCGCGCCGACTCTTGAGCGCACGCGTATCCGCCTTCCTCGAGTTTATGAAGGAAGCCTTTCCCATGGGGACGCCTGACGAGCTGGCAGCCTTTATCGGACGCTGACGTACACCCCGCCGGCGAGCCGTCAGGCCGGCTCCCCGGCCTTCACCCCGAGCGGTTTCGGCGCCATGCCTCCCCCGGGCTTGAGGTGGAATTCGTAGCTCATCAAATGCCACTGCCCGTTTGCCTTGGAGCCGTCGGGCATTGTGGGATCGTTGCGCGGCTCGATCCTGGCGATGAGGTCGTCCTTGACCCCGAACACCACGTCGGAATCCAGATATTTATCGCCGCCCATGAAGACGTGGGTGATCAGCGGCTCAAAGCCCTTCGCATTCACCAGGAAATGGACATGCGCCGGGCGCATCGGATGCCGCTTGGTCTGCATGATCATCTCGCCCACGGGACCGTCGGTCGGGATCGGGTAGCTGCACGGCAAAATGGTCCGGAAGAAGAAGCGGCCGTCGTCATCGGTGATGAAGCGCGCCCGCGCCGAGGCGCCGACTTCGTCGTAGTTCGGCTTCTGTGAATCGTAGAAGCCGTCATCGTCGGCGTGCCAGACGTCGACCGGCACGCCCGCAAGCGGCTTGCCCTTGAGATCGGTGACGCGGCTCTGCACGAACATCCGCTCGCCAGTCAGATTGTTCGGGGAGATATCGGTGCCGTGTGCGGTCACCTTGTGCTCGCCGACATAGAACGGGCCGAGCACCGTGGTCTGGGTCGCGCCCTCGCGGTCGCGGTGGTTGACGGCATCGACGAGCATGGAGACGCCGAGCACGTCGGACAGCAGGATGAACTCCTGACGAGTGTCGGTGCATTTCTGGCCGGTGCGGGTCAGGAAATCGATGGCGTAGTTCCACTCCTCAAAAGTGAGACCCGTCCTGCTCACGTAATCGTGCAGCGACTTCACCAATTCCTGGAGCAGGAATTTCGCGCGGGGATTCGGCGTGTTGTCGAAGCTCTGGACGACGGCTTGGGTGAGCTCGGTCTCGTTGAACTGGGTCATGGTGCGTTTGCCTGCGATTTTCTCGTTGGCCCCTTAGGGGCTCCTTGGAGGCGTTCCAAGGTGGAGACTATACCAATCGGGGGGGGCCGCGTTAAGCGCGATGCGCTTGGAATGGGGCTGCCATTTCGGCTATCAACCTCCTGAGAAAAACCGCCCGGAGGAACTGATGCTCGCCCCGACCCCCGCCTCGCCTGAATCCGTCGGCATGTCCAAGGCCGCGCTCGATCGGATCGATGCGCATCTGAAGAACCGGTACATCGATGCCGGTCGCTTCCCGGGCAGCCATCTGCTAGTCTATCGCCGTGGCAAGGTCGCGCACAGCTCGGTCCAGGGCCTTGCCGACGTCGAGCGCAAGGCGCCGGTCAAGGACGACACCATCTACCGCATCTATTCCATGACCAAGCCGCTCACCAGCGTCGCCTTCATGATGCTGGTCGAGGAAGGCCTCGTTGCGATCGACGAGCCTGTCGCCAAATACATTCCGGAATGGAAGGATCTCGGCGTTTTTGTCGCCGGCACCTCGCCCGCCTTCCTGACCCGGCCGCCGTCCCGGCCGATGTTGATCGTCGACCTGCTGCGTCATACGGCCGGCCTCACCTACGGCTTCCAGCAACGCTCCAACGTCGATGCCGCCTATCGCGCCGAGAAAATCGGCGAGGTCGAGAAATCCGGCACGCTCCAGACCATGATCGAGAGCCTCGCAAAGATTCCGCTGGAGTTCTCGCCGGGCGAGGCCTGGAACTACTCGGTCGCAACCGACGTGCTCGGCTATCTCATCGGCAAGATCTCAGGCATGCCGTTCGAGACGTTCCTCAAAACACGGATCCTCGATCCGCTCGGCATGACCGACACCGACTTCCACGTCCCTGCGTCCAAGGCGCATCGCTTCGCGGCCTGCTATTCCGCCGACCCGGGTGGCGGCATGACCTTCCATGCCGGTCAGCGCAGGGAGGGCCTGACGCTGCAGGACGATCCGGCGACGAGCTCGTTCCTCACCCCGCCGTCCTTCATCTCCGGCGGCGGCGGGCTGTGCTCGACCGTTGCCGACTATCTCACCTTCTGCCGCGCACTGCTCAATGGCGGCGAGCTCGGCGGCGTCAGGCTGATCGGGCCGAAGACGCTGGCACTGATGACGGCCAATCACATTCCGGGCGGCCGCTTCCTGCCCGAGGTATCGCGCTCGCTGTTCTCGGAAGCTACCTACAACGGAATCGGCTTCGGCCTCGGCTTTGCCGTGACCATGCGTCCGTCCGAGACGCTGATCGCCGGCAGCCCCGGCGAATACAATTGGGGCGGCGCGGCCACCACCTCGTTCTGGATCGACCCGGCCGAGGAGCTGATTACGGTCTTCATGACGCAGGTGCTGCCGTCCAGCGCCTACCCGATCCGGCGCGAGCTGCGCAGCATGGTCTACGCCGCGATCACCGAAAGCAATCTGTAGGCAAAATGGACCGATCCCGCGGCATCAGGGCCGCGGGATCGCGCCCCGCTCATTTCAACATCTCCGGCACGAGCAGGCGCGGCAGGAACAGCGATACACTCGGCCAGATGATCAGCGCGGCCAGCACCAGCAGCATCGGCACCAGCATGATCACCGTGTCCTTCAGCGCATAGCGCAGCCGCACCCCTGCAATCGAGCAGGCAATCATCAGGCACAGGCCATAGGGCGGCGTCACCAGCCCGAAGGCCAGCGAGACGATCGAGATGATCGCAAACTGCACCGGATGCAGGTCGACCGATTTCGCCAACGGCTCCAGCACCGTGCCGACAATGATGATCGCCGGAATGGCGTCGAGGAAACAGCCCACCACCAGGAAGCAGAACGAAATAAAGAAGCCGGCCCCGATCGCGCCCATGCCCCAGGTCGAGACGTTGGCCAGCAGTTCCTGCGGGATCCGGTAATAGGCCAAGAGCCAGCCGAACGCGCTCGCGGTGCCGACGCAGAACAGCGCGACACCGGCCAGACGCCCGGTATCGAGCAGCGCCTTGTAGAGTTCTTTCGCGCCGGTTTCACGGTAGAAGAACGTCGATAGCGCAATGGAATAGAGCACCGCGACGCATGCGGATTCGGTCGCGGTAAACCATCCCAGCAAGATGCCGCCGACGATGATGAACGGCGTCGTCAGCGCCGGTATCGACCGCAAGATCGCCCACCACATGTCCCGCCAGCTGTCCTTCGGATAGGTCGGATAGCCGCGGCGCACGGCATAGACGTGCACGGTGGCCATCTGCGCGCCGGCGATCAACAGGCCCGGCACGATGCCGGCGAGGTACATCGCGGCGATCGAAGTCGAGATCAGTCCGCCCCATACGATCATCAGGATCGAGGGTGGGATGATGACCGCGAGCACCGCGGAGACCGCGGTGATGGCGATGGAGAACGAGAGGTCGTAGCCTTCCTTGGTCTGGGCGTCGATGAATATCTTGGACTGGCTCGCCGCATCCGCGGTGGAGGAGCCGGAGATGCCGGCAAAAAACACCGACAGCACGACATTGATCTGCGCCAGCGATCCCGGCCAGTGCCCGACCATCGAGCGCGACAACGCGACCAGGCGGTCGGTGATGCCGCCGATGCTCATCAAATTGGCGGTCAGCAGAAAGAACGGCACCGCCAGCAGGATGAACGAATTGTAGGCGTTGAAGGTTTCCTGTGCGAGCGTCATGATCGACAGGCGCGGCTCGATCAAAAGGATCGGCACACAGGCAAGCCCGAGCGCGAAGGCGACCGGCACGCGAATGATGAGCAGGCCAACGAAAGTCCCGAACAGGACCATGGCGGCCTGTCCGGCGGAAAGAATATTGCCGCTCATCGATTTGCCCCAGCCAGGATCCGCATCTCGTCGACGATCTGTTCACCGGCAAACACGATCCACGTCACGCCGGCCACTGGCCAGGCGACATGGATCATCCAGAGCGGCAGATCCGCCAGTTCCGACGTTCGGTTCCAGGCGAACCGCGTGAATTCGAGCCCTGCCCACACGAACACCACGGCCATCGCCAGGACGCCGAGCCGCGCGAGAATCCGCACCGCGGCCTCGCTTCGGCGTGACAAATCGGGCCAGACGTCGACTTCGAAATGCTGCGACTCCCTTATGCCGACCATGGCGCCGATCATGATCGTCCAGACGAACAGGAAGCGCGCCATCTCCTCGGTCCAGATGTAGGACGGAATGAACGGCGTGTAGCGCGAGATGATCTGCAGCGTGACCGGAACGACCAGAATGCCGACACAGGCGGCGAGCAGGATTTCCAGCAGTTTTGCATAGGCCGCCGTTGCTCGGCGCCATGGCGACGGGTTCGGCGGCATCGATATTTCAGTCATCATGGCTCCGGGGGATCACAATCACGGAACGGGGCAAGCCGTCTGGCTTGCCCCGACTTCCTGTCGCGTGGGCAGCGACGTTTCTCAGGCGACGTTGATCTTTTCGAAGATGCCCTCGGCGCCGATTTCCTTGGCATAGGTGGCCATCACGGGATCGGCGAGCTTCTTCATGGCGTCGCGCTCCTCGAACGGAACGCGCTTGAGCTTGCCGGCCTTCTCCAGCGCGTCGAGCTTGACGACTTCCTCGCTTGACTCCAGTTGGCGGCCATAATCGCCGGCCTCCTTGCCGGCCTTCATGATCGCGTCCTGCAGATCCTTCGGCAAGGTCTTCAGCGTTTTCACCGAGAAGCAAATCGGCCGGATCGATACCGCGTGCTGTGTCAGGCTGAGGTGGGGTGCGACTTCGTAGAACTTCATCGCCTCGACACCGGCCGCCTCGTTTTCGCCGGCCGAGATCACGCCGTTCTGAATGGCGTTGTAGACCTCATTATAGGCGATCACGGTCGGGCTCATGCCGACAGCTGCAAAGGTCTTCGACCAGATCGGCGCGCCCTGCACGCGAACCTTGAGCCCTCTGAGATCGGCGAGATTCCTAAGCGGCTTGTTGGCGAAGATGTTGCGGATGCCGCCGCCGGAATAACCGATCAGAACGACCTCGGCTTTCGCAGCGACTTCGTCGGCGATCGGCGCCAGGATATTGGCCTCGACGACCTTGTTCATGTGCTCGATGCCCTTGAACACGAAGGGCGCATCGATAAACGGGGCCGCCTTGGCGAAGGTCGACATGTGAGCCGGCGAGACGATGCCGTAATCGACCGCCTTGCCCTGCGACATGTACTCGAAATACTGCTTCTCAAGGCCGAGCGAGGAGTTCTTGTGCAGTGTGAAGTTGACAGGCTTGCCGTAGTACTTCTTGACCAGCTCTTCGAACCGGATCAGCGCCCGGTTGAAGGCATGGTCGTCGTTGAACTGGACCGCGCCGTTCAGCGTGATCGGCGCTTGCGCCCTGAGGATCGACGGCATGCCCATCGTAGCCGCCGCAGTGGTCGCGCCGATACCAGCGAGAAATGACCTTCGCTTCATCGTCTCCCCTCCCTTTGATGCTCCAGCCCTGTAGCCTGGCCGTGAGCGCAGCCGGTATGCGGCTTGCGAAAGGGAAGCGTATGTAAAACCTCGGCGGGACGGAAGTCATTTCGCGTGCGCTGGAGGTATTCTTCGTCGCAGGGCTATTCCTACACGACCTGTTGCACTGCAACTGGCGTCTCTATTGGTGCGCGGCAGGCTGTATGGGCGGCCTTAGTCGGCCGCGAACACCGGCAGGGACATTACAGCAACCATCAGCGCTGCAGTCGCTATCTTCAGCTTCATTCCCCCTCCAGTTCACCGGACATCGGCCCATTTACGAACGGGAAAAACCGGCAATTTGTTCCTACTCCCGAGGGAACGTCGCCTGCGATGAGAGGTTGTCGCGGCGCATATTCCAACGAGGAGCACAAGATGAAGAAGCTGTTGCTGCTTTCCGCCGCGGTGGTCCTGATTTCGACCGGCGCTTTCGCGCAGTCGACCGTGGTGACGACGACTGGAACCGGTCACGCGACGGTTCAGATCGAGCCGGAGTACCGAACCAGGATCAAGTCCTACATCACGGAGCATCGCGTCCATCCGGTGACGACGAAGGAAAAGATCATCATCGGCGCGACGGTGCCAAGCGACGTCGAGCTCGAGGCCGTTCCGCCAGACTGGGGCCCCTCGCTCACCAAGTATCGCTACGTCTATTCCGGCGACCGCGTGATGCTCGTGGATCCGGGCTCCCGAACGGTCGTTCAGGAAATCGATTGATCAGAGACGTGACGAAGGATAGTGGCCGCCTTGCAGGCGGCCACTATCCCGGAGCGACCACATGGAATCGCATCGAGAGGTGAGCGTCGCACCCGGCTGAGGCTCTACCCGATCGTCTGCAACGCCGGGAACGTCTCGAGCAGCCAGATGCTCACGTTCGAAACCGCGCCGGTGAGAAATCCGATGCCGGTGATCACCATCAACACGCCCATGGCGCGCTCGACATTGACGAGCTGGCCCTTCATGCGTGCGAACAGTGTAGAAAACTGTTCGATCATCAGGGCGGCGATCAGGAAGGGAATGCCGAGGCCGGCGGAATAGACCGCGAGCAGGCCGGCGCCCTTGGTCACCGTCGCTTCGGCTGCCGCGATCGAGAGGATCGCGGCCAGGATCGGGCCGATACAGGGAGTCCAGCCGAAGGCGAAAGCGAGCCCCATGATGTAGGCGCCCCAGAGGCCGACCGGCCTCGGGATCGGCAACCGGCCCTCGCGCATCAACAGGCCGATCCGCGTCAGTCCCAGGAAGTGCAGACCCATCACGATGATGACGATTCCGGCGAGAATCGACAGCTCGGCCGACCAGGCGCGGATCAGCCCACCGATCAGCGAGGCGCTGGCACCGAGCGCCACGAAGACTGTGGAGAAACCGAGCACGAACAGCAGCGCCGACATCATGATCGCGCGCTTCGAGGCCGCAACCGGCTCGTTGCTCTCGACATGCTCGATCGTGGCGCCCGTCAGATAGATCAGATAGGGCGGGACCAGAGGCAGGACGCAGGGAGAAAGGAAGCTGACGAGGCCAGCAATCAGCGCCGCCGGGATCGAAACATTTTGCATGATGAAGTCGGAGCCATCTCATGCTCCAAGCCGCGTGCGAAAATGCACGAGGGATCGGAGCCGAACCGGCTCTGGTGTAACCGATGCCGGAGAATGCGCAACTGAGGCGCTATCAAACCAGGGCTCCTCCCGATGCCGTCTGCAATCACAGATGCGGCATCGGGACGCGCACAAATCTCGCGAAAAAGCGAAATTCGGCGGCGCGGCTACTTCACCACGCGGAGCAGCGGACGCCGGGGCTGGTCCTGCGTCTGCTTGGAAGGCGGCGGCGGTTCGCTGGCAGCGCCCCGCAGCATTTCGTCGCACAATGCCTTGAGATCGGCATCGTCAATTCCTTTGAGTCGCATCCGCACATCGAGGATGACGATGGACAGCAGCTCGGCCGACTCACGGCTGTTGCTCTCGTTGAGAACCTTGCGGCACTCCTCAAGCGTCTCCAGCACCGACTGCAATTGTTCGACTGAATGCGACACCGGCGTTCTTTCCGTTAATTCGGCCTGCGAGAAGTATTTGTGACCATCCCCTCGGCCCCCATGCCAAATGCAAGATAGCATGGCGAGTCCGCGCCTTCGAATACGATTTCAGTATGTTTCTGCTTCGAAACCGCAGTTCCATTGGCTGTCGCGGCGCTGCGCGCGCAAGGCTCGAAGCACTCACGGATGAAACGCCTGGCGCGTTGAAAATGATCCACTTCGCAAGGTTGCTCGCAAGGCCGCGCAAACACTCGCACGCCACCTTTGGGTTCAGACGAACCCTGCAATCCCGCAGCCATTTCAAGGCTCGCAACGGAACGCACGCACACCCCTCTTCCGGGCGATTAATTGCCCGATTCCCCAGCCCCGGCACACTCCAATACCACCTTTAGCACGGTAAGGATGGCGTTCAAAACTCGCCGATCCCCAACCCGCCGTGGTTGTGGTTCGCGCTAGATTCTGCCAGTTTAGCGCTCGGAAGGGACTTGTATGCACTCCGTGGCGGAAAGGGGCGTTCCACTGGAAGAACGCTCAAAGACAAATCTCAGCGGCCTCTCGGATTGGGATGCCGCGCGGATATTCCTGGAAGTCGTCCGATGCGGCAGTTTCCGCTCGGCGGCCGAACGCCTGTCGCTGTCGATCAACGCCGTCCGCCGGCGGATTGATGATTTCGAGCGCCAGACCGGCACCACCCTGTTCACCCGCGACGTCCACGGCACCCATTTGACCGACGACGGCGCGCTGGTGGTCTCCGCCGTCGAGCGGATGGAAGCGGCCACCTTCGACGTCCTGCGCGCCAGCGATTCGATGGCCAACGCGCTGTCCGGCGAAGTCCGCGTCGCCGTCACCGAGGGGCTCGGGACGTTCTGGCTCGCTCCGCGGCTGGTCGAATTCCAGCAGGCCTATCCGAAGATCCTGGTCGATCTGCATTGCGCGATGCGCTCGGCCGACGTCTCCCGCCATGAGGCTGATGTCGCCATCCACCTGTCGCGGCCTTCAGCGCTCGACATCAAGCTGGTGCGGCTCGGCCGCATGCATCTGATGTTCTGGGCCGCCGAGAAATACATCGCAAAGCATGGCGCGCCGCGGACCGCGGCGGAATTGATCAAGCACCGCCTGGTGCTGCAATTCGCGGACCAGCTCGCCGCCAAGGAATCGTTCGAAAGCTTCTTCCCGGGCGTTTCGGAACGTGACCTTCTGGTCATGAAGACCAACGTCTCAAGCGCCAACTACTGGGCTGTCGCGAACGGTGCCGGCATCGGCGTATTCCCGAGCTACGCCATTGCGCTTGGCGGGAAGTTGATTCCACTGGAGGTCGAGCTGAACAGACCGCTGGATATCTGGCTGTCCTACCACCCCGGTAGCGGCCGGATACCGAGAGTGCGGCACATGATTGACTGGCTGATCGAAGCTTTCAATCCGGCGCGATTCCCGTGGTTTAAGGAAGAGTTCGTGCATCCGCATGAATTCAAGGACGAGTATATGGGCGAACCCCTGACCCACCTCTTCGGGGGATTTCCAACCGAAGAACGATGAGAAAAAGTATGAAAACAGCGGCGAAAAGAATGAAGCAGCGCAGTGCCGGCAAGCCCGACATTGAGCTGGGCAAACGCATCCGTCTGCGTCGTGTCGAGATGAAGATCTCGCAGGCGGAGCTGGGCGACAAGCTCGGCGTCAGCTTCCAGCAGGTCCAGAAATACGAGAAGGGCGTCAATCGCGTCGGCGCGGCTCGGCTTCAGCAGATCGCCACCGCCCTCGATGTGCCCGTCACCTTCTTCTATGACGGCGACAACAAGGCGCGCGAAGTCGAGAGCCTGCTCTTCCTCGACAGCGCTTTCAGCCTCCGCCTGTTGCGCGCCTACAGCAAGATCAAGGACCAGACGGTACAGCGTCAGCTGGTCTCGCTGATGGAATCGATCGCGGCGAACGAAGCCTAAGGATCGATCGACGGCCTGGCCTTTATGGCCGATGTTCAATCCGCCGCGTCACGGGGCGCGGCCGGATTGAACGAGACCGACTGGATCGAACGTACTGGATCGGACGTACCGGATCAGATCCGGGCCCGCGCGCAGCGCGCGTGGCCGTTGGTTCTCGGGGCGGCCTGACCGCTCCTTTTTCTTGGCACTCATGCCCGCCATGCGTCGCGTTTTCGCGAACCCATCCCGCTCCTGTTGCGACCCAATCGAGAGACCCGCATCGAAACGCGCGGGGCTCGCGATGCGCCACGGTTAAGGGGACCACAATCCCGAGGCGCTAGCCTCCCGCCGATTTTCGCGAATCGGCACCGGTGGCCGGGAATTGCCAATGCGAGCGCCCGCCCGGGCCTCGTGCTCATGGGGAAAGATAAGACACATGTCGAAGCGCTATGCCGTGATCATTGCCACGGGCTGGTTCATGGGCCTGTTCGCCAGCGCCTCCGCGCCTGCGCAGACCGAGACCACGGGACAGGCCGGCCCCAAGCCGGCGACGGCGGCCGGCACCGTGCCGGCTGCCGCCAATCCGGCCCATGCAGCCGCGCCGAAAGCTACGACCTCTTCGCCCGCTAAGACCCCGGAGAGCCGCTCGGCCGCGGCGCTCGCGCTGACGCATGAGCCGACCTATGACGAGGGCTCCGCACAGCGGATCAAGGACGCGGCCTTCAGCTATTCCGATATCGCGGTGCGCGGCGGCTGGCCGATGATCCCGGCCGACGCCAAGTTCGCGCTCGACGTCCAAGGTGCGAACGACGAGTTGCTGCGCAAGCGGCTGATCGTCTCCGGCGATCTTGTGGCGGACAAGACGAGCGGCGCCTTCGATCAGGATGTGGCGGACGCTGTGAAACGCTTCCAGGCCCGCCATGGACTGGCGCCAACGGGATTGATGAGCCCGCGCACGATCACCGCGATGAACGTGTCGGTGCAGAAACGCATCCGCCAGCTGGAGGCTTCGCTGGAGCGGCTCGAGAACATGAATTTCGGCTTCGGCCAGCGCTATGTCGTGGTCAACATCCCCGCCGCCTTTGCCGAGGCGATCGAGAACGACGTCGTGGTGCGGCGCTATCGCGTGATCGTCGGCAAGACCGAAAAGCCTTCACCGACGCTGACCGCGTCGATCACCAGCGTCGTCCTCAACCCGACCTGGACGGTGCCGTCCTCGATCGCCAAGACCGAGATTTCCGCCCATATGCGCAAGGACCCCGGCTACCTGTCGCGCATGCACATGGAGGTGCTCGACGGCCACGACAATCCGATCGATCCGCATTCGGTCGACTGGTCGGGCACGCACACCCCGAATTTCACCGTGCGCCAGCAGAACGGCACCTTCAACGCGCTTGGCGCGGTCAAGATCGACATGCCGAACCCCTATTCGGTCTACATGCACGATACCAACCAGCGCAATCTGTTCAGCGACGACTATCGCTTCGATTCCCACGGCTGTTCGCGCGTCGACAACGTACGCGATCTCGCCGCCTGGCTGCTGAGGGACCAGCCGAAATGGAGCCGTGCTGCGATCGACGCCGAAATCGCCAGCGGACGGCATCTCGAGGTCGCGATGGTGAAGAAGGTGCCGGTGGCCTGGATCTATCTCACAGCGTGGATGAGCAAAGACCAGACCGTGCAATTCCGCAATGACGTCTATAATCAGGACGAGCAGTTGCTGGAGGCCACGGCCGAAGAGGCAGCGTTCTTCAGCAATGCCGCCCATCACCCGCTCACTGCGCACATGGTGCAGTAAGCGCGACCGCGCCATGCAATTGCGGCACAGGCGGATGCAAAGCCCCTCGCCCTGCCGCGGTTGACCCCGGCCTCGCCGCGGTCGCACATTGCGCCCCGCCAACGACGAGCGGGTGCGCAATGCCTGAGATATCCAACACAACCGAAAGCTTATACGCCGACGGCAAGATCCTCAAGCACGCCACGGGCGGCGTCGGCGTGATCACCTTCAACAATCCCGACAAGCGCAACGCGATGTCGCTGGAGATGTGGGAGGGGTTCGGCGAGGCGCTGACCAGCCTGCGCGACGACGCGGCGGTCCGCGTCGTGATCCTGCGCGGCGCCGGCGGCAAGGCGTTCGTGTCGGGCGCCGACATCAGCCAGTTCGAGAAGACCCGCCACAACGCCGCTGCTTCCGAACAATACGCCAAGCGCAGCGCCGCCCAGCGCGCACTGCTCGCCGACTATCCCAAGCCGACCATTGCCTGCATCCAGGGCTTTTGCCTCGGCGGCGGCATGCAGGTCGCAATGCTCGCCGACATCCGCATCGCTGCGCATGCCAGCCAGTTCGGCATTCCCGCCGCAAAGCTCGGCATCGCCTATGGTTATGACGGATTGCGGCACCTGGTGTCGCTGGTCGGCCCGTCCTGGGCGCGGCTGCTGATGTACACGGGCATGCGCATCGACTCCGCCGAGGCGCTGCGCATTGGCCTCGTCGAGCGCGTAGTTCCGGACGATCATCTCTGGGGCGAGACCATGGCGATCGCCCAGGGCATTTCGGAGAACGCGCCACTGGCGATCAAGGCCGCCAAGATCACCATAGCGCAAGTGCTGAAGGACGAAAGCCAGCGCGACATGGACGCGATCAAGGCGATCGGCAACGCCTGCATGGACAGTGCGGATTTCCGCGAGGGCCGGCAGGCCTTCATGGAGAAGCGCAAGCCGCAGTTCCAGGGGCGCTGAAGCTGAACCGGCGTTCAGGAAGATTAAATTCCTCGCGCGCCTGCGACGCGATAGCAACCAATTGATCTTCCGAGTGTTCTTCCGCCACCAAGAGGGAGATTGCGAGGAGATTGCGATGAAACTCAAGTTTGCTGCTTTTGCCCTGGCTGCCATGAGCGGGGTGGCGCTCGCTTCGGGACCGGCGCTCGCGGCGATGCCGAACGGCATCCCGCAGGCGGATCGAATTGCAAGCGGTCCGGCCGCCGACATCGAGCAGGTACGCTGGGTCTGCAATCCCTGGGGCCGCTGCTTCTGGCGTCCCAACTATTACGGCGCCTACGGTTATTACGGCGGTCCGCGACGCTTCTACGGTCCGCGTCCGTGGGGCTGGGGTCACCACCATCACTGGCGTCGCTGGTGATCTACGAAGGAGGGCACGAGGTCCCCTTTCCCTGTGCCTGACCGCTAGAGCGCGGCAAGCACTGCTTTCGTGATGTCGGCGGTGCCGTTGCTGCCGCCGAACTCCATCGGCTTGATGCCGCCGGCATAAATCCGGTCCACCGCACGCTCGATACTCTCGCCGGCCTCGGCGGCGCCCTCGACACCGTGCTTGTCGCCGAGCCAGTCCAGCATCATTGCGGCCGACAGAATCATGCCGGTGGGATTGGCCTTGCCCTGCCCCATGATGTCGGGCGCGGTGCCGTGGCACGGCTGGAACACGGCGTACTTGTCGCCAATGTCGGCCGACGGCGCCATGCCGAGGCCGCCGATCAGGCTCGCGGCGATGTCGGAGACGATGTCGCCGAACATGTTCTCCATCACCATCACGTCGAAATCCCAGGGACGCTTCACCAGCATCGCCGAACAGGCATCGACATAGAGCCGGTCGGTCTTCACCCCGGGGTGACGCTTCTCGATCTCGTCGAAGATACCGCGAAAGAAGGCAAAGGCCTTGAACACGTTCGCCTTGTCGACGCAGGTCAGAACGCCCGGCTTGCCGCGCGCCTTGCGCCGCTCGGCCAGCCGAAACGAAAACTCGAACAAGCGCTCGGAAGTCTTGCGCGTGATCACCAGCGTCTCGCGCGCATCCTCGTGCGTGACGACGCCCTTGCCCATCGAGGCGAACAGGCCTTCGGTCGACTCTCTGATCACGACGAGATCGATGCCGCGCTTGTCGGCACCGACGATGGGACTCGGCACGCCCGGAATCAGCCGCGCCGGGCGTACGCCGGCATAGAGATCGAAGATGAAGCGTAGCTCGATCTGCGGCGCGATCTCGGTATTGTCGGGGTAGCGCACCGACGGCAGCCCGCAGGCCCCGAGCAGGATCGCGTCCGCCTCCTCGCACAGCTTGATCGTCGAATCCGGCATCGACTTGCCGGTCGCGAGATAGTTGTTGGCGCCAGCGGGCGCCTCGGTGAAACGAAAGCTCAAGCCCGACTTCGCCTCGATCTTGCGCAGCACCTCGATCGCCGGCGCCATGACCTCGGGACCGATGCCGTCACCGGCGAGCACGGCAATATGGAAGGCGTTGTTTGCGGACATGGGGTTCCTGCGCGAAGAAAGGAGAGACGCCGTCATTGCGAGCGAAGCGAAGCAATCCAGACTGTGACTGCGGAAAGACTCTGGATTGCTTCGCTTCGCTCGCAATGACGAGGAGTGAGAGCGGTATTACGGCGTCAGCACCGTGCGCCCGACCACGGCGCCCTGCTGCAATTGCAGCAGCGCGTCGTTGGCCTTGTTGAGCGGCACAGGCGTCACCGGGATCGGCGGCACTTTCTTGCTGCGGACAAGCTCGAGCAGCTCCTGCGTCTCGCGCAGATTGCCGACATAGCTGCCCTGGATCGTCACCGCCTTGATCGGAATCAGCGGCAGCGCCCAAGTCGCGCCGCCGCCGAACAGGCCGACGAGGACGAGCTTGCCACCCTTGGTCAGGCAGTCGAAACCGAGCTGCGTGGTGGCGGCGTTGCCGACGAGGTCGATCACCGCGCAGATCGGCCCGCCGGCTTTCTTCGCGAGCTGCTCAAGCGCATCCGGCGCCTTGGGATCGACGGTCGCCAGCGCGCCGGCCTTCTCCGCCGCCTCGCGCTTCCTGGCGTCGATGTCGACCATGATCGCGCCCTTGCCGCCCATCGCCTTGAGCAGCGACAGCGCCATCAGGCCAAGACCGCCGGCGCCGAACATCACGATCGGGGTGTCGAAATGCTGCTCGACCTTCTTCAGCGCGCTGTAGGTGGTGACGCCCGAGCAGGCATAGGGCGCGGTGGTCGCCGGATCTAGCCCCCTGAGGTTGAGCAGATAGCGCGGATGCGGCACCAGCATGTGATCGGCATAGCCGCCGTCGCAATAGACCCCGAGCGAGCGCGGTGTCAGGCACATGTTCTCATCGCCGGCAAGGCAGGTCGCGCATTTGCCGCAGCCGATCCAGGGATAGACCAGGCCGACATCGCCGAGCTTCAGGTCGCCCTGATCGGCCGGCTTGACGTCCGGCCCGAAGGCCAAAACTTCGCCGACGGTCTCGTGGCCCATGGTCAGCGGCAGATTGATGCCGCGATCCTTCAGCGACAGCGGCTTGCGGCCGTGGCCGAGATCGTAGCCGCCTTCCCAGATATGGAGGTCGCTGTGGCAGACGCCCGCCGCCTTCACCTTGATTAGTACCTGCGTGCCGGACGGCTGCGGCGTGGCCTCGTCGAACTCCTGCAGCGGCGCCTTGAAATCGGCGACCTTGAAACTCTTCATCAGCGTCCTCCCGCATGCTTGTTATTATCGCCGCCACCATGCCATGAGTGGCGGAGCCAGACAAACCCGGACCTGTCTAGTTTACGCTGGCGGATGCTGGCAAGCCGGCCGCGCGCAAGGCCGCATTGCTTGCCGTACGAAGCCGTCCGTCAGCCTTGCGCGGCGGCTTTGCCGGACGGAATTGACGCGCCACCCGCGAGGCCGATCTCCTCGCGCAATTCGCGCGTGTGCTCGCCGAGCACGGCCATCGTTTTGCCGGGCGTCGTGTCGGCATCGGACATCCGGAATGGCAAGTTGAGGATCTGAAAGGAGCCGCCCTCGTCCTCGACAGCAGAGAGCGCCTGCCGGTGCGCGAGCTGAGGATCCCGTAGCGCTTCAGATACGGTGCGGTAGGCCGAAGCCGGCACGCCGGCGACGCCCAATGCAACGAGACATTCATCTGTCGAAAGCTGCCGCGACCATGCCTCGACACCGTCCATCAAGTCCGCCCAGTTCTCGCGGCGCGCCGCATAGGTGGAGAAGCGCGCATCGGAAATCCAGTCGGGCCGGCCGATCACGCCCATCAATCCCTGGAACGTCTTCTCGCTCGCAACCGTGATCATGACGTAGCCGTTCGCCGTCTCGGTCGGGCCGAACATCGGACGCGGCGGCGGCTTCACCGCGAACTGCGAGCTCTGCAACTCGATCACGGTCAACGTCAGCATGGACTCCAGCATGGAGACGTCGACATGCTGGCCGCGGCCGGTGACGGTGCGCTGATAGAGCGCGGATGCAATCGCGCCAAAGCCGTAGGTGCCGGTGACGACGTCGGCATGGTAGATGCCGCAATAATCCGGACGGTTGCGTCCGGGCTGGTAGGCAAGATGCGCCATGTCGTAGCCGGAGGCGGCATGGATCACCGGCGCATAGGCCGGCAGTTCGGCCGACGGTCCGGTCTGGCCGTAGCCCGAGATCGAGCAGTAGATCAGCTTCGGATTGAGCGGACGCAAGGCATCGTAGTCGAGCCGCAGGCGGCGCATCACGCCGGGACGGAAATTCTCGACCAGGATGTCGGCGGTCGCGACCAGCCGGCGAACCGCCTCCTTGCCGTCCTCGGATTTCAGGTCGAGCACGACGCTCTTCTTGCCGGCATTGAGCTGGCCGAACACGGTGCTGCACCCCTTGCGCAGCGGCGGCCGGGTCCGCATCGTCTCGCCGCCCTCGGTCTCGATCTTGATCACCTCGGCACCCATGTCAGCGAGCATCCGCGCGCAGTGGGGACCGGCGATGGTGGTCGAAAAATCCAGGACCCGCAGGCCGGCGAAGGCCTTTGTCGTCGTCCCCTCATGCTTATCTGCTAGCTGCATACTTGCTTACGTCCTTGGGCCGCTTAGGAACAATCGATGTTCTCTCTTGTTGGTGCGCCGACCCTAGAGGGCGGCGGCTGAGTAGGAAAGTCTTTACCGAACGGACGCGCCGTGTAGGCGGGCTTGGAAATTTCAGGGCAACTGGACCCGTTCTTGCATAACAGCAGTCGGGCTCCGGCAGAGGGCGATCATCCTTGAGGGTCTTGTTCGTCACGACAGAGATGGACGACTTCGTCCGCGTCGGCGGACTTGGTGCCGTTTCCGCCGCCCTCCCCCGAGCCCTTCGCCCTTTCGCCGATATCCGGATCATGCTCCCCGGCTATCGCGACATCATCGAGCAACTCACGCATATTCAGGTCGTCGGCCGCTGCCCCGCCTTCGCGGAGATGCCGGCCTGCTCGCTCGGCCGCGCCGCAACCAAGGACGGCTTGCCGGTCTATGTGCTGTTGTGCTCGCAGCTCTACGACCGTCCCGGCAACCCCTATGGCGACGAGTCCGGGCGCGACTGGCCGGACAACGACATCCGCTTCGCCCGCTTTGCCTCGGCAGCCGCTGAGCTGGCCGCGGGCAATCTGGACAAGAATTGGGCAGCAGACCTGATCCATGCCAATGACTGGCAGGCCTCGCTCGTGCCGGCTTACCTCGCCTGGCGCGGCAGCAAGGTCCCGTCGATCCTGACCATCCATAATCTCGCCTATCAGGGCCTCTTCCCGAAGGACTCGCTGCGGCGGATCGGCGCACCGGAAAGCTCCTTCCACATCGACGGCGTCGAGTTCTACGACAAGGTGTCATTCCTGAAGGCGGGATTGGTCTATGCGTCCCACCTGACGACCGTCAGCGGCACCTATGCGCACGAGATCACCACGCCCGAGTTCGGCTGCGGCCTGGAAGGCCTGTTGCGGCTGCGCTCCGACGCGGCCGAGCTCACCGGCATCCTCAACGGCATCGACGAGAGTTGGGACCCGCGCTCCTGCGCCCAGCTCGCCCAGCAATTCGGCGCCGGCGACTGGGTCGGCAAGAGGGCCAATGCGGATTATGTGCGCAAGCAGTTCGGGCTCGCGGTGTCGCGCGGCCCGATGTTCGGCATCGTCGCGCGTCTCGTGCACCAGAAGGGCATCGACCTGGTGTTGTCGGCGGCCGACGAGATCGTCGATGCCGGCGGGCAGATCGTGGTCACCGGCTCGGGCGAGCCGGCGCTCGAGCAGGCGCTGATCGACGCCCATCGCCGCCGACCCGACGCCATCGGGGTCGCGATCGGCTTCAACGACGCCCGGGCACGGCGGATCTTTGCCGGCAGCGATTTCACCCTGATGCCGTCGCGCTTCGAGCCGTGCGGGCTCAGCCAGATGTACGCCCAGCGCTTCGGCTCGTTGCCGATCGGACACCAGACCGGCGGGCTCGCCGAGACCATCACCGACGGCGAGACCGGCTTCCTGTTCTCAAGACCCTCGCACGAATCCCTTCTCGGCGGGGTCCGCCGGGCGTTCTCGACCTTCATGGCCCAGGACCAGCTCGACTCCATGCGCCGCAGCGCCATGGGGCGGTCGTTCTCGTGGAGCATCTCGGCCGGCACCTACAGCGCGCTGTACCGGAAGCTGGCGCCGGTGTGAGGACGCGACGGCGCCTCCGCATACTCCGTCATTGCGAGCGGAGCGAAGCAATCCAGGATCTTTCCGCAGAGACAGTCTGGATTGCTTCGCTGCGCTCGCAATGACGGTGGTTGTGTCAGCGTCGGAGGACCTCACCCCCTGCCACGACGATCGTCCATCTGCGGCCGTCCGATCCACGCTCTGTTGAGACAGCGAGTCATCCAGTCGGGCCCGGTGCTGCCATTCAGCCGCGCCTGCGCTTCCTGATAGGGACCGACATAGCGCAGCCGGTCGGGCAGTCTCGGATAGACCCGCTTGATCCATATCACCGCACGATCGGCGACCCTGGTGTCGCGTTCGTCGAGTTCAAATCCGAAGCCTGTCCGCAATCGCTCCGGCAGCATGCTCGCGGTGAGGGCGCGGTACCATCGGGGTGGCCGCAACCACGGACGCGCGCCACTGAATATCTGTGCGGCGACCTCGCGTGCCGCCGCGCCGACGGTCAATGTCTCCGACTGCGCCATCTCTTCGGTATAAGCTGCAAAGGCGGACCAGTTTTCCGGCAGGTCATCCGGCGTCAACCCGAACAAGGCGCCGAACAGCCGGCTCTCGGTCCAGTAGCGCTCACGCTCCTCGACCGAGAGCGGCGGCAGAACCAGGTCATGCGCCATGAGGGCGGTCTCGACCAGCGTCGCGTGAACCCAGCGCAGCGCCGCGACCTCATTGGCACAGTAGCGCGAGCCCGCCGCGAAGGGGCCGACGGCCTCGGGCATCTCTCCAACGATCATGGTGTGGCGCCCATGCAGTTGCCTGGCCGACAGCAGCGCGCGATCCAGCGGCCCGAACACCATGGCAAAGACGATGCCGAAGGTGCGATGGAAGCGACCGATCGGGTCGGCAAGCGTCCGCGAATGCTCAGCGATAGCGGCAGCGACCCAGGGATGCGCCAGTTGAAGCAGCAGCGCGCGGCCGGCGCCGAGAAAGATCACTGCCTCCCTGTCGATCCGCCAGGTCAACGACGCCGGACCGAACACTCCCGCAACTGGTCCTGCGGCTTCAGCCCGGACGAGAGTGAGCGCAGCCTCCAGATCTTTGTCAGTGACCAATTGCAAGCCCTTCGACGCAGACCCTGCGACAATAGCCCGGACCTGCGGCCTGGCCAAATCGTCATTGCGTGAAGCGACACGTGGTCCGGCGCTCACTCCGCCGCCATCGGCATGTCCTCCATATGTTCGTGAAGCACCACGCCTGACAGTGGATCAAATTCGCCGACCCACGGCTTTCGTTCGAGCACGGACCTTGTGTGGGCGTAGCCCGCATCCCAGCGCCGCATGATGCCGGACGGGCTGAAGTCGATATCCTTGGTGTGGGTCTCGTGATCGAGCTGCGGCGCCAGCAGCCGGACGACGTGCATGCGCGTCGGACAACCATAGCCCGCCAGTTCACGCACGGCCGGATCGCTGCGGTCGCTCTCGGGCAGTCGCGCGGCGAGCTGGTTGATGACATGGCGCAGACGATGAGCCTGTTGCTGACGGACGATCTGGCTCGCGATGCGGCTGGAATATTGCACATCCTTGTGCCGGTTCAGCACCTCCGCCATGGTCGTCGGCTCGGCGCCGACGGGATTCCAAAGGTGGACGGCGAAGATCAGCGAGTCCTTGCGCGGATTGTCGTCGAAGACCGCCTCAGTCGGCGTGTTCGACAGAATGCCGCCATCCCAATAGAGCTCGCCGTCGATGCGCACCGCGGGGAAGGCCGGCGGCAGCGCACCTGAGGCCATGATGTGCTTTACCGTCAGCTCGCCGTCGCGGCTGTCAAAATAGCGCATCTGGCTGCTGCGGACATGAGCCGCGCCGACCGTGAGCCGTGGCGCGCAGCGATTTACCAGGCTGAAATCGACGAGGTCGAGAAGCGTGTTTTCCAGCGGCGCGGTCGAATAGAAGCCGGCGTGATCGGCTCCCAGCGGATAGGAGTCGCCGGCATGCGCCAGCGGATTGGGCCGGAAGAAGCCGGGAATGCCATGTGTGACGGTCGACCAATAGGCCAGCTTGTCGTTGAAGCCGGGAAATGCGGTCCGCAGATTCCAGACCGGATGCTGTTCCATTCTCTTCCAGAATTCCTTCAGGCGAGCGAGCCGGTGTTTCGGCTCGTTGCCCGCGATCAGGCTTGCATTGATGGCGCCGATCGACGTGCCGATGATCCAGTCCGGTTCGATGCCGGCCTCGTGCAGCGCCTGGTAGACGCCGGCCTGGTAGGATCCGAGCGCGCCGCCGCCCTGGAGCACCAGTACAATCTGGCCCGGCAGGTCCTTCCGAATAGTCTGCGTCTTGCCCTGCATGCTGTTCATGTCACGCTCCTGGTGCATCTGCACCGCCCGAATATTCGCAGCCGCTTGCGGCTTGTTACGCCGGCTCATGTCAATGCGCGGTCCAGCCGCCGTCGACCGGAAGCGCAATCCCGGTGATCGAAGCGGCCGCGGCGGTCGACAGGAACACCGTGAGGGCGCCAAGCTCTTCAACCGTGGCGAAGCGCTTGTTCGGCTGTTGCGCCAGCAGAACGTCACGGATCACCTGGTCGCGCGAAATGCCGTGCGCCTTGGCCTGCCCGTCAATCTGCGCCTCCACAAGCGGCGTGTATACATAACCCGGGCAGATCGCGTTGCAGGTGATGCCCTCTTCGGCGGTCTCCAGCGCCGTCACCTTGGTAAGGCCGATGATGCCGTGCTTGGCGGCGACATAGGCGGCCTTGAAGGGTGATCCGACGAGGCCATGGGCCGAGGCGACGTTGATGATCCGGCCAAAGCCGTTCTGGCGCATCGCGGGCAGTGCAAGCCGCGTGGTGTGGAAGGCCGAAGTCAGGTTGATCGCCAGGATCTGGTCCCATTTCTCGACTGGAAACCGGTCGAGCGGCGCGACATGCTGGACGCCAGCATTGTTGACCAGGATATCGAGCCGGCCGGTCTGAGCAATGGTGGCTGCGATCATCTCGGCGATGGATTTCGGCCGCGTCATGTCCGCCGGGGAAAAGCTCGCTTTGACGCCGAACTCGGCGGCGATCTGTTCGCGTGTGCGCCCGATCTCGGCTGCAGCGCCGAGACCGTTGAGCACGATGTCCGCACCGGCAGCGGCCAGCGCCCGCGCGATGCCGAGGCCGATTCCACTGGTCGAACCGGTGACCAGCGCCACCTTTCCGGCCAGCGAGTGAGCAGTCTGGGACGTCTGCGGCTTTACCGGGATGTTCATGACAAGTCCTCCGATGGCTGGCGCATGGCCGAGCCCGCGCTTCCGCAAGACCTTGAACGATCGCCGGAGCGAACGGAAATGCCGCCTGGCTTCCGAAACCATACGCGCGCGCTATCGCCGCCGGGATGTCATTCGTCACCCAGTTGGGCTAGATTTCCGGCCGATCCTGCCGGAGAGCCGATCCATGGAGATGCACCAGGTCCGCTACTTTCTCGCCGTGGCGCAGCTATTGAACTTCACGCGCGCGGCCGAGCAATGCAACGTGACACAGCCCTCGCTGACGCGGGCAATCAAGCAGCTCGAGGCCGAGCTTGGCGGCGACCTGTTCCGTCGCGAGCGGCCGGCGGCGCAGCTGACCGAGCTCGGCCAGCGCATGCACCCGCTCCTGAAGCAGTGCTACGACGCCGCCTCCGGCGCGCGCTCGCTCGCCTCCTCGTTTAGGAGCGGCGAGATCGGCGCGCTGCGCATCGCACTGACGCATTCGATCGATCTGACACTGCTCATTCCCCATCTCAACCAGATCAGGCGGCAGTTCAACCGGCTCGAATTCCGCTTCCTGCGCGGCTCTAGCCGCGAGGTCGGCGACTACCTGAGAAAAGGCGATGCCGAGCTCGGCATCGCCGCCGAGATCGACGAGGCCTGGGATCGGCTCGACGTCTGGCCGCTCTTCACCGAGGGCTTCGAGCTCGTCGTCAGCAGAGAGCATCGACTGGCCGGTCGCGACACGATCGAGTTGGACGATTTGCGCCCGGAGCAGTTGCTCAGCCGAACCTTCTGCGAGCATTTCGGGCGCATCTCCGCGAGCCTGCGCGAGCACGGCATCAACGTCGATCATGGCCACGAGATTTCGAGCGAGCGCGACCTCATCGAGCTGGTGGAGGCCGATATCGGGGTTGCCATGGTGCCGCGCACCTCGCCCGTTCCGGAGGGCCTGAAGCGCGCCGCGGTCACAGGGCTGGACGCCCGCCGCACTGTCAACCTCTACGGCGTCGCCGGCCGGCAGCGCACGGCGGTCGCCAGCGCCATCATGCGCATGCTGCGCGGCGCGGACTGGCGGGCTATTGCGGGGTAGAGCCTGCGCATTCTTACCCTCTCCCCTTGTGGGAGAGGGTGGCTCGCCGCAGTAGCGGCGAGACGGGTGAGGGGTTGTCTCCGCGAATACAACTGCTGCTGAGCTCGCGGATACAACCCCTCATCCGGCGCTTCGCGCCACCTTCTCCCACAGGGGGAGAAGGAAGGGCTTGCGGCGCGTCGGGATACTGGAGCTAGCGCTCGCCGCTAGCCATTTCGAGCGCTGCGAGCAAATCGTCGATCTCCATGCGCTTACGAAAATCCGGATCGACGAAGCGGGCCTTCACGATCCCGTCGCGGCCGACGACGAACACGGCCGGAATCGGCAGCATCCAGCCATCATTGCCTTGAAACTTCGCCATGTCCTGGTAGGACAACAGCTGCTGAATCTCGGCGCCAAGCCAGATCGCCAGGTTGAGCGACAACGCATAGCCGTTATCGAGATCGGTCAGGATCGGGAATGGCGCGCCGGCGTCGAGCCTGAACGTCCCGGTATATTCCTGCGTCTCCGGCATGATGGCGACCACCCGCGCGCCCATCGCATCGATACGATCCTGCGCCTGGATCACCGCGCGGACATTGAGCCGGCAGTAGGGGCACCAATGGCCGCGGAAGAACATCACCGCGACCGGGCCGCTCTCCAGCAGCGACGACAACGTGACAAGACGTCCGCTCTCGTCAGGCAGCATGAACGGCGGCATCGCATCGCCCGGACGCGGCGCGCTCTCGCCGCCGCCGTTCCCGTTCAATCTGGTCACCAGATGGTCGACCGCCTCGCCATAGGCAGGAAAGATCTCGCGCCCGGCATCGGCATAGGCTCGGAGCTGCTCGTTCAGCGTGCCCTCCATGTCCCTGCAGCGCTGGAAGGCAAGCTTGAGCCGTTCGGAATCGGCCGGCGAAAGGGATGTCATTTTGCGCTCCCGCTTTCAGTTCAAATACTACTCGCGTGGTCCGGCCGCCCGCAAGGGAAGCCGTTAGGAGAAGGCCGATGTGGCGGCAACCGCGAATGCGGCGCTGGCATGAGAGGCTTGGAACAGTTTCACGAGACGCTCCTCCGGATAGACGGGTCCGCCCGCCCTGCCATCAAACAGTGGAAGCCGCCCCGGCGGAAATGCCGATCCACAATCGGTTCGATAGCCGCGGCGTATCGCGCCACGATAGCGCGGGGCTATCGCGTTCAGAGTCGTTTCGCATTTCACTCTGCAGAGCGCCGCCTCCATCCTAGCCGCGATCCAAGCTGCCACTCACAGGAGGACCGCCATGAGCCGTCAAATCGCATCGCGCCTTGCCAACCTCGCCACGTCGCTTCTGCTGCTGTTCCTGCTGTTGTCGGCTGCAACATCGGTTGCACGAGCCGACAGCGATGACGGCATCGTCCGCGTCAAAAGCGCGATCCCCTTGTCGGAGGCGATCAGCCGCATCAAGGCGGACATCGCCGCAAAGGGCATCAAATTCTTCCTCGAAGTCGATCAGTCCAAGCTTGCCGCCGACGCCGGAATCAAGCTTCGCCCCTCCACCCTGCTGGTCTTCGGCAATCCGCCGCTCGGCACGCAGTTCATCACCTCCAACCCCAACGCCGGGCTCGACTGGCCGGTCCGCCTGTTGTTGACCCAGGATGATAATGGCGACGTCTGGGCCGTCTGGACGGATTTCGACTGGATCGCAAGGCGCCACAACATCCGGAATCGCGAGGCGCAGTTCAAGATGGCGACCATGGTCGTCAAGTCCATCACGGCCACCATCACCGCCAAATAGCGAGGGTCCGATGGTGCGCCAAACATTCGACGTCGTCATCCTCGGCGGCGGCAATGCCGGGATCGGCGTGACCGGCCCCGTCCGGCGGGCCGGGCTCTCGGTCGCGATGATCGAGCCGCTCGATCTCGGTGGCACCTGTCCGAATCGCGGCTGTACGCCCAAGAAGGTTCTGGTCGCCGCCGGCCAGGTGCTGCACGACATCGAGCTTGCTGCCGTTCATCATATCGCGATCGACAAGCCGCGGCTCGACTGGGCGGCGCTGATCGACCGCGAGAAGAACATGATCAGGGATATCCCCGCCAACCTCGCCCGCGCGATGGCGCGTCGCGAGGTCGAAGTGATCAAGGGGTATGGCACCTTCGTTGCGCCCAGCACCATTCGCATCGGCGATCGCGTGCTCGAGGCCAACCACGTCGTTATCGCGACCGGTTCGAAGCCGCGGCCGCTACCGATCGCCGGCGCCGAGCACATGATCACGTCGGACACGATGTTGAGCGATCGCGACTTGCCGGCTTCGGTTATCTTTATCGGCGGCGGCGTAATCTCGCTGGAATTCGCGCACATCTACGCGCGCGCCGGCGCCGGAGTGACGGTTCTCGAGGCGCTGCCACAACTCCTGCCGGCAATGGACGCCGATGCCGTCGCCCAGTTGCAGGCGGAGAGCGAGCGCATCGGCATCAAAGTCGAGGCCGGCGTGGGCGTGCGGAGAATCGAACGGACCGGCAGCCGGTTCAGGGTGGTCTTTACCCGAGATGGGGTCGAGCACGCGGCCGAGGCCGATCGTGTCGTCAACGGTTCCGGCAGGGTGGCCAATACCGGCTCGCTGGACCTTACGGCCGGCCAGGTCGAACATACGAACGGACGAATCTCGCTCGACTGCCACTTGCGTTCGACCTCAAATCCGCGGGTTCATGTCTGCGGCGATGCCGTGCCGATCTCGCCACAGCTTTCCCCGGTTGCAAGCTATGAAGGCGACATCGTCGGCCGCAACATCGTCGACGGACCACGACATGCGCCCGACTACGCCGGCATGGCTACGGCGGTCTACACCGTGCCGGCGCTTGCTGCCGTCGGTCTGACCGAAGCGACGGCACGGCACAACGGATCCGCCATCGACGTTCACGTCAACGACATGCGCGACTGGTTTTCCGCCCGCTCCTATGCCGAGACCGTCGCATGGTCCAAAGTGATCGTCGATCGCACCACCGACCGCGTTCTCGGCGCGCACTTTTTCGGCCATGCGGGCCAGGAGCTCATCAACATCTTCGGGCTTGCGATCAAATTTGGCATCACGGCCAGCCAGATCCGCGACAACGTCTATGCCCATCCGACCTTCTCCGCCGACATCAAGCACATGCTCGGGCACGCATAGCGGCTCGCTATGGTTTCGAGAGATACACGGCATTTAAACCAAGACGCGATCTCGACCAAGCTGATATCGCAGCCGCCGCATTCGAGGTCGCGGCCAACAGAGGAGACTTCCCTATGTTCAACAACATCGGACTTTCCCGGGCGATCTTGCCGGGTTTTGCGCTCGTCGGCGCGCTGATGCTCACTACGCAACCTGTGTTCGCCGGCGAATGCCCGGCCGACAAGATCAAGCCGAACGCGCGGCAGATGGTCGACTACAAGCCGGTCGGCGTTACCGACGTCACGCTGGGCATGATCGACCTCGGCAAGCAGCCGGCGCATATCGACGGCCGCGAGCTGCGCTTCCGCAAGCTGACCATTGCGCCCGGCGGCATCGTGCCCTGGCACAGCCACGACGACCGCCCCGCCCTGATCTTCGTGCAGCAGGGAGAGATCGTCGAATACGCCTCCAACTGCGTCGATCCGATCGTGCACAAGGCCGGCGATCTTCGCCCCGAAGTGTTCGGCACCTCGCACTGGTGGAAGAACCTCGGCACGGAGACTGTGATCCTCTATGTCGGCGATGTTCGCAAGGATCCCCACGACCACAATATGTGACGTGCGCATGTAGTGCATCGCATTCCCGTCATTCCGGGGCGCGCAGCGAACCCGGAATGACAACCACGGCTGCACAGGAATCGTGCCATGACCGATCTGTCCGCGCAGATGAAACCGACAGCCACGCAGATGGGTGAGCATTCGCCGGGCGTGGGTTTTCGCTCCCTCGTGATCGGATTGACCGCATTCCTGACCGTGGTCGACCTGTTCGCGACCCAGGCCATCCTGCCGTCGCTGACGCGGCATTATGGCGTCACGCCGGCGGCGATGAGCTTCGCCGTCAATGCCAGTACCATTGGCATGGCGATCGCCAGCCTCGTCATTGGCTTCCTCAGTCCGCAGATCAACCGCCGGACCGGCATCCTGCTCAGCCTGGCGCTTCTCGCGATCCCCACGTCCCTGCTTGCGGCCGCGCCCAATCTTGCGGTCTTTACCGCCTTGCGCGTCGCACAGGGCCTCTGCATGGCTTCCGCCTTTGCCTTGACGCTCGCTTATCTCGGCGAGCAATGCAGCGCAATGGACGCGGGCGGCGCGTTTGCCGCCTACATCACCGGCAACGTCGCCAGCAATCTTATCGGCCGGCTGATCTCGGCCGCGGTTGCCGATGGCCTTGGATTGGCGTGGAATTTCTATTTCTTCGCGGCCCTCAATCTGGCGGGCGCGGTGCTGGTCTATTTCACGATCAAGCGCGCGCAACCCATGCACACGATGATGCCGACTGGGTCGCCGCTTGACGCCATGATCGCGCATTGGCGCAATCCGCGGTTGCGGGCGGCCTACGGTATCGGCTTCTGCATTCTGTTCGCCTTCATCGGCACCTTCACTTTCGTCAACTTCGTTCTGGTTCGGCCGCCGCTGTCACTCGGCATGATGGATATCGGATTGGTCTACTTCGTCTTCCTGCCGTCGGTGGTCACGACGTTGCTGGCCGGCCGGATCGCATCGCGCCTTGGAACGCGGCCGGCGATCTGGGGCGGCATCGCCGTGGCGGCGATCGGCTTGCCGCTGATGCTGGCGCCTCATCTGAGCGAGGTGCTCACCGGCATGGTCCTCGTTGGTGTCGGAACCTTTTTCGCGCAGGCCGCTGCTACCGGGTTCGTCGGACAGGTGGCGAGCGAGAATCGCGGCGTTGCCAGCGGCACCTATCTGGCCTGCTATTTCTGCGGGGGGCTGGTCGGCACCGCCGTGCTCGGGCGGCTGTTCGACGCCTTCGGCTGGCATGCCTGCATCGCCGGAGTAGGTCTCGCCCTCGCGGCCGCAGCCCTGCTCACGCTCGACTTGAAGCGCTAGCGCTTGATCGGCGCCTCCGTCGGCGGCTCCTCGTCGGCGATTGCGCGCCACGCCGCGCCGTCGAGATCGTCATACTGGCCGCTTCGGAGCGACCAGAGGAAGGCGACCAGGCCCGCACCTCCGAGCATCAGCGCCAGCGGCACCAGGATGACCAGGATTTCCATCACAGGGTCTCCCGCGAAGAACTGCGTGCCCGCAGCGAATTCAGCATGACCATGATCGACGAGCCGCTCATGGCTGCCGCAGCGATCAGGGGTGTCACGACGCCGCTGATCGCGACCGGCACGGCCAGGACATTATAGCCGATCGCAAGCCAGAGGTTTTGCCGCATCAGGCGCATTGCCTGACGCGAGGAGTCGATCGCGGCAACGACCGGAGCCAGCGGCCGGCCGAGGAAGACGAGATCGGCAGTCGCCTGGCTGAGATGCGCGGCCGAGATCGGCGACATTGAGACGTGAGCTGCCGCAAGCGAGGGCGCATCGTTCATGCCGTCGCCGACCATCAGCACTTTTGCGCCGCGCTGCTTCAACTCCTCGATCCGCGCGATCTTGTCGGCAGGCGTGACGCCGGCGCGCCACTCGGGAATGCCGAGAGCATGGGCCGCAGCCCTCACTGCCGGGTCGCGGTCGCCGGAGAGAATCTCGATGCCGATGTTGCGTGTCTTCAGTGCCGCGATCACGGCCTGGGCATCCGGGCGCAGACCCTGACGCACCGAGAGGATGACTTTCTCGTTTCCCTTGCTGAAGCCCACGATGGAGGCTTCGGGATCAAGATCGGCGCCGATCAACGCCTCGGCGCCGCAGAAGGACGGACGGCCAAGGCGAATCTCAAGGCCGTCGATCGTTGCCCACACGCCCTGCCCGGCCTCCTCGATCGCACCTACGATCGGCGATCGGGCGCCCGCGGCCTGCGCGACCGCGGCAGCCACCGGATGATGGCTCGACAGCGCAAGTCGGCCGGCGAGCTCGAACAGGTCGGCGGGTATATCAGCCGCGTTCGTGACTTCGAGCTCCGGCAGCGTCAGCGTGCCGGTCTTGTCGAAGATGACATGATCGGCTTCGGCGAGCCGCTCGATGGCGTCGCCCGAATTGAGCAGGACGCCCGATTTGAACATCGCGCCCGAGGTCACGGTCTGCACCGTCGGGATTGCGAGCCCGAGCGCGCAGGGACAGGTGATGATCAAAACGGCAACGCCTGTCACGATCGCATCATGCCAGCTTGCGCCGGCGATGACCCAGCCGAGGATGGTGAGGAGCGCGGTGGCATGCACCACCGGCGCATAGAGCCGCGAGGCGCGGTCGGCCAGCCGCATGTAGCGCGAGCGCGCCTGGAGCGCGTTGTCGAGCAGTCGCGTGATTTCCGCCAGCAGCGTCGCCTCGGAGGCCGCGGAGACCCGCACCCGCAGCGTGCCCGAAATGTTCATCGACCCCGCGTAGACCGGCGTGCCATGCTCGGCCACGACATAGAGCGTCTCGCCGGTGATCAGGCTCTGGTCGATCTCGGAGCGCCCCTCGATCACGGTGCCGTCGACCGCGCAGCGCTCGCCCGGCCGCAGCAGCACGATGTCGCCGGGATGGATCGCCGCCACCGGTACCTGTGAAATCTCATCGGCTCCGACGAATTTCGCCGCGGTCTCCGCCTTCAGCGCGGCGAGATTGCCGGCGACTGCGCGGGTCCGCCGCCGCATGTTCTGGTCGAGGAAGCGGCCGACCAGCAGGAACGTCAGCAGCATGATCGCCGCGTCGAAATAGGCGTGCTCGGCGTGATGGAAGGTCTCGACCACGGACATGCCGAGCGCCAAGATCACGCCGATCGAGATCGGGACGTCCATGTTGGTGGTCTTCGCCGATAGCGCACGCCAGGCGGATCGGAAGAACGGCTGCCCGGCATAGGCCGCCGCGGGAAGCGCGATCAGCGCCGAGAGCCAGTGGAAGAAGTCGCGCTGCTCGGGCAGCATGTCCGAGACGTTGCCTGACCAGACCGGGATCGACAGCATCATCACGTTCATGGTGGCGAACGCGGCAACGCCGAGGCAGCGCAGCAGGAAGCGCGATTCGGCGACTTCGGTCGCCTCCGCGCTCTCCGTCTCGTAGGGATAGGCCTTGTAGCCGAGCTCCTCGAGCCGATCGATGAAACGAGACGGGTCGAGCGTGCCCTGCTTCCATTCCAGCGCGAGGCGCCGGTCGGTGAGATTCACACGCGCCAGCGTGACGTCGGGAATGGCGGATAGTCCGCGCTCGATCTTGGCCATGCAGCCGGCGCAGTGAACGCCTTCGACCGCAAGATCGATGTGCTGGACGCCGTCGCCCGCGGTCCGGACGTAGTGCGAAAAGTCCCGCGTGACGTACATGACGAATTCCTTCAGTTCAGGATCACGCGGTTGCGCGACAGGAACACGCGCTGGCCCCGGGCCTCACCCTCGATCACCAGGTCCCACTGGCCCGGCGCGATGGAAGCGGCATTGCCGCGATAGATGCCGATGCCGGCTTCAGTGAGTTCGACCGAAAGATCGGCCCGCTTGTCGGTCGGCCGCTCCAGGCGGCCGCCGAACTTCAGGCCGCTCATGGGAAGGCCGCCGGCATCGCGCGCCTCGACCTGGAGCGTGGCGCCGCCATCGCTGCGGCGCTCGATATGGGCGTTGACCTGCCAATTGCGCGCGCTCTGATCCTGCGCCGCCGAGATCTCCCGGTCGTAGGTGAGACCCGCAGCATACGGACTGTCGACATCCGTGCCGGGCAGCGTCGCGATCGCCAGCTTGGCCATAGTTGCGTTGACGCCGATCACGACGCCGAAGAAGGCGACCAGCATCACGAAGACCTTTGTTCCGGTCAGCGGCTTCGGTGCGGATGCCATGGTGAACTCCGGGACTTTCTCAAGGAGAGACGAAATTGTCAGTGGCGGATGCGGCCTCGCCGAGGCCGATATCGGTGACGTGGAAGCGGACGGGGATCGACTTCTCCGGATTGCCGTCCGCCGGCGCGGTGACGAGCAGCCGAAGCTCGCTGGTGGTATCGCGCGGGATGACGATCATCGGCCGGTCCGGCGTCACCGAATCCACGCCGACGACGTGAACCGTGGCGTTGACCGGACCGTTGACATCGATCGCGATGACGCGGTCGTAGCCGCTCTTGTTGAGCAATCGCACGGTGTAGGCGTTGCGGATCGAGCCGTCGCTGAGCCTGACCGCGACCGGGTTGCGGTCGTGCAGCACGTTGACGTCGAGCAGGCTGCGCGTCGCCAGCGTGTAGAGCATGATGCCGCCGACGGCTGCGATGATGGCGCTGTAGACGACGGTGCGAGCCCGGACGACGCGATAGACCGGCGCCTTGCCTTCCTGGCGGCGGTGGATGTTGATGTCGTTGTCGTAGCCGATCAGGCGGGTCGGCCGGCCGATCTTGGTCATCACGTTGTCGCAGGCGTCGATGCAAAGCCCGCACTGGATGCATTCGAGCTGCGGCCCGTTGCGGATGTCGATGCCGGTCGGACAGACCGCGACGCATTGATAGCAGTCGACGCAGTCGCCGGCGTGCTCACCGAGCGCGCGCAGCTCGGCGGCCTTCTTGACCGAGGTGCGCTTCTCGCCGCGGTCATAGCGATAGGTGACGTTGAGCGCCCATTCGTCGGTGAGCGCGGCCTGGATCCGCGGCCAGGGGCACATATAGACGCAGACCTGCTCGCGCATGTAGCCGGCGAGCACATAGGTCGTCGCGGTGAGAATGCCGATCCAGATATAGGCGATCATCGGCCCCTGGAAGGTGACGAGCTCCTTCACCAGCGTCGGCGCGTCGTTGAAATAGAGCACCCAGGCGCCGCCGGTCCACCAGGCGATCAGGAGCCAGATCGAATGCTTGAGCACGATCTCGGAGATGCGCTCGAGCTTCATCGGATCGGACGAGGCGTCCTTCTTCATCCGCTCGCGCCGATCGCCTTCGATCAGGCGCTCGACGGCGTAGAACAAGTCGGTCCACACCGTCTGCGGGCAAAGATAGCCGCACCAAATGCGGCCGCCGACGGAGTTCATCAGGAACAGCGCCACCGCCGCCACGATCAAAAGGCCGGTGAAGTAATAGACCTCCTGCGGCCACAGCTCGATGAAGAAGAAATAGAAACGGCTGTTGGGCAGGTCGATCAGCACGGCCTGGCTGGGGGCGCCGATGCCGCGGTTCCAGCGCACGAAGGGCAGGAGGTAATAGATGCCGAGGCAGAACGCCATCAGGCCCCATTTGATCCGGCGGAAGGTGCCCGAGACGCTCTGCGGATAGATTTTCTTGCGGGCGGCGTAGAGCGGCGCGCAATTGTCGTCCGATGTGAGTTCGTTCGGGTTCACAGTCTTGTTCATCGCCTGGAGCTTTTCGAGAGGTGCGATTAAACCTAGACCCGGCGCCGGAACGTCAGTTGATCCAGCGCAAGCGGGGGCAATTTTGTTCGCCCCCGCTTTTCGCCGAACCGCTATTTTCCGCCGCCCAGCGAGTGGACATACACGGCCATCGCCTTGATGGTGGCGGGATCGAGTCGCCCTTCCCAGGCCGGCATGACGCCGGCGCGGCCCTGGCCGATGGTCTCGATCAGGATTGCCTCGTCCGAGCCGTAGAGCCAGATCTTGTCAGTCAAGTTGGGCGCACCGAGCTCCTGGTTGCCCTTGCCGCCGTCGCCGTGGCAGGCGACGCAATTCTCGGCGAAGATCTTTTCGCCCTTGGCGGCATCAAAGTCCTTCCGCGTCGGGAGTCCCGACAACGAGCGGACATAGTTGGCAACCGTGACGATCTCGTCCGTCTTCAACACGCCGTCCTTGCCGAAGGCGAGCATCTGGCCCTCATGCGTCTTGGCATGGCCGGAGCGCGCGCCGAACTGGATGGTCTGCATGATCTGGTCGAGCGTGCCGCCCCACAGCCAGTCGTCGTCGTTGAGGTTCGGATAGCCCTTGGCGCCGGCGCCGCCGCTGCCATGACACGGCGCGCAATTGTCGCCGAACACGGTCTTGCCCTTGGCGCGGGCCAGCGCCAGCAGCGCCGGGTCCTTCTCGATCTCGGCCAGCGAGGCCGCACCCAGCGCCACCATCTTGGCTCCACGGATTTTCTCGAGGTTGGCGAGCTCGACCGCGACGTCGGCGCGTGTCGAGTAGCCGAACAGCCCCGTGGTATTGCTGGAGATCAGCGGCCAGGCCGGATAGACGATCCAGTAGCCAATCGCCCAGACGATGGTGAGGTAGAAGGTGATCACCCACCAGCGCGGCAGCGGCGTGTTGAGCTCCTTGATGCCGTCCCACTCGTGTCCGGTCGTGGACCTGCCGGAAACGGAATCGATGTCGTTGTGATGATCGGTCATGATCTCTTACTCCTCCCGCAACGGCAGGTGTGCCGCTTCGTCGAAAGCAGCCTTGTTACGGGGCCAGAATGCGTAGGCGATGATCGCGAGAAAGATCGCGACGAAGACCGGCGTCCAGATCGTGGTCACGAGACCGGACGCAAGATTGTCGAGTGTCAGGATGGCTTTCATCGTTCATGCCTTCTCAGCGAAGATTGGCTTTCTCGTTGTAGAGCTTGAAGTCGACCAGCGTGCCGAGCATCTGCAAGTAGGCGATCAGCGCGTCCATCTCGGTCGGCGTTCCGCTCTTGCCGTCGAAATTGCGCACCACCGCCTTGGCGTAGCGCTTGCCGAAGGCATCGCTGCCGGCGTTGTCCGGATCGGCCTGGGCCTTCATGTCAGCGCCTGCATTGGCGATCTGGTCGTCGGTGTAGGGCACGCCGACGGTTCTCAGCGTGCGCATGTGATCGGCGATCGTCTCCGGATCGACCTCGTTCTTGCTGAGGAACGGATAGCCCGGCATCACCGACTGCGGCACGATCGCGCGCGGGTTGGTCAGATGGGTCACGTGCCAGTCGTCGGAATATTTGGCGCCGACGCGGGCAAGGTCCGGACCGGTGCGCTTCGAACCCCACTGGAACGGGTGGTCGAACATGCTCTCGGCGGCGAGCGAGAAGTGCCCGTAGCGCTCGACCTCGTCGCGCAACGGACGGATCATCTGCGAATGACAGAGATAGCAGCCCTCGCGGACGTAGACGTTGCGCCCGGCGAGCTCCAGCGGCGTGTAGGGCCTGACGCCGTCGACCGCCTCGATCGTGCTCTTGAGGTAGAACAGCGGCGTGATCTCGACGAGACCGCCGATGGCAATCACCAGGAGGATGCCGACGACCAGGATGATCGAGTTCTTTTCGAAGACTTGGTGGCGTGTCCAGAACGACATTGTGGAGCTCCTCATTCCGCCGGCTGAAGAGCGACGGGCATCTGAACTTCTTCCGCCTCGCCAACGCGAACGGTCATCCAGAGATTGTAGGCCATGATCAGCGCGCCGATCAGGAACAACGCCCCGCCGGCCGCACGGATGACGTAGAAGGGGTGCATCGCCTCGACGGTTTCGATGAAGGAATATTCGAGGAAGCCGAGCGAGGTGTAGGCGCGCCACATCAGGCCCTGGAGGATGCCGGACACCCACATCGCCGAGATGTAGAGGACGATGCCGAGAGTGGCGATCCAGAAGTGCCAGTTGACGAGCTTCAGGCTGTACAGCTGCTTGCGATTCCAGGCCCACGGCACCAGGCAGTAGAGCGCGCCGAAGGAGACGAAGCCGACCCAGCCGAGCGCGCCGGAGTGCACGTGGCCGATGGTCCAGTCGGTGTAGTGGCTGAGCGAGTTGACCACCTTGATCGACATCATCGGGCCTTCGAAGGTCGACATGCCGTAGAAGGCGACGGAGACCACGAGCATACGCAGCACGGGATCGGTGCGCAGCTTGTCCCAGGCGCCCGACAGCGTCATCAGGCCGTTGATCATGCCGCCCCAGGAGGGCATCCACAGCATGATCGAGAAGGTCATGCCGAGCGTCTGCGTCCAGTCCGGCAGCGCCGTGTAGTGCAGGTGATGCGGACCGGCCCAGATGTAGAGGAAGATCAGCGCCCAGAAGTGGATGATCGACAGCCGGTAGGAATAGATCGGCCGCTCGGCGCGCTTGGGGATGAAGTAGTACATGATGGCGAGGAAACCGGCGGTCAGGAAGAAGCCGACCGCGTTATGGCCGTACCACCACTGGAACATCGCATCCTGGATGCCGCCCCACGCGATGTAGGACTTCGAGCCGAACACCGAGACGGGAAGCGCCGGATTGTTGCCGAGATGCAGGACGGCAATCGTCACGATGAAGGCAAGATAGAACCAGTTCGCGACGAAGATGTGCGGTTCCTTGCGCTTGATGATGGTGGTGAGGAAGACGAGCAGATAGGTGACCCAGACGATGGTCAGCCAGAGATCGGCGTACCATTCCGGCTCGGCATATTCCTTCGACTGGGTGACGCCGAGCAGATAACCGGTGCCGGCGACCAAAATGAAGAAGTTGTAGCCGACCACGACGAACCAGGGCGCGAGATCGCCGGCGAGGCGCACGCGGCAGCTCTTCTGTACGACGTAGAAGGAGGTCGCGAGCAGGACGTTGCCGCCGAAGGCGAAGATCACCGCGGAAGTGTGCAGCGGACGCAGACGGCCGAAGGTGGTCCAGGGCAGATCGAAATTCAGTGCGGGCCACGCCAGCTGCGAGGCGATGATGAGGCCGACGAGGAAGCCGGCGATGCCCCAGAACATCGCCATGAAGGAGGAGAACTTGATCGGCCCCATGTTGTAGTTGGGGCGGCCGTTGATCTCGGCCGGTGGCAGCGCCGCCGGGCGGTCGTAGTAACGGTTGACGATGCAGAACACCGCAGCCAGGCTCGCCGCCGCACTGAGCGCAGCGTGGAAGGCGAACGGCGCATCGAGCGCCTTGGCCGCGGCAATCACGCAGAGGAAAGCGGTGACCGCGAACAACGCCGCCAAGCCGCTTTCACCGATGGTCATGGATTTCGAGATTGAGGGCTGGCTCATGCGGATTCTCTCTGAAAGAACACAGCGCCAGAAACCACATTCACACTTGCGGGGAATTGATTGAAATCAAGCCATGTGGATTTCTGTTAATGTGCAGCAGCCGCAGCGCCAGTTGAAGTTCCCTCTCCCCCTCCAGGCAGGGCAATCGCATTTGAAAAAGAAGTCGGTGTGCGCTTTCGTTGTGGCCCATCCTTCGAGACGCCCGCTTTGGCGGGCGTCTCGAACCATGCAGGCCGAGCACTTTCATGGACTCCCAAGTGCCATATGCGATTGCCCTGCCCACAAGGGGAGTAGGGAAGAAGTCAGTGAGCAACACCCGTGAAATCACGGAGCCTGAATCGCGGGATTCGAGGACGCCCGATCAATCGCGCGCGGTGGCCTTGAGTGCCGCGATGACGTCTTCGCGGGCGATGATGCCGACCAGCTTCTGTGCACCGTCGAGCACGATGATGCTCCTGATGCGATGCTCGACCATGATCTGGAGCACGCGCGTCAACCTCGTGTCGGGATTGACATAGATGAACTCGGGCGTCATGACGTCGCCGACTTTGCGGCTCATCAGCTCGTGATAGCGCGGCAGCATCTGGTTCGGCGTGAAGGCGAAGCACTTCAGGATGTCGAATTTGGTGACGATGCCGACGACTTGCTCGTCGTCCTCGACTGGATAGCTGTTGAAATCGTCCTGCTCGAACATCTCGCTGAGTTCGAGCATGTCGAGATCGCGCTTCACCGTCCGGACGTTGCGCGTCATGTAGCCATCGACGGTCTGCTCAAGGAATTTGTACACGGTGCATCCTCATCGACTCGTTCTATGGCGGCCCGGCCGTCAATGCGACAGCAGCACGCAGCGGGCGGTTTGCGTGACCAGATATTGGGTGACGCCCCCGAGGATCAGCTCGCGGAAGCGCGAATGACCGTAAGCACCGGCGACGATCAGGCCGGCTCCGACGTCGCCGGCGAGCTTCTCCAGTTGTTCGGCAGCGGCTTGGTTCCGCCCGACGTCCGGGACGCGTGCGGTCGCAGTGATGCCGTGTCGGGCGAGCCATGCGGCAACATCGGTGACACGCGCCATCATGGCCGCGCGGGTCTCGTCGCCCTCGGGAATCTCGACAACGGTGACCTCCCCTGCCTTGCGCAGCATCGGCAGCGCGTCGACCACCGCCCGCCGCGCCTCCGGTGTATCCTTCCACGCCACGAGCACGCTGCGCAGATCGAGCCAGGTGACCCCGTCGGGCACGATCAGGAGTGGGCGGCCGGCCTGCATCACCAGATCCTTGGGGCTGGCGAGTGCGAAGGCATCGGAGAACGCCGGGCTGCGACCGCCGGTGACCACGACGTCGGCACAGCGCGCCTGCGCCAGAACGAATCGAGCCGGAAAATCCATCGCGCTGCGCCACTGCGCTTGTCCATCGCGATTCCTCGTCGCAGCGCGGAATTGCGCCTCCAGACCCGCAAGGCGCCTCTTGACGGAGGCCTCACCCTGGTCGATCAGGCTCTGGGCCTCGGCGCCGTCGGTGAAATAGAGCGGCGGGGCGAACTGCCCTGCGGCAACTCCGACGATGGCCGCCTCGAATCGTTCGGCGAGCTCGCCCGCGACCTGAAGACGCGCCTCGTTGGACTGATCGAGCGCCAGGCTGACCATCACGGTCGCGTATGTCATCGGGAGTCTCCGCTGCGGTGAGCTTTCGCGAAATGATAGGCCCGCCGCGGTTCGGGAGGATGAGATAGATCAAACCGCCCGCCGCTCCATGGCACGGGAAATCCGCCAGCCGAATCAGACATCCGAACTTGCCTCTTGCCCGGCCTTGGGCGACATTGCCGCAACAGAACTGCATCCGGCTACCGCATGACGATGGGAGCAATCATTTGCCGCCGACGCGCGTAACGCATCCGCCCGAGGACGCTCGCGGCGAGCATTTTCGGGTCCGGATCGAGGGATTCGGCGTCGGCACTTGGGATTTCGACCTCAAAACGCGGGAGCTGGACTGGTCCGAGACCGCCGGAATTTTGCTCGGCGTCGAACGGGACCAGCCGGCGAGCTACGACCTCTTCCTCTCACGTCTCGAGCACAAGGACCGCGAGCGGGTCGAGAGCGCAATCAAGCGCGTCTCCGAGTGGGGCGGCGGCTTCGACGTGTCTTTTAGAGTCGGGGGCACCTCCGGCACAGGACAGTGGATTCGCGCCCGCGCGGGACTCATCCGGGACGAGGCCGGAGCGGCCCGGCATCTCAGCGGCATATTTCTCGACATCGACGAGGAGAAGCAGGTCGAGGAAGCGCTGCGCACCCGCGAGACTCACCTCCGCTCGATCCTCCACACCGTTCCCGATGCAATGATCGTCATCGACGGCCATGGCATCATCCAGCTATTCAGCACGGCCGCCGAGCGTCTGTTCGGCTGGTCGGAGCACGAGGCGATCGGCCAGAACGTCAGCATCCTGATGCCGGAGCCGGACCGCACCCGTCATGACAGCTACATCGCCCGATACCGTACAACCGGCGATCCGCACATCATCGGCATCGGCCGGATCGTGACTGGCAAACGCCGCGACGGAACGACCTTTCCAATGCACCTGTCGATCGGCGAGATGCAGACGGGCGGCGAGCCCTATTTCACCGGGTTCGTTCGCGACCTTACCGAGCATCAGCAAACCCAGGCGCAGCTCCAGGAATTGCAGTCCGAGCTCGTCCACGTCTCGCGCTTGAGCGCGATGGGCGAAATGGCGTCCGCGCTCGCCCACGAGCTCAACCAGCCGCTGGCAGCGATCAGCAACTACATGATGGGCTCGCGGCGGTTGCTCGCGGGCAGCAGCGACCCGAACACGGCGAAGATCGAGAGCGCACTGGACCGCGCCGCCGAGCAGGCGTTGCGCGCCGGCCAGATCATCCGACGCCTGCGCGACTTCGTCTCCCGCGGCGAATCGGAGAAGCGGGTCGAGAGCCTTTCCAAGCTGATCGAGGAGGCCGGCGCGCTCGGGCTTGCCGGCGCGCGCGAGCAGAACGTGCAGCTTCGCTTCAGCCTCAATCCGGACGCCGACCTCGTGCTCGCCGACCGGGTGCAGATCCAGCAGGTGCTGGTCAATCTGTTCCGCAATGCGCTGGAAGCGATGGCGCAATCGCCGCGACGCGAACTGATCCTCATCAACACGCCCGTCGCCGACGACATGATCGAGGTCGAGGTGTCAGACACCGGGTCCGGCTTCCAGGACGACGTGATTCCAAACCTGTTTCAAACCTTCTTCACCACCAAGGACACCGGCATGGGTGTGGGACTGTCGATCAGCCGCTCGATCATCGAGGCTCATGGCGGCCGCATGTGGGCCGAGAGCAACGCATCAGGCGGCGCGACATTCCGCTTCACCCTGCCGGCAGCCGACGAGAACTGATCCATGACGACCAAGGGAATGATCTACGTCATCGACGACGACGAGGCGATGCGGGATTCGCTGAACTTCCTGCTGGATTCTTCCGGCTTTGGCGTCACGCTGTTCGACGACGCGCAAGCCTTCCTCGACGCCCTGCCCGGCCTCGCCTTCGGCTGTGTGGTCTCCGACGTGCGCATGCCCGGCCTCGACGGGATCGAGTTGCTGAAGCGGATGAAGACGCAGAACTGCCCGTTTCCAATCGTGATCATGACCGGTCACGGCGACGTACCGCTCGCGGTCGAGGCGATGAAGCTCGGCGCGATCGACTTTCTCGAGAAACCGTTCGAGGACGACCGCCTCATCACCATGATCGAATCGGCGATCCGCCAAGCCGAGCCGGCCGCCAGGAGCGAGGCCGTCTCCCAAGATATTGCCGCCCGCGTCGCCTCCTTGAGCCCACGCGAACGGCAGGTCATGGAGGGACTGATCGCAGGCCTCTCCAACAAGCTGATCGCCCGCGAATACGACATCAGCCCGCGCACCATCGAGGTGTACCGGGCCAATGTGATGACCAAGATGCAGGCCAACAGCCTCTCGGAGCTGGTGCGGCTGGCCATGCGCGCCGGCCTGATCAAGGATTGAGACAGGTCAAGGCCCTTGCGCCGGCCTGTGCTAGCCAGTCAGCATGATCGAGATCGGCTCGCAGCATCAGCAGCTCCCAACGGCGTCATCGGCAAAGCCCACCGTCTACGTGGTCGATGACGATGCCGCCGTGCTGGGCTCCTTGCGCTTCCTGTTGGAAACCGACGGTTTTGCCGTGCGGACCTTCAGGAATGCCACGGCGCTGCTCAATGCGGCGGGCCCATCCCGCGCCGACTGTTACGTGATCGACTACAAGATGCCCGACATCAACGGCATCGAGCTGGCCTCCCGCCTGCGCCAATCCGACGGCAATACGCCCGTGATCCTGATCACCGGTTATCCCGACGGGAATATCTCCGCCCGGGCAGCGGCGGCAGGCGTGAAAGACGTGATTTTGAAGCCGCTTCTCGATGAAAACCTGATCAAGCGCATCCGCCGCGCCATCCAGGACCGGCACGAAAACTGAGCTACGGGATTCTACGTAGGTAGACCTCCCTAAGATATCGCTCGAAATTTTCAGTTCCCACAATCCCGCGTAGCAATGCGCCATCACAACGGAGATGGCGCAGATGCTGACCCAGACGTTCAACACCCGGGCGATCAAGACCCAGATCAACGGCAGCAAGATCGCCCCGGTCCATCCCGTCTCCGACCAGTTCGGCGAGATCGCCGGCCATGTCGGTCTCATCGCCACCGAATTCTCCTATCGCAAGGACGAGGAGATTTACGGCGAGGACGAGCCGGCAGAGTATGTCTACCAGGTGGTCTCCGGCGCCGTGCGCAGCTACAAGCTCCTCTCCGACGGCCGCCGCCAGATCGGCTCCTTCCATCTTCCCGGCGACGTGTTCGGCCTCGAATCCGGCCCTGCTCACCGCCTTGCAGCCGAAGCCATCATCGACACCACCGTACGGCTGGTAAAGCGTTCGAGCCTCGAGAAGGCAGCAGGCACCGACGTCCTGGTCGCCCGCAAGCTGTGGACCATGACGGCCGGTGAGCTGCGCCATGCCGAGGATCACATGCTTCTGCTCGGACGCAAGACCGCAATGGAGCGCGTTGCAACCTTCCTGCTCGAAATGGACCGCCGCTTGGCCGTCGCCAGCATGATGGCGCTGCCGATGTGCCGGCGCGACATCGGCGACTATCTGGGCCTCACGCTGGAGACCGTGTCGCGCGCGCTGTCGCAGCTTCACGCGCAGGGCATCTTAGGCTTCTCCGGCGCCCGCCAGATCGTGCTGCGCAACCGCCAGCGCCTGCACAGTCTCGACGCCTGATCTCTTCCTCCCCGCCGACGATCGATTTGGCCGGCCGAACTCGTTTCGGCCGGCCATTTTCTTGCCCCGTCATCGGGCCGCGAGGCGGCGGGTTTCCGGCATCACCAGGAGGATCAGCAAAAAGCCGGTCGCGGCGACGCCGGAGAGCCCGATGAAGGCGGCGGCATTGCCGAACTTGTCACTGACATAGCCGCCGAGCACCGTGCTCAGCGACGCGCCGATGCCGGTGGCGGTGCCGACGATGCCTTGGGCGAGATTGAAATGGCCGCTGCCGAAGGCGACGTCCGCCACGATCAGCGGAATCATCACCGCGAACACCGCCGCGGTGAAGCCGTCGAACACCTGCACCAGCACCAGCAGATAGGGATCGCGCACGGTTGCGAACAACAGACCACGGATCGTCAGCGCACCAAAGCCGATCAACAGCAGCGGCCGTCGGCCCCAGAGCTGCGCCTTGCGGCCGACCGAGGGCGAGAGCAGTGCCACGATCGCCTGCGGGACGATGATGCAGCCGGCGACGAGGACCGTCGCCCACTGGCTCGACCGCGCCGTTACCGCACTCGCCATCAGCGGCATCATTGCGCCGTTCGCGAGCTGCAACAGCAATACGCTGAGCGCGAAGACAATGAGCGGACGCTGCCGGATCAAATGCCAAAGATTGGTGTCACCACGGTCCGCCGCTTCACGCGGCATCTCGCCGTGGCAGCGCGCAATGTCGATCTCATGTTCGCGGATGCGCGAGAGCGCGATCAGGGTGGGGATCGCGAGCAGGAAGGTGACGACGAACACCGAGCGGCTCGACAGAAGGTAGCCGGCGGTGCCCATCACCGCGGCGGCGACGCCGTTGCCGAGCGAGGCGAAGCGCGCGTTGCGGCCGAGCCGCTCGCCGATCGCGAGCGGGCCGACCAGCCCGAGGCTGATCGCCGCGATCGCCGGTCCCAGCACGCAGCTCGCGGCCGCGTGCAACGTGGCCGCAGCCACCACCACGGGAAGGATCGGCATGGCCGCATAGGCCAGCGCGCAGCCGCCGATCGTCGCGATCGCGAGCGCTGCGACCAGCCGCTCGGATTTCGCGGCGTCGATGATCGCGCCGCCCGGCATCTGCCCGATCAGGGCGACGATGCCGCCGATCGACAGCACGAGGCCGATCTCGACCTGGGTCCATTTCTGCGTCGTCAGATAGACCGCGATGAAGGGGCCAAATCCTGTCTGGACGTCGGCAAGAAAGAAGATGAACCAGTCGAGGCCGCGCAGGCTCTGGCGCGAGGGAGCCGGAAGACCGGCCGGCGGCGGCGCGGCGACGTTGTCCTGCTCAACGTGGCGACCGCGATTCCGGGCGGCATGATTCGGCTTTCTCGACAACACAGGCGGCCATCCCTCCCCGCGCCTCACTGAATCGCTTGCAGCGGCTGCAGGCTGCCGGATGCGCCGAGCACGACGATCGGCGCATCTTCCTTGTATTCCGGCGCGGCCGCGACCTGCGCCTTGGTCAGTTCCAGCGTGATGCTGTCCTTCTTGTTGGCGATCTTGCCGAATCGCATCGCGTTCCAGTCCACCACGATCCTGCGGCTGCCGACGCCGAGAAAGCCGCCGAAATCGATCACGGCGGCGCGCACATGACCGGTGCGATCGACAATGATGTCGACGATGCGCCCCATGCCCTCGTCCGCGGCGCTCCGCACGTCGCGGCCGAGGACGCCATGGGCATCGCTCGCGCCGATGATCGTCACCGACGGCGGCGGCGCGGCATCCTTTGGCGTGACCGGCACCGTTGACGCCGGCGGCTGTGCCGTCGGCGGCGCATTTGCCTCACTTGGGGGCACGGGCTGCTCCTCCGCGGCGCGCGACACCGGGGCGGTCAAGCCCGCGGCGATCGCAACGCTCAGAACCAACCATCCAGCGGCACGCATATACCCTCCTCGCGGCCCGCCTTGCTAGCGTGCCAGCACGATCGACACCTGGATCTGGCCGCGCGTGCGCAGCACTTCCAGCGCCACATCGTCGCCGTGGCGGCTGACACGCAGATCGACGCTGGAATCGCCCAGTCGCAGATCGCGCAGGATCACCTCGTTCAAGAACGACGGCAGATGCGGATTGCGCAGCCGGATTTCGCCGCGCGCCACATCGAATTCGATGCCCAGCGCCGCCTCCAGCAGCGTGAATGGCGTCGCGCTGGCCCAGGCCTGCGGCGCGCACGCGACCGGATAGAGCGTCGGACCGCGCCGCTTTTCGCGTCGGAACCCACAGAACAGTTCGGGCAGCCGCCGCAGGTCCATATAGGTCGCAGCGTCGAACAGGCCCTTGAAGACGTGCGCGACCGAATGCTTGAGCCCATAGCGCGCGAGCCCGAGCGCAATCAATGCATTGTCGTGCGGCCAGATCGAGCCGTCATGATAGGACATCGGGTTGTAGCGCACCTCGCCTTGCGCCACGGTGCGGATGCCCCAGCCCGAGAAGAAGTGCGGCCGCATCAGGTCGGCAGCGACCAGCCGCGCGCGGTCCTCGCGGATCATGCCGCTGAACAGGACCTGTCCCGCATTCGAAGTCCGCACCCTGCAGGGCCGCTTGCTGCCATCGAGCGCGAGCGCGTAGGTGCCAAGCTCCTCGCACCAGAACGCCTTCTCGAAGCGCTCGGCCAGCGCCTTGGCTTCCGCCTCGAGCTTCCTCACGCGATCCGGCTTGCCGAGCCGCAGGGCGCAGCGCGCGGCGAGCTGCTTTGCCGCGTAAACGTAGCCCTGGACTTCGGCGAGCGCGATATTGCCTTCCGCAAGCTGGCCGTCGGCGTGGAAGATCGCGTCGAACGAGTCCTTCCAGCCCTGGTTGGCGAGGCCCTTTTCGGTGGCCCGCTGATATTCGACAAAGCCATCCTGATCGGGATCGCCGGGCCCGTCGATCCAGGCGAGCCCCGCCTCGATCGCCGGCCACAGCTCGATCAACGTCTTCTCGTCGCCCGTGCGCTCGAAATACCGCCCGGCCAGCAGCACGAACAACGCGGTCGAATCCACGCTGCCGTAATATTGCGAGAACGGCACCTCGCCCAGCGCAGCCATCTCGCCGCCACGCATCTCGTGCAGAATCTTGCCCGGCGCGGCGTCCGCCAGCGGATCGACCGCTTTCGCCTGGAAATGCGCGAGCCGCCGCAACACGCCCTTGGCGATCCGCGGATCGACCCACAGCATCTGCAGCGCGGTGATCAGCCCGTCGCGGCCGAACGTCGTCGAGTACCAGGGAATGCCGGCGTAGGGATAACGTCCCTGCGGCGTCTCGGTCATCAACATGTTCAGATCGGCCATCGCCTGGCACAGGACTTCGTTGAAAATGTTATTGGAGGTCTCGATGCTGGCAGCGCCCATGGTCGAGTGGCGCATTTCGCGCCGATGGGCGAGCAGGCCCCGGAAGAAGCGCGCAGGCTTCTCTGCCGGCGGCCGGTTGCAGGAGACGGCCACGAACAGCGATTTGGCCTGGTGCGGCTCCAGGTCGAGCTCCCAGGTCGCGGCATTGACCGAGAGCCGGGTCGGACGCGGGTCGAAATGCAGGCCGGTGCTGCGCTCGGCGTCATCGAGGCCGCGATATTCGAACAACACGTCGGTCGGTCCGAACAGTCGGCTCGTTCCGATGCCGCGGCGCGGCCGCCGCTCGCCGCGGACCTCGAACAAATCGGCGAAGTCGTTGCCGAACAGCAGCGTCAGCGGGATGCTGGTGCGCCGGTCGCCATGGTTCTGCACGCCGATGCGCTGATAGGCGGTACCGCGCCACAGGAAGATCGTGCGCACGATGTGCAGCAGGTCTTTTTGCAGAACGAGGCTGCCCTCCCGGTAGATGTCCGGGTTGGTGAGGTCGACGGTCAGCGCCGAATTGTCGTCACGCAGGTTCGAGCCGAGCAGCAGCGGCTGGAGATCGTCGAGCACGAGCTCGAGCCGGGCAAGATAGCGCGTGTCGTGATGGAACAGGCCGTCCGGCCCGCCGGCCGAGGCGCCGATGTCGCCATGGCTGTCGAGCACGATGAAGGTGTCGTCGTGCTTGAGCGAACGCCGCGGCCGGGCCGATGGCCCGGTCATCGGAATGTAGAAAGGCTGCTCGGCGACCTGCTCCACGGTCCGCGTCACAGAGACGAATTGGGTTACGGCTTCGGCCGACATGAGCTCTTCCCCTGCGCTTGTTTCGAAACGCAACCGACGAGAACGCGACTCTTGATTTACGCGGCGGCTTGCGAGAGCCGGCTCATTTCCTGCGTAACCAGCTCACGATAAGGCCCGTGTCCCTGCATCAGACGCTCGGGCGAGCCGTCCTCGATGATCTTACCATTCTTCAACACGACCACACGGTCGAAATTGCGCAGCGTCGCGAGCCGATGCGCAATCGCAATCACGGTGCGGCCACGCATCAAGCGCGAGAGCGCTTCGCGGATCGCCTCCTCGGATTCGCTGTCGAGCGCCGCGGTCGCCTCGTCCAGCAGCAGGATCGGCGCGTCCTTGAGGAACGCCCGCGCTATCGCGATGCGCTGGCGCTGGCCGCCGGACATTTTGACGCCGCGGTCGCCGACCATGGTGTCGAGACCTTCCGGCAGGCTCTCGACGAAATCGCAGCGCGCCGCGATCGCCGCCCGCAGCACCTCGTCGTCGGTCGCATTGGGGCGGCCGTAACGGATGTTCTCGCGGATCGAGCGATGGAACAGAGAGATATCCTGCGGCACGACCGAGATTGCCTCGCGCAGGCTGAGCTGGGTTACCTTGGAGATATCCTGCCCGTCGACGGTCACGCTGCCCTCGTCGACGTCGTAGAAGCGCTGAAGCAGCGTGAACAGCGTCGACTTGCCGCCGCCGGACTGGCCGACCAGGCCGACACGCTGGCCGGGCTGGAGCCGCAGGCTGAACCGCTCGAAGATCTTCGCGCCGCCGGGATAGCCGAAGGTGACGTTGTTGAACGCAATCGCGGCGCCGCTCTTGACGAGGGGTTCGGCATCGGGGTGATCGCGCAATTCATGCGGCACCAACAGCGTCGCGATGGCCTCGGTCAGCCGCGCGACGTGCTGGGTGACGTCGACCAGGGCCACCGCGAGATCGCGCGTGGCATTGAGAATGGAGAGGCCGAGGGTGCAGACCAGCACCACGTCGCCCGTGGTCGCCTCGCCCCGCTGCCAGAGCGTGATCGCCCAGGCCATCAGCGCAACGGTGAGCACGACGGTCACGCCGGCGTGAGTGAGCCGGAGCTTTTCCAGGTAGCGCAGGCTGCGGCCGCGCGCGGTGAGTTCCCGGTTGACGGTGGCGTCGAAACGTTCGTGCTCGTGGGTTATGCCGCAGAAGGCCCGGACCAGCGGCATATTGCTGATGACGTCGATCATCTCGCCGTCGACCACGGCGGCCTTGTCGGCGAAATCGTCATGCAGCGGCTTGCCGGCGGCGGCGAGGTGGAACATCGCCAGCACCATGCCGCCGGCGATCACGATCAGGCCGAGCGCCATATATGGGCTGACGGTTCCAATCAGCGCGATTGCCGCAACTGTGGCAATGCAAGGCGGGAGCACATTCCAGACGAACATGTTCTCGACCGTAAACACTGCATTCGACGTGGCGGTGATGCGGCTGGTGAGCATGCCCGGCATCCGGTCCGAAAAATAGCTCGGTGCGTGTCCGGTCAGATGGCGGAAAATGTCACGGCGCAAATCGCCGGTGACGCGGACGAACGTGAAGCTCGCGGTCCAGCTCGCGATCCGCCACAGGAAATTGTCGGCGGTGATCAGCGACATGAGGAAAACGAATGCCAGCCATACGCTGCCGCCATGCGAAGGCCCGGCCGACAGGCTATCGACCAGGGACTTGACGCCGTACTGCGTGCCCACGGAGCAGGCAACCGCCGCCACCACGGCAGTCAGGATCACCAGATGTGACGCCATACGACGCCGTAGATAGCGCAGAACAAAGGCAAATGGCCTGCGCGCGTATCCAGAAAGATGATCCATTTAGCTGCGACCCCGTGGTGATGATTCCAATTTTGTTACTGATCGACTGAACATCGACCGCTTCGCCTCGGTTCCCGGGCAGACCATCACGACATGGGGATGCGGACGATCTGAGATCAGCTGATGGCAGGACCAAGATCGCGCGCCACGTGTCGAATAAGTAACATTCGTTGAGAGGAACTTCGCAAGTGCGGGAACGTTCCCTTGACTGGGCGCATGCCGGTGCCGAAGAGGCGGGGGTTTTCTAACAATCATGATCGCACAGAGGAGATGGTGAGATGCGCATCGCGCAGGTAGCTCCGTTGACGGAGGCTGTTCCACCCAAGCTTTATGGCGGCACCGAGCGGGTGGTGCATTGGTTGACGGAAGAGCTGGTTGCCTTGGGACACGATGTAACGCTGTTCGCGAGCGGCGATTCGCAGACATCGGCGAAGCTGGATGCTCTGTGGCCGCGGGCACTCCGGCTCGACGGTTCCGTGCGCGATCCCAACGCGCTGCACATGGTGATGCTGGAACGGGTGCGGCAAAAATGTGACGACGAGGAGTTCGACTTCCTCCACTTCCATCTCGATTACTATCCGTGGTCGCTGTTCTACCGCCAGCCGACGCCGTTCGTGACCACGCTGCATGGCCGGCTCGATCTCCCCGAGCACCAGCCGGTATTCAACACGTTTCCCAAGGTTCCTGTGATCTCGATCTCGAACGCGCAGCGGCGTCCGGTGCCGCAGGCCAACTGGGTGAGGACCATTCACCATGGCCTGCCGGAGAACCTGCTGACGCCGAAGCCGGCTCGCCAGGAATATCTCGCCGTGCTCGGCCGCATCGCGCCGGAAAAGGGCGTCGACCGCGCCATCAAGATCGCCACCCATTGCGGCATCCCGCTGAAAATCGCAGCCAAGGTCGATCGCGCCGATCAGGATTATTATGACGAGCTGATCCGGCCCATGATCGAGAACAATCCGCTGGTCGAATATATCGGCGAAATCAGCGATCACGAGAAGTCGGACTTTTTGAGCGGTGCGCTCGGGCTGCTGCTCCCGATCGACTGGCCGGAGCCGTTTGGCCTCGTGATGATCGAGGCCATGGCCTGCGGAACGCCGGTGGTCGCCTTCAATCGCGGCTCGGTGCCTGAGATCGTCGATGAGGGGCTGACCGGCTTCGTGGTCGAGGACGTCCTCAGCGCGGCCGGCGTCGTCAAACGGCTTCCGGAGTTGAGCCGCGCCGCAATCCGCAAGCAGTTCGAAACGCGGTTCACGGCCCGGCGCATGGCGCTGGACTATCTCGCCGCATATCGCAACCTGACCGAGGAGCAGGCGCCGCGGATCAAGCTGGTGAGCAGCGCTGAGTAGGCAACGTCGCATCCGCACACATCGCTGTCATGCTCCGCGAAAGCGGGGCATCCAGTATTCCGCGGCTTCTCGGTAAACCACAGTCGCCGTGGCGTACTGGATCGCCCGGTCAAGCCGGGCGATGACAGCGAGAACGTAGCGAGCGGAGCCCCTACACCACCGCCGCCCGCTTCGGCTCGACGATCTCGAACATGCGCGGGAATTCGTCCATCAGGCCCATCAGCTCCGCGAGCCGCATCGGGTTGCCGGCGAGCTTGACCTTGCCGGCGGCAACCGCCTCCGGAAAGCTCGTCAGCTTCGCGATCACTTCATCGAGCGTCGCGCGCGCCAATGTGAAGCTGGCGTCAGCGCCTTCCGCTTGCATGCCTGCGATATAGGTGAGCGCGCAGTTCTCCAGGTTGAGCACAAAAGTCTCGCCGGTGTCGGAAAAGCTCCAGTTCAGCACGATGTGCTTGCCCTCGGCCTTGGGGCCGTTGAGGCGGACGCCGAGCATGTCCCAGAGCTGCGAGGTGCGCAGCGCCGCGAGCGTCTCGCGCGGAATCGGCGGACGCGGCGGCGTCTTCGGCATGCCCTGGCGCAATTCCTGGGCGCCGAACAGATAGGCGTTGCGCCAGGTGGCGCTTTCGGCCGCATAACCGAGCTGCTCCAGCGTGTCCGCCAGCAGCGCACGCGCCGCCGCATTGTCCGGCTCGGCGAACACGAGATGGCCGAGCGCCTGCGCCACGAAGCGGAATTCGCCCTTGTCATAGTCCTTGCGCGCGCGAGCGAGGATCGCATCAGCGCCGCCCATATACTCGACGTACTTCTTGCCGGATTCGACCGGCGGCAGCGGATCGAGATTGACCGGATTGGCGTCGTACCAGCCGAGATATTTCTGGTAGATCGCCTTCACATTGTGGCGGATGTGGCCGTAATAGCCGCGGCCGTGCCAGGCGCCTTCGAGGCTCTTCGGCAATTGAATGGTCTCGGCGATCTCGGCAGCGTTGAGACCGTGGTTCATCAGGCGGATGGTCTGGTCATGCGTGAACTTGTAGAGATCGCGCTGCTGGCGGATCATCGTGCCGATGCGCTCGCGCCCCCACACCGGCCAGTGATGCTGGCCGCACATCGCCTCCGCCTTGCCGTCCCATAGCTGCAGCGCCTCGCCGAGATATTTCGACCAGGCCAGTGCGTCGCGCACATCGGCGCCGCGGAACGGCAGCAGATTGTGGAAATTGTGCGTGCAGTTCTCGGCGAGGTTCAGCAGCTTGTAGCGCGGAATGAAGAAATGCATCTCCGCCGGCGCTTCGCTGTTCGGCGCCATCTGGAATTCGAATTCGACGCCGTCGATCACGCGCGTGTCGCCGGTCGCCATGATCAGGTCGGTCGGGCGCAGCAGCGCGACCGAGCCTGCCGCCATCGACTTGCCGAGGCCGCAATCGACCTGCCCGCGCACGCCCTTGGCGAGGAACGGGCCGAACTGGTACTGCGCCCGGCGCAACATCGCCGGCCCGGCGATGATGTTCTCCGAGACGGCGTGCTCCATGAACAGATTCGGCGCGATGAGCGGCACCCGGCCGGTGGCGAGCGCATCCTCCTCCAGCACCCCGCGCGCACCGCCCCAGTGATCGGTATGGGTGTGGGTGAAGATCACGGCCGCGACCGGCCGCATGCCACGGTGCTTGTAATAGAGATCGAGCGCCGCACGGGCGCCTTCGATCGATGTCAGTGTGTCGACGACGATGACGCCGCGCTCGCCCTCGATCAGCGTCATGTTGGCGATGTCGAGCCCGCGCACCTGGTAGACGCCGGGAACGACCTCGAACAGGCCGTGATGCATGTTGAGGCGCGACTGGCGCCACAGGCTCGGATTGACCGTGGGCGGCGCCTCTTCGGTGGACAGGAAGCCATAGGGCTCGAGGCTCCAGACCGCCCGTCCCTGCGGATTGGTGACCTGCGCGTTCTCGATCGTGCCGAGGAAGCCGCGCGCGGCATCGTCGAAATCCCGCGTGTCGGAAAACGGCAGCGCGTTCAGCATGGCGTCCTGCTGTGCGATGACGGACGGCGACGCGTCCCTGGGCTCGCTGCTGGCTTCGGTCATCTTCGTTTCCTCCCGGCCTGTAGGAGGCATCTAACCGCATCTCGCAGGTGATTGCCAACAATGACGGCAAGGAAGCAGGAGGCCTCTTCTTCCCTTCTCCCCTTGTGGGAGAAGGTGGCGCGAAGCGCCGGATGAGGGGTCTATATCCGCGAACTCCAACTAAAAGAGTTTTCCGCGGAGAGAACCCCTCACCCGGCTTCGCTATCGCGAAGCCACCCTCTCCCACAAGGGGCGAGGGTGCACTGCATATGTAGCTACATTCCCAGCAGGTTGGGCAGCCACAGTGAAAGACCCGGCCAGTAGGTCACGAGCACGAGGAACGCCAGCATCGTCAGGAGCCATGGCCACACCGCGACCGTGAGCTCGGTGATGCCCATCTTGGCGATACCGGAGGCGACATAGAGGTTGAGCCCGACAGGCGGATGGCACAGCCCGACCTCCATGTTGACCGTCATCAAGATGCCGAAATGGATCGGATCGATGCCGAGCTTGATCGCGACCGGAAACAGGATCGGCGCCATGATCAGGATGATCGAGGACGGCTCCATCACATTGCCCGCCAGCAGCAGCAGAAGGTTGACGACGAGCAGGAAGCCGATCCAGCCGAGGCCCTGGTCGATCATCCACTGCGCCAGTGCCTGCGGTACATTCTCGTAGGTCATCAGGAACGAGAACAGCACGGCGTTCGTGATGATGTAGAGCAGCATCGCCGAAAGATTCGCCGATGACAGCAGCACCCGCGGCACGTCCCGCAGCTTGAGGTCCTTGTAGATGAACACCGCAACGACGAAGGCATAGACCGCGCTGACGGCGGCGGCTTCGGTCGGCGTGAACAGGCCGCTGTAGATGCCGCCGATCACGATCACGATCAGCAGGATGCCCCACATCGACTTGCGGAACGCGTCGAGGCGCTCCATGAAGGTCGCCTTCGGCATCCGCGGATAATCGTTGCGCCAGGCGCGATAGAACGTCGTCGCACCGAGGAGAGTGGCCAGCACGAACCCCGGCACGATGCCGGCGATGAACAGCTTGCCGACGGAGCTGTTGGTGGAGACGGCAAAAAGCACCATCGGAATCGAGGGTGGAATGAGAATGCCAAGCGAGCCGGAGGTCGTGATCACGCCCGCGCCGAACCGCTTTGGAAATCCCTGCGCGACCATGGCGGGCAGGAGCACCGAGCCAATCGCCACCACGGTCGCCGGAGACGAGCCGGAAATCGCGGCAAACAGCGCGCAAGCGACGACGGCTGACAGCGCGAGCCCGCCGTACCAATGGCCGACCAACGCGGTTGCAAAGGCGATCATCCGGCGCGCCACGCCGCCATGGGTCAGGAAATTGCCGGCGAGGATGAAGAACGGGATCGCCATGATCTCGAAGCTCTCGATGCCCGTGAACAGCTTCAGCGCCACCGATTCGGTCCGCACGTCGGTCAGCGTGAACATGAAGCTGAGCACGGTCAGACCGAGCGCGATCGAGATCGGCATGCCCGTGAGCATCAGCGATAGCAGAAGCGCGAAAACCACGGCGACCCGCAGTCCCTGCGGCAACGTGATGACGTGCGCCGAATGGGCGAAGCACAAGGCCACGATCAGGATCGGCAGCAACATCAGGACCCAGCCGAGCGGACTGCGCTCGTCGCGGACAACCTGGCTGCGCGTGACCGGTGCCGGATGAACCGGGTCTATCTCGACGCCTTCGACGCCGGCCATGTCGTGATGCGGCAGCTCGCCGGTGTGATAGAACGACCAGGCGACCTGCAGGAAGCGGAAGCACATCAAGCCGGAGCCGAGCGGGATGGTGAGATACACCAGCCACATCGGCGCTTCGAGATCGTTCGACTGCTGGCCGGTCTGCCACATCTGGCCGACGAACGCGGCACCGAAATAAGCGACGATGGCAGTGAAAAGCGCCCCGCACAAAAGACCGAAAGTGATGACGCGGCGGCGCGATCCGCCGGGCAGGATGTTGACGAGCACGTCGACGCCGACGTGGATACCGGTGCGAACGCCATAGGCCGCGCCGAACTTGGCCATCCAGATGAACATGTAGATGCAGAGCTCTTGCGCCCAGGACAGGTCGAGGTCGGCAAGCCAGACGAACACCGCGCGCGCGGGCACGGCAAGGAAGCTCAAGTTGCGGGCTTCCGCCCATTTGGCGAGATCGATCGACAGCCCTGCCCCGTAGCGATGCAGCACGGCGACGAAGATCAGCGATGTCGCGGCCGCAATGAGCGTCGCGATCAGCCATTCCTCGAGATGATTGAGCACACGATTCAGAACACGCAGCAACTTGGTCCCCCCAGCATCGGCTCGTCATTCAAGAGCGAAACGGCCGGGAGCGCGTGACCCCCGACCGTTCGTGTTATTGTTGTTATAAGGCGCGGGCCGTCAGTTCATCTTGACGTCGAGTTCCTTGGCGAGGAGATCGAGCACCTCCTGCCCGACCCGGCCCTTTGCCCATTTGTACGTCGGCTGCATCGCCTCTTGCCACGCCTTGCGATCGGCGTCGGTGAGATAATGCAGCGTGGTCTTGCCCGCCTTCTTGATCTCGGCGAGCGCGTCCTCATTCTCCTGGCGCGCGATCGAGTTGGTGTAGTCGGTCGCCTCGTTCATGGCTTTTTCGAGCTGGGTGCGGATATCGGGCGCCAGGCCGGACCAGAATTTCGAATTGACGATGACGGCGTATTGCAGATGCGCGTGATAGGACACGGTGATGTCCTTCTGCACCTCGTAGAATTTCTGCGTCCAGTAATTCGACGCGGTGTTCTCGCAGCCGTCGACCACGCCGGTCTGGAGCGCCTGGTAGACTTCCGAGAATGCCATGATCTGCGGGATCGTGCCGACCAGGCGGAAATACTGGTCGGCGACCTTCGATCCGGAGATGCGGAATTTCAGTCCCTGGAAATCAGTCGGCTTCACCAACGGACGGTTGGCCGAGACCATGTGGAAGCCGTTGTCCCAATAGCCAAGCCCCGTGATGCCCTTGGCCTCGAGCTTCTGGAACAGCCACTTGCCGACTGTACCCTTCATCGCATTGGCGTAGGTCTCGCCGTCCTTGAACAGCCAGGGCAAGTCGAGCGCCTCGAATTCCTTGATGCCGAGCGGCGCGAATTTCGCGGTCGAGGGCGCGAGCATGTGCACGGAGCCGAGCTGCAACGCCTCGATCTCCTCCTTGTCCTTGTAGAGCGTGGAGTTCGGATAGACTTCGATCTTGACCTTGCCGTCGGTGTACTTCTCGGCGAGCTCCTTGAACTTCAGCGCGCCCTTGCCCTTCGGGGTATCGTTGGCGACGACGTGACTGAACTTGATGACGATCGGGCTTTGGGCCTGGGCCGAGACAGGAGACAAGGCAGGGACCACAAGAATAGCCGCGGCGGCGACAGCAAGAAGCAGCTTGCGCATGAAGTAACCTCCCAACAACCTCTAGAACCGGGTTCTTTTTTGTTTTCCGGTTTCAGTAGTGGCAGCAATCCACCACCCGAACAACTAGACCTAAGCCCAATTTGCCGCAGCCAAGCTAGCTTGACCGCCGGTGTCTACGCAACTCAGCACCCGCTCCAGCCTGCGCTGGCGAGCGCTTATGTCGCATCGCGGCAACGCGATCAGCCCTTGCGCTGGGCAACCATGAAGAGGCGCCGGAACGGGAACAGCGTCTGCCCCATCGAATTCTTCGGATAGGCTTTCGCCACCCGCTCGCCATAGGCGGCCTCAAACGCCGCTTTCTCTTCGCCCTGCAACACGTCGAGATAACGTGTCAACCAGGTGCCCTTGGTCCACTCCTTCACGGGGTTCTCGCCTTCCAGCACCTGGAGGTATTCAGTCTCCCAGATGTCGATGTTTTGGGACAGGGGCAAAAGAACATCGTGATAGAACGCCGGCCCTTCGACCGGCGGCGGCGTGACGAGATGCTCGACCTTGGACCGCCAGGGTCCGTTGAGGGCGGTCTCGCCGATCAGCACATGCGAAGGCGCGAGGAAGTTGCGCGGCATCTGCACCGCAAGCATGCCGCCCGGCGTCACCTTCTCCATCACCGAGGGGAAGAGTGCCGCATGATTGGGCAGCCAGTGCAGTGCGGCATTGGAATAGACCACGTCATATTGCTTCGCCGGGCGCCAGTGTCCGAGATCCTGATGTGACCACTCCACGTCCGGCGCGGCCTTCCGGCCCGCGGCGACCATCTCGGCCGAGCCCTCGACGCCGGTCACGGTCGCGCCCGGCCAACGCTCCTTGATGAGCTTGGTGACGTTGCCGGCGCCGGCGCCGAGATCGGCAATCTCGCGCGGCGCAAAATCCGGAATCCGCATCAACAGATCGACCGCGGGCCGGAGCCGGTGGCCGGAAAATTTCAGATATTGCTGCGGATCCCAGACCATCGCCGAGGCCTTTTCTTTTTCGTGTTTCCTTCACCGTGGCTCTTGGTTACCACTGCTCGTCCTGCTCAGGCAATTCGCTGCCGGCAGGGATGGGCAGGAAACGAATAGCAAGAAGCAACCAAGAGAGCGTTGACCATGGACCTCGGGCTCAAATCGAAAACCGCTGTCGTCACCGGAGCGAGCATCGGCATCGGCCGCGCCATCACGAAGGGCCTGGCGGCCGAAGGCGTGCGCATCGTGGCGGTGGCACGGCGGGGCGACCTGCTCGCCCAGCTGGTGCAGGAGGTCGGCGGCGGCGCGATCATTCCGTTCGAGCAGGATGTGATGGCAAAGGACGCGGCCGAGAACATCGCAGCCTTTGCCTTGAAGGAGTTCGACCATGCCGACATCCTCGTCAACAATGCCGGCGGCAGCCGCCCGTTGCCGGTCGATGCGCCCGACAGCAAATGGGACGAGGCGATCGCGCTGAACTTCACCAGCTACCGCCGCATCGCGCATGCGCTGCTGCCGCAGATGGTGGAGCGCAAATGGGGCCGCATCATCAACATCACCGGCAAGTCCGAGCCGGAAGGCCTCAACGCCGCGTTCGCCGCCAAGGCCGCCGTGCACGCCTGGGCCAAGGGCCTGTCGCGCGAGATCGGCGAGCACGGCATCACCATCAACTGCATCCCGCCCGGCCGCATCATGAGCGAACAGATCCGCCGCAACTACCCGCCGGACTATCGCGAGCGGTTTGCGGAGGAAGAGATTCCGGTGGGCTATTGGGGCGAGCCGGAGGACCTCGCCGCGCTCGCGGTATTTCTGGCCTCACCGGTGGCGCGGTACATCACAGGCACGGTGATACCGGTGGATGGGGGATTGAGACGGTATCAGTTTTAGGGCGCGCTCTGCTCAACCGGTCAGCCCGCGAAAGCAGGCCGTGTCCGCTCTGCTTTCGGGAGCGGACAGTGTGAGCTAGCCTTGGCGGTTCGGCTCAGGGGCCAAGTGCGGCCCGCAGCTTTGCGCCAGAGGTGCACCCACGCTGACCTATATTTCCGGCGTCATCGTCGCTGAACCTTTGTGGGATTTTCCGGACCAACTTCTATAGCCACAAGAACGAAGGCTCTTCCGCTGTGAACCGAGCCGACCATAGTGAAGTGATAGTTCTGAATTGTGTTTAGCGCGCTGCATTTGCGCAAGAGAGGTCCTTTATGGACCGAACGGCTGGCGAGGAAGTCAGTTGCCATGCCATACAGCGTCATTCGGCAGGATGGCGCCAAGCTGGCGCTCTCATTGTGGCGACGCTCTGTACCGCGTGCACTCTCCTATTCGCGAGCGAAGCTACAGCTCAATGCACGGTGCGAGATGTTCTGCAGAACCATCTGAGGCTCAAGAAAGCTCTCTCAGCTGATCGGCCGCAACTCCTAATCAAATCCGCCGCCGATGTCCCCGTGTGGAAGACGATTAAAATCGGGACGTTTGCAAATTTCTTTGCCCTGAGTAACGCAATGGATAGGGTAGGTTGCGGCATCGGAAACTCGGCTGGCGAAATTCTCGCGCGACCGACCTTTACCCTTAGCGCCACGAAAGCGAACGTAGCGCTTTTTGCGGTGTCGGCATCCGAACTTGGCTTTCAGACTGATACTGCGGCGCTGGCGGACATTTATGCGCGCGCCAAACAATTGGGTTTCGGCCTTGCGGCGGCAGAAGTCGGGCCACAGCTGAGGCTTCAATATTTTGATCAGCCGATCGGTGAATTTCTTATCATCGGAATGGAGCCAATCAAGACGTGGAAGGATGCGCCTGTCATCTTGAATGTCGCCAACGGCGGAGCGGGCCTAATTCTCATCGGCCAAGATGGCAGTGCCGACGCACAGATCTCTGTGGCATCCCGTTTTGTATTTGTGCGGACCATTGAAGCCGCTCCTGCCGAGGAGCAGGAGGCCCTAGCACGTGTCGATCCCTGAATTTCCAAGTGTTCCCGGGGAGGGCCTCATGACGACAGTGATGGTGGTTGAGGACGACCCCGCGTTTCTCACGCGTTTTTGCAGGATTGTGGCCTCCGACCCCGAGCTCGAACTGTTCGCCGCAGTAGGCGACCTCGCTTCCGCGCGGCAGGCTATAAGCAAGGCAACACCAGACGTATTGCTGACTGACCTCGGGCTTCCCGATGGTAGCGGCATCGACCTGATCCGCGAGACAGCGCGTCGCCACCCGAACACGGACATCATGGTCATCACCGTATTCGGCGATGAAGACCATGTGCTCGCCAGCATCGAAGCCGGAGCGACAGGCTACATTCTCAAAGACAGCTTGCCTCACGAGTTTGTCGATCTAATCAAACAACTGCGCACCGGCGGGTCTCCGATCAGTCCGGTGATAGCCCGGCAGTTGCTCAAGCGGCTCAAGCCTCGCGGCATTGCGCCAGCAATCTGCCCGACCGAGGAAACCCCGCTCTCGGCACGCGAGGCGGAGGTTCTCGGTCTTATTGCCAAGGGCTTTAGCTTCGGCGAGATCGCGCGATTGCTCGGTGTCTCGCAACACACCGTTATTTCTCATGTAAAGAAGATTTATCAGAAGCTCGCGGTGCATTCCCGCGGGGAGGCGGTCTATGAGGCCGGTAAGATGGGACTCATTTAGGTCTGTCGGCGCAATGAACCTGCGGGCGCCAGTGCGTCCGCTCACCCTGGTGCGTTTGGGCATACTCGGGGTCGCTATAGCGATGGTGGTCATGCCGCTTCCGTCGATCGCTGCAACCGACGCGCCCCCACTGCGCCTCGACCAGGCCGATTTCATCTTGAGTGATCGCCCCGAGCCGCCACCGGATTCGGCGGCTTGGCGGGCGCAGATCTTACCTGATGACTGGTTAGCCTCGCGCCCGGGTGTCTCGGGTTATGGCTGGTATCGCCTGCGCTTTGCTCTGCCAGGCAAACCTGACGAACTGTACGCTCTTCACGTGCCCCTGCTGAAGAGCGTAGGGGCTGTGTACGTGAACGGCATAAACGTGGGGCAGACTGGGATCTTTGAACGAACTGCAAGTGCGGAGCGGCTGGTGCACGACGCTCCATTGCTTGTGCCTGCGCGCGGCCTTTTTGCCAATGTTCCACGTTTTTTCTCCATTCGGCCCGAACTGCTGCATGCGGGTGCGAATACGGTCCACCTGCGTCTACAGGTTACACCCGGCGCGTCCGGAGTCTTGTCCCGCATCACGGTAGGACCGGAGCCTGTGGTTCGCTCGGAGTACGAGCGACGTGTCTTCGTGTCAGTCACCGGCCCACGAATGATCTCAATCTTTTCGGTTGGCTTCGGTCTTTTCATCCTGCTCTTGTGGCTGCGTCGACGTCATGAGTCGATGTACGGCTATTTCGCGTTGACCGCGCTCGCGTTCGCCCTCTTCGTCGCCGGCAGATTTGTTATCACCGAGCCGCCCATTCCGTTCCCCTACTGGGGCGTACTAGTGTGGGTGGGATTGGAAGGCTACATCGTGTTCATGTGCCTATTTGCTCTGCGCTACGCAGGTTGGCACTGGCCGCGTTTGGAACGCTGGCTCTGGGCCTATTTGGCTGTTTCACCGTTCATCGATTACGCGTCCTTCGTCGGGATCGGAGGTTGGATACCCGAGCACTGGTGGCTTATGACTTTCGTGCTGACCCTGGTCTATGTCGGGTTCTTTTGGACGATCGCCGGGCAGCGGAGAACACTGGAGACGTTGGGCCTGGCGATCGCCGGATCGGTCAAGCTGATCATCTCTGCCAACGAGCGCCTGCTGCCCCATCCGATAGACCTGCCACGGTATCAGCCGTTTGCCTACCTGCCGATGTTCATCGTGATCGGTTGGATCCTGATTGATCGCTTCGTGAAAGCGCTCAACGAATCGGAAAAGCTCAATGCTGAACTGGAACAACGTGTGGCGCAGAAGCATGCCGAGTTGGAGCAGAGCTACCAGCGCATGCAGCAGATGGAACGGCAGCAAGCCATTGTCGAAGAACGCCGCCGCATCATGAGTGACATGCACGACGGTATCGGCGCGCAGCTGATCTCGACCTTGAGCTTGGTCGAGCACGGCGAGTGCGCGGCAACGGAAGTCGCCGCCGCCTTGCGCGAATGCCTGGACGATCTCCGCCTCACGATCGATTCACTGGAGCCGACCGAAAACGATCTTCTGCCGGTGATGGGAAACCTGCGCTACCGGCTCGATGAACGTCTGAGCAAACAAGGCATTGATCTCGACTGGCGAGTAAGTGAGGTGCCGGGTCTCTCCTGCCTGACGCCGCAGAATGTCTTACACATTCTGCGCATTCTGCAGGAGGCTTTCACCAATATCGTGAAGCATGCGCACGCAACCAACATACACGTAGAGACCGGATTGGATGCAGCAGGCGAACACGTCTACATCCAGGTGCGTGACAATGGCACGGGCTTCTCCAGCGAACGCACAGGTCGTGGTCTCGCCAGCATGAGGCATCGCGCGAAACTCATCGGCGGCCACCTCGACATCCAGCCATCCGCCGCGGGCACGACCCTCAATCTGCTACTGCCAGTTTCCTGAATAGCCGCAACACGGGCCCGCCTCGATTCGAGGCAGAGCAACGGCGCGAGCGGAAAGCGCATCCCCTGTTCGCGGGATGGGTTTCCGCATTTACGTGATTCCGCTGTATCCATAGCGCCGTTACGTTGGATCTATCGAGAGGTCCAACAGACTCATGAGGTGCGGCCATGAAAGCGAATTTTGCACTCCCCGCAGTTGTGATTGTTATGCTCACCTTGGTCGGAAGCGCGAGATCGGAGGATTTGCGCGCCGCAATGGAGGCGGACAACGCCCGCTGGCTCACCGCCTACAACACTAACACACCTACAGCTTTTCCGGCCTTGTATACGGAGGATGCGGTCGTGCTGCCGCCAGGATCGCAGCCCGTTAAGGGAAGACAAGCGATCGGGCAGTTCTGGGAAGACCGACTCAAGCCGGACAACAGGAAGGATCACACGTTCGAGATCGTCAGCCTTCAGCAGGATGGCCAATATGCCTATCAGGTCGCCCGCTGGACGCTCAATGTCATCAACAAGACCGGCGAGCCGACGAAAGTGTCGGGTAACACCGTTCGCATCTTCGAGCACCAGCCCGACGGCGCCTGGCTCACCAAAGTGCATATTTTCAATCTCCACCAATAGCCACCTTGCTCGACCTTCGGCGACACGAGGACGCCACAAGCTGGCTGTCGATGTCCACTGTCGAGGAGGTCGAGCGAAACGCTCAAGCCTGTTGGGGCTGGATTTGACCAAAGGAGAATGATCATGAAGAACTTATTCTCGATCACCACCATCTCAGCCGTCATGCTGAGCGGAGCCGGTGCGCCGGCTGCGGAACTTCCAACTTTTGAACTGATGGGTTTTCCAATTGCGCCGCACCAGGTTGCGGTCATCGGAGCAGCCAATGTTCAAGAGCAATCCCCGATTGCAGCGCTTACGCTCGGCGGCATGCCGGCCTCTCCCCACCAAGTGGCCGTATTGATGCTCCGCCCCGGGATGACTGAGCAGGCCGCAGCCGCGAATCTGACCAAGGTGGACTCCTCGGCGCGCTAGATGATGTCGCGATACTGGCAGAAGACAGCGCGGTCGTATTCTCGTTCTCGGCTAGCCAGTTGTATCGTCGTTCTCGATTAGAAACGTCTGCGGACGTGTGTCGTCCAGCGTCCCAACAAGCTGTCTGCAGCGGGTCAATCGCGATTTGTTGGCCACACGCCGGCCACTTCTGGTCCAGACACTCTCAGCGATTGTCGGTATGTGTCAAACGGGCCAGAAGCTGACTAGTGCGGCCAGAGGTGGGCCTCCGAGGCGCAAAGAATGTCGTTTCTATCGGTGATGCGCTCAGCACAGGGGCGCGGCTTTATTTGTCCTTCCATTTGATCGAGCAGCCAATAGACGCCTTTTGGTCAGCTGGCGCCACACCGGTGGTCGCAATCGCCCGCATGGCCTCGACAAGCTCTCGGGGCGCTCCCGCGCGAGGCGGAGTTGTGCGGCCTTCGTCGAGGCGGCCGCGATACTTGAGCTTGCGGTCGGCATTGTAACCGAAGAAGTCCGGCGTACAGACCGCACCATACGCTCGAGCGACTGCCTGGGTCTCGTCGTGGAGATATGGAAATGGAAGATCATGAGCTTTCGCGAAACGTTTCATGTTCTCAAATGAGTCTTCGGGATAGCTCGCCGCATCGTTCGAGCAAATCGCTGCAAAGCCGACGCCCTCCGACATCAGCACGCGAGCGTCCGAAACCAGGCGGTCGATCACCGCTTTGACATAGGGACAATGGTTACAGATGAAGGCGACGACCGTGCCTTTTTCGCCAGCAACGTCGTCCAATGCATAAGTCCTGCCGTCTGTAGCCGGTAGCCGGAACTCCGCCGCCGGCGTATCAAGCGCGACTTCGGTAGCTGTTGTCGCCATATCGCACCTCCTTGTGCCCCAAACAGATGTTGACGATCGCCTCCCGAGGCACTGTCCAACGGGGCTAGGAGGGCGGCTGCGTCTCGGAGAACATGTCGACAATCTTGTTGGTCATGCCATTCACGATCAGCACCGGGTCTTTCATTCTCACGTACATGTAGTCCCGCGATTCGGGGCATTTGTGAAAGGACCGGTGTCGGCAGCGATTGCGCCTTAACGCCTTTTGGTAGTGTCGCGCCGACAGCTGGGGTGAAGTCCTTAGCGGACTTGGTGGCCGCCAGCCGGAATTGGACCTCGTTGTGCTCGGTCAGCACGGCCTTGCGAATGTGCTACACTGGGAGCTCTCATAGCTCGATATCCTTCCCGGATACGCCGCCCCTAAGGTAACGGACAGATCGTTTGTCCGTTCCGCTCACCTCGTTCAAAGTCACGGGATTCGTTCTCGGCAACAGAACTGATGGCATCTATCTTGCGAAATTCTACAAAATTCGCACGTCCGCAGGGCGCGTGGGATACATTTCGTATCGCCAGCGGGACCAGTTTCTTGATTTGACCTCACCATTGCGCTCGAGCATGAAGTAGACGCTGTATGTCCGTTTCGGGTCCAGAAGCAGTCTTCGCCAAAAAGAGCTTGGCAGGTCCCTATGGACCAGAAGAGAAGCGGCTCAATCAATTACGAAACGGGCGGCAATCTCCGCTCGGCAATGACCCGTACGGGCGGGAAAACCACGCAATCCACCACGTCGAACAGCACTGTGATATTTTGGTCGAAAGAACGCGCAAAAGCCATGGCGGCATCGCTGTTTGCATCAGCAATGCGCGTGCCTAGCGTGCAATGAGGCGTCCAAGCGCCGGGCCGATAATGGGGCCGACAATGAGCGGGGTCGATGATGGCGTTGATCGAAGCGTGCAACCTCGCGAGCGCCTGATCGGTCGTGGGTTCCGCCCATAAGACAAGCGGCGGACCCGCGAACCAGCGAATACGCCTAAACTCGATGTGCAATCGCGCTTCGTCGTTCGCTGCGCGGCGCATTGCGTCCCACGCGGTCGTTTCATCAATCTCAGGTGAATCATAGATCGCGAACGTAAGATGCGGTCGATAGCCGAGGGAGCGCATCGAAGGCTCATCCTCGAATTCGGCAACCTGGTCCCACAATCGTTCGATTTCTCTCGCGGAGGAATCGTCGGCTCGAATGTTGATCGCTATTGCCATTTTCTGAACGAGCCGGAGGGTGCGGGCCACCAATATCTTCAGCGGAGTGGCCGAGGTCTGCAATGGACCAAATGGCGAATACCGCTGTTGTCTGCGCAAGTCTGCCTCACCTCTAGCAGCGAACATCGCGCATTCGTGAGGTGCACGCTCCCTGGCTTAATCCCGACCTGTGCCACGATAGCATCATGCCGGTGTTTTGCCCGACGCGTCAACGTGATCGCGGACAGCGAATGACGTCGCGGCGCAGATCGAAAACACCTTATCGATCAACGGGCGCTCTACTGTGCATGGGGTTGTTTTGCGACTTTTTTGTTTTGGTCGTCCTGACCGGAGGCGAAAAGTTTGCGAAGCGGCGCGCCTCCCGCTCCCACCCGACCCTCGCGCATACACAGCATGCAAGCTTGCGCCTGTGGCAAGCCGCGCGGCCGTAGTACATGCCGCAAGTCGCTGTACACACGCCGCCGGAGCAAAAGCGCAGGCAATGACAATCACGTTACCTGCCGCTGCGCGCCAGCCCGATTATCCCGTCGCCGACGGCCTACCCGCGATGCGCCGCCGCTGGGCGATCGCGGCGATCTTCACCGCGCTGGCGATGGCCTCGCTCGACACCGCGATCGCCAATATCGCCCTGCCCGCCATCGCGGCCGACCTGAATGTCAGCCCGGAGCAGTCGGTCTGGGTGGTCAATGTCTATCAGATCGCATTGGTCGCGACGCTGCTGCCGCTTGGCGCGCTCGGCGAGATCGTCGGCCACCAGCGCATTTATCTCGGCGGGCTGATCCTGTTCACGATCGCCTCGCTGCTCTGCGCGGTGGCGTGGTCGCTGGAGAGCCTGCTGGTCGCGCGCACGCTGCAGGGCCTCGGCGCGAGCGGCATCATGAGCGTCAACACCGCGCTGGTGCGCTTCGTCTATCCCGGCCGAATGCAAGGGCGCGGCTTCGGCCACAACGCGCTCGTGGTCGCGACCGCCTTCACCTTCGGGCCGTCGATTGCGTCGGCCATCCTCGCGTTCGGACCGTGGCCGTGGCTGTTCGCGGTCAACATCCCGTTCGGCCTCATCGCAATCGGCATCGGATTTGTCATGCTGCCGAAGACGCCGCGGGCGGATCACGATTTTGACTTTCTCGGCGCGCTCCTCGCCGCCGCCTGTCTCGGCCTGTTCATCACGGGCATCGGCAGTGCGGCGCATAATCTGTCGCCGGCTGTCGTTGCCGTCGAGCTGGTCACCGCGCTCGTGCTCGGCTTCGCCCTGATGCGCCGCCACGCTGACCATCCCGCGCCGATGCTGCCGATCGACCTGTTCAGCCGGCCGATGTTCGCGCTGTCGGCAGCAACGGCCGTGTGCTCCTTCGCCGTGCAGGGCCTCGCCTTCGTGTCGCTGCCGTTCTATTTCGAGGACGTGCTCGGGCGCTCGCAGGTCGAGACCGGCTTCTTCATGACGCCGTGGCCGCTGGTGGTCGGCTTCATGGCGCCGATCGCAGGCCGCCTGTCCGACCGTTACGCCGTCGGGCTTTTGGGCGGCATCGGGCTCGTGCTGCTCGGCCTCGGAATGGCGTTGCTCGCGATGCTGCCGGCCAATCCCGCCATTGCCGACATCATCTGGCGGATGGCGATCTGCGGCATGGGTTTTGGCTTCTTCCAGGCGCCCAACATGAACGCGGTGATGTCAAGCGCGCCGCCGCATCGCAGCGGCAGCGCCTCGGGCATCGTCGCGACCGCACGCCTGACGGGACAGACCACCGGCGCAGCCCTCGCCGCGGCCTGCTTTGCTCTTGCGGGCCACAGCGGTGCGACGGTGGCGCTGGCGCTCGGCGCGGGCTTTGCCGCGCTCGGTAGCGTGATGAGCTTCCTGCGGCTGGCGGTGAAGTAAGACCTCAGCTCAAGCCAGGTTGCGCGCCGGTGCCGCGGCAGCAGCCGCCGCCGGAACCACCGTCTGATCGTCCAGCTCGGCCAGACGCCCGTCGATCGCATCGATGACCTTGCGCGAGAACGGTCCGAGATGCGCATAGCCCGCGATCATCTGCACGGCGATCCGCGCCGATGTCGTGTCGCGCTTGGCGCAATTCATGAAAGTCTGCCAGAGCGGGCCGCGCGCCTCGGGAAGGGCGGTGACGACGCGATGCACCGTCTCCATGGCCCCGACCTTGGCGCGGATGTCGCCTTCGGCCAGTTCGTGGCGTTGCCTCGAGCGGTCGAGCAGCGTCATCAGGCGGTCGACGCGACTCGCATAGGCGGCCGGGCTATAGATGTGCTCCAGCACCTGCTTGTAATCCATCAGGATGTCGCGCAATGGGCGGATCGGATCGAAGTTGATGCCGCTCGTGCACTGGTCGGCGCCGAGGGTCGGGGCGAGATCGTGCCCCGCATGCAGCCGGCCTTCACGCTCGAGGCGCCGCGTGAGCTGCGTGTTCGGCAAGGCATAGAGCAGGCCGACCATGCTCACGGGAATCGCGGCTTCCTCGATGAATTCGATCATGGCCTCAGCCATCGAAGCCTTCTCGTTATCGAAACCGACGATGAAGCCGGCGGTGACGAGCATGCCGGCGGCGTAGATCTTATGGATGCTCTCGGCAATGTTGCGCCGCGTGTTCTGCTTCTTCCGCATCGCGACCAGCGTCGCCGGATCCGGACTTTCGATGCCGACGAAGACGGCGAAGAAATTGGCCGCTCCCATCAGGTCCAATAGCTCGGGATCGTCCGCCAGATTGACCGAGGCTTCGGTCGACAATTCGAAGGGATAGCCGTGGGCACGCTGCCATTCGGCAAGCTGGGGCAGAAACAGCCTGAGCGACTTCTTGTTGCCGATGAAATTGTCGTCGACGAAGTCGAGATGGCCGCGGTAGCCCATCGCGTAGAGCCGATCGAGCTCGACCAGCATCTGCGCGTTGGTCTTGGTTCGCGGGACGCGCCCGTAGAGCTCGATGATGTCGCAGAACTCGCAGGTGAACGGGCAGCCGCGCGAATATTGCACACCGAGATAGAGATAGTCCTCGAATTTGAGCAGATCGAAACGCGGCACCGGCGTGCTGGTCACGTCGGCCTGGAATTTCGGCGCGGTGAAGACGCCGGAGCGTGCACCGCCCTCCCAGGCCGCGATGAATTCGGCGATGACGCTTTCGGCCTCGCCGAGTACCCGGAAGTCGGCCCGTTCGTAGATGTGCGGGCTGGACGTGGCATCCGGACCGCCAACCACCACCGGCTTGCCCGCCGCGCGGCACAGCTCGATCAGGCGCAGCGTGTCGGCCTGCTGCGGCATCATTCCGCCGGTGAAGACCACGTCGGCCCAGGCAAGATCCTCGTCCCCGAGGGGGCCCGTATTGCAGTCGATCAGGCGCACCGTCCAGCTCTCGGGCAGCATCGCGGCAACCGTGATCAGGCCAAGGGGAGCGGCGGGGCGCTTTACACCCATCAGTTTGCAGGATTCGCCAAAACTCCAGAAGGACTCCGCAGAGAACAGCGGATAAAGCATCAGGACGTTGCAAGGCTGCGGTACGGTCATGGAACCCCTTTTTGACTCGCCCCAGTGTAGCAGAGCGTTTCCGTCTTGCATCCCGGCAAAAGGGACAAACTGTCGCTCACTGTTCCCGGAATGTTTGCGCGCGGAAGCCGGGAAACGTCGCCCCAAGCCGTGCCGCGGGCGCCCAGGGAGGGGAATCTTCGGCCGTCACCCCGCGGACTGTTGATTTGAACAGCTCCAGTTTGCCGGACACATTGCGCCCCTGAGTCCAATCGGTGGATTGGGCCAATCAGGGGACTTGCGATGGCAAATCTAACAATCAACGGAAAAGCCGTGACGCTCGATGTCGAGCCGGATACCCCGCTGCTCTGGGCGATCCGCGAGAACGCCGGCCTGACCGGCACCAAATATGGCTGCGGCATCGCACAATGCGGCGCCTGCACCGTTCACCTCGATGGCGTGGCGATACGCTCCTGCGGTGTGTCGGTCAGCGAGGCCGAGGGCAAGAAGGTCACCACGATAGAGGGGCTGGCGTCCGGCAACTCGCTGCACAGGGTGCAGGAAGCCTGGATCGCCCAGGACGTCCCGCAATGCGGCTATTGCCAGAGCGGCATGATCATGGCGGTGGCGGCGCTCCTGAACGAGAAGCCGAAGCCGACCGACGCCGATATCGACGAGGCCATCACCAATATCTGCCGCTGCGGCACCTTCCAGCAGGTGCGCGAAGCGATCCACACGATCGCAAGCGCGTAAGGAGCCGTCACATGAACAAGCACGTTTCGCCTAAGATGAACCGCCGCGCCTTCGTCATCGGCAGCGCCGCACTTGGCACCGGCCTTGCAGTCGGCCTCGATGTCCCCTTCGGCGGCCCCGCCGTGGTGCGCGCGGCCGACGGCTCGCCCGAGATCGGCGCCTGGGTCGTGGTCAGGCCCGATGACACCGTCGTGATCCGCGTCGCCCGCTCCGAGATGGGCCAGGGCTCGCTCACCGGCCTCGCCCAACTCGTCGCCGAGGAACTCGAATGCGACTGGACCAAGGTCACGACCGAATACCCGACGCCCGGGCAGAGCGTCGCCCGCAAGCGCGTCTGGGGCGACTTCTCGACCGGTGGCAGCCGCGGCATCCGCTCTTCGCAGGATTATGTCCGCAAAGGCGGCGCCACCGCGCGCATGATGCTGATTCAGGCCGCCGCCAATGAATGGAAAGTGCCGGCATCCGAATGCACCGCCGCCAACAGCGTCATCACCCATTCCCCGTCGGGGAAGAGCACGACCTACGGCAAGGTCGCCGAAGCCGCGGCAAAGCTGACGCCACCGGCCGACGTCAAGCTGAAGGACCCGAAGGACTGGAGGCTGGTCGGCAAGGGCGTGAAGCGGCTGGACACGCCGGACAAGGTCACCGGCACTACCGTGTACGGCATCGACGTCAAGCTGCCCGGCATGCTCAACGCCGCGATCAAGGACTGCCCGGTCTTCGGCGGCAAGGTGAAGAGCTTTGACGAAGCCAAGATTGCCGGCATGAAAGGTGTGCAGAAGGTCGTCAAAGTCGGCGATACCGCGGTCGCGGTCGTTGCCGATACCTGGTGGCACGCCAAGACCGCGCTGGACGCGCTGCCGATCGTCTGGGACGAGGGCGACAACGCCAAGGTCTCAAGCGAGTCGATTGCAAAGTGGCTGGCCGATGGCCTCGACAACGAGCAACCGGCCTATGTCGGCAACCGAAACGGCGACGTGAAGGCGGCAATTGCCGGCGCGGCAAAGAAGATCGAGGCCGTCTACAACTATCCCTACCAGAACCATGCCACGATGGAGCCGATGAACGCCACCGCGCTCTGCACAGCGGACAAATGCGAGGTCTGGTGCGGTACGCAGAATGGCGAGGCGGCCTTCGCGGCGGTGCTGGAGGCCTCCGGCCTGCCGGCGGAGAAATGCGACGTGCACAAGGTGATGCCCGGCGGCGGCTTCGGCCGGCGCGGTCAAACCGACTATGTCCGCCAGGCGGTCGCGATCGCCAAGCAAATGCCGGGTACGCCGATCAAGCTGTTGTGGTCGCGCGAAGAGGACATGGCGCACGGCAGGTATCACCCGATCACCCAGTGCAAGATGACCGGCGCGTTCGATGCCAACAACAATCTGATCGCCCTGCACTACCGCCTGTCCGGGCAGTCGATCCTGTTCTCGCTCCGCCCCGAAGCGCTGCAGAACGGCATGGATCCGGCCGCATTCCAGGGCGTCGCCCAAACCGGCGAGGCCGCGTTCGGCTATTCGGTGCCGAACCTTTTGGTCGAGCATGCGATGCGCAACCCGCACGTTCCGCCCGGCTTCTGGCGCGGCGTCAACGTCAATCACAACGCGATCTACATGGAATGCTTCATGGACGAGCTAGCCCATGCCGCAGGCCAGGACCCGCTCGAATTCCGCCGCAAGCTGATGGGCAATCACCCCAAGCATCTGGCCGTGCTCAATGCCGTGGCCGAGAAGATCGGCTGGGACAAACCGGCGCCACAGGGGATCCATCGCGGCATCGCGCAGGTCATGGGCTATGGCAGCTATGTCGCCGGTGCCGCCGAAATCTCGGTGACCGACGCCAGCAAGATCAAGGTGCATCGCATCGTCGCCTCCACCGATCCCGGCTACATCGTCAACCCGGCGCAGGTGGAGCGGCAGATCGCCGGCTCCTTTGTCTATGGCCTCTCCGCGCTGTTCTACGGCGGCTGCACCGTCAAGGACGGCCGCATCGAGCAAACCAACTTCGACACCTACAACTCGATGCGTATCAACGAGATGCCGAAAGTGGAATCGGTGATGGTGCCGAGCGGCGGCTTCTGGGGCGGCGTTGGCGAGCCGACCATCGGCATCGCAGCACCCGCGGTGCTCAACGCCTATTTCGCGGCGACGGGCAAGCGCATCCGCTCGGTGCCGCTGCGCGACCAGAACATCACCTTCGCCTGAAAAGACGGCTGCGGCGGCCGAAGAGAGCCGCCGCAGCCTTTGGTCGGATGATCCTGATGACGACGCGCCCGGTGACACGGCGGAATACCATGTTCGGCATTACCGCGGCGGCCGCAACGTTGGTGCGGCCGTCGATGTCGCGCGCGCAATCCGCTGGCCGGATCGTCGTGATCGGCGGGGGCTTTGGCGGCACGGCCTGCGCCCGCGCGTTGAAGCGGGCCAACGCTGCCCTTCAGATCACCCTGGTCGAGCCGAACAAGGTGTTCATCGCCTGCCCGTTCAGCAACGAAGTGATCGCCGGCCTGCGCGGCATTGAGGCGCAGCAATTCGGTTATGACAAGCTCGCCGCCGATGGCATCACAATCATCGATCAGGCTGCGACCAGGATCGACCCGCAGCAGCGACGCGTTACGACATCCGACGGCCCCTCGCTCGCCTACGACCGGCTCGTCCTCTCACCCGGCATCGACTTCCATTTCGATGCCCTGCCCGGCTACGACGATGCCGCATCGGAAAAGATGCCGCACGCCTGGAAGGCGGGCGCGCAGACCCTTCTGCTGCGCAAGCAGCTCGAGGCGATGGCGGATGGCGGCCTCGTCGCGATCGCAATCCCGGCCAATCCCACGCGCTGTCCGCCGGCGCCTTACGAGCGCGCCAGCCTGATCGCGCACTACCTGAAGACAAAGAAACCCCGCTCGAAAGTCCTGGTGCTCGATGCCAAGGACGGTTTTCCCCAGCAGCGGCTGTTTGAGAAGGCATGGAAGGAGCTTTACGGCGGTATGATCGAGCGCGTGGCGCTGTCGCAAGGTGGCCGCGTTACCTCCGTCGATCCATCCACAAACACCATCATCACTGAATTCGGCAATTACACCCCTGATGTCGCAAACGTCATTCCACCGCAACGTGCAGGGCGCATTGCCGAGATCGCGGGCGCGGCGAATGCGACGGGTTGGTGTCCGATCGATCCCGTGACCTTTGAGTCGAAGCTGGTCCCAAACATCCACGTCATCGGCGATGCCTGCCTCGGCGGCGGCATTCCCAAATCGGCGTCTGCCGCGAGCACGCAGGGCAAGGCCTGCGCCGCCGCCATCGTCAACCTGCTCGCGGGCCGTCCGACGGAAACCCCGCGGCTGACGGGCGTCTGCTACAACACCGTTGCGCCTGCTTACGGCTTTTCGCTCGCCGGCAACTACCAGCCGAAGGGAGACATCTTTGTCGAGGTCGAGGGCGGCGCGACCAGCCCAGTCGATGCGCCGCGCGAGCTGCGCGCCCGCGAAGCCGCCGAGGCAGAGACGTGGTTTCGGACCATCACGGCGGATACCTTTGGCTAGGGCATGATGAGACCAAGCCGTCGCCACGAACACGGTGCGCTCCCTCCCCCGCCTGCGGGGGAGGGCTGGGGAGAGGGTGCCTCCACAATCGAGAACCCCCAAGAGGAAAGAGCCCTCACCCGGCGCTACGCGCCGACCTCTCCCGCAAGCGGGAGAGGTAAGAGGAGCCCGCGGCGACCTCAGTCATCACATCGAAAGCGCTTGGTTGCGGCATTGATCGCGGCGAGCTTCGCGTCTGCCACTACTGCTCCGGCGCAGGAACTCGTCCCCTACAAGATCGTCGAAGACGGCATTCCGGAGTCGCTCACCGGCTCGCCGGGCGATGCCGCGCGCGGACGCGCGCTCGTGCTGGCGCGCAGCACGACTTGCGTCCTTTGCCATTCCGGTCCCTTTCCGGAAACGCGATTCCAGGGCGATCTTGCGCCTGGCCTCGGGGGTGCCGGGAACCGCTGGTCGGTGAGTCAGTTGCGACTTCGTCTGGTGGATGCCTCGCGCTTCAACCCGCAGACCATCATGCCGTCTTACTATCGCCATGACGGCCTCGTGCGCGTTGGGCGCAATTTTGCCGGCAAGCCGATCTTGGCGGCCGCCGAGATCGAGGACATCGTGGCCTTTCTTGCAACGCTTCGGGACTAGGACTGTTTATGCCAACCACGCGACGACGATTCTTGAGCCTTGCCGGCGGCGTCACGGCCGCCGGGACGATTCCGATCGTCATGCTGCGGCCGCTTAACGCGACGCCCACGATGCTCAACGCAGCGATCCGCAACGTCGTCGGCGAGGCTCCGATACGGACGGGCAAGATCAAGCTCGACATCCCGCCGCTGGTCGAGAACGGCAACACGGTGCCGATGACGGTCAGCGTCGCGAGCCCCATGACGGCGGACGATTACGTCAGGAGCATCCACGTCCTCAACGAGAAGAACCCGCAGCCGAATATCGGCAACTTCTATCTCGGCCCCTCCTCCGGCCGCGCCCAAATCTCGACCCGGATCCGGCTCGCCGATAGCCAGAAGGTGGTCGCGATCGCGCGCCTCTCCGACGACACGTTCTGGCAGATCGCCGCCGAAATCGTCGTGACGCTGGCCGCCTGCACCGAGGAGGTCAACTGATGGCCGCGCTGATCAACGTTCCCACCAAGGCCAAACGCGGCGAAATCATCGAGATCCGCACGCTGACTTCGCACATTATGGAAACCGGCTTTCGCCACGCCGCCGCCGGCGACCTCGTGCCGCGCGACATCATCACGAGTTTTACTTGCCGCTACAACGGCAGCGAGGTCTTCCGTGCCGACCTGTTTCCGGCGATCGCGGCTAATCCTTACCTGTCCTTCTTCACTGTGGCGAAGGAGAGTGGCAAGTTCGAGTTCGAATGGATCGGCGACAACGGGTATGCGTCCACCGCATCGGCATCGATCACGGTCGAATGAAGTTTTGGCGCGCCATAGCGGTGGCGGCGCTGATCGCAGCGGCCCCCGTCGTGCTCGCCGGCGAGATCCCGCCGGAAATGCGCCGCTCCGGCTATTCCTTCATGGGACCCGAGACGCGTGCCATGCAGGACGACGACGCGTCTAATCCGGGCATGCTGTTCGTGCTCGACGGTCAGGCGTTGTGGACGAAGAAGTCTGGCAGCGCCGATAAGGCCTGCGTGGATTGCCATGGCGACGCGCGCAGTAGCATGAAGGGCGTCGCCGTGCGCTATCCCGCTTTCGACAAGACGCAGGGGCGCCCCGTTACGCTCGACCAGCGCATCAACCTCTGCCGCGCCGATCACCAGCAGGCGAAGCCGCTGGCTTACGAGAGCCGCGACCTCTTGGCGCTGTCCGCCTTCGTCGCCCACCAGTCGCGCGGCGTTCCGATCGCGGCGGGAGACGATCCACAGCTCAGGCCGTTCGTCGAGCTGGGCCGGGACCTCTTCAACCAGCGCGAAGGTCAGCTCAACCTTGCATGCACCAATTGCCACGACGACAACTTTGACAGGCGCCTCGCCGGCGCGCCGGTCACGCAGGGACAGCCGACCGGCTACCCGCTCTATCGCCTGGAATGGCAGACGCTGGGATCGCTGGAGCGGCGGCTGCGCAGTTGCATGACCGGTGTCCGCGCCCAGGCTTATGACTACGGCGCGCCCGAGCTGGTCGCGCTCGAACTATATCTGATGTCGCGGGCGCGGGGCCTGCCGATTGAGACGCCGGCGGTGCGGCCTTGATGATAGATTAGGGCTAGGCAGGCGTGACACGGTCGCTAGTATCCCCCCAAACATAATGAGTCACAGGGAGGGACTGACGTGGTCGACTATGGAATCTCGCGCCGTACACTTTTGACGGGCACCGCTGCTGCTGGCGCGCTCAGCCTCACCGGATTTCCCGCCCGCGCCGAAGTCAACTGGAAGAAATACGCCGGGACCAAGCTGGAGGTGATCCTCGCCAAGGGTCCGCGCGGCGACAACCTGCAGAAATACATCAAGGAGTTCACCGACCTCACCGGCATTCAGGTGGAGTCCGAGCAGATCCCCGAGCAGCAGCAGCGCCAGAAGGTCGTGATCGAGCTCACCTCGGGCCGGCCGAGCTTCGACGTTGTGCACCTCAGTTATCACGTGCAGAAACGGCAATTCGAGAAAGGCGGCTGGCTCGCCGACATGACGCCCTTCATGAAGGATCCGACGTTGACCGCGCCGGATCTGGTGGAGAGCGATTTCTCGGCCGCGGGCCTGCAATACTGCAAGAACGACAAAGGCCAGATGCTGTCCCTGCCGTGGTCCGTCGACTATTTCATCCTCTATTACAACAAGGAGCTGTTCCAGAAGAAGGGCGTCGCCGTCCCGAAGACCCTCGACGAGATGGCCGCGGCTGCCGAGAAGCTCACCGATCCCAAGGAAGGGACCTACGGCTTTGTCGGGCGCGGCCTGCGCAACGCCAACATGACGTTGTGGACCAACTTCTTCCTCGATTATGGCGGCGAATTCCTCGACGCCAAGGGCAACATCCTGACCGACGGTCCGGAAGCCATTGCTGCGACAAAGCTCTACCAGACGCTGTTGACGAAGGTCGCGCCGCCCGGCGTCGCCGGCTTCAACTGGATGGAATCGATGGCCTCGTTCACGCAGGGCAGATCGGCGATGTGGATCGACGGCGTCGGCTGGGCGCCGCCGCTGGAAGATCCGGCCGCCTCGCGCGTTGTCGGCAAGGTCGGCTACACCGTCGTGCCTGCCGGACCGAAGGGGCAATATTCGGCCACCTATGGCGACGGCATCGGGATTGCCGCCGCCAGCAAGAACAAGGAAGCCGCCTATCTGCTCTGCCAATGGGTGGTCTCGAAGCAGCAGGGCGCCCGGCTGTTGCAGGCCGGCGGCGGCGTGCCGTTCCGCAACTCGATCCTGAACGACCCCGAGGTCCAGAAGGGCGTGAAGATGCCCGCGGAATGGCTGCAATCGGTGATCGATTCCGCCAAGATCAGCAAGCTGGGCCTTCCCGTGGTGATCCCGGTCGCGGAGTTCCGCGATCTCGTTGGCGCGGCGATCACCGCAACCCTTGCCGGCGCCGATCCCGCGACCGAGTTGAAGAAGGCCCACGAGCAGTACCGGCCGATCCTGGAGCGCAGCGAAAAGGCGTGAGTGCAATCATACGGGCTAATCGGGCCGCGGCACCGTCAGATGCCGCGCCGGAGAAGGAGCTGCGGCCGCCGTCCTACTGGCCGTTCGTGGTGCCGGCGCTCATCGTCGTCATCGCCATCATCATCTTCCCGTGGGTATTCACGATCTGGATGAGCCTGAACGAGTGGAAGGTCGGTTCGCCGACCACCTTCGTCGGGCTGTCCAACTATTTGCGGCTGACGAGCGATCCCCGCTTTCTCGAAGCGGTGGGCCACACCATGGTCTATACCGTGCTGTCGGTGCTGCTGCCGCTGGTGCTGGGCACGCTGGCAGCAGTGGTTTTTCACCAGAAATTCGCCGGCCGCGGCTTCCTGCGCGCCCTCTTCATCATGCCGATGATGGCGACGCCCGTCGCGATCGCGCTGGTCTGGACCATGATGTTCCACCCGCAGCTCGGCGTACTGAACTATCTGCTGTCGCTTGTCGGGATACCTCCGCAGCTCTGGGTGTTTCATCCCGCAACGGTGATCCCGTCGCTGGTGCTGGTCGAGACCTGGCAGTGGACGCCGCTGGTCATGCTGATCGTGCTCGGCGGCCTCGCCGCGATCCCGGCCGAGCCGTATGAGAGCGCCCAGATCGACGGCGCCAGTTTCTGGCAGGTGTTTCGCTTCATCACGCTGCCGCTGATCATGCCGTTCCTGTTCATCGCCGGTATGATCCGCATGATCGACGCGGTGAAAAGCTTCGACATCATCTTCGCGATCACGCAAGGCGGACCAGGCTCGGCGTCGGAAACGATCAATATCTATCTCTATAGCGTCGCCTTCACCTATTACGACCTCGGCTACGGCTCGGCGATCGCGGTGGTGTTCTTCCTCCTTATCGTCGCGCTCGCGGCCGTGATGCTTTACATGCGCCAGCGCATGCTGTGGACCGAAATCGCGAGCGGCGCATGAACAAAGGTCAAATCAACCTGCGTCAGATCATCGGCAGAATCGGCCTGTGGCTCGCGGTGTTCGTCATCGTGTCGCCGGCAATCCTGTTCTTCCTGTGGATGGCGTCGCTGTCGCTCAAATTCGAGGTCGACAATGCCGCCTACCCGCCGGTGTTCATCCCGGAGCGTTTCGCCTGGAAGAACTACGCCGACGTGCTCGCCTCCAACCGCTTCCTGACCTATTTCGTCAACAGCCTGGTCGTGACCGGCAGTGCGACCTTGCTCGCGCTCGTCGTCGGCGTTCCCGCCGGCTACGGCATCGCACGCATGGCCGCGCACAAATCCGCGATCGTGATCCTGATCGCCCGCATCACGCCGGGATTGTCGTATCTGATCCCGCTGTTTCTCATGTTCCAGTGGCTCGGGCTGCTCGGCACGCTGGTGCCGCAAATCATCATCCATCTGGTGGTGACGGTGCCGATCGTGATCTGGATCATGATCGGCTATTTCGAGACGACGCCAATAGAACTGGAAGAAGCGGCGCTGATCGACGGCGCCACGCGCTGGCAGGTCTTCCGGCACGTTGCGCTGCCAATCGCCCGGCCGGGAATTGCGGTCGCCTTCATCTTGGCGGTGATCTTCTCCTGGAACAATTTCGTCTTCGGCATCGTGCTGGCGGGACGGGAGACGCGCACCCTTCCCGTCGCCGTGTACAACATGATCTCGTTCGATCAGTTGAGCTGGGGGCCGCTGGCGGCCGCCGCGCTGATCGTCACGTTCCCGGTACTGCTGCTGACGGTGTTTGCCCAGCGACAGATCGTCGCCGGGCTCACCGCTGGGGCCGTCAAGGGCGGGTGATCGCTGCTCTTCCTGCGAGATGGCGCTGCGGCCGTAACGCTCGAAAACGAGTGCTCACATGTTTGCCAATGACCGGTTTTTCGGGCCTTCGGTGTAAGCAGGCGGCGCTAGCCCGCCCGCATGCCGTCAAAAGGCTCGGGCGGTGCGGGGAGGCTGCGATGCGGCTACCGCATCGAGCCGCAGGTCCTTGCGGATCCCGGCGTCCACCAGACCAGCAGGCGCGAACCTGCGAAGCAACCGCAGGCGGTTCGCGAGCTTGCCGGCCGCATAGCGGGCCTTCGGGTGCGCTGCGCTCGCCGCTTTCAGAACGGTCTCGGCCACGACGCCGGGGGACTCGGCCGTAGTCATCACCTCGTTCACCCGCTTGGTGACGCCCGCGCGAGCCTCGCGATATTCATCGAGCTTGGCATCCGGCTCCATGAAGTTCGCGTCGAATGGCGTCTTGGTGTACGCAGGCTCGATGACCGAGACTCGGATGCCCCTCGTGCGTAGTTCATGGTCGAGCGATTCCGAATAGCCTCCCACTGCGTGCTTGGTTGCGGCATAGAGTGCGCCATAAGGCATCGGCAGAAAGCCAAGTACGGAGCCGATGTTGATGATACGACCATTCCCTTGGCGTCGCATGTGAGGGACGACGGCGCGCGTCATCCGGATCAGTCCGAAAAAGTTCGTCTCGAAAATCGATCGGGCCTGATCCATCGAGCTCTCTTCCGCTCCCGCAGGGGCAACACCGAAGCCGGCGTTGTTCACGAGCAGATCGATGCGGCCGTCGTGTCGCATCACTTCGCTGACGGCGGCTTCAACGGATTCATCGCTGGTCACATCAAGGGCAAGCATCTCGAACGGCCGCCTGCCGGCCTGCGCGCCTCGTCTGCTGGTGCCGTAGACCTTGTAGCCGGCTTTCGCGAGCCGCTCCGCCGTGGCTTCGCCGATGCCTGACGAGGCGCCGGTAACGAGCGCAATTCGTGTGTTGGTCGTATTCACGAGCTTTTCCTTTTGACGGTGCCCCGAATTGTTTTGATCACGATCGTAATCATTGATATAGATGATGATCGTCATTATAATTGTCAAGATCCGGGACCAGGATTTGCGAGATGCGCGTTTCAAAGGAACAAGCGGCCAAAAATCGCGAGCGTATTCTCGAGGCCGCCTCCCTCCTCATGCGAGAGCGCGGCATCTCTGGCATGGGTGTCGACGCGCTGGCTGACGCCGCCGGGATGACCCATGGCAGCATCTATAGTCAGTTCGGTTCCAAGGAACGGCTTGTCGAAGAAGCGGTGGCCCACGCCATCGCAGCCAAAGGGCGAGAAGTGCCCGACGGACTTGCGCTCGGCGACTACGTTTCCGAATACCTCTCGGCGGGGCATCGCGACAAACCGGGAAGCGGTTGCCCCTTTGCAGCCCTATGTTGTGAGATTCCGCGCCAAAACGGCGGCGCGAGAGAACGTTTCACAGCCGGAGTGCGAGGCATGATTGGGCTGCTGGGTGGTCGAATGGCCTCGACGCTAAAGCCACGACAGCGCCAAGAGAAGGCGCTGGCGATGGCCGCCTCCCTGATCGGGGCACTCGTATTGGCCCGGGCCGTGAACGATCCCAAGCTGTCGGACGACATTCTTCGCGCGACCAGGAACAAGTTGGCGGACTGACTTCTCGCCCCAACGCGAGGTTTGACCTCCCACTGCTTGATGAGCGATGGCAGTCGGGCAGCCGGTTGGACGAGGACAAGAATGCGGCCGGGTGACGCGACGCCGCCCGGCCACGATGCATGCTGGCCCAACCTACTCCGCCGGTGCCGCCGTCATCTCCGCATGCGGCATGTAGTGCTCGCTGGCGCGCCGGCTGAGAACATACAATCCGGCAGCCATCACGGCGTAGGCGAAAGCGACAGGTGGCGTCACGCCAAAGCCGCCGCCGATACCCACGGCCTCGCCATGCATGAAGCCGAAATAGGTGAGCACGGCACCAACCAGCGCGAAGGCGGATGCCTTCTCGAAGTCACGCTCGATGATGAAGACACCGATCGCACCGAGGATGAGGCCGCCGAGAATGGAGCCGCCGCCCATCACCTCGAGCCCGTGATAGAACACGCCCTGCTGCGGCAGGGCGGCAATCGCGGCAGCCTTGACCGCGTCGGCCTTGTCGGCGGCCAGCCCGCCGATTGATGTCGCGGCCATCATGGTCGAGCCCAGCATGGTGTCGATCTGAAGCTTGGCCCAGGCCGCAAGGTGCGGCGTCAGCGCCAGCACGATCGCGGGCGCATGCTTGATCGGCGTTGTCTGGAACGCCTGCGCGCCGATCAGCATGCCGATATAGAGCAGGATCGGCGAGATCGCGACCACCGGCACCAGCGCCAGCAGCACCGAGATGATGCCGAACCATGCCAGCACCACCACCATGATGCCGGTCGCAGCCGAATAGCCGATGCGGCCGCCCATCGCCTTCCAGCCGGGATGGCCGATATAGACGGCGTTGATGAAGGGATTACCCATGAGGCAGCCGATCAGGCTGACGACGCCGTCAGCGGTAAGCACGCGCGTGGTCGGATATTCGTCGCCGGCCGCTTCGGCGCTCTCGACATTGTCCATGGCCTCGACGAGGTCATAGATGCCGAACGGAATGGCGGTGACCAGGATGACGCCGAGGAATTCGAAGCCGGAGAAGACGTAGCCTACGGCCGGGATCGGCACCGAGAAACCGAAATTGGCAAAGGCATCGCCAACACCCTTGACGCTCAGCCCGCCGAGACCGAGGCCAAAGAGGTTCGAGCCCCAGGCGATGATCATGCCGACCGCGATGGCGACGAGGCCGGCAGGAATGCCGCGCCAGTATTTCACGCCGCCGAACCAGCTCACCAGGATGATGGCGAAACAGATCAGGCCGATCTGCGGCGTCATGTACATTTCGAGCGCAGGGCGCATCGAGATGAAGGTGACGGAAACGCCGGCGAGCGTGCCGAGCAGCGCCGCGCGCGGCGTGATTTTTCGGATGAACGGCGCGATGAAGCCGCCGATCATGAGAATAAAACTCTGGAAGAACACCCAGACCAGGTCGGCCGACCAGCCCTTGAGCGGATCGCCGGTCTTGATCGTGATCGGCAGCATGATCACGAAGGTGACGATGAACATGTGCGGCACGCTGATGCCCGAGGGCAGCGCGCAGACGTCGTTGCGTCCGGTCTTCTGCGCCAGACGATAGGCCAGGTACGCGTAGTAGAAGGTGGAGAGGCACATCATCAGCCCGAGCGCGGGCAGGATGCGGCCGAACACGAGACTGTCCGGCATCTTCAGCACGAAGCGCAACAGGCCCGTGAGCACGAGCATGTTGACGAGGATGTTGGTGCCGAAGCCGAAAAACGCGTTCCAGTCGCCCGGCGTCCATAATGCCGGCTTGAACCCGAACTTATTGATCTCAGATCTGCCGGCTGTCCCCGTCAACGTGCTCATGGTGATGCCCCTAAGCTGGTGTGGAAATCTTCAACGCCTCCAGTACTGCGGCCGAGTCCGTGACCCAGCCGAAGATGCCGCCCTGGGCCTTGATCATCTTCAGGCCCATCTCGTGAAATTCGGGGAAGTAGGACGCGCAGCCGTCCGAGATGACGACGCAGCGATAGCCGCGGTCATTGGCTTCGCGCACGGTGGTGTTGACGCACACCTCCGTCGTGACGCCGCACACCAGCAGATTCTCGATGCCGTATTTCTCCAGCACGTCCGTGAGCTCGGTGGCGTAGAACGCGCCCTTGCCGGGCTTGTCGATCACGACCTCGCTGTCGAGCGGATAGAGTTCAGGAATAATGTCGTGACCAGGCTCGCCGCGAATGAGAATGCGCCCCATCGGGCCGGGATCACCGATACGCAAGGACGGCGCGCCGCGCTCGACTTTCGCCGGCGGCGCGTCGGAAAGATCGGGCAAGTGGCCTTCGCGGGTATGGATCACCAGCATGCCGGTGTCGCGCGCCGCCTCGAGCAGCGCACCGATCGGCTTCACCGCGCGCGCGAGCTGGCTGACATCATTGCCGAGCGTCTCGCCGAAGCCGCCCGGCTCCATGAAATCGCGCTGCATGTCGATGATGAGGAGCGCGGTGCTGGCCCAGTCGAGCTTGATCGGCTCAGGCTCGGCGCTGATGACGCCGAGTGTCGGCTTGGCTGAGTTCAACATGACGCAGGCCCCGCGAGAACTCTCTCTAACGGGAGTTCTGCAAGCGCCATGCCATTGTGTACAATTGCAATTGGGCGCACGGCGCGGAGAAATTTGCTGCGTACTCAGAAACTTACGCCTGCAACCGATCGCTGCTTATTCCCTGTGCGACGGCTTTGCGGCGGGCATTTGCCTAGCGGATGAGCGGCGCTTTTGTCCTTTCCTCGTCATTCCGGGCGCGACAACGTCTCGAGCTATGATGCGCAATTGCGCATCTGAGAATCCATCGAGCCGCAATACGTGAGGTGAAATGGATTCCGGTCTCGACGCTCCGCGTCGCCCCGGAATGACGAACTCCTCTCTTCGGAAGGGAGACAAGGTGAACGACCACCTCGCGCTCGACTTCCTCCCGAGGAGCCATGACCAGCGGGAGCGCCACGGATGCGGCCAGTGATATTGACTTCACCGGCCCATGCTCTTGACTGCGACCAGATGCTTCGCAACCGGAATTCCTTCCCGCAGCGCACACCCCCTCGCCGACCCAAGAAAAACAGGGACTTTCGACAATGACGCTGATGCAGGTCGAGCTGGACGATAAATATCGGCTCGAATCGAAGCGGATCTTCCTGTCCGGCACGCAGGCGTTGGTTCGATTGCCCATGTTGCAGCGCGAACGCGATCGGCTTCAGGGGCTCAACACCGGCGGCTTCATCTCGGGCTATCGGGGCTCTCCACTCGGCATGTACGACCACGCGCTGTGGCGTGCGAAGTCGCACCTCGCACAGCACGACATCGCCTTCGTCCCCGGCCTGAACGAGGATTTGGCGGCGACCGCCGTCTGGGGCAGCCAGCAGGTCGGCCTGTTTCCCGGCGCCAAGGTCGATGGCGTGTTCGGCATCTGGTACGGCAAGGGCCCCGGGGTCGACCGCTCGGTCGATGCGCTCAAGTACGCCAACGCCGCCGGCACCTCGCGCAACGGCGGCGTGCTGGCGCTTGCCGGCGACGATCACGGCTGCCAGTCCTCGACGCTGGCGCACCAGAGCGAGCAGGTGTTTGCGGCAGCGCTGATCCCCGTGATCAATCCGGCCACGCTCCAGGATTACCTTGACCTCGGCCTCTACGGCTTCGCGCTGTCGCGCTTCTCCGGCTGCTGGGTCGGCTTCAAGGCCATCAGCGAGACCGTGGAGAGTTCGGCCTCGATCTACAGCGATCCCGAGCGCATCCAGATCAAGCTCCCCGACGATTTCGAGATGCCGCCCGGCGGCCTCAACATCCGCTGGCCCGATCCACCGCTTGATGCGGAGAGGCGCCTGTTCGGCCCGAAGATGGCCGCGGTGCAGGCTTTTGCGCGTGCCAACCAGCTCGACCGTATCGTGCTCGATTCAAAGCCCGCGCGGCTCGGCATTGTCGCCACCGGCAAGGCCTATCTCGACCTGCGCCAGGCGCTAGCCGATCTCGGCATCAGCGACAAGGACGCCCAAGATCTGGGATTGCGCATCTACAAGGTCGCGCTCACCTGGCCGCTGGAGGAGAGCGGGGCCAAGCGCTTCGCCGAAGGTCTCCAGGATGTGCTGGTTGTCGAGGAAAAGCGCGGCTTCATCGAAGACCAGCTGATGCGCATTCTCTACAACATCGATGCCTCGAAGCGTCCGACCGTCACGGGCAAGCGCGACGAGCGCGGCGCGCCGCTGCTGCCGAGCGAGGGCGAGTTGACGCCGACCATCGTTGCGTCCGCGCTGGTGGCGCGCTTGCGCAAGCTCGGTCATCACAGTCCGGTACTGGAGCAGCGGCTGGCGCGGCTCGAGGCATTCGATCATCCCGTCACCACCAGTGCGCCGATCAAGCTGGCGCGCACGCCGTTCTTCTGCTCGGGCTGCCCGCACAACAGCTCGACGAAAGTACCCGAGGGTAGCCGCGCCATGGCGGGCATCGGCTGCCACGGCATGGCCTTGAGCATGCCGACGCGCCGCACCGATTTGATCTCGCATATGGGCGCCGAGGGCGTGAACTGGATCGGGCAGTCGCCCTTCACCAGCGAGCAGCACATCTTCCAGAACCTCGGCGACGGCACCTACACCCATTCCGGACTGCTTGCGCTTCGTGCCGCGTCCGCAGCCGGGATCAACATCACCTACAAGATCCTCTACAACGATGCCGTCGCAATGACCGGCGGCCAGCCGGCCGAGGGCGGCTTCAACGTCGCGCAGATCGCGCACCAGGTCTGGGCCGAAGGCGTCAAGCGGCTGGCGATCGTCTCGGACGATCCGGGCAAGTACCCGCAAGGCAATTACTTCCCGCAAGGGGCGACCATCCATCACCGCCGCGAGCTCGACGCCGTGCAGCGCGAGCTGCGCGACATCAAGGGCCTCACGGTCATCATCTACGACCAGACCTGCGCGGCCGAGAAACGGCGCCGCCGCAAGCGCGGGCTCTATCCCGATCCGGCCAAACGCGCCTTCATCAACGAGCTGGTCTGCGAAGGCTGCGGCGACTGCTCGCAAGCCTCCAACTGCGTCTCGGTGCAGCCGCTAGAGACCGAGTTCGGCCGCAAGCGCCAGATCGACCAGTCGAACTGCAACAAGGACTTTTCCTGCGTCGAGGGCTTTTGCCCGAGCTTCGTCACCGTGCATGGCGGCACGCTGAAGCGGATCAAGACGTCGGCGGTCGATTCCGGGCAATTGTTCGCCGACCTGCCGCTGCCGCCCGCGCGCGAGCTGGACGCCCCCTACAACATCCTCGTCACCGGCATCGGCGGCACCGGCGTCATCACCATCGGCGCGCTGCTCGGCATGGCCGCCCATGTCGACGGCCGCGGCTGCTCGGCGCTGGATTTCACCGGCCTGTCGCAGAAGAACGGTGCGGTGATGAGCCACGTGCGCATCGCCCAGAGGCCGGAGGATATTTCGGCGGTCCGCATCGCCACCGGCGGCGCCGACGTGATTCTCGGCTGCGACATGATCGTCTCGGCAGGTCCCTCCGCGCTCAGCCGCGCCGAGCGCGGCGTGACCAAGGCCTACATCAACGCCGACCTGCAGCCGACCGCGAGCTTCGTGCAGAACCCCGATCTCGATTTCGAGATGGGCACGATGCAGACCGTGCTGCACGACGCGATCGGCGACAAGAACCTCGACATCATCGACGCCACGGGCATTGCCGCAGCCCTGATGGGCGACTCGATTGCGACCAATCCCTTCATGCTCGGCTTTGCCTTCCAGAAGGGCGCGATCCCACTGTCGCTGGAGGCCCTGCTCCGCGCCATCGAGATCAACGGCGCCGCGATCGAGATGAACAAGCTCGCCTTCAACTGGGGGCGCGTGGCCGCCCACGACATGTCGCGAGTGCGCAGCGTGCTCCAGTTCAAGAGCCGGACTTCCGCCCCCACGAAGTCGCTCGACGACGTCATTGCCACGCGCGCGGAGTTCTTGACAGGCTATCAGGACAAAGCCTACGCCGAGCGCTACCTTGCGGCCATCGCCAGTGTGCGGAAGGCGGAGAGCGCCGCTTCGCCGAGCTCCACCGAACTGACTGAAGCCGTGGCGAAGAACCTCTTCAAGCTGATGTCCTACAAGGACGAGTACGAGGTCGCGCGGCTCTACACCGACGGCAGCTTTGCCAAGAAGGTGTCGGAGAAGTTCGACGGCGATTTTTCGCTGAAGTTCTATTTGGCACCGCCGATCTTTGCGCAGCGTGACAAGACGACCGGGCATCTCCAGAAAAAGGAATTTGGCGGCTGGATGATCCACGCCTTCCGCGTTCTCGCCAGGCTCAAGTTCCTGCGCGGCACCGCGCTCGATCCGTTCGGGCGCACCGAGGAGCGCAGGACCGAGCGAAAGCTGGTCGAGGATTATCTGGCGATGATCGATCAGCGGATCGCCGGGCTGAAGCCAGCTCAGATCCCGTTGCTGACAAGGCTTGCGCGCGTACCGGAGACGATCCGCGGCTTCGGCCACGTCAAGGAAGCCAACATCAAGCGGGCCGCCGCCGAGAAGGCGCGGCTTGAGGCCGAGTTGGAGAACAGCCGCTTTGCGGCCGCGGCGGAGTAGTGGATAGGGCGCGAGCCCTCTTCTCGTCATTGCGAGGAGCCCTTGCGACGAAGCAATCCAGAATCCCTCCGCGGAGACGGCCTGGATTGCTTCGCTACGCTCGCAATGACGAGTTTGCGGGACGAGCGTGCCACGCTCTTATCTGTCATCGCCCGGCTTGACCGGGCGATCCAGTACGCCGCAGCGGCTGTTCTGGATCGCGCTGCCTCTGGAATACTGGATGCCCCGCTTTCGCGGAGCATGACAGCGGAAAGCATGGTTAGGCCGAGGCCGACACGCCGCCGTTCACCTCTCCCTACGGGAGAGGTGAACCTGCGTTCTTGGCTTGCACCGAGCCGGCCAAAATTCAGCGCGCCGGCTTGCGCTCGACCGGATCGATGTCGATCGCGCGCAGGCGGCCGAGCCGCAGAACGTCCATCGCGAGCCGCCGGCCGATGCGGTCGCGGTCGAGCACGCGGATCAGATCGTCGACGCCGTTGATCTCGACGCCGTCGAGCCTGATCACGACGTCGCCGGGCAGCAGCCCCGCCTTTGCGGCCGGCCCGTCCGGCTCGATCTGGGCGAGCAGCGCGCCCATCTTGTTCTCGACGCCGGCCAGCACCGCGTGCCGCCGCGGGATCGGCGCGGTCTGCCCGGCGACGCCGATATAGGCGCGGCGGACATAGCCGTGGCGGATGATCTCCGACAGCACGAATTGCGCGGTATTGCTGGCGACCGCGAAGCAGATGCCTTGCGCGCCGCTGATGATGGCGGTGTTGATGCCGACCACCTCCGCATTCGACGACACCAGCGGCCCGCCGGAATTTCCGGGATTGAGCGCGGCATCGGTCTGGATCACGTCCTCGATGGTGCGTCCGCTCACCGAACGGATCGAGCGCCCGAGCGCCGAGACCACGCCGGCCGTCACGGTCGATTCGAAACCGAGCGGATTGCCGATCGCGATCACGAGCTGGCCGCGCCGCAGGCTCTTGGAGTTGCCGAGCGCGGCATAGGGCAAGTCGCGCACGCCGTTGGCGCGCAGCAGCGCGAGGTCCGTATCAGGGTCGACCCCGAGCACCCGGGCATCGCCGACATGGCCTTCGACATCGCGCAGCCGGATCTCCTTGGAGGCGCCGACCACATGGCTGTTGGTGAGCACGAGGCCGTCCGGCGAGATCACGATGCCCGAGCCGAGCCCGCCGCGCTCGCGGCCGTTCGGCACCTTCGGCCCGGTCTCGACGCGCACGACGGCAGCGCCGACGCGATCGGTGACGTCGATCACGGCATTGGAATAAGCATCCAGCAGCGCCCGGTCATTCTCCGGGGCAGCCGCCGTCGTTCGCGATGACGATCCGTCGTCGGCGATGTCTGAGGTAAAATCCAGCATGGCAAGAGTCCTTGAGGCTCACACAGATGGTGGCCTGTTCGCTCTCGCGCAAGTGGCCCAGCTTGGGGCGCAAAGCTGGGCTGCCGAGTCTGGGGCCAAGTCTGGGCTGCTACGGTGCCCTTCTCAGGCTAACAGGCCTTGCCCTGACCGGATCGAGCAAGGACCAATCGCCGTCTTCCAGCACGTGCCCCTTGGGGAACGGCGCGCGCGGTTCGAGCCCGAGTGAGCGCAGCACGCGGTCGTCGCGGTAGTAGCATTGCAGCACGACGCGGACGAGCGTTGCGGCCGCGGCCCCACCAGTTGATCGGAACTGCTCGGCGACGCCATCGCGTGCGGCGGGCTCGAGGTTCGCCAGCGGTATCCCGGCGAGCCGGGCAAGATAATCCAGCGCTGCCACCACCAACTTGGCGTCGCGGCCGAGCGTGGCGAGGATGTCGGCCTGGATGATGTCGTCATCGGCGCCAGGCACGCGGTATTCCTCGCTCGCCGGAACGATCATCGCGGCAATGGTGCGCAGGTCCTGGCGCTGCCGCGGCGTGAGCGTGAGCTGATCAGTCATGGCGTCCTCTTCCCAATCTCCGTGCCGCGTTGCAGGTGTGCTCCCTCTCCCCGCAGGCGGCAGGGCAATCGCATATGGCACTTGGGAGGCCATGAAAGTGCTCGGCCTGCATGGTTCGAGACGCCCGCTTTGGCGGGCTCCTCACCATGAGGGTCTAAGATTTCGCCGCGAAACAAGACCTCATCCTGAGGAGCCCGCCAAAGTGGGCGTCTCGAAGGATCGGCCACAAGCAAACCGCACACCGACTTCTTTTTCATATGCGATCACCCTGCGCTTGCGGGGGAGGGTTGGGGTGCCTCCCCAAATCTCCCGCAAGCGGGAGAGGTGCACCGAGTGCGCGGTTAGGTTTGAGCATAATCATTCTCAATCGAACAAGTTGGCGAGGCGCTGCTTCATCTGGTCGGCGACGTAGAGCGCGACGGCCTGGATGGTCGAGGTCGGGTTGACCCCGCCCGAGGTGACGAAGACGCTGCCGTCGACGATGAAGAGATTTTTCACGTCGTGCGAGCGGCCCCATTCATTGACCACGGAGGTTTCAGGATCGATGCCCATCCGTGCCGTGCCGAGTAGATGCCAGCCACCCCACGGGATCGGCGAATTGATGCAGATGTCGGTGGCGCCTGCCGTCTCAAGAACCTCCCGGCCGCGGGCCAGCGCATGCTCCATCATCTTCCGGCTGTTCTCGCTGATCGTGTAGTCGATCTTCGGCGCGGGAATGCCGTGGCTGTCCTTGAGAACGGGATCGAGCGTGACGCGATTGTGCTCCTCCGGCAAATCCTCGCAGATCGCGGAAAATCCGAGCCGATGGCCGTTGAGCTTGCGGAACTCGCGGTGATGATCGGCGCCCCACGGCAGGATGCCCTTCTGCTCGCTGACGACGGCCTCGAACACCGGCCCGGCGCCGCGCACGAACTGAACGCCATAGCCCCGCACGAAACCGCGCGACAGATCCGTGTCGTACCACTCCTTGCTCCACAGGCAGGTCGGCGGCGCGCGGTTGCTATCGGTCGGCTCCTTCACATAACCGTAGATCTGCACATAGGGATGGAACATCAGGTTCTTGCCGACCAGGCCGGACGAGTTGGCAAGGCCGTTCGGGAAGCGGCCGGACGCGGAGTTCAAAAGCAGCCGCGGCGTTCCGACGCCGTTGCAGGCGATGATGACGACATGCGCCGGCTGAAACTGTTCGACGCCATCCTTGTCGTAATAGACCACGCCCGAAGCCATACCGTTCTCGTCGGTCGTGATCTCGCGCACCCGGCAATGGGTGCGAAGCTCGACGCCGGCGCGGATCGCATGCGGCCAATAGGTGATGTCGGTCGAGGATTTCGCGCCCTGCGCGCAGGCCGGCGTGCAATGGCCGAGATTGATGCAGCGCGCCCGGCCCTCATAGTCCATCGTCGCGACCGTGGTGTCTGACGGCCACCAATGCCAGCCGAGCTTGTTCATGGCCTTGCCGATGATCGCACCGGACAAGCCTAGCGGCTGCTGCGGCATCGGCGGATGCGTCAGCGGCGACAGCGGATCGCCCGACAGGCCGGACGTGCCCATCATCCGGTCGTTCTCCTCGAAGAACGGCGTCAGCGCGTCGTAGTCGATCGGCCAGTCGTCGGCGACGCCGTCGAGCGTCTTGACCTTGAAGTCGGAGGGATGCAGCCGCGGCCAGTGCGCGGTGTACATCACCGTCGAGCCGCCGACCGCATTGTAATTGACGACTTTGATCGGCGAATTGTCGTCGTTGATCGGATAGTCCTCGGGCCGGCCGCGGATGTTCGGGCTGGACGACCACTCGCCGTAGAACTTGGCTTCCCAGTCCCGCCCCGTGCTGGGATATTCCGCCGGGTTCATCCAGCCGCCCTGCTCCAGGCAGAGAATGTGCATCTTGGTCTCGGCCAGCGACCACGCGACCGCGGCGCCAGAAGCGCCGGCGCCGATGATCAGGACGTCCACGGGGTCTTTCATCGCAACCTTATCCTCCCGCCCTCGCCACTTCCCGCGCGATTCGGCCATCACGGCACGCAGGCTGGCGCAGACGATAAGATCAGAGCGAGCGGCGAGTAAAGCCGCGGGCCCGGAATGTCGCACTTCGCAGGGCGCAGACCATTGGTATCGCCATATCCGGATGCTAGGAAAGGAGGAAAGAGCAATCGATAGCGAGACCGTATGTCCTTGAAGAATTCCATTGCCGCCGCCCGTGCTTTCGCGCTTGTTTTGTTTCTTGCTCTGTCCGGATTTTTGGCCTGCTCAGGGCCAGGGTTCGCGTTGACCGCGGCTGCGACCGTCCGGGACGCCAATTCCATCCAGCTTGGCGACGTCACATACCGGCTCGACGGGGTGGACGCGCCGGAGCTGGACCAGGTTTGCATCGACGATCACGCCGATGCCTGGACCTGCGGCGTCGACGCGCGCGACCAGCTGACGAAGCTGATCGGCGGACGTCCGGTGCGCTGCGACGATGTTGGGCCGGAGAAGAGCTTCGGCAAGCGCCACCGCGCCATCTGCACCGCCGAGGGCGACAAGGTCACACTGAACGAGCATTTGGTCCGGCTCGGCTTTGCGATTGCGCGGGAGCCGATCAAGGCCAACGTCAAGTCGGCAGCTGCCGAAGCCAAGACGGCCTCGGCCGGCATCTGGAAGGGCTGCTTTGTTGCACCGCAAGAATTCCGCACCGGCAAGAAGGACGGCCCTCTCCTGGGCACCGCCTGCCGCGCCGACCGCGACAAGGAGATTCGCGCGGCGCTTTTTCCGGACGAGCTGACGATGCCGCCGAGCTGCAGCATCAAGGGCAAGCTCGCGGTGCGGGCGCGGGTCACCGGCAATATCGGCATCTATCATCTGCGGGGCTGCCCGAGCTACCCCGCAACAACGAAGCCGGACCGCTGGTTCTGCTCGGAGGACGACGCCCAGGCCGCCGGCTTCCGCAAGGCGTATAACTGCCGCCGGCCGAAGTGAACGTCCGGGTGGAGCTCCGCGTGAGGAAATCCATCACGCAGCCGTGAGCGGTATCGGGAGACAGTATTGATCCGGAATTGAACTCTGTCGGGAGTGGTTGCATTTGGAAGGTGCGGTAGCGCCATGCGCTATCGATTCCTTGGCAGCAATCCGGCTTCGGCCCGATTGTCCTTGCTTGGGCGTTTCCTCCCTAGACTTGGCCGCTTGTCACCGACAAGCGGCTCTTCTTTATGGAACGGGCTGCCCTCGGCCTCTCTCACTGCATTCGCATGATCTGGTCCATCGGCGGCATGTTCGCATTCAGGTGCGACATGATCCAGACGGAGCCACCAACCACGAGGAACACGATCAGGAGACCGAAGGCCAGCGCCAGCACGTTGTTGGTGTTATCCGGTCCAGTCGTGATGTGCAGGAAGAACACCAGATGCACGCCCATCTGCGCGATCGCCAGCACGATCAGTGCCACGGGGATGGAAGGCTGCCAGACCAGATCGGTGCCAGCGATGAAGAACGACGTCGCCGTCAGCAGCAGAGCCAAAACGAGGCCGACGACGTAGCCGAGGATCCGTTCGCCGACGCTGTGTTGCTCTTCCTCGCCCGGTGCGAGGTCACGTTCGGTCCGCACATACGTCTGATCGCTCATGCGCCACCTCCAAGCAAGTAGACGACGGAGAAGATCGCGACCCAGATGATGTCGAGTGCGTGCCAGAACAGCGCAAAGCACACCATTCGCCGCAATATGTCGGCACGAAAGCCTTTTGCGAACACCTGCGCCATCATGGTGAGGAGCCACAGCACGCCGGCGGAGACGTGCAGGCCGTGGCAGCCGACCAGTGAGAAGAACGCGGTGAGGAAGGCGCTGCGCGACGGGCCGTAGCCGCGCGCGACGAGGCCGGCGAATTCGCGGAACTCGATCGCCAGGAATATTAGCCCCAGCACGCATGTCACGGCCATGCCGAGATAGAACCAGAACCGGTTGCGCACGTCGGCCGCAATGCTGGCCATGCCGCAGGTGAAGCTCGACAGCAGCAGGCAGACCGTCTCGATCGCAACGTTCCTCTGCTCGAAGATCTCCGAGCCTTTCGGGCCGCCGGCGGTCTGGCCGGACAGCACGGCATAGGCCGCGAAGAAGCAGGAGAACATCACGATGTCGGAGAGCAGGAAGATCCAGAAGCCGTAGGCCGTCACGATCCGCTTCGGCGCAGGTCCCGGATGCTCGATGACGAGGCCGATGTGATGGGGATCGGCGTGGGCGTAGCCGACGGCTGCGGTCATCGACATCAGGTTGCTCCCGCCATGCTGACGAGGCTGCGCCGCTCCTCGAGATTGATGCGGTCGATCCGCGCGACCTCCGCGGCCGTGATGACGTATTCATCGTGGTCGCGCCAGGCGAAAACGACAAAGGTCGCGAACGCGCCGATGCCGCCCAGGATCACCATCCACCAGATGTGCCAGATCAGCGCAAAGCCCATGATGCTGGCGAAGAACGCGCAGACGAAGCCGGTCGGCGAATTCCGCGGCATCTCGATGTCATGATATTCGCGCTCTTCATGCTCGAGCGATTGCTGCCGGGCATGGATCTTTATATCCCAATAGGCGTCCTCGCCGCGCACATCGGGATCGAACGCGAAATTGAACACTGGCGGCGGCGACGCGGTTGCCCATTCCAGCGAACGTCCATCCCAGGGATCGCCGGTGCGGTCGCGCAACGCCTCGCGGTTGCGGATGCTGACGACGAGCTGCAAGATCTGGCAGATGACGCCGATGGTCAGTATCGCCATGCCAACAGCCGCAACCAGCATCCAGGGTCGCCACGCGGCAACATCGTAGTGCTGCATGCGCCGCGTCATACCGAGCATGCCGGCGATGTAGAGCGGGATGAAGGTGACGTAGAAACCTGTGAAGGTGAACCAGAACGCGGCCTTGCCCCAGCGCTCCTCGAGGCGAAAGCCGAACGCCTTCGGAAACCAGTATTCGAAGCCGGCAAAGGCGCCGAACAGCACGCCGCCGATGATGACGTTGTGGAAGTGCGCCACCAGGAACATGCTGTTGTGGAGCATGAAGTCTGCCGGCGGCACCGCGACCAGCACGCCGGTCAGCCCGCCGATGATGAAGGTGACCATGAAGCCGACCGACCACAGCATCGGCGTCTCAAAGCGGATGCGGCCGCCATACATCGTGAACAGCCAGTTGTATATCTTCACGCCGGTCGGTATCGCGATGATCATGCTTGCGATGCCGAAGATGGCGTTGACGTCGGGACCCGCGCCCATCGTAAAAAAATGATGCAGCCAGACCATGAAGGAGATGACGCAGATCGCCATGGTGGCGAGCACCATCGAGCGATAGCCGAACAGCGCCTTGCCGGAAAACGTCGAGACCACCTCGGAGAAGATGCCGAAGGCAGGCAGCACCAGAATGTAGACCTCGGGGTGCCCCCAGGCCCAGATCAGGTTCATGAACATCATGACGTTGCCGCCGGCTTCGTTGGTGAAGAAGTGGAAGCCGAGGTAGCGGTCGAGCAGCAGCATCGCCAGCGTCGCGGTGAGGATCGGGAACGCGGCGACGATCAGCAGGTTCGAGGCCAGCGTGGTCCAGCAGAACATCGGCATGCGCAGATAGTTCATGCCCCTGGTGCGCAGCTTCAGCACGGTGGTGACGAGGTTGATGCCGGCGACCAGCGTGCCGACGCCGGAAATCTCGAGCGACCAGGCGTAATAGTCGACGCCGACGCCTGGCGAGTAGGACAACTCCGACAGCGGGGGAAAGGCGAGCCAGCCTGTGCGTGCGAATTCGCCGATCACCAGCGAGAGATTGACCAGCAGCGCGCCGGTCGCGGTCAGCCAGAAACCGACCGAATTGAGCGTCGGGAAAGCGACGTCGCGTACGCCGAGCTGCAGCGGCACGATCAGGTTCATCAACCCGATCACGAACGGCATCGCCACGAAGAAGATCATGATGGTGCCGTGGGCCGAGAAGATCTGGTTGTAGTGCTCCGGCGGAAGATAGCCCTGCGACTGGTAGGCGATCGCCTGCTGGATCCGCATCATGATGGCGTCGCTGCCGCCGCGCAGCAGCATCACCGAGGCCAGCAGGATGTACATCACCCCAATGCGCTTGTGATCGACGCTGGTGATCCATTCGTGCCAGAGATAGGGCAGATGCCCTTTCACCACGACCCAGACCAGCACGGCGAGGATCGCGACCAGCACCACGGCGCCTGCGATCAGCGGGATCGGCTGGTCGAACGGGATCGCCGACCAATCGAGCTTACCGAGCATCGTGGCCTCCACTCTGCGACCGGCCGGCCTCGGACAACAGCTCCGGGCCCGGCCCTGGCGGAACGTGCTGGGTCGCGATCAGGTCGAATAGCCGGGGATCATCCAGACGATAGGTCGGCCTGCCCTTCTCGACCCCCTGTTGCATCAGCTTCTTGTAGCTGTCCTCGTTCAGCACGGCATCGGTCTTCGCCGTGGTCGCCACCCAATCCGGAAAGGCAAGCGGCGAGATCACGTTGACGTCGAACATCATGTCGGGAAAGCCGTCGCCGGAGAAATGCGCCGACAGTCCCTGGAGCTTGCCCTCATTGTCGGCACGCAGGTTCAGCTTCGTCACCATGCCGTTCATGGTGTAGATCATGCTGCCGAGCTGCGGGATGAAGAACGTGTTCATCACGCTCGACGAGGTCAGCTGGAAATTCAGCTCGGCGCCGGCCGGCACCGTCAGCATATTCACGGTGGCGATACGCTGATCCGGATAGATGAAGAGCCATTTCCAGTCGAGCGAGACGGCCTGGATGCGGACCGGGCTGCCGGTGCCCGGCACGGGGGCTGCTGGATCGAGCTGATGCGAGCCGATCCAGGCGACGCCGCCGAGCAGGATAACTGTGAGCGCCGGGATCGCCCACACCACCATCTCCACGCGCCCGGAATAGACGAAATCCGGCTGAAAGCGTGCGCGCGGATTGGAGGCGCGAAACCAGAACGCGAACGCCAGGATCGCTATGATCGTCGGCACCACGATCGCCAGCATGATGAAGACGGAGTCGACCAGGATGGTGCTGTTGGCGGCAGCAACAGGCCCTTGCGGATCGAGCAGATTCATCGGCAAGCCACTGGCGATTGGGAAGCCCCGGGGAGAGCGTAACGCGAAAAATGCCCCGGCAGCAAACGCGGTCGTTTGAGGACGGTTCCTGCGCAGCAGCAAGCCTTTGCGTGTGCACACGCTTTTCTCGGGGGCAACGGAGCCATGCATGTTCGGCGGGACGGCGTTCGCCGAACGCCACCACTCACCGACCAATCGCTCTTCTGCTCCGCTTAGCGCGTGCTATCGTAATGAAAAAGCAGGGAGAAAACGTCATGCGTCTAGCCGACAAGATTGCCATCGTGGTCGGCGCCGGCCAGAGCCCCGGCGAAGGCATGGGCAACGGCCGCGCCACCGCGCTGACCTTCGCGCGCGAGGGCGCCAAGGTGCTTTGCGTCGATCATCATCTCGAGTCCGCACAGGAAACTGTTGCGATGATCACCGCGAGCCAAGGAACCGCCGCAGCCTTCAAGGCCGACGTGACCAACTCTGCCGATATCAGGGCGATGGTGGCCAACGCGAAAGCGCGCTGGCGCCGGATCGACGTACTGCACAACAATGTCGGCGTGAGCCTGTCCGGCGGCGACGCCGAGCTGCTTCAGCTGACCGAGGAAGCGTTCGAGCGCGTCGTCGCCATCAATTTGAAGAGCTGCATTTTCGCCGCGAAAGAGGTGATCCCGATCATGCGTGCACAGAACAGCGGCGCGATCATCAACATCTCCTCGATGGCGGCGATCACGACCTATCCCTACGTCGCCTACAAGGCGACGAAATCGGCGATGATCGCCTTCACCGAGCAGCTCGCCTATCAGAACGCAGAATACGGCATTCGCGCCAACGTCATCTTGCCGGGCCTGATGAACACGCCGATGGCTGTCGACACCCGCGCCCGCGAATGGCACAAGACCCGCGCCGAGGTCGAAGCCGAACGCGACAGCAAGGTGCCGCTGCGAAAGAAGATGGGCACCGCCTGGGACGTTGCGAACGCCGCGCTGTTCTTGGCGTCGGATGAAGCGAACTTCATCACCGGCGTGACGTTGCCGGTGGATGGCGGGGCCAGTGTGAGACGGGGGTAGCTCGGCGAGTACAGTCTTTTTCCCTTCTCCCCTTGTGGGAGAAGGTGGCGCGAAGCGCCGGATGAGGGGTTGCTTCAGCGAACTCAAGCGACAGTTAGACTCGCGGAGAGGACCCCTCACCCGTCTCGCCGCTTCGCGGCGAGCCACCCTCTCCCACAAGGGGCGAGGGTGCACCTTCGCCGCGGCGCGATTCTTGTTCTAATGCGTCACCCGCCAGATCGTGCCGTTGCCGTCTTCCGAGATCAGCAGTGCGCCGTCCTTTGCCACAGCGACTCCGACCGGGCGCCCCCACACCTCCCTGTCGTTCACGACGAACCCCGTGACAAAATCCTCGTATTCTCCGGTCGGCTTGGCATCCTTCATCCGGATGCGGATCACCTTGTAGCCGGTGCGCTTCGAACGGTTCCAGGAGCCGTGCTCGGCAGCGAAGGCGTCGCCCCGATACTCGGATGGAAATTGCGTGCCCTGATAGAAGGCCATGCCGAGCGAAGCCGAGTGCGATTGCACCAGCACGTCCGGCACGGTCACCTTGTCCTTCAGGTCCGGCCGCTCGCCGGCGTGGCGCGGGTCCTCGTTGCCGCCGATGTAGAACCACGGCCAGCCGTAGAACGCACCCTCCTTCACACGGGTCACATAGTCGGGCACGAGATCGTCGCCGAGCCCGTCGCGCTCGTTGGTCGAGCACCAGGGCAGCCCCGTCTGCGGCTGGATCGCAAGGCCGACACAGTTGCGGATGCCGGTGGCGTAGAGTTTGCGGTCCTTGCCGTCGGGAGCGAAGGCAAGCACGGCGGCGCGCTCGGCCTCGTAGCCCCAGGATGCGCCGAGTGGCTGCGCCTTCGACCACGCCTCGAGCCCGCCGGGCGGATTGCCCATGCCATCGCCGGCATTGCCGGCCGATCCCACCGACACCAGCATGCGCTTGTCGTCGGGCGTGAAGACGATGTCGCGGGTGGAGTGGCCCGATCCAGCCGGCAGGCTCGCAACCACCGTCTCCGCCTTGACCGACGCCTTGAGGTCGCCGACGCGATAGGGAAAGCGGACGACGCTGCCGGTATTGGCGACGTAAAGCCATTGCGGAGCGTCGCCGTTCGGAAAGAACGCCATGCCGAAGGGACGATTGAGTCCGGTGGCATAGATTTCGTTGGTTGCGATCTTCGCGCCGCCCTCCTCGAGCCGCAGCACGCGAATGCGCCCTGCTCCGGTCTCGGCAACAAAAATGTCGCCATTCGGCGCGACGCGGAGCACGCGCGGGCTGGACAGGCCTTCAGCCAGCAGCTCGATCGTGAAGCCCTGCGGCACCTGCGGCATGGCGCTGCCGCGCGCCACAACGCGCGTCGCATTGGCGACCGACGGCGAGGCGCCGGGCTTGGGCAGGTCCTGCGGGCGGATCAGCCTGACGACACCGGGCTTGTCGGCCTGCCAACTGCCGAACGCATCCTTGCCCTGCAGCACGGGCTCGGCCTGCGCGCCGGCGCAGACCGATAGCATCCATGCAGCCAGCGTCATATGCGACACATGTATCTTCACGGCGTCTTCCTTCCGGTCTTGTCTGCCAAATCCCACGTCAGCTCATGCCCGCACGATGTGCAACAGCGCGCGGGCATCGTACTGGAAAATAACGTGGATCGGTGCGACACATTGTAAGGGCACGGCCGCCGGCTGCGGTCATCAAAGCTGCGGCAGATGTCGCGATTGATGGGGTGATCATGTGGGGATCGATCGTATCGGAATGGGCCAGCCTGCTGCTGCGCTGGCTGCATGTCGTAGCGGCGATCGGCTGGATCGGCAGTTCGTTCTACTTCATCCATCTCGATCTCAGCCTGAAGCCGAACGCCGACCTGCCGGATGGCGTGCAGGGCGAAGCCTGGCAGGTCCATGGCGGCGGCTTCTACCGGATCATGAAATATCTGGTGGCGCCAAGCCAGATGCCGGAGGAACTGACCTGGTTCAAATGGGAGGCCTACACCACCTGGCTGTCCGGCTTCGCGCTGATGGTGGTGGTCTATTATCTCGAGGCCGACCTGTTCCTGGTCGACAAGTCGATTCTCGATCTGACGCCGGCCCAGGCCGGGCTCTTCAGCTTCTCAAGTCTGGCGCTGGCGTGGCTGCTCTATGAGGTCGCCTGCCGCACCGGGCTGGCCCAGCGCGAACTCGGCTTTGCCATCGGCGGCTACCTGTTCCTGGTCGCACTCACGTTCGCCTTCACGCACGTCCTGAGCGGCCGCGGCGCCTTCAACCAGATCGCGGCAATCATCGGCACCATCATGGTCGCCAATGTCTTCGCGGTGATCATCCCGAACCAAAAGAAGATCGTGGCTGCCCTGATCGCCGGACAGGCCCCCGATCCGAAACTCGGCAAGACCAGCAAGGAGCGCTCGGTCCACAACAACTATCTGACATTGCCGGTGGTCGTGCTGATGATCAGCAACCACTATCCGCTGCTCTACGCCACCCGCTTCAACTGGATCATCGTCGCGATCATCCTGGCACTCGGCCCCGTGATCCGCCATTTCTTCAACGAGCGGCATGCCGGACGCAAGTCGCCATGGTGGGTGTGGGGCGTGGCCGCGGCGGGCACGATCGCGATCCTCTTCCTCTCCGCCGCCGGTCCGCGCGATGTGAAGACGGGGGCGCTATCGGCACAGCCCACGTTCGCCAATGTCGAGGAGATCGTGACGTCCCGCTGCAGCATGTGCCACGCGGCCGAGCCGGTCTGGGCCGGCGTCGTCACCGCGCCGAAGGGCATCCTGCTCGACGGTCCCGAGAGCATTCACCGCAATCTCCGCCTGATCGGCCGCGTGGCAGCATGGTCCAATGCGATGCCGCCGGGCAATATCACGGAGATGACCGGCGAGGAGCGCGCCGTCCTCGCCGCCTATATCGGCGAGCAGGCGCGCTGACGCCATCGACCGCAGCGTGTCGATAGCGCATTTCGCGGAACGAAATTCCGCTTCTCCTGGCGATTTCAAAATGACTTGAGCGTCCATCCATCGTACACAGGACGTGCTACGGTCGTTGGTGCGATCGTCAGCTCAGTTTGAAGCATGCCGGGGAAATCACAGTGGCCCTCAAGAACGTCATCGGTATCGACCACGCCGTGGTCATGGTGAAGGACCTGGACAAGGCCGCCGAGAATTACAGGCAGCTCGGCTTCACCCTGTCGCCGCGCGGCACCCACAGCGCGCATATGGGTACCGGCAACTACACCATCATGTTCGACCCGGACTATATGGAGCTGCTCGGCGTGCTGGCGGCGACCGAGTCCAATGCGCCCGCGCGCGCCTTCCTCGACAAGCACGGCGAGGGCATCGAGCGCATCGCGTTCACCGCGGTCGATTCCGCCGCCGGCGCGGAGGAGATCCGCGCGCGCGGCCTGGTGCCGATCGGCCCCACCGATTTCGAACGGCCGGTCACGCTGCCGAACGGCACGGTGTCGGCGGCAAAATTCCGCACCTTCATGTGGCCGACCGCGGAGGCGCCGGGCGGCGTGCGCATTTTTGCCTGCCAGCACAAGACCCGCGACACCGTGTGGATTCCCGAGTTGATGAAGCACGCCAATGCGGCCAGGCGGATCAAGCAAACGCTGATCGCAACGCCCGAGCCGGCGAAGGAGGCTGCGCATCTTGCACGCCTGATCGACCGCGAGCCCAAAGCAGAGGCCGACGGCGCGGTCACCGTGCCCTCCGGCGGCGATCGCGCCGACTTCGTCTATCTGACGCTGGACCAGCTCGCAAAGCGCTATCCCGGCGTGCCGCTTGCAGGCCTGTCCGAGCGCGGCGGCGCTGCGCTGGTGCTCGTCAGCGGCGATCTCGCGGCGACCGAGAAGGCGCTCGGCCCGGCCGGCGTGCGTAGCGGGACTGCGATCTGCGTGCCGCCGGTCAAGGCCAACGGCACCCTGCTCGCCTTCATTGCCGGCTGATTTGAACCAATTCTTTAACGTGTGTTTACCCGGCGGCTCTTTCGCTTCGACGAGGATTCTGTCGGCGCATCGAGGAAGACGACCGGCGTGCCGCGCTTGACGTTTTCGCCCAACGTGCGGGCGTCCCAATTCGTCAGCCTGATGCAGCCGTGGGAGGCCGACTTGCTGACCCTGTCGGGCTCCGCTGTCCCGTGGATGCCGTAGCCCTGCGCAGACAGGCCGATCCAGTACGATCCCACCGGATTGTTCGGACCCGGCTTGACGTCGAACGGCTTCCTCGATTTGACGCCCGCGAACTTGTAGTCGGGATTGTAGTGATAGGTCGGCCTGTCGTTGGTCGAGGTGACCTGGAGCGTCCCGGTCGGCGTGGGACGATCGGGGCTGCCGATTGAGGCCGGATAAAACGCGACGAGACGATCGGCTCCGTCAAACGCCTTCAGCGTCGCGCTTCTCTTGTCGATCTCGATCCGCCCAATGCGCGGCAGCTCCCGCCGTGACGGAACATTCGCAACGGCGACCGTCTCTCCGACCTTGTCGAAAGCTTTGCCGGGATTGAGGGCCTTGAGCAGATCTCCGCTCATGTGGAATTTCTCGGCAAGCCCTTCGAGAGGGCTGGTGTAGCTCAGCGCCTTCAGCGATTTCATCTCCTCGAGCCTGGGCGGCAGCTCCTTCAGGAATGGTCCCTTCACGTCCGCGTCGGTGATCTTGTAGTCGACGACGATGGGACCTTCGCTCGCGGCATTCAGCCTGTCCCACAGCTCGGGCGCGATTTCCTTGTCTGCGGCGATGCCATTCTGCCCGGCAAATGCCTTCAGCGCCTTTTGTGCATTCTCGCCGAACTTGCCGTCGATCTCGCCGGGCGAGAATTGCGCGCGATCGAGCAGGATCTGAAGCTTCACCACCGCTGCGCTGACCTTGTCGGTGGCGGGCTGCTTTGCGGGACGCGCAGCCTCGTTCACCGCTGCCGCGTCGAGATTGCCTGCGACCGCCGGCACGATCAGCGACAGAAGAGCCACCACTGCGAACATCCAACGCATCATCTGCACGCGTCCCAATTCGCAAAATCATCCGCAAACGTCCGGAGAGTTTCTCTTCGGGAACACCGTAGTAACACCGGCGGAACCGATGAGATCGCAGCTTTGCCGCAATCGCAGGGTTAAGAACTCCTTATCGTCATCGTCGGCGCATCGCCGGCAGTTCACCCACAGTTCGAGGTTCTCCACGCAATGCGATTTGTCGTCGCGGCTTGCGCCGCGTTTTTGATTCTGATGTGCGACCTCGATCCGTCGGCGTCGCGACAAACACCAACTTTCAACAACGCCCCTGTTCTGAACAATCGAGCCTCCCCACTTGTTCCGGTCGTCGAGCTCTTCCTCGCGAGCGTGCGGGCTATCGAGCTGGCCAACGCACGCGCCTCCTATGAGGAGATGGCCGAGCCGCCGCGCGCGATCGAACCCGCCGCACCAGTCCCGGCCTCACCGACTGAAGAGTTCTGCCACGCACTCAAGGAGGCAGCCGAGGCCAGCGGCATTCCGGTGCCGTTCTTCGCCCGCCTGATATGGCAGGAGAGCCGCTTTCGCTCCAACGAGGTCAGTGGCGCCGGCGCACAGGGCGTCGCGCAGTTCATGCCGGGGACGGCCGCGGAGGTCGGGCTCGATGATCCCTTCGATCCGATGAAGGCCTTGCCGGCATCGGCAAAGTTTTTGCGCAAGCTGCGCGATGATTTCGGCAATCTCGGCCTTGCCGCAGCCGCCTATAACGCGGGCCCGGGCCGGATCCAGAAATGGCTTGCCAAAGAAAGCAGACTGCCGCGCGAGACGCGCGACTATGTCCGGATCATCACCGGCACCAAGGCGGAGGACTGGATCGAGCGCTCGCAGGCGCTTGCGATCCGGATCGACCTGCCGCGCGAAGCTCCCTGCGAAGGCGTCGGCAGCCTCTCCAAGACCAAGGACGTCGCCTGGGTTCAGGTCAACCTGACACCTAACGTCACCACGATCATCCGCAAGGCCGAGGAGCTGGCGGCGCGTTCGACGGCGAACCGTGCGCGCAAGCGGTTTGCATCCTTGCTCCGGAAAAATGCCTCGGCTCATGGCAAGGTGCGCAATATGATGGCCGCGCGCGCGGCCGCAAAGAGCGCCAAGGCTCGCGCGATCCGCCTCGCATCGCACGAGCGATCCTCGAGTTGATGCGCAGATCGGAAAGCCGCTGCTGCAGCCGCGCCGGATCGTTATGGACGCCGGGGAGCTTGCGATGCCATCGAAGAGTGCTGGAGTCCTCGCCTATCGGATGCGGCCGGATATCGAGGTCCTGCTCGTGCATCCCGGCGGGCCGTTCTGGCGCAACAAGGATCTCGGCGCATGGTCGATCCCGAAAGGCGAGTACGCCGACGGACAGGACCCTGAGGCCACTGCGCGGCGTGAGTTTGCCGAGGAGCTTGGTCTGGAGCTGACGGACCCGCTGATTGGGCTGGGTCAGGTCAGGCAACGCGGCGGCAAGATCGTCAGCGCCTTCGCTGTCGAGCTCGACATCGATACGCGCAGCATTCGCAGCAACACGTTCGAGATGGAATGGCCGCCGCGCAGCGGCAAGCGACAGAGCTTTCCCGAGGTCGATCGCGCTGAATTCTTCGCCCTCGATGAGGCAGCCAAGAAGATCAACGAAGGCCAACGTCCGCTGCTCGGCCGGCTGGCGCAGCTGGTTCGCGGCCGCTAGCGAGAGAGGACCGCAAAGGCCCGCGGCCTGGTCGCGCCTCAATCGGACTTGATGTTCGCCGCCGCCACCACCTCGGCTAGCTCCTTCGTCTCCTTCGCGATCTTCGCGGCATACTCGGCCGGGCTGAGCACGCTCACCACGCCCTGCGAGCCGAGCCGGTCCTGCGCCACCGGATCGCTCGCCGCCGCCACGATCTCCCGGTGCAGCGTCTCCAGGATCGGCCTGGGCGTCGCCTTCGGCATGAAGAAGCCGACCCAGAACGAGAGGTCGAAGCCGGGATAGCCGGCTTCCGCGACCGTCGGCACATCCGGCAGCGACGGCAGCCGCTCGGCCGACGACACCGCGAGCGCCCGCAGCTTTCCGGCCTTTACCAGCGGCACGGCGGAGAGCGGATCGAACACCGCCAACACCTCCTGCGCGAGGATGCCGACCTCGGAGGCCGCGCCGCCGCGATAAGGCACGTGGATCATCTTGATGCCGGCCTTCTGGCCGAGCAGCTCCATGGCGAGATGGGCAAGGTTGCCGTTGCCGCCGGAACCATAGGCGAGTTCGCCCGGCCGGGCCTTCGCCGCGGCGACGAGATCGGCCACGGTCTTGATGTCAGCGGTCTTGGGGTTTTCCGGATTGACCACAAGCACCAGCGGCGCCGAGACCACGGTGGTGAGCGGCGCGAAGTCGCTGACCGGATCGTAGCGGATATCCCTGAACAGCGTCTTGTTGAGCGTGATCGTGGAGGAGTTGCAGGCCAGCATGGTGTAGCCGTCCGCTTCCGCACGCGCCACGCCCTCGGCTGCGATCATGCCGTTGGCGCCGGCGCGGTTCTCGACCACGAAGGGCTGCCCGAGCTTGTTGCCGAGCCGGTCGCCGATGATGCGAGCGACCACGTCGACCGGACCGCCCGCGCTGAAGCCGACCATGATCTTGACCGGGCGCACCGGGTATTTTGCTGCATCGGCCTGCGCCACCAGCGTCGAGGCGCACAGTGTGGCGACGGTTGCCAGCAGGCGAAGCGTATGTTGCATTGGTTTCTCCCCGGACCTCGGCGCCGCTTTTGTGCATGCTTTGATGCGGCGTGTTCGCCGATCATGATGATCGGCCTGGTCGATTTCCGCAATCGTGTTTCCACGCAGGCCAATTCCGTCGCGCGGCAAGTGAGAGCGGGCGTCCAAACAAAAGACGCGAAAACAACCCCATGCACAGTAGCCGACGCTTGTCAGAACAAGGACTTGCACGGGGACAAGGATTTGCAGGGAAGGATACGCGCGCCGCAACGCCGTTTGACTCGTCGGGCAAAACACCGGCAGAATGGCATCATCGCGAGAGTCCGTCAGCGCCTGCCCACCCGGCCCGGCGCTTCGACAGCACCTCAGCGAAACACCCGACATCTCAACATCGAACGACGCGCCACAGCGAGCGGTTTGATCTGCACGCATCGCGTCCGCGCGTCTGCACCAAAGGACACAGCCCATGACGACATCTGCGAACCACAACCCGACGGCATCGATCGCCACAAACAATCACGCCGCCCTCGCCGCGAGCCCGCGGGTCAGGCTCTCCCGACGGAGGATCAGGATCGACCATCCCGACCCGCGCGCCGGCGAGCGGCTGCTGGCCGACGCACTCGGCGCCGTCGACCGCGATGCGCTGGATGGCCTGCTCAAGCAATTGGTGAAGGCCAGCGTGATCGGGCAAAAGCCCGACGAGGCCAATCTCGCCTTCATGATCTCGATGATGAAGAGCATCGGCCCGCGCGATTCCATCGAGGCCATGCTGGCCGCGCAGATGGTGTGCGTGCACGTGGCGGCGATGCGCTCCGCCTTTCGCCTCGCCTGCACCGACGACATTGCGCAGCAGGAGAGCCTCACCCGCGCATTGGGCCGCCTGGCCCGCATTTATCCGGCCCAGATCGAGGCGCTCAGCCGCTATCGCGACAACGGCGAGCGCAAGATCACGGTGCAGAACCTGTCGGTGCAGGACGGCGGCAGCGCCATCGTCGGCAACGTCACGCAGCATGCAAACGTGATCGTGTCGGAGCCGGGCCTCGCCAAAGCAACAATGGATGCAGGGCCGATTCAGGCAGCCAAGGCCGGCGAAGCGCACCACCGACACATCGACTCAGTACAGGACGCCACCGCATGAGCAGCAGCCACGCCCGCAACACCGCGGCGATGCGCGCGAGCCCGCGCTGCGGGGCGAGGACCCGTGACGGCGGCGCGTGTTGCGCGCCAGCGGTGCACGGCAAGACGCGCTGCCGGATGCATGGCGGCGCGGCGAGATGCGGCGCGCCGAGAGGAAACCGGAATGCGCGGAAGGATGGCCGCTTCAGCAGAGATGCGGTCGCCGAGCGAAGGGCAGTTCGCGCGCTCCTCGGCGAGACATGGGACCTGCTGCGAGAGCTCAATTCCGGTGAGTGAGGGGCGTAGGCAGAGCTTCGCTCTGCTGACGATAGTGCCCTTGAACGCATTATAGACCGTATAAAATGCCCTTAAGAGCAGTTCACTGATCGAGTTTGGGTCATTCGCGCCGATTGTCCCGCGGTCTTCCCGATGTCCGGTCTAGCCTCGACTGCCGACGAGCCGGACACGGTGGCAATGTTCGCCTTCGGGCCCAGGCCGTGTGAAAACGTTCTGTTTCCGGTGATTCGCGCGATAGGATTCCCTGCACTTGCGGGGACGTCCAATGAAGCGCTTTGTTGAAGGGGTGGATCGCGGGCAGAGCATGCTGTTTCCGGCATCGCTCGATGACTATGTGACCGTGGATAATCCAGTGCGAGCGG
>NZ_JAACFT010000019.1 GCF_029051685.1 Bradyrhizobium sp. CSA207 | reverse complement strand
ATTCCAGGATTTCGAGCCGTTCTGGGAATTCGTCTCGGGCCCGCTGCACGCGGGCACTTTCGGTCCGAATGCGCTCGACAACACTTTTGGACCGGAGGTGCGCTTCATCAAGGCGCCGGGGGTCGATTTGGGGATCTGATGGTTTCCGACACCGCAAGAGCCGGAGGGCTGTTGTCGCGCCGCCGTATCGGGCGGGCCGAGACGGTTTTGCTGTCTCTCGGCGCCATTGCGCTGTCGCTCGGTGCCGCCGCCTGGGTCGCGGATATGGGCGATTCGACCCCGCTGGTCTCCGCTGCGCTGCCGCCGGCCAATGCGCTGGCCAATACCGTGTCGTTCGACGAGCGTTTCACATCGCTGTCGGGTGGCCAGCCCGCCCGTGACACCGGCCTGCGCGCGATCGAACGCTCCGCCCTGAATGCGGTTCAGCTCAAGCTCCGCGACGCCAAGGCGATGCTCGCCCAAAAACTCCAGGGCGACGACTGGCGCTCGACCCTGACCGATGACGGCAGGCCCACAGCGGACGAAGCCAGGCCGTCGCAGCGGGCCGATGCCGTCCCCATGCCGCGCTCGCGCCCGGTCCAAGCCGATCTCGCGTCCCAGATTGCCTCCAGCCAGGCTTTTGCCGACACCAACCCGCGGGTCGACAACCGCAACTTCCTCGAGAAGTTCAGCGACAAGATCAAGCTGGCCTCGCTGACGCCCGACAGCGGCCTGTTCCGCAAGGCGCCGGATCTCGCCGCCCTCGGCTATGATTCGCAGACCGCGGTCTATGACATCTCGGCCAGGGCTGTTTACCTGCCGAGCGGCCTCGCGCTGGAAGCCCATTCGGGCATGGGTCCGCTGATGGACGATCCGGACCATGTCGACCAACGCATGGTTGGCGCCACTCCGCCGGCAACCTACGATTTGAAGCCGCGCGAAAAGCCGTTTCACGGCATTCGGGCGCTGCGCATGACGCCCGCCGAAGGCACCAGCGCGCTCGGCCGTGTCGGCCTTCTCACCCACAGCTACATGCTCGGGCCGCGCGGCGACTCCAACGGTTGCGTCTCGATCAAGGACTACGAGCGCTTCCTGAAGGCCTACGACAATGGCGAGTTCAACCGCATGGTCGTTGTGCCGAGCCTGAGCGGGCCGGCGACCGCCTCGCAGCGCGCCAGCACCAACTCCTGAAATCCGTCTGCTGCGGTGGGGCTGCAGTTTCCCCTTCGTTAAGCCGTCATCGTCCAGAAGAAGCGTATGAGCGATCCTTCAAGTTCCGACACCCCGCTGCGTACGACGTTTAGCATCAAGCTGAACGGTGACACGCTGCCGATCGCGACCGTCGGCCAAGCCTATCAGTTCCTGACCAACTTCAAATCGGTCGAGTGGATGGAATTCCGCTCGCTGCACGAGGACGCGGTCGCCGCGCTGGAAGGCGCTGCCGGCAACGCCATGCTCGCGGTGCAGGCGACCAACGCCGTGCGCGCGCTGTTCGTCAGCGCCAAGCTGCTCTAAAGGGCGCCACAGCGTAGCCCGGATGGAGCGCAGCGTAATCCGGGACAGTCGCACATTTGGAAGGATTCCCGGATTGCACTGCGCTCCATCCGGGCTACCGCTCACAGCTTGAACTCCGCTGCAGCAACGGGCAAACGGTGCGCGAAGTCCTTGGCTCATGCCGTTCCATTTGAAACTACGCAGGGAAGAGAGCTCATCATGAAACGCCGTACATTCCTCAAGGGTGGCGCCGTCGCCGGCGCGACGACGCTGGTTGCGGCTCCTGCGATCGCGCAATCGCAGCCCGAGATCAAGTGGCGCCTGACCTCGAGCTTTCCGAAGTCGCTCGACACCATCTACGGCACCGCGCAGACGTTTGCGAAATACGTGGCGGAGGCCACCGACAACAAATTCCAGATCCAGACCTTTGGCGCCGGCGAGATCGTCCCCGGCCTGCAGGCGCTCGATGCCGTCAGCACCGCCTCGGTGGAGATGGCGCAGACGCCGCTCTATTTCTACATCGGCAAGGAGCCGGCGCTGGCCTACGCCACCGGGGCGCCTTTCGGGATGAACCATCGCCATCAGGAATCCTGGTGGCACTTCGGCGGCGGTGCCGAGCTTACAAACGAGGCGCTGAAGCCGTTCAAGACGCACGCCATTCTCTGCGGCAATTCCGGCAGCCAGATGGGCGGCTGGTTCCGCAAGGAGATCAAGACAGTCGACGATCTCAAGGGCCTCAAATTCCGCATCGCCGGCATGGGCGGGCATGTGCTGGCGCGCCTCGGCGTGGTGCCACAGCAGATCGCAGGCGGCGACGTGTATCCCGCGCTCGAGAGGGGGACGATTGACGCCGCGGAATTCGTCGGTCCCTATGACGACGAGAAGCTCGGCTTCCAGAAGGTCGCCAAATACTACTACTTCCCCGGCTGGTGGGAAGGCGGCGCCATGCTGCACATGATCGTCAATGACGAGAAATGGGCTTCGCTGCCGAAGCAATACCAGGCGATCCTCAACCAAGCCGGCTCGGCGGCGGGCGCCTGGATGCTGGAGAAATACGACAGCGTCAATCCGGCGGCCCTGAAGCGGCTGATCGCCAACGGCGCGGAGCTGAAGGCGTTCCCGCAGCCGGTGCTGGAGGCCTGCTACACGGCGACCCAGGACCATCTCAACGAGCTCGCCGCCAAGAGCGACCTGTTCAAGCGGACCAAGGACAGCCACGACGCCTATATGAAGGAGCTGCTGTTCTACACGCAGATCGCTGAAAACTTCTACGACAACTATCTGCTAAGCAAGATGCGCAACAAGACCTGAGCGCAAGACGGGCGCGGCGCGGCGAATTAAGTTGCGCCCTGCCTTTGTAGCCCGGATGGAGCGCAGCGTAATCCGGGATCTCGCGCGTCAACGGCACCTTCCCGGATTACGCTGCGCTCCATCCGGGCTACCGGACTGGCAGGTGCGGCGTCCTAGGTCGTGCCCAAACCCAGCTTCTCATAGATGCGCCGCGCATAGGCGCCGAAAGCGTCCGTCGTCTTGAGCGGGAGGGCGCGCGGGAAGGGCAGGTCGATGGCGAAATAATCGGCCATCTTCGCCGGTCCCGCCGTCAGCACCGCGCAGTGCGAGGACAGGAAGACAGCCTCCTGGATCGAATGCGTGACGAAGACGATGGTCTTGCCGCTCTCGCGCCAGATCCGTAGCATCTCCAGGTTCATCTGCTCACGCGTCAATGCGTCCAGCGCGCCGAACGGCTCGTCCATCAGGATCAGCTTCGGATCGTGGATGAAGGCGCGCGCGATCGCGGTGCGCTGCTGCATGCCGCCGGACAGTTGCTGCGGGTATTTTTGTTCGTTTCCGGAAAGCCCGACCAGGTTGATCAGGTCGCGCGCCCGCTCGCGCGCCGCCTTGATCGGCAGGCCGACAATCTCGGCCGGCAGCATCACGTTGTCCAGGATCGTTCGCCACTTCAGCAGCAGCGCCTGCTGGAACACCATGCCGATGTCGCGGGTCGGATCGAACGGGCTGTTGGCGTTGCCGATTGTCACGGTGCCGCCGTCAGCGCCATGCAGGCCGGCCAAGATCTTCATCACCGTGGTCTTGCCGCAGCCGGACGGACCGACCAGCGACACCAGCTCACCCTCCTGCACGTCCATGGTGACGTCGGACACCGCAAGAAATTCTGCGCCGCCGGAGCGATAGACCTTGCGGACGCCGCGCAGGCTGATGAAGGGCTCCGCTGTCATGCCAGCCATTTGTTCAAGTTAGCCGCCACAAAAGCATCGTCGCTGAGATCGGCATGCTCGCGGCAGACGCGATCGATCTCGTCTTGCTGGCCGGGGCTCAGGCCTTCGTCCGGATCGAGGCACCACAGGCCCTGCATCAGGCCCTGACGCCGCAGCACCTCATGGCAGCCGGCGATGCAGCCGTGGAAATTGTTGGCGACGTCGAAGAAGGCACTGTTGCAGTCGGTGACGCGGGCATCAAGCGCGAGCAGGTCGGCCGGCACGCTGTCCTTGTGCCGCGCCGCCTTGCAGCGCTCGAACTGCTTGATGGCGCTCGCGGTCCACACCGACCAGTGGCCGAGCAGGCCGCCCTTGAAATAGGTCCGCGTGGTGACGCCGTTGTCACGCAGGTCGAACGGCAGCATGAGGTCGAGCAGGATGTGATCGTCATTGCCGGTATAGAGCGCGACGCGGTCGAGCGCGCCGGCCGCCGCGACGCCGCGCAGCACGTCGAGCGTCCGGTAGCGGTTGAACGGCGCGATCTTGATCGCGATGACATTGTCGATCGAGGCAAAGCGCTGCCAGAATTGGCTCGACAGGATGACGCCGCCGACGGCCGGCTGGAGATAGAATCCGATCAGCGGAATCTCGGCAGCAACTGCCGCGCAGTGCGCGATGATCTCATCCTCAGAGGCACTCTTCATCGCGGCGAGGCTGAGCAGCCCGGCATGATAGCCGATGTCGCGCGCGGTGCGGGCCTCGGCGGCAGCCTGCCGCGTTGGCCCTGCGAGCCCAGCAACCAAGGCCAGCGGCCGCCTGGTCCAGATCGCGGCGGTCTCGGCGGCGAGTTCGAGCACGGGACGGTAGAGGCCGACGTCGCGGATCGCGAACTGCGTCGTGTGCACGCCGACCGCGAGGCCGCCGGCGCCGGCGTCGATATAATAGCGCGTCAGCGCGCGCTGGTACTTCTTGTCGAGCGTGCGCGCGGCCGTGAGCGCGAGGGGATGGGCCGGCAGCACGGTGCCGTCGGCGATCAGCTTGCGGATCTCGCTGTTGATCTGGCTGTGGTGCATGATGTCCTATCCGAATTCAGGGCCGGCGACGGCGAATGGCAATTCCGCGCTCGCGGCAGGGGCGAGACCGAGCCGCATACGCTGGAACGGCCGTTCGATGGTCCAGCCGGCTTTGGTCAATCCCGCCAGGAACGCATCGTGCGAGGCGACGGCGTCAAGCAGAATCGGGCCGCTCTCCGACCGCGTGATGGCATCGACCAAGGCCAGCGCGCCGGTCGCGTCATTCGCAAACAACGGGCCGATGTGGCGCGCGGTTCTGCCGTCGCGGATCAGCGCAATGGCTCCGTTCGTCGAGACGATGCGCGAGCCCGGGCGCTGTGCGAAGGCGGAGAGGAGCGCAGTCCGATCGAAGCCTGCGGCCCTCCGGTCGCGGGCGCAGAGCGCGTCAAGCGGCGCCGCCAAAGGCGCCGGCGCAAAGCCCTGACCGGATGTCTCCAGCCGCAGCCGGCGCAATTGCAGCGTGGGCGAGAATCCGAGCGGACCGTAGACGGCAGCACCGGCCGGTGTCGCGTCGAGCCAGCTCGTCAGCCCGCGCTTGCGTGCCGTCTGAAGGCAGGCGTCGACGAGACGCGTCGCGAGACCGCGGCGGTGATGGCTTGTGGTCACCAGCACCATACTGATCCAGGCGTTGTCGTCGGAGTAGGGCAGCAGCGCGGCCGTCGCGACCAGTTGCGAGCCGTCGCGGATGCCAAGCACGACGCCCTCACGCAGGAAGAAGCGCCAGTCCTCTTCGCTCTGGTTCCAGTGTGCCTCGGTTGATAGCAGCAGGCAGGCTGGTGCGTCACCGAGGCCGAGCTGGACAACGCGCGGTCCGTCAGTAGCGTCCATCGCGTACCTCGTATTTGGTCGGCTTGCCGAGGCTCGGCATGGCGCGGGACACCCAATCCGCGGTCCAGGCGATCAACTGCTCGGTATCGACGACTGGCAGGCCGAACAGCGCGACCGCCTGCGACGTGTCGGTCAGCCACGCCGTCGGCTCCTCCTTGCCTGTTAGCACCGGCGCGCGGCCGAACCTTGCGCCGAATTTCGCGGCGAGATCGCGCACGCTGAGGATCTCATGGCCGCTGACATTGATCGGCGAGGTCGGCGTCGTGCAATGGGCAAGACAGCGCAGCGCCTGGGACGACGCATCACCCTGCCAGATGAAATTGACGTGGCCAAGGCTGACGTCGATCGGCGTGCCCGTGAGCACCTTGCTCGCGATATCGTGCAGCACGCCATAGCGCATGTCGATCGCATAGTTGAGCCTGAACAGCCGCCCTGGTGTTGCCAACTTGCGCGAAAAATATTCAAACATGCGCTCGCGGCCGACGCAGGACTGGGCATATTCGCCGGGCGGGTTCGGCGCCATCTCCTCGCTCGAGCCTTTGCCGTCGACGGGGACGAAGGGATAGATGCAGCCGGTCGAGAACGCCACGATGCGCGAGGACGGGAACGCCTGCGCGACCAGCGCCGGGACATGGGCGTTCATCGCCCAGGTCAGCGACAGATCGCCCTCGGCGCCGAATTTTCGCCCGGCCATGAAGACGATGTTGGGCGCCTTTGGCAGTGCGCGGATGGCATTCTCGTCCATCAGGTCGCAGTTGACGGTTTCGACGTCGCGCGCGTGCAGCCAGTCCTTGACGCTTGCGTCGCTGAACCGGGCGACGCCGATGACGCGGCGATCCGGTGCGGCGGCTTTCGCAAGACCGGCCAGCGTCGGGCCCATCTTGCCGGCGACGCCAAGGATCATGATGTCGCCCTCGACCTTTTGGAGGTCGTCGATCAGCGCCTGGGTCGGCCGGCACAGGAGATCGTCGAGCGCAGCGATGTCCGGGATCGTCTTCGGCAGCGTCTGGCGGGTGAGGAGCATCGGTCGTTCCTTGGTCAATTAAGTCTGCCGTTTTCAGCTTTGTCTGGCGTCGCCGACCACGAACATGCGTTCGAGGGCGAGGACCAGGCCGTAGAGAGCGACCCCGAGCAGCGTCAGCAGCACCACAGCCATCACCATCGCAGGCGTGTCGAGCGACGACTGCACCTGGATCATGAGGTAGCCGAGCCCGCGCTCGGAGGCGATGAACTCGCCGACGATGGCGCCGGCGACCGCGAGGATGGCGCCGACCTTCATGCCGGAGAACACGTAAGGCAGCGACCCCGGCAGCTGGATCTTGCGGAACAGCGTCCAGCGCGAGCCGCGCAGCGATTTGACGAGATCGAGCAGGTCGGGCTCGACCTCGCGCAGGCCGCGCGCGGTGGTGAGCAGGATCGGGAAGAAGCAGATGCTGAACGCGATCAGGATGTTCGACACGATGCCGTAGGAGAACCAGACGATCAGGAGCGGACCGAGCGCCACCTTCGGGATCATGTTCAGCGTGACGAACAGCGGCAGCAGCAGCAGGCTGACCAGCGGCGCCCAGCTGAAGATCACAGCCAGCGACACGCCGACGATGGCGCCGAGCGCGAAGCCGCCGAGGATCTCGATCGCAGTGACCAGCGTGTTGGCGCCCCAGGAATAGCTTGCGGTTCCCAACGTCTGCACGGTGGCCAGCGGCGAGGGCAGGATGAATCTCGGTACGTGGAAGGCGTCGACCGACACCTGCCAGAGCACGAGCACGGCAAGATGCACGACCAGGATGATCGCAAAGCTGCGCGCGGTGCGTGCTCCGTCACCTTCCACCGGTTGCTCCCTGTTGCTGTGGCCTCTCTACCGCGACCAACAGCCTAGCCGCCCTCGAGGAAAGTTTCAACCAGCTGGTTGATTAGGGCCGGAGCGACTGGAGCACGAGGTCGACGACGTGCCTGCGGCGGGCGCGGCGCTGGGCACGGCTCGACAGGTCCTTGCCGAAGATCGCCGACAGCGTCGATGTGTTGGAGAAGAAGAAATAGCTCAGCCCCGCGATGGAGATATAGAGCTGCACGGCGTCGATCCCCTTGCGGAAAACCCCGCTGCGCACCCCCTCGTGCAGGATGTGGGAGACGCTTTTCACCAGCGGCGAATGCATCGCCTCCAGCCGCGTCGAGCCGCGGACGTGGCGCGCGCCGCCGCGGTTCTCGTCGTTCAAAAGCACGATGAAATCAGGGTTCGCGGCCAGATGGTCGAACGAGGCCTCGATCAGCTTGCGGATCGCCTTGTCCGGTGCCAGGCCTTCGAGATTGAGCCTGCGCTCCTGCTCGCGGATGTCTTCATAGACCCATTCGAGCACGGCGAGGTAGAGCGCATCCTTGTCGCCGAAATAGTGATAGACCAGCTGCTTGTTGACGCCAGCGCGCTCCGCGATCTCGTCGACGCGGGCACCCGCAAAACCGTGCCGGGCGAACTCCAGGCGCGCCGCGGTGAGCAGTTTCCGGCGGGTGGCGACGGGGTCGCGCCGCTGCGGCACGGTGTCGCCAGATCGTTTTGCGGGCATTTCCAACCAAACAGTTGACAATCGGAGGAGGGGCTTGTTGCATTGGTAGCCTCACATGGGGAGAGCGACAAGCCGGGTCGCGGCAACGAGGAGAGATGCGATGAAGCGTTTGCAGGCGGCGGGCTTGGTTTTAGCCCTGATGCTCAGTCAGACAGCGGTGCCCGCGAGTGCCGGCGATGCGGTCAATCTGATCCTGAACTGGACGCCGACGGCCGACCATTCGCCGTTCTATTTCGCCAAGGCGCAAGGCTGGTACGAGAAGGCCGGGATCGACCTGACCATCGAAGTCGGCAAAGGCTCCGGCGTCTCCGCCGCCAAGGTTGGGTCGGGCGGCTCGCCGTTCGGCATCGCCGATCTCGCCACCATGCTGGTCGCGAAGAGCAAGGGCGCCGACGACGTCGCCGTCATGAGCATCTATGCCAATACCGGCCAAACCTTCTACTGGCTGAAGAGTTACGGCGTGAACGGAGTGAAGGATTTCGCGGGCCACAAGATAGGCAATCCCCCCGGCGATGCCTCGCGCGTGATGTGGCCGGCCTTCGCCAAGGCCGCCGGCCTCGCGCCCGACGCCGTCAGCTTCGTCAATATCGGCCCGACCGCGAAGATCGCCGCGCTGAAAAGCCACACCGTCGATATCATCAGCGATTTCTACAACGAGCACGATCTGAAGGCGATCGAGTTCGGCGCCGACCTCGGCTACGTCAACTGGAAGGACATCGGGCTCAACCCCTACGGCAATTCGCTGATCGTCAATGGCGCTTATCTCCAGAAGAACCCGAAGCTCGTCGAGGAGTTCGTCCGCATCTCGCAGAAGGCCTTCGCCGCCTGCGTCGCCGACGTCGCGCCATGCCTCAAAGCGCTGCTCGACCAGGTCTCCGGGCTCGACAAGGAGAACCAGGAGCGCCAATGGGAGCGCATCAAGTTTCTGATGACCGACGAGTTCACGACGACGAAGTCACTCGGCTGGATCGACGGCGAACGGATGAAGAAGGACTACGAGCTGGTGCAGACCTATCTCGGCATGGAAAAGCCGTTCGACGTCACCGCCGCTTTCACGACGAAGATGCTCGATCCCGCCATCAAGATGGATGCGAGCAAGGTGAAGAAGGAGGGGGCCCGGTAGTCGCCCCATCCACCGTCATTGCGAGCGTAGCGAGGCAATCCAGAATCTTGCGGCGGAGGCAGTCTGGATTGCTTCGCTGCGCTCGCAATGACGGTGTTGGGGGCAGTTGTGCCCCGCGTTGTCCGAATGCTGTCCCGGCGAGAGCGCCCTCCCTATCCACGTAACCCCACGGAGAAATTAACCGGCCGTTAACCATATCCGCCGCATCGTTAACCATTCAATAACAAGGACGAGTCGGCAGGCCATGGAGGCAGCAGCGAGACCTCAACGTCAATTGGTGCGCTTGCGCGGGCGCTCCTACGTGGCCTTCGTGTTCGTCCCGACGGTCCCGGTCCAGGACTGGCTCGCGGAGATCGATGCCACGATCGCGCGCTCGCCGGGATTCTTTGCCGGCCGCCCCGTGGTGATCGACCTGTCCTCGGTCGATCTCAGCCAGTCCGGCATCAGCCATCTGCTCGCCAGTCTCCAGGACCGTAACATCCGCGTGCTCGGCATCGAGGGGGTGGAGGTGGCGCGGCTGACGGCGGCGATGCCGCCGCTGCTCTCGGGCGGGCGCAGCTGCGTCGTCGAGCCGAGCGCCCCCAAGAAGGCCGAGACGAAGACTGGTGCCAAGCCGACCTCGTTGCTGCTCGAAAGCCCTGTGCGCTCCGGCCAGACCATCATCTTCCCCGAGGGCGACGTCACCATTCTCGGCTCGGTCGGTTCCGGCGCCGAAGTCGTCGCCGGTGGTTCCATCCACGTCTACGGCGCGCTGCGCGGCCGCGCCATGGCGGGCGTCAACGGGCACGCGAGCGCACGCATCTATTGTCAGAAGATCGAGGCCGAACTGCTTGCAATCGATGGGTTTTATCAGACTGCCGACGATATCGACGACGCCTTGCGTGGCCGGCCCGCCCAGGCCTGGCTGCAGGGCAACACCATGCGAATTACAGCGCTGAACTGACCAGCTAAGGAGGATAATTTAATGGCCAAGGTTCTGGTCGTGACATCAGGCAAAGGCGGCGTCGGCAAGACCACGACGACCGCCGCGCTGGGAGCCGCGCTCGCGCAACGCGGCGACAAGGTCGTCGTCGTCGATTTCGACGTCGGCCTGCGCAACCTCGACCTCGTGATGGGCGCCGAGCGCCGCGTCGTGTTCGATCTCATCAACGTGGTACAGGGCGTGGCAAAACTGCCGCAGGCGCTGATCCGCGACAAGCGGCTGGAGAATCTCTGGCTGCTGCCGGCTTCGCAGACCCGCGACAAGGACGCGCTGACGGAGGAGGGCGTCGGCAAGGTCATCGAGGACCTGCGCGGCCGCTTCGACTGGGTGATCTGCGACAGCCCGGCCGGTATCGAGCGCGGCGCCTCCATGGCGATGCGCTTTGCGGACGAGGCCGTGATCGTCACCAATCCGGAGGTCTCCTCGGTGCGCGATTCCGACCGCATCATCGGCATGCTCGATTCCAAGACGGTGCGGGCCGAGAAGGGTGAGCGCGTCGAGAAGCACATTCTCATCACGCGCTATGATCCCTCCCGCGCCGCGCGCGGCGAGATGCTGACCATCGACGACATCCTCGAAATCCTGGCAACGCCCTTGCTCGGCATCATCCCGGAGAGCCAGGACGTGTTGAAGGCCTCCAATGTTGGCACACCGGTGACGCTGTCGAACGCGGACGGCGCGCCCGCGCGGGCCTATATCGATGCGGCGCGGCGGCTGTGCGGTGACACCGTACCGATGCAGGTGCCGTCCGAACGCAAGGGTTTCATGGATCGTCTGCTGCGACGGAGGGCTGCATGAGCATGGGTCTGCTTCGTCTTCTCCGCGGCAAAAAGGCCTCTGCACCCGTCGCACGCGAACGGTTGCAGATCCTGCTTGCGCATGAGCGCGGACTGCGCGGCCAGCCCGATCTACTCGGTGTGCTGCGCGAGGAAATTCTCGCCGTTGTCTCCAGGCACGTCACGCTGGATCCGACCAAAGTGATCGTGCGGCTCGATCGCGGCGATGAGGTGTCGACCCTCGAGGTCGACATCGAGGTGCCAAACGACTTCGAGCGCAAGCGCGTGGCGGTTGCCTAGGAGATCGCGCCGAGAACGTCCGATTTGGGGTGGGTGAGAAGGCGGTCCGCTGGCAACAGCGGGCCGCCTTTGTCGTATGAACTCGGCTTCAAGCCACGCGCGATATCGGCCGATGTCATCGGCAGCAGAGGGAACCGGAGCTGCGGCGAGATGGTTGTAACGGCTCTTGGGGCAGTCAAGCGATTGGGACTGTAAAGCGATGCACAGCGGTTTCCGCCAAATGGGAGAGCGCCCATGATGTCCGAGGTCCAGGTCCACACCGTTGCGCGGCAGATGCTGGAACGGCATGGTTTCGCTGCGATTGCGAAGGCCGCCGAACAGGCGCAGGCCTGTGAAGGCCGCGGCGAGGCCGAGGAGGCCAAGGAGTGGCGTCATATCGCGGACGCCATGAAGATCATCCGCGGTCCGCACCAGAGCTGACGCGCCCGAAGCGGAAGCGTTTTTTTTAGCGCTCGTCGCGATCCGTTCCGTGCGCCGGCGGTCGATGCTGCGTTTGCGGTTGGTTCCGCTCACCTGTTTCCTTGCAGGGAAGCTGCGCCCAGGATCCATCCGGCGTCTGTTGATAGGCGCTGCATGATGATGAACTGGTTTTATCCTCGCCCTTCTGGGCGTCGGAATTCCTCGCCTGCGCAGGCGCAGTCAGCATCGCGGCGGCCGCGAGTGCACCGGCGAAAACGACATTGATTATCCGCATGGGGCTCCCTCGTTCGCGTTCGAGAAGGCCCGCATGCTGTCGAGGATTGTGACGATAATTAGCCATCGCGGTTCGGCCGCGGCTTGCTTAGCGCCGCGAAAAACCGGCTAGCCGCCCTTGCTGCGGATCAGGCCGGCAAGGTTCGTCTTCTGGGTTTCGCACCAGGTGGGCATGCCGAGACGGCGCTGGTCGAGATCGGTCGCCTGCGTTGCCACCGCGACCTCGGCCATCAAATCGTCGTCCTGCTTCTCGCCCATCTTGCCGCCGGTGTGCATCCAGGCGATCGCCTTGCGCACCTTCTCGGTGGTGCCGTCAGGCAGCTGCATCTGCTGCGCCTTCTGGACCAGATCCTGATAGATGACGTCGGTGTTGGGACATTCGACCTTGGCGGCGAAGGCCTGCAGGACCATCGTCACATAGCGTGACCGCGTCTCAGCGGCCTGGGCCGGTGCGGCCAACACCAGCAATCCAGCAATCAGAAAACCGTAGCGCATTCCTTCGACCTCCCCATTTTTCGGGAAGGCTAGCGGCTGCAGCGCTGCTCCGCAATGGGCGTGCGGCCGGGAAGGTGAACGACGGTCTAGCCGGTCCGTCGCCAGGCCGGCACGGGATCGAGCGGCGTGCGATAGAGCTCGTTGTGATCGCGATCGGTGACGCGCACCGCGCAACCCTTCTGCTGGAGCTCCGGCTTCACCTGCGACAGCTCGCTCGCAAGTTGATGGGCGCGATCGGATGCGACCTCGAGGTCTTCGAGGATAATGCCGCCCTGGTTCTTGAACTCTTCACCGACCACGAGATCGAAGTAGTAGTAAGGCATCGGAATTCCCCGGTGTGACGATCCAAGCTTGAACACGAGTCTCAACACGTGCGGATGGTACCACTGAGTCGATCTTTATCGAATGAACAGGCCGCGCAATCTCTGTGCTTATGGCGCAAAAATCATGTGCAGCACGTGCGTGTGTTAGGATTTTATTAAACATGTCGGCGCGATCATTAAGCATGGAATTGCAGCAGAACCGGGCTCCGGGAACCGGCAGCTGCAAGAGAAGGCCGGCGGCTTAGATCCCGACGGCCTTTTCTCTTTTCGTAACGCTGCTCAAACATCGCTCCCCGTAATCGCCCGGACTCAACGCCTCAAATCGACTCGGACAGCCTGCACCGCGCGCAGCGAGCAATGATGCTGCGTCTTGGTGTGGTGATCGTTCAGTGCACCGGCATCGGCGGTCGCACGACAGGTCCGTCGTCATCGGCGACGGCCTGCGTCGTGACCGCGGGCGGCGGCGGTGCGGCAACGACCTGTGGCGGAGGAGGTGCGATCGACGTCGGCGCATATGTCGGCGAGTAGGCCTGCGTCACCGGCTTCGGCTTGCGAACCGGCGGAGCGGTCGGCGGCCGCGGCGGCAACGCAGAGACTCGCGGACGCGGATCGGCCGGCTTTGCCTCGGCCACCGGCTTCGGCGCCGGTGTCTTCGCCATCTCGCGCGCCATCTGCTCCTGTCCGGCCTTCAGCTGGGCGATGTTGGCCTTGAGCTGTTCGATCTGCTGCGCCATCGCCGCAAGGTCGCGCGTCATTGATTGCACCGATTGCGCGGCATCGGGCGCGGCAGCGATGTCCTGAGCTGCAGGCGGCATGGCTGACGGGTCGGCGGGCTGATCAGGTGTCGCTTGTGAAACGGGCGCGGCGGCGGCTTGCTCGACCGCGACCGGCGTTGCCTGCGACGTCGAAGACGTGAGCGACGAAGACGTGAGCGACGCTAACGCCGGCCTCCATTCTGCAAGCATCTGCCAGGCGGTATCGCCGTGCTTCTCCCAGGCGATCGTTGCGGCGGCGCTGCCTCCGGCAAACAGCATCGTGACGAACGCGCCGCGAAGCCATTTGCCGACGGATGATCGCTTCTGCCGACCGCGAAGATCGCCGGCCGTGACGCGCACGGCGGTGTCGACCGACGGCGCCGCGGGCTGCGTCGCGGAGATGGCAGAGATCTTGCGCTCCGGCGCGAACTTCGGCTCGGGCGCGAACTTCGGTTCGAGCACGAACTTGGGCTCGGGTGCGCTCCTGGGCTCCGGTCGGCTCGCGATCTCCGGCGCCAGAGCGGGCGCAACGTTGTTCGGGCGTGAGGCCAGCACGATGTCGGGCGAAATCTGAACCGCATCGTGCGGGTCGTTGTCCCTGACCGCGTCCTTCACGATCTCATCGACGATTTGCTTGCTGTTCAGCGTCGCGAGCATTGCAGCTCCTTTGAAGCCTTGGTCGTTGAAGCCTTGGTCGTCCGCATTGGCGCGAGCCGATCGGTTGAAGTGAGCCCATCCCCAAGCCCGTGACGCACGAGTCCAGCCGGGTTTGACCAAAGCAAGGCGAGGAGATGGAGACTATGCGACGGTCTTTTGCCGTTTGTGGTGATGGAACCAGGCCTTTCCGAACACGGCCACGTGTTCCCTTTTGCCTTGTTTTGAGCACGATTTTGGCGGCATCTGGCGTTGCTGGGGGCGCTGTTGTTCCGCTATCGGGGGGGCCGGCGGTGCCAAGATCTGTTCGCGCTTTTCTCATTGTTGCGCTGCTTCCGCTCGGCGGCTGCATGCAGACGACGCTTTCGCCGGCGACCGACGCGAGCATGACGCCGCGCGACCGGCAGTTGCTGGCGCATACGCCTTACGCGCAGGCGAACGTGCCCGAGCAATATCTCCGTCACATCGTCGATTATCCGCGCAAGGAGCAGCCGGGCACGATCCTGGTCGATACCGACGCCCGCTATCTCTATTACGTGCTGCCGGAGGGCAAGGCGATCCGCTACGGCGTTGCGGTCGGCGAGGAAGCCATGGCGTTCTCCGGCGTGGCCCGGGTCGGCCGCCTGGCGGAGTGGCCGGACTGGGTTCCGACCGCGGACATCCAGGCGCGGCTCGGTCCTTATCCGGCGCGCGTGGCCGGCGGTCCCGCCAACCCGCTGGGGGCGCGGGGTATCTATCTCTACTCCGGCAACAAGGACACGCTCTACCGCATCCATGGCACCAACCAGCCCGAGTATATCGGGCAGGCAATCTCGTCGGGCTGCATTCGGATGCGCAATGAGGACGTGATCGATCTCTACGACCGGGTGAAGCTCAACGCGACCGTCGTGGTGCTGCCGCCCGGGCAGAGCACGCAGGCCGGGGCGGGGCCGAGCTGGCGCGGATGAGGGAAGCGATCCTGCTCGCCATCGCGCTCACTCAAGCGTGAAGGCGCGCACGATGCTCGGCCTTGCAAGGGTGAACTGCTTCACAGCCGATCCGCGCCGATTGCGCTATGCCTCGATGGCTCGTTGCCATTGGAGGCATCATGCAGAAATTCTTTTATCAATTGAATGAGTGCGACCGCCGCATTGTGCGGAAATGGCGGCTGGCCACGTTGGGCTTCTACGGATCCATCCTGGCCGGGATGCTCCTGTATGTGGCGCTGCATCTGAATCCGGAGGTGAACTATGCTTCGGCGGGTTCTCCGGCGCACGCGAAAGTCGTGAATTCGCAGAAGCATTGACCGCTACGCAGCGCCGCGCGCTATTCCTCAGGCCGTGCCACCCGCCATTGCATCGTCGTCGCAATACCATTGGCATCGCCAGGCGCCTTGTCAGCCGCTGAGGTGTAGAGCGGGCGATAGCGAAACGCCCACATCTTGGTGCCGTCCTTGCGGGTAATCGGCGTGAAATCGCCGACCGCCTTGGCATCCGCGGGAGCGGCCAGCGGAATCCAGCTCTCCGCGCATTTGCCGTCACAGCTCGATGTCTTGCCGCTGGTGTCTCGCTCATAGAAATAGAGCGTCATGCCCTTGAGATCGACAAGCTTGGAGCCCTGTTTGGTCAGAACGGCGCGAGCCGGCGAGGTCGTGGCGTCCGGCTTCGGCGGGGGAGGGGTGTCGCCGCCGCCATGTCCGTTCGCAACCGCTTGGCCGGTCGAGAGCGCGACCGCAGCGGCAAAAATGACGAACCTGGACATCCGAACCCCCCAACCGGCAAAGTTAATCACGCGTTAAAGCGCCGAATGAGGCCGACGGTAGCAGCCGAAGGTTAGCTCCAGGTTTCGCGGCGCTGCGGCAGTTTCGGGTATAATACGGCCTAGGTGGTGATATGCGGTCAGACGGCTTGCCAGGTCCGCCATGGCCTGACAGCGGATGAAAATTGCGCATCGCGCAGGGAAAGCTCTGCCGTCGTGACACACGGATGAGCCCGTCCGGGTAAATCTAGGTCCTCTCCCTACGAACTGTCGCTAGAAATCTGTTGAGGGCCTCGGATCGATTACTCTTTAGAAAAGCCATCCCCAAAAATGCTTTTGGCTGATGCGGGCCCTTTACGTTGCGGTAGACGACGCCGTCCATCTTCAATGACTTGAGGCTCTCGGGGACCAGAACCACGCCCATCTCCGCTGCGACGAGGCCGAGGGCTGATGTAATGCGGGGTGCCTGTTGGCCGATACGCGGGCTGTAGCCGGCGCCGCGACATGCCGCGATAGTTTCGTCATGAAGCCCGGTGCCGGGAGGCCCAATGAAGATAAAGGGCTCGTCCCGCAGCTGCGCGAGAGCGACCGACTGGCTTGAGGTTGTCGCTTTGGCGATTGCATGGTGGCTCGCTAGAGCCAAGACCATTGGCTCCTTGAGCAGCGGGATCGTGGTCAGATCGTCCGCATGAATGTCTGAGTTTCTGACGAATGCGACATCTATTCGCTGATTGATAAGGCCCGCTACAACCTCGTTGCTCAGTCCTTCATCGAGCGTCAACGTGACGAGCGGAAATGCTTTCCGGAAATTGCGGATCGCGCGCGGGACCAGTTTGTGAAACGGTGCGGTCGGGGCAATCGCCACGCAGAGATTGCCTATCTCGCCCCGGGCCGTTCGCCGCGTCCGATGTAGAGCTCGCTCGACGCGGGCCAGTATGTCGCGTCCTTCTCTCAGCAGCTCCCGGCCCGCTTCGGTTAACTCAACACCGCGCGGTTTTCGCTTGAACAGCTGGACCTGAAGTCCGGATTCGATCGCCTTGATCTGCGCGCTGAGCGGTGGCTGCTGCATGCCAAGGCGCTCCGCCGCCCGTGTAATGTGGCCTTCCTCGGCGACTGCGACGAAATATCGAAATTGCTTCAGTTCCATGGCATACGCCCTGCGTATGGATTTTGCGGTTTAGACAGTATGGCTCTTATGTGCGCCCAGCGCTACTAGGGTATGTCTGCATACCGGAGGCGAAGATGAAACGCCGCGATTTTCTGCTTTTAACCGCGGGGGCTGGCATTGCGCCCGTCGGATTTTCACCCACGATGGCCGCCGTTGATTATCCGGCGAAGCCGGTGCGGGTTATGGTTGGGTTTCCGGCCAACGGACCGGTTGATATCGCCGGGCGGGTGATCAGTGAATGGCTTACCGAGCGTCTTGGGCAACACTTTGCCGTTGAGAACAAGCCCGGAGAAAGCGGCAACACAGCCACACGCGAGGTGGTCCGGGCGGCTGCCGACGGCTACACGCTTCTGATCTTCGGCCCCGTCAATACGATCAATACGACGCTCTTCGGTGATCTCGATTTTGATTTCGGGCGAGACATCCTGCCAATTGCGGGCCTTTACCGGGTACCTTTGGTGGTCGAGGTCAATCCGTCCGTGCCGGTTAATAGCGCCGCGGACTTGCTTACTTATGCCCGCCAGAACCCCGGCAAGCTGAAGGTCGGGTATGGCGGAAAAGGAACCCCTCAACACATCGGTATCGAACTGTTCAAATGGATGGCTAAGGTGGACATGAAGCTAATGGCGTTCACTGGGTCGGCGCCGGCCCTACAGGCGCTGCAAGCAGGCGAGGTGGACGTGATGTTCGATCCGCTGCCGTCGTCGATCGGTCTCATTCGGGACAACAAGCTTCGGCCACTAGCAGTGACGACGCCCGTACGCTCACCCGTGCTGCCTGATATACCATCGATGAGTGAGCATGTGCCGGGTTACGAGGCTGGCTCCTGGTTCGGGCTTGGAGCGCCGCGCGAGACCCCTGTCGAGGTGGTTGCCAAGTTGGACGCGGCGGTTGGGGAGGGTCTTGCCGCTACAAAGATCAGGCTGAGGATCGAATCTCTCGGCGGTACGCCACTTTTGCTATCACAACGGAAACTAGCGCAGTTTGTGACGGCGGAAACGGAACGGTTCAGTTTGGTGATCAAGGCGGCCGGCATTGGCCGCTGATGTTCGCTGGCGGATGATTGGAAGATTTAAGTCGCGGCCTAGACCTGCACGTCGCGCAGCGGCGCGCGGCTGAGCTCGTTGCCGGCGGCGATCGCCTTGCGCAACAGCCGCATCAGTTCTTCGCCTTCCTTCGCGCTGAGGCCGCCCAGCATGATGCGCTGTGCGGACTCCACGGCCGGCGTAATCTTGCGTAGCGTGCGGCGGCCTTCGTCTGTGATCTCGAGCTCGCGGGCGCGGCGGTCGCGGCTCGAGGCGCGGCGCTCCGCAAGCCCTTTCTGCACGAGGCGATCGATCACGCCGGTGATGGTGGTGCGGTCGTAGGCGATCAGTCCGGCGAGGGTCACCTGGTCGAGCCCGGGATTGGCCTTGATGGTCGCGAGCGCGGCATATTGCACCGGCGTGAGATCGAACCCGGCATCCGCGACCTCGGCCAGAAACACCGCCACCGCAATCTGCTGGAACCGGCGCGCCAGATGCCCGGGCATGTCGTTGTTGTCTTTCACCGAATTCTCCTCAAGGGCCGCGAGGGCAGGCTCGTTGACAAGCATACTGATAGTCAGCATACTGAGCAATATCCAAACGAAACGTTGGCGGGAGAGGTGCTCATGCAATTCCATCTCAATGGATTCCAGCCGGGCGATCCTGAAATCTCCGATCCCGCCGAGCGCATTCAGGTCTCGGGCGCGCCGGGCACGGTGCCTGAACAGGTTGATGTCCTCATCGTCGGCTGCGGCCCCGCCGGCCTGACGCTCGCAACCCAGCTTGCGCAGTTCTCCGACATTAAGACCTGCATCGTCGAGCAGAAGCCGGAGCGGCTGCTGGTTGGCCAGGCCGATGGCATCGCCTGCCGCACCATGGAAATGTTCCACGCCTACGGATTCAGCGAGCGCGTCCTGAAGGAAGCCTATTGGGTCAATGAGACGACGTTCTGGAGGCCTGATGACCTCGCCCCCGGGAAGATCGTCCGCAGCGGCCGGGTGCAGGACGTCGAGGACGGCCTGTCGGAATTCCCGCATGTGATTCTCAATCAGGCGCGCATCCATGACGGCTTTCTCGACGTGATGCGCAAATCGCCGGCCAGGCTCGAGCCCTATTACAGTCGCCGGCTGCTCGACCTCGAGGTCGATCCGGCCGCGGGTCCGGCCGACCATGCGGTGACCGTCCGCCTCGAACGGATCGACGCCGCGAATGAGGGCAAGGTCGAGACGATCAAGGCGCGCTACGTCGTCGGCTGCGACGGTGCGCGCAGCACGGTGCGCAAATCGATCGGCCGCGAGCTGCACGGCGATTCCGCCAACCACGCCTGGGGCGTGATGGACGTCCTGGCGGTGACCGATTTCCCGGACATCCGCTTCAAGGCCCTGATCCAATCCGCGAAGGACGGCAGCCTGCTCATCATTCCACGGGAGGGCGGCTACATGGTCCGCATCTATGTCGAGCTCGCCAAGCTCGACGTGGGCGAGCGTGTCGCCAACCGCAACATCACAGCCGACGACGTGATCGCCAAGGCGCGGCGCATCCTGAAGCCGCATACGCTGGAGGTGAAGGAGATCGCCTGGTGGTCGGTCTACGAGATCGGCCAACGCCTGACCGACAAATTCGACGACGTGCCGGAGGCCGAGATCGCGACCCGCCTGCCGCGCATCTTCATCGCCGGCGACGCCTGCCACACTCACAGCCCCAAGGCGGGGCAGGGCATGAATGTCTCGATGCAGGATGCCTTCAACCTCGGCTGGAAGCTCGCCGTCGTCATCGGGAAGCGATGTGCACCGAGCCTGCTGCATTCCTATTCGGCGGAACGCCAGGCGGTCGCGAAAGAGCTGATCGATTTTGATCGCGAATGGGCGGGAATTCTAGCTTCCGCGGCCAAGGCCGGCGGCGCCGACGCGGCGAGGACACAGGACTATTTTGTCAGGCACGGACGTTATACCGCGGGCACCGCGACGCACTATCGTCCGTCGGTCCTCACTGGTGCGGCATCGCATCAGCATCTGGCGCAAGGTTTCGTCATCGGCACGCGCTTCCATTCCGCACCCGTGATCCGGCTGGCTGATGCCAAGCCGGTCCATCTCGGCCACGCCGCGCAGGCCGACGGCCGTTTCCGCATCTACGCGTTTTCGCGCGCCGAAGATCCCGCTGCCGCCGGCTCCGCCATTCGCGCGCTGTGCGACTTCCTCACCGAAGCAAGGGAATCTCCGGTGAAGCGATACACGCCGGCAGGCGCCGACATCGACAGTGTGATCGATCTGCGCGCCGTGTTTCAGCAGGATCATCGCGAGCTCGCCCTTGCGGCGATGCCACCGCTGCTTCTGCCGCGCAAGGGCCGTTACGACCTGATCGACTACGAGAAGATGTTCTGTTCTGACTTGAAGAGCGGCCACGACGTCTTCGCCATGCGCGGCATCGACCGCGAAGCCGGCTGCATGGTCGTGGTGCGGCCGGACCAATATATCGCGCAGGTGCTGCCGCTCGACGGCTTTGCCGGACTTGCGTCGTACTTCGACGGGTTCATGCTGCAAGCAAGGTGAGCGCCGAACATTCGCTTCGCCGATGAACGGCGGATGAATATCGAACCCGGCGTACGGCGCACATGCCGTACGTCTCAATCTTTCGACGGATGCGGCGACAGTGTGCGGAACGCTCGTTCCGCTCGGGCGTTCCGACCTGCAGAGGAGGAACACGCCATGAGACTCAGAAGCATTTTGGTTGCCGCATTACTGCTCGCCCCGACGGCTGCACTGGCTGCTCCGGGCATCGTCACCGTCTCGACTGGCTTGCGCGCCGGGCCGGGGTCGGGCTTTCCCCTGGTCGATCGCATCCCCGGGGGCGCCCGCGTCAACATCCATGGCTGCCTGCGCGGCAATGCCTGGTGTGACGTCAGCTTCGCCGACGATCGCGGTTGGGTGTCGTCGCAATATCTCGAATATCTCTACCGCAATCACTACGTCTATCTCCCCGACTATGTCGACGAGGTCGATGTGCCCGTCGTGCCCTTCGTGCTGACCTCGTACTGGTCGCGTTACTATGAAGGGCGGCCGTGGTATCGGCGGCACGCCTATTGGAATAACTACTGGACCTCGCATGAGCGCTTCGCGACGCGGATGACTCTCGATCCGCGCGCAGCCCGCATCGGCCGCGCAGCGACGCGCGATGCTGCGGTCGCGCTGGGGCGCAGCGGCGCGAACGTCCAGGGCCGTGCCGCAGTTGTCGGGCGCGACGCCGCGACGGCACGGCATGACGCCGCCATCGCAAAGCGCGACGCTGCGATCGCAAAGCGCGACGCTGCGATCGCGAACGACCGCACCCGCGCCGGGCGGAGCGAGCGTTTCGTACGCGAGCAGACTTCCGTGCAGAGCCGCAACCCGCGCGATGCGCAGGCGCGTGTGATGCATGACCATGCTGCGAACCGTGCAGCAGTGCGGACGCAACCGATGGCGCGTGCACATGAAGCCCCGCGTGTGTCGGCAGCGCCGGCGGCCCGGTCAGCGGCGCCGCATATAGCACAGCCCCATACGGCGCAGCCCCGTACGGCCCAGCCCAATGTTAGCCATGGTTCGCCGATGAATGCGCATGCCCAGATGCCGGCGCCGCGCGCGGCCGCGCCTGCCATGCCGCACCAAGGCGGCGGTGCCCCGCATATCAACGCTGCTCCGCATGGCGGCGGTGGTGGTGCGCCGGCCGGCGGCCCAGGCGGCCACCAGAAGCACTAGGTCTTGCGAGAGCCCGGCCTTCGAGCCGGGCTCTTTCTTTTGGCGGGCGCAAGTTCTTTCGGCGGGCGCAAGTCGCCTAAAGTTTGAAGCAGTTCTTCGCACGCAGATTTCATCGATCGTAATATCTATACCGAAAGGTGTAAGCATCCACTCGGGGCAGCGGGGCACGGGAGGATGACGATGAGACCGAGCCAGACGGAGACGCGTCGCCATAATGTCGCGAAGCGTTCGATGACCAAGGAGGCCAAGCAGCTGACCGGCCTGATTGCGGGTCTGCGCAAATCGCTCGACGGCATCCACAAGGAGCGGGCGAACCCAAAGCTGTCGGGCGCCGAGATGGGTTTGCTCGACGAACGGCGCAACAATCTGTTGCTTACTATCGCGGCCCTCGACGATCGCCTCTCGGCGGTGCAGGGGCTGATTGATCTTGGCCGTCCACACATCATCCGCGTTCACTAAGGAGCGCGCGCGTCGCGCCCTGTCGGTTCCGTCGCGGCGGCGATGGGCCCAGGCTCGGACGGCGGCACAATGCTGCCGCGGACGGCACCAAATTGCCATGCTCCCGGCGAATTGCCGCCAAAGCCCGCTGTCACGAGGGACGGGGCAGGGCAACGCAAGGGGATGCGCATTGGCCTACAAAATGATCGCAGAACGCGATAATGCGAAGTACAGTTTCGCCCGCGAGAGCCGGTTGCTCATCGTAGCGAAGGCCAAGGTTTGGGCGAGCGAGGGTTGGCGGGTCGTCATTACCGATCAAGACGGCAAGGCCTACGCGCCGCCGGAGTTCGATCAGTTGCTGGCGGCGTGATTGCAGGACGGGGCTAGGGGACGACAGTGACATCGTTATTTCGACCGGGGCGCGATCGGATCGCGTCTTCGGTGATTCTTGCAGTCGTTGCCGTGCTGACGACGACGTTCGCATCCGCGCAAAATCTCGACGCCGGCAAACCCGCCGCAAAGCTGTTCGCCGATGGCTGCTCGAGCTGCCATCGCAGCCCGCGCGGCCTTGCGAAGGGTCGCTTCAGCCTGACGCTGACCTGGTTCTTGAAAGATCACTACGCCACCAGCTCCGACTCGGCCAAAGCGCTTGCTGCGTATCTGGAGTCGGTCGATAGCGTCCCGCGTGCTGCGGAGAAGTCCGCCCCGCGTAAGCCGCGTCCGCCCCGGGCGGTTCAGGGCCAATAACCACGCTGCCCGGTGGGCGGAGGCGGTGGTGCCGATCAATGCACCGCTGTCTCCGAGAACAGGTTGATGACCACGACCCCGGATACAATCAGCGCGATGCCGACGAAGGCCGCGGCGTCCAGCATCTGCCGAAACAGCACGAACGAGACGGTCGCGGTCAGGATGATGCCGACGCCGCCCCAGATCGCGTAAGCGATACTCAGGGGAATCACACGGATCGCGACCGACAGCGCGTAGAATGAAGCCGCATAGAACGCCACCATCGCCAGCGTCGGCCAGGGCCGCGTGAACTGCGCGGACTGCTGCAGGAAGGCGGACGCCGTGACCTCGAAGACAATGGCCAGGGCGAGCGCTGTGTAGGCATTGAAGGGGGCAGTCATGACCGTCTCGGGATCGGGGCGCCGGGAAGATATCGCGCGGTAGGTACGTTCAGCACACACGCCGGACAGGGTTTTTCCCAGGAGCAGGTATCACGTGTGAGTGACGAGTCTGCGACACGTGGCGGATCGCAGCCTGGCCGCGGTGACGCGGACGCGCCGGGGTTCGCGGTTCTGTCGCCGAGAACGGGGAGCCGTCGCGCGATGAATCGTGCGGCGGCTCCGACGTGTTGCAGTAGGTCGATGCCCTAATTGATCCGCACGGAGAGTTCGACGTCTTCGGCGAAGGGCGTGGACATATATCCGCTTCGCGGCGTGCGTACGCGCGCCAGATAGTCGGGGCTGAAGTCGGCGTTGTCGGCGACAATGATGGCGCCCGGCCCGAGATGGCCTGCGACCAGGTCCAGGATCTCCGGGTAGAGCGCCTTGGCGCCGTCGAGCAGCACGAGATCGATCGGATCGGGTAGATCGGCGCTGAGCGTCCTCAGCGCATCGCCCTCGCGGATTTCGACGAGATCGATCAGCCCGCCGGCCGAGAGATTGTCCCGCGCTCGTGCCGCCTTGGACGGCTCGAACTCGGTGGTGATGAGGCGACCGCCGCCATTGTCGCGCAAGCCTGCGGCAAGGTGCAGCGTCGAGATGCCGAACGAGGTACCGAACTCGACGATTGTTCTGGCGCGGGAGCTGCGCGTCAGCATGTAGAGCAGCGCGCCGGTCTCGCGGGAGACCGCGAGCGGGGCGTCCTTCAGGCGTCCGTAGAGATCGCGGTAATCGGTCTTGCTGCGCATCATGCGGGCCCGGTCGGCATCGGACAAATCGGCGACGGCAGCGTGCGTTGTGCCTTGTGCTGCCTCGGCTTCGTCGAACAGACGATCGAGCAGAGGCGCAAGCGATACGATGGTCGGGATGTTCATTTGAGGGCTCCGGTTCGGGAGAAAGCGCGTGCTTGCGCGGAGGCTGAAATACGACTAATTCGTCGCGTTTCCTATTCGCATTGCCCGGGCGCGCCATGGCCGATCGTCGAAGTCGTTCAGTTTCCTCACGAAAACAGCCACAACAGGCCCGTTCCACCGGGCTTGTCGCGGCCATTCTGGATGCCGCTGTTCAGGTTCTGGCGAAGGAGGGTGCGCAGCGATTCACCACGGCGCGGGTGGCGGAGAGGGCAGGAGTGAGTGTCGGATCGCTCTATCAATATTTCCCGAACAAGGCGGCGATCCTGTTCCGCCTTCAAAGTGACGAGTGGCGGCGTACCAGCGAACTCCTGCGCAGCATCCTCGCCGATGGGACGAAGCCGCCATTGGCGCGGCTGCGCGCGCTGGTCCATGCCTTCATCCGCTCGGAATGCGAGGAGGCTGCGATCCGCACAGCCCTCAGTGACGCCGCGCCGCTCTATCGCGATGCGCCCGAGGCGCACGACGCGCGAGCCGCCGGCGAGGGTATTGTCGCAGCCTTCATGCGGGAGGCGCTGCCAAAAGCCTCCGATGCGACGCGCAACCTCGCCGGCGAGCTGATCACGACGACGCTGAGCGAGGTCGGCAAACGGTTCTCGGAGACGCCGCACGGCGAGGCGGAGATCGCGCGCCATGCCGACGGGTTGGCCGACATGTTCTGTGCCTATCTCGGGGAGCTTGCACGACGCCGAATTCAGTCCTGACATCTGCATTTGCGACCCGATGGCGCGAAGCGAAATCCGGGCTATCCTTGCCTCGTCCAGCGATTGACCTTACGGACCTCTGCATGCTCGTCATCTCCATTCAAAGCCAGGTGGTCCACGGCCATGTCGGCAACAGTGCGGCCGCCTACGCCATGCAGGCGGAGGGCGTCAATGTCGCGGCGGTGCCGACGACGCTGTTGTCCAACCACCCGCGCTATCCGACGTTGCGTGGGCGCGTGCTGGACGCCGAGCTGGTGGCGGATCTGCTCAGGGGCGTGGAGGAGCGCGACCTGGTCGACGAGGCCGCCGTGCTCGTCACCGGCTATCTCGGTTCGCCGGACAATGCCGTCGTGATCGCCGATTTCGTCGAGCGGGCGCTGACGCGCAATTCAAAGCTGCTCTATGTTTGCGACCCCGTGATCGGCGACGATGGCCGCATCTATGTCGTCGACGGCATCCTAGACGTGGTCCGGCACCGCCTGTTGCCGGCCGCGAGCCTGATCACGCCAAATCAGTTTGAGCTCGAGCTGCTCTCGGGCGTCAAAATCGCGGATGCGCAAGGCCTTCGCGCGGCGTGCGCGGCGATTGCGGGGAAGGGCCGGATCGACGTCGTCGCCACCGGCTGCACGCTCACCGACACGCCGACGGAGCAGGTCGAGACGATTTTGTGCGCGGCCGGCCAATTGTCGCGCTTTGCGACGCCGCGCCTGCCGATCCGTCCCTATGGCACCGGGGATCTGCTTACCGGCCTGATCGCGGCACATCTGGCCAAGGGCACGGCGATGGAGGCGGCGGTGCAGCTTGCGGTCGAGACCATCTTTGCCGTGCTCGTTCGCACCCAGGAGGCTGGCACGGCCGAGATGCGCCTCGTGCCGCTGCCCGTGCGAGGCGCGTAACGCCTCAGGTCGCCCGCTTCGCGGCGGATTGCGCCGACTTCTGCCGCTTGGCCGGGCTCTTCTGCTCGCGTGCGGCCTGCGTTTTCTGTGTCTTCGCGTTCGATGCCGCCTGCACCTTCTTCGGCTTGACGTTGGCGGCTTCCTTGCGGTCCGCGCTGCCGCGGCGCGAGATGTATTCCGGGCCGTCGACGGGACCGACATGCGGCGGATCGCGGCCGAGATAGGGCCGGCCGATGCCGAGTGCTTTGCCATTGGCATCGACCCATTTCCACAGCACTTCCGTCGAGACCCAGCGCTGCGCGCGGTTGTCACCCTTGGTGCTGACGATGTCGGCCGCCATGCCGTGTCCGTAGCCGCCGCGCGTGCTGCCGCCGTGATACGAGCGGTCCGAGGCCGCCTTCAGGCCGCTGGCGATCGACTGGCGATAGTCGTCGCGGAACGCGCTGGTGATGCCGGGCGACAGGCCCGCGGCTTCCGCCGCGAGCAGTGTGCGAAACAGCTTTCGCTTGAAGCTGCGGTCCATGCCGCCAATGACGTAATCCATCAGGGGCATGCCGGCGTGCTCGGCCGCCTTCGGATCCTTCCAGCCGAAATCCTCGTCGACCAGTTTGGTGAAGCTGCGCATCACCGTGACCGTCCTGCCCTTGCGCTTGACGGTGACGGCGCGGCGTTCCTGCACCTTGATCGAGTCTTCCTTCGCGGTGCGCTGATAGAGTGCCCAGAGATAGCGATCGATGCAGGCATCCATCACGAAGCATTCGTCGAGCACGGCAACGGTGTCCGCAGGCGGCGAAGCCTTGTCGGTGGCAACCACGGGTCCGCCCGCAATTGCCGCAGGCGACAGCGACTCGGTCGGCACGATGTCGCTGGGATCGGCGGATGCGAGTTTGATGGGAGCGTCCTGCGCGGGGGCGGCTTCGCTCGTGATGGGAGCGGGCTCAGGCGGAATCACCGATGGTGGCGCTTCCGCCGGCAACATCTGGGCGGGATCGGCGGAGGCGAGCTTGACGGCAGGTTCGGGCGTCACCGTGGCCTCGGTCGGCGGGCTCTGCGCCAGTGCCACGGCGGCGGCGATCTCCGCATTCTCGGCCAATTGATCTTCGAGGGTTACAGCGCGGGGAATTTCTGCGCGTTCGACGCGAGCGGCGTCTTTCGCGCTGGAGAGGACAGCCGCGTTGGCGCTGCTGTTTTCGACCAGGGCCGGGACATAGGCTGACAGGGAGATCGCCAGCCAGCCGACCAGAACGGCCGAGGGGCACGAGACCGCCACGATAAGAGACCGCTGATCGTTCATGATCCCTGCCTCCAAAAGGTTCTGGTCGAACCGATGTTGCACAGCCAAGCACGCGGTGCGTCAATTGTTCGGAGGATGGTGTGGCGGCGCAATGGCGCAATTTCGGGATGACGGGCTTTTCAGGCCGGTGTTGCCCGGCGGCAACGCTGGTTCCATTGCGGTTCCATGGGCCCCCGGAACCTGCAAATCGAAGCGTGGATTGTCGTCAAATTGAGCGACCCATATTTACTCAATCGTGGATTGTGGAGGTGCATGTCTCTCGCGCCGGCAACGTACGGCAGACTTGGGAAGGACACGATCTTGAAATTGAAATGCCTAATGGTCGAATTTGCCGCCGATGAATCTGGCGCCACGGCGATCGAATATGGCCTGATCGCAGCGGGCATCGCGCTCGCCATTATCGAAGTCATCTACGCGCTCGGCACCAACCTCGTTGCGAAGCTTGCGACTGCGCTGAAATAGCTGACATAGACACCCGTGTCCCGGATGCGCTGCAACGCTCTTCCGCGTTGCTGCGCAGCGCCGGACACGAGCGCAACCTTCCGGCCGGTGGTGCGTTTGATCGTCCATGACGCATTCCTCGCTTCGTCCGATGGACGCTTTCGATCCTACTGAACCCGCCATCCTGCACGATCGCGTCTCCGACACGATCATCACCTGGACCACCGACCAGGCCGACGACTATCGCCGCGCCAGCCGGCCGCGCGGGGATGGAACCGTGGCTTGGAAGGCCTACGTCTTCGACGGCTGGGGCAATGTGCTCGGCGGCTGATCCCCCACCCACAAGAGCTACGTCGTTTTAGGCGCGATTCGGCCAAGACATTGCGCGCGTTAAACATATCGCCATGCGCGGGGCGCGATATTGCAATGCAACAATGCGCATCGCAATGCAGCAAATCGCGCTTAAATGTGCTCCGAACTTTCCTTCCAGGAGCATCACCATGAACAAGAAGACTCTGTCGATCGCCGCCGCCATTTTGACGATCGCGGGCAGCACCGCCGCTTTCGCCGCCGAGCTGCCGAGCTATGAGGCCAATGGCTTCCCGGTCTCGCCGATGCAGGTGCGCGTGCTCGGTGCTGCGCATGTCCAGCAGCAGGAAGCGGCGCCTGCCGCGGTTGCCACCGTCCACCAGTCCAGCGTGCTGACGCCGCGCAAGGTGAATACCGCGAACGTCACGACGGGCGCTGCCCGCTAAGGCCTCCACGGCGTCATGGCCGGGCATAGCCGTCCGAGACGGCGTCGCTTCCGCTCGCCTATGTCCCGGCCATCCACGCGCGGCCACGCTGAACGAAGAACGTGGATGCCCGGGACAAGCCCGGGCATGACGACTTCATACTCGTAAGCGATTGCTCTGCACTCGCGATCGCGAGCGTTCATTCTCAAGCACGCGGCACTGTTCGCCGCCGCCGCGTTGTTCGTGTTCGTGCTGAGCCTGACCTACGGCCTCGATCTCAGCCCCGGTTTTTTCTGATAGCCGCGCTTCGCCGCGTGCCTGCCCTGCAACCGCGTGGGCGGGTCGGGGAACGATGGGTTTCGCAAGAGCTCTACCCATCCTGCGGTCCTACGCCTTTTTCACGAACTCCGATTTCAAGTTCATCGCGCCGATGCCGTCGATCTTGCAGGCGATGTTGTGGCCGTCGGTGGCGTCCTGGAGGCGAATGTTGCGGACCTTGGTGCCGCCCTTGACCACCGATGAGGAGCCCTTGACCTTGAGGTCCTTCATCACGATGACGCTGTCGCCGTCGGCCAGCGCATTGCCGTGGGCATCGCGCACGCCGGCCTCCTGCGGAGCCTCCGCCGCCGCGCCGGCCGCAGCGCTCCATTCATGGGCGCATTCCGGGCAGATCCAGAGATCGCGATCCTGATAGGCATGCTCCGAATTGCATTTCGGGCATTTGGTGGCGTCGGTCATGGCTGGTCTCGTCTCCGGTTCGTGCGCGGCGCACCGTAGGGGCGGGGAATGGGAATGCAAGGGAAAGCTGGGGACGCGACTGTCTGCCGGTGCGATATCACCGAAACAGCGCCACGAAGATCACGTAGAGCCAGCCCAGGATTCCGTGGATGATCGCCCACAGGATCGAATGGTTGTTGGTGTAGGAGATCGCAATCGCGAGCGCCGACCCGAAACCGACGCCGTATTTCGCGCCCTCGACGCGAACGCCGTAGTAGCGATTTCCGTTCATGCTGATCCTCCTGATCGTGAAATGGATCCCAGCGTATGCGATGTCGGCAACGCCGGCCATCGCGACTTGAGGCGCATCAACATCATCGCGCGCACCGCTCGATATCCTTTTTGAGGGGCCGATATGCAGAGGCGCGCGATGGACGATTCGATCAGACAAAAAATTCAGACCTTGCTGGATCAGCACCGCACCATGCGGATTGCGACCGTGCGGCCGGACGGCTGGCCGCAGGTCACGACCGTCGGCTATGCCAACGAAGGCTTCACCATCTATTTCCTGTGCGGCATCGACAGCCAGAAGGCGCAAAACCTGTCCCGGGACGATCGGGTCTCGCTCGCGATCGATGACGACCCGGAGCAGGTGATGGCGATCACCGGTCTCTCCATGGCGGCGCGTGCGCGAACCCTGACAGAGCCGGCCGAGATCGAGAAGGCGATCGGCCTGTTGATGTCACGCTATCCCGAGCAGAAGGCCGCCGGCCTGCCGATGCCAAATCCGTCCGAGGTGCGCCTGATCGGCCTGACGCCGACCGTGATCTCGCTGCTCGACTACTCCAAGGGATTTGGCCACACCGAGCTGGTGACTTGCTGAGCGCGGTTGGCTGGAGGACAAATCGCTTCACCCATCCTGTGGCTCTGCTGAGCTCTTGATACAGATCAATTTTGCCTGAGTGCGTCGGCCTACTTTCGCGCAGCACCGAAGCGAAGGGGAAGCATGGCGATGTCCCGCAGCGTTCGAATTTACGCCGGCCTCGCCATCCTGATGGCGTTGACGATGCTGTTTCTCGTCAGCGTCGTGCACAAGGCCGGCGGGGCATCCAGACCCGCCCAGCGCACCGCATCGGAGGGACATCGCCTCGCGCAAGCATGGTGCCAGACGTGTCACGCCGTCGAGCCGCATATGCCCGGACTGTTCGATCAGGCCCCGAGTTTCCAGGCCATCGCTGACCGGCACGGCACCACCGCGCTGTCACTCAAGGTGTTCTGGCGGACCAGCCACCAGACCATGCCAAATCTGGTGATCACACCAGAGCAGGCGGATGCGCTTGCGGCCTACATTCTGAGCTTGAGGAGTAATTAGAAGCGAAAATCCGGCCGCCGGCGCCGGGGCCCGAGGACGTCGACGCGACGTAGTGGAACCGCGCCAACATCAAAACATCGAAAACAACCCCATGCACAGTAGAAAACATCAGGGATTTCAAAGTTCTGCAATACCGAATCATTCGTGATCCGCCTTCGCTCTGCGAGCTACGGCGGACAAGTCGCTTCTCCGGGTTAAGCCTGCCCGGCCCGACTTCGGCGATACCGAAAGCCTTTTGACTTGTCGGGCAAAACAGGGGCATTATGGCATGGTGGCGAAGGTTGCGATGGCTGGGAGCCCCGCGCGTCGCCGGGCCGTGGGGCGACATGCCGAAGACACTGAAAAGTAAACCGACAAGAAAGCTGAAGACCTACCAGACCTCGCTCGGATTCTACGACCAGGCGGTCGCCGCGCCATCGATGAAGGCGGCGCTGGAGGCCTGGGGCGCCAGCTCCAATCTCTTCCATCAGGGCGCCGCGAAAGAGACCGACGACCCCGACATCGTTGCCGCGACCGTGGCGAGGCCGGGCGTCGTGCTCAGACGCCCGGTCGGATCGGACGGTCCGTTCACGGAGGACGCCGCGCTGCCGACCGATCTCGCCGGCGGCGAGGCCAAGCTCAAGTCGAAGAAGGCCAAGTCAAAAAAGCACGCGGCCAAAAGCGCGCCCAAACCGTCCCGCAAAATCGACGACCAAAAAGCCCGCAAGGCCGCCGCGGCGTTCGAGAAGGAAGAGCGGCGGCGAGAAGCCGAGCGCTGGAAGGAGGAGGCGGCACGGGCCAAGGAGCGCGCGCGTCGGGAGAAGGCGGTGGCCACAGCCCAGACCGCGCTGGACAAGGCAAGGCGCGAGCACGAGGCGCGGGCGGAGGAGATCGAAGCCGAACGCGTCGCGCTGGATGAACGGGCAGAGACCGAACAGAGCCGGTGGGACAAGCGGAGAATGAAGCTGGAGGACGCGGTGCGCCGGGCGCGCGAGTAGGGCTCCAGGAATCGGCAGGGATTCCTTTACCATGGCGTTGCAGTCTCGGCTGAGCTGCACGGCGTTTAGAAGTTACAGGACGTTTGTCCGGTATCTTCGCTCCATGACGGATGCGTCGGATACGCCGTTCGCCGCCGCAGGTCACGGGAGCTGTCATGAGCGATCATCGCGCCGCAGTCAGGCATCACACATTGCGGACCGGCATTGTCGAATTCGACAATGGCGCCGGCAGCATCATCCGCGTGCCCTGCACGATCCGCGATGTCTCCGGCACCGGCGCGCGCCTCGCCCTCAACTCGTCGCTCTGGGTCGCCGAGCAGTTTTCGCTGATCTTCCTGAGCGGTCTGCGCAAGGACTGCCGGGTCGCCTGGCGCAAGGGCAGGCTGCTCGGCAGCGCATTCACCGAGGGCTGCGCGAGCCCGGACGAGCAGGCGGTGATGATGACCGCGGACGAGCAGTCCCGCCACAGGCTCGGGATCGCTGCGCGCGTGAAAGCTGCGCGCGAGACCCGCGGTTACACCGAAGCCCAGCTGGCCGAGCGCATTGGCGTGGCGCCCGCCTTCGTGTCGCTGGCCGAAAACGGCGAGGCGGACATTCCGCTCTACCAGCTGATGCACATCGCCGATTTGCTGATGGTCAGTCTCGACGGGCTCGTTGCAGGTCCGGCGCCGAACGCCGAGGAATTCGACGCGGCGTAGGCGTGCGCCGGGCTTCGTGCTCCTTCTTCGTCATTGCGAGCGCAGCGAAGCAATCCAGACTGTCTCGGCGGAGAGACTCTGGATTGCTTCGCTGCGCTCGCAATGACGGTGGAGAGAGCCGACGGCTGTCATTCAAGCAAGTCGAGAGCGAATTGAGCTTGCCTTGCGTTGCGTCCTTTTGCACTCTGACGGGAAGGAGGCCATCGCATGAAGATGATGACGCTCGCGTGTACTCTCGGAACGGCCCTGGTGCTGTGCAGCCTTGGGATATCCGGCGCTGAAGCCCGGGCGCGGAAGGCCCAAGTCGTTCGTGAAGTGGTTCCTGAACCACGGCTGAGGGTGGACGTCCCGGTGATAAGGCCAACGCCGTGGGATTATAATATTGTTCCACGATATCGTTATCGCCCTGAAGACGACCGGGTCGATCCCTACGGCCCGCCGCTGGTGTCGTCGTTCGTCCGCTATGAGGGGTGGCGGTGGCCGTACTGGTGGTGAATAACGATCACGTTCTGGGGCATGTGATCGGCCATCGCCGGACGCAGAACTGACTGTCTCGCATTCTGCGCAAAGCGCCGCCCGATGTAAGGCGCCGCGCATCCGGGATGAACGTGCGGCACACCCCCTGATTTCACCACGCGCCACCGGGCTGCGCTCGCTCCACCGTGGGCTTGTTTGTCGCTCGACAGGTCGGGCTCTTGCGAAACCTACCATCTTCGCCAACCGCTACCAGGAGAGGTTGAACGCCGATAAGTCCATCGTTGCGTGCGGCATTGGCGGCTGTGAAAAAATGGCAAAGTTGAGACTGTCAAGGATACATGAGGGTAGAACGGGACTTATCCCCGTAATAAACCCAATGCTGTTTGGGGTTCTGGGTGCGTATTGGGAGGATCAATCATGGCAAGTGTTGAACAATTGCGCAGGCGGGAAGGAGTGAACTTGGTCCAACTCGAGGCGGACATTGCATCGGTACGCTCGGGAAGCTCTATTACTTCCATTGCTTTGCCCGATTACGTCGAGCACACCGCGGGCGTGACGCGCGTCGGCGCGCTCAGTGCAGAGGCGGTCGTTCGGGACTATGAGTCCGCTGCAAAAGAGATCGAGGCGATGGGCACCGAGTTGATCGACGCCGCGCAAAAATGCGAGGCGCTGACAGCCCAGGTCCATGATGCGATCGCCTTCATGCGAGAAACGGCGGCGGGGTATCGTGAAGAGGGACGGAAGATCTTCAAGCGCATCGAAGAATGCGCGCTGTTCACCGAAGACGTCCGCAAGACATGCGAACAGGTCAAGCGCAGGATGGTCGAAGTCTCGGTAGGCCCATCGTCCGAAGAGGAGTTTGCGTCGCAAGAGCCCGAGCTGAGCGGGATCGCCGCCAAGGTGTCGATGAGCGAGATACGGTGAGGCGGGCGTAGATCGTAGCTCGTAGGATGGGTTGAGCTCTTGCGAACCCGTCGTCGCGCGCAGCGTCGATGCGTATCGCTTCCGTCGAGCTACGGCGGACAAGTCGCTCCACTCATCCTACGGTCTGCGAATCCATCATCTAACCGCCGTCATCCGCCGCAAGGCGCAGAAATTGCCGCTTCATCGCGTTGACCCTGGCGATGTAGCTGGCGACGAGGTGATTGCCGCAGCGCTCGCCGGCCATCATCTGAAAGTGGCGGCGCGCGTAGGCTGTGGCGGGACCTGCGCCGCACAGATGAATGAAGGCGGCTAGATCCTGCTTTTGCTGCGCGGTGGCCTTCACATCGCCCGCGCGGGCGAGAACATCAGCCACATTGCGGTCCAGATACACCGATGCCAGCTCGATGGCGTGGCTCGGGATGGCGCGAACATAGAGGCTGGTAAACCCGCAAGCAGTCTCCGTGACCGCGTTGCCGCGGATACAGAACCGCGCGGCCTCGGTGATGGCCGGATCGGTCATCTGGAAGAGGCCGACGGCGCTGGAGGCGGGCCGGTAGATCGCGAGGGGATTGAGGCTCAATCGCCAGCGCCAATAGGTGCGCGCCACCGGATTGCCTGAACTCTCGACCTGCGCCAGCGCGGCCAGCAATTCGGGCGTGATCGCATCGGTGGAAAGCTTGCGGAACAGCGGCCCGTATTGCCGCCAAGTTCCGGCTGGTTCCTTGTCGAGCGCGTTGCCGACAAGGACAAACAGCTCGGTCGGCTTGCGGACCATTTGATAGACGATGTTCAGAAGCGCGATGGCCGCGAGCAGCATCGCCACGCCGCCCGCGATCCGAACCATTCGCGGCGCGCGGGCGAATGTGTTTCGCGCCCACCGGGCGCCCCGCCGGACACGGCGAAGGCGAGGGAGAGGGCGCTTGTGTTTTCCTGGCATGGGTCCTGGCGGAGTGGGCCGCGCGTCGGCGTCAACTTGGTCGAGGTCAAAATGTGAGTATTGTCAATAGCCTATCCAGCCACACCGTGACCCGAGTTAACGATGAAACGGACGCCGGTTGAGGCTTTCTCCGAATGGCACCATATTGCGGAGATGTTGAAAGATGCGTTCGAGAACCTGACTGCAGCCATTACGACGATCAACACGCCGATGCCTGACAGCATCGACGAAGGCACTCTACTGGCATGTCTGAAGGGGGAGATTTCCGAGCGAAAATGGCGCGTGTACGTGCAAGCATTGTTCGACGAGGTCGATGTTTCCGTCATCCACAATCTCGTCGTTGATCATATCGTGACGTTCGACGAGTTATTGAAGGCAATCGACGCCTGGCAGGTCACGGAGTCCGAGAATGAAAGATGGGTCAGGGAGATGGCTTCCTTCGAGGTGGGAAGATCTCCTGCAGAAGGCGCTGATCGCACTCGATAGTCTGGAGGGGGGCGCCGGACCGTGGACGTTCGGCGGTGGCACTGCCCTGGCGCAGATCCTGGGTCATCGGATCAGCTACGACGTCGATATTTTCCTGGATTCAAGCACCGCCTTGAGGAACCTCGCGCCAAACATGAACCCGGTGACGAAGTCGCTTTGTGATACGTGGCAATGGCCAGGCAAGTACCTGAAACTCATCCTGCGCGACGTCGGTGAAATCGATTTTCTGAACGCCCCGTCGTACACCGGCAATCCGACATATGAACTGAAACTTGGTGGGCGTTCTATTGCGGCGGAGCGGCCTGCAGAAATCGCGACCAAGAAACTGGTCTATCGCGCATCGACATACACGCCGCGCGACGCCTTCGATCTTGCTGCGATCCATTTGTATGATCGTTCAGCGCTAGGCGAGATCGCGCAATCTCCGGCAATCACCCATCAAGTCGTGTCGTCCGCGCTGAACCGGTTAAATCTCGCGAAGCACCAGTATCAATCGGACATGAGAAGCCTGATCAACGCGACTCCGCTGGGCGAGGAATTCATCGACAGATCCTGCGAAATGGCTTTGGAGGCCCTCGCGGAGATCAGGAATCTTATTCCCGAAAATGAAACCGAGCCAACTTCGAAGGATGGGTAGAGCGTAGCGAAACCCATCAATAGCCGTCATCGTAGGATGGATTTCGCTACGCTCTACCCATCCTACACGCTAGAAGCGACATCATGCATCGTGAAGCGTGCCGTTCCTGAGACGCGGATCGAGCTGCCCGCGGTCTCGCCGATCTCCGCGCGGATCAGCGATCTCATTCCCATGTCTTCGCCCTGGACGATGTCGATGGCGCCGCCATGCGGCCAGCCGATGTCGCGCAGATAGCCGGCGAACGCGGCGGCGGCGGCACCCGTCGCGGGATCCTCGACGACACCGCCGGCGGCAAACGCGTTGCGGACGTGGAAGAGTTGCGGCGTCTCCATGGTCACCAGCGCGACGGTGACCAGCCCTGCCTTTTCCATCAGGGCTCGGCCTCGTTCAAAATCATAGGTCATGCGTGCGAGCGCTTGGCGCGACTTCAGGGCGAGCACGACATGATCGGCACCACCGTGAATCCTGGCGGGCGGGATTTTTGGGTCGAGATCGTCAATGGTGTAGCCGAACAGATCGAGAAGCCCGTCACGGAGCGTCGGATCGACCGGCGCGCTGCGCGTCGGCGGCGATTGCAGCGCCGCCGCAATGGTGTTGGCGTCGCGGCGACCCGACACGGAAATGATCGCATCGTTCAAATGCAGCTCGAAGGTCCGATCGCCGTGCCGGTGTGCCAGCGCTGCCCCCAAAGCGATGGTCGCATGTCCGCAGAACGGCACTTCCATCAACGGCGAAAAGTACCGAACGCGCCACGCGCCACCCTGCGGCGCAGCAAAGGCGGTTTCCGAGAAGCCGACCTCGGCTGCAATCGCCTGCATCTGCGATGCATCGGGCAGCGCGTCGCCGATCCAGACGCCGGCGGGGTTGCCGCCTTTGTTGCCGTCTGAGAAGGCTGCGATACGGAGCACTGGGATCATGGGCGCGGCTGGCTCATTATGAACATTCGTTCAGGGGAACGGGGCTGGGCTCATTTCGTTGCATTGAGGGGGATATTGCGAGGAGGACGACATGAAGTCAAAGATCATCGCGCTCTCTGCTGCTATTCTCATGGCCACAGCACCAGCCGTGTTTGCTCAGGGCGTATCGAGCAAGACGCCGGGCCAAGAGATGCAGCAAATGGGTTCTAAGACGGGCGAGCCGGGCGCTTCCAGCTACGCTCCTGGACACAAGAAGCACCATGCGACGCACCACGCCAAGGCCTCGAAAAAGACCAGCGCCGGCGCGTCCACTTCCGCGCCCGGCCAAACCACCGGCACGAGCACAAAGTCTCAAACCACGGGCACGAGCACGACGCCAAAGTCGGGCACGAGCACGACGCCAAAGTACTGACGGGCACAACAGCAACCCGCCATTCGTGAGACCCGAATGGCGGGCTACGCCCTCGGCTAATTCCGGCTCTGCCAGATTGATGGGTATCGCTTCCACCTTCGCGCGTTGAGCGACGGCGGGCTACGCTTCCTGCAAAGGAGGATCCGATGAAATCGCTTTTGCTGCTCACGGCGAGCGGTCCGTTGCTCATTCTCACATCCCACGAGTCCCTGCACGACCAGAAGCTCCTTGAGGTGCTCAGACACAAGGGGATCCGCAAGTTCGTCGCGTTCGAGGTTCCCTTGTCGCTCGCCAAGGCGCGCTACGGCGGGCACTTTCAAGCCGTCGAAAGCAATCTGCAGGAGACCGATGATTTGAGAATCCTCGACTTCGACGGCCAGCGCATCTTTCAGCTCTTTCGTTTTGATGAGCTGGGTACACCAATCCTGAAAGAACCGTCGTGATTCGGTGATTGTCTTGCGGCAAGATCCGTTTTCGCGAAACCCATCATGCCGTTACAGCGGCGAAAGTGATCCAAATCGACAGGCCAGTTAAGTGCACTGTCACCGCAATCCACCGTAATCCGGAATAGCAGTTGTCGTTAGTGACGTGTTGCGCGGATTTCGAGCGTCGTCTGGGTGAGCCTGGCCACGAACCCCTCAAAATGCATGACCCTTTGTCTGGTCAATTGTTCATGCAACTCGGCGATCTTCTGAGATTCGGCGATCAACGATTCGCACACCTGTTTCGCGTACTCCATCTGAAGCTCAAAGGCCTCGACGGGTGAGCGCGCCGTCGCGAGCTTTCCCAGGAAGGTCCAGGCGTGCTCAAGCGACGTCCTCGTGTAGTCGCTATAAGCATCGGCAATCGCCTGCGTGCTGGCCTGGGAGGGTTCCACCGGTGCGACGGGCGCGCTTGCAGCGATCTCTATCCCGGAAGCCTCGCCCGGCAAGGCTGCAGCCGAGGGTATCTGCGCACTGATCTCTCGGCTCGTCTCTTGCCTTATCTCTTGCTCGGTCTCGTGCTCGGTTTCTTGCCTGTTCTCTTGGCTCATCTCCGCCGAGGCATCCGGCAATTGATGCGCTGCAGTTGCGTGTTGCTCGCCGGCCCCGGTCCGTTGCCCGCCCTTCTTCTTCCCGCCGCGCCGACCGGATTTTCCCGTTGGCTTATTTTCGATCGCACTCAACATTGCAAATGGCTCCTGAATATCGCTGAAGCCGCAAGCCTCCGTCGTGTTTGCGCTGAAATCGCGATTGTGGGTTGTCGCTTGCGTGGCGGCCATGTGGTGAGATTTTGCCGGGCATCGGCAAGGCCATCCATGCTCGCCCATCCGCGTCATCGATCTCGTCGTTGGCGAGATCGATGAGGGAGCGCTTGGTCGTTCTGTATGCAGTCCGCGCGAGCGCGGCAGTCAATTGAGCGGACTATCACCATAATTATCTACAAGTTGAATGCACTGTCACCGTAATTCCGTAATTCCAAATTGGTCAGCTAATTAAGTGCATTGTCACTTTAATAAATTAAGTGCACTGCCACTTTAATCGAAAACGTTATTTCTGGCGAAAACGGGCGGGGCCAGGTCCATCTTTGCCCGCACCTTGTTATATTTCGTGATTGAACTTGTGTAACATAATTTAATTAATTTAAATTTCAGCGACGATTTAATTTTAGGAATGATTTAATTTCAATGCTAGAACCATCAGGGGTCGCCGAGCCGGTTCCACCTTGGGGACGAAATCGCTGTGGTGAACGCGCAGCTCAATCGCCCGTTACGCCGGCATGTAGGCCGCCATATAGGGAGGGTCTAACCATGAGTGGCCTCCATAATACCCAGACTTTCCCGGCGGCCCCGCGATGGGCCGATCTCTTCAAATCAGGCAATGTCCCAGGGGCGGGCAGTTCATGCTGTGGAGCGGATGCTGCTGCTGTTGTTCTTCGCCACCGTTTAGAAGCGTTAGCTTCTCAGCTTGCCGAACTGGGGGCCCTTCGCGAACGAGTGCATCAGGCTGAGCAGAGGATCGGGCCAAAATGCACCCAACGAAACGAGACGATACCGGCCTCTGAAGAAGCGCGCGCGTTGGCACCTGCACGATTAATCGCGGATTGAGACGCGCGGATACACAAGCGAACTTCGCGCTGCCCGAAGCAATTGGAGGCAGATGTGCTCAGATCGGTGATCAAGTTTACTGTCGTAGCAACGTTGCTGATGACCCTGATTGCTCCTCCCGTAATCACCCAGGCCTTTGGCCACGGGAGCGGTGGGGGCGGGGGAGCTGGCGGTGGTGGTGCTGGTGGCGCTGGAGGTGCGGGAGCTGGTAGCGGTGGTGCCGGTGGTGGCGGTAGCGCGGGAGCTGGCAGCGGCGGTGCCGGTGGCGGCGGTGGTGCAGGAGCTGGCGGTGGTGGTGCTGGTGGCGCTGGTGCTGCGGGAGCTGGTAGCGGCGGTGCCGGTGGCGCGGGAACTGGTAGCGGTGGTGCCGGCGGCGGTGCGGGAGCTGCCAGCAGTGGTGCCGGTGGCGGTTATGGTGGGGGCGATCCTTATGCCGGTGAATACGGTTTGCCTTACCCGAACTGGCTGGGCACGCAGATCCAACGGAGCAAGGCTTGGTCTGTTGATGGCCGGCTTCGTGACGGTGCTTTTTATCCGTTCCGCGAACGCGCGCCCCGGCCTCGGTGGGATATGCGGAGACACGCGACGCCCGCTCCTTACCTCCACAAGGTTCACAAGGCTCAGCGGACGAAGCTCAAGCCGCACGAACCAATGCGGAAGATGCTGTCGGATCAGAAACCTGTGCGGCCGCTTGGAACCCCATTGGGCGCGCGTCCCCCGGGAAATGATGATGCGACGGCTGCCAGCCCACCGGTCAATCGCGCGCGGGATGAAGTTCAAGTCGCGCCACCATCCGACATCGAGCGCAAAGGCGAGCAAACGATCGGCGCGGCACCGGCAGATGCCTCGGCGGATGTCGTTCAGGTCACTCCGCCACTCGTAAGCGAGCGCAAAGCCGAGCAGACGATCGGCACGGCACTGGTAGGTGTCTCGGCGGATGTTGTTCAGGTCACGCCGCCGCGCATGATCGAACACAATGACGCGTCGATAACCAGATCACTCGACGGGTCGCTAGTGATGATGATGGTACTCGTGGCACTCGGCTTTATCACGTCATTGCTATTTCGCCGTAGCTATGCCGAACGCGTCTTAGCCTTTGCTGCCATGCGCAGCTCCGAAGCGCGAGCCGACGATGCTCGCCCAGTCAACTTACGGTCTCCACCGCAAATCGAAGCCGATCCCAATCCCTTATCTAGTCTAGAAGCGTCCGTGAAAAACGTCCTCAACACAATTAGGGAGGCTGAAGCCGAGATGGCTTCCTCACGACAGCTCCGAAAGCCCGCGTGAAGCCGAGCTAGCTCCCATCATGAACTCCGCAGGTCGCCTTGAGCTGAGGCAGGAACGCAATTACGGCGACAGGTGCATTCAAATTGATCAGCCAATTAAGTGCACTACCGTAATCTCCACTGTCCTGATGTGTCATAAAAGACGGATTGCTCATAGCCTGCGGCGTTCCAGGCTAAATTGGCTATCGGGAATGCGATAGACTCCGCCGTCGTGCCCAAATCCTCGATCAGGACGTCCGGGCACAGGATTTCCGGTGCGTCAAAAGGGACCTCACGTTCATATCCCCATTGCCTGCCACTCCCCATGAATCTGCCCTGCATGTTCAGCAGAGAGAGCATTGCAATGATCGGTGCATCTATTTGAAGTGTCTTATACAGTTTTACGGCGCCGCGTATCACACTCTGTATGCGTTCGTCGAAGTGTTGACCCGGCAAGAAGTTGTTGCCTTGTACATTCCATGGTGGAACGTGTTCAATTGCCTCGATCTTGCCGTCGCGGAAGAGTTGGACGTAGCTCGAAACCGCTCCTTTATCAACGTGAGCGGATGCAATGTATCCATCCAGGTTCACTGTAGTGCGCCCGCCTGACTCCAAGATCGACATCAAGGCAGCTGTGTCCCTCTTGAGTGGACTAAGATCGACTGCGGCTTCTGCTGCGAATGTTCTGGTAGGGACCAAGTGTAGAAGGATCTTCGATCCGGCCGGTAACTTGGCAGAACCTGTGTTGGAGATAATCTTCGCGAGGCGGTCCGCGCGAAAGGCTCTGACGCGATCAGTCAGCTCGGGCCCATAGCGAAATGCAAGGCGAAGAGCGTCAATATCTAACTGGTATTTTCCGTTTGAAGCGCGGCCAAAAAACCGAAATGAACCGGGTTGTCCGATCTGGTGGGGGCCGTTCCAACTCTTCGGAATTCGCATCGCAATGGCAGACTTGCCTGAACTTAGTGGAATAGCCCGTGTCGATATTCCAGTGATCGTGGGCCGCGCTCCGGTCCTGACGATTTGTTCAAGCCTCAGTATCTCCTGGTCCATATTGGATGCACTGACGCCGGGCAGCGCTGTCGGAATGCCGTTTGACTCCGCAATGCCAAACAAGATCTCGCCTCCAGCGGTGTTTGCAAAGGAAGATACGTCGGCCAGAAACTCGTACCGCTCTTTGTCGCCTGCACCGACAACGTCCTGCTTGTATTCTAGAATTGTATTTTTAGGGATTTTCTGCGCGATCAATGCGGCGAGATCGGATTCCGCAATAGCTTCAAATCTTAGGGCCAATAACGACATTGATGGATTCCGAGCGGTTAACTTTGCGAAAGCGCCCGATGACGAACGTTGATGTTGCCGGGCGCAGTTTAGTTCTTGGTTGAAGAGCCTGTCGGTGCGTCCGGAAGTGTAAAGGATTGTTGTAAAAAAGGAGCGGCCTTTCGGCCGCCCTTCGTGGATACCTGGGACAAGCCCCAGGCCTAATCATTGTCGCGATTTACCCCTCACGAACACCCCGTCGTGCTGCCGCACGTGTCGCACTTCATGCAGGTGCCATTCCGCACCAGCGTGAAGTTGCCGCACTCCGAGCACATCTCGCCTTCGTAGCCCTTGGCCTTGGCTTCCGCGCGGCGCTCGGCCTTGGAGGGCACTGCGGTTTGCGCGGTGCCGGCCTTGCTCCACTGCAACTGCTCGAGCTTCTCGGTGGGCGAGAGGTCGTGGCTCACTTCCTGCTTCAGCGCGACCGCGCCTTCCAGGACGTCGCCGGCACGGCTGGCGCCGTGCGAGGCCAGCGACGTCACCTTGGAGCCGCCGGCCGGCGCGCTGTCGTTGCCTTGGGCGACGGCGGTCGAGCCGCCGCGCATCACGACGAGATTGTCGGTGCGCGAGCGGGTGAGGCCGCGCGACACCAGCTTGGTGGCGCGGTGGTTCGCGTCTTCGTCCGGCTCCTTGCCTTCGTCGACGCCCTTGCCGAGCGCGTCGAAGCCGGTCTCGCTGGGATCGACATGGGCGAGGTCGAAGCGGGACAGGTAGCTCACCGCCAGCTCGCGGAACACGTAGTCCAGGATCGAGGTGGCGTACTTGATGCTGTCGTTGCCCTGCACGGGGCCCGCTGGCTCGAAGCGGGTGAAGGTGAAGGCGTCGACATATTCGTCGAGCGGCACGCCGTATTGCAGGCCGAGCGACACGGCTATGGCGAAGTTGTTGATGAAGGAGCGCAGCGCCGCGCCTTCCTTGTGCATGTCGATGAAGATCTCGCCGATGCGGCCATCGTCATACTCGCCTGTGCGGAGATAGACTTTATGCCCGCCGACCACCGCCTTCTGGGTGTAGCCCTTGCGGCGATCCGGCATCTTCTCGCGCTCGCGCATCACGATGATGCGCTCGACCAGCTTCTCGACGATCTTCTCCGAGACCTGGGCGGTGCGCGCGGCAAGCGGCTTGTCGTAGAGCTGCTCGACCGCATCGTCCTCGTCCTCATCATCGCTGATGAGCTGCGAGTTGAGCGGCTGCGACAGTTTCGAGCCATCGCGGTAGAGCGCGTTGGCCTTCAGCGCCAGCTTCCACGACAGCATGTAGGCGGACTTGCAATCCTCCACCGTGGCGTCGTTCGGCATGTTGATGGTCTTGGAGATCGCGCCCGAGATGAAAGGCTGCGCCGCCGCCATCATGCGGATGTGGCTCTCGACCGACAGATAGCGCTTGCCGATCTTGCCGCAGGGATTGGCGCAGTCGAACACCGGATAATGTTCTGCTTTGAGGTGGGGAGCTCCCTCCACCGTCATGGCGCCGCAGATGTGGACGTTGGCCGCCTCGATCTCGCGCTTGGTGAAGCCGACGGCCTGGAGCAGGTCGAAGCCGGGGGCGGCAATGGCTTCAGCGCCGATGCCGAGCTGGTCGCGGATGAAATCCTCGCCAAAAGTCCATTTGTTGAAGGCGAACTTGATGTCGAACGCGGTCGGCAGCGCCTTCTCGACCTTGGCGATGGCTTCATCGGTAAAACCCTTGGCCTTCAGCGTCGAGGCGTTGATCCCGGGCGCGTTGGAGAGCGAGCCGTGGCCGACGGCGTAGGCCTCGATCTCCGCGATATCGCTCTCGCGATAGCCGAGCGTGCGCAGCGCGGCGGGGACCGCGCGGTTGATGATCTTGAAGTAGCCGCCGCCGGCGAGCTTCTTGAATTTCACCAGCGCGAAGTCGGGCTCGATGCCGGTGGTGTCGCAATCCATCACAAGGCCGATCGTGCCGGTCGGCGCGATCACCGTGGTCTGGGCGTTGCGATAGCCGTGCTTCTCGCCGAGCTCGAGCGCGGCATCCCAGGCCGCCTGCGCGTGACCGACGAGATCGGGTTGCGGGCAGGAGACGAGGTCGAGCGGCACCGGGTTGACCGCGAGCGCCTCATAGCCGTTGGACTGGCCGTGGGCGGCGCGGCGGTGGTTGCGGATCACGCGCAGCATGTGCGCGGCGTTCTTCTTGTAGCCCGGGAAGGTGCCGAGCTCGGATGCGATCTCCGCCGAGGTCTTGTAGGTGATGCCGGTCATGATCGCGGTCAGCGCGCCGCACAGCGCGCGGCCTTCCTTACTGTCATAGGCAAGGCCCATGGTCATCAGGAGGCCGCCGATATTGGCGTAGCCGAGGCCGAGGGTGCGGAACTCGTAGGACAGCTCGGCGATCGCCTTGGACGGGAACTGCGCCATCATCACCGAGATTTCGAGCACGAGCGTCCACAAGCGGCAGAGGTGCTCGTAGCCCTCGACGTCGAAATGCTTCGTGCTGGCGTTGTAGAACGTCAGCAGGTTGGCGGAGGCAAGATTGCACGCCGTGTCGTCCAGGAACATGTATTCCGAGCACGGATTGGAGGCGCGGATGTCGCCGGACGCCTTGCAGGTGTGCCAGTCGTTCATGGTGGTGTTGAAGTGCAGGCCCGGGTCGGCCGACGCCCAGGCGGCGTAGCCGATCTTCTCCCAGAGGTCGCGCGCCTTCAGCGTCTTGGTGATCTTCTTGGTGGTGCGCCCGACCAGATTCCAGTCGCCGTCGGTTTCGACGGCGCGCAGGAAGTCATCCCGCAGCGAGACCGAGTTGTTGGAGTTCTGGCCGGAGACGGTGAGATAGGCCTCCGAATCCCAGTCGGTGTCGTAGACGTCGAACTGGATGTCCTTGTAGCCTTGCTTGGCAAACTGGATGACGCGCTTGATGTAGTTGTCGGGCACCAGGCTGCGGCGCGCGAGCTTGATCTCGCGGCGGAGCGCCGGGTTCTTCTCGGGGTCGAAACAGTCGTCGCCCGAACCTTCGCAGTTGACGCAGGCCTTCAGCACCGCCTTGAGGTGCTTCTGGTTGATCTTGGATCCGGTGACGAGAGCCGCGACCTTCTGCTCCTCCTTCACCTTCCAGTCGATATAGGTCTCGATATCGGGGTGATCGACGTCGACCACGACCATCTTGGCCGCGCGGCGGGTGGTGCCGCCCGACTTGATCGCGCCGGCAGCGCGGTCGCCGATCTTGAGGAAGCTCATCAGGCCGGATGAGCGGCCGCCGCCGGAAAGCTTTTCGCCTTCGCCGCGCAGGCGGGAGAAGTTGGAGCCGGTGCCGGAGCCGTATTTGAACAGGCGCGCCTCGCGGACCCAGAGGTCCATGATGCCGCCCTCGTTGACGAGGTCGTCGCCGACGCCCTGGATGAAGCAGGCGTGCGGCTGCGGATGCTCGTAGGCCGATTTCGACTTGGTCAGCTTGGCGGTGAAGGGGTCGACGTAATAATGGCCCTGGCCGGGACCGTCGATGCCATAGGCCCAGTGCAGCCCGGTGTTGAACCATTGCGGCGAGTTCGGCGCGACCATCTGCATGGTCAGCATGTAGCGCAGCTCGTCATAGAAGGTCTGGGCGTCTTCGTCGGAGGTGAAGTAGCCGCCCTTCCAGCCCCAATAGGTCCAGCAGCCGGCGAGGCGGTCGAACACCTGTTTTGCGCTGAGCTCGCTGACATAGCGCTCTTTCTCAGGGAGAGCGGCGAGGGCCTCGGTGTCCGGCACGGAGCGCCACAGGAAGGAGGGGACGGATTCCTCCTCGACCTTCTTCAGGCGCGCGGCGACGCCCGCTTTACGGAAATACTTCTGGGCCAGCACGTCGGAGGCGACCTGCGACCATTCGGTCGGCACCTCGACGTTCTCAAGCTTGAACACCACCGAGCCGTCGGGATTCCTGATCTCCGACGTGGTCAGCCGGAAATCGATTCCCGCGTAAGGTGACTGTCCCTGGGTGGTGTGGCGCCGCTCAATCCGCATGGTCTTGCCCCGTCCTAATTGTGACCGGACCGCCTCGGTTCAGGCGTGCCGGGTCGTCATTGCTCTTCGCGAGTCCTTGAACGGCCTTTGCCGGCCTTAAGGCTTCGCAGTTCAAGCCGGTGGATCCGGCCCAGTTTCTCCCGGCGCGATGGTTCGGTACGCGCACCTTGCATCCGCCGGCATGTCCACACCCATCCGCCCCCAAGGGGATGTGCGCGACATGCGTTCAACGCCCCAACGACACGTCTTCTTCCAACGTGGCGTCTTCTAACAATGCCATCCGAGCCTGTTGCCGGCCCGTTCTGGCGCCCGAAAAGTCCGCTTCCGAGGGCAGACAAGCCCTCATCCCGCTGCCTCTGTCTGGCGTGGCGGAGTGCCGTTTTGCGGACCCTTTGGGGAGTGCCGGCGGGACGCAAACACACTCGCGCCGAACGGACCGAAAGCTAGGACTCTCCGTTGCGCCCGTCAAGAACTAGTGCGAGTTCCTGAATCAAATACTAAATATGGTGGACAGCGGGGGAAAACAGGGGGCAAGCCCGCGCCTGTTGTGGAGGCAAGTATCAGTGAGTCCTCAGGGATTCCCAACCGAAAAAAATTGCATCCGGTGATGCTGCACGTGCTTCATCCCGCTGTTCACAGGGCAGGTATATTTTTAGGCAACGGGGTTGCCTAAGCGGGACTCACGTAGGGCTACGGAAGGTGAGGGCAGGCATGCCCGCGGAGGTGGTGGTCGGGGGTGCGAATCCGCGCCAGGCTGACCCCGTTTTCTGCCGGGTACCCCACATGCTTGATTCGACTCGGCCGGTGCTGCGGCCGCGCATCGCGCCGGCCGGCCTGATGTTCCTCGCCATCACCTCGGTCGGCTGGGGCTTCAACTGGCCCGTGACCAAGTTTCTGCTGGCCGAGCTGCCGCCGCTGACGCTGCGCGGGGTGACCGGCGTGCTCGGGGCGGTGCTGCTGGCGGCGCTCGCCCTGATCCGCCGCGACAGCCTGAAGGTTGCGCCACAGATCTGGCCGCGGCTCCTGGTCGCGGGGCTGCTCAATGTCACCGGCTGGATGGTGCTGATGGGGCTGGCGCTGCTCTGGCTGCCGGCCAGCGAAGCGGCGCTGATCGCCTACACCATGCCGGTCTGGGCCTCATTGATCGCCTGGCCCGTGCTCGGCGAGCGGCCGACGGTTCTGCGCACCATCGCGCTGATGATGGCCTTCGCGGGCCTTGCCTCGATCATGGGCGGCAACGGTTTTGCCGCCAGCGAAGAGAAGCTGCCGGGCATCGTCATGGCGCTGGCGGGCGCAGCCGGCTTTGCGCTCGGCACGGTGCTCCTGAAGAAATATCCGATCCGCCTGCCGCCGATCACGGCCGCGGCCTGGCAGATCGGCATCGGCTGCCTGCCGGTCGCGGTTGTGGGTCTCCTGGTCGAGACCTCGCATCTGGAGCTGGTGACGCCGATCGGCTGGTGGCTGCTGGTCTATTCGACAGTGGTGCAGTTCTGCATCGCCTATGTCAGCTGGTTCGCCGCGCTGTCGCGCCTGCCGGCCTCCGTCGCCGCGATCGGCACCATGGCGGTGCCGGTGATCGGCGTGGTGGCCTCGGCGATCGCGCTCGGCGAGCCGCTCGGTCCGGGCCAGATCGCAGCGCTGATCTTCACGCTGGCGGGCGTGGTGCTGGCGACGCGCTAGATTCCTGTTTGACTAACCCGCCACGCCGCCGCCGTTCAGCGCCTTGCGGATCATCTCGGCGAGCTGGTTGCGGCGGTAGGGTTTGGTCAGCAGCATCACGCCGTCGTCGAGCTTGCCGTGATGGACGATGGCATTGTCGGTGTAGCCGGAGGTGTAGAGCACCCTCACGCCAGGCCGCCGCTTTGCCACCTCTTCGGCGAGCTCGCGCCCGCTCATGCCGCCGGGGATGACGACGTCGGTGAAGAGCAGATCGAAGGCCTGGCCGGCTTCGATCAATTGCAGCGCGGCGCGGCCGTCGGGCGCGGCAACCGTCTTGTAGCCGAGGCTCTGCAGCTGCGCGGTGACGAAGTTGCGCACGAGATTGTCGTCCTCGACAACGAAAATGGTCTCGGCACCGCCTTCGGCCGGCAGCACGGCGGAGATGGCCGCCTCGGGCGCGCCTTCGCCGGGCGGCAGATAGAGCTTGATCGTGGTGCCGTGGCCTTCCTCGCTGTAGATCTTGATGTGGCCGCCGGACTGCTTGACGAAGCCGTAGACCATGGAGAGGCCGAGGCCGCTCCCCTTGCCGACCTCCTTGGTGGTGAAGAACGGCTCGAACGCCTTTTCCTGGACATCGGGCGGCATGCCGGTGCCGGTGTCGCTGACCGCAAGCATCACGTAGGGACCGGGCCGCACCTCCGCATTGGCCTGCGCATAGGCCTCGTCGAGCACGACCCGGTGGGTCTCCAGCAGCAGCTTGCCGCCGTTCGGCATGGCGTCGCGGGCGTTGATGGCCATGTTGAGCACGGCGTTGGTGAGCCTGGACGGATCGATGTGCGAGGTCATCGGCTCCTGCTCAAGCACGGTCTCGACCTGGATCTGCTCGCCGAGGGTCGGGCGCAGCAGCTTTGCGATGTCCGCTATCGCTGCGTTGATCTCGACATTGCGCGGCTCGAGCGGCTGCCTGCGCGCGAACGCCAGCAGGTGCTGGATCAGCTCGGCGCAGCGCTCGGCGGCATCGTCGATCAGGCGCGCCGTACGCTGGAGCTCGGGCTGCTCGTTCAGGCTCTCCACCAGCGTCTCGGTGTTGCCGGAGATCACGGTCAGCATGTTGTTGAAGTCATGCGCGACGCCGCCGGTCAGCTTGCCGATGGCATCCAGCTTCTGCGACTGCTGCAATTGCCGCTCGGTCTCTCGCGAGATGGTGGCGTCGTGATAGACCAGCACCGCGCCGGAGATCGCGCCTTGCCCGTCCCGCATCGGCCGGCCGCTGATCATGAGATGACGGGTCTGATTGCCGCTGTGGGGGCGGACGATCATCTCCAAATTCTCGAACTGCTCGCCGCGCAGCACGCGCGCCGACGGCAGCTCTTCGGGCTTGAGCGGCGTCGTTCCGTCGCCATGGAAGACGTCGGACAGCGCACGCAAATTGCGAAGGTTCATTCCGGTCCGATGCAGCAGCATGCGCTCCGCCGCCGGATTGGACAGCAACACGTTGCCTTCGGTGTCGATGACCAGCACCGCCTCCGCCATGCTGTGAAACGTGCTCTGGAGCACGTTGACCGACAGCCGCAGCTCGTCATGCGCGGTGACGAGATGCTCGGTGCGTTCGGCCACCGCCGCCTCGAGCATCTCCTTGGCGGCCGTGGTCTCGGTCAGCGTGCTCTGGAGCGCCACTTTTGTGCGCTGGCTTTCGCGCATCAAGAGCGCGACCAGGAGCAGGATCAGCATGGCACCGGCGACGTCGATGCCGAGCAGCACGATGCCGGTGCGGCGCGAATCCGACGTGCGCACAGTGAGCTGCCTCTCTTCTTCCGCGCTCAGATGGTCGAGATTGGCCATCACCGCTTCCATCAGGCCGCGGCCCTCGGCCTTGGCCTGGAGGGCGGCAATGCCGGCGTGGTCGTTCTCGGCGCGCAGCCGCATCGCTTCGGCGGCAATCTCCATCCGGCGCTGTGCGAGGGGTTCGGTGCCCTCCATCAGCGCGACATGATCGGGCTTGTCGCGGACGGCCTGCTTGAGGTCGGCCAGTGCGGGTGCGATCCGGGCGCGGGTCGCCTGGAATTCATCGCTGAAGCCCAGGGTGCGGTAGATCTCGTAGCCGCGCGCGGCGCCCTCGGCGCGGCGGAGCAGGACGCGCACGTCGGAGATCTTCTTCAGGACCTCGATTGTGTGATTGACGGAGGCCGCGTCGGACCGCGACTTGACGTCGAGTCCGATCGAGGCTGCGGTGATGATCAGGAGGATGGCAAGTCCAGCACCGAGAATGACGCGCTGCGTTGGAATCAAGGGGCTTCTTTCTTGTCCATCGGCTGTGCGCGCCCGCCGGGTCCGGCGATGCATTCCCGGATCGTGGTCAGCAGCGCATCCGGCGTGAACGGTTTGCGCAGGCAACGCGTCGCGCCGAGCTCCAGCGCCATGCGCAGAAAGTCGGGCGAGGGCGAGGCCGCCGCCGCGAAGGCGTAGCCGGACATCGCGATCAGGGGAATCGCGGGAGCACGTTCGTGAAAGATGCGGATGGATTCGAAGCCGCGCATATGCGGCATGAAGATGTCGACCAGCATGACGTCAAATGTCTGCGCCTCGAGCGCAGCAAGCCCAGTCTCTCCGCCGTCGGCAAGCGTGACGTCGAAGCCCTGACGTTGGAGGAGGACCTCGATGGTCGCGCCGACCATCGGATCGTCATCTACCACGAGGATACGCGGCATGACATTTCCCAGTAGATCGAAGTCCCCATACTGTTGGTGATATAGGCGAATCGTGTGCCGGGTCAATTTTGGAGTGGACAGGATTAGGTATGCACGATGAAGTGCATAGCTGAGGCTAGAAAGTTCCAGTCCGCACCGTGAACAGGCGCGCAGTTCGAGCCGGCGAATGGGTTCCAGTCTATTCCAGGCAGCGGCGCAATTGGGTCTTGATCGTTGACGATGCCACGCCGGGCATTGCAGGCATCTGCGCGCCGGAAACACGAAGTCGTCCATCCGCAAACCTCCGGCCAAAACGCATGGACGGCGCCGATGATTTCGGCGCCGCCCCGATCGATGGCGGATCGTTTGCTTCAGGCCGTGTTACGGGCAGGGATGACGCAGGCCGTCATAACCGAGATAGGTGCCTGACGCCGGGTCATACGATTTGTAGCGCTGGGCGCAGTAGGCCGCGGAATCGCCGCCGGTATCGGGCACGACTGCCACTGTCGGCTCGTCATAATAGGTGTCGCCATAGTAGTAGGGATCGTCGTAATAGCCGCCGCCATAATAGGCGTACGAGCCGAGGCCGCCGATCGCCGCACCCGCCGCGAAGCCTGGCCAGAAGCCGCCGCCGCGATGATGATGACGCCAGCCGCCGCCCCAATTGCCGCCACCCTGCCAGTTGCCCGCGGTTGCGACGCTGCGGGTACCGCCGAAGGACGGCGAGATCGCGGGTCGAGTCACCTGGCCAGCTGCGAAGCTGCCGCCGCTCGGACGTACCGCTGTGCCGGCTGCGAAGCTGCCGCCGCTCGGACGTACCGCTGCGCCGGCCGCGAAATTGCCGCCGCCACCGTGGAACGCCGCGCCGCCACCGCCCATCCGTGCGCCACCGCCGAAGCCGCCGCCACCCATGCGCGCGCCGCCGCCCCCGAAATGAGCGCCGCCGCCACCGCCGCCGACATGGGCACCGGCGCCTCCGCCCAAGGCGGGACGATTCTGTGCGAAGCTCGGGGTCGCCAAGGGAAGAACCAGCGCCACCGCCGCGGCGGCACTCAAAACCTTCAGACTTTTCATGATGAAACTCCTTTCCCGGAAGCCAAACCCCATCACAGCGTGGTGGTTCCTGGATCACGCTCGTTTGCGTGGGTGCAGCCAACCTCTCATCCGGCCGCTGTACCCAGCATGAACGGACCGCGTCCGATTTGCGGCGCCGCCATGCCGGTATCCCGCGTTTCGGCGCTGGGGCACAGCCGCGCCCGCCGAACTGGACATTTCGGTGCCCGGATGGCATCAGGACCTCACGAAGCAGGGCCCTTGCCGCATGAAACAGTTCTTCCTCAAGTTATTCACCTGGTGGAATGGCCAGACCTTTGGCACCCAACTCTGGACCAGGCGGTACGGAGAGCTGGTGGGCGAGGACGAGCAGGGCAACCGCTATTATCGCACCCGCGGCGGGGCGATCGATCCGACGCTCGGCTTCGAGCGGCGCTGGGTGATCTACAACGGCTACGCTGAAGCGAGCCGCATTCCGCCGTCCTGGCACGGCTGGATGCATCACACCGTCGACGTGCCACCGACGCAGGACAACTACCAGCCGCGCGAGTGGGAGAAGCCGCACCAGCCGAATCTAACCGGCACGGCCAAGGCGTACCGTCCGTCCGGTTCGACCCTCGCCAGCGGCAAGCGGCCGAAGGCGACCGGCGACTACCAGCCCTGGACGCCCGGCTAGACTCGCGCACGTCCCGACGTTTTGATCGCTTGCGTTGGATGCATTCGCATCCGACGGATGCCGCTGTGGACAACGGGAACAGCGGGGACGCCGTCTGCGCGACCATTGCGCCCACGCGAGCGATGCGGCTCAATGATCCCATCTTACGGAGATAGGAGACCATCGCGTTCGGTTCGGGCAACAGTTCGCGACTGTCCCGAAATGCAGCGGCCGCCGACCAGGACTCGATCGGGAGATAGGCCCCCGGTCTGGAAGCTCCGAAATCGCCCGATGAAATGTGCAGCCGCCGTAAGACAGGAAAGGCCGCTCGGAAAACCGAGTGGCCTTTTTCTGTTGTGGCGCGCCGCGTCAATTCCGCCGTGTCCCGGACGCGGTGCAGCGTGTAACGCTGCGCCGCTGAGCCGGGACCCAGGGGCTGCAATCCGACGTGCCACAATCTGGGTCCCGGCTCAGCGCAGCAGCGCAAAGAGCGCTGCAGCGCGTCCGGGACACCGGAGCGGAAGCTACATCACCCGTTCTGCCGCGCGCTTGACCGCTTCGAGGCGGCGAGCCTGGTTTTGCGCGCCGCGCTCCCTGAGCAAGGCCAGCACCTCGGCCGGCGCCGTCTCAGGCGAGCCTGAATTGAACGGCGGTGCCGGATTGTATTCGAGCTGAAGCTGGATCGCTTCCGCTGTGGTGCGGTCGACCAGGATCGATACCAGCGTCAGTGCGAAATCGATTCCTGCGGTGACGCCGCCGCCGGTGATGCGGTTGCGGTCGATGCAGACGCGGGACTTGGTCGGCGTCGCGCCGAATTGGCCAAGCATCTCCATGGCGCTCCAATGGGTGGCGGCGCGGTAGCCCTTCAACAGGCCGGCGGCGCCCAGCGCCAGCGATCCCGTGCAGACCGAGGTGACGTATTTTGCGCCTTCGGCCTGCCTGCGCAGGAAATCCAGCACCTCCTCGTCATTGAGCAGATCGTTGGTGCCGCCGCCGCCGCCGGGCACGCAGATCACGTCCAGCTGCGGGCAGTCGGCGAACGTCGTGGTCGGGGTCAGCGTCAGCACGGAATCGCTCGGCACCGGCTCGATCCGCTTCCAGATCAGGTGCAGTTTTGCGCCGGGCACGGAAGAGAACACCTGCAACGGACCCGTGAAGTCGAGCTGGGTGACGCGCGGAAACACCAAAAGACCGATCTGGAGCGGTGACGACATCGAAAGATCCCTCAATTCTGACCTTGACGCCGTCAGGGTGGCATGATGCCATTCCGTCCAAAATGGCGTAATTCCCTCAATTTCGGACATGACCATGATCGGCATCCTGATCTTCCCGGACTTCCAGTTGCTCGATGCGGCCGGCCCCATCTCGGTGTTCGAGATCGCGGCGCGCTATCTCGGCAAAACGCCGGCGATCCGCGTGCTGGCGCTGAACGCGGGGCCGGTGCGCAGCTCGTCCGGCGTCGAGATGATGGCGCGCGATTTCAAGTCGGCCAATGCGATCACCACGCTGGTGGTTGCGGGCGGCGCGGGCGTGACGGAGGCGGCGAGCTGCGAAGTCACGCGCGCCTTCGTGCAGCGGCTTGCGCGCCGCGGCGTGCGGGTCGCCAGCGTCTGTTCGGGAGCCTATGTGTTGGCCGAGGCCGGCCTGCTCGACGGCCGCCGCGCCACCACGCATTGGGGCCGCACGCGCGATTTCGTCGCGCGCTATCCGAAGGTGAAGTTCGAGCCGGACCAGATTTTCACCCGCGACGGCAATGTGTGGACGTCCGCGGGCATCACGGCCGGAATCGACCTCGCGCTCGCGATGGTCACCGAGGACCATGGTGAGGAGATCGCGCAGCAGACCGCGCGCCAGCTCGTGCTCTATCATCGCCGCAGCGGCGGCCAGTCGCAGTTCTCGTCACTGCTGGAATTGAAGGCGCCGAACGGCCGGTTCGGCGCGCTGCTGTCATGGGCGCGGGAAAATCTCGATGCACCGCTGACCGTGGAAGATCTCGCCGATCGCGCCGGCATGAGCGCACGGCATTTTGCCCGCGCCTTTGCCGCGGAGACCGGCACGACGCCGTCCAAGGCGATCGAGCGGCTGCGGATCGAGGTCGCGCGCGAGCGCGTGCAGTCCTCGCGCGAGGCGATCGAGCTCGTAGCCGAGGCGACCGGTTTCCGCGACCCCGAGCGAATGCGCCGCGCTTTCATCCGCGCCTTCGGTCAGCCGCCGCAGGCGCTGCGGCGCGCGGCGCGGGCGGGCTAGAGCTTGCTCATGCAGCTACGATATGAGCACTTGCTCACCAGAAATTCGTCCGGCTACGATGCCGGCATGGCTAAGGCGGAGACCCTCGAGAGCAAGAGCTGCCGTGCCGATGGAGTGAGCGAATGAACCGACGCGACTTCGTACGGATACTCGGCACCGGAGTCGCGGCGGTGATCTTCGCGAATTCGACGCCGGCCGTGAGCGGAGAGAAAGTTCCTCGGATCGCGGTGATCAGCCTACACGCGCCGGCGCTCGCCGCCGAAGTCGATGGTATTCGGGAAGAGCTGAAGAAGCTCGGCTATGCGGAAGGCAAGACGATCGCGATCGAATCCTACTTCACAAACGGCGACAAGCAGCACACCCGCGACATTCTCAGGACACTGATCGACAAGCAAGTCGACATCATCGTTCCCTGGACAACGGCGACCGTGCAGCTCTCGATGGAGATGACGCAAAGCATTCCCCTCGTGATGATCGCCTCCGACCCGGTACAGGCAAAGCTGGTGCATAGCCTGTCCCGTCCCGGTGCCAATGTGACCGGCGTGTCGATGTCGGGACCAGATTTGGCTGGCAAGCGGCTCGAATTGTTGCGCGAATTGGTGCCGGGCGTCCGAAAGGTGGCCTTCCTGAGCTTTGCGCCTAGTCCTGGCGCGACCGCCTTCATCCGCGAGAGCAAGGCGGCAGCCGACAAGATCGGCATAGAACTGGTCCTCCGGTCGGTCAACCAGCCCGACGAACTCGACGATACGTTGTTCTCCGACCTGAAAACGGAAGGCGCGCAGGCGCTAGTGGTGCAGCCCTTCTTCAGTGGCCATGCGGAAAAGCTTGCACAGCTCGGCTTGAGCTTCGGCATCCCCGTCATCTCCGACTATCCCACCTTCCCCGTCGCGGGCGCGCTTGCAAGCCTCGGTGTGGATCTGAGCAAGCGCGTGCGGCGGACGGCATATTTCATTGACCGGATTCTGAAGGGCGCGAAGCCCGCCGACCTGCCGGTCGAGGAGCCGACCGAGTTCGAACTGGTGGTCAATGTCAGGGCGGCGAAAGCCCTCGGCATCATCGTCCCAACAACATTGCTTGCCCGCGCGGACAAAGTGATCGAATAGATCAACCCAGTCCGCCCTCTGGCCTCTAGCCGACTCGCAAAAGCCATTTGAACTCGTCCGATTCCAAGCACCGAGCGGACAAAGCGTGCTTTGCGTGACGGTCAACGCGAGGAGGTCGTTCCGCGCGGAGCCGCCGCGCCTCCGGTTTGCGCGCGCGCCGTCAGCCGCCGCGCGATCGGCGTGAGGATGTATGGCGCAAGGTGAATCGGAAACTGCGTGAGCGCGAAATACAGCCACGTCGTGGCCGGCAGCGCGCCCGCGGTCGCCGCCAGCATCAGCCCGAGATTGCGCTGTGACACCATCAGGCCGATCGCGAAAGCGCGCTCATAGCCGACGCGGCGGAAGAGCAACGTCGTAACAGTGAGCAGCGTGAAGTAGACCGCGAAGGCCAGCAGCGCGACGCCGATCGTAAACACGGGATCGGCGATGAGGTCGCTCGCGACATCGCCCATCACCGCGGATGCGAACACCATGAGGATGACGATGTTGAAGCCGTCGATCGGCCGCTTGTGGCGCAGAATCGCCTCCGCGCCGAACAGGCGGCGGATGATTGTTGCTGTAAGCAGCGATGCGGCGAGGACGCCGAGCAGCTTGAGGCCAAGTGCGAGCGGCGAGATGCTGAGCATGCCGTCGAGAAACAGGTTTGCGAACAGCGACGCGGTGAAGGGCACGAGCGCGGTCGAGGCGACCAGCGTGACCAGCACCAGCGTGGCATCGAGGCCCATCAGTGCGGCGAGCGCGGGCGCAGCCATCATCGGCGAGGCCATGCCTTGCAGCATCAGCGCGAGGAACAGGCCGGGCCAGCGGTCGGTGAGACCGGTCGCATGGGCGATCAGTCCGACCATCAGCGGCACGCCGATCGTGGTCCAGGCCGTTGCGCTCGCAACCAGCGCCGGCCGGCGCAGATGTCCGTAGAGCGCGACCAGATCGACGCGCATGAAGGAGATACAGAGCAGCAGGAAGATCGCTTCGGTGACGTAAGGGCGCAGCAGCGCGCCAAGCGGGGGCACCGCCACCGCGATGAACGCGATCGCCGCCACCGCGCGGGTGCCCTGGTCGCCGAGCCAGGTCAGCCAGCGCAGGGGAAAGGCGAAGAGGGTTGGAAGGATGGAAGCCATGTGGAGCGGCGACTCAGCCCAAATCCTGATAGTCGCGCGCTTCCGGTACGGTCAGGGTTTCGCAGGCGAGGAGGCCGGCGTCCTGGAAAACCTTGTAGACGGCGTCGGTGTCGGGATCGAGCGCAACCGGCATGGGGGCGACCTCGGGGCTTTCTAGTTCTGATTGGACGCGTTTTCGGAGGCGATGCCGGCCCCGACCCCGGGAGGGGCCCGTTGACTATCCCATCCGGCCGCCGGTCTGGCCAGCAGGCAGCAGGCGGGGCAGGGATGCCGCCCTTCCCCCGCCGTATTCGCCGTGTTAACCGGTGCCCTGCGAGCGGCGGTACCCCTGTAGAATGTCCAGCAAGCCCGATTCGCTGTTGAAGCCGCGCGAGATGTTTCGAACCATTACCTTGACAGGTCTTGCGGCGCTTCTGGCCGCCACCGCGATGACGGTTGCGACGCCGGCACAGGCGCAGATCGGCACGATCTTCTCCGATCCGCCGCCGTTGCGGCCGCCCGGCAACATTCCGCGTGGCCAGCCACAGCCGCCGCCGCAGATCCCCGACGACGACGAAGAGGTGCCGGAGCTGCCGCCGCAGGGCCGCGTGCTGCCGTCGCGCCCGATGGCGCCGCCGCCGGGACGGCAGGGCAACGTCATGCCGGGGCCGGTCGAGACGCAGCCGCTGGCGCCGCCGCCCGGCAGCACCGTCGCTCCGCCGAACCAGCCGCCCTCCGTGGCGGTCGCGCCGCCCAATCCGCAAGGAGCGCCGCAGCCGGGTGCCAATCCAGCCGCGCCGGGCCAGCGCCCGCCCCAGCAGAAGGGGGCCGTGCCGCAGACGCCGGCGAGCCTTCAGCCGGGCGACGAGGTCGTCACCGAGCCGCCGGCGCAGAAGATCGTGAACAAGAAGGCGACCTTCTCGGGGCTCGACAAGATCACCGGCCGCATCATCAATTTCGACGAGGATATCGGCGAGACCGTGCAGTTTGGCGCGCTTCGGGTCAAAACCAACGCCTGCTACACGCGGCCGGCGACGGAAGCCGCCAACACCGACGCCTTCGTCGAGGTCGACGAGATCACGTTGCAGGGCGAGGTGAAGCGGATCTTCTCGGGCTGGATGTACGCCGCAAGCCCCGGCCTGCACGGCGTCGAGCATCCGATCTACGACATCTGGCTGACCGATTGCAAAGAGCCGCAGCAGACCATCGCGACCGCAGCACCGGATCCCGCGAACAAGCCCGCGCCGCCGCCCCCGGCGCAGAAGAAAACCGCGCCCAAGCAGGCCGTGCAGCAGCGTCCGCCGCAGCCATTGCCTCCACCGCAGCAGCCGCAGGCGGCTCCGCCGCCTTCGCCGCCACCGCAGCAGCCTGGCCTGTTCAATTTCCCCGGGTTCGGCCGCTAGTGCATGATCCGGACCCGAAGGGCCGCGTTAGCGCAAAGTGTGAAGCGGTTTTCCCTCGCGACAAACGCGGAACGCGTTGCGCGGAGATCATGCTCAAACAAATGAGCCAGCTCATCGACTATTGCCGTGAGGCGATGATCTCGAGCGCGCGTGCGCCCGGGACCGGCTGGTCCGCCGGCAGCTTCAGGAAATCGCCGGGCTCGCCGGCGAGCGCCTTGTCGAGCAGGGCCGTATAGCGCCGCCGGGAAACTTCGGCCGCGCCAAAGCTCTTCAGATGCTCGGTGACGTATTGCGTGTCGAGCAGCTCGAATCCGCCATGGATAAGCCGCGCGACCAGATGCACCAGCGCGACCTTGGAGGCATCGCGCGCGGTGTGAAACATGCTCTCGCCGAAGAAGGCACGCCCGAGGCTCACGCCATAGAGGCCGCCGACGAGATCGTCGCCCTGCCAAGCCTCGACGCTGTGGCAATGGCCGAGCTCGTACAGGCCGCCATAGAGATCGCGGATGCGCTTGTTGATCCAAGTGTCCTCGCGTCCGGCCGCGGGCGCGGCGCAGCCGGCAATCGTCGCCTTGAAGGCGGTGTTGACGGTGACGCGAAAAAAATCCGAACGCACGGTGCGCGCGAGCCGCGAGGCCACGCGAAAGCCGTCGAGCGGGATGACGCCGCGCATTTCCGGCTCGACCCAGAACAGCGTCGGGTCGTCCGCGCTCTCGGCCATCGGAAAGATGCCGCAGGCATAGGCACGCAACAGCACGGCCGGCGTGATTTCAGACGAGGCGGAATCGCGCGAAGTCATGGCTTGCGACAATAGCAGGATCGCGCCGCACTTGCGATGGGGCAGGCGAACTCGCGCCGATCAGCTTGCCGGGGCGCTGTTCGTCCTGCCCGGGGACGGGGCCGCGCGGCGGAACTTGAGGATGATGCGGGTTCCGGCATGGGCGGGATCACGCTCGACCGAGGCATCGAGCTTGGTGGCCATGGCCGCGACGATGCGCTGACCCATGCCGGTGGAGTGCGGATCGGCCTTGGCGTTGTCGCCGACGCCGTCGTCGGCGATCGACAGCATGAGATCCTCGCCCTGCGAGGTCAGCTCGACATGGATCGGGCCGGCACCGTCGGGATAGGCGTATTTCACCGCGTTCATCACCAGCTCATTGACGATGATGCCGACGGCGACGGCGCGGTCCGGATCGATCTCGATCGGCTCTGCCTTCAGCGTCAGGCGCGACATCCGGTTGCCTTCGGCCGAGCGGCGCAGGTCCTCGAGCAGGGAGTCCAGATACTGGTTCAGGACCACGCTCTTGAGATCCTGCGAGGTGTAGAGGCGTCGGTGCACCTGGGCGACCGCGGCGACACGGCCCATCGCATTGGTCAGCGCCGCCTTGACCTCCTCCTGCGCGGCGGAGCTTGCCTGGAGGTGCAGCAGCGAGGCGATGATCTGGAGCGAATTACCGACGCGGTGGTTGACCTCGCGCAGCAGAAGTTCGCGCTCTGCGGCAAGGGCGGCGTAGCGATCGCGCGAGGCATGGATTTCCGCCTCGGCCGCCTCGCGCGCCTTCTGCAATTCGGCCTGACGCAGCGCGCCGTCGGCGGCGACCTGCAGGAGCGGGATGAAGTCGCCCTTGACATCCTTGACCAGGTAATCCGAGGCTCCCGCCTTCAGCGCGGTCACCGCGATGTTGGAATCCTGCGATGCGGTGACGAACACCACGGGAGGCGCGTTCGGGATCGCCATGATCTGTTCGAGCGTCTCGAGGCCGTCGAGACCGGGCATGTACTGGTCGAGTGCCACCACGTCGATGCAGTCTTCGATACTTGCTTGGGCATCGGCATGGCGGATGCGCTCCAGGCCTTCCTCGCCGCTCGCGGCATGAACGACCTTGTAGCCCCGGCGCGTCAGGCCGCGTTCGACCAGCCGCGCGAGCGCAGCGTCGTCGTCGATATAGAGCAGTGTTGGTGTTCGCTGGTTCATGAGGCGGCGGGTGGGACCTGGATGACCGAGAAGAACAAGCCAAGCTGCCGGATGGCATTGGCGAAATTCTCGTAATTGACGGGCTTGGTGATGTACACGTTGCAGCCGAGTTCGTAGCAGCGCTTGATTTCCTGGGAGTCATCGGTGGTGGTCAGTACCACCACGGGCGAGGCCTTGAGATGATTGTTTTCCTTGATCCGCTTCAGAATGTCGATTCCGCTCATGTCGGGAAGGTTGAGGTCGAGCAGGATCAGGAGCGCACGGCCTTTGTGCACCAGGCCGCTTCCATCGGCGCCGAACAGATGCCTCATGGCGTCGGTCCCGTTCGCAAACGGGACGATCTCGTTGTTGACGCCGGAACGGCGGATGTTCCGCTCGATCAGGCGAGCATGTCCTTCGTCGTCCTCGATCATGATGATGGTGACGGGCTGGGTCATCGATGTTCTTCGTTCCGGTTGCTGGCGTTCCATTTGATTGGCAGCGTGATGGTGAATGTACTGCCGACATTGAGTTCCGACGATACCGACATTGTTCCCCCCAGTCGGCGCACCAGGGCGCGCACATGGGCAAGGCCGATGCCCTGGCCCGGCTTGTCCTGGGTTCCCGCGCGCCGGAACAGGTCGAAGATGCGCTGATGATCCTTCGGATCGATGCCGCGTCCATTGTCGGTAACTTCGAAGATCGCATAGCCGAATTTGGTCCGGCCGCGGACCGTGATCGCGCCGGGAACTCCGGTTTTGAGGTACTTGATGGCGTTGTCGATCAAATTGGAGAAGATCTGCTCCAGAGCAAGGCGGTCGCTGACAATATCAGGCACTTCGCCGACGTGAATCTCGGCCCGCGCCTCGGCCGCCTGGTGTGCGACCGTGGCGGCGATGGCTTCGATCAGCTCGCGCGTGTCGATGCGGACCGGCTCGAACTCGCGCCGTCCCTCGCGCGTCAGATCGAGGATGGCCGAGATCAGGCGATCCATCTTGCCGATCGATGATTTGATGAAGCCGAGTGCCTCGGAAAAATCCTCCGCGAGCTGCTTGTCGGCGCCGTCGAGCGCGACGTCGGCGCCCTCGACCTGAGGGCCGTCGGCCGGCGCACGCGCAAGGCTGCCGATGCGGCGGAAGATGTCGCGGCCCAGTTCCTCGAGCTCGCTCGTAAAGCCCATGATGTTGACCAGCGGCGAGCGCAGATCGTGGCTCACGATATAGGCGAAGCGCTGGATCTCGTTGTTGGCTTCGCGAAGATCAGCCGTGCGTTCGTCGACCGTGGCCTCGAGATTGGTATTGGCGTCGCGCAGGCGCGCCTCGGCGTCGTCACGGACGCCTGCAGAGCGGCGCACCAGCCAGGTCGAGAGCAGGGCGAGCACGACCACCAGGCCGGAGCCGATGCCGGTGAGCGAGGCCGCGAGCGTCTGACTGCGATCGGCATTTGCGGAGCGCAACGAGAACAGCCGCTCTTCCTCCGCAGTCATTGACGCTGCCACCTCGCGGATGGTGTCGGTCGAATTGGATGCGGCCGCCTGGCGGAGCAGCGCGGCGGCACTGTCCGGTTCGCCCCGCTTGACAAGGTCCATTTCGCGCGAAAATTGCTCGAGCCGGGCTTGGACCGCTTCGTGGAGCTTGGCTATGCTTGCACGTTGTGCCGGATTGTCGCCGATCTGGCGGGTGAGCTTGTCGAGCGCCTGCGGGATGGTCGCCAGCGCCGCGTCATGATCGCTGAGGAATTCGGGGCCGAGGGTCAGAAGGTAGCCGCGCGCGCTGCTCTCGGCGCGGCGAACCTCCAGAAGCAGGGCATTGACCTGGTTTTCCACCTCGATGGTGTGGATCACCCACTTGCTGTCGTCCCGCGCCTTGTTGACGAGGTAGACGGACCCCGCACTGATCCAGGTCAGCACCAGGAGGCCCGCCGTGAACAGCAGGATCTGCCAAAACGCGCGCCGTCGTTGCGCATCAGCTGTCACGACGGTCTCGCCTTGTTATGATCAGTGAATGCAAAAGGCCCCCCTGGAACTGCCCAACCGTCCAGAACGCGATCGGGGCCAGAGGGTTCCTTGAGGAGACGGGAAATTATTTCGCGGCGAGTTCCGTCTGGCCGGCCAGATACTGTTCGAGCCAGTGGATGTGGTAGTCGCCGTCGATGATCGCGGGCTCGCGCACCAGCGCACGGAACAGCGGCAGCGTGGTCTCGATGCCCTCGACCACCATCTCGTCGAGCGCGCGGCGGAGCCGCATCAGGCATTCGCCGCGGGTCTTGCCGTGGACGATCAGCTTCCCCACCAGTGAATCGTAATAGGGCGGGATCGTGTAGCCCTGATAGACCGCGGAATCGATCCGGACGCCGAGCCCGCCGGGCGGGTGATATTGCGAGATCCGGCCGGGCGAGGGACGGAAAGTCTGCGGGTTCTCGGCGTTGATGCGGCACTCGATGGCGTGGCCGATGATCTGAACCTCGCTCTGCTTGGCGGGCAGTTCACCGCCGGCGGCGATGCGGATCTGCTCCAGCACGAGGTCGATGTCGGTAATGCTCTCGGTGACGGGATGCTCGACCTGGATGCGCGTGTTCATCTCGATGAAGTAGAACTCGCCGTCCTCGAACAGGAACTCGATGGTGCCGACGCCGAGATATTTCATCTCGCGCATCGCCTTCGCACAGGTCTCGCCGATCTTGGCGCGCGCGGCGGCGGCCAGCACCGGCGAGGGGCCTTCCTCCCAGACCTTCTGGTGACGGCGCTGCAACGAGCAATCGCGTTCGCCGAGATGGATCGCGCCGCCGCGGCCGTCGCCGAGAATCTGGATCTCGATGTGGCGCGGCTTCTGGAGATATTTTTCCAGGTAGACCGAGGCGTCGCCGAAGGCGGATTTGGCCTCGTTGGCAGCGGTCTGCAGCGCCACCGCCAGGTCAGCCTCGCTTTGCGCGACCTTCATGCCGCGGCCGCCGCCGCCTGCTGCCGCCTTCACCAGCACGGGAAAGCCGATCTCCTTCGCGATCGCCATCGCGTCGTCTTCGGGGCCGACGCCGCCGTCGGAACCAGGCACGACCGGGATGCCGAGCCGCTTGGCGGTTTTCTTGGCCTCGATCTTGTCGCCCATCAGGCGGATATGCTCGGCCTTCGGGCCGATGAAATGCAGATTGTGCTCGGAGAGGATTTCCGCGAAACGCGCGTTCTCGGACAGGAAGCCGTAGCCGGGATGTACCGCGTCCGCGCCGGTGATCTCGCAGGCGGCAAGCAGCGCGGGCACGTTGAGATAACTGTCCTTCGACGGCGGCGGCCCGATGCACACGCTCTCGTCCGACAGGCGCACATGCATGGCGTCAGCGTCGGCGGTGGAGTGCACGGCGACGGTCGCGATGCCGAGCTCCTTGCAGGCCCGCAGGATGCGAAGGGCGATCTCGCCGCGATTGGCTATGAGGATCTTGTCGAACATGGTGCCTCAGCGGGCGAATAGGGAGTGGCGAATGACGAGTGGCGAAGAGCGAGCAGGGAACGGTGAGACCATTCGCTATTCGCTACTCGCCATTCGCGTTACTCAATGATCACCAGCGGCTCGCCGAACTCGACCGGCTGGCCGTCCTCGACCAGGATCTGCGTCACCGTGCCGGCGCGCGACGAGGGTATCTGGTTCATGGTCTTCATAGCTTCGATGATGAGCAGCGTCTGCCCAACCGCCACCTTGCTGCCGACCTCGATGAACGGTTTTGCACCCGGCTCCGGCGCCCAATAAGCGGTGCCGACCATTGGCGAGGTCACGGCGCCCGGATGCTTCGACAGGTCGGCGGCCGCGGCCGCAGGGGCGGCGGCGACCGGCGCGGCCGCGGCGTGGGCCATCGGAACGGGCATGGTTGCGGCAACGCTGATGTTGCGCGCAACGCGCAGGCGCAAGCCCGCACGTTCGATCTCGATCTCGGTGAGGCTCGTCTCATCGAGCAGCAACGCAAGCTCGCGGACGAGCGCGGAATCCTCGCTGGAAAACTTTGCGGCTGCTTTGTCGTCTGGCTGGCGCGCCATGTTGCTTGATCCGAATGTTCTGTTGAAAGGGGGCGTCAGGCTTTGGACTTGATGCCGAGCTTGGCGGCAAGACCTTGGATCGCGAGGCGGTAGCCCTCGATGCCGAAACCGCAGAGCGAGGCAAAGGCCGCGCGCGCGGTGTAGGAGTGGTGGCGAAAACTCTCGCGGGCGTGGATGTTGGTCACATGCACCTCGACCGTCGGAATCTGCACCGCGAGCAGCGCGTCGTGCAGCGCGATCGAGGTGTGCGAATAACCGCCGGCGTTGATGATGATGCCCTTCATCTTGCGGGCATGCGCCTCGTGGATGAAGTCGATCAGCTCGCCCTCGCGGTTGGACTGCCGGCAGTCAGCCTCGAGGCCGAACTGCGCCGCGGTGTCCCGGCACAGCTTTTCGACGTCGGCCAGCGTGGCATGGCCATACGTCTCGGGCTCGCGCGTCCCCAGCATGTTGAGGTTCGGCCCGTTGAGAACGAGGATGGTGTCGGTCGCTGGTTCAGCCATTCCAATCCCGGAAGAGGTGCTTCGGCGTGGCGGGGTTATAGGTAACAAAGCGCCCCAGGGGAAGCCTTGAAGGGCCTTCCAGGCGGCTTCAAGCGCCTCATCCAGTGTGCAAAAACCTGTGTGGAAGCTACGGAAATTGCTTGTTAACCAGTCCGAAGCATGGCTGCCGGCCCAATGCAGAAGGGCGGGCATCTCTGCCCGCCCCCGAAGCGTCTCGTCCACCGTGCCTTAGGCGTTCAGGACGGCCACGATTTCAAAGGTATTCGGGTCGATGATCACGATCTCCTCGCGGACCACGATATACTTGTAGCTCCGCCACTCCGGATAGATCGTCACGACACGGGACGGCAGGGCGTGAAGCGTGATGCCCTCGCGCGGCACGCGGGTACCGACCGAAATATTGAAGTTCACGTTGGTCGCAGGCGCTACCTTTTCCTCGCGGATCACCGAGGTGATCTGGGTGCGCTGCTCGGTCGAGAGCTTGGCTCCAGCGCCAGCCTGACCGGTGGTCTGGGTCGAGGTACCAGCCTGGCCCTGTACGTTGGTGCCGGGCTGACCCTGGCGGCTCTCGCCGGTGGTCGTGCCGGGCTTGGTCTGGCTCTCCGAGCTCATGCCCTTCGACTTGTCCTGCTGGCCTTGGGCGCGTTCGTCGGTGCGCTGACCCTTCGTTGCACCTGACTTCTCCTCAGCCGTCGGATTCTTGTGCATCGTGCCCGAGGACTTCTCGTCCTTCATCGCACCCGAGGACTTCTCCTCGGCGCCGGACTTCATGGATCCACCAGCCTGTCCCACGGTGCCCTTTTCCTTGCCCGTGGAATCCTTGTGCATCGCTCCGGACTTCTCGTCCTTCATGGCGCCCGAGGACTTCTCCTCCGCGCCGGACTTCATGGAGCCGCCAGCCTGACCTACGGTGCCCTTCTCCTGGCCCGCGGAGTCCTTGCCCATCGCGCCGCCGCGTTCGGCGGCGCCGCCGGAAGGTTGCGAGTGCTGCGTCGACTGTGCGCCGGCGCCGCCGCTGTCGCGGTTCATGGTGCCTTGTGCGTTCGCCAGGCCGGTGCCTGCGACGAGCGCGAGTGCGGCAACCGAAATCATAAAGCGGTTAGACATGGAATTCTCCTCACGGGATCATTTGCGTCATTGCCCGCGCCGACAACGAAAGGAGATTTGAGTTGTTCCGGAACTTCGGTGGTTCCGCGGCTTTTGTTTGTTGAATGCCTGATGAATGGCTCTGCACGATCTTGCCGCGATTGCCGCAAGAAAAAAGGCCGACTGTTAAGCCGGCCTTGTTTCATGTGCGATGCGTTACAAGTCGCGATCAACAAGTCGCCTTGCCGCAACGGGCGACGCCGATCTTCTCCTTGAGGCTTTCCACGCCGACGGCGCCGATCACGACCTGCTTGCCGATCACGTAACTTGGCGTGCCGTTCATGCCCATGGCTTCGGCGAGCTTGAAGTTCTCCTCGATGGTGGCGCGCACCTCGGGGCTGGCAAGGTCCTTCTCGATCTTCGCGGTGTCGAGGCCGGCTTCCTTGGCCGCTTGAAGCGCGCGCGCCTTGTCGGCGGCGCCACGACCGCCGAGCAGCTTCTGGTGGAAGTCGAGATATTTCTTGCCGGTCGGATCCTGCATGCGTACGGCGACCGCGACCTGCGCGGCTTCGACCGAGCCCTGGCTCAGCACCGGAAACTCCTTGAGCACGACCTTCAGCTTGGGATCGGCCTTCATGAGGTCGAGCATGTCCGTCATCGCGCGCTTGCAGTAGCCGCAATTGTAATCGAAGAACTCGACGAAGGTGACGTCGCCGTCCTTGTTGCCGAGCACGACCTGGCGCGGCGAGTTGAAGATCGCGTCCGCGTTCTGGGCGATGCTGGCCTCGTGCTTCTGCGTTTCGGCCGCGGCCTGGCGCTTGCTGAGCTCGGCCATGGCCTCCTCGAGCACCTCGGGATGGCTGACGAGGTAGTTCTTGACGATCGCTTCGATGTCGGTGCGCTGACCCTCGGAGAAGCTGTCGGCCGAAGCGGGCACGGTTGCGCCAAACATGGCGAGTGCAAACAGCGCGGGAGCAAGCAGGCGCAGCGAAGGCATGGGCAAATCCTCTTATCGAAAGCAGGTTTCGGGAAACGTCCCGGCGGACTTAGGCGCGGTATCGTGACGTCGTGGTATCAGGCTTCGTTCTAGTTGCGCGGCGGCTTGGCCGCCACGATGTCGTCGGCCTTGACCCATCCGGGCGTGCCGACGGCGAAACGGGTTTTCGCGCGCGTGGCGAGCTCGCGGGCGGTCTTGTTGTCGCCGCGCAGATATGCGGCTTGCGCCGATGCCAGATCGGCCTCGGCATAGTCCCCCTTCCGGCCATAGGCCATCGCGAGCTGCATATAGCCGAGCGGCGCCTCAGGCTCCCGCGCCACCGCGGCACGGAGAATCCGGATGGCGTCGTCCGTGTAGGCCTTATTATCGGTTCCAACCAGAGCCTGCCCAAGTAACATCTCGATGAGGGGGGAGCTGTTCGAAAGCTGCACCGCCTTGCGCAGGGCCGGAATGGCCTCGGCAGGCTTGCCGCTTTCCAGCAGGGCCTGGCCGCGCACCTCGTAAAAATACGCATTGTTCGGCTGCACCTGGATCAGCGCATCGATCTGGGCGAGCGCGCTGCGCAGGTCGCCGTGCAGATAGGTGCTGATGGCGCGGGCATAGCGCGCGGGCAGGCTGTCGTTCGACTGCGGATAGCGGCGGTTCACGGTCTCCGGCCGCTCCATGAAGGCGGAGATCTTGGCGCGCACCATGTCGTGGCGGAGCTGGAGCGCGGGATCGTCCTTCTTGTCCCAATAGGGGCTGGTGCTGGCGAACTCCTGGAGCGCTGCGACGCGCTCGGCGGGCATCGGGTGCGACTGCAGATAGGGATCGGCGCCGCGCGCGGCGAACAGGCTCTCACTGGTGAAGCGCTTGAAGGTCTCGTACATGCCCTTCGGCGATTGCTGGGTTGCGGTCAGGAATTTCACGCCGGCGCGGTCGGCGTTCTCCTCCTGCTGACGCTGGTAGGACAACAGCGAGCGGCGGATCATCTCCTGCGGCCCGGCGATCGCGGCGGCGCCGGCATTGGCAAGCCCGTTGTTGCCCGCGCTGCCGCTGCCGCGTGTGCTGCCTGCGACCATCGCACCGGCACCGAGCAGCATGGCGATGATCATCTGGGTCTGGGCGTTGGCGAGCTGTTCGCGCAGCTTCGACAGATGGCCGCCGGCCAGATGCCCGGTCTCGTGCGCGAGCACGCCGATGATCTGGTTCGGCGTGTCCGATTGGAGGATCGCGCCGTAATTGACGAAGATGCGGCGACCGTCGGCGACGAATGCGTTGAACGAGGCCTCGTTCAGGATCACCATCTGGATGTTCTGCTTTTCCAGGCCGGCGGCGCGCAGGATCGGGCGGGTGTATTCGCGGAGCAGCTGCTCGGTCTCGGTGTCGCGCAGGACAGGCAGCCCCTTCTGCTGCGCCTGCGCCGCCGGTAACGCCGACAGCATGATCGACGCCGCGGTCACAACGGCGGTGAGGGCAGAGGCCTTCTTGCGCAATGCGATCTGGAACGACATCAAACGGTCTTGGTCAAACAGTCCCGGCAAGCGGATTTGGAGGGCGGTTTCGTGATTGGTTTTGGCGATTGGCGGCGCACCGGATACGCGATATGCCCTTATGAGCCGTACAATGCGGCCAGTCTGGGGCGCAAGCGCCCGGTTTTCCGGACCGAACGGAGCGGTCCGCCAGCGAATAGCAGAAATCGATGCAGAACGCGACATTGAGGAACCGGGTGGGGCAGTGGCTCGAACCGTCCCGCCGCAGCGATGTTCCCCCGTTCATGGTGATGGACGTGATGGCCGCAGCAGCCCGAATCGAGGCGGCCGGAGGCCATGTCATTCATATGGAGGTCGGCCAGCCCGCGGCCGGCGCGCCCAAGACCGCGATCGCGGCCGCGCATGCGGCGCTCGCAGCGGGGCGGATCGACTACACCTCCGCGCTCGGCATCCCCAGTCTGCGCGAGCGCATCGCGCGGCATTATCGCGATGCGTATGGCTGCGCCGTCAGCCCCGAACGGGTAGTGGTGACGACAGGCTCCTCGGGCGGTTTCATCCTGGCCTTTCTGTCGATGTTCGAGCCCGGCGATCGCATCGCCGTGACGGTGCCGGGCTATCCGCCGTACCGCCATATCCTCACCGCGCTCGGCTGCGAGCCGGTGCTGATCGAGACCAGCGATGAGACGCGCCACGCCCTGACCGGCGAGGCGCTGCTCTCCGCCCATCGCAAGGCGCCGCTGAAGGGCGTTTTGATCGGCAGCCCCGCCAACCCGACCGGAACGATGATGTCCAGGGAGGCGCTTTCCAGTCTGATCGCGGCGGCGGAGGACGCCGGCATCCGCTTCATCTCCGACGAGATATATCACGGGCTCGACTATGCGTTTCCGGCGGTGACGGCAGCCGCGCTGTCGCAGCACGCGCTCGTCATCAATTCGTTCTCGAAGTATTTTTGCATGACGGGCTGGCGCGTCGGCTGGATGGTCGTGCCGGACATGCTGGTGCGGCCAATCGAACGCCTGCAGCAGAACCTGTCGATCTCGGTGCCGTCGCTGTCGCAGATCGCGGCCGAAGCCGCTTTCGACGGGACGGCCGATATGGAGGAGATCAAGCATGGCTATCAGGAAAACCGCCGCATCCTGATCGAGGGACTGCCCAAGGCCGGATTGACGAGGTTCCTGCCTGCCGACGGCGCCTTCTACCTCTATGCCGACGTCTCGGACTTCACGTCGGACAGTTTCGAGTTCGCCAAGCAGATGCTCGAACAGGCCCATGTCGCGGCCACGCCAGGCCTCGATTTCGATCCCATCCATGGCCGCTCGTTCATACGATTGTCCTACGCGCGCTCGCCTCAAGAGATGCGCGAGGCAGTTGACCGGATCGCTCACTGGCTTAAATAGCCGCCAGTTTTTCACGAAGCCTTCCGGAGTTCATCTTGTCTGACAGATCCGTCCCATCCGCCGCCGCACCGCATTTTCCTCTCGCCGCAACGTTGTGGCCGTCGCAGACGGGCGAGGCCGCCGGCGCGCTGCGCGCCTTCGTGCTGGTCGCGCTCGGCACCGCCTTGATGGCGCTGTCGGCCAAGGTGAACCTGCCGCTGCCTTATGTGCCCATGACGTTGCAGACGCTGGTCGTGCTGATGATTGGCGCGGCCTACGGCTGGCGCCTTGGCAGCGCAACCATGATCGCCTACCTCGCCGAGGGCGCGATCGGGCTGCCGGTCTTCGCAGGCCCGGTAGGGGGAATTGCGCCGCTGGTCGGCCCGACCGCCGGCTACCTGTTCGGCTTCGTTGCCGCCGCCTTCGTCACCGGCTGGCTCGCCGAGCGCGGCTGGGATCGCAGCGTGGTGTTGCTGTTTGCGGCGATGGCCGTTGGCCACCTCGTCATTCTGACCGCCGGGTTCGGCTGGCTGGCCTTCGGCCTCGGCCTTGGCATGCCTAAGGCCTGGCAGGTCGGCATCGTGCCATTCATCGCCGCATCGTTGGTCAAGAACGCGCTTGGGGCGACGCTGATGCCGGCGGCGCGCCGGCTTCTCGACCGCCGGTAAAGCGCGCAAGTCCGAGCAGTTCCAATTGACAGGGCCGGCCAAGTTGATCTTGGCTGGACCGGAGTTTTAGGGGGAGTGAAACAATGACAACAACAACGATGGCGGGAGTGCCGGATACACCGGCCGCCGCCGCCAAGCCGTGGTATAGAGTTCTCTACGTCCAGGTGCTGATCGCGATCGTGCTCGGTGCCATCGTCGGCTGGCTGTGGCCGTCGGTCGCCACCAACGAATGGATCAAGGCGCTCGGCGACGGCTTCGTCAAGCTGATCAAGATGGTGATCGCTCCGATCATCTTCTGCACCGTGGTCTCGGGCATCGCCCACATCCAGGACGCCAAGAAGGTCGGCCGCATCGGCGTCAAGGCGCTGGTCTATTTCGAAATCGTCTCGACCTTTGCACTGGTGATCGGCCTCGTCATCGGCAATCTCGTCAAGCCGGGCGCCGGCTTCGGCAGCGCAGCCGCAAACGCGCAGGCCGTCGCCAACTTTGCCAAGCAGGCTGAGGGCCAGAAGAGCGTCGATTTCATTCTGCACATCATTCCCGACACCGTGGTTGGCGCCTTCGCGCAAGGCGAGATCTTGCAGGTGCTGCTGTTCTCGGTGCTGTTCGGCTTCGCCCTCATGGGCCTTGGCGAGCGTGGTCATACCATCCGCAGCTTCATCGACGACGCCGCGCATGCCGTGTTCGGCGTCATCTCCATCGTGATGCGCGCAGCACCGATCGGCGCCTTCGGCGCGATGGCCTATACTATCGGCAAGTTCGGCACCGGTGCGATCCTCAATCTGATCGGGCTGATCGCGACCTTCTACGTCACCGCGGCACTGTTCGTGTTCGTCGTGCTCGGCATCATCGCGCGCCTGGCCGGCTTCTCGATCTTCAAGTTCCTGGCCTATATCAAGGACGAACTGCTGATCGTGCTTGGTACCTCGTCCTCGGAAAGCGCGCTGCCGTCCTTGATGGAGAAGCTGGAACGGCTCGGCTGCTCCAAATCGGTGGTCGGCCTCGTGGTGCCCACGGGCTATTCGTTCAACCTCGACGGCACCAACATCTACATGACGCTGGCGACGCTGTTCATCGCGCAGGCGCTGGGCGTCGATCTCACCTTCGGCCAGCAGCTGACCATCCTGATCGTGGCCATGCTGACCTCGAAGGGCGCTTCCGGCATCACCGGTGCGGGCTTCATCACGCTGGCGGCAACGCTTGCCGTGGTCGATCCGCGCCTCGTGCCGGGCATGGCGATCGTGCTCGGCATCGACAAGTTCATGAGCGAATGCCGCGCGCTGACCAATCTGTGCGGCAACGGCGTCGCCTGCGTGATCGTCGCCTGGTGGGAGGGCGAGCTCGACCGCGACAAGCTCAACGCCAACCTTTCCAAGCAGATCGATCCGACCGACATGGAAACGGCTGTCACGACGGACTGAGCTGCAAGCCAGATCGGACGACGCCGATCGCCGTCAGGTCCCGAAGTAACAGGGCTGGTCGAGATCCTCGACCAGCCCTTTTTCTTTCCGCGAAGGCCGAGAGCTAGAAGCGCTCGGGCCGGTATGGCGTCGGATCAATCGACGGCGTCTCGCCGCTCATCATCTCGGCGAGCAGACGTCCCGTCGCGGGGCCCAGCGTGAAGCCCTGGTGGCCGTGGCCGAAATTCATCCAGAGGCCGGAGTGGCGCGGGGCAGGGCCGAGCACCGGCAGCATGTCGGGCGTGCAGGGGCGAGTGCCGAACCACGGCTCCGGCTCGACCCGCGCGCCGAGGTCGATCAGCTCCCGTGCCGAAGCTTCGGCGCTGGCGAGTTGCACCGGGGTTGGCAGCGCCTCCGGGCCGGTGAGCTCCGCACCGGTGGTGATGCGGATCCCCTTGGCCATTGGACCCATGGCGTAGCCGCCGCCTTTGTCGACCAGCGGCAGATCGAGCGAAGAGCCGCCGCTGTAATGCATGTGATAGCCGCGCTTGCGCACCAGAGGAATGCGATAGCCGAATTTGTGCAGGAGATCGGGCGACCACGGCCCGAGCGTCACCACGGCGGAGCCGGCGTCGATGCGTCCGTTGTCGGTGTCGACCGACCAGCCGGTGGCGGTCTGCTGCAAGGTCTGGGCGTCACCGAGCCGAAGCGTGCCGCCGAGGCGCTCGAACAGGCCAGCATAGGCCGTCACCAGAGCACCGGGATCGGACACGGTCCACGTATCGAGCCAATGGATTGCGCCGGGAAGATCGTCGCGCAGGATCGGCTCGGCCTTCGTCAGCTCGCTGCCCGAGAGCACGCGAAAATTCACGCCGAATTCGCGCCGGTCTTCTTCCGCCGTCTGGATCGCGAGGTCGAATGAAGCGGGGTCGCGGTGCAGCACGCGATAGCCCGCGCGGCGGATCAGATTGTCGGCGTGCGCCTCGCGGATGAGGATGTCGTGCTCTGGCGTCGCATACGCAATCAGCCGTGCCCAGGCTTCGATCGCCTCGCGATGCCGCTTCGGCGCCGAATGCCACCAATAGCGCAGCAGCGGTTCGACGTGGCGGTGGAGCGAAGAGAAGCTGTAGCGGACGTCGTTGGTGCGGCCGGTCGCGATCTTCAGGAGCGTGGCCAGATCGCGCGGCATCGGATAGGGCCGCACCGCCTCGGCTTGTATCATCCCGGCATTGCCATAGCTGGTCTCGCGGCCCGGCTCCCGGCGATCGACCAGGGTGACCGACCAGCCGCGCTGCTGAAGATGCAGCGCAGCCCCGACGCCCACCATGCCGCCGCCAAGAACGATCGCGCTTTGCATTGGCGGAATTCTCCTGTCAGGCCGGCTTCGGTGCAAGCGTCGGCTGGGCCGTGCTGATGGTTGCGGCAACCACGACGGACAGCGCGGTCATCGCCACCAGGAAGCCGAAGGCCGCATCGAACGATCCGGTTCCGGTCACGATGAAGCCGATGGCGACAGGAGCCACGAAGCCCGCGCTCTGGCCGCCGAGATTGACCATGCCGACACCCGATCCGATCTGGTCGTCACGGAGTAGCTTTGTCGGAAGCGCAATCACCGAGGCCAGCACGAAGGATTTGAAGAAGTAGACCACCGACTGATAGGCGATCAGCATTGTGATCGTCTCCGCCTTGTACATGGCGTAGAGGAAGATGCCGGTCAATGCGGAGCTGCCGATCAGGAGATATTTCTCGCGCTCGTTGAAGAATGTCGTCATCACCCAGCCGCCGATCGCGGTCGCAATGGTCGCCATCACGAACGGAATCGGTGCGACCACGCCGACGGTCTTGAGGTCGAGCCCGCGCTGCTGAAGCAAATAGAGCGGCATCCAGGAATCCAGGCCCTTGTTGACGCAGCTCAGACCGAACCACACCACCATCAACTGCCACAGCAGCGGATTCTTCATGAGCTCGCGCATCGGCGCGCGGTTTTCAGCCCTAGCCGACGATGCGCCTGCGCCGGTCTCGATCGAGCGTCCCAGATGCGGGATGAACACGAAATAGAGCACTGCGAAGACAAGGCCGGCAATGCCGATCGCGTTGAAGGCATGGCGCCAGCCCAGCCAGAGGATGAGCGGCGCCATGATCAGCGGCGCGAGCATGCTGCCGGCATAGTTCGATGACAGCAGCAGCGACGACATCTTCGGCCGGCTGTCCTTCTTGAACACTTCCGCGATGGCGCGGATGCTGGCCGGCGGAAAGCCGCCCTCGGCGATGCCGAAGATGAAGCGGATCGCGATCAGCGAGGCAAGCGACCAGGCAAGGCTCGTGAACGCCGTGAACAGCGACCACATCACGATCGTGACGATCACCACATATTTCGAGCCGAAGCGATCTGCGAGCCAGCCGCCCGGCACCTGCATCGCGGCATAGCCGAGGAAGAACGCGCTGATGACGATGCCGAGATCGGCGGCCTGGAGATTGAAGTCCTTGCCGATCTGGGCCAACGCCAGCGAAATCGCCGCGCGGTCGATGTAGGAGATGCAATAGGCGATATAGAGCAGGACGAAGGTGACGATGCCGGTCTTCCGTTTCGAGAGCAATTCGGTCATGCGCGTCTCCGATTTGCCGGCGATCCGGCGTTCCAGCCAGCTTGTCTTGATCTATTCCCAGGTGAGGAAGCCTGGCGCGTCGGACAGCGGCGGTGCCACGGCCAATCGCGCCAGGTCGGGCACCGGCCGGCACATGTGCATGTCACCGGCGAACGCAGCCTCGAGACTCGCGGCCACCGAAAGCACAATGGCGTCGCCGCCACGCGGGCCGACGATCTGGAGGCCGAGCGGCAGGCCGGCTTCATCGAGGCCGAGCGGAATGCTGATCGCGGGGTGTCCTGCGAGCGTTACGGCGTAGGCGAGCGCGAGCCAGTGGAAGTAGGATTTCGTCGGCGCCCCGTCGATCTCGGCCGGATAGAGCTCGGACCAGGGCCGCGGGCTCAGCGTGATGGTCGGGCTGATCAGCACGTCGCAGCTTTCGAAGAAGCTCTGATAGGCACGATAGATCCGTGTCTGCGTCGTGGCGGCGCGCGAATGGTCTTCGAGCGTATAGTTCAGGCCTTCTTCGACATTGGCGCGGACGTTGGGGCCGAGCATCTCGGGACGCTCTTTGTAGTTCTTGCCATGCATCGCCAGGAACAATCCTGCGCGCAGCACGGCAAAGGCATCGTCCGCCCCCGCGCAGTCCGGCGCCGCCTCGCGGCATTCGGCGAACAGAGGCGCAAGTCTCTTCACGCGATCGCGGAACGTGCGGCGGATGGCCTGCTCGGTCGGTGCGAAGCCGAAGTCTTCAGTGAAGGCGAGACGCAGCTTGCCAAGCTCCGCCGGGCGCGGCGCGGCCCAGCGCTCGGCGCGCGCGCGCACGGGCTCGCCGGGCAGGGTGTAGGCGAGCGGATCGCGGGCATCGTCGCTCGCCATGACCGAGAGCATCAGCGCGGTATCGGCGACATTGCGCGCCATCGGCCCGTCGGTCGACAAATTAGACCAGCCGAACGCGCGCTTTTCGCTCGCCACGAGGCCGTAGGACGGACGCATCCCAACGATGCCGGCGAAGCCTGCGGGATTGCGCAAGGACCCGCCGGTGTCCGAGCCCGAGGCGAGCGAGGCCATGCCGCAGGCGAGCGCCACTGCCGAGCCGCCGGAGGAGCCGGCGGCCGAGCGCATGGGATCGAAGGGATTGCCGGTCGCGCCGAAAACGGGATTGCGGGTGTTGCCGCCCGCCGCCCATTCCGGCGTGTTGGTCTTGCCGATGATGATGGCACCGGCGACGCGCAGGCGAGCGACCGAACCCTGGTCGGCCGCCGGTACGTGGTCTCGCAACAGGGGGCTGCCATAAGTCGTGCGCATCCCCGCGGTGTCCTGGGTGTCCTTGATCAGAACGGGGAGTCCGTGCAGCGCGCCGCGATCTTCGCCGCGCAGGATGGCAGCCTCGGCCGCTTTCGCGGCGGCGCGCGCGCCGGGCTCGTCCAGCGTGACGACCGCGTTGACGGCGGGATTGATGGTGGCGATGCGCGACAGGCAGGCGTCCAGCAGTTCGACAGGCGAGATCGCCCGCGCAGCCAACAGGCGGCGCAGATCAACGGCGCTGGAATCGCAAAGTCCAGACATGCCAGTTCCTTTCAAATTATGAAAATAATTTAGCATATCGGAAAGTAAGGCTCGCGCACGTATATTCGTCAAAGCGAGGCATTTCGTGCACAAATCTTGGAAATTCTGCTCAGTGGAGGGTCAAATGGGACGCTTCTGGGCCCTTTCACCGAAAAGATTAGATCGATCGGTCAACAATTTCTCGGCCGCCGTGGTACCGTTGCCTTATGAGCGAGATCGCGACGTCCGAAGGGCCCAATTCGCAGCTTGGCCAGTGCCTCAAGGCGGCTCGCCAGGCGCGCGGCCTCACGCTCAAGCAGGTGGCCGAGCGGACCGGCATGGCGCTCTCGACCCTGTCCAAGGTCGAGAACGGCCTGATGTCGCTGACCTACGACAAGCTGCTGCAGCTGACCTCAGGCCTGAAGATGGAAATCGCCGAGCTGTTCAATCCGGCGATCTCTGTTCCTGCGCAGGGGCGGCCGGTCACGGCGCGGCGCAGCATCAGTCGGGCTGGGCAGGGCCAGGTGATCACCACGAAATTCTATACTTACAGCTATCAATGCACGGACCTGATCGGCAAACGCATGGTGCCGATCATGGCCGAGGTCCGCGCGCGCTCGCTGGACGAGTTCGGTCCGCTGCTGCGACATGCCGGCGAGGAGTATTTTCTGGTGACGAGCGGACGCGTTGCCGTCCACACCGAGTTCTACGCGCCGGAAATCCTTGGCGAAGGCGACGGCATCTATCTCGACAGCACCATGGGCCACGCCTACCTCAACGCCGGCGATGCGCCTTCCGCCACGGGTGTCTGTCTCTGCACCAGCGAGGCGCCCGATCTCTACGACCAGCTCCGCCAGATCGCATCGCGCGACGTGGCGCCGCCTGGTGACGGCGAGCCGGCGCAATAGCGCTATGGTGTGCACTGAAACGAAAAACGCCCGGCCATGCCGGGCGTTTTCTGTTTGCTGTCGGGCCTATTCGCCGCCGCCGAAACGGCGCGACCACCAACCTGCGCGACGCGGTGCGGCAGGCGTTTCGGCTGTCCTCTCCGCTGCGGGTTCGGGAGCCGGCGCGGGTGGGGCAACTGGCTCAGGCGCTGACGCAACCGGTGTCGCCGGCTCGGGCTGGCCGCTCGACAGGAAGCTCACCTTTTCCCGGACCGTAGAGCGGCGGCGCGCCGCCTTGTCGTCGGATGCGGTGTCGTCCGATGTGGCAGAAGACACCGGCTCGATGTGAGCTGGCTCGGCCTGAGCCCGTTCGATCTGAGCGGGCGTATCCGCCCGCACCTCGTCGGAGCGCGGCTCGGATTGGGTGGCCTGCATATCCCCCGCTGCCTCGGTGTGCGCGATGGACGGCGAAGACTGCGGCGAGAAGTCGTCGAAATCGGCAACCGCATCGGTCGCCTCCGACGGCGGGCTGGCTGCGAGCTCGTCACCGATGGATCCGGCAAGACCCTCCTCGCCACCGCCGCGCCGACGACGTCCGCCGCGCCGGCCGCGCCGGCGCCTGCTGCGATCGCCGGCACCCTGCTGGTCGCCGCGGGCCCGCTGTTCTTCGCTCTCCTCGCCATCCTGCTCGGATTCCGCGTCCTCGTCTGCTTCGCCTGCAGCGAGTGCCGCCTCGGGAAGGGCGGGGGCGCTGTCCTCGCGCAACTCGCCGTCACGCTGGGCACCGCGACCGCGCCGACGCCGGCGGCGCTTGCGACGCTGGCCATCCTGTTCGGTTGCGGCTTCGCCGGTCTGCTCCTCGGCGAGACCTTCGGTCTCTTCAGTCTCGACCTCGGATTCGAGTTCGGAATCGAACTCCTCGTCGTCATAGGCCTCTTCGGCGATGGGCGGCGGGCTTGCGGCCGCCTGTGCAGCCAGCAATGCCTTGGCGGCCTCGAGCGTATGCACCTGCTCGCCGCGGTCGATCAGATAGGCCTGCGGTCCACTGACGCTCGGATCGGCGATGACCGCCAGCGTGACCTTGAAGCCGTTTTCGAGGTCGCGCAGATGACCGCGCTTGTGGTTCAGCACATAGAGCGCGACGTCGGTGCGAGTGCGGACCACGAGATTGTGGGTCGCGCCCTTCATCAGGATCTCTTCGAGGCCGCGCAGCAGCTGGAGCGCAACCGAAGACACCGAACGCACGTGACCGGTGCCGCCGCAATGCGGGCAGGGATCGGTCGAGGATTCCAGCACGCTGGCGCGGATGCGCTGGCGCGACATCTCCAGCAGGCCGAAATGCGAGATGCGTCCGACCTGGATGCGCGCGCGATCCTGCCGGAGGCAGTCGGACAGCTTGCGTTCGACCGCCCGGTTGTTGCGCTTCTCGTCCATGTCGATGAAGTCGATGACGATCAGGCCGGCGAGGTCGCGAAGCCGAAGCTGGCGGGCGACCTCTTCGGACGCTTCCAGGTTGGTTTTGAGCGCGGTGTCCTCGATATGGTGCTCACGCGTCGAGCGGCCGGAGTTGACGTCGATCGAGACCAGCGCCTCAGTCTGGTTGATCACGATGTAGCCGCCGGACCGCAACTGCACGGTCGGCGAGAACATCGCGTCCAGCTGGCTTTCGACGCCCATCCGCGAGAACAGCGGCTGGCCGTCGCGATACTGCTTCACCGCGCTGACATTGGCGGGCATCAGCATCTTCATGAAATCGCGCGCTTCGCGGTAGCCGGATTCGCCGGCGACCTGAATTTCGTCGATCTCCTTGTTGTAGAGGTCGCGCAGCGAGCGCTTGATCAGCGAGCCTTCCTCGTAGACGAGCGTCGGGGCCTGCGACTTCAGCGTCAGGTCGCGTACCGTCTCCCACATCCGGATCAGATATTCGAAGTCGCGCTTGATCTCGGGCTTGGTGCGGGCAGCACCCGCCGTGCGCAGGATGATTCCCATGCCCTCGGGAACGTCGAGATCCTGAACCACTTCCTTCAGGCGCGAACGGTCCTGGGCGCTCGTGATCTTGCGGCTGATGCCGCCGCCGCGCGCGGTGTTCGGCATCAACACGGCATAGCGGCCGGCGAGCGACAGGTAGGTCGTCAGCGCTGCGCCCTTGTTGCCGCGCTCTTCCTTGACGACCTGCACCAGCATCACCTGGCGGCGCTTGATGACTTCCTGGATCTTGTACTGGCGGCGCGGGCGGAAGGTGCGCTCCGGCACCTCCTCCAGCACGTCGTCGCCGCCGACGGATTCGACGACTTCATCTTCGGCTTCCTCGCCTTCTTCATCCTCGTCGTCGTCTTCGTCGGCCCTCGCTTCGGCTTCGTGATGCGGAGCCTCGACGGTCTCGCCGGCCGTGTATACGGCGTCGGCCGGCTCAGCGGCGGCTGTCACGGCTTCGGCCAGAGCCTCGGCTTGCGCTTCGGAGACAGCGGCTTCCTCGGGCTCGGCAGCGACCACGGGCTCGGCGCCAATGGCTGCGACGGGCGCGGGGGATTCGCCGGTGTGATCATGGTCGTGGCCGTGGTGATCGTGGCCACCTTCACGGCCATGGTCATCATGATCGTGTGCGTGATGGTGGTCGTCATCGTGAGCGTGATGATGATCGTCGTGCCCATGATCGTCGTGATCATGTTCGTGATCGTGAGCTTCGTGCTCGCCGTGATGCTCCGTCTCGGCGTGCAGATGCTCGCCCTCCGCGTGCTCCGGCAGCGCCTCGCCCTCGATCGGCTGGGCAGCGGGATCGGCACCGGCCTCGAGGCCTCCGACGATGTCGCTCTGGACGCGCTCACCGTGGCTGCGGCGGCGGGAGTTGCGGTGGCGCGAGCGGCGGCGGCCGTGGGAGCGGTTCTCGCTCTCCTCCTCGGCCTCGCGGTGGGCCTGCTCCTCGGCTTCGATCAGCGCCTGCCGGTCGGCGACCGGGATCTGGTAGTAGTCGGGATGAATTTCGCTGAAGGCGAGGAAGCCGTGGCGGTTGCCGCCATATTCGACAAAGGCGGCCTGGAGCGAAGGCTCCACCCGGGTGACCTTGGCGAGGTAGATGTTCCCGCGCAGTTGCTTGCGTTGCGCGGTCTCGAAGTCAAACTCTTCGACGCGATTGCCACGGACCACGACGACCCGGGTCTCCTCCGGGTGGGTGGCATCGATCAACATCTTGTTGGGCATGTCTTAACTCTTGGCGGCGGCGGGCGCGATTCACCGTGGGCGCGATGAGCGCTGCCGGGTGACGCGACGGTCCACCTGATTCGGGGGTGAGGGGAAGGCCGAAACGCCGTCTCTCGCGCCTTGCCGAATCGGAAGCTGGAGGGCCAAGGCGGCGCGCGGGAGTTTTACTCCGCAGCGTCGCGAATGATCCTTCAGAATTCGTCGGCACAGTCTGGCGCATCAAGCGTCGGCCCGTATGAAACATTGGGCGGCGAGGCCGCCCCTCAATCAGTTGCTGCTGGCCAGGCGTGGCGCGGAAGCGCTCATCCCGAAGATTGAACCGCTCCCTTGGGATTAAGGGATCGGGTAATGGGCCACGTCGCTGTCAGAACTGTCCCGGAAACACAGGGGTAACCGGGAACCGTCTGCCGCCGGGGCTTGACCCGATCCACCGCCCTGCCGCGCACCGCGCTGGCCTTCGGGGGGAACGGAAAACGCTGGAATTCCCAAACCTTGAGAGTTCCGGCGCAGCACCGGGAGGCTGAATGCGACACAACCGGAAATAATGGCCGTCAGCACCTCGTACATACGAGGAATGGGCCGGCCGTGCAAGGGACCGTCGCAAGCCGGTCACAGTCAGCGAGTTTCGCATCTCCGTCATTAAGGATCGATTAACCCTGTGGTTCTATTGCGTTAAAAGGGCTGCTCGGAGGCACGGAATCGGTGGCGGGCCGCGCAAGTCAAAGGGTTCTGCTGGGGTGTGCACTTCTGTGCGCCGCAGCCTTGCCATGTGCCGATTCCTCGCGCCTCAGCGCGGCCGAGAGTCCGTCGCAACCCACTGTTGCCGTAACGAATTTTCCGATCGCCTCGGCCGCCCGGCTGGCCGGCGACGGCAGGCAGACCCGCTTCATTCTCGACCTCGATCAGACCGTCAGCTTCCGCGCAGTGACGCTCGCCGATCCGTACCGCGTGGTGGTCGATGTGCCCCAGCTCAATTTTCAACTGCCCTCGGGCACGGGGACCGGGGGGCGAGGGCTCGTGAAGGCGTTCCGCTATGGGCTCGTGATGCCCGGCGGCTCGCGAATCGTGTTTGATCTGGCGGGACCAGCCAAGATCGCCAATTCCTACGTGCTGGAGGCGGCCAACGGACAGCCGGCCCGACTCGTGCTGGAGCTGGAGGAGGTCGACCGCGCCGCCTTCGTGCAATCGCTGGCCCCGGAAAACCGCCCCGAGCTGCGGCCCGCGGTCGGCGAGGCGCCGCCTGCCGCGGTCTCGACGGCCGCAACGCCGGAAGCCGTCCAGCAGAAGGCCGATGGCCGTGCGGTGGTCGTGATCGACCCCGGTCATGGCGGCATCGACAATGGCACGCAGTCGAGCGGCGAAAGCGAGAAGAACCTGGTGCTGGCCTTTGGCCGTGCGCTGCGCGACCGGCTGGAGAAGACCGGCAAATACCGCGTAGTGATGACGCGGGACGACGACACCTTCATTCCCCTCAACGACCGGGTCAAAGTCGCCCGCAGCCTGAAGGCCGCGCTGTTCGTCTCGATCCACGCCGACGCGCTGCCGCGCGCCGAGGGCGACGCGCAGGGCGCCACGATCTACACGCTGTCCGACAAGGCCTCGGACGCCGAGGCCGAACGGCTCGCGGACGCGGAAAACCGGGCGGATGCGATCGCCGGCTTTAACCTCGCCGAGGAGCCGACCGATGTCGCCGACATCCTGATCGACCTCACGCAGCGCGAAACCCGCACCTTTTCAAATCGTTTCGCTCGTCTGTTGATGGGCGAAATGAAGTCGACGGTGCGGATGCACAAGCATCCCCTGAAGTCGGCCGGCTTCCGGGTGTTGAAGGCGCCCGACGTGCCGTCGGTGCTGGTCGAGATCGGTTATGTCTCCAATAAGGGAGACCTCGAGCATCTGGTCTCCGAGGGCTGGCGGTCCCGCGCCGTGACCTCGATGGCGCAGGCGATCGACGGGTTCCTGGCCAAACGGATGGCCACAGCCGGGTCTTCAAATTGAAAGGGTTTTCCGGTCCTGCCGTCAAAGCCCTAGTTTGGCCACAGCGGGCGCTTTATAAAAACGCCGCAGGGGGTTCCGGAATCGACGAGAATCCCGTTCGGCGAGCGTCTTCAGGTCCGGCACTGATGTGATCGAGTAGGCCGGTGGATTCGCGACGTGAGGTTGGCGCCTGTTTTGGGCGTCGTGGGCTGGCTTTGGGCTGATCTTAGACTGATCTCGGACTGATCTCGGCTGATCCAGGGATTGAACGGATAAACAGATAATGCGCTTGCTGGTGCGGTTCATGGGCTTCCTGTTCGCCGCGGGAACGGTGTTGTTCCTTGTTGGTGTCGGGGCCGTGGCAGGCCTGATCTGGCATTTCTCCAAGGATTTGCCGGACTACTCTCAGCTTCAGGATTACGAGCCGCCGGTGATGACCCGCGTGCACGCGGTCGACGGCTCGCTGCTTGGCGAATACGCCAAGGAGCGGCGGCTGTACCTGCCGATCCAGGCGGTGCCGAAGCTCGTGATCAACGCCTTCCTCGCGGCCGAGGACAAGAATTTCTACGAGCATGGCGGCATCGACTACACCGGCATGGCGCGCGCCGGCCTGGTTTACATCCAGAACTACGGCTCGAACCGGCGTCCGCAGGGCGCTTCCACGATCACGCAGCAGGTCGCCAAGAACTTCCTCCTGACCAACGAGGTCTCGTTCGCCCGCAAGATCAAGGAAGCCTTGCTGGCGATGCGGATCGAGAAGACCTATTCGAAGGACAAGATCCTCGAGCTGTATCTGAACGAAATCTACCTCGGCCTCGGTGCTTACGGCATCGCAGCCGCGTCGCTGGTTTATTTCGACAAATCGGTGAACGAGCTCACGGTTGCCGAAGCCGCCTATCTCGCGGCGCTGCCGAAGATGCCGGCAACCCTGCATCCGGTGCGTAACCGCGACCGCGCCATCGAGCGCCGCAACTACGTGGTCGATCGCCTCCAGGAGAACGGCTGGATCAAGCAGGCCGACGCCGAGAAGGCGCGCAAGGAGCCGCTGGCCGTCACCAACCGCGCCAACGGCGCCCACACCTTCGCGGGCGAATATTTCGCCGAGGAAGTCCGGCGCGACATCTTCGAGCGCTATGGCGAGAAGAAGCTCTATGAGGGCGGCCTGTCGGTACGCACCACGCTGGATCCGAAGATCCAGGTCATGGCGCGCAAGACCATGGTCACGGGCCTGGTGAACTATGACGAGCAGCAGGGCTATCGCGGCGCGATGAGCAAGCTCGATATTTCGGGCGACTGGGGCGTGAAGCTCGCCGAGATCAAGTCGCTCTCCGACATCTCGCCATGGCGGATGGCGGTGGTGCTGGAAACCAGCGACCAGTCGGCGCGGATCGGCTTCCAGCCGGGCCGCGAGCTCGGCGGCGCCGTCAGCAAGCAGCGCGAAACCGGCCTGATCACGCTCGACGGCATCAAATGGGCGAGGGCGGCCGCGGGGCCCGCCAAGGGCAGGGCGGCGAGTGCGGTGTCGCAGGTGCTGCAGCCCGGCGACGTGATCTATGCCGATCCGCTCTACAAGGACGGCACCCCCGTCGAGGGCCAGTACCGTCTGCGCCAGATCCCCGAAGTGTCCGGCGCGATGGTGGTGATGGATCCCTTGACCGGCCGCGTGCTCGCCATGGTCGGCGGCTTCTCGTTCGACCAGAGCCAGTTCAACCGCGCCACCCAGGCCTACCGGCAGCCCGGCTCGTCGTTCAAGCCGATCGTCTATTCGGCGGCGCTCGACAATGGCTACACGCCCTCGACCGTGGTGCTCGATGCGCCCATCGAAATCGACCAGGGCCAAGGCGCCGGCGTGTGGCGGCCGGAAAACTTCTCCTCGGGCAAGTTCCAGGGGCCGGTGACGCTGCGCAACGCGCTGCGGCAGTCGCTCAACACCGTGACGGTGCGCCTCGCGCAGGATATCGGCATGCCCCTGATCGGCGAATATGCCCGCCGCTTCGGCGTCTATGACGAGCTGCCGAACTATCTGTCCTACGCGCTCGGCGCCGGCGAGACGACGGCGATGCGCATGGTGACGGCCTATTCGATGCTCGCCAATGGCGGCCGCCGCGTGAAGCCGACGCTGATCGACCGTATCCAGGATCGCTATGGGCGCACCATCTTCAAGCACGACCAGCGTGAATGCCGCGGCTGCGACGCGCCGGGTGGCTGGAAGAGCCAGACCGAGCCGCAGCTGATCGACCGCCGCGAGCAGGTGCTGGACTCCATGACCGCCTACCAGATCACCGAGCTGATGGAAGGCGTGGTCCAGGCCGGCACGGCCACCGTGGTCAAGGAGGTCGGCAAGCCGATCGCCGGCAAGACCGGCACCACCAACGAGGCCAAGGACGCCTGGTTCGTCGGCTTCTCGCCGGACGTCGCGGTTGCGATCTACATGGGCTACGACAAGCCGCGTCCGCTCGGCAAAGGCAACGCCGCGACCGGTGGCCATCTGGCCGCTCCGATCGCGCGCGACTTCCTCAAGCTCGCGCTCGCCGACAAGCAGGCGGTCCCGTTCAAGGTGCCCGCCGGCATCAAGCTGGTTCGCGTGGTGGCCAAGACCGGCATGCGCGCCGGCCCCGGCGAGACTGGCGGAACCATTCTCGAAGCCTTCAAGCCGGGCACGGCGCCGCCGGACAACTACTCGGTCATCGGCGTTGCCGACGCCGACGGGCGCGCGTCGCAGCAACAGCAGCCGCCGGATTCCGGCTTCTTCATGCGTCCGGGCACCGGCGGGCTGTACTAGCGGATAACGCCGGCGTTTGGGTAGCGGGCGGTTGCGCTTTGCAGCCGCCGCCGCTACATCGGCATTGCACTTAGACGCGGGAACAATTCCGCGAGACCAGAGAACGACATGCGCGCCGAAATCGAACGGTTGGTAGAAGAGATCAAGCAGTCAGTCGGGCTGCTGAGGAGGCATCTTTGACGTCGAGAAATCGACGGCGCGCCTCGCTGAGCTGAACAAGCTCGCAGAAGATCCCAACCTCTGGAACGATCCCCAGAAGGCCCAGAAGCTGATGCAGGAGCGAACCTCGCTGGAGGATTCGCTCTCGGGCATCGGCAAGGTCGAGCAGGAGCTCGAGGACGACATCGGCATGATCGAGCTCGGCGAGGCCGAGGGCGATGCAGGTGTCGTGGCCGAGGCCGAATCCGCACTGAAAGCCCTTAAGAAGGAAGTGGCAAGGCGCGAGCTCGAGGCGCTGCTGTCGGGCGAGGCCGATAGTTTCGATTCCTATCTCGAAGTCCATGCCGGCGCCGGCGGCACCGAGAGCCAGGACTGGGCGCAGATGCTGCTCCGCATGTACACGCGCTGGGCCGAGACCCACGGCTTCAAGGTCGAGGTTATGGAGGAGTCCGACGGCGAAGAGGCCGGCATCAAGTCCGCAACCATCCAGGTCTCCGGTCGCAACGCCTATGGATGGCTCAAGACCGAGGCCGGCGTGCATCGCCTGGTGCGGATCTCGCCGTTCGATTCCAACGCGCGGCGGCACACCTCGTTCTCGTCGGTCGCCGTGTTTCCGGTCATCGACGACAGCATCAAGATCGACATCAAGGAATCCGACGTCCGCACCGATACCATGCGCTCGGGCGGCGCCGGCGGCCAGCACGTCAACAAAACCGAGTCGGCGGTGCGGCTGACGCATATCCCGACCGGCGTTGCCGTGGTCTGCCAGGCCGGTCGCTCCCAGCACAAGAACCGGGCGCAGGCCTGGGACATGCTGCGCGCGCGGCTCTACCAGATGGAGCTGAAGAGGCGCGAGGAGAAAGCCGCCGCCGACCAGGCCGCCAAGACCGATATCGGCTGGGGCCACCAGATCCGCTCCTACGTGCTCCAGCCGTACCAGATGGTGAAGGACCTGCGCACGGGCGTGCAGACCTCGGACACATCGGGCGTGCTTAACGGCGAGCTCGATGATTTCATGGCCGCGACGCTGGCGCAGCGCGCGTTCGGCACCGCCACCGGCGAGATCGAGGACGTGGACTAGCATGACCCGCGTCGCCTTCATCGGGCTTGGACGGATGGGCCATGGCATGGCCGGCCGCTATCTCGATGCCGGCTTCACGGTGACGCTCTGGAATCGCAGCAAGGCCAAGGCGGAAGACCTGATCGCGCGCGGCGCGCTTTGGGCGACCTCGCCGGAGGATGCTGCGATCGATGCCGACGCCGTCGTGACCATGGTTGCCGACGACGAGGTCTCGCGCGCGGTCTGGCTCGGGCTCAAGGGCGCGGCCAAGACGGCAAAGGCCGGCACCATCGCGATCGAATGCTCCACAGTTTCTTATGATCATGCGCGCGAGATGGGCCGCGAGCTCAACGCGCGCGGCCTCATCTACATCGACTGCCCGGTGACGGGATTGCCGGATGCGGCGGCCAGCGGAAAGCTGACACTGCTGGTCGGCGCTGACGCGGCCGATCTTGAGCGCGCGCGGCCCTATCTCGAACCGATCGGCTCGACCATCCGCCATTTCGGCGCGGTCGGCTCCGGCACGGTCTACAAGCTCATCAACAATCTGATGGGTGCGGTCCAGATCGCCGGCCTCGCCGAAGGGCTCGCGATCGCCGAGCAGGCCGGGCTCGACATGAACCTGGTGCTGGAGTCGATCCAGGCGGGCGTGGCCGCAAGCCCGCAGGTGCAGCGCCACTCCAAGCGCATGGTCGCCCGCGATTTCAGCGGCGCGACGTTCACGGCGGCGCTGCGGCACAAGGATGCCGCTTATGCCGTGAAGCTCGCCGAGAGCCTGCTGGCCGACAAGCCGCTGGTCTCGAGTGCTGCGGTCGAGGCCTACGATCGCGCCAAGGCCGTTGCACCCGATGATGACGAAGGCAAGATGATCGAGCTGGTGTCGCGGCCAAAGAAGCCTTCCTAGCCGGAGCTGCGACTCGGGCGGCTCTGTCGCTTGATATGTCCGAGTGCGAGATCCCAAAAGACTCATCGGAAATCGGGTGGCGTCTCCTGCCGAACTTACCTAGGCGGTAGGGCCTGACCGGAATTTGGACGCCATGCCCCCGAACGACAACCGGATCGACGCGCAAGACTGGTCGCTGCTCGTGGTGCTCTCGATCCTCTGGGGCGGCTCGTTCTTCTTCAACGGCGCGGGCTTACGGGAATTGCCGCCGCTGACGCTGGTGTTTCTGCGCGTCGCGCTTGGCGCGGCCATTCTGCTGCCGCTGCTCCGTATCCGGGGCATCAGCTTTCCCAAGGGCCTGATCGGCTGGAGACCATTCTTCGCGATTGGATTGCTCAACAATGTGATTCCGTTTTCGCTGATCGTGATGGGGCAGACTTTTATCCCGAGCGGATTGGCGTCGATCCTGAATGCCACCACGCCACTGTTCACGGTGATCGTGATGGCGGCGGCGGGAGAGGAGGCGTTGCAGATGCGGCGCCTGGCCGGCGTGGCGCTGGGGCTGGTTGGCGTGATCATTCTAAGAGGATGGGGCGTGGAGACGCGGACGGGGCAGGGGCTCGGCATTCTGCTCTGTCTCGGCGGGGCGCTTAGCTATGGCTTCGCAGCGCTGGCGGCGCGGCGATTGCTGAAGGGCGCAGCCCCATTGGGCACGGCAACGTTTCAACTGATGGCATCGACACTCATGATGGCTATCGTCGCCGCTGCGATGGAGCAGCCATGGCATCTGCCGATGCCCGGCCCGACGACCTGGCTCGCGGTGCTCGGCCTTGCCGGCCTGTCGACCGCGCTCGCCTACATCGTCTTCTTTCAGATCCTGCAGCGCTCGGGCGCGACCAATGTCATGCTGGTGACACTCCTCATTCCCGTCACTGCCATTCTTTTGGGTTGGTTGGTGCTCGGTGAGCCGATCACGATGCGTGAGATCACAGGCGCAATCGTCATCGGCAGCGCCTTGCTCGTGATCGATGGGCGTATATTGAGGCTGCCGCGTCGCATCGCATAGGTTCCGGACCTGCCGTTTCACGTCGCGGAAAATCCAGACGCTTGCCAGCGGCAAGCCTGCTTGCGACACTCCCTCAAAACAAGAACTACAAAATATCCGGGAGAGAACGATGCCGGGTCGTCGCGAAAACCTTGCTGCCCTCGCCATGCTTGCTGCCGGTATGTTGGCCATGACACCGGCCTCGGCGCAGAAGCAATACGACCCCGGAGCGAGCGACACCGAAATCAAGATCGGCAACATCATGCCCTATAGCGGGCCGGCGTCGTCTTATGGCGTGATCGGCAAGACCGAGGCCGCCTTCTTCAAGATGATCAACGACCAGGGCGGCATCAACGGCCGCAAGATCAACTTCATCAGCTATGACGATGCCTATTCTCCGCCGAAGGCGATCGAGCAGGCGCGCAAGCTCGTGGAGAGCGATGAGGTATTGTTGATCTTCCAGCCGCTCGGCACGCCCTCCAATTCCGCGATCATGAAATACATGAATGCCAAGAAGGTGCCGCAGCTCTTCGTCGCCTCCGGCGGCACGAAGTTCGGCGACCCCAGGAATTTCCCGTGGACCATGGGATTCCAGCCGAACTACCAGAGCGAGGGGCGGATCTACGCAAAATACATTCGCGACAATTTCCCCAACAGCAAGATCGCGGTGTTCTGGCAGAACGACGATGCCGGCAAGGACCAGTTCAAGGGGCTGAAGGACGGGCTCGGCGACAAGGCCGGCATGATCATCGCCGACAAATCCTACGAGGTCAGCGATCCCTCGATCGACTCGCAGATTGTCGCCTTGCACGATTCCGGCGCCGACATCTTCTTCTCCTGGGCCGCGCCGAAGGGCTCCGCGCAGGCGATCCGGAAGGTCGGCGAGCTCGGCTGGAAGCCGAAGTTTTTTCTGGCCAACACCGCGACGTCAGTCGCCTCAGTGCTGAAGCCTGCGGGCCTCGACTATTCCAAGGACATCATCTCGACCGTCTATCTGAAGGACCCGACCGATCCGACCTGGGACAAGGATCCCGCGGTGGTGAAATGGCGTGAGTTCATGGACAAATATTATCCGGACGGCGACAAGGCCAAATCCAACAACGTCTACGGCTACGTGCAGGCCGAAGCCATGGCGCAGGTGTTGAAGCAGTGCGGCGACAATCTCACGCGCGAGAACGTCATGAAGCAGGCCACCAGCCTCAAGAACTTCCACACCGATCTGATGCTGCCGGGAATCATGGTGAACACCTCGGCCGACGATTATTTCCCGATCGAGCAGATGCAGCTGATGCGCTTCAACGGGCAGGCCTGGGAGCTGTTCGGCGACGTCATTACCGGCGAGGTCGGCCACGAGCGCGGCCAGTAATCAGGGCGTGCTTGCAATCGGAGGTCCGGCAGTCGCTCGGGATGAAAAGCGCGCGTCAACCGCGCGATGAGCGGCTTAAGCTACCCCGCGCTCAGGCGCACGCCGGCGCGCAGAAACTTCTGCGGATCGACTGCCTCGCCCTCGATGCGGGTTTCATAGTGCAAATGCGGGCCGGTCGAACGTCCGGTCGAGCCGACGAGACCCACCACCTGGCCGATCTTCACGATTTCGCCGACCTTCACATTGATTTCGGAGAGATGGCCGTAGCGGGTGGCAAGTCCATTGCCGTGATCGACCTCGATCATGCGGCCGTAACCGCCGGACCAGCCGGCCGACACCACCTTGCCGTTGGCAGTGACGCGAACGGGATCGCCGGTGGCCGCGCGGAAATCGAGGCCGGTATGCATCGCGGGCCGCCCGAGAAAGGGATCGCTGCGCACGCCGAAGCCCGAGGTGAACTCGACCTCGCCGATGACGGGCTTGCGATAGGGCACCAGCGCGAGCGTGCGGTTGAGCCGGTCCATCTCGGCGCGGGTGACGTTGATGCGATAGAGCTGCTTCTCGAACGGCCCGGAATTGGCCGTCAGCTTGACCGGTACAAATGGGCCGCCCATGGCTGTGCGCGGCACAGCAGATTCGAGGTTGGCGAGGTTCAGGCCGAGATCGCTGACGACGCCGCGCATTCGGCGCATGCGAGAATCCATGCCTTCCTCGACGGCGCTGAGCGCCGCCATCTGGCGACGCTCGACCTGATCAAGCGCGGTCTGGAGGCGGACCAGGACGTTGTCGAAACCCTGGTTCTTGGCGAATTGACTGACCGGCGGGGCCGCGACGGTCGGAGCCCGCGATTCAAGGCGCGCTTCGCGATCGGGCGGAGCTACGAAGATCACGGTGTCGCTGATCGGCGACGGCTTTGGCGTACCCTGCGTCGGGCTCTGGCTCGAATCGCTGCGCTGCGGGGCCGAACGGGGGATGGATCCGGTCACGTCGGGCATGGCGCCAAGCGCCGTGGCCCGGGACTCCAGCGCCGTCTGGCGCTTCATGATCTGGTCGAGCTTCTGGTCGAATTGTTCCTGGTCGAGCAGCTGCCGGCTGGTGGTGCGGTCGACCTTGGCGCGCAGCTCGGCGATGCGGTCCTCGTAGGCGTATTGCATCTCGGCCTGCCGCGCGATCAGCCGGGTCAGGACGTCGTCGCGGAAGGCGAAATAGGTGGCGGTCGCAGCCGACCACAGCCCGAGCAGCACCACGGTGCCGACCACGATCCAGAACACCACGGGTCCGAAGCGGACCTGCTTGCCGGCATGGACGATGGTGTAGGCGTCGTCGGTCGCGGGAAGGGGTGCAGCGACGGCTACCGCAGTGGCGGCAGGACGCCGGTGGAAGGCCCGTCCGTGATCGTGGGAATGATGTTGGGGGTACTGCGAATATTGGGCAGAACTTTTCGACATCGGCACTCCCGCGCCGGTCGGATGAGTCCGTACGGCCTTAACTGCCGCAGCAATCTGGGCCGGTCATGGTTAATTTTCCGGAAATGGGAACGCTCAAACTTAAAGAGCTGGTTAAAGACTTCTTGCCGCCGCCAGCACCTCGTCGGCGTGGCCGTCGACGCGAACGTTGCGCCAGACCTTGGCCACCCTGCCGTCGGCGCCGACCAGCACCGTGGTGCGAAGAATCCCGAGGAAGGTCTTGCCGTACATGGATTTTTCGCCCCAGGCGCCATACGCCTCCAGCATCTCATGTTTCTCGTCCGAGACGAGGGGGATACCGAGACTGTGCTTGTCACGGAACTTCTCCTGCGCCTTTAACGGATCCGCGGAGATGCCGAGCACGGCAGTACCGGCGGCGGCGAAAGCGTCCGCCAGCCGGGTGAAGTCGATGGCTTCCCTGGTGCAGCCCGGCGTGTCGGCGCGGGGATAGAAGAACAGGACGACCTTCCGGCCGGCATAATCCGACAGCGTGACCACGTCGCCGCCGTCGCGGGGCAGGCGGAAGGCGGGAGCCTTGCGGCCTTCGGCCAGGGTGGATTTCGTCGCTGCGGGCGAGGAGGCCGATTCGGAAGAATTTAACTGTTTCGATGCGGCCTTATGCGATGCTGCTTTTGCTTTTGTCCTGGTTGATTTGCTTGCCGGCGTCCGCTGTGTTTTCGCGGACTGGGTTTGAGTCGATGCCCGCGTTGTCGGGGCCTTCTTTTTAGCCGTCGGACTGCCGGAGGGCGTTTTGGACGATTTCTTTCGGGATTTCTTGGACATACGCCTTCCTTTCGTCGCTTTCGGCGGGTCAACCAAAGCGGTATTGCAGCTCTCGTCCGGTCAGCCGGATTTGCGCCCTTGGCTGGGCAAGTCTGACGACGCCGGAGTATGGTTACAAGGAATTCCACGCAACACCCCACTGCTCGTTGAACGCGCTGCCGGGGCGAAATGACGAACAGCAGGAATATTCGAGGTATGGCGGCAATGCCGGGTGGGGGAGCTTCGATCCCCGCCGACGGCTGCGGTCCCGGCGGCGCTCAATCCTATGACGGGCGCCTGTATCGAGAGGCAATGGCAAGGAATACGTCGCCCCAGGATCACAATCGCGATTTCGATCGGCGCGGTGGCGGACAAGAGCCGCCGGAATGGGAGGCCGACTGGGATGCGGATCAGGAAGCGGCGGCGGGCCATCGGGCGCGCCGGCTGTTGTCCCGTTCCAATTCGGGCATCCATCGCTTCGGTGACGGCTTTGGATCGTTTCGGCGGTGGCTCGCTGCTGACCGCTGGCTCAAGCGGCTGGCCATCGTCGTCGGTGCCCTCGTCGTCATCTTCGTCGGCTGTTTCGGGGCGCTGTGGTGGCGGCTCGGTGCCGGTCCCATCAACCTCGACATCGCGACGCCCTGGCTGGCCGCGGCGATCGAGGACAATATCGGCCACGGCAATACCGTTGAGGTCGGCGGCACCCAGATCGAGCGGGCCGGGCGGGTCCGGATCGCCGTGCGCATCCGCGACATCGTCGTCCGTGACCACGACCACGCCATCGTCGCCAGCGCGCCGAAGGCGGAGGTGAAGCTGTCGGGTGCGGGGCTCCTGACGGGTCACCTGCGCGCCGAAAGTCTCAATCTCGTCGATGCCGAGCTTGCGATTCGGATCGCGCCCGACGGGACCGTCACGGTCTCGGCTGGGGACACTGCAAAGCCGCTCGCGACCGGCGTCGCGTCCAAGAAGGACGCGGGCCTGCCACCGACATTCCCGCGCAATGGGGTTCCGCCGCCGCCTTTCGCGACCGCGCCTGCGAGCCCGGACGCATCCCAAGCCGCCCCACAGACAACCGCGCAGAGCGGAATTCTTCAAGGCCTCGACTGGCTCGACAGTCTGAGCATGACCGGCCTCGACGGCCAGAACCTCAACGAGATCGGTCTGAAGAACGGCAATCTGATCGTCGATGATCAGCAGCGCGGCGGCAAATGGGCCTTCGAGAACATCAGTCTCAGCCTGCGCCGGCCGAGCCGCGGCGGCGTGACGCTCAGCCTCGGCGAAGAGGGAGCGCATCCGTGGTCGCTGCGCGCCACGATCGGTCCCACCGAGAACGGCGTGCGCTCGGTCGACATCCGCGCCGACAAGGTCTCGACGTCCAACATTCTCCTGGCCTTGCGGGTGAAGGACCTCACCTATACGGCCGACCTGCCTCTGACGGGCGAACTCAAGGGCGAGCTCGGCCGTGATGGCGTGCCGACCTTCTTCCGCGGCAAGATCGCGGTCGGCTCCGGCAACATCATCGACACCGACACGCCCGACTATCCGATGGCGATCGACTCGGCCGAGATCAATGTCGAATGGGATTCGAACCGGCGGGTGCTGATTGCCCCCTTCAAGATCCTCTCGGGTGCCAACCGGGTCACGCTGCTCGCGCATCTCGAGCCGCCGAACGGCAACATCAACGACTGGCAGCTCGGCTTCAGCGGCGGCTCGATCCTCCTCGGCGGCATCGACAACGAGCCGCCGCTCGTCTTCAACCGCATCGCAATCGGCTTCCGTTTCGACACCGACCACAAGCGGCTGCTGCTGACGCAGGCCGATATATCCAATGGCGAGATCGGCGTCGCCGGCACCGGCGCCATCGACTATTCCGGCGAGCCGCGGCTGACGCTGGGCTTTGCGGGAACGCCGATGTCGGCCTCCGCACTGAAGCGGATGTGGCCGACGCTCGTAGTTCCCGAGCTGCGCGAATGGGTGATCGAGCGGATCGAGCGCGGCACGCTCCAGCGCATCGAGATCGGCGTCAATTCGCCGGTGAAGAACCTGCCGCGCAAGGGCCCGCCGATTCCGGACGACGGCCTGTCAGTCAACATCGTGGCGAGTGGCGTCGCGGTCCGTCCCGTCGACGGGATGCCGGTGGTGCACGACGCCGATCTGAAGGCCCATGTGACCGGGCGCACCGCGACCGTGAATATCGGGCAGGGCATTGCCGATACGCCCGCAGGCCGCAAGATCACGATCTCCGATTTCACCTTCGAGGTGCCGGACATGGCGCCAAAGCCCTCGCCGTCGCGGAGCAAATTCCGCGCTGATGGACCGGTCGCGGCGGCCGCCGAAATTCTGTCCAATGATCGCCTGAGCGATCTGTCGGCGACCTTCGTCGATCCCAACACCAGCAAGGGGACGTTCTCGGCGAACATCCAGCTCGGCCTGCCGGTCAAGGGCGAACTGACCAAGGCCGACACCAGCTACACCGTCAGCGCCGAGCTCAACGGCTTTGCCGCCGACAAGCTGGTGATGAACCAGAAGCTGGAAGCCAACACACTCAAGATCGTCGCCAACAACCAGGGCTATCAGGTCAAGGGCGACGTCAAGATCAACGGGCAGGCAGCCTCGCTCGACTATCGCAAGCCGACCGAGGGCGATGCGGATGTCAGATTGCAGGCGACGCTGGACGACGCCAGCCGCGCGCGCCTCGGGTTCGACCTGAGCCCTGCCGTCAGCGGCTCGTTGCCGATCAAGCTCTCGGGCAAAATCGCCGGCGGCGCCGACCAGACCACCAAGCTCGGCGTCGAGGCCGACCTGACCTCGGTCAAGCTCGACAACATCTTGCCCGGCTGGGTCAAGCTGCCGGGCAAATCAGGCAAGGCCAGCTTCAAGGTGGTGCCGACGGCGCAGTCGACGCGTTTCGAGGACATCGTGATCGAAGGCGGCGGTGCCTCGATCAAGGGCTCGCTCGAGGTTGACCCCAATGGCGACCTCATGAACGCGAACTTCCCGACCTACTCGCCGTCGGACGGCGACAAGGCCTCGTTGAAGGTGGAGCGCGGTCAGGATGGCGTGGTCAGGGGCACCATGCGCGGCGACGTGTTCGACGGCCGCGGCTTCCTGAAGTCGGCGATCTCGGGCAATTCCAAGGACGACGGCAAGAGCAAGCTGAAGAACGTCGATTTCGACATCGACGTGAAGCTCGGCGCGGTCGCCGGCTTCAACGGCGAAGCGATGCGCAGCGTCGATGCCAAGATGTCCAAGCGCAACGGCGCCATCAAGGCCTTCACGCTGAGCGGCAAGATCGGCGGCAACACGCCAGTGGCGGCCGACCTGCGCGGTGGCCGTGCGCAGGGCGCACGCGAGGTGATCTATCTCCAGACCAACGATGCCGGCGCGCTGCTGCGCTTCACCGATACCACCAACAAGGTCTTTGGCGGCCAGCTGGTGGTGGCGATGGAACCGCCGACGTCAGAGCCTGTGTCCAGGGAAGGCTTGATCAATGTGCGCGATTTCACGGTCAAGGGAATGGATCAGCTCGATCGTGTTGCGGCGGGCGGTCCCAACGGCGCGCAGAGTGGCGTGTCCTTTACGGCGCTGCGCGCCGAGTTCACGCGGCAGAACGGCGCGCTCACGATCCGCGACGGCGTCATCAAGGGGCCGATGATCGGCGGCACCATCGAGGGCTCGATCGACTATCCCGGCAATCAGGTGTGCATGAGCGGTACCTTCGTGCCGATGTATGGCGTCAACAACATCTTCGGCCAGATCCCGCTGTTCGGCATCTTCCTCGGCGGTGGCAACAATGAGGGATTGATCGGCGTGACCTATGAGGTCGTCGGCACGCCCGCCGCGCCGGTGATGCGCGTCAACCCGATCTCGGCGATGGCGCCGGGCCTGTTCCGCAAGATCTTCGAGTTCAACACCGGCAAGCAGAACTCGCCATTCGAAGAATTCCCCTCGCAGTCGAGCGACGGCTCGACCGGATCGACGCGGCAACTATCGAGCGGCTGCACCCTCGCGCGGCGATAGCGCGAAGCGCTCCCACCTGAGACTCATTCGAAAACGAAGATGGCTGGCGGTTTGCTTGCGGCCATCCTTCGAGACGCCCGCTTGGGGCGGGCTCCTCAGGATGAGGTCTTGTACTGCGGCGGAAATCTTAGACCCTCATGGTGATCGCCCTAAGCGGGCGTCTCGAACCATAAGGCCGAGCGCGCGCCCGCAACCTTGCGGGTGTGCGACGGCCCCACACCCTGCGTAGAGATAGATAGGCAGCCATTGCGCTGCCTACGCAGCGCGCACGCCGGCCAAGAAGGTGCCGACTTCGCCGGAGAGCTGCTCGGCCTGCTTGGAGAGGCTTGAGGCCGCCGCGAGCACCATGCCGGCGGCGTTGCCGGTCTCGTTCGCCGCGGTGCTGACGACGCCGATATTGGTGGTGACTTCCCTGGTTGCTTCGGCGGTCTGGGAGACGCTGCGGGCGATCTCGGCGGTGGCGGCGCCTTGCTCCTCAATCGCGGCGCCGATCGAGGTCGCGATCCGGCTGACTTCTTCGATCGTTGCGGTGATGCCGCCGATGGCGTCGACCGCTTCCTTGGTCGCGCCCTGGATCTGGGCGATCTTGTCGCCGATCTCGCGGGTGGCTTCCGCGGTCTGGCTGGCGAGCGACTTCACCTCGGAGGCCACCACGGCAAAGCCGCGGCCGGCTTCGCCGGCGCGTGCCGCCTCGATAGTGGCGTTGAGCGCAAGCAAATTGGTCTGCGCGGCAATGCTCGAGATCAGCTCGGCGACATGCTCGATCTGCTGGGCGCCGTCGGACAGCGCGCGCACGATGGTGTCGGTGCGGCGTGCGCTGTCTACCGCGCGGCCGGTGACTTCGGCCGACTGCGCCACCTGGCGGCTGATCTCGGTGATGGAGGAGGAGAGCTCCTCGGCAGCGGCCGCCACGGTCTGGACCCGCTGGCTGGCCTCGGTGGCGGCCGAGCCGACCACGGCGGCGCGGCGGTTGGTGCCCTCGGCGGTTGACGACATCGACTTGGCGGTGGTCTCCAGCTCGCCGGAGCCCGAGGCCATCAGACCGACGAGCTGGCCGACGGAGGCATCGAAGCGGTCGGCCAGCGCGATCAGGGCGTCGCGTTTGTCCTGCTCGCTGCGTGTCTTGATGGCGACCTGCTCGGCCTCCAGGTTACGCGCAGTCAAAGCGGTCTGCCGCAGCACTTCGAGCGTCTCGGCCATGCGGCCGATCTCGTCGCCGCGGCCGGTCTCCTCGACCGGCTTGTCGATGGCGCCTTCGGAAATCTCCTGCATGCGGTTCTTCTGGCGGTCGAGCGCGCCGAGCACGTCGCGGGCGATCAGCCAGGACAGGGCGGCCATCAGCAGCATCAGGCCGATGCCGATCGCGCCGAGCTCCAGCGTCAAGGCCCGCACGTCTGTGTCGATGTCGTCGACATAGAGGCCGTAGCTGATCGTCGCGTTCCAGGGCGCGAATTTGCGCGCGAAAACGGTCTTGCGGACCGGCTCGGTTTGGCCGGGGCGGGGATAGAGATAGGAGGTTACGCCTCCCTGCGGGGCTTGGTTGCCGGCCCTTATGATCGCATCGGCAATGAGGATGCCGTTGGAGTCCTTCGCGCCCGTGGTCTTGCCTTCGAGCTGCTGGTTCGCGGCGTTGACCAGGATCGAGGTATCGGCGTTGTAGACCACGGGATAGCCTTGGCCGCCATTGAAGCTCATGCGGCGGCCACGCAGATGGAACTGGACCTTCGCTTCAGCCTGGGTCAGCTTGCCGGCGCCGACATCCTCTTCAAGCGATTGGGCGAGGTTGTAGAGCATATCGACCGCGGTCCGCATCTGCTCGGCGCGGTCCTCCAGCATGCGGCTCTTGCTGAGAACGGACGACACCCCGATGATGGCGGTAATCGTAAGTGCCGCGAGACAGACCATGCTGGCGAGCTTGGTGCGGATCTTCAGATGACTCAGCAGCTGCATCACGGCCTCGACGATACGGTTGTTATTACCCGCGTCGGTAGCATGAAGTTCTTACCAATCATGAATGGACGCGTGCGGCGTGCTGCCGCGCGTGCAGGCAAAGGCCGTGTGCCGGCCTGCGCCCAGTCATGCATCGGAGCAGAATGATCTTGGATTTGTGTGGCTACCCAGCCTGGCCGGAGCGGCAATGAACCGATTCGTTCATCGCATCATCATGTCCGTGCTGCTCGTCGCAGTGCTGGCCATCATCTGGAATGTGCTGGGGACGCGCTGAGCCGGCACCGGCAAAGCTGCCGGTGCCATTACGATTCGCGGGTTAATTGCCCTCGCGTCAGCGCCGTGCGTAGGCGTCGCCCGCCGCGTCAGTTTCCTTGCCCGTCAGCGCATCGACGCTAACCGAGCCGCCGCCGGCCGCCGAGAGATAGAGGCAGGCGAAGCAGAACACGATCGCGGCGGTGCCGCCATTGAGCAGCGGCAGGAACACCGGCGAGCCGCTCTTGAACATGTGGCCCATGAAGTAGGCGAAGGCCATTTCGCCCGACAGGATGAAAGCCGAGAGCCGGGTGAACAGGCCGAGCATCAGCGTCGCGCCTAGCACCAGCTCGAGCGTGCCGGCCGCGTAGATCAGCGGCGGGATGTCGGCGAAGTAGGGAAGCGCCGGAAACTTGAACAGCTTGGCCACGCCGTACTGGAACAGCAACAGGCCGGTGACGAAGCGAAACAGGCTCAGGAGAACCGGTTCGTAGCGAGAGAGAAAGGTAAAGTTCATTGGTTTGTGCCTCCATCCAATGCAGCGACTTGGACCGCATTCGGTTCCACCCCGCAAGCCGCTCAAGCTCGATTCGGACTGACATTTTCGTCATGTCAGACAAAACACCGCAGGCTGGGATTTCAGCCCAACGGAATCCCAATTTTTGCGTGAGTTCCGCGTCGCCTCAGTCGGTATTTTTCCGGTAACGCGTGTGCGTGAAGGTTACCTCTGGGAAACCTAGCGCCGCAAGGCGGGCACGACCAGGAACGGGATCATCCCGAGCACCACATTCGCAAGCGCGAAAATGAGCAGCGCGTTGTATCCATGAGTCGCGTCGTGGATCAGGCCGCCGCTCCATGAGCCGAACGCCGAGCCAAGTCCGCTGCCGATCGAGATGGTGCCGTAGATAGTCCCGACGCGCTTGCCCCCAAAGATCTTCATCGCAGTCGCCGTGATCAGCGGGCCGCGTGAGCCCATCATGCTGCCGAAGCAGACGACGAAGCCGGTGAGCAGGACGAGATTGGTGGAGTATTGCAACAGCCAGAGCAGGAAGATGCCGACGATCGAGATCGCGTAGCTCAGCAGCACGGATGGCCGGCGCCCGATCAGACCGTCGAGCGCGGAGACGCCGAGCATGCCGAACACCAGCACCACGCCGGAAAAGCCCCAGGCAGTTGCGGCCTGGAGCGGCGGAAAGCCGGCATCGATCAGATAGGCCACGATCTGCGCGGCGATCGCATACATGCCGACGGCGGTGAAAAAGAAAGTCGAGAACAGCGCCCAGAAGGCGTGGTGGCGCATCGCGCTTGGAAGCGTCCAGCCGTGATCGACGAAATCCGGATCGGTCTTCTTCGCGACATGCGGCGAGCCCGAGGCGAACAGCCGCCATGGCAGGAGCATGAGTGGCACCAGCAGGCTTAGCGCAGCGAAGCCGAACAGCTGGTAGGTCTCGCGCCAGCCGAGATGGTCGATCAGGAGCTGCGAGGCCGGCAGCAGCGCCAGCACGCCGCCGCCCATCGCCGAATAGACCACCGCCATCGCGGTCGGCAGCCGTGGCCCGAACCAGCGGCCAAGCAGGATCGAGTTCGGCACGTTGCCGATGAAGGCGACGCCGATGCCGACGCACAATCCGATCGAGAGCTGGAATTGCCAGAGCGACTGCGCGCGGCCTGCAATCAGGAAGGCCGAGCCGAGCAGCAGGAGGCCGAGCGCATAGACGATGCGCGGACCGGAATGGTCGAACAGGCGTCCGACCAGCGGCGCGGTCAGTCCGCTGACGAGCCACGTCAGCGAATAGATCGAGACGATCTGGGCGCGATCCCAGCCGAAATTTTCCGAGATCGGTTTCAGGAAGACGGTGAAGCTCTCGCTGAGGCCGCGGCCGAGCACGGCCAGCGTGAAGCAGAGCGCGAGCACCACGAGCGCGGTGCGCACCGCTCCTTGCGGCGTCGCAGCCGCGCGCTCCTCGCTCGTTTTCTTGGCCGTTTCCCTGGCCGTTTCCCTGAGCGTGTTCTGGTTCATTGCCGATCAGGGAGCGCGCTTCGGCGCACCCTGACAAGCAGCGAAAAGCTCATACGCCTATGCAGGCTTGAGCAGGACGTGCTTCTTCCTGCCGAACGACAGCTTGATCACGCCTTCCGGCGTGAGGCTTGCCGGCGTCAGGGTCATCTTCTCGTCGGCGACGGAGTCGTCGTTGACGCGCAGACCGCCGCCCTTGATCTGGCGTCGCGCCTCGCCGTTGGAGGCGACGAGGCCCGCTCTGACGAAGGCGTTGAGCACGCCGACGCCGGCGTCCAGCTCGCCGCGCGGAATTTCGACGGTCGGCAGGCTCTGGGCGAGGGAGCCTTCCTCGAACGTGCGGCGCGCGGTTTCGGCCGCTTCATTGGCGGCGTCGCGGCCGTGCAGCAGCGCGGTCGCCTCGGTGGCGAGCACCTTCTTGGCCTCGTTGATCTCCGAGCCCGCGAGCGCCTCGAGCTTCCTGATCTCGCTCATCGGCAGTGTCGTGAACAGTTTCAGGAATTTGCCGACGTCGGCATCCTCGGTGTTGCGCCAGTACTGCCAGAAATCATACGGCGAGAACTGATCGGCGTTGAGCCAGACCGCGCCCTGCGCGGTCTTGCCCATCTTGGCGCCGGAGGCGGTCGTGAGTAGCGGCGTCGTCAGCGCGAACAGTTGGTGGGTGCCCATGCGGCGGCCGAGATCGACGCCCATGATGATGTTGCCCCACTGGTCCGAGCCGCCCATCTGCAACTGGCAGCCGGTGCGCCTCGCAAGCTCGACGAAGTCGTAGGCCTGGCAGACCATGTAGTTGAACTCGATGAAGCTCATCTCCTGCTCGCGCTCGAGGCGCAGCCGCACGGAGTCCATGGTGAGCATTCGGTTGACCGAGAAGTGCCGGCCGACGTCGCGCAGCATCTCGATATAGTTGAGTTTGGTCAGCCATTCGGCATTGTCGAGCATGATGGCGTCGCTCTTGCCATCGCCATAGCGCAGCACCTTGGTGAACACGCCGCGGATCGAGGCCTTGTTCGCCTCGATCTCGGCGACGGTGCGGATCGCGCGCGTCTCGTCCTTGCCGGAGGGATCGCCGACCATGGTGGTACCGCCGCCCATCAGCGTAATCGGCTTGTTGCCGGACTGCTGGAGCCAGTGCAGCAGCATCATGGTCAGATAGTTGCCGATATGCAGCGAGGGAGCGGTGCAATCGTAGCCGACATAGGCGGTCGCCTCGCCCTTGGCGGCAAGCGCATCCAGCCCCTCGAAATCGGAGCACTGGTGGATGAATCCACGTTCCCTGAGGGTATTGAGGAAATCCGATTTGAATGCAGTCATTTGTCGGCCAGCCTGACAATTCTTGGTTTACTGTTTTGGGAGCAATTTAAGGGTCTTACATCGGAACCTGATTGCAGCCCGCCACTTGGCGCTGTGGCATTATAAGATGTGTCCCTCTGGCACAAGATCGGCATGCCAGAGCGGTCTATTGAGGACGCTGACCCAAGATGATGTTGACGGCACTCGGTTTGATGAGCGGCACCTCGCTTGACGGGGTGGACGTCGCGCTGATCGAAACCGACGGAAAGCAGGTGAAGGCGTTCGGGCCGACCGGCTACAGGCCCTACAGCCCGGCCGAGCGCAATCTCCTGCGCCAGGCGCTTGGCGAGGCCGTGAACCTGCCGCAGCGCGATGCCCGGCCGGGAATTCTGGCCGAGGCCGAGCGCGCGGTGACGCTGGCGCATGCGGAGGCGGTGGCCGCGTTCGTTGCCCAGCACCGGATGAAGCCGGAGGACATCGACATCGTCGGCTTTCACGGCCAGACCGTGCTGCACCGCCCCGAGCGGCGGCTGACCGTGCAGATCGGCGATGCGCCGGCGCTTGCGAAGGCGATCCATATCCCCGTGATGCACGATTTCCGCGCCGCCGACGTCGAGGCGGGCGGTCAGGGCGCGCCGTTCGTGCCGGTTTACCACCGGGCGCTGGTCCATTCGCTGGAGCGCGAAGGGCCGATCGTGGTGGTCAATATCGGCGGCGTCTCCAACATCACCTATATCGACGGCAACGACACGCTGATCGCCTGCGATACCGGGCCCGGCAACGCGCTGCTCGACGATTTCATGTACCGCACCATGAACCAACCGTTCGACGCGGAAGGTAAATTCGCAGCGCTCGGCAAGGTCGACGAAGCCTGGATCGCGCGGGCACTGGGGCTGCCGTTCTTCGCAGCGCCGCCACCGAAATCGCTCGACCGCAACGATTTTGCCGCGCTCAGGCTTGGCGAAGTGCAGCCGGCCGACGGCGCCGCGACGCTCACCGCGTTCACCGCAGCCGCGATCGCCCGCATCATCCCGCTGCTGCCGCGGCGGCCGCGAAGCTGGATCGTCTGCGGCGGCGGCGCGCGCAACCTCACCATGCTGCGCATGCTGCGTGAGCAGGTGGGCTCGGCGACCGTGGAGGCCGCCGAATTGCTCGGCTGGGCCTCCGATGCGATCGAGGCGCAGGCTTTCGGCTTTCTCGCCGCCCGCGGCCTGAAGGGTCTGCCGCTGTCTTATCCGGCCACCACGGGCGTGCCGATGCCGATGACCGGTGGGGTGATGGCGCGGCCCTGAGGTCCAAGCCTTGAGATGAATGCCGGTTGATGCAAGTGCATTGAACTTGACAAGTACATGCAAATGCATCTATCTTGGCGCAGTTGTCTCCAACCGCCGGGATCGTTGCCATGACCGCCTCGCTCAAACTGATCAGCCACAAGCTTTGCCCGTACGTCCAGCGCGCGGTGATCGCACTCAACGAGAAGGGGGTGCCGTTCGAGCGGGTCGACATCGATCTGGCCAATAAGCCGGGTTGGTTCCTCAAGCTCTCGCCGCTTGGCAAGGTGCCGGCGCTGGTGGTTGCGACGGACAAGGGTGAGGTCGCCTTGTTCGAGAGCAATGTGATCTGCGAGTACATCGAGGACACGCAAGGAGGCGTCGCGTTGCATCCGGTGGACGCGCTGACGCGCGCCGAACATCGTGCGTGGATGGAGTTTGGCTCGGCGACCCTCGGTGACCTCTGGGGGCTGGAGACCACAACCGATCCGGCGATCTTTGAGAGCAAACGCCAAGCCGTGGCGGCAAAATTCGCGCGTGTCGAGGCCGCGCTCAGCGCAGGCCCATTCTTCGCCGGCGATGCGTTCAGCCTGGTCGACGCCGTGTTTGCGCCGATCTTCCGATATTTCGACGTGTTCGATGAACTGACCGAGCTCGGCATCTTCAGGGATCTGCCGAAGGTGCAGGCGTGGCGAGCCGAGCTTGCGAAGCGTCCGAGCGTGCGCAACGCCGTCGGCGCAGACTATCCGCAATTGCTGCGCGCGTTCCTGGCGCGTCACGATGCGCACTTGTTGAAACTCGCGGCCTGAACGTACGCCGATGTCGCCGGCTGTGGCGTGGTTCATGCTGCTCGTCGCAGGCATCCTCGACGTCGGCTGGGCGATCTCGATGAAATATGCGGAAGGTTATACGCGGCCCGGCTGGAGCATCACTTCGCTCATGCTGCTTGCCGCTTTTGTCTTCCTGCTCGGGCGGGCGCTAAAGGTGCTCGAGGTCGGCGTCGCCTATTCGGTCTGGACCGGCATCGGCGCCGCCGGCACCTTCGTGATGGGCGTCGTGCTGTTCGGCGAGGCGCTAAGCGCGACGAAGATTGCAGGCATCGCGCTCGTATTGATGGGGATCGTCGCGCTCAAGCTGGCCTAGGGCTCAGAGCTCGGCCGCCATCTTCGCCAGTGTTGCGATCGTGTTCATGTTGCGCGCCGTGCCGGTCTTGGCGGCGGGTATGACCAGCTTCGACCTCCCAATGCCGTCGCCATAGTGCACGTAGATCTCGCGGCGGCCGAGGCGGACCTCCTCGTTGTTCTGACCGCGGATGCCGGCCAACGCGTCTGCAGGCGGCGCAGTGTCGAGAAAGATCGCGACGGTGCGGTTGGGCGCAGCCTTCGGAAAAGGATTTTCGGCCAAGATTTGTGCCATTTCGGCTGCGCTGCGTACGAGCACGCCGAGCGGCGCGCCGGCATAGGTGTGCAGGCGCTTTTCGAGCGCTGTTTTAATTGCTGCTTCGGACTTGCGGCTGGTGAAGACAACATTGCCGCTGGCGATGTAGGTACGCACGGCGGCGAAGCCGAGCTCCTCGCACATCGCCTTGAGCTCGCCCATCGGCAGCTTGCCGGTGCCGCCGACATTGACGGCACGCAGCAAGGCTACGAACGCGCCCATGAGCGGCCTCAGCGCACGTTGGCGAGCCGCATGTCGAGATAGGCGGTGATGGTTTCCATCAACGGCTCGAGCTTGGCGTCGAAGAAGTGATTGGCGCCGGGGATGACCTGCTGGTCGATTACGATGCCCTTCTGTGTCTTCAGCTTCTCGACCAGCGTGTTGACGTCCTTGGGCGGCACTACCGCATCCTTCTCGCCATGCACAATCAGTCCGGAGGACGGGCAGGGCGCAAGGAACGAGAAGTCGTAGAGGTTGGCTGGCGGCGCGATCGAAATGAAGCCCTCGACCTCGGGGCGGCGCATCAGCAGCTGCATGCCGATCCAGGCGCCGAAGGAGAAGCCGGCGACCCAGCAGGCGCGCGCTTCGGGATTGATGGTCTGTGCCCAGTCGAGCGCGGCAGCGGCATCCGACAATTCACCGGTGCCATGGTCGAACGAGCCCTGGCTGCGGCCGACGCCACGGAAGTTGAAACGGAGCACGGAGAAACCGCGATGCGCGAAGGCGTAGTAGCACTGGTACACGATCTGATGGTTCATCGTGCCGTGGAACTGCGGGTGCGGATGCAGGATCATCGCGATGGGCGCGTTCTTCTGCTTGGCCGGATGGTAGCGGCCTTCGAGACGGCCAGCAGGGCCGGTGAAAATGACTTCGGGCATGGATGATCTCTTGATTGATTCCTTGAAGACGGTCCTCAGCAACCAATCGATTGTGCGGATTTCATCGGCAGATGTGCCGACTAAACCGCGAATGGAAGGGTGGAGCGGCGCCCTCGGATGATGCGCGAGCGGCGCGCGGTGAACTGACGCGCGCGTTCTAACATGAGGCGTGGGTCAAAAAGCAAGCATCTTCGGCATCTCTCAATGACCTCAAGAACTTAGCTGGTCGTGGCGATGTCATGAGCGGCGCGGCGCGCGTGCTCCTGCCGCTGTCATGCGGATCAGGAGCAACGGTGAAGGCCGCCGTTGAGTTCATGTGATTCGGTCAAGTAATTGGAATCACGTGGGTTTATCGTCCGTCGGACGATCCCCGGGCGACTCACGCGGATGCCGCGCGGCCCCAAGCGAGGCGACTGCCGGCCGGTAGCGGCGGCTGCCCCCAAGCGTCTGCCCGTTATCGAAGGTGAGCTCGAAATCCCCCGATGGCTTGAGGTCGACGCTGCTCACCCGGTCGAGATTGGCAAGCTTTGTGCGGTGGACGCGAACGATGCCGAGGCGCGACAACTCGGTCTCGGCCATCGCGAGCGTGCCGCGGATCAGGTGCTGGGTACCGTCAGCGAGACTGTATTCGATATAGTTGCCGGCGGAGGCGACCCACAGGATATCGCGGGGCGCGACGCGAATGCGGCTCGTGCCGTCTCTGAGCCAGATCAGATCGGGACGCAGGGATTGTTGCGGGCCGGCTGGCGCAGGCGGGATGGCCGTTGCAGCCCTTTTCAGCTCGCGCCGGCTTTCGAGCAGCCAGAGCGTGCTGCCAATCAGGAAAACGGCCACGCTGTCCTTGCGAAATTCGTACAGGGTGGTCGCAAGCGAGAAATGGAAATCGTAGGCGCTTCCGGCAAGCCAGAGCGCGAGCTTCCGGATCCAGACCATGCCGGTGATGTGGAGGGCCGAGAAGCCGAGCAGGGCGGCGGCGCCGATCCCGACCCGCATGAGGCCCGAGGCGCGGCGCATGCGCCGCACGGCGAGCATGAGGATCGGCACCAGCAGCAGGATGACGGCGATGCTCGAGAGCTCCCAGAAAAGCCGCCGGCCGATGTCGGAACTGTCGCCGCGCCAGGCGGCATCCTGCGCTCCGGAGAGTGCATTCACGATTCCGATCGCGAGCGAGACCGCGGCGATCGCGACAAACATCGTCCAGTCGCTGCCGCTGGTCCCCGAAGCCCCGCCGCTCGTCCCCGCGCGCGGCACTTCATCCCTTGGCTCCTGGTCCTGATCCCAAACCGGCTCGACGCGCTCGGTTTGTGAGGCATTTTCAGTGTCAGCCATGGCCGAAGAACCGTGTTTGGCGTCCCCTCAAGGAGCAGAAAACCATGTCAACACCACAGCAATTCTCGACCTCGGAACGGCGCATCGATCTGGATTGGGTACGGATTTTAGCCTTCGGGCTTCTGATCTTCTATCACGTCGGCATGCTCTATGTGTCCTGGGGATTTCACATCAAGAGCGTGCACCGGCTGAGCTGGCTCGAGCCCCTGATGCTGGTCATCAATCCCTGGCGGCTGTCGCTGTTGTTCCTGGTTTCCGGCGTCGCCACCCGCTTCATGCTGGGCAAGTACAACCTCGGTGCCTTCGTCGGCGCGCGCTCTGCACGGCTCCTGATCCCACTGATCTTTGGCATGTTCGTGATCGTGCCGCCGCAGTCCTACCTCCAGATCGTTGAGAGCCTCGGTTATCCCGCTGGCTTCGCCGATTTCTACCTCCGGCATTATCTGGCGTTCGGCGCGCAATTCTGCCCGAACCCCTGCATCGTGCTGCCGACCTGGAACCATCTCTGGTTCGTGGTCTATCTGTGGGTCTACACCGTCGCGCTGGTCGGCGTGCTCTGGCTGTGGCCGGTGCTGGCCGATCGGCTCGGTGCGAGACTGGCTTTCGTGCTCACCGGACCCGGGCTGCTGGTCCTGCCGTGCCTTTTGTTTGCGGCCTGGCGCCTGTTCCTGTTCCCGGCCTTCCCGTCGACGCACGCGCTGTTCGGCGACTGGTACAACCATGCGGACCATGCGACGGCGTTCCTGATTGGCTTCCTGCTGGCGAAAGAAGGCCGCATCTGGCGCGACATCGAACGTCAGCGGTGGATTGCGCTCGCCGTCGCCACAAGCCTGTTCGTCGTGTTCATTCTGCTTCGTGCCGGCCTGTTCGAGCCGTCGTCGATGCTGAGGTGGTTCGCGAGCTTGGCGTATGGTTGTTATCAATGGCTGGCGATGGCCGCTGTGCTGGGCTTTGCGCGGCGCCACTTCACCGCCGAAGGCGCCGTGCGCCGCTACCTGACAGACGCGATCTTTCCCTATTACATCGTGCACCAGACCGCGATCATCGTGATCGCGCACGCACTAAAGGGCAGCGGTTTGTGGGCCGGAAGCGAGGCCTTCGTCGTCATTGCCGGCACCGCGCTTACCTGCGTGGTCACCTATGAGGTGGTACGGCGGATCGCCTGGCTGCGGCCGCTGTTCGGTTTGCGGATGGAGCGGCGCCGCTCGGCCGCGATCGCGCAGCAGCAGCCGGCCTGATGCGAACCGGCTTCCGATTGGCGCAAGGACAAAAGGTGCTAAGAGGGCGGCATGCCGACCCGCGTTTATCTCGATTGGAACGCGACCACGCCGCTGCGCTCCGAGGCGCGGGCGGCGATGGTCGCCGCCTTCGATCTCATCGGAAACCCGTCCTCGGTCCATGCCGAGGGGCGGGAGGCCCGGCGCCTGGTCGAAGAGGCCCGCGCGGCGCTTGCGAGCGCCGTCGGAGCCTTGCCGCGGAACGTTGTCTTCACCTCGGCCGGGACCGAGGCCAATGCGCTGGCGCTCTCGCCTCGGCTCAAAGGGCCGTCCGGCGGCCCGGTGCAGCGGCTCCTGGTGTCGGCGGTCGAGCATCCCTCGGTGCTGGCTGGACGGCGGTTCCCGGCCGATGCGGTCGGGCAGATCCGGGCGACGCGGTCAGGCGTGGTCGATCTCGGACATCTGAAGGAACTGCTCGGCGGCGGCCCGCCAGCGCTGGTTTCCGTCATGGCGGCCAACAACGAGACCGGCGCGCTTCAGCCCATCGCCGAGGCCGCACGGATCGTTCACGAGGCTGGAGGCCTCCTGCACGTCGATGCGATCCAGGCGCTTGGAAAAATACCATTCAATATCAAAGCTATAGACGCGGACCTTGCAACCTTTTCTGCGCATAAGATCGGCGGTCCCAAGGGGGTCGGCGCGCTGGTCGTGGCTGAGGGGCTTACCGGCTTGGAACCGGCGCTGCGCGGCGGCGGGCAGGAGCTCGGTCGGCGGGCAGGGACCGAGAATGTCGCTGGTATTGCCGGCTTTGGTGCAGCGGTGAAAGCGGCGCTTGTGGCTCTGCCAGAGGATGCGGAGCGGATGACAACCCTCAGAGATCGTTTGGAAAATGATCTGCGGGCGATTGCCGGGGCGACGATCTTCTCGCAGGATGTTGCGCGGTTGCCGAATACCACGCTGTTCACGGCACTCGGCTTGAAGGCTGAGACCGCCGTCATTGGCTTCGACCTCGAAGGGGTCGCGGTGTCCTCAGGCTCGGCCTGTTCCTCCGGGAAGGTGCAGCCGTCGCACGTGCTCTCGGCCATGGGGTTCGATCCCGCCACCGCCCAGGGAGCGGTGCGCCTCAGTCTGGGCTGGTCCACGGGACCAGCGGACATCAATAGGGCGTTAGAGGCTTGGCGAAAGCTCGGGAATACCCTACTTAAGGGCTAAGCGACGAAACACGCCTTGAACGGTTCTAAGCGCGTGCTTCGCGCCAAGAAACATCGTAATAGTCGTCCAAGTTTGATGATCCACCGCGGTCCTTGAAACCGCGAGCGGAGGATGGAATGCCAGCCGTACAAGAGACGGTCGAGCGCGTGAAGCGCATCGACGTCGACCAATATCGTTATGGGTTTGAGACCCTGATCGAGTCCGACAAGGCCCCCAAGGGACTGTCGGAAGAGACCGTCAAGTTCATCTCCGAGAAGAAGAACGAGCCCGCCTGGATGCTGCAGTGGCGGCTCGAAGCCTATCGGCGCTGGCTGACCATGACCGAGCCGACCTGGGCGCGCGTCGACTATCCCAAGATCGACTTCCAGGACCTGTATTATTACGCAGCGCCGAAGCCGAAGAAGACGATCACCTCGCTCGACGAGATCGATCCGGAGATTCTCAAGACCTACGAGAAGCTCGGCATTCCCTTGCGCGAAGTCGCCATGCTCGAAGGCGTCGAGCCGAAGGTAGGCGAGGAAGATCCGGCCCGGCGCAAGATCGCGGTCGATGCTGTCTTCGATTCGGTCTCGGTTGCCACCACCTTCAAGGCGGAGCTGAAGAAGGCCGGCGTGATCTTCATGCCGATTTCGGAGGCGATCCGCGAGCACCCCGAGCTGGTGCAGAAATATCTCGGCTCCGTGGTGCCGACGTCGGACAATTTCTACGCGACGCTGAACTCGGCGGTGTTCTCCGACGGCTCGTTCGTTTACGTGCCGCCGGGCGTGCGCTGCCCGATGGAGCTGTCGACCTATTTCCGCATCAACGAGCGCAACACCGGTCAGTTCGAGCGCACGCTGATCATCGCCGACAAGGGCTCCTACGTCTCCTATCTCGAAGGCTGCACCGCGCCGCAGCGCGACGAGAACCAGTTGCATGCCGCCGTGGTCGAACTCGTCGCGCATGACGATGCCGAAATCAAATATTCGACGGTGCAGAACTGGTATCCCGGCAATTCGGAAGGCAAGGGCGGCATCTACAATTTCGTCACCAAGCGTGGCGACTGCCGCGGCAACCATTCGAAGATTTCCTGGACCCAGGTCGAGACCGGCTCCGCCATCACCTGGAAGTACCCGAGCTGCATCCTGCGCGGCGACAATTCCCGCGGCGAGTTCTACTCGATCGCGATCTCCAACGGCTATCAGCAGGTCGATAGCGGCACCAAGATGATCCATCTCGGCAAGAACACGTCGAGCCGGATCATCTCCAAGGGCATCGCCGCCGGCACGTCGCAGAACACCTATCGCGGTCTCGTCACCGCGCATCGCAAGGCGACCGGCGCGCGCAACTTCACCGCCTGCGATTCGCTGCTGATCGGCGACAAATGCGGCGCGCACACCGTGCCGTACATCGAGGCCAAGAACTCGTCGGCGACGTTCGAGCACGAGGCGACGACCTCGAAGATCTCCGAGGACGTGCTGTTCTACTGCGTCCAGCGCGGGCTTTCCCAGGAGGAAGCCGTCGGCCTCGTTGTCAATGGCTTCGTCAAGGACGTGCTCCAGCAGCTCCCGATGGAGTTTGCGGTGGAAGCGCAGAAGCTGATCTCGATCTCGCTGGAAGGATCGGTCGGTTAGCTCCGGCCTCATCCTGAGGAGGCCGCAAAGCGGCCGTCTCGAAGGATGGCATCCGAAAGATTGTTGGCCTCATCCTTCGAGACGCGCCTTCAGCGCCCCTCAGGACGAGGGGATAGATGGAACAGAACAATGGCTTTGCTTGAAGTGAAAGACCTGAAGGTGCGTGTCGAGGAGCGTGAGATCCTCCACGGGCTGACGCTGACCGTGAACGAGGGCGAGGTGCATGCCATCATGGGGCCGAACGGCTCCGGCAAGTCGACGCTCTCGCACGTCATCGCCGGCAAGCCCGGCTATGAAGTCACGGACGGCCAGATCCTGTTCAAAGGAGAGGACCTCCTGGAGATGGACCCGGATGAGCGCGCCGCCAAGGGCGTGTTCCTGGCGTTCCAGTATCCGGTCGAGATCCCCGGTGTTGCCACCATGACGTTCCTGCGCACGGCGCTGAACGCACAGCGCAAGGCGCGCGGCGAGAGCGAATATTCGACGCCGGACTTCCTCAGGAAGGTCCGCGAGGTCTCGAAGGCGCTGAACATCCCGCAAGACATGCTCAAGCGCGGCGTCAATGTCGGCTTCTCCGGCGGCGAGAAGAAGCGCAATGAGGTGCTGCAGATGGCGCTGTTCGAGCCGAGCCTGTGCATCCTCGACGAGATGGATTCCGGCCTCGACATCGACGCGCTGCGCATCGCGGCCGATGGCGTCAATGCGCTGCGCTCGCCCAAGCGCGCGATGGTCGTCATCACCCATTATCAGCGGCTGCTTAACTACATCGTGCCTGATTTCGTGCACGTGATGTCGCGTGGTCGCGTCGTGAAGAGCGGCGACAAGGAACTGGCGCTTGAGCTGGAAGCGTCCGGCTACACCCAGTTCGAGGACGCTGCGTAAGGAATTTTGCAATGAACGTTGCTGTGGCAAAGACCGGAAAGGGCCGCGCGGTGAGCGATCTCTTCACCAGCGCCGAAGGCCGGCTGCCGGGTTCGCCCGCGGTGATCGCGGCCCGCCGCGAGGCGTTCGAGACCTATGAGCGTCTCGGCCTGCCGCACCGCCGGATCGAGGAATGGAAATACACCGATCTGCGTGCGCTGGTCGGCGAGGTGCTGCCGCTGGCGGCAGCGCCCGATGCCGCGGCGTTGGCGAGCGCGGCCGACGCCGTGAAGGCGCATGCGGTCGCCGGCGCGCGCAAACTGGTGCTGGTCGATGGCGTGTTCGCGGCCGGTCTGTCCGACGTGAAGGCGCTCGCCTCCGAGGTGGGCTTCAAAACTCTGCGAGAGACATTGGAGAAAGACGCCGGTCTCCTGAAGACTGCGGCGGTCGATGCCGTGATCTCCCTCAACGCGGCCATGGCAAGCGATGGTGTCGTGCTGTCGATTGCGGATGGCGCTCAGCTGTCTGCGCCGATCCAGATCATTCATGTCGCGACTACTGATTCGGCCTCGGCCTTCACCCGCTCGCAGGTCGCGATCGGGAAGGGTGCCCGCGCCACCATCATCGAGAGCTTTGTCGCTGGCGCCAAGGCCTACCAGGTCAATGATGCCGTCATCGTCTCGATTGGCGACGACGCCGACGTCGCGCATATCCGCCTGCTGGACGATGCGCCTGACGCGGTGAACATCACCTCGCAATTCGTCACCGTCGGCGCCAACACCAAGGTCAACTTCTTCAACATGACCAGCGGCGCTGCGGTCAGTCGGCTCCAAGGCTTCATCATGTTTGCAGGCGAGGGCAGCGAACTCTCGATCAATGGCGTCAACCTGTTGCAGAAGACCGAGCATGGCGACACCACGCTGGTGGTCGATCACGCCGTGCCGAATTGCGTCAGCCGCGAGATCTTCCGCGCCGTGGTCGACGATCGGGCTCATTCGGTATTCCAGGGCCGCATCATCGTCCGTCCCGACGCGCAGAAGACCGACGGCAAGATGATGACCCGCGCGCTGCTGCTCTCCGATGAAGCCGAAGCCGACAACAAGCCCGAGCTTGAGATCTTTGCCGACGACGTCTCCTGCGGCCACGGCGCCACCGCCGGCGCGCTCGACGATAACCTGCTGTTCTACCTGAAGGCACGCGGTCTGCCGGAGAAGCAGGCCCAGGCGCTGCTGATCCAGGCCTTCGTCGGCGAGGCGATCGAGCAGATCGCCGATGATAATCTGCGCGAGCACGTGATCGGCATCGCCGAGCGCTGGCTGGAGCGGCGGTCATGAGCACGCATCCTGCAGTCAAGAACGGAGCCTATGACGTCGCGCGCGTGCGCCAGGACTTTCCGGCGCTCGCCATGAAGGTCTACGGCAAGCCGCTGGTCTATCTGGATAACGCTGCCTCCGCGCAGAAGCCGCAGTCCGTGCTCGATCGCATGACGCAGGCTTATGTATCCGAATACGCCAACGTGCATCGCGGCCTGCACTACCTCGCCAATGCCGCGACGGAGGCCTACGAGGGCGCGCGGGCAAAAGTCGCGCAGTTCGTCAATGCGAGCCGCACCGAGGAGATCATCTTCACCCGCAACGTCACCGAGGCGATCAACCTCGTGGCGTCGTCCTGGGGCGAGCCGAACATCAAGCAGGGCGATGAGATCGTCCTCTCGATCATGGAGCATCATTCCAACATCGTGCCCTGGCATTTCCTCAGGGAACGCCACGGCGCAGTGATCAAATGGGCGCCCGTGGATGACGAAGGCAACTTCCTGATCGACGAGTTCGAGAAGCTGCTGACGCCGAAGACCAAGCTGGTCGCCATCACGCAGATGTCGAACGCGCTCGGGACGTTCGTTCCGATCAAGGAGGTCGTGCGGCTGGCTCACGACCGCGGCATTCCGGTGTTGGTCGACGGTGCGCAAGGCGCGGTGCACCTGCCCATCGACGTGCAGGACCTCGACTGCGATTTCTACGCGTTCACCGGTCACAAGGTTTATGGTCCGACCGGCATCGGCGCGCTCTATGCCAAGCACGAGCACCTCGTCGCGATGCGGCCTTTCAACGGCGGCGGCGAGATGATCCGCGAGGTCGCGAAGGATTGGGTCACCTATGGCGACCCGCCGCACAAGTTCGAGGCAGGCACTCCGCCGATCGTCGAGGCCGTCGGCCTCGGCGCGGCCATCGACTACGTCAACTCGATCGGCAAGGAGCGCATCGCCGCGCACGAGCACGACCTCGTCACCTACGCCCAGGAGAAGCTGCGGGAAATCAACTCGCTGCGGCTGATCGGCACGGCGCGGGGCAAGGGCCCGGTGATCTCGTTCGAGCTCAAGGGCGCGCATGCCCACGACGTCGCCACCGTGATCGACCGCCAGGGCATCGCGGTGCGCGCCGGCACCCATTGCGTGATGCCGCTTTTAGAGCGGTTCAACGTAACCGCCACATGCCGGGCGTCGTTCGGCATGTATAATACGCGGGAAGAAGTCGATCATCTGGTTCAGGCGCTTTTGAAGGCGCGGGATATGTTCGCATGAGTGATACGGCCGAAATCAAAGCCAATCCGATGGAAACCCAGTCGGCGCTGCCGCCGGAGGAGACCGAGCGTCTCACCACCGAGATCATTGCCGGACTGAAGACCGTGTTCGACCCGGAAATTCCGGCCGACATCTACGAGCTCGGCCTGATCTACAAGGTCGAGATCAAGGACGACCGCTCCGTCGACGTGCAGATGACGCTAACGACGCCGAACTGCCCGGCCGCCGGCGAGCTGCCGACCATGGTCGAGAACGCGGTTGCCAGCGTCCCCGGTGTCGGCGTGGTCGACGTCAAGGTCGTCTGGGAACCGGCCTGGACGCCCGAACGCATGAGCGACGAGGCCCGCCTCGTGCTTAACATGTGGTAAGTGCGGCGAAACGCGCGTTGGCATTGAACTTGCTGGATTGAAATCGCATCCGAACGGACCACATAACAGACATGACCCAGGTATCATCAGCTCCAGTCAAGCCGAAGCGGCCCCGCCCGCAGGTGATGCGGCTGACGGACGCTGCCGCGCAGCGAATTACCGAGCTGACCCAGCGCGCCGATTCCGAGATCGTGGGCCTGCGCGTCGGCGTGAAGAACGGCGGCTGCGCCGGGCAATCCTACACGGTCGAATACGCCCATGACGTCCGCCCGACCGACGAGGTCGTCGAGGACAAGGGCGTCAAGATCCTGGTCGATCCCAAGGCCGTGCTGTTCCTGCTCGGCACCGAGATGGACTACAAGGCCGACAAGATGCAGGCCCAGTTCGTCTTCAACAACCCCAACCAGATCTCCGCCTGCGGCTGCGGCGAGTCGGTCGAACTGCGGCCGGCGAAGATCGACGGGTAGTTCTCCCCGTCATTGCGAGGAGCTCGCGACAAAATTGCGGAGCAATTTTGCGCGGATGCGACGAAGCAATCCAGGCTGTCTCTGCGGCGGCAGTCTGGATTGCTTCGCTTCGCTCGCAATGACGGCGGTGGTATGAAGGCTCGCCTGCTCGCTCCGGGAAGCCCCTCATGGACCGCGAATTCCTGATCGACCTCTTCGCCGATTTCGGCCCCGTCACCATCCGAAAAATGTTTTCCGGCTACGGCATCTCCGCCGACGGCATCAACTTCGCGCTCGCCTTGCGCGCCGGCCTGTTCTTCCGCGCCGACGAGCAGACCATCCCGGGCTATGAGGCCGAAGGCTCAAAGCCGTTCCAGTACCAGACCCGCGCCAAGACGGTCACGGTGAACTCGTACTGGCAATTGCCCGCGCGGCTGTTCGACGATTCCGAGGAGCTTGCGCAATGGGCGAGGGCGGCTCTCGCCGCCGCCGGGCGCGCCAAGGTGAAGAAGCGGCCCAAAGCGAAGAACACGGCGAAGAGTACGGCGAAGAAAGCAGTGAACAAGCCGACGAAGAAGGCCGCCAAGCCTGCGAAAGCGCCGAAGAAGGCCAGCACAAGCCCGCTTCGCAAGCCAGCCAAGCGGAGCGCTTGACCTCATCCTGAGGAGCGCGCTCTTGCGCGCGTCTCGAAGGATGGCCGCCGGTGAGAGCGGGGCCTGCATGGTTCGAGATGCCGCTTTGCGGCTCCTTACCATGAGGGTCGTGCGCTTGTGCAGGAAACGTCACGCCACCCGGTTGTGGGTCTCGATCGCGTATTCCGGATCGGCTTCGCAGATCACGCGGTTGCGGCCGTTGCGCTTGGCGGCGTAGAGGCAGGCATCCGCGCGTTCGATCAGCGCGTCGGTGTCGTCACCCTGCTTGAGCATGGAGACGCCGACGGAGATGGTGACGCGACCGAGGATCTCGCCGGTCGATTTCTTCTTCAATTCCTTCGCCATTACGGCGCGGCGGATGTGATCGGCGACCGTGAGGGCCTGGCGCAGCGCGGTGTTGGGCAGCAGGACGGCGAACTCCTCGCCGCCATAGCGCGCGGTGATGTCCTGGCCCTTGATGGTCTGTTTCATGGACAGTCCGACCAGGCGCAGCACCTGGTCGCCGGTGAGATGGCCATAGGAATCGTTGAACGACTTGAAGTGATCGATGTCGAACAGCAGCAGCGACAGCGGCTCGCCGCTTGCAAGCGCGCTCTGCACGGCCATGCCGATCATGCGGTCGAAATATTTGCGATTGCCCAGGCCCGTGAGTGGATCGGTCAGGCTCTCGGCCCGGATTGCCTCGAGGCTGTGCTGGAGATTGCTGATCTCGCTCTTCGATAGCGTCAGCCGGTCTTCCAGCGCCTTGTTGGTCTCGCGCATCTCGCTGGTCGAGCGCACCAGGCTCTCGACGACCGCCTTGATCTGCTCGCGGCTCTTGGCCGACGACAATTTTTCGGTCGCGCCCGACAGGTTGGCGTCGTAGGAGCCGGTCATGCCGAGCGCGTCGCTCAGCACCTTCATCACGTCGTCGATCTCGCCGATGACGCGCGCGCCCACCTTGTCGATGCGATCGGTGGTCTTGATGTGGGAGAGATAGGTCTCGTAGATCTGCTCGAGATCGGCTTCGGACAGCTTGCCGCTGCGCGCCAACGTCTCGTTGATGATCTTGTTGAGCGGGGCGTTGTAGCCGGTGGCGTAGACGTACCAGATTTCGTAATTGCGGGGGATTGCGGTTTGCCGGAGCGAGCGGATTTGACCGAGCGCCACTTCGGCGAACGCCATCGTGCGTTCGTGTTCATCGAGCACGTTGACCACTGAACATTCCCCACGGCGACCGGTGCGCCGCCGATCGCTGCAATACTTAAATTATGTTCGTAGGCTAACGGACGATCGTGAACGGCCGGTAAACGGCCGCTCGCTGGAGCGTTCAGGCGCCCGCCGGTGAGCGAACCGGCCGCAGCAGGAATGCCGGAAGATGCGAGTGATCGCCAGGCTCGGAATCGGCTTCGCGCTGGCGGCGCGGCTCGGGACGGCCGATCGACGGCACATGGGGCGGATTGGCCTGTTGGCGCGAGCCGCCGCGCGGCTCGGATGATGGCCGTGCTTCACGCGGCGGCCGTGCTTCGCGCGCGGGCCGTTCTTCGCGAGCAGGTCTTGCCTCGCGTGCGGGCCGCGCTTCGGCCGCAGGCCTTGTGTCGGCCGCAGGCCTGGCGTCGACCGAGGGTCTCGCCTCGGTGGGCTGCGGTGCCTCGCCACGCGGCTCGTGGCCGCGACGCGATTTGCCGCGTCCGCCGCGGGAGCGATCGCGTTCCCGCCCACGCGACTCGCGCGGACGCTCGCTCTGTTCGGACGTGCCGGCGTGTACCTCGAAGTCGCCTTCGGCGCGCGGAATGCTCTGGCCGATCAGCTTTTCGATCGCCACCATCGACTTCTGGTCGAGCGGCGTCACGAGCGAAATCGCCATGCCGCTACGGCCCGCGCGGCCGGTGCGGCCGACGCGGTGAACATAGTCGTCGGGATGGTGGGGGACGTCGAAATTGAAGACGTGGCTGACCGCAGGGATGTCGAGGCCGCGGGCGGCGACGTCGGAGGCCACCAACAGCGGTAGCTCGCCCTTCCGGAACTGTTCGAGCGCCGCCGTGCGGGCCGACTGGTCCATGTCGCCGTGCAGGGCGCCGACGCTGAAGCCGTGCTTCTGGAGCGATTTGTGAACGACGGCGACTTCGCGCTTGCGATTGCAGAAGATGATCGCGTTCTTGAGATCCTTGGCCTCGCGCAGCAGGCGTCGCAGCAATTCGCGCTTCTCATGCGCCTCGCGCCCGGCCGGGACCTGGCACTGCGTGACTGTGACGGCGGTGGTGGCGGGCTTGGAAACTTCCACCTTTTGCGGATTGTGCAGGAAGGTCTCGGTGATGCGCCGGATTTCCGGCGGCATGGTCGCGGTGAAGAACAGGGTCTGCCGCGTGAACGGGACGAGCTTGCAGACGCGCTCGATGTCGGGAATGAAGCCCATGTCCAGCATGCGGTCGGCTTCGTCGATGACGAGCAGTTCGACGCCGGTGAGCAGGAGACCGCCACGCTCGGTATGGTCGAGCAGACGGCCGGGGGTTGCGATCAGCACGTCGACGCCGCGCGTCAACTTGGCGTCCTGGTCACCGAACGAAACGCCGCCGATCAGGAGCGCAACGTTGAGCTTCTGGCCGGCGCCGTAGCGGTCGAAGTTCTCCTTGACCTGCGCCGCGAGCTCGCGGGTCGGCTCCAGGATCAGGGTTCGCGGCATGCGCGCGCGGGCGCGACCCTTTTCGAGAATGGTGAGCATCGGCAGCACGAAGGCTGCAGTCTTGCCGGTGCCTGTCTGGGCGATGCCGAGCACATCCTTGCGCGCGAGGACGTGGGGGATCGCCTGTTCCTGGATGGGGGTTGGGGTGGTGTAACCTGTGGCCGCCACTGCGGCGAGGACTTTTTCGGATAGTCCGAGATGGGTAAAAGACATTGAGCCTCTGGTCGAAACCGCCGTTCGGAATCGAGGGTAATAAGGCTGTCGCGTTCCACCCCAAAACGGCGCGCTCTCAAAGAAGCTGGGGGTGCTGACTCACGCGAACAAAGCGCCAGGCTCAGGAATCGCTCTTCGATCTGAGCCGCGTCGTCCCGGAACATAGGCGGGAATCGGCCAAAGTCAATGGAGCAACCGCGGGAAGGCCCGAAAAGCCCTGAGGTTTTTGCTCAAATAATGGGTTCGGCTTGGCTTTTCTGGCTGGCCGACCGCCGGGCCCGGGGCGCCGCTAATCCGCTTCGGCCGCCTGGGCCCGGAAATCGCCGGGGGCCATGCCGTAGGCGATGCTCGCGGCCTCACCGAGCGCGGAAAGCAGGCACCGAGCAGGGGCGCCAGGGCGTGGTCGTTAAATATCTTGGGTGCGCGCTCGCCAATGCGCTTGTCGTGCGAGGACAGGCCGCTTACGCGGATCTTCGGGATTCGCCCGCCGCCACGGCCGGTTGAACCGCTACTATGTCTGGACCGACTATGACAACAGCGGCCGAAGCTTGCCAATGAGTTCGAGGGCGCCGGCAAGGAGGCCGCTCTGCAATGGGATTTTTTCGATGACGCGCCGGCTTTTCGGAATTCTGGCGGCCCTTGGCCTCGCGGCGGGCCTGAGCGGTTTCGCGGCTCCCGCCTATGCCGAAAAGCGCGTCGCGCTTGTCGTCGGCAACAACGACTACAAGAATGTTCCAAAGCTGCTCAAGGCCGTCAACGATGCCCGCACGATGGGCGACACGCTGAAGCAGCTCGGCTTCTCGGTGATGGTCGCGGAGAATCAGAACCGTCAGCAATTCTCCGAAGCGCTGCTCGCCTTCGACAAGGCAATCGAGCCCGGTGATACCGCTTTCTTCTTCTATGCCGGCCACGGCTTCGAGATCGCCGGACAAAACTATCTGCTGCCGACCGACGTGCCGGCAGCGACCGAAGGCCAGGAAGAGCTGGTGCGCGATGCGTCCGTGTTGGCCGACCGTATCGTCGAGCGGCTCCAGAACAAGAAGGCACGGACCTCGATCCTGGTGTTCGACGCCTGCCGCAACAACCCGTTCGAGCGCAGGGGCACCCGCGCGGTAGCCGGCGGCGGCGGGCTTGCGCCGATGGTGCAGCTGCCCGAAGGCGTGTTCTCGGTGTTCTCGGCCGGTCCCCGCCAGACCGCGCTCGATCGCCTCTCCAATGACGACGCCGATCCCAATTCGGTCTTCACGCGCACCTTCGCCAAGGAGCTGTTGCAGCCCGGCGAGAACCTGGTGCAGGTGGCACAGCGCACCCGTCGTCTCGTCAGCGAGATGGCCGACACGGTCAAGCACAGGCAGGTGCCGGTCTATTTCGACCAGATGGTCGACGACGTCTTCCTCAGCGGCATCGCGAAGGACGCTGCGGCACGCCCGGCCGATCCGCCGCCGCAGAAGGTCGCGGCGCTGCCACCGGTCTCGGTGCCGCGCGTGCCGAAGGAGGAGACCACCAATGCGCCGATCGCGAGCTTCTCGCGCCACAATGGCGGCTGGAGTGTGGTGTTCTCCTTCGCCGACCCAACGCTTGGAATTTCCTGGCGCATGGCGGGCAATGGTGATTTCCGCGAGACCGGCTTCATCGATACGCTCGATCCACGGACGCGCAAGCGGATGCCGAACCCGTCGATCGAACTGCCGCCGGACGCTGCGGCCGGCACGATCGAGATTCGCTATGTCGATCAATCCGGCGACATGCAGGGCCCGTTCCCGATCAAGTTCGATCCCGAGGCCGCGCTGGTCCGCGACCAGCGCAAGATCCTCGACATGACCGCGACGAGCTGGCTGTCGTTCCGCGAGTTCAACGGGCTGCTGGTCTACTACACGCACCTGGTATCGTATCGCTGCGCCATCCGCGAAGTGCGCATCGGCATCGATACCGCCGTTCCCAACCAGGTGCTGAAGATGCCGGGTTGCGACATGCGCGACCCCAGTGCGATCAGCGCGGGAATGCCGCTCTACATGAAGCTTGCACCGGCAACGCAGTTCATCTCGGTGGAGCTGACCTATCGCGACGGCAGCGTGTCGGAGATCAAGAGTTTCCGCACCGCGAACCGCAGCAACAATTAAGCGGCACCACGTCCCCGACCGTCATTGCCCGGCTTGACCGGGCGATCCAGTAATCCGAGACTTATCGCGATAAAAACGTTGGGGCGCGGCGTACTGGATGCCCCGCCTGCGCGGGGCACGACGGCCGGTGGATCAAATTGGGCCTATGCGCCTCGTCGGCTGCAGCTACAATTCTCGCAGGGAATCGACGTTGCCAGTGAGAGCCGGAATATGAACACAACGCTGGAACGACAGCCTGCGACCTCCCTCAAAGTCCGGTGTTGCATTGTCGGCGGCGGACCCGCCGGGATGATGCTCGGTTATCTCCTGGGGCGCGCCGGCATCGATGTCGTGGTGCTGGAGAAGCATGCGGACTTCTTCCGCGACTTTCGCGGTGACACCGTGCATCCTTCGACCCTTCAGGTCATGGATGAGCTCGGCCTGATCGACGGCTTCCTGAAGCTGCCGCATCAGCGCTTGCAGACGATGGACGGCCTGTTCGGCGGCACGCCGGTGCGCATCGCCGATCTCCGCCAGCTCCGCACGAAGTACCCGTTCATCGCCTTCATGCCGCAATGGGACTTTCTGAATTTCCTGCGCGAGGCCGGCCAGCGCTTCGCTTCGTTGAAGGTGATGATGAACACGGAGGCCGTCGATCTGATCCGCCGCGGCGAGAGCATCGCCGGCGTGCGCGCAAAGACGGCGGACGGCGACATCGACATCGAAGCCGATCTCACCATCGCCTGCGACGGCCGGCATTCGATCGTGCGCGAGCGCGCGGGCCTCGAGGTCGAGGAGATCGGTGCGCCGATGGACGTGCTGTGGTTCCGCGCCGGCCGCAACGCGGGCGAGACGGAAAACGTGTTCGCCGGTGTCGAGCGCGGCAAGATGATGATCAGCTTCGACCGCGGCGATTACTGGCAGTGCGCCTATGTCATCGCCAAGGGGCAATACGATGCGGTGAAGGCGAGGGGATTGCAGACGCTGCTCGACGATGTCGTGCGTATGGCGCCGATCCTCAAGAACGGCATTGCCGACGTGAACAGTTTTGACGACATCAAGCTTCTCACCGTCGCGATCAACCGCCTGACGCGCTGGACGCGGCCGGGTCTGCTCTGCATCGGCGATGCCGCGCATGCGATGTCGCCGGTCGGCGGCGTCGGCGTCAATCTTGCCGTGCAGGATGCGGTCGCGACCGCAAACCTGCTGGCGGACAAGATGCAGCAGCGTTGTCCGTCCGAGAATGAGCTCGATGCGGTGCGCCGCCGCCGCGAGTTTCCGGTGAAGATGACACAGTGGATGCAGGTCGTCGTGCAGAACAACATCATCAGCGGCGCCTTGCAGCCGGGCGATCGGCCGCTGAAGGTGCCGCTGATCGTGCGCCTGATCACCGCGCTGCCGTGGCTCCAGGGCATTCCGGCGCGCCTGCTCGCGCTCGGCGTGCGGCCCGAGCACGTGCATTCGAGAGCTGCGCCGTCATCGTCGCGCGCAGGAATTGGGTAGGGATAACGCCGCGTTAAATCGCGCTTTGCGCGTTGCGTTCGGGCAACAGCGCAGACGGATTCACGGCACTCTTTTCGCGAATCCGGCGTCTTAACTTTCTTGATTCAAATTTGAGTAAGAACTGTCTGTGAGCGTGCACCCATCGAGGACAAGGGGTGTACGATGCGTTCCAAGTTGATTGCTGCCTTCGCCTGCACGACCGCTCTGGTTTCGACCGGCGCTGCTTCCGCTGCCGATCTCGGCGCGCGGCCCTACACCAAGGCGCCGGCCTATATCGAGCCGCTGTTCAACTGGACCGGCTTCTATGTCGGCGGCCACATCGGCGGCGCCTGGACCAACGAGCAGTTCATCAACAATGGCAACGGCGGGGGCTTCGGCGACCTGCTGCCCGGGCAGGGCTATCGTCAGCGCGGCGCCGGCATCATGGGCGGCGCCCAGATCGGCTATAACTGGCAGGCCAACAATTACGTGTTCGGCATGGAAGGCACGATCTCCGGCCTCGACAACAAGGGTACCGTCGTGAACACGGCCTTCGGAGCCGCCGACGACATCTTCACCTGGCGTGCCAACGTGCTGGCGACGGTCGTCGGCCGTGCAGGCTTTGCCGTGCAGAACAACCTGTTCTACATCAAGGGCGGCTACGCCGGCGTGAACAATCGTCTGTCGGTGATCGACAACGTTGCGAACCCGACGACGGGCTCGGGCGGTCAGACCCACTGGGCCAACGGTTGGACCGTCGGCGCCGGCTGGGAATACGGCATCACCCGCAACTGGATCGTCGGCCTCGAATACAACTACGCGGCCTTCGGCAGCCAGACCTATCAGCTCGGCGGCGCCACGGCCAACTACTCCTTCGATGCCAAGCCGCGCGACATCCAGTGGGCCGTCGTGCGCGCCAGCTACAAGTTCGACGCGCCGGTCATCGGGCGCTACTGAGCACGTCAACGAACGATCGATCATCTAAAAAGAAAATCACCACCACCAATTCAAAAGCCCCGGCTTGGTCCGGGGCTTCTTTTTTGCGTGCAGCGCGAGGGCGTCTCAGGCCATCACCGAGAATCCGCCGTCGACGGGAATTGCAGTGCCGGTCACGAAGACCGATGCCGGCGAGGCGAGGAACACCGCGATGCCCGCGAAGTCGTCGATGTCGCCCCAGCGCCCTGCGGGCGTGCGCGCCAGCACACGCTCATGCAGCCCCGAGACCTGTTGCCGCGCGCCGCGGGTGAGATCGGTGTCGATCCAGCCGGGCAGGATGGCATTGACCTGGATGTTGTCCGGCGCCCAGGCGTTGGCGCAGGCGCGCGTGTACTGCACGATGCCGCCCTTGCTCGCCGCATAGGCGGTCGCGAAGCTCGCGCCGAAGATCGACATCATCGAGCCGATATTGATCACCTTGCCGTTGCCGGATGCCTTCAGCGCGGGATAGGCCGCCTTCGAGCACAGGAAGGCGCTGGTGAGGTTGGTTTCGATCACCTTGTTCCACTCGTCGAGCTCGAGCTCGTGCGGCGGCTTGCGGATGCTCATGCCGGCATTGTTGATGAGGATGTCGATGCGGCCGAGATCCTTGACGACGCGATCGACCATCGCGGCGACGGCGGCCTTGTCGGTCACGTCGGTGGTCACGGCGATCGCCTTCACACCGCGCTGCTTGAGATCTGCCACGGCGGCTGCGGACTTCGCTTCGTTGCGCCCGACCACGGCGAGGTCGGCGCCGGCGTCGGCGAGGCCGTGGGCCATGCCGAGCCCGATGCCGCCATTGCCTCCCGTTACGACCGCGACCTTGCCGCGGAGATCGAACCGGCTGGATGTCATGCTTTCTATTCCCTCGTTTCTTCTATTGGTTGCTCTGCCAGATTAGCACCAGCCCGAAGCCGGCCATGGCTGCGCCATAGCCCGCCCACTGCAGCTGGTTGACCATGAAGCTCGATCGTGGCCACGCAACGGTGCCCGTGCCCTGTCCGATCCAGAGCAGCCCGACGGCGAGAGCAAACAAGCCTGCGATCAGCAGAAATCTGCGCATGCATTCCTCCCATTGGTCCGCTTCTGTCGTGGCGCGCGGCGTGAAACGCCACAGCCGCGAAAGCTTGGGGCCAGACTAGCCGGCTTCAGCTCGGATACAATGGCTACGGATGCAGGGCGGCAGGGAGGCGCATGGTCCGCGCGCAGGGCCGTGGTGGCCGGGGTGCGGCGATCTTCACGCCAATCGAGCAATGATCGAAGGGTAGCCCGCAAGCGCATTCGGAGCGACGAAGACGAGCGTCAGCCGTTGAGGGCCCCACAACGAAAAAGCCCCGGACGATGCCGGGGCTTTGACGTCGATATCGGGATCAGATCAATACTTCGCGACCACCGGGCCAGCCCAGTTGAAGCGGTAGACCAGCGAGGTGCTGATGGTCTGGGTCCAGGGCTTGAAGGTGATCGCTTCGCCCGTAAGAGTGCCGGCGGCGCCGCCAAAGAGATTACCTGTAGCGAAAGTCGTCGGCAGCGAAATACGGTTGTAGAAGGTCGAGCGGTATTCGGTCTTCATGAACCAGCCTGGCGCGGAGATGCCGAAAATGCTCAGGTTGTTCTCGACGCCGCCGCCAATGAACCAGCCATCACGACGGAAAGAACCTGTGGTGGTTTGCGCACCGGTGGGAGCAAACGCCGGTCCGGCAAGGAAGGTTTGCGTGGTGCCGGACCACTCCGAACCGGAGTAACCGGCATTCACGTAGGAGAGGACATTGGGGGCAACCAAATAGCCCACCCGCGCACCGGCGGCGTAGCTGGTGCGAAGCTTTTCGCGACCTTCCGTACCCAAGGCGGTGTCGCTGAGCGAGCCGCGGATGTCACCGAACTGGCCGTCGGCGAAAGCGCCGATGACCCAAGTGGGGTTGATCTGCCAGTCATAGCCGATACCGACCGTTCCGAACCAGCCGCTGCCGCCCAGGCGCTGATCGCGGGTGAGAGAGGTGCCAGCGGGACCAAAGCCGCCGAAGGGTGCGGTCACAACACCAGTGCTGTTCACGTTGCTGTCGGCATTCCACAAGCCGCCGCCGCCGCCGCCGAAGATGTAGAAGCCGGTCCAGTTCGCGACGGGCGCCGGCATCGGGGCCTTCACGTAGGGGCGGGCCCCAAGGTCGGCCGCCGAGGCCGAACCGGTCATTGCCGCAACCGCGGTCAGAGCGAGCAAAATCTTCTTCATGTTAAAATCCCCAACCCTTGGTCTGTCCGGCAGGCGCGAGCGCACTGAAGTTCGTTTCATCTGATGCCCTGACTATAGACGTTTCCCGCCGGAATGCTGTTGCCCGGCAGGCACAGTCGCCGGAAAACGCCTGCCGGAAGGGATTCGTGCCGCTGTCGCCAGAGTCGAGAAAACCAACATGATTTCAGTATGTTGCGTGGAGCGCTTGGTTTCAATCTCCGGTAGCTTCTCGTCAGGAAGACGGCTTTGTTCGAAATGGAGGCAATCCTGCCTCGGCCTTGGCGCCCGTGAGTCGTTGGCCGAGTCGCTCGTTGCGCGCGATCTGCCTGGAAGGACAGCCGGTTCGATTGCCCGGCGTAAATCGTCAGGAAAAGGCGGCATCGCAGCCGCAAACGAAAAAGCCCCGGACTTGAGCCGGGGCTTTTGAAGGATGATCGCAGCGTCAGACGTCGAGCAGCTCATCGCTCGCAAACTCGGCCTTGTCCGAGATGAACGCGAAGCGCGCTTCAGCCCTGGTGCCCATCAGGCGCTCCACCGAATCCGCCGTGGTGTCGCGGTCGTCGGCGAGCAGCACCACCTTCAGCATGGTCCGTTTGGCCGGATCCATGGTGGTCTCCTTGAGCTGCGCCGGCATCATTTCGCCGAGGCCTTTGAAGCGGTTCACCTCGACCTTGGCGTTGGCGTTGAATGCGCTCTTGATCAGCGCCTCCTTATGCGCGTCGTCGCGGGCGTAGACCGATTTCGTGCCATTGGTCAGCTTGTAGAGCGGTGGCACCGCCAGGAAGAGGTGCCCCTCGTCGATCAGCCGCGGCATCTGCCGGTAGAAGAAGGTGATGAGGAGCGAAGCGATGTGGGCGCCGTCGACGTCGGCGTCGGTCATGATGATGATGCGCTGATAGCGCAGATCCTCTTCGCGATAATGCGCAAGCGTGCCGCAGCCGATCGCCTGCACGAGATCCGAGAGCTGGGCGTTCGCCGTCAGCTTGTCCTTGCCGGCAGAGGCGACGTTGAGGATCTTGCCCCGCAGCGGCAGCACGGCCTGGGTCTTGCGGTCGCGCGCCTGCTTGGCGCTGCCGCCGGCCGAGTCGCCCTCGACGATGAAGAGCTCGGAGCCTTCGGTGCCGGCATCGGTGCAGTCCGCGAGCTTGCCCGGCAGGCGCAGCTTCTTGCCGGCGGTTTTGCGCGCGGTCTCCTTTTCCTGGCGGCGGCGCAGCCGCTCCTCGGCGCGATCGATCACGAAGTCGAGCAGCCTGTTGGCCTGGTTCGGGTTGCCCGAGAGCCAATGGTCGAACGGATCCTTCATCGCCTGTTCGACGATGCGCTGGGCTTCGGCGGTGGCGAGACGATCCTTGGTCTGGCCCTGGAATTCCGGCTCGCGCACGAACACCGAGAGCATCACGGCCGCGCCGACCATCACGTCCTCCGACGTGATGGAGGCCGCGCGCTTGCCTTGGCCGGCGCGCTCGGCATGATCCTTCAGGCCGCGCAGCAGCGCGCTGCGCAGGCCCGATTCATGCGTGCCGCCGTCCGGCGTCGGCACCGTGTTGGTGTAGGACGAGAGAAAGCCATCGGCATCCGCGGTCCAGGCAACCGCCCACTCGCAGGCGCCATGCGCGCCGTTACGCCCCGACTTGCCGGAGAAGATGTCGGGATGCACCAGCGTGTCAGCGTGGATCGCTGCGCCGAGATAATCCTTGAGGCCGCCGGGGAAGTGGAACGTTGCCTCCGGCGGCACGTCGTCGATGCCCTTCAAGAGCTCGGGCGCGCAATTCCAGCGGATCTCGACGCCGCCGAACAGGTAGGCCTTGGACCGCGTCATCTTGAACAAGCGCTGCGGCTTGAACGCGGCCTTGGCGCCGAAGATGTCGGTGTCCGGCTTGAAGCGCACGCGCGTGCCGCGGCGGTTGTTGATCTTGCCGAGATCCTCGAGCTTGCCCTTGGGATGGCCGCGCTCGAAATTCATGCGGTAGAGTTTCTGGCTGCGCGCGACCTCGACCTCGAGGCGCGAGGAGAGGGCGTTGACCACGGAGATGCCGACGCCGTGCAGGCCGCCCGAGGTCTCGTAGACCTTTGAATCGAACTTGCCGCCCGAATGCAGCGTGCACATGATGACTTCGAGCGCCGACTTCTTCGGAAATTTTGGATGCGGATCGACGGGGATGCCGCGGCCGTTGTCGGTGACAGTCAGAAAACCGTCGGCGCTTAAGTCGACCTCGATGAAGGTCGCGTGCCCGGCGAGCGCCTCGTCCATCGAGTTGTCGATGACTTCCGCAAAGAGGTGATGCAACGCCTTCTCGTCAGTGCCGCCGATATACATGCCAGGCCGGCGCCGGACCGGTTCCAAGCCCTCCAGCACCTCGATGTCGGCCGCGGTGTAGTCGGCTTCGGCGCCGCCAGCGCGCGCGGCCGCCTTGGCGGGCGCGCGGGGTTTCGGCTCGTTGCCGCCGAACAGGTCGTCTTTTGCTTTGGTTTTCAATTGCTTGGACATATAATCTTGATGCGTTTTGAGGGATCGCGCAGACGGCGAATCGGTTGGCGTGACTATGCCACTTCTGGCTCGAAAAGGTCACCGCGGGGCGGGCCGGCCGAGGTGGTTGTAAGCCAATCCCGGCGATTTTACGCCGCAGGCCCTCCAGTTCCCGGCAATTTGACGTCCGGGTCCACGCTCACAGGGCCTTTGTGACTTGATGTCACACAAGTCCTTGGCTTACCAGTCATTTTCATTATCTGGGTCCTGTCGGGGCGGGAAGGCTATTCTGGAATGGAGCAGTATGCGCACGCACTGGCCGACTTCGTGCGCGCTCACCAGGCCTGGGCAGCTCCGATCGTGTTCCTGCTCGCCTTCGGGGAGTCGCTGGCCTTCATCTCGCTGCTGATCCCGGCCTGGGGTGCGCTGGTGGCGATTGGCGCCCTGATCGGAGCCAGCGGCATCAGCTTCTATCCGGTCTGGATTGCCGGCGGCATCGGCGCAGCGCTCGGTGACTGGGTCTCCTATTGGTTCGGTTACCGCTACAAGGAGAAGGTCGCGCAGATGTGGCCGCTGTCGCGCTATCCGGAACTCCTGCCAAAGGGCGAGGCCTTCGTGCGAAGCTGGGGCGTGCCCAGCATCTTCATCGGTCGCTTCTTCGGGCCCTTGCGCGCCTCGGTGCCGCTCGCCGCCGGCATCTTCGAGATGCCCTATTGGAGCTTTCAAGCGGCGAATTTCGTCTCGGCCCTGGTCTGGTCGGCGGCGCTCTTGCTGTTCGGCGACGTGATCGCCAAGCTGATGGAATGGATATGGCGCCTGATCTGACCGGGCGGCAAGGCCACCCGGTCAGGGCGTAACAAGGCCACCCGGTCAGGGCGTAAAACGACGCCTAAAGCGAGGCATTCCAGATCGACGGGATCCAGCGATAGCCCGAGCCGTCCTTTTCGACGCGGACGAGACCGGGGAAGGCGGCGTGGAAGGCCTGGATCGGCATCTTCTCGGCGATTGCCATGTCGTAGAGCTTGCGCCGGGTCTCCTGCGCCAGCGGCTTGTCGACGTCGGAGGCGATGTTCCACTCGGGATGCTTGACGAAGAGGAACGCCGCGCCAGCGGTGATATCCACCTGCACCAGCACCTTCTCCGAGCCGGAGGCGACGACGAAGGAGTTGTGGCCCGGCGTATGGCCGGGGCTCGCCACCGAGGTGATGCCGGGCGCGACCTCCTTGCCGGACTCGTATTGCGTGACCTTGCGGCCGAGCGCGTCGAACACACGGCGGATGTTCTTGAAGTTGCTCTCGAGAATGGGATTGCCAATCCCCTTGCTCATCTCGCCGTCGTCCATCCAGAACTTCCATTCCACCGCCGGCACCATGATCTCGGCGTTGGGGAAGGCGGGCTTGTTCTCGGCAGAGAGCAGGCCGTTGATGTGATCGCCGTGAAAATGGGAGATGATGACGGTGTCGACGGCCGCGCGGTCGATGCCGGCGGCTGCGAGATTGTTGTGGAACTGGCCGACCTTGCCCTTGGTCTGCGCGAACTGGTCGGCGCCGAGACCGGTGTCGATGACGACCAGCTTGGGCCCGGTGTTGACGACAACAGGATTGAAGGTGTGCGTGACCTTATCGGTCGGCAGATGGTTCTCGGCGAAGATCTTGTTGATGTCGTCCTTGCTGGCACCGGCTGCGTAATTGTCGGGCAGGTTGACCGTGGTGACGCCATCGCAGACCACCGTGACCTGGTGGGTGCCGACATTGTAGCGGTAGAAGCTCGCATTCTGTGCGGCGGCCGGAGGTGCTGCGGCGTTCGCGGACGACGTCTTCACGAAAGGCAGGAGCGCGGAGGCGGCGGCGCCGGCTAGCGTTGCGCGACGGGTGATCTCGGTCATGGCGATGTCCTGGGCTGGGTTGCGAGAGGCACGGGCCGGCGGGCTGTGGCGCGTCGGCCTTTTTCCGAAACCCCCATTGCTAGTGGAAATTCCTCTGCAACCTGATGACATCGGGTGCGGCATCCTGCCGTCACGCCCGATTGGTTTGGACTTGACCCCGGAACCCGCCGGCCGTATAGCCGCGCGTCATGATCAACGCCGCGACCATCCTGTTCGCCCGTCGCCGCCGCCGCAGCTTAGCGGTTTGGGCGGTCGATCGCGTTTGAGATCATCGTCTTTGCCGCTGGATCCGATCCGCGGCATTCTCTCTCCTGTCAGCGCGATCTGATCCGGCGGTCCCCCGAGGAGGCCCAGCAGGAGACCACGATGTACACACCACCCTTTTTCAAGCAGGACCGCGCCGCGAGCCTGAAATTCGCCAATGAGCGCGGCTTCGGCACCATGTGCGCCTTCGATGGCCACAAGCCGGTCGCCTCGCCGCTTCCGTTCTACCTGGCTTATGCCGCTGACGGCACGCCGCACGCCGCCTTTCATCTTGCCCGTCACAATCCGCTGCTAAAGCTTGCGGACGGCGCGACCGCCTGGCTGCTCGCGGTCAACGGTCCCGATGCCTATGTATCGCCCGATTGGTACGTCTCGCCGGATCAGGTGCCGACCTGGCTCTACCAGTCGGTCCACCTGAGCGGACCGGTCAGGCTGTTGTCGGACGACGAGCTGTCGGTGCAGATCGAGGTGCTCAGCGACAAGTTCGAGACCTGGCTGCCGCCGAAGAAGCCGTGGACGTCGGCGAAGATGACGGCCGGCCGGCTGGAAGCAATGAAGAAGGCGATCGTGGGTCTGGTCATGACGGTTGAAGAGGTCGAAGGCAGCTTCAAGCTCAACCAGCATAAATCCGACGCCGACTATACGGCGATCGCCAATGCGCTCGGTGCACAAGCCCATGCCGACGCCAGGGAGATCGCGCAACTGATGCAGGACGTGAGGCCGGAAGCCTTCGCGGACGAAAGCAACAAGCTCGAAAGGAGCGTGCCATGAGCCTCACTGATACCAAGCAAGCACCGACCAGGGGCGCTAACACCAAGCCCGCCACTGTCTTCGTCGATGGCGGCTCCGGCACCACCGGCCTCGGCATCAACGAGCGGCTCAAGCTCCAGGGTGACGTCGCGGTGAAGACGATTGCCGACGACAAGCGCAAGGACCCCGCGGCCAAGAAGGCGCTGATGGAGGAGGTGGATCTCGTCATCCTCTGCCTGCCGGATGACGCTGCCAAGGAAACGGTCGCGCTCATCGACAGCATGGGGCCGTCGGGCCCGAAGGTGCTGGACGCCTCGACCGCGTACCGGGTCGCACCGGATTGGGCCTACGGCTTTCCGGAGTTGACGCCGGACCAGGCCGGCAAGATCAAGGCGGCGAAAAAGGTCTCCAATCCCGGCTGCTATCCGACCGGCGCGATCGCGCTGCTGCGGCCGATCGTCGATGCCGGCCTGCTGCCGCAGGACTATCCCGTCACGGTCAATGCGGTGAGCGGCTATTCCGGCGGCGGCAAGTCGATGATCGCGAGCTTTGAAGACGGCAGCGCGCCGTCCTTCGAGCTCTACGGCCTCGGCTTCGAGCACAAGCATCTGCCGGAGATGCAGCTTTATTCGAACCTGACGCGGCGGCCGATCTTCATTCCCTCCGTCGGCAACTACCGGCAGGGCATGCTGGTCTCCGTGCCGCTCCAGCTGGACACGCTGCCCGGCAAGCCCAGTGGTTTGGACCTGCAGGCCGCGCTGGCAAAACGCTACTCCGGCTCGAAATACGTCTCGGTGATGCCGCTTCAAAACGAGGCGACCAAGGGCGGCCGGCTCGAGCCGGAGGCGCTGAACGAGACCAATCAGCTCGAGCTCTACGTCTTCGCCAGCGACAAATATCACCAGGCGGTGCTGGTGGCCCGGCTCGACAATCTCGGCAAGGGTGCTTCCGGAGCGGCCGTGCAGAACATGCGGCTGATGCTGGGATTGCCGGAGGAGTAGCCGAGCCGCTCCTTCATTTTCCGTCATTGCGAGCGAAGCGAAGCAATCCAGAAATGTTCCGCGCAGAAGCGGTCTGGATTTCTTCGTCGCTTCAGCGCAAAATTGCTACGCAATTTTGTCGCGAACTCCTCGCGATGGCCAGGGGAAGAAGAAGCGTCAAAACACCTTGAAAATCGCCAGCGCCAGCACGGCTTGCGCCAGGAAGCCGACGGTGAAGGCCAGGGTGCGGAAAACCGGGATCCCCAGCGCATAGACGATCAGATGCGCGAGGCGTGACCAGAAGTAAACCGCGCAGGCGAGCACAGTCCATTTCGTGGAATAGTCGATCGCATTCAGGATCAGTACCAGCGGCGCGAACAGCACGAGGTTCTCCACCGCGTTGTCATGCGCGAACATCAGGCGGTTCGCCCAGTCCGCCTGGGGCTTGTCGCCGCGCGAGGGATTGGCCAACGCGCCACTGAGACCTCGGACCTGGTAGCGGTTGATGGTGTAGGGAATCCAAAGGATTCCGGTCAGGATCACAGTCAGTGTCAGCCAGAACAATTCACGCGTCATAACCCGGTCCCCTCGTTTAATCGCCGTCGCAAGAGTGGAGCTTATACGAAGCTGCGGAAGATTCCGCTATGCGCGAACCCTGACATAGCTGCCGGGGGCGTCCTCGATCGGGGGCAGCGCCTCGCTGCCGACGCTGCGTGCCGGGACTTCCTCCGGATCGATTCCGCCGAGCCATTCGCGCCAGTCCGGCCACCATGAACCCTTGTGCTCGACGGCGCCTTTCATCCACTCGGCAACGGTGACGTCCTTGACGTTGTCGTTGGTCCAGTACTGGTATTTGTTCGACGCGGGCGGATTGACCACGCCGGCGATGTGGCCCGAGCCGGACAGCACATATTTCACCGGACCGCCGAAGAACTGCGAGCCATAAAGCACCGACTCGGCCGGCGCGATGTGGTCTTCGCGGGTGGCGAGATTGTAGACGGGCACCATGACTTTGGAGAGATCGAGCAGGGTGTTGTCGAGCACCATCGTGCCGGTGGACAGCCGGTTCTCCAGATAGCAGTTGCGCAGGTAATAGGAATGGTTCGACGCGGTCATGCGCGTTGCGTCCGAATTCCAGTGTAGCAGGTCGAACGCGCTCGGCTGCTGGCCCTTGAGGTAATTACTGACGACGTAGGACCAGATCAGGTCGTTGGAGCGCAGCATGTTGAAGGCCATCGCCATCTTGGAGCCTTCGAGCACGCCGGCCGCCTTCATGTCCTGCTCGAGGGCTGCGATCTGATCCTCGTCGACGAAGACGAGAAGGTCGCCGGCATGGGTGAAGTCCACTTGTGCGGCAAAGAACGTCGCGGAGCTGACGCGCTGGCGGCGCTTCTCGGCGAGCCAGGCCAGCGTGGTCGCGAGCATCGTGCCGCCGACGCAATAGCCGGCGGTGTGCACCTTCAACTCACCGGTCGCGCGCTCGATGACGTCCATCGCCGTGAGCACGCCTTCCTTCATGTAGTCTTCCCAGCTTTTGCTGCCGAGCCCCTTGTCGGGATTGACCCATGAGATCACGAACACGGTGATGCCCTGGTCGACGCACCACTTGATGTAGGATTTTTCCGGCTTGAGATCGAGGATATAGAACTTGTTGATCCACGGCGGCACGATCAGCAGCGGCGTGCGTAGCACCTTCTCCGTCGTCGGCGCATACTGGATCAGCTGCATCATCTCGTTCTGGTAGATCACCTTGCCGGGCGTCGTCGCCATGTTGACGCCGACGACGAGGTTGTCCGGATCGGACTGGCGGATCTTCAGCATGCCCTTGCCGGCAGCGATATCCTCGGCAAGCATCTTCAGGCCGCGCGCGAGATTGTCGCCGGACGTTGCGACCGTCTCGCGCAGCACTTCCGGATTGGTCAGAACGAAATTCGACGGCGACAGCGCGTTGGTGACCTGCTGGATGTAGAACTCCGCCTTGCGGCGGGTCTTTGGATCGAGCCCCTCGGCGTCGCGGACCAGCTCCTGCGCCCATTTGGTCGTGAGCAGATAGAGCTGCATCACGAAATCGAAGAACTGGTTCGACTTCCATTCCGGATCGGCGAAGCGCTTGTCGCGCGGCGAGGGCGCGATCGCGGGCGGAGCGTCCTCGCCGGCCATGCGCCGCGCCGCCGAACCCCAGAGGTCGAGATAGTCCTTGGCGAGCTTGGTCTGGAGATCGGACGAGCGCGTACTGTCCGACAGCCAGTATTCGGCGACCGACGTGAAGGTCTTGATGACCTCGGTGAGCTCGGCCGGCGGGCGATCCTGCACCTCGCCGCTCTCGCGCGGCTTCAGGTAAGCGGCGAGCGCCTTGCCTCCGCTCTCCATCGCCCGCGCAACATTCATCGCGAAGGCTTCCGCATTGAACTTCGTCTCTGACTTGGGCGTGTCGGTGGTGGCGGTACTCATGAGCAGAACAGTAACGATTCATTCCGTATTCGTCACCGCGAAGCTCGCACGTTTGGCGTTAAACACTCTCGAAGATGTGCTGCACTGCGACAAAGTTTCTTGGTTCCGTCACAATCAAGCCGCACCGACCGGGTTGATGGACGCCGGATGATTTCTCGCTCGCACCATTTTTGGGCACAATGGTTTGAGCTTGGACGGGTTGTTGGGTTAAGGTCCGGCAGCCTTGCGTTGGGACGAGGTGGGGATTTCCCAAGTGTTGGCGTTGAGGGACCTGCAAAAGACGCGGCTTGCCTGCTGCGCACTGCTGATCGCGGCGGTGGCGCTGGGCGGCTGTTCGAGTCAGCTTGCCGACCTTACGCCTGCCGATGCGCAGGCGCACCCCAAGGAGCCCGGCTCCTATTTGCCGGTGCACGATCTGCCGCCGGACCGTGATCAAGCAGTCATCCCGCCGGATCAGCGCGCCAAGATCGAGGCCGAGCTTGCGGCGGCGCGCGACCGCCAGGCCACCGCCGCCAAGGACGCCAAGTAAACGAAGGCGCCAGGTAAAGACGCCAGTTGGGGCGCTGCAAGGTAATCGCTGGCGCCCCCGCCACACCGTGCTAAAAAGGCCTGAGTTCAGCCGAGAGTTGGGGCGAAGGAGTTCAGCCCTTGTCGCCGAAAATGGCTCTAGGCCTTTGATGTAGAGGTATTTTCGCCCAGGTGCCGGGTGCCTTTCAAGGGGCCGTCACGGCCCTTTCGTTTCTGTCCAGACCGGTTGCCCGGAGCCCAGAGAGCCATGGAAGAGTTTTACCGCATCCGCCGCCTTCCGCCTTACGTGTTCGAGCAGGTCAACCGGGCCAAGGCCGCCGCACGGAATGCCGGCGCCGACATCATCGACCTCGGCATGGGCAATCCGGACTTGCCGGCACCGGCGCACGTGCTGGAGAAGCTCAAGGAGACCCTCGGCAAGCCGCGCACCGACCGCTACTCGGCCTCCCGCGGCATCCCCGGACTGCGCCGGGCCCAGGCCGGCTATTACGCCCGCCGCTTCGGCGTGAAGCTCAACCCGGACACCCAGGTGGTGGCGACGCTCGGCTCCAAGGAGGGCTTTGCCAACGTGGCGCAGGCGATCACCGCGCCAGGCGACGTCATCCTGTGTCCGAACCCGAGCTACCCGATTCACGCCTTCGGCTTTTTGATGGCGGGCGGCGTGATCCGCTCGGTCCCGTCGGAACCGACACCGCAGTTCTTCGAGGCGGTGGAGCGGGCGATCGTGCACTCGATCCCGAAGCCGCTGGCGCTGGTGGTGTGCTACCCCTCGAACCCGACCGCATATGTCGCGAGCCTCGACTTCTACAAGGACCTCGTCGCGTTCGCGAAGAAGCACGAGATCCTGATCCTGTCCGATCTCGCTTACGCCGAAGTCTATTTCGACGAGAACAACCCGCCGCCCTCGGTGCTCCAGGTGCCCGGCGCGATCGACGTCGCCGTCGAGTTCACTTCGATGTCGAAGACCTATTCGATGGCCGGCTGGCGCATGGGCTTTGCGGTCGGCAACGAGCGCGTCATTGCAGCACTCGGGCGCGTCAAATCCTATCTGGACTACGGCGCCTTCACGCCGATCCAGGTCGCAGCGACCGCCGCGCTGAACGGCCCTGACGATTGCATCAAGGAGATGCGCGACACCTACCGCAAGCGCCGCGACGCGCTGGTGGAGTCGTTCGGCCGCGCCGGCTGGGAGATCCCGCCGCCGGACGCCTCGATGTTCGCCTGGGCGCCGTTGCCGGAAGCCTTCCGCAGCGTCGGCAGCATGCAGTTCGCGACCCTGATGGTGGAGAAATCCGGCGTCGTGGTCTCGCCCGGCGTCGGCTTCGGCGAACATGGCGAAGGATATGTCCGCATCGCCATGGTGGAAAACGAGCAACGGATCAGGCAGGCCGCGCGCGGCGTGCGCCGCTTCCTTGAAAGCGGCATCGAAACGTTGCACAACGTCGTTCCGCTCGCCAACCGGCGTTAATTCTCTTCGACAGGTTTTCTAAAAGCATCATGGTCGCACCCCTGAAAGTGGGCATAGCGGGGCTCGGCACCGTGGGCGCCGAAGTTGTCCGTTTGATTGAAACGCAAGCCCGCGTGCTCGCAGGCCGCAGCGGACGCGGCATTCGTGTCGTCGCGGTCACCGCGCGCTCGAAGGCGAAGAAGCGTAGCCTCGATCTGCGCGATGTCGAATGGGCCCGGGATCCGATGGCGCTGGCCACGCATCCCGGCATCGACTGTTTCGTCGAACTGATGGGCGGTGCCGGCGATCCTGCGCTCTCCGCGGTCGAAGCCGCGCTCAACGCCGGCAAGTCCGTCGTCACCGCCAACAAGGCGCTGCTCGCCAAGCACGGGCTCAAACTGGCAAAAGCCGCTGAAAAGCACGGCGGCGCGCTGAATTTCGAGGCAGCGGTCGGCGCCGCAATCCCCGTCATCAAAACGTTGCGCGAAGGTCTTGCGGGAACCGGCATCAACCGCGTCTACGGCATCCTCAACGGCACCTGCAATTACATCCTGACCCGGATGGAGCAGGAGGGCCTGTCCTTCGCCGAATGTCTGAAGGATGCGCAGCGGCTCGGCTATGCCGAGGCCGATCCGTCCTTCGACGTCGACGGCCACGATACCGCACAAAAGCTCGCCATTCTCGCCAGCCTTGCCTTCGGCACGAAAGTTGCTCAAAGCGCGGTGTATGTCGAAGGTATCTCCTCCATCGCGCCGGAAGATTTGCGCGCCGCCGCGGATCTCGGCTACCGCGTCAAGCTGCTCGGCGTTGCCGTGCGCACCGCCACGGGCATCGAGCAGCGCGTGCATCCGACCATGGTTCCAAAATCCTCCTCGATCGCGCAGGTGATGGGTGTCACCAATGCGGTCACGATCGACGGCGAGGGCATTCCGCCGATTACGCTGGTCGGCCCGGGTGCCGGGGGAGCGGCCACCGCATCCGCGGTCGTTGCCGACATCGCCGACGTCGCGCGCGGTATCCGCGCCAATCCGTTCGGCCGGCCGATCTCGCATCTGTGCGACACAAAAAAGGCGCCGATGGAGCGGCACGAGGGCGGCTACTACATCCGCCTGCTGGCGCGCGATTTCCCGGGCACGGCGGCCGCGATCGCGACCCGGCTTGCCGAACAGAAGATTTCGATCGAGTCGATCGTGCAGCGTCATCCCAATGGCGGCGCCGCTCCGGCAAATGGCAAGGCGGTGCCCGTGCCCGTCATCCTGATCACCTACGCAACGCATGAGGACGCCGTGCGCCGCGCACTCGCGGCCGTGCAGCGCGACAAGGTGATCAGCGGACGGCCGCAGGTCATAAGGATCGAGAAGAACTAGGGCATGCTCCGGATCAGCATGCTGAAATGAGGAGCGCGGTTCGAACGAACCGCTGATGTTGCGAGTTGATGCGGACGGAGATTTCCGTTCAAACCTGTCTTGAAGGAGTGAGCCGATGTCGACCCATATTTCAGTGCCGCCGCACGCGTTGCTCGAGCGCATTCTCACGCTGGAGATCGTGCGTGTGACGGAGCGGGCGGCGGTGTCTTCGGCGCGGCTGCGCGGGCACGGCAATGAGAAGGCGGCCGACCAGGCCGCCGTGGACGCGATGCGGCGCGAGCTCAACAAGCTGCCGATCGAAGGCACCATCGTGATCGGCGAGGGCGAACGCGACGAGGCGCCGATGCTGTTCATCGGCGAGAAGGTCGGCATGAACGCCGGCCCGCAGGTCGACATCGCGGTCGACCCGCTCGAAGGCACCACGCTGTGCGCCAAGAACATGCCGGGCTCGATCGCCACCATGGCGATGGCCGACGGCGGCACGCTGCTGCACGCCCCCGACGTCTACATGCAGAAGCTCGCGATCGGTCCCGGCTACGCCAAGGGCGTCGTCGAGCTCGACGCCACGCCGGCCGAGAACGTCCGCCGTCTCGCCAAGGCCAAGGGCGTGCCGGCGGAGGGGATCACCGTGCTGGTGCTCGACCGTCCGCGCCACGCCAGCATCATCGAGAGCGTGCGCTCGACGGGCGCGGCCGTGCGTCTCATCACTGACGGCGACGTCGCCGGCGTGATCCACTGCGCCGACCCCGACAATACCGGCGTCGACATGTATCTCGGCACCGGCGGCGCGCCGGAAGGCGTGCTTGCGGCCGTGGCGCTGCGCTGCATCGGCGGCCAGATGCAGTGCCGCCTGATCCTCGATTCCGACGAGAAGCGCGAGCGCGCCGCCAAGATGGGCGTCAACGATCCCAAGATGATCTACGGCATCGAGGACATGGCCAGGGGCGACTGCCTGTTTGCCGCCACCGGCGTCACCACGGGCTCGCTGCTCTCGGGCGTGAAATTCCGCAAGGACGGCGTGATCGAGACCGAGACGGTGGTGATGCGCTCCGTCACCGGCACCGTGCGCTACATCAAGGCCGAGCACCGCGAATTGGCGAAGTTCCACCTCGATTGAGGCTGCGACGATCGCGCGCAACGTTCGGCTGACTAACGCCGGACGTTGGTCGCGGATAGGCACCTCCGTCGGGGGCTACGGACTGCGAGGCGGTGCTGGCAAAAACATGAAGGCATCGCGCAAAGTCAGGCCTAACTTCAAAGCCGACTGAAGCACGTCGACTTCTTCCGCAAACGGCCGGAGAAGCAGCTTCGCCGATTGGATATCCCCGCTCGCGAGCGCACGTCGAGCCTTTGCGTCGGCCTCAATATGGGCATCGGTAGCGAGCAAGTTGGACAGCGCGCCCGATATGGCGCCGTCGTAGCTCTCCAATCGGACTTCCGAAACGTAGTGGTCAGGCCGGAGTTTGATTTGATTTTCGCTCTTTGCCGGATCGAAAAGCCCGACCTTGCTCAACATGACCAGCAGAGGATGATTCCGGGCGATCGAGCCCGGAATGATCTCGTAGGTCTTGAGCCTTCCAAATCGATCCGGAACAGATGAGAATGAAATGACCGGCCCGATGTTGAAGCGCGAATTGCGGTGAAGCACGGCAACGCGATGATCAATTTCGGAGTCGGCCTCGAAAACCGCGCCGCTCTTAATCCCGGCGTCGAGGCCGTTTGCGATGAGGTATGACGAAAGCTGGGCAACGCGGACGGTGACGGCGCGTTCCTCGAGCCCATCCACCTCAAATTCGATCTCGCGTCCCGTGAATGCGGACAATCCGACCGTGTAGGCTCCGACGCTTTCACCGCAACGGAAGGGAACGATTTCCATCCACAATCCGAACGGGTGATCTGGAAACGGATCGAACGAGCGGCGCGACTGCTCAAGCCACATCTCGGGGGAGCGGCCACTTTTCCACTCCAGACTACGCCGAGACAGCCCGGCAGCGCTTCGAGCACGCCGCCGACAACGGCCGTTGTAAGGGGAGCATTCTCAACGAGCCCAAGCTTTGGCGTCTCTGCCTTGTTCTCGGCGGAGCCCATTGTCGAGACGATGAGGTGCGCGCGGTGGCGTCCAACCGCTTGGAAAGCCTCCGGCCACACCCAGGAAGCCCGCTGCCACAGCTGCTGATCGAACGGCAGGGGCGCAGGCATCAAGAGGATGGCCATGAGATGATCGCCGGCGCGAATGAACATCGCCTTGTCGGCGTCTTCACTTATTGTGACTTCGCTGCTTTCCCAGCGCAGGCCGGGATGACGGACGCGGAGCGTCTCGATCAGGACTCCCTTGTCGGGGAGGCGGGCGTCCTCAAGCAATACATATGCAACAGCGTTGGTCATGGCAGATGCGTTACACCCCGACTGGTTGAAGCCGGTCATCTTGTTCGTCTTGGACGTGCTTGATGTGCCGGACTAGCGCTGTTGTTGCATGGAACGGATCATGCTTTAAAGCCCTTGGTCTGATCCGAGGCCGCCCGGGGCGCGGGGACTCAGCGGAGCAAAGCATGACCACGACGTCCGATCTTTCCGCCGTCAAAGCCCTTGTCTTCGACGTGTTCGGCACGGTCGTCGACTGGCGCACCAGCCTGATCACCGACTTCATGCGGTGGAGCAGGGGGCGCGGCATCAGCGCCGACTGGACCGCGCTGGTCGACGGCTGGCGCGGCATGTACATGGCCTCCATGGATGACGTGCGCCAGCACCCCGAGCGCGGCTATGTCATGCTCGACGATTTGCATCGCCGCTCGCTGGAAAAGCTGGTCGAGAAGTTTGCGATCAAGGGCCTGACCGAGGCCGATCTCGATTATCTCACCAAGGGCTGGCACCGCCTGCATCCCTGGCCCGACAGCGTCGCCGGCCTGACGCGGTTGAAATCGAAGTTCGTGATCTCGCCGCTGTCGAACGGCAACGTCGCGCTGCTCACCAACATGGCGAAGTTCGCGGGCCTGCCCTGGGACCTGATCATGTCCGCCGAACTGTTCGAGCATTACAAGCCGGATCCCGAAACCTATCTCGGCGCCGCGCGCCTGCTCGGCTTCAAGCCAGCGCAGGTGATGATGGTCGCCGCCCACAACGGCGACCTCGCCGCCGCGCAGAAGAACGGCCTGAAGACGGCGTTTGTGGCGCGGCCGACGGAATATGGTGCGTTGCAGAAGGTCGATTTTGAAGCGACCGGCAACTGGGACATCGTCGCCAGGGATTTTGGCGGGATCGCCGACAGGCTGGGCTGCTAGTGAGGAACGCCCCGCCTTAGGCATCCTTGGCTGAGAGCAGCTCTCACGGCTATGCCTGCGGCAATCGCGGCGTTGTGGCCACGAAACTATTTCTTTCGGAGAAATCTACCCACCAGTCGCGCAGCCTGAGGTGCTTCCAAAGCAGCGTTTTGCCTTCAGGCGCCAATACAAAGTAGCCGATGATTGGCGCGAGATGGATGTCAGCGAGCGAGAGTTGATGGCCGCAGAGGTATGGTCCCTCGACGAGGGTTCTCTCCAATGCTGACAGGATCCTCGGCGTGGCTTCGAGGCCTTTTCGAAATTCGCTCTCGTCCGCCGGCAATCCCATGCGCGGCCTGAAAACCCCGTGAGAGAAGACTTGCCTCACCAGAGGCCAGTAGGCGTAGCTGTCCACGATCGACATGATTTGATTGCAACGCGCCCGCGTTCTCGGCTCCATGGATTGAAGCTTTGGCCCTTCAAAGGCTTCATCCACATAGCGCGTGATGGCGCCCGTTTCGTAGACGACGAAGCCATCATGAACCAGCGCGGGAACGCGCGTGAAGGGATGCATTGCAAGGTAGCTTGCAGGGATATTCTGCGCGAATGGATTGACCTCGACCCAATCGTACGCCACCCGCTTTTCATGGAGAGCCAGGCGGACGATCCGGGAGTAGACGCTGTATTGGTAGCCGTGCAACCCAATCGCCATGCAACGCGCTCCTAGTCTCCAGGATTGCCCGATACTGGCAGGTTCACAAGCCGTTGTGACCTCTCCCTCACGCGATCTTCAGCGCGAGCTCGCTCCCGTCCGTCTCCGCAAATCCGGCTTGCAAGACCTCTTCGCGCTTATGGCGCAGATGCGCGCGCAGGATGTGGGAGAGGCCGACGCCATCGCGCCGCTGTAGCGCGTTCAGAATGGCTTCGTGCTCGCTAACCGCGACCGCCCAGCGTTGCGGCGTCATCGGCGTGACGTAGCGCGCGCGGCGAATGCGCGCGGTCACGGAGGCATAGAGCCCCGAGAGCACGGGATTTCCGGCGGCGGCGACGATCGCCTCGTGGATGGCGCGGTTGCCGCGATAGTACTGAATCAAATCGCCCTCGCGATAGCGCTGCACCATCGACGCGTGTGCGGCGGCAATCTCGTCGATCTCCGCGTCGGTGATGCGCTCGCAGGCGAGTTCGCCGGCGAGTGCCTCGAGGCCCTGGCAGACCTCGAACAGGTCGCGCATGTCCTTGTCGGTCAGCTTCGCCGCGCGCGAGCCGCGATGGGGCAGCAAATGCACCAGGCCTTCGGCGGCGAGGACCTTGAGCGCTTCGCGCAGCGGCGTCCGCGAAATCTGCAGCCGGTCGCATAGCTCGCGCTCGGGAATGCGGGCGCCGGGCGGGATTTCGCCGTCGAGCAGAATGGCGCGAATGCGCCCGACGACCTCCTCATGAAGCATGGAGTGGAGCCTTGTTTTGCATGCAAAAGTCGTGTTAATTGCCGATGTAATACAAGATTGAGCTTGTAAATATCACATTTTGCATTCAAAAATGAAAAAATATAAAGGACTTGGGAGATGGACCAACAGGCCGCGGTGACGGAAGACCTCGTTTTTGAACGCGACGGCGATATCGGGCGGATCGTCTTCAACCGCCCGCAGGCGCGGAACGCGTTCACCTTCGCAATGTACGAGCGGCTGGCGGACATTTGCCAACAGGCCAATGAGGATCATTCGATCAAGGTGCTGGTGCTCCGCGGCGCCGGCGACAAGGCCTTCGCCTCGGGAACCGACATCAATCAGTTCCGTGAATTCAAAACACCGCAGGATGCGCTCGACTACGAGAACCGGATTGATCGGGTCCTTACCGTGCTCGAGCAATGCCGGGTTCCGACCATCGCGGCGATCAACGGGTTCTGCACCGGGGGCGGGGCAGGCATCGCCGCGGCCTGCGATCTGCGCATCGGCACCCGCAGCACGAAAATCGGATTCCCCATCGCAAGGACGCTCGGCAACTGCCTGTCGATGTCCAATATTAGCCGCCTCACGTCGCTCATCGGTGCTGCACGGGTCAAGGATCTGATCTTCACGGCGCGCCTCGTCGAAGCCGCCGAGGCTGCAAGCGTCGGGCTGCTCACTGAAGTCGTCGAGGACATCGCGGCGCTCGACCGGCGTGCCGACGAAGTCGCCCGGCTCCTTGCCGGTCATGCGCCCCTGACGCTCAACGCGACCAAGCAGGCGGTTGCCCGGCTGCAACGGCGGCTGACGCGGGAGGAGGGCGAGGACCTGATCCTGACGTGTTACACCAGCGAGGATTTTCGCGAGGGCCTCGACGCATTTCTCACCAAACGCGCGCCGCAATGGCGCGGCGAATAGGGCAGGCCGATGCAAAAGGATCCATCGCAATCCGCTTCTCATCGCTCCGGACCACTCGCGGGTCTCAAGGTCGTTGATCTCACCCATGTCATGGCAGGTCCGACCTGCACCTTGATGCTCGCCGACATGGGCGCCGACGTCATCAAGATCGAAAAGTCACCCAATGGCGACGATACCCGCCACTCGGTGCCGCCGAAAATCGGCGACGAGGCGGCCTCGTTCCTGATGATGAACCGCAACAAGCGCGGCATCGTGCTGGATCTGAAAACCGATGGCGGCAAGCGCGTCCTGCGGCGGCTGATCGCGAATGCCGACGTGCTGGTCGAGAATTTTGCGCCCGGTGCCATGGAGCGCCTGGGCTTCGGTTACGAGGAGCTGCACAAAGAGTTCCCGGCGCTGATCTATTGTTCGCTCTCGGGGTTCGGCCGCACCGGCCCCTACAAGGACCGCAGGGGATTCGATCTGGTCGCGCAGGCGATGAGCGGGATCATGAGTTTTACGGGCGAGCGTCCCGACGGTCCGCCGGTGAAGTGCGGGCCGCCGCTGTCCGACATCACCGCCGGCCTGCTCGCGAGTATGGGGATCCTAGCTGCCTATGCGCATCGCCTGAAAACCGGCGAGGGACAATGGGTTGAGACCTCGCTCTATGAAGCCGCGTTGGTGCAGACCTATTGGCAATCGACCATCGCCCTTGCCGCCGGCACGGCGCCGCGCGCGATGGGCTCGGCGCATCCGCTCAACGCGCCATATCAGGCTTTCGAAGCTTCCGACGGCTGGCTCGTGGTCGGCGGCGCCAACAAGAAGCATTGGCTCCTGATGCTGGAGGCGCTCGATGCGACCGAGCTTGCGGCCGACCCGCGCTTCGTCACCGGGGCCGACCGCATGGCGCATCTGAAGGAGCTCGAAGCGGTCTTGAGCGAGCGTTTCCGGACGAGGTCGCGATCGCATTGGCTGGCGGCACTTGACGAGAAGGGCGTGCCATGCGGTCCGGTCCACGACATGCTGGAGGCGTTGAGCGATCCGCAGACCCTCGCACGCGAGATGGTCGTGGAGGTCGAGCATTCGACGCTCGGCCCGGTGAAGACGATCGGGCTTCCGGTCAAATTCTCAAAGACGCCCGGCAAGGTGCGTTCCGGAGCACCGGTCTACGGCGAACATACAAGCGAGGTGCTGGCGGAGTACGGGTTCGACCAGCAGCAGATCGACGCGCTCGAAAAAGAAGGCGCGATCGTTTTGGCATCGAGCAGGCAGGAGGAACGCGTCGCCTGAGCTGACATCGCTACCAATAAACAAGATCAAAAAATCGGGTGGAGGAAAAACATGCGCAATATGTCGATATTTCTGCTGTCTGCGGCCGCCATTGTGCTCGCCGGCATGACTCCCGCCGGCGCGGCCTGGCAGCCGCAGAAGCCGATCGAGTTCGTTGCGACCGCTGGGCCGGGCGGCGGCACGGACAATCTGGCTCGTGCGGTGCAGAACATCATCACCAAGTACAAGCTGACGGACCAGCCGATCGTGGTCGTCAACAAGGGCGGCGGCAGCGGCGCTGAGGGCTATGTGTACGGCAAGGCCTCCGCGGGCGATCCCCACAAGGTCATCTTCGGCACCTCGAACGCCTGGCAGCAACCGCTCGTGTCCAAGGTTGCCTTCAACTACATCGACCTCACGCCGATCGCGGCCATGGCCCAGGACGAGTTCCTGCTCTGGGTCAAGCAGGATTCGCCCTACAAGACGGCAGGCGACTATCTGAAGGCCGCGGCCGCGAACGAATTCAAGATGGGCGGCGCCCAGTCGAAGGACACCGACGAGGTGTTGACGCGCATGATCGAGAAGGTCGGTCACGTCAAACTGACCTACATCCCGTTCAAGAGCGGCGCCGAGGCCGCAGTGCAGCTCGCCGGCGGGCACATCGATTCCCACGTCAACAATCCCAGCGAGAGCCTCGGCCAGTGGCGCGGCGGCACGCAGCGTCCGCTATGCGCCTTCAGCCCGAAGCGGCTGCCGCAGGGCACCAAGATCACCGCGACCGAGGGCTGGAGCGACGTCCCAACCTGCGTCGAACAGGGTCTCGACATCGCGCAATATGAGCAGCCGCGGACGGTGTGGCTGCCCGGCAAAGTCACGCCGGAGCAGGCTGCGTTCTATGTCGATCTGATGAAGAAGGTTCAGGCCACGCCGGAATGGAAGGACTACATCGAGAAGACCTCGCAGGTCGACACGTTTTTGACAGGCGATGCCCTGGATAAGTTCATCAAGCAGGATCTCGAGCACCTCAAGCAAGTTGCGAGTGAGCAGGGCTGGCTTATCAAGTGAGGCGGGCAAGCCTCTTCAAAGGCAGGGCGATTGCAGATGACGAACAACGTGGCGGGCAGGTCGCCTGCGGCCATCCTTCGAGACGCCCGCCTGCGGCGGGCCCTCAGGACGAGGTCGCGTTTTGCAGCGAGATATCAGACCCTCATGGTGAGGAGCCCGCCAAAGCGGGCGTCTCGAACCATCCAGGCCGAGCACGTTCGGCATCTTCCCCGCCGCCACATGCGATAGCCCTGCCTTCAAAGGTACCACGCCATGATATCGCGCCGCGCTCTTGAACTGGCGACCGCCGTCCTCACCGGCAGCTTCGGTGTAGCGGTCGTCGTCTCCAGCCTCGACAACGGCATTGGCTGGTCGAGCGCGGGCGTGGAGTCCGGCACCTTCCCATTCCTGACCGGAGTCATCGTCGTCCTTGGCAGCCTGTACAATCTGGCGCGCGGCGCCCTGCCGGGCTTGACGCTGGCGAGCGTCCCAATCGCTATCACGCCGACCGAACTGCGGCGGCTTGCCGGCCTGTTCGTGCCGGCGGCGATTTTCGTTGCGGCCATGCCGCTGATCGGAATCTACCTCGCCTCGGCCGTCTACATCTTCGTAGTGCTCGCAATTCCGAAGCATCAATCCCCGATGCGTTCGTCAATGATGGCGGCGGCAACCGCGCTCGGGCTCTACGTGGTGTTCGAGCGCATGTTCCAGGTGTCGCTTCCGCACGGCGCGCTCGCCGCCGCGTTCGGGTTCTGACGGAGCGGGTGATGGAAAATCTCCAGGAGCTCCTGCACGGCTTCAACATCGCGATCACCATGCCGCATCTGGCGCTGATGGTGATCGGCGTGCTGCTCGGCATTCTCGTCGGCGTGCTGCCGGGGCTGGGCGCGCCGAACGGCGTGTCGCTGCTGCTGCCGCTGACCTTCGGCATGCAGCCGGTGTCGGCCATCATCCTGCTCTCCAGCATGTATTGGGGCGCACTGTTCGGCGGCTCCGTGACCTCGATCCTGTTCAACATTCCGGGCGAGCCGTCGTCGGTCGCGACCACCTTCGATGGCTATCCGATGGCGCGTGACGGACGGCCGACGACGGCGCTCGCCACGGCGTTCGGCTCGGCCGCATTCGGCGCGCTGGTGGGGGTCATCCTGATCACCTTCCTCGCATCATGGGTGGCCGAGGTCGCGCTCGCCTTCGGGCCGCCGGAATATTTTGCGGTCTATTTCCTGGCCTTTGCGAGCTTCGTCGGCATGGGCGGTGCGGCGCCGATCAAGACCGTCGTTGCGCTGGGAATAGGCTTTGCGATTGCCGCCATCGGCATCGACACCGTCTCCGGCAGCGTGCGCCTCACCATGGGCGTCGACGAACTGGTGAAAGGCGTGAATTTCGTCGTCGCGGTGATGGGTCTGTTCGGCATCGGCGAGCTCTTGGTGGCGGTCGAAGAGGAGTTTCATGCTCGCGCGGTCTCCTCAAAGATCGATTGGCGCGAGGTGTTTCGCGCAGTCGGCCGCCTGCCGAGGCACAGCGTTGCGCTGCTGCGCAGCGCGGCGATCGGATGCTGGATGGGCATCACGCCGGGCGGCCCGACGGCGGCATCGTTCATGAGCTACGGCATCGCCAGGCGTTTCTCGCGGCGCGGACGCTACTTCGGCACGGGCGAGGTCGAGGGCATCATCTCCCCGGAGACGGCCGATCATGCGGCCGGCACCAGCGCGCTGCTGCCGATGCTCTCGCTCGGCATTCCCGGCTCTGCGACCGCGGCGGTGATGATGGGTGGCCTGATGATCTGGGGGCTCAACCCCGGCCCGATGCTGTTTGTCGATCAGAAGGATTTCGTCTGGGGGCTGATCGCCTCGATGTATGTCGGCAACATCGTCGCCGTCGTGCTGGTGTTGCTGACGGTTCCGGTGTTTGCCGCCCTGATGCGGATTCCCTTCGTCGTCATTGCACCGCTGATCGTGATCATCTGCGTGGTCGGTGCTTATTCAGTGTCGAACTCCTATCTCGACGTGGTCATGATGATGGGCTTCGGCATCGTCGGTTATCTCTTCAAGAAGCTGTTCTATCCCCTCGCGCCTTTGGTGCTCGCGATCGTCATCGGCGACAAGGCGGAGGACGCGTTCCGGCAATCGATGCTGATGTCCAAGGGATCGCTTGGAATCTTCTTTGCGAACCGCCTGGTGACGTGCCTGGTCGTGGCCGGCATCGTGCTGCTGCTGCTTCCGCTGGCGTTGCAGCTGGGGCGCATGTTGCTGCGCAAGCCCGCGTTACCCGGCGATCCGACGACAAGTCAGGAAAAGGTGATCATATGACCTCGAAGCCGCTGATCGCACTTGCGATGGGAGATCCCGCCGGCATCAGCCCCGAGCTGACGGCGAAGCTGGTCGCGCTGGACGACATTCGCTCCCGTGGCCGGCTCGTTGTCATCGGCGACCGCCGCATCTTCGACCAAGGCGCCCGAATCGCCGGGGTCAAGCCGGAGCTCAATACGGTCGAGCAGGGGGCCGACGTCCGTGCGGCCGCGGGCGATGCGCTGTTCATTGATCTCGGCCATCTCGATCCCGCGGAGGTCGAACAGGGCACGGCGAGCCTTGCCGGCGGCAGGTTCGCGCTGGCAAATTACCGTCACGCGCTGGAGCTCGCGCGCGACGGGCACGTCGACGCGGTCTGTTTCACGCCGTTCAACAAGCAGGCGATGCGGTTTGCCCGCGCGGACTATGACGATGAGATCGCGTTCTCTGCGGAGGTCGTCGGCCTCAAGACCGCTGCGAGCGAATTCAATGTGCTCGGCGAGCTCTGGAATGCGCGTGTCACCTCGCACATCCCGCTCAAGGACGTCGCCCCGAAACTGTCCAGCGAACGCATCCATCGCGCGCTCCAGCTGACCGATTCATGCATGCGCAACGCTGGTTTCGAGCGCCCGCGCATCGCCGTGGCCGGGCTCAACCCGCACGCCGGCGACGGCGGCAATTTCGGCCGTGAGGAGATCGACGTCATCGCCCCCGCGGTCGCGGCCGGCCAGCGCGAAGGCATTGCCGCCGAGGGGCCGTTCCCGGCCGACACGGTATTTCTGCGCGCCAAGGGTGGCGTCTTCGATGCGGTGCTGACGATGTACCACGACCAGGGTCAGATCGCGATGAAGCTGATGGGTTTCGATCGCGGCGTGACCATGCTCGGCGGTTTCCCGTTTCCGATCTGCACGCCCGCGCACGGCACCGCCTACGACATCGCAGGCCAGGGTATCGCGTCCACCGGCGCCAGCCGCGCCGCGGTGCTGCTTGCGGCTGAGATGGCCGCGCGGCGTGCTATCTTGCGTAGCGGCTCTTCGCGGAGTTCATAGCGCGCAGCCTTGCCGCGTACGTTCCCCTTCTCGCAGGTTTGTCTCCATCGGCCCACTAGTGGTGCGCTGATGCACAACCGTTGTTGAAAAATCGCCAATCCCGTCTGGCCAGGCGCGATCCTAGGTACTCCGCCATGAGTAGAGCGAGAAGGATGGGATCGATGAGTTACGCGATTATAGGTTTTGGTGCGGTTGGCCAGGCTCTCGCGCGAGCATTTGAGCGCCAGGTAATTGAAGTAACCGTTGCAAGCACGCGGCCGCCCGAGGTGCTCGCGCCGCTTGCAGAGGCGATTGGGCCCTCGATCATCCCAAAGTCGTTACAGGATGCGCTTGGCGCCGAGATCGTGATTCTGGCTGTTCCGTTTTGGGCGCACCGGGATGTCGCGAAGCTGGCTGTGAGCTGGCAGGGCAAGATCGTGATCGATGTGACAAACGCGTTCGGTGTTTCGCTGGAAGAGCTTGACGATCTTCCTTCGTCGGTCGTGATATCGAGAGCGTTGAGCGGCGCAAGGTTGGTGAAGGCATTCAACCATCTGCCCGCAGGAATTCTGGGCGCAGACCCCAGCGTCAAGGGCGGGCGGAGGGTCGTATTCCTGTCGAGCGACGACGAAGGCGCGATAGCCCAAGCGGCGGTCCTGGTTGAAGAGCTCGGCTTCGCGCCGGTCGCACTGGGAGGGCTCGCGGAGGGCGGTCTGCTCGTGCAGGCGCGGGGACAGAGCTGGGCGCCGCTTATCTTTCAGGATCTCACGAAATTCAAATAGGAGAACGGTCCGGGCGGCAGATCGGACGGCATGCCTGATGGTATCCTAATGCCGCCGCTTTGCCGACGGGTCAAATGGCGCGCGCAAAAAAGCATGGTGAAAACAACGGTCCGGCTACTGTGCATGGGGTTGTTTTCGCGCTTTTTGTTCGGGGAAGCGAACCGGCCGATGCTTCGGCCGCCTCACGCCCCGCAGATGATCACGCCGTACCAGCCGAGCCCGCGATAGGTCTCGTAGCCCGGCGTCGCATGGAACGCGACCAGGGTGCCCGAGCGGTCCTGATAGAAGCCGGAGCGCTGGCCGTTCAGCGACAGCGCGATCCGCTCGCTCAAAATGCCCTGGCCGTCGGAGGCTGCGATCACGCGAAAATTGGAGTCGACCAGCAGCACGCGCGCCTTGTCGCTGTCGCCGACGCGCACGCCTTGCACGATGGCGCGGGCCTGCGCCTCCCAGTCGAAATGGATGGCGAGCACGCCGACCGGCGCGCCGTTGGCCTGACCGCCGGCGCGGACGCTGGCGCAATAGGTCGCGACCTGCGCGTTGCCGAGCAGCGGCTGGTTCTCGACGTCGCCGGCGACATAGTCGTCGCCGGAGCGCAGGCTCTTGGCCTCGCGAAACCATTTGGTGTGGGCGACGTTCTGGCCGACGACGCGAAAACGATCGGCGCGGCCGTTGGCGATGACGTTGCCGTCGAGATCGCAGAGCCACAGGTCGAGATAGACAGTGTAGGCGCCGAGGATCACGGCGAGGCGCTCTGACGCATGCGAGACGGCGGGAGCGCCCGGGGAGGCCGCGCAATCGACCACGGCGGAGTCGGTCGCCCACCAGCGCACGTCGCAAGTGCGCTCATAGAGATTGCGGTCGATCAGCTCGATCGCGTTCAGGGACAGATCGACCATGCGCTCGCCGCGCGAGCGCTGGCTCATGCGTTCGATCGAGGCAACGAGGTCGCCGGTGCGCTTGGTCAGCTGTGTCTCCAGCTCGCGGGCGATGGTCTCGACCTGCTGGCCGACGCCGCGCACCTCCTGCGCCACCACGGCGAAGCCGGCGCCTTGCACGCCGGCGCGCGAGCTTTCGATCAGCGCGTTGAGCGCCAGCATCTTCATCTGGTTGGTAATCTGCTGGATCGACTTGGTCTTGTCGACCGCGATCTGGTTGACCTCCGCGGTCAGGCGGTTGATCAGTGCGGAGATGTCGGAATCATCGTCCGGCGCAGTGATTCCGTTCGCGATCGGCTTGGCTTTCAGACCCAGCGCTGCAGACATAGGGTAACTTCCCTTGGCAATGAGGCCTGATCTGCAAAGAACCCGGAACTACAAATTACAGATCGAATACGAGACTTTTTCGAGGATTCCGCCTAACGCCTGATTAATTTGCTGTTCGGTGGAATGCCTAAATGGTAGTCAATCCGGCTTGCGGAGCGGCCATCCACCGCTTTGTGCCCGGCTGCCGTTGCAAATCCCGAGGGATTCCCGGCCAATCCCCAAGTGAGTAGCCGGACGCCTGCGTGATGGTCCGGCCCCGAGTTCCCAACAGTTAGTCTCTCGAATCATGACGCCGCCCGCCACCGCCTTGCCGGTCGAAGCGCCCCACGCCTTCCTGGGCGTGGCACGCTCCTTCACGGACAAGCTCTGGCGCGACCGGCTGGACGCGCGCGGGGCGGCCAAGGCTCTGGCCATCGTGCAGCGCCACCAATTGCCCGAACTCCTGGCGCGAGTGCTGGCCGGCCGCGGCGTCGACATCGATGCTGTGTCTGACTTTCTCGATCCGACCATCCGCAAGCTTCTCCCGGACCCGTTCACGGTGACGGAGATGGAAGCTGCCGCCAAGCGGATCGCGGACGCGGCGGTGAGGGGCGAAAAGGTCGCGATCTTCGGCGACTACGACGTCGACGGCGCCACCTCGGCGGCGTTGCTCGCCTGGCACCTGCGCCATTGCGGGCTCGATCCGCTGATCCACATTCCCGATCGGATTTTCGAAGGCTACGGCCCGAACACGGAAGCGGTCCGCGCGCTGGCCGCGAAGGGCGCCACGCTCCTTGTCACCGTCGATTGCGGCACCACCAGCATCGAGCCGCTCGCCGAGGCGAAACGCCTTGGTATGTCCGTGGTCGTGATCGACCACCACCAATCCGGCATCGACCTTCCCGAGGTCGACGCGCTGGTCAATCCGAATCGCCCTGACGACCTATCCGGCCTCGGCCATCTCGCTGCCGTTGGGCTGGTGCTGGTGACGTTGGTTGCGGTCAATCGCGAGCTGCGCCAGCGCGGCTTCTGGACCAGCGAGATGCCAGAGCCCGATCTGCTCGGCATGCTGCATCACGTCGCGCTCGGCACCGTTGCGGACGTGGCGCCGCTGATCGGCCTCAACCGCGCCTTCGTCGCCAAGGGCCTGATCGCGATGCGGCGGCGCGACCATGTCGGGCACACCGCGCTGATGGATGTCGCGCGCCTGAACGGGCCGCCGGAGGCCTGGCATCTCGGCTTCATGCTGGGGCCGCGCATCAATGCGGGCGGCCGCATCGGCCGCGCCGATCTCGGCGTGCGGCTCCTGCTCGAAGGCGACGGTGTCGAGGCCGCGCGCATCGCCGCCGAACTCGACCGGCTCAACGGCGAGCGCCGCGTCATCGAGCAGGCGGCGGAAGCGCAGGCCGAAGCCGAGGCGCTGGCCTCGATCGGGCTCGAGGACAAGCTCGGCGTGATCGTCACGGCCTCTGAAGGCTGGCATCCCGGCGTGGTCGGGCTCGTCGCCTCCCGGCTGAAGGAGAAGTTTTCGCGGCCCGCTTTTGCCATCGCACTTGAGCCCGGCGGCATCGGCACCGGCTCGGGCCGCTCCATCGCCGGCGTCGATCTCGGCAAGGCGGTGCGGCAGGCGGTGGTCGACGGCATCTTGCTGAAAGGCGGCGGCCATGCGATGGCCGCGGGCGTGACGCTGCGCAAGGAAAAGCTCGCCGAATTCCGCGCCTATCTCGAAAGCACGCTGGCGCGCGACGTCGCGGAGGCCCGCCACGTCAACGAGCTCTATATCGACGGCGCGGTGTCCGCGCGCGCTGTGACGACGGAGCTTGCGACCACGCTCAACCGCGCAGGTCCCTTCGGCAGCGGCAATCCGGACGTTGTGCTGGCGCTGCCGGCGCATCAGCTCGTCTATGCCGACGAGGTCGGACAGGCGCATCTGCGCCTACGCTTCAAGTCCGGCGACGGCACCATCGTCAACGGCATCGCGTTCCGTTCGGTTGGCCAGAAGCTCGGCAATGCCCTTGTGGCCAACCGCGGCCAGCAGCTGCACGTGGCAGGCTCATTGTCGGTCGACCGTTACCAGGGCGCCGAACGCGTGCAGTTTCGCGTCCTTGACGTCGCGCTACCCGATCAGGGGCCGTCCCTGATCAGATAAAAATCCGCAAACAACAAAAAAAGGGAGTGAACATGGCAGGGCAGGTTGAAGGCAAGGTCGCGCTGGTGACCGGCGGCGCATCGGGCATCGGTGAAGCCGTCGTCGAGCTGTTCGCGCGCGAGGGCGCCACGGTCATTGCCACCGACATCGACGAGTTGAGAGGCCCCGAGCTCGCGAGGCGCATCACGAAGGCCGGCGGCAAGGCGATCTTTCTGGAGCAGGACGTCACCAGCGAGGAGCGCTGGGTGGAGATCGCAGCCGAGATCGCCAAGCGCTACGGCCGGCTCGACGTGCTCGTTTCCAACGCCGGCATCGGCATTGCCGTGCCTTCGATTGTCGACATGACGCTCAGCGACTGGCGCAGGCAGAACGCGATCAATCTCGACGGCGTGTTTCTGTCGGTGAAGCATTGCCTGCCGCTGATGCGCAAGACCGGCGGCGGCTCCATCGTCATGATGTCCTCGCTCGCGGGCCTGCGCGGCTCGCCGGGGCTGTCGGCCTATTCGGCGACCAAGGGCGGCGTGCGGCTGTTCGCCAAATCGATTGCGATGGAGTGCGCGGCGGCCGGCGACGGCATTCGCGTCAATTCGGTGCATCCCGGCATCATCGACACGCCGATCTGGGGCAAGATCCCGACCGGCGCGACCGGCAACCAGGGCAATGCCCCGATCGATCCCGAGGAGCGGGCCAGGGTCGTCACGCCGCTCGGCCGCGCCGGACAGGCCGCCGAGATCGCCGGCGGCGTGCTGTATCTGGCCTCCGATGCCTCGCGCTACGTCACCGGCACCGAGCTCGTCATCGATGGCGGCATGAACGCCGGTGGCGTGCCGCGGCGGGCCTGAGGCGCGCAGGGCAGGGCGGCGCTCGCAGGGGCTGACGCGCTGGCGTCGCCCCTGTACAACGCCAGCGTCTTCCGATCGACAGAGGTTTTCTTCGCCATGGCGCACGGCCTTCACGCTTCCTCACCTGCAGCTGTCCGCTCGAACCGGCCGGACCTCGCCACCGACGCGATCCGCACCGCGCGCGAGGATCTCGCCGCCTGCTTCCGCATGGCGGCGCGCAACGGATTTGAGGAGGGGATCTGCAACCACTTCTCGGCGGTGGTGCCGGGCCATGACGATCTCTTCCTGGTCAACCCCTATGGCTACGCGTTCCGTGAGCTGACGGCGTCAAAGCTCCTGATCTGCGATTTCCACGGCAACGTGCTCGACGGCGACGGCGAGCCCGAGGCGACCGCATTTTACATCCACGCCGAGATGCACAAGCGCCTGCCGCGCGCCAAGGTCGCCTTCCACACCCACATGCCCTACGCCACGGCGCTGTCGATGACCGAGGGCGATCCCCTGATCTGGGCCGGGCAGACCGCGCTGAAATTCTACGGGCGCACGGCGGTGGACCGCGACTACAACGGCCTTGCGCTCGACAACCGCGAAGGCGCGCGCGTCGCGTCCGCGGTCGGCGACGCCGACATCGTCTTCATGAAGCATCACGGCGTGATGGTGCTGGCGCCGACCATCGCGGAAGCCTGGGACGATCTCTACTACCTCGAGCGTGCCGCCGAGGTGCAGGTGCTGGCGATGTCGACGGGACGAAAGGTTCTGCCGGTCGATCCCGCGATTGCGGCAGCAACCTACAAGCAGATGCGCGAGGGCGACTCCGAATCCGCGCGCCTGCATCTTGCCGCCGTCCGTCGCCAGCTCGATGCCGAGGAGCCGCAATACAGGCACTGAGGCGGAGTGCACAGGCTGTCATCCACCCTGCCGCAGCTTCGCCAGCACCTTCAGCCCGCCATAGCCGTCCGCCGGCGTGATCCCGATCTTCTGCTGAAAATCCTTGATCGCCTTCATGGTATCGTTGCCGACGCGTCCGTCAGTGCCGCCGGTGTCGAAGCCGGCTTTCGTCAACCGTGTCTGCATCTCCTGTACCTCGGCCAGCGTCAGCGCGCGTTCGGAGCCAGGGAACGGCTGGATGAAGGGCGGCGCGCCGAGGCAGCGGTCGCCGAGATGGCAGATCGCCAGCGCGTAGTTCATCGAGGGATTGTAGCTCTTCACCGAATAGAAATTCGGTCCCAGCAGGAACGTCGGTCCGCCCGCAACCGGCGTCCACATCTGCGCGGATGCATTCGGTTGCGGAAACGGCTGTCCGTCGGCGCGGGGGACGCCGGCTGATGCCCAGGCCGCATAAGTGCGGTTGCCGCTGATGTCGCCGGGGGCGCGCACCTCGTAGCCCCAATGCTCGCCGCGGCGCCACTTGCCACGATTGACGAGATACTTTGCGGTCGAGCCCAGCGCGTCGTCGGGCTTGCCGAATGGCGAGACCTTGCCGTCGCCGTCATAGTCGATCCCGACATTGAGCCAGACCTCCGGCATCCATTGCGAATGCCCCATGGCACCGGCCCAGGATCCCCGCATCTCCTCCGGCGTGCTCCAGCCCTTGTCGACGATCCGCAGCGCGTTGATCAGCTCGGTCTCCCAATAGGCTTTTCGCCGCGGCTCATTCCAGGCGAGTGCGGCGAGCGAGGGAAACACCGGCGTCATGTGGTTCTGCTGCACCAGGGGATCGCCGTAGGCGGACTCGACGCCCCACAGCGCCAGCAGTGTGCCGCGCTCGACGCCGAAATCGCGTTCGATGCGCGCGAGCAACGCCTCGTTATTCTTCAGCGCGATCTTGCCGTTGATGATGCGCCAGTCGGAAACGCGGCGGTTGATGTATTGCCAGATCTGCTCGTGGAATTCCGGCTGGTTGCGCATCTGCTTGAACACGCTCATGTCCGGCTCGACGCGCGCCATCGCGCGCTGCCAAGTCGCGGCCGAGATCCCTTTTGCCATTGCACGCGCACGAAAACCCTCGCGCCATTCGTCGAAGCCGGGAGGCGTTGCGCCGAGGACGCAGGTGGGTGATGCGAGCAGGGCGGCTACGCCGAGCGCAGATTTCAACAGGGCGCGGCGGGGCTGGTTGGCCGAAGAATCAGCTTGTTTCATGGAGTGATTGTAGCGGGAAACATGGTCTCTGTGAGTGGTTCCTGGAACGCAGGAACAGTCGACCGCCCGGCGTTCCCCGGAACAAACGCTCGCGCTCATGCATTCCTTCCGCACGAGCGCTCCGACCGATCGTCGAGGCACCTTCCGCAACGCGGACCCTTATCTAAGGACAATTCGGGGCTGAATGAAGATACGCACGCATTCGGAAAGCCACGTCGTCGAGCTCGACGACGGATCAGACTGGCAGATCTTTCCGGGCGATCTTGCAGCGACGCTGAGCTGGAAGCCAGAGACGGATCTGCATCTGGAGCACTGCCGTGACGGGGTAAGTTCGCATGTGCTGGTGAACGCTGCGGACCAAAGCCGCGTGCGTGTGATCGGGGCGGACGAAACCTGGCCCGACGGCGAGGTTAAGAATGCGTTGAAGGGCGGGTAGGGCGCCTTTCCCCCAACATCGATGCCCCAACTTTAGGCCTGCCGCTTTACGGTCGGTTCGTTCCTGTCTGCGCAGAATGCATGCATGCGGGAGCTGTTCGACATCATCCGTGCCAACCCCTGGCCTTTCGGCGCAGGGCTGTTCGTCGTGATCCTGATGATCATCGCCGAGAATTTCGGCCGCGGCATTCAAGGCGGCGGCGACTGCGGCGGCTGCTCTGATGCCGACGGAGGCGATGGAGGCGGCGATTAGGCCGCGTCCTGGCGAACAGCACAGGGCCCACCTAGCTTTCCTGCAATTCGGCCGCTATCCCGGCGAGCCACCGCCTTATCGTGGTTTCCGCCTTGCCGTCCAAGCCCTTGGTAAGACGTTTCTCCAGCTCCAGCACACGCTCCCGGCATGCCTTCAGAAGCGTCGCGCCGCGCGGCGTCAGCGCCCATTGCTGGATGCGGCCGTGGACGGGGTGGGGCGTCATCACGATCCTGCCGTCGCGTTCGAGATTGCGGATGATCACGCCGACGGTCTGCGGCGTCAGGAAGGTGAGGCGGGCGACGTCGGCCCCCGACAGGCCGGGATAGGCATTGAGCATGGTCAGCACGGCGAATTGCGGCGAGGTCACGCCGAGATCGGCGAGCATTCGTTCCATCTTCAGCCGGACCGCGGCGTGGGCTTGGCGCAAGAGATAGCCGAGATAGCCCTGCTCGCCGCGCTTGCCTTCGCCAGGGCCCGGCACGCGCGGTGTTCCGTCGGCGCCTGGCCTGTCAGCGTCCTTTCGGGAAGCCGTCCTCCGCCTCGGTGGCGATCTCGTGATGTCAGCCGTCTTGCGGGGCATATGAGAGCTCTTATAAGATGTAAGTACTATTACAATAACACGAGGTAAACGGCGATGTCACACGCCCGCGGCGAATACGAGGATTTCAAGCGGATTGCGCCCGATGCCTATGATCTGGTGCTTGCGTTGGGGCAGGTCGCGGCCAACGCCGGCCTCGATAGGCAGCTCCTCGAGCTCATCAAGCTGCGTGCCTCGCAGATCAATGGCTGCGCGTTCTGCTTGCAGCATCACATCCTGCTCTCGGAGCGGATCGGTGTGCCCGTGGACAAGCTCAATCTGGTCGCAGTCTGGCGCGAGGCGCCGGTCTTTTCCGCGCGCGAGCGCGCGGCATTGGCGTGGACCGAGGCGCTGACCTTTCTACCTGACGGTGTCAGCGATGAAGTCCATGCGGAGGCTGCCTGCGAATTCTCCGAGGCCGAGCTGATGTACCTGACATCCGCGGTTGCCTCGATCAACGTCTGGAACCGCTTTGGCGCGGCCTATCGCTGGACGCCGGCGAAGCGGCCGGTCGCGGCGAATGCCGCAGCATCCTGAGTATATGAAGGAGAGGTAGAGATGACTGCAGTGAGTTTGGCCGCCGCGCCGCGGCAACTGCCATCGCGCCCGACGATGCTTGCTGTTGTTGGCGGGCTCGCTTGCGCTCTTGCGATCGGTAAGGCGTTGCCGGTGACGATGGATACGGTCTCCGGCGCGCTGGCGCCGCTGTGCGCCAACGCCGCCGAGAGCTCGCCGCTCGACAAAGTCGAGCCGATCGGCTCCTACGCTTTGCCGAACGTGCCGGGCAAGCGCGTCACCATCGTGCGCGTGTTCTACGGCCCCGGCGGGTTTTCACGGCCGCACCGCCACGCTGGCTCGGTGACCGCCTACATCACCAAGGGCGAGATCCGTTCCCAACTCGGCGGCGGCCCCGTCGAGACGTTTGGGGTCGGCCAGTCCTTCTTCGAGCCGCCGGGCTCGACACATCTGGTTTCGGCCAACGCCAGCGCCACCGAGCCCGCGGAATTGATCGCGGTGTTCGTGGCGGATGAGGGCGCGCAGCTCACGACGTTGCTGGAGTAACCCCGTCGTTGACGGAGGATATCTGTCGTCAGCCTCCGTAGGAGGCTGGATCAGGATTGTCGGAGGGGTTCTCGAATGACTTCTTCATCGACATCGGCATCGGCACGTGGAAGTTCAAGCCGCGCGGCGGCACTGGCTCCATGAACCATTTGTTGTAGATTTTCTCGATCTCCGGGCTCTTGTAGAGTTTTGCGGTTGCCCGATCGACCACCGCCTTGAACGGTGCGTCGTCCTTCCGCAGCATGATGCCATAGGGCTCCGGATCGGAAAATGCGCCGGTGCTGATCGCGTACAGCGACGGATCCTTTGAGGAGGCAATCATGGCGGCAAGCTGGATGTCGTCCATGACGAACGCTTGAGCGCGGTCGGTCTCGACCATCAGGAACGCCTCGGGGACGTCCTTGGCGTTCATCACAGTGATGCCCAGCGAGCGTGCAGCATTGGCCTTGTTGAGCTGGGTCAGGTTGGTCGAGCCCGAGACAGAGACGACGGACTTGCCCTTGAGGTCGTCAACCTGGTCGAGCTTCAGGGCCTTCTTGGACACGAAGCGGCTTGCCGTAAGGAAATGCGTGTTGGTGAAGGACACCTGCTTCTGGCGATCGGCGTTGTTGGTCGTCGAGCCGCATTCGAGATCGACGGTGCCGTTCGCCATCAGCGGAATGCGGCTGGACGAGGTGACGATGTTCTCGTTGACCTCGAGCTTGTCGAGCTTGAGCTCGGCCTTGATCTCGTCCACGATCTTCATGCAGATGTCGATGGCGTAGCCGACGATCTTCTGTTTGTCGTCGATGTAGCTGAAGGGTACGGCACTGTCGCGTATCCCGAGTGTGATCGCGCCGGTCTCCTTGATTTTCTTCAACGTGCCGCTCAATTCCTGCGCATGAACCGGCATGGCGAACGCGACGGCCAGGAAGGCCGCCGTGGTGAGAAAACGCATGTGCTTCCCTTCATTCTGTTTCGGCGCAACGCCCGCGAAGGCTGGATTCCGCCCTGCTTGCCGGTGGCCAAGCAATTCTGAGGCCAGATAGGCGCTAGGTCGCGTAACGCGTTGGGAAAACCTTGTCAGCCAAGGCCTCGCGCTGAGGACCGCCGCTGTAGCGCGAGCAGCCTCAATTATCCTCTCCGCTCGAGCCCTCGCGCAGGTCGGGCTTGAGGACATCCTCCGGCAGCGCGTGTGCCACGGGTTGTGGGCTGCCTGCGATCTCCGGGCCGACCTCGCGGCCGCGGGCGCGGATCAGGCGCTCATAGGCGGAGACCAACGTGACGTAGGGGCTGACCCAGATCCAGCCGTCGCGGGTGAAGACCTGCACGTCGAAATGCAGGTGCATTGAGGTGCCGGCGGGATGGTCGAGATAGTTCGAGACCACGCCGATCTTCTCGCCCTCGCTGACGATGCGGCCGTTGAGCAAGCCATCGGCGTTCATGGCCTGCGGATTCATGTGCATGTAGCGGAAGCGGATGTGCTCGGTGCGGCTGTTGACTTGAAGCGTCGCGGCCTGGTCCTTGGCGCCGCGGATCACGATGGCGTCGCGCACTGCGACCACGCCACGCTGCTTGGGGTCGCAGCGTTCGCCACCGTCGCTCTGCGGCGGGCATTCGGCCGCACGAATGTCCTCACCCTGGTGGCCGTAGCCGCCGCCGCATTGCCAGACCTCGAAACTGCGGGACTCGCAGAAATTGTCGCGCCAGGGATAGGCGGTCGTGCTCTCCATCTTGTCGCGCCTGGCATAGGATTGCGAGCGTACAAACGCGGGCGCCTTATCGAGCGGAAAGCGGATCTGCGCATAGGCCATCAGGTCGGGGTGGCCGCTCTTGTTGCGGTAGCCGGTATTCGGGATGATATCGCCGCTTGGCCGATAGCTGAATTCCGGCGAACGCTCTGCGGGACGATCGATGACGTTGGAGGCAATGTCCGTCAGCGGCCGCATTCGCCGGCCGCCGGCGATGTGCAGCGCCTTCAGGAAGCGCTCGGCAACCGGATAGGCTTCCTTGCAGGCGAGGCGCCGCGGTTTGGCGACGCTGTCGAGACACTGGATCGACACCACATAGGCGACGCCGAACCGGGTGAAGGCATAGCGCACATAACCTTCGCGGATGAACCTGCGCAGGTCCGGATAGATTGCTGCGAGCGCTTTGACCGGCTCGCCTTTGCCGCCGCTGGGATCGGCGATGTCGTAGATCAGCGCCGAGCCCGTAATCTGCACCTCGACCGGCCGTGCAAACACCCGTGTCGGCATGCCGTCGCCTGCGCCGGGCTCAAGCGAAAAGCTGGCGCTATAGCCCGCTGGGCCGGCGTCGAACATATTGGCGGGATTGAAATCCGCCTGGTAGCGCGACAGCGCGAGTGTCGCAGGCGCGCCGCTGCGCTGCGCGTCAAGGTAAGCGGCGGCGTCGAACGGCAGCAGAACGGGAACCGTGCTGCGCGCGATGCCGGTGAAGAATTGTGAGGAGACCGCGTTGAGCTGCACCAGCGCCGGCATCGCGCGCGGATCGTTGCGCGGCACCGAACGGCGGGGCACGAAGATGAAATCGCCGGCAATCTGTGGACGGCTGTTGATCTCGGTGCGGAGCTGGTCCAGCGCTGCGCGCCAATCGACGCGCAGGGCCGTGAGCGAGGGGCTACGGAATTCGTCCGCAGCGACCGGAGTTGCAAGGAGGAGCGAAAGCGCCGCTAGGGCTCGCGAGACAAAGCGGAAACTCTTCCTACCCACAGTCTCGCCCCCCGGCGGCACCTGCTCTGATCCTCGATCCTCGCTTAGTCCTTGGCGCGCTCGGAGTAGGAGCCGTCTTCAGTCATCACCACGATGCGGGTGCCGACTGCGATGTGCGGCGGCACGGTGGTGCGCACGCCGTTTGAGAGCACCGCGGGCTTATAGGACGACGAAGCGGTCTGGCCCTTGGTCACCGGCTCGGTCTCGACCACTTCCAGTGTCACGCGCTGCGGCAGCGCGATCGACACCGGGTTGGCGCCGTGCAGCGACAGCTTGACGGTCATGCCCTCCTGAAGATACGCGGCGGAGTCGCCAATCACGTCCTTGGAGACCTGGACCTGGTCATAGGTCTCCGGGTTCATGAAGTGGTAGCCATCGCCATCTTCGTACAGGAAGGTGTAGTTGCGCTCTTCGATCGTGGCCTTCTCGACCTGGTCAGTGGTCTTGTAGCGCTCGGAGATCTTTACCCCATCCGAGATTCGGCGCATTTCGATCTGGCTGACCGGGGTGCCCTTGCCAGGATGGATGTTCTCGGCGGTCACGACGACATATAGCTTGCCGTCTTGCTCGATCACGTTGCCCTTGCGAATAGAACTGGCGATGACTCTCAAAGCGATATTTCCTGTCTGCTTGGCCCGGCACCGGCCAGGACTTGGTCAAATTGATGGGGGACCTGGGGCCTCAAATCAGACCTCGGCGCCCGTTTCGGGCCGCAACATACTGATTTTGCCGTTGGAAGCCAGCATTTTGCTGTGCCGCGGGGCGGTTGGCGTATGATTGGGGACAAGCCGATCTCACCGTTCTGGTCGCCCGGGCGCCACCGCGACCGGCGGCCGTTCCTGCACGCGAGGGGGGCCATTACCGGCGCAATACGAGGCTTTTTTGCCGAGCAGGGCTTCGTCGAGGTCGAAACTTCCGTCCTCCAGGTCTCCCCGGGCAATGAGACCCATCTGCATGCCCCGCGGACCGAGATCATGCGGCCGGATGGCAGCCGCGTTCCCCGTTACCTGCGGACCTCGCCCGAATTTGCCTGCAAGAAGCTGCTGGCAGCCGGAGAGTCCCGAATCTTCGAGTTCGCCCGGGTGTTCCGCGATCGCGAGCGGGGGGATCTGCATTTGCCCGAATTCACCATGCTGGAGTGGTACCGGGCCGGCGCGCCCTACGACGCCATCATGGCCGACTGCGTCGTCGTGATCGCCCATGCGGCGCAGGCAACCGGAATCGGGACCTTCTCCTTCCGCGGCCGGTCCGCCGACCCCTTTGCCGAGCCGGAGCTCCTGACGGTTGCGGACGCATTTGAGCGGTTCGCCAGCGTCGATCTGCTGGCGACTATCTCCGGCGGGGAGGGCGACCGGGCTGCACTCGCCGCCGCGGCAGCCGGCAAGGTCCGAGTGGCCGAGGACGACACCTGGTCGGACATCTTCAGCAAGGTCCTGGTCGAGCATGTCGAGCCGCGGCTGGGGCAGGGACGTTTGACCATCCTGTTCGAATACCCATCTCCAGAGGCGGCATTGGCCCGTGTGAAGGCCGGCGACCCGCGGGTTGCCGAGCGCTTCGAGTTCTATGCCTGTGGCGTCGAGCTCGCCAACGGCTTTGGCGAATTGATCGACGCCGACGAGCAGCGCCGGCGCTTCACGGAAGAGATGGCGCAGAAGCAGCGCCGCTACGGCGAGGCCTATCCGCTGGATGAGGATTTTCTGGCCGCGGTCGCCCAGATGCCGGAGGCGAGCGGCGTCGCGCTCGGCTTTGACCGGCTGGTGATGCTGGCGAGCGGCGCTTCACGGATTGATCAGGTGGTGTGGACACCGCCTGCAAATGAAACGTTGAGTGAGACATGATGAAGACCAACCTTGCGCGCACCTTGCGCGAGCCGGCCGAGCTGGTGGCCGAGCAGCTTGCGCCGACCGAAGCGCTGCCGGTGCTCGAGCGCGTCGCTGCACGCTATGCGGTCGCGATCACGCCGGCACTGGTCGAGCTGATCGACAAATCCGATCCCGATGATCCGATTGCGCGGCAATTTGTTCCGAGCGCCGCGGAGTTGGAGGTGCAGCCGAGCGAGAATGCCGATCCGATCGGTGACCACCCGCATTCGCCGGTGCCCGGCATCGTGCATCGCTATCCCGACCGCGTGCTGTTCAAGCTCGTTCACGTCTGCGCGGTCTATTGCCGCTTCTGTTTCCGCCGCGAGATGGTCGGTCCCGGCAAGGAGAATGCGCTGTCAGACAGCGCCTACCGCACCGCCATTGATTACATCCGCGCGCACGGCGAGATCTGGGAAGTGATCCTGACCGGCGGCGATCCGCTGATGCTATCGCCGCGGCGCATGGGCGAGATCATGGCCGATCTCGCCGCTATCGATCACGTCAAGATCATCCGCCTTCACACCCGCGTTCCCGTGGCCGAACCTGCGCGCGTCAGCGACGAGATTGTTGCTGCGCTGAGGGTCGAGGGTGCGACCACCTGGGTCGCGGTGCATGTCAATCATGCGCGGGAGCTGACGGGCCCGGCGCGCGCGGCCTGCGCGCGGCTTGTCGATGCCGGGATTCCCTTGGTGAGCCAGTCGGTGCTCTTGCGCGGCGTCAATGACAATGTCGCCGCTTTGTCGGATTTGATGCGAGCTTTCGTCGAATGCCGGATCAAGCCCTATTACCTGCATCACGGCGATCTCGCGCCGGGCACCGCGCATCTGCGCACCACGCTGGCGGAAGGGCAGGACCTAATGCGCCAGTTGCGCGGACGGGTATCAGGATTGTGTCAGCCCGACTATGTCATCGACATTCCAGGGGGCGCGGGCAAGTCGCCGGTGGGGCCGAATTATGTGTTGCCGATGCAAAATACCGCACCTGATGCGCGTGATGCGGCATCGGAAACGCGCTATCGTATCGTGGACTATTGCGGCGACGTCCATCTCTATCCGCCCGAGACCTGAACGGGTCGCGACGGAGACGCCGGTTTGAGGAATGGAGGTATAGAATGAAGAAGATCATGGTGGCAGCATCGCTCGTGGTCTTGCTCGGCGGTACCGCGGTCGCACAGACCGGCGCCAAGGGATCGACGTCGGGCGGCGCCACGGCTGGATCGCTGCCGCAGGCGCCGGTCGGTCATCGCCAGCCGCGTGCCAGCGACGTGCCGAGCGAGAAGAATCTGAGCGATCCTAATAATCCCGTGAACAAGGAAGACGCGGCGCTGGACAAGAAGATCAAGAGCATCTGTCGCGGCTGCTAAGCGTGCAACGGCGGGCAGGGCGCGACAGCATCGTCCCGCCCGCGTTTGCGCCTTAGGCCGAGCGCTCGTGCAGCCCCGCGCGCCGGGTGTTGCGCCGGATCTCGACCGCGTCGGCGAGTTGCTCCAGCACGGTTGCCGTCGTCGCCCAGTCAATGCAGCCATCAGTGATGCTCTGGCCATAGACGAGCGGCTTGCCGGGCACCACGTCCTGGCGGCCGCCAACGAGACTGCTCTCGATCATCACCCCCATGATGCGGTTTTCCCCGCCCGAAATCTGGCGAGCGATGTCGGCCGTGACCAGTGGCTGGTTCTCCGGCTTCTTGCTTGAATTGGCGTGGCTCGCATCCACCATCACTTGCGGCGCGACGCCCGATTTCGCTAGCTCGTTGCAGGCTGCCGCAACACTTTCCGCATCGTAGTTCGGCTTGCTGCCGCCGCGCAGGATGATGTGGCAGTCCTCATTGCCTGCGGTCGAGGCGATCGCCGAGCGGCCGCGCTTGGTCACCGCCATGAAATGATGCGGATGCGAGGCCGACTTGACGGCGTCCGCCGCGATGCGGACGTTGCCATCGGTCCCGTTTTTGAATCCGACCGGGCAGGACAGACCTGAGGCCAGCTCGCGATGGATCTGGCTCTCGGTCGTGCGCGCACCGATCGCGGCCCACGACACGAGGTCCGCGATGTATTGCGGCGTCGTCATGTCGAGGAATTCGGTGCCCGCGGGCAGGCCGAGATTGTTGACCGCGGACAGCACGTTTCGCGCCAGCCGCGGGCCCTTGTTGATATCGAAGCTGCCGTCGAGGTCGGGATCGTTGATCAGGCCCTTCCAGCCGACCGTGGTGCGCGGCTTCTCGAAATAGACCCGCATCACGATCTCGAGCTGGTCGGCGAGGTCTTCGCGCAAGCCTGCGAGACGCTCGGCGTAGTCGAGCGCGGCCTTGGGATCATGCACCGAGCAGGGGCCGACCACGACCAGAAGCCGGTCGTCCTGGCCATTGAGGATCGCATGGATGGCGTTGCGCGACGCCATCACCACGCGCGTTGCGGTGAGCGTGCGCGGGACTTCGCGCATCACCTCTTCCGGCGTGCTCAGCTCTTTCAGTTCACGGATACGAAGATCGTCGGTCGTGCTCAGCACGGCGGGCTCCTGTCTTTTGAAGAACCTGCCGGCCAATAAAAAAGCCGCCAGGTCTGGCGGCGGCTTGTTCGGACGTTTGCTGCAATGTGTCAGATTGAGCGTGATCCTCCCGCCGCCAGCGAGCTGTCGTAGCTAAAGTACCAAAAATAGCTGGTGACGAGGGTGATCATGGAAGGCCATATAGCGTGCGGTTGGCGGGTTGTCACCCCCCAAATGGCGCAGTGCGTGACGAGGCGCCTCAGGTGTTGCTGTTGCGTGCCGCCAGCGCCATGCCGATCAGGGTGGCGCCGCCGAACAGGAGGTTGATGCCGACGAGGACGCCGATGGCCCATTCCGCCGAGCTCGGCAGCCCGGTGATCACCAAGAACGAGATCGCGATGTCGACGAGGCCCGAGATCAGCAGCCACGACCAGCGGCTGCTGAGCTCGCGGCGATGCTCCAGCGCATACATGATGGTGGCGACGCCCTCGGCGAGGAAATATGCGCCAAGCACGATGGTCAGAGTCAGCACCGCCTGCATCGGCCGCGCGAGCAGCAACATGCCGGCGAGCACGGCAAGCGCTGCCGAGATCAGCGACCACCAGAAGCCCGGCGTGCTGCGGGCCCAGTAGGTGACGATCAGCCCGCCGATGCCGCTGATCAGGAACATCCAGCCGAGGAAGATCGCGATCGCGAGGCTTGCGAGCGGCGGCAGGATCAGCGCGGCAACGCCGAGAACAGCGAGCAGGATGCCTTCGAACAGGAAGGCCTTCCAATGCGCCTTGACCGCGTCGCTCATGGCGGATTGCAGCCGTGAAAAGTCCTCAGGCGATGTCATGGTGGCCTCTCGCAGCAACGGATGAAGTTCAATCTAGTCCATGCGCGCCGCGCTTGCCATCCCGCGGCTCAGCCGCCTGGCGCCGAGGAAAATCCTTCCGCTGTGGTGCGGATGCGGTTGCGGCCGAGAATGTAGATCGCACTTGTGACAATCAGAAGCGCGATGCCGAGCAGGATCGAGGTGAGGCCGATCGGGATCAGGGCCAGCGTCAGGTTGCGCCCGGGATTGATGAGCCAATGGTGGATCGAGGTCAGCACGAAGGCGAGGCCGAGAAAGCCCACGCCGCCGCCGGCCAGGAGCAGCGCCCACATCCGGCGCAATTGGCTGAGCCGCTCCCGCGCCACCTCGGTCCGCGGCGCATGATGTCGCGCGACACGCCGGACCAGGCGCAGGGCGAAGGCGATCGAGCTGAAGCCGATCAGGAGGCTGGCGGCGCCCAGCCACATCCGAAGCGCCGGATCCAGATCCGGCATCCGCTGCAGCGTGAGCAGCGGGAAGTCGAAGGCCGAATGCAGCGCGAGCGGGCCTGCCAGCATCAGCAGGCGGCTGGAGAGGCGGGCCCAGTCGCGATGATGGCGGTTCGCACCGAGCGCCGTGCCGGCGCGCGCGATCGTCAGATAGGCGCCCGCGATGATACCGAGCGCGCCGTGGAACGGCACCGTCAGCACGCTGCGAAGGGCCGCAAGCGAGCGCCACATCTCGGCATGCTGGACGAGATAGGCGAGGTTCTCATAGGCCGCAAAGCCGAGGCCGACGGCGGCGCCATAGACCACGGTGTCCATCGGATTGGCGAAGGTCCGCCGCTTGGCCGAGGAGACCAGCACGATCGCGATCACCTTCACGGCTTCCTCGGGCAGCGCAACGCCGAACACCGAATGCATCGCGAGCGCCGCCCAGGGATTGTCGGGGGCCGCGATCATCCTGGCGAAAGGTGCGCGGGCGAGGCCCAGCAGCGAGATGCTGGCTGCGCCGAGCAGGAACGCGGTCCAGACCTGGGCCGGCGGGCCCGGGCGTTCCTCTGCGGCAATGACAAGCCACAGCATCAGGAGCGCCGGTGCGATGGCGGCAGTGCCGATGACGGTGGGCAGCGCTTCAATCAGGTACATCGCGTCGAAATTAGGTTCCCTTGACCGGCTTATCTACTTCCACCGATGCGACCATGTGTCATGCGCTTGCTGTCCTGTCGCTTAACACGCGTGACAGCTTCCGTTCATCCGCGCGCTTACCGAGGCGAGAATACCAGCGCAATCAATTGCATGACCGGAGGTGTTCGCTGTCGATCCCAACAATGGCGCCCCCGGTATGGAATTGAAATTGGCTAGCTGGATCAAGGGAATACGAAGAATTCTTAGATTCAACATGCAGATGGCCTCGCGGCCAGTCCAGCGGTTGCATTGTCTGCACGAGGCAACGCCCGACCGGGCAGGCCCCTGCGGTTTGCCCAATCGGTCCTTACGGGAAAAGCCCGTGTGGTAGCTCGAATCGGCAGTCCCAGCCCGGCCCTTAGTGGGTCGTGAAGGGCGGCCGCGGCTCGGGCGCAACGTCGAAAGCGCCGAGATGGAATTCGTTGCCTGCTTGATCTGGCTCGGTGTGTTGCGCAAGCAGCGTGAAAGCGGCCTGCGGGTATTGCTTCCAGATCACGAGATCGGCGGCCGTGATAGTGAGCCAGCCGAACGTGTACATGTAGCGTCCGGGCTCGGTGACCCGGCCGACCCTGTCCCAGGTGATCTTGTCGACTGCCATTCGGTCCCCCGATCGCAAGTCTGCACATGAAGGCCGCGCGAGGCACGGACCCCTAAAGAGTGATCCGGCAATGGGGCCATGGCGTGGCAGCAGTGCGGAGGCGAAGCGGCCGGAGGCCTCAGGCGGACTGCTTCAGCGCCGGGCGGACGATCAGGCGGACGAGGTCGTCGCGCTGCTGTTTTTCGGCGAATTTTACCGCAAAGCCGCTGGCGAATTTCCGGATGACGCGCCCGACGCAGGCGCCGACTGCGAGCGGCGTTCCGATCGGCGGGTCGTATTCGCAGGATATCGCAACTCCGGCCGTCGAGACGTCGATGATGAAGCAGGGGTGTGCGCTTCCGTCGGCGAGCGTCAGGAATGTATGCGAGACCTGCGGCACGAACCGCGCGTCACGCCGCAGATCTTCGACGCTGGCGTCCTTTTGTTTCTTCTCGAGCCAGGTCAGCTTCTCCGACATCCAGGCGCGCCGCGCCCGGGTCATCTCGAGCTCCATCAGGAAGCCCATCTTCAGCGTCGCGGTAATCGTGCACTCGAATTCGCCAAAGTCCTGGAAATAGGAGGTCACGCGCTCGCCAACCTTGCCGACGACCGGCACGTCCACGATCATGCGGAACGGCGAGACTCGCTTGGTGCGGCAGGCGAACGTCCTGAGCTTGCCCTCGCAATCGTACCAGCGCGGCAGCGAATAGCTGCCGCTCACGTTGACGTCCACTGCACGCTGCCTAAGGAACTCTGAGACCGACATGGCGCCAATCGTGTTGCGGATTATTCCCGTATTTCCACGGTAGCGGACAACCTCTAAGCAAATGATACCCGCACTCAGGAGTAGGGGTAAATTTGTGGTTAATGGCCAGGCCGGTAATAGAACGTTGGCAGGTCAGGACAGCCGGTTCGTGCTGGCGCATTCGCTGCCCAAGAACGATGAGGTTGGGGGAATAGCCAGACCGGCAATACCGCAGCCGCGATGCTGGCGCTCCCTAGCGGAATCGAACCGCTCTCTCCACCGTGAAAGGGTGGCGTCCTAACCGATAGACGAAGGGAGCAAACGCAGAGCCCCGCCGCTTCTGGCGGCATGGCCGTGGGCCGCACGAGTCTTGCCCGGCGGCCGCGGCGGGCGAACGTATAGTGGCGTTTGGGTCCGTGGGCAAGCCGTTCGGGATCGGTCTCTTGGGACGATCGACAGCTCCGATCCCGGGATCATTCGGGAGGCGATTTCAACGGTTTATTAGGGTTCCCGGAGCTAGCTGGACTGGGAGACTTTTTCATCGATGCCACCGCCCAAGAAGCGCGCCGACCGTAAATTGCTGTCGCGGCATGCCTGGATCACGCTCGACGGCGGGTTCGCCGCGCGGCATTGCCTGGTGCAGGACATCTCCGCTTCCGGCGCGAAGATCACCATGGACGACGACGCCAGTCAGCTTCCCGGCGTGATCCGGATGGCGTTCTCGCGCGATGCACGCACCGGGCGAAGCTGCCAGGTGGTCTGGCGCCGCGGCAAATCGGCCGGCATCAAGTTCCTTTGAGATCCGCCGGCGCGCGACCCCGGATGGCGCGGGGCGCGCGTTTCGGGCTAGAACGCGGACGATGCGTGCAACCATCCTCATCCTCACTTGCCTGGTAACGACGTCCGCCACCGCGGCCGAAAGCCTGCGCCTTCCGCCTGCCGAGCGGCCGCAGGCCGGCAAGGCCTTGCCGCTGAAGGGAGCTGAAGGCAACAGGGCAAGAGCCAATTCCTGCGCCTCCTATGGTCCGCGCTTCGTCATGGTCGAGGGCACCGGCACCTGCGTCGAGATCGGCGGCTCGATCAGCATCGACGCCGCGGTCCGGCGCTGAGCCGCATGACGCCGGACCTGCTGCGGCTCGACCTCGTCGTCCCCGTACTGATGTATTGCGCGCTGCTGTGGTGGGTCGGCCGCGGTCTGAGCTGGACCGCGCGGCTCGCCACCGCCGCCGTGACGCTGGTGCTGGTTATCTGCGTGCTGCTGGTCGAGCGCGGCTGGCTCTAGGACCTGCCAAACAAAAAGTGAAAAACAACCCCATGCACAGTAACGGTCAAGTGCGGGACGCTTGCGGCAATATCGGGATTCATCACGCTCCCGTCGCAGCTTAGACCGCGCCAGCGCTCACGACATCGGCGGTGCGACGTATTGCGCAAATCCGGCGCGGCGGCCGAGCTCGGCGAGCCACCGCGTCAGGTGCGGCTGCGCCGGCCGGCGGATGCCTTCGACCCCGAGCCAACGCCGCGCATAGGCGCCGACCGCGATATCGGCGAGCGTGAACTGGTCGCCCTCCATGAAGCGGCGCGCGCTGAGCAGCCGATCGGCGATCGCCCAGACCTCGGCGGCAGCATCCGCATCCCGCTGCACCTGGATCATGTCGCGCTCCGACGGCTGAGTCCGAACGATGCCCCAGAACACCGGACGGTCGACCGGCTGCACCGTCGACAGCGTCCAGTCGAGCCAGCGGTCGACCGAGGCGCGGCGCTTCGGCGCCTCCGGATAGATCGGCGTGCCGCTTCCGTGCGCGAGGCAGAGATAGCGCAGTATCGAATTGGATTCCCACAGCACGAAGTCGCCTTCGACCAGGGTGGGGATGCGCGCATTGGGATTCATCGCAAGATATTCGGCCTCGCGAGTCCTGCCGTAACTCATGCCGGCGTCGATGCGCTGATAGGGCAGGCCGAGCTCGGCGAGGCACCACAGCACCTTCTGCACGTTGACCGAGTTGGCGCGGCCCCAGATCGTCAGCTGTGTGTCCGGCATGTCGTCCTCCCGCGGCATTTTTCGGTATCGTAGCCTGGATGGAGCGCAGCGCAATCCGGGGTGCTTCGGCTGCGGCGGTCCCGGATTACGCTGCGAGACTGGGCAGGAATTTGTTTTGCGTACCCCACTAAGCGGGCGAACCGAATTCCAGGCAGAAACCAGCTTTTGGTCGGAACATCAGGGTCTGGAGCCCGGCTATTATCGCTGAAGCGATGTTGAGC
>NZ_JAACFT010000018.1 GCF_029051685.1 Bradyrhizobium sp. CSA207 | reverse complement strand
CGGGAGGGGGGTGCCCCGGGAGAGATGGGAGTTTGTGGCTACCCCCCTCCCCAACCCTCCCCCACAAGGGGGGAGGGAGCGGAGAGGGCATCGCGTGTGGCCAAGACGCTCCTTGCTCATTGCGGTGCTCCGAGCGCTTTCTGCATGGTGGTATTGGCGAGCCACTCGCCTTTGACGGTGACGGTGTTGCGCTGCTTGGCCGTGTAACCGCGCTTGGCGAAAAAGCCCTGTGCGGTGTCGCTGGCATCGACGGTGAGATCCTTGGCACCGCGACCGCCCGCGAGCTTTTCCAGTGCATCCACCAGCATCGTGGCGATGCCCTGCCCGGCCACCGCCGGATGCACATAGAGCATACGGATGTGATCGGTGCCGCGCAGCGAGGCGAAGCCCACGGGCGAGCCTTCCAGCGTCGCGATCAGCGTCAGGTCGGAAGCCAGGCGTGCACCAAACTCCTCGTCCTCCGCCGCCGCCATCCAGGCTTCCTGCTGCGCCTCGCTGTAGTCGTCGCCGGTCAATTCCTCGATGCTGGCTGCGAAGATCGCAGCGAGCACCGGCACGTCATCGGGGAGGAAGGGCCGCAGTGCGGGTTTCGGCAAAGTCTGTCCCATCGTCTTCACCACATCCCATAGAGCTTCAGGGCCAGCGCCACGGCGGCCGCGAGCAACAGGATCTTCAGCGCGATGTAATAGAGCCAGTGCCTCGGGAAAGGCGTGTCGGGCCGCTTCATCGCGCGATCTCCCAGGTCGTCCCGTCCTTGGAATCCTTGATCGTGACACCCATCGCGGCGAGCTCGTCGCGGATCCGATCGGATTCCTTGAAATCCTTGCGGGCACGCGCCGCCGTCCGCTCCGAGATTAGACGTTCGACGTCCTTGGCATCGACGCCGCTCGCCTGCTGCTTGCGGCCTTCCCATTGCGCGGCGCTCTCGGAAAGGAAGCCAAGCAGACGTAAGGACGCCGCCAAACCATTCACATCGCTGCCGCGCAGGCCATGCAGCGCCGCAATCGCGAGCGGCGTGTTGAGATCGTCAAGCAGCGGCTCGAGCACGGATGCGGCCGGCTTGCCGGGCTCGACGTCGGCTGCGGCCCGATACCAGTCGTCGAGCGTCCTGGCGCTCTCCTCCAGCGACTTCATGGTCCAGTCGATCGGCGAATGGTAATGCGTCTTCAGCATATTCAGGCGCAGCACCTCGCCCGGCCAGTCCGCGAGCAGCTCGTGGATGGTGACGAAGTTGCCGAGCGACTTCGACATCTTCTCACCTTCGACCTGGAGGAAGCCGTTGTGCATCCAGTAGTTCGCCATGCGCTCCTGGTGGAAGGCGCAGCAGGTCTGTGCGACCTCGTTCTCGTGGTGCGGAAACACCAGATCGATACCGCCGCCATGAATGTCGAAATATTCGCCGAGATGCTTCCAGGCCATGGCCGAGCACTCGACGTGCCAGCCCGGACGTCCCGGCGCGGCGATGCCGGCCGGCGACGGCCATGACGGCTCGCCTGGCTTCGACGGCTTCCACAGCACGAAGTCGGTGGCGTCGCGCTTGTAGGGCGCGACGTCGACGCGGGCACCGGCAATCATCTCGTCCAGCGAACGCTTTGAGAGCGCACCATAACGCGGCAGCGTGGAATTCGCCGCGTTCATGGCCTGCGGCGAGAACAGCACGTGGTCCTCGGCAACGTAGGCGAAGCCTCCGGCGACGAGCCGCTCGATGATCTCGCGCATCTCGCCGATATGCTCGGTCGCGCGCGGCTCGACACTGGGCCTGAGCGCGCCGAGCGCATCGACGTCGGCGTGAAACTGCTTGCCAGTCTGCTCGGTGACTTTGCGGATCGCCTCGTTCAGCGGCAGGCCGGGGAAATCGCGTGCGGCGCGGTCGTTGATCTTGTCGTCGACGTCGGTGATGTTGCGGACATATTTGACGTGCGCCTCGCCATAGAGATGGCGCAGCAGCCGAAACAGCACGTCGAACACGATTACCGGCCGCGCATTGCCGATATGGGCGAAGTCATAGACCGTCGGTCCGCAGACATACATGCGGACATTGTTCGCATCCAGCGGCACGAAGGTGCGCTTTTCCCGGCTCAGCGTGTCGTAAAGACGCAATTCCATGACAACCCATCCCTCTCGGCCGGGCGTCCAGTGCTCTCAATGGTTTTGAGAAAAGACGGCTCCAGCCAGCGAATCGCTAGCTCGTAATCTCGCGGCAAATGCCACAAATGGCGAGGAGACCGTTCATGCGGAACATATGGGCCACCAAGGGCCCTTGCGTCAAGAGAGCCGCGAAAAAGCCGCTTTGTCTCCGCAAAGCGCGCCCGCCCCGTCATGATGGTTCATCATCATTAACCTTTTGAGTTTATTCGGAAGCTGGCGGTTCCCTTAAACCCCGGTGCTCCCCCATGCGATCCCTGTTCGCGCTCGTCTCCTGCGCCGCCCTCGTCGCGGCATCCAGCGCATTGGCCGAGACCCGCGTCTTCATCATCGCCAACCAGGCAGATGGATACGGGGTCGACCAGTGCCTGGCCAAGGGCGAAAAATGCGGCGCGCAGGTCGCGCGCACCTACTGCCAGTCGCGGGATTTTGCCCAGGCCTCGGCCTTTCGCCGGGTCGATCCCGATGAAATTACCGGCTCTGTCCCCAAATCCGGCGCAAACTGCTCCCATGGCCATTGCGACGAATATGTCGCAATCACCTGTCAGCGCTGAATTCTCTCGGAGCTGGCGGACCTTAGGCCCAATCTTTGGCCCTTGAAACGACGTGACGATGCCGCAGGAAGCGGCTATTGGAGGGCGCGCTTCGGCCCCCCAAGTCACTTCGGCCCAAGTCACTTCGGCCCCAAGTCACTTCGGCTTCCAAGTCATTGGGCCGTGACCTCGCTAGAATGGCGGATATGCCTGAATTTTTGTCCCTGCCCCGTCCTCGCTTCGTCCTTGCCTGCACCGTGCTCTTGAGCGCAGCCGTGCTCGCCACCGGCGCTTTCGCGCAGGCCGGCCCGCCCGGACCGCCGCCGCAGCCCGCTCAAAACGGACTTGGGCCGAATCCGATGTGCTCACGGCTGGAAGGCCAGCTGGCCGCACTCGATCGTGGCGGCAGCGGCGACCCCGCGCGCGAAGACCAGATCCGCCGCTACCAGGATTCCCAGGCCAAGCAACAGGCCGAGCTCGACCGCGTCACCATGCAGGCCAAGCGCATGGGCTGCGATTCCTCCGGCTTCTTCTCGCTGTTCAACGGCCAGTCGGCGCAGTGCGGCCCGGTCAACACCCAGATCCAGCAGATGCGCGCCAACCTGGACCAGATCACCGGCAATCTCGAACGCCTGCGCGGCGGCGGCCCCGGCGGCTTCAGTCCGGAGCGCGACAGTCAGCGTCGCTCGGTGCTGGTCGCGCTCGCGCAGAACAATTGCGGCCCGCAATACGCCAACGCCGCGCAGCCGCAGGGCGGCAACTTCCTGAGCAATCTGTTCGGCGGCAACAACGCCAACAATCCGCAAGGCGTCCCGCCAGCCGATCTCGGCCCGCAATCCGGTACCTACCGTACCGTGTGCGTGCGCACCTGCGACGGCGCCTATTTCCCGGTCTCGTTCGCGACCGTGCCGGCCCGCTTCCCCGACGACGAGAAAACCTGCAAGGCGCTGTGCCCGGCGGCTGACGCCTCCCTCTATACCTATCGCAATCCCGGCGAGGACATGAACTCGGCGGTCTCCGTCAGCGGCCAGCCCTACACGGCGCTGCCGACCGCGTTCAAATTCCGCAGTGAGTTCAATCCGTCCTGCTCCTGCAAGGCCGCGGGCCAGAGCTGGGCCGACGCGCTGAAATCGGTCGACGACAAGGCCGCCGCCGAGCAGCAGGGCGATATCATCGTCACCGAGGAGAGCGCCAAGAAGATGCAGCAGCGTCAGCTCACCAAGGGCGCGCCTGCCAGCAATGGCAAGAAGGGCGCTGCTCCGGTGCCGCCGACCGCCAACGCGCCGGCCGCAACACCGCCTGCGGATACGGGCACGGCCACGACGTCCTCCGAGAACAAGCCGATCCGTTCGGTCGGACCGAGCTTCCTGCCGCAGCAGCAGAAGTAGACCGCTCAGCATACAACTGTCATGCCCCGCGAAGGCGGGGCATCCAGTACTCCGTGTCATCAATTGGTTTTCGACAACGTCCGCCGCGGCGTACTGGATAATGACACCGCGATGTGTGGCGACAGCGTCCGTCAACAAGCCGCGTTAACCTCTACCCCTCGAACGCGTCGATCGAGGCCTGGTTGCCGCGCGAAACCAGCGTCTCATCCGGCGCGGGCAGCGGCTCGCCGCTGTCGCGAAAGCGATTGGTGATGGGATAGCGCCGGTCGCGGCCGAAATTCCTGGCCGTCACCTTCACGCCGGGCGCGGCCTGGCGGCGCTTGTATTCGGCGACGTTGAGGAGATGATCGATGCGCACCACGGTGTCGCGGTCGAAGCCGGCGGCGATGATCCGGTCGAGCGGCTCTTCGCGCTCGATCAGACGCACGAGGATGGCATCGAGCACGTCGTAGGGCGGCAGCGAATCCTGATCGGTCTGGTTCTCGCGCAGCTCCGCCGTCGGCGGGCGCGTGATGATGTCGGGCGGGATGACCTCGCCCGCAGGCCCGAGCGCGCCCTCGGGCTTCCATGTATTGCGCAACGCCGCCAGCCGAAACACCTGCGTCTTGTAGATGTCCTTGATCGGATTGAAGCCGCCGTTCATGTCGCCATAGAGCGTGGCATAGCCGACCGACATCTCCGACTTGTTGCCGGTGGTCACCACCATCAGCCCGGTCTTGTTGGAGATCGCCATCAAGAGCGTGCCGCGGGTGCGGGCCTGGAGATTTTCCTCGGTGATGTCACGCGGCAGGTTCTTGAAGACGCCTTCGAGGATGGCCTCGAACCCGTTCACTGCTTCGGCGATCGGCAGGACTTCGTAGCGGATGCCGAGATGGCCGGCGAGTTCGCCGGCGTCCGCGATCGAGCTCGGCGCGGTGTAGAGATAAGGCAACATCACGCCGTGGACCTGGTCGGCTCCGAGCGCATCGACCGCGATCGCTGCGCAAAGTGCGGAATCGATGCCGCCGGAGATGCCGAGCAGCACGCCGGGAAAGCCGTTCTTGGCGACGTAGTCGCGCAAGCCAAGTACGCAGGCCGCGTAATCGGCGTGGTCGCCTTCGGGCTGCGCGGCGATCGGGCCGGTGCAGCGCCAGTCGGCGCCACTCCGAGTGAAGCGCAACGTGGTGATGCTTTCCTCGAATGCCGGCAGTTGCGCAGCGAGCGAGAGGTCGCCGTTGAGCGCGAAGGAGGCGCCGTCGAACACCAGCTCGTCCTGGCCGCCGATCTGGTTGAGATAGACCAGCGGCAAGCCGCTCTCCGTCGCCCGCGCCACCGCCACCGACAGGCGCACGTCGTTCTTGTCGCGGGCGTAGGGCGAGCCGTTCGGCACCAAAATGATCTCGGCACCGGTCTCGGCCAGCGTCTCGACCACGTTCTCGTAGTCCTCGGACTCTTCCAGCCAGATATCCTCGCAGATCGGCACGCCGATGCGTAACCCGCGCACGGTGACCGGGCCGGCCGCCGGTCCGCGCGCAAACAGCCGCTTCTCGTCGAACACGCCATAGTTCGGCAGATTGCACTTGAAGCGCAAGCTCGCGATGCGCCCACCATCCAGCAGCGCGCAGGCATTGTAGAGCCTGTCGTCCTCGACCCAGGGCGTGCCGACCAGCATGGCCGGGCCGCCATCGGCGGTCTCGCGCGCAAGCGCCTCGATCGCGGCGCGGCAGGCGGCCTGGAAAGCCGGCTTCTGCACCAGGTCTTCCGGCGGATAGCCGGCGATGAACAATTCCGGAAACAGCACGAGATCGGCGCCGTCGGCTTTGGCTTGTGCCCGCGCCGCCCGCGCCTTCGCGGCATTGCCCGCGATGTCGCCCACGACCGGATTGAGCTGGGCGAGCGTGACCGCGAATTCGTTGAGACGTTCAGTCATGGCCGCCTTTACTCGATCCAATGGCTAGACGAAACCCAACCGCTCGACGAGCGCAAAAATCCAGAAAGCGCCGGCCATCAGGAGCGCGACGCCGACCGCGGCTGAGCCCATGTCCTTGACGCGGCCGATCTGCTTGTCGTGATCCATGGTCAGGCGGTCGGCGAGTTTTTCGATCGCGGTGTTGAGCAGCTCGACCACCAGCACGAAGGCGACCGCACAGACCAGCTCGATCGCGCGCATCGCGGTCGCACTGATGAACCAGGCCAGCGGCAACGACAAGAGGAGCGCAAAAATCTCCTCGCGGATGGCCTGCTCCGAGCGGAACGCAAAAGCCAGACCGTTGCGGGAGTTGATCGTGGCCTTCCAGATCCGCAGCAAGATCTTAGAGCCCCGCTGCGGCCGGCATCGGCCGGACTTTGCCGGCGCGTTCCTGCTTGAGCAGCTCCGCGACCAGGAAAGCCATGTCGATGGATTGCTCGGCGTTGAGGCGGGGATCGCAGACCGTGTGGTAGCGGTCGTTGAGATCCTCGTCCGTGATCGCGCGGGCGCCGCCGAGGCATTCGGTGACGTCCTGGCCGGTCATCTCCAGATGCACGCCGCCGGCATGGGTGCCTTCGGCGGCATGGATCGTGAAGAACGACTTCACCTCCGAAAGGATACGGTCGAACGGCCGCGTCTTGTAGCCCGACGTGGAGGTGATGGTGTTGCCGTGCATGGGGTCGCACGACCAGACCACGACCCTGCCCTCGCGCTTCACCGCGCGGATCAGGTTCGGCAGATGCTCGCCGACCTTATCAGAGCCGAAACGGCCGATCAGGGTCAGCCGGCCCGGCTCGTTGTCGGGGTTGAGCACGTCGATCAGCTTCAACAGCTCGTCGGCCTTCAGCGACGGTCCGCACTTCAGCCCGATCGGATTCTTGATGCCGCGGAAATACTCTATATGGCCGTGGTCGAGCTGGCGGGTGCGGTCGCCGATCCAGATCATATGGCCCGATGTCGCGTACCAGTCGCCGGTCGTGGAATCGACCCGGGTCATGGCCTGCTCGTAGCCGAGCAGCAGCGCCTCGTGGCTGGTATAGAAATCGGTGGCGCGCAGCTCGGGATGGCTCTCCAGATTGAGGCCGCAGGCCTGCATGAAGTTCAGCGCGTCCGAGATGCGGTCCGCCAATTCCTTGTAGCGGCGGGACTGCGGCGAATCCTTCAGGAAGCCCAGCATCCACTGATGCACGCTGCCGAGATTGGCGAAGCCGCCGGTGGCGAAGGCGCGGAGCAGGTTCAGCGTCGCGGCCGACTGGCGATAGGCCATCAGCTGGCGCTGCGGATCCGGCACGCGCGCCTCCTTGGTGAAGGCGATGTCGTTGACGATGTCGCCGCGATAGCTCGGCAACTCGATGCCGTCGATCTTCTCCGTCGGCGAGGAGCGCGGCTTGGCGAACTGGCCGGCGATACGGCCGACCTTCACCACCGGCACCGCGCCGGCATAGGTCAGCACCACAGCCATCTGGAGCAGCACGCGGAAGAAGTCGCGGATGTTGTTGGCGCCGTGCTCGGCAAAGCTTTCGGCGCAATCGCCGCCCTGGAGCAGGAAGGCTTCGCCGGCCGCCACCCGCGCCAGCGATTTCTTCAGATTGCGCGCCTCGCCCGCGAACACCAGCGGAGGAAAGGTCGCAAGCTGCGCCTCGACGTCGGCCAGGGCCTTGGCGTCGGGATAGTCCGGCACCTGTAGCACCGGCTTGCTGCGCCAGGACTCGGGCGTCCACCGCTCGGACATCGCAATCTCTCCGTAAAGCGAAAAGTACAACCTGATCTGTGGGTTGCGAGGGCCGCCTTATACACAGGCTGGCCACCGGCCGCCAGTTGTAAATCCGTTTCGCACTGCAAACCCTTGCGGGGAAAGCTGAATTCGCATTTGCTGGCGCCAGAGGAAACTCGGGAAGGACAATCGATGCCCATGGACGCCGCAAGCGACGACGTTTTCATCGATGAGATCAGCTTTCCCGCCACCGACGGGTATGCGCTGACCGGCACGCTGTTCCTGCCGCGCGGCACCAAGCGCCATGCCGTCCTGATCAACTCCGCCACCGCCGTCCCGCGAAAAATCTATCGCGGCTTTGCCTCCTACCTCGCCCATCGCGGCTGCGCGGTGCTGACCTATGACTACCGCGGCATCGGCGACTCCCGGCAGCCGGCGATGGTCGGTTACAACCAGCCAAAATCGCTGGTCGGCTTCAAGGCCTCGATGTCCGACTGGGCCGCCCTCGACGTCGCCGCTGCGGTGCGCTGGATGCGCGAGCGGTACAACACCCTGCCCCTTGCCTACGTCGGCCATTCCTTCGGCGGCCAGGCGCTCGGGCTGCTCGCGAACAACACCGAGATCTCTCGCGCCATACTGCTGGCCTCGCAGGCCGCGACCTGGCGGCTGATGACATCGCCGGAGAAATACCGCGTCTACACCTTCATGAATTTCATCGGCGTGCCGCTCGCCCACGCGCTCGGCTACGCGCCGGGCTGGGCCGGCATCGGCGAGGACCTGCCCAAGGGCGTATTCCTGCAATGGGCCGAGTGGGTTTCGAGCCCGCGCTATCTCTTCGATTCAAAGCTGCCGGCGCTGGAAAACTTCGCGAAGTACAAGGGCGAGTTGCGCGCGCTGTGCTTCTCCGACGATCCCTGGGCGACGCGGCCTGCGGTCGAGCTGCTCACCGGCGGCTTCACCGCGATCAAGCCGGAGGTGCTGACGGTCAAACCGTCCGAGGTTGGCGCCAAGGCGATCGGCCATTTTGGATTCTTCCGCCCCGAGCACCGCGACACGCTGTGGCGCGGCGTGGCGGAATGGATGCAGAGGGAGTAAGCCTGTTTAACGAATGATCGTCGTCAGCGACGAGTAACGCCTGTTCGGCTTGGCTTCGCTGGGCGTGAACTGCGCAAAGGCGTCGCTGACGCGCACCGCCGGCGGCGTATTGCTTGCGAAACGAAATTCCTTCGGCCGCGGCGCATAGAAGGCGCTGCTGTAATAGACATCGTCGAAACGCGCCTCGCCGTGGCCGAACACTGCGTCGCAGGCGAACAGAAGCGCGTAGACCCCTGCCACCGCGACGACAATCTCTTTGAAAATAGACATGCGGATGCCCCACCCTTTTCGGGAAGGATGCATGCCGGTTCCAAAGCCGAGGTTTAAGGCGGCGCGATTGTTGTCTGCAGGGTTTGCCGCCGCTGAGCGGATTGCCGACAATTTTATCGATCAGCCGGCGTCCAGTCAGATCGCCGGCTCGTCCTTCAGTGCGGCGATGACCTGCTCGCCCTGCGCGGTCAGGCGATAGGTCACCATGGGACGGCTCGACGGCGGCTTGCGGGCGACTTCGACGATGTAGCCGCGCACCATCAGGGCTTCGAAGCTGCCGTAGTAGCCGAACATGCTGATCTGGTTCTGCTTGAGCACCTTGAATTCGCGCAGCAGACTGATCTCGTTGCCAGAGAGCAGCGACCTTCGGACGCGCTCGACGAACCGCGCGCGCTGGTCGAACCATGCCTGGTCGGGCAGCTCGCGCGAAGCTGGCGCAGGGTCCCGTTCGCACGGACGCATTTCGGCGGAGACATCGGCCGGGACCGGCGGCAGGCATGGGATGCTGCTGCCGACCGTCGCTTTTGCGACATCGAGCAAAGCAATGGGCCAGCGCCTCTTGTTGTCCACCATGACCGGCGGCGGCACGACGGTGTCGCGCACCAATTGCTCGAAGCGGCCGGCAGTCACGCCGACATAGGCAGCCGCGCGCCGACGGTCGACCAGACGGGTGTCCGGCCCCTGCTCCAGCTCGCTGGCGATGTTCTCGTTCACCCCGATCGTCCCTGGCGCGTCGTTGCGCTGGCTTGGCGCCCCCGCCAGACCGCGCGGAAACCTAGCGGGGACCAGTGTTCTCGAAAAGCACAGAATTTCGTACATATTGATGCCGTTTCGGCAGCAGCTATAGTTCGGCCGGGGGCCCCATGCGATTTCACTCACCGTCCATCCAGTATTTCCATGCGGTCCGCCGCACCGGCTCGATCCGGGCAGCCGCGCGGGTGCTGAACGTCGCCTCCTCCGCGGTCAGCCGCCAAATTCTCAAGCTGGAGCAAGAGGTTGGATCGCCCTTATTCGAACGCAACGCGCGCGGCCTGACCTTGACGACGGTCGGCGAGATGCTGGCCCGGCACGTCATGAACGTGCTCCAGGACCTCGACCGCTTTCGTTCGGACGTGCAGTCGCTGTCCGGTACGTGGCATGGCACCGTCAGCATCGCCTGCATCGAGTCGCTCACCGAATCGGTGCTGCCGGACTTGATCGCCTCGCATCGCGGCCGCGCCCGCCGCGTCAGCTTCACCACCGAGGTGAAGGGATCGTCGGACGTGCTGGAAGCCTTGAGCCGCGGTGAAGCCGATATCGGCATTGCCATGGCACTGCGGCATCCACCCGACTTGCGGCAGGCTGCGCTGAAGCGCTTCCGGCTTGGCGCGGTGGTCGCGCGCGAGCATCCGCTGGCGCGCCGCAAAACGGTCACGCTGGCGCAATGCTTTGCCTTTCCGGTCATTCATGCGCTGCCGGAGCTGTCAATCTATCACCTGCTCCAGCCGCTGATCGCGCAGCTGCCTGAGACGCCCGAACCTGCGATCCAGGTCAATTCGATCGACCTGATGCGCGAACTCGCCGCGCGCGGGGTCGGCGTTGCATTCCAGACCCAGCTCGGTATCGGCCGGCTGTCGCGCGAGGGCCAGCTTGTCTTCCTGCCGCTCGACAATGCCGGCAGCCCGGTGTGGTCGGATCTCGGCATCTATGTCCGCGCCGAACGCACCCTGCCCGCCTACACCGAGTCCTTTCTCCAGGAGCTGGTGCGTGAGCTCGGCGAACGCGAGCGGCGGGAGAACGCGGCCTATCCGCACGTTGCGTGATCAAGCGTCGCCGAACCGGCAGTAGTTATCCGGAATATGGCTGGTGGCAGGCCATCTGATACTTGTCGTGGATTGAGCCCGCCAACCCAGACCACCACCTCTAGGATTCCGCAATGCCGCTGCATCGGCTGAAGCCTTCGCGCGTGCTCGGCATCGAGCGCTTCTCGGACTTCGGCCAATTTCGTGCCAACGAGGTGCTCGGCCTCGGCACCAGCACGCCGCTTCGCCCGCGAGATTTCTGCTTGTCCCGCGCCATCCTGCCGCTCCAGGACGGGCTGTTCGTGCTTCAGCGCGCCTTTGCCCGCCGGCTCGACGTCGATGTCGGCACCGACCATGGCGTCGGCCTCGTGGTCCCGTTCTGCTTTCACTCGATCAGCAACGGCCGCGAGATCGACAATTCGACCGTGGGTGTCGTACGCGGCAAGGTCCCCATCAAATCTGTCGAGGAGCATCCCAACACCTACCTGATGATGCGCTTCAACTCGGACATGCGTCATCGCGGCTGGGCGGACTACGACAGCGGACTCGGATTCTTCCGGCCGCATGACGAAACGATGGCACGCCTGCGCGCCACGATCCTGAACATGTTTTGCCTGGCCGCTGAAGGCAACGATCCCCGGCAGTTCGAAGCGCTCAACCGCCCGATCCAGGAGACGCTGCTCGCCTGCCTCGACGCAACACTCGTGCCGGCCGACACGCTGGCCGCGCGACGCGGCTCATTCGACAAGCACCGCAGGCTGATCGCGCGTCTCGACGAAGTGGTCGCGCTGTTCGGCAGCAAGCCGCTCTACAGCGACGATCTCGCCAGCGCGCTCGGCATATCCGTGCGCACGCTCCAGACGGCGGCGCGCGCGGTGCATGGCGTCAGCCTGCATCACTATCTGCGGCTCAAGCGTTTATGGTCGGTTCGCACGCAGCTGATGACCGGAGGCAGTGGACTGACCATCAAGGCCGCGGCGCTCGCGAACGGCTTCTGGCACATGGGCGAATTTTCGAAGGTCTACAAGACGATGTTCGGCGAGATGCCGTCCGAGACGCTGGCAAACGCCCGATATTTTGCGGACGCCACACTTCGCTTCTGACCCGGCGCGACGACGATTCCCGCCAATCCCGTCGTGCTCCAGCGCTCAGCCGTGGCCGGCCTTGCGCTGCCCGCTCTCGCTGATGCGGTCGACCCAGGCGATGCCGACCGCGGAGATGATGAAGGTCAGGTGGATCAGCACCTGCCACATCACGCCGGTCTCGGTAAAATTGCTGCGCGTCGTGCCGAGATTCCCCGCTTCGATGAAGGTCCTGAGCAGCGAGATCGAGGAAATGCCGATGATGGCCATCGCGAGCTTGATCTTGAGCACGCTCGCATTGACGTGGCTCAGCCATTCCGGCTCGTCCGGATGGCCGCTCAGGTTCAGGCGCGAAACGAACGTTTCGTAGCCGCCCACGATCACCATGACCAGCAGGTTCGAGATCATGACGACGTCGATCAGCCCGAGCACGACCAGCATGATCTGCTGCTCGCTGGCGTCGAACGAGTGCGCGACCAGATGCCAGAGCTCTTTCAGGAATAGCAGCACATAGACGGCTTGTGCGACGATGAGGCCGACATAGAGCGGCACTTGCAGCCAGCGCGAGCCGAAGATGAGTTGGGCAAACGGCCCGATCTGCGGCGGCGGGGCCGAGAGCGCCGAAGGTGCTTTGGGTTCAGACGTCATTGATCACTCCGGATTGCGGACAGAAGACGCGCGTCCAAGATCTGGCTTTAGAGACTCGCGATGACCGGCGCGAGCTCGAGCGAGCCGCGATAGATCATCTCGAAGGCGACGTAAACGATGATGGCGAGGCCGACATAGGCGATCCAACGCTGCTTCTGGAGCACGCGGCCGAGCAGATCGGCGGCAACGCCCATCATCGCGACCGACAGTAGCAGGCCGAAGACGAGGATGTAGGGATGCTCGCGCGCGGCGCCGGCGACCGCGAGCACGTTGTCGAGCGACATCGAGACGTCGGCGGCGACAATCTGTGCCGCCGCCTGGCCGAAGGTTTTTCGCGGCGCCGCCGCAGCGCTTGCGCCGCCGCCGTGACTGAACGCGAGTTCGCTCCTGTGCGCGGCCTGCTGGCGCAGCTCGCGCCACATCTTCCAGCACACCCACAGCAGCAGCACGCCGCCGGCGAGCAGCAGGCCGATCACCTGCAAGAGCTGGGTCGCGACCCCGGCAAAGACGATGCGGAGCGCAGTGGCGGCTATGATGCCGACGATGATGGCGCGTGTGCGCTGCTCGGCCGGCAGTCCGGCTGCGGCAAGGCCGATGACGACCGCGTTGTCGCCGGCCAGCACGAGGTCGATCAGGACGACCTGAAGCAGCGCGCTCAGGGCGTCAGCGGTGATGAATTCAGTCATGATTGATCAGTTTTGGATGGGGACGGATCGAGCCAATGCGGCTTGCGTCGCTCGATCCAGTCGAAGACCTTTGAACGGGACGAGCGCAGCGCAGGCACGTCTTCGGCGAGCAGCGCAAGCCCAAGCGGCAGCATCCAGATGCCGAGCACCGGCAGGAAAGAGAGCACACCGCCGACGATGAGCAGCGCGCCGGAGGGAATCCTGACCCAGCGGCTGGACGGCTTCAGCAGATAAGTGACGATACTGGCGAGACGGGGCGGCAGCCGATGGACGAGCGCATCGAGCCGCGGGTCGTCGCCGCCGGCTGGCTCGCCGGCAGCGCCTTGGGAAGCCGTCGATGGTACGTCCGGAGCTACGCTCATGCTTATTCCTCTGCGACGGCACGCCGTTCGGCGCGCGCATTTGAGACGACCGGCTTTGCGCGCGGCAGCACCAGCGTCAGAAGGCGCAGCAGCTTGATTGCCTGCACTTCGTGGGGATGCACATCCTCGTCCGCCGCCGCGACGCGTTCCGACAGGTCCATCAGATGCGTCGCGAGCGGCAGGTCCGAGACCGGCCGCAGCGTGTCGATCACCACATTGGCAAAGTCCGGCTCCTCGAGCCGTTCCGCCAGTTCATCAAAAATTGCGAACAGCCGGTCGTCGGTGATGTGCGGCGCTAGTTTGCGATCCCTGACGAAGCGGATCACCTCGTCGCGCTCGACCGGCGAGACCCGCCGGTCGGCCACTGCGACAAGCGCACCGGCGATCACCAGCGCCGCCGCAGCCTGCTCGTTGAGGCTCGACGGTTCGGTGATCTCGATCGGGTTTGATTGGTTGGCGTCAGACATCGTTGCTCCCTTATCTCTTGCGCAAATGGCCGCGCGGAGCTGCGATGGGGACGATTTGGTCGGAGAAACAGGGTAGGCCCGACGATCGGCCGATCCATCGCATTCGCGCGGGACAGGTCATCCGACATCACGAGGTTTGCCGAAATCGTCGGCGGCCTCGCCAGAGGGGCCCGGATTCTTGTTCTCCTCACAAATAAAGAAGGGTCTGTCGGAATCAAGGCGGCCACAGTGCGACCAGCGGCCGCATCGGTTCCATGTTGCCGTGTGCGAGCGCGGCAGCTCGACGGCGCCGTCCGTTCGACCCGTCATCCTGGGACGCTCGAACTGAAGCAATCTACCTCACCCGCTCAACCAGATGCGGCGCGCATCTGATGGTGCAAAACTGCAGCGGCAGGGCCGCCCTAGCAACGTCCAACAACCGCTAATGCCGTCCGGATTGGGACATCACGGCACCCGCGCTCGAAGCACGCTGGACCAGGGCTGCAAGGAGCATTTTTACCCCTAGGCAAGGCTTACGTCGAAACTCTCGGCGAACGGGATTAGAAACACCTTCCGACACCGTTCATTCGGACGAATGCCGGATTGCAATGTGGATGATCCAGATGAAGCCGAATCCCGGACGCCGCGCCAGCCGCATGGGCGCGCGTCAGATCTACGAAGCCCTGAGAGATCAGATTTTGGCGCGGGTGTACGGGATAGACGGGTTGCTGCCGTCGTCGCGGGCGCTTGCGGGCGAGATGGGGGTGGCGCGCTCGACCGTCACCGTCGCCTATGAACAGCTCGCCGCAGAAGGTTTCATCGAGACGCGCCATGGCGCACGGCCGCGCGTTGCCCGCGCCGTTGTCGAGCGCGGACGCATGCGCGTCGCATCCCGGACGTCGGCACGCAAGGTGCGGCTGTCGGCGTTCGGCGAACGACTGCTTCGGGACCCGCCGCGCTGGACCGAGCCGTCGCGCGGGCTGATCGCGAACTTCCGCTATGGCGAGCTCTCGGCATCGGACTTCCCTGTACTGGCATGGAAGAAAGCCGTGACTGCTGCAATGGCGCGCAGGCCCGAGCGGCTGGCCTATGACGACCCTTGCGGCTCGCTGCGGCTGCGGACCGCGCTGCAGGGCTATCTGTGGCGATCGCGAAGCGTTCGCTGCGACGTCGATCAGATCATCGTCGTGAACGGCTCCCAGCAGGGCCTCGACATCTGTGCGCGCCTGCTGCTCGATGCCGACGACCGCTTCGTGATGGAGGATCCCGGCTACCAGATGGCGCGGCATACTTTTGCGGCGACGGGCGCCGAGATGGTGCGGATCCGCGTTGACGCAGATGGACTGGAGACGGCCCGCCTCGACGACGTCGAGGCCCGCCTCGCCTATGTGACGCCGTCGCATCAATATCCGCTCGGCGGCGTCATGCCGATCGGGCGCCGGCACCAGTTGCTCGCCTGGGCACGGAAGGCCGATGCTTACGTGATCGAGGACGATTACGACAGCGAGTATCGCTACGACACCAAGCCGATCCCGCCGCTCCATGCGCTGGAGGGCAGCGACAAAGTGATCTATCTCGGGACCGTCTCCAAGACGCTCTCCCCAACCCTGCGGATCGGCTACCTCGTCATGCCGGCTGGCCTGCGAGCCCCGTTCGCCGCCGCCAAGCAGATCATGGACCGGCACACGCCGCTCACCGAACAGGACGCCCTCGCCGCGTTGCTGGAGAGTGGCGCCTATGACAGCCATGTCAGGCGCGTGCGCCGGCGCAACGCAGAACGCCAGCAGGCACTGCTCGATGCATTGCACCGCTGCTTCGGCGATCGCGTCCGGATCGAGGGTACGGCCGCTGGCCTGCATGTGGTGGCCTGGTTCGAGGGCCTGCCGCAAAAGCGTGAAGATGCCTTGGTCAAGGCGGCTCGCGCCAAGGGCGTTGGCATCTATCCCGTCTCCGCGCTGTTCGTCGGCCTTCGCCGGTCGCGGGAGCCAGTCGGCCTCGTCATGGGCTATTCGGCTCTGGAAATTGCGCAGATCGAACGCGGCTGCAAGCTTCTGGCCCAGGCGGTCGTTGAACTGGACTGATTAAACTTCACAAAACTGGTCGTTCAATCTAGGCCAGATTTCGACTATCTCCGGATCGAGAACGGAGACAGATCATGTACATCCCCCCGGCCTTCAAAGACGATATCGAGAGCATCCGGTCCACCATCCGCGGTGCCCGCCTCGCCAGCCTCGTGACGGCTACGACCGACGGTCCGGTAGCCACGCCGCTGCCGCTCTTCCTCGACGAGAGCGAGGGCGAACATGGCGTGCTGCACGGACATCTGGCCAAGGCCAACCCGCAATGGAAGCTGCCGCCGATCGGAGATGCGCTGGCCATCTTCAACGGTCCCGACGCCTATGTGACACCGTCCTGGTACGCGACCAAGCAGGAGACCGGAAAGGTCGTCCCGACCTGGAACTACGTTGCCGTGCACGCCTATGGCCCCGTCGAATTCTTCCACGAGCCGGAGCGCCTGCTCGAGGCGGTAACGCGGCTGACCAACAGGCATGAAGGTTCGCGCGCGAAGCCCTGGACCGTCGATGAGGCCCCCGCCGATTTCATCGCCGCACAATTGCGCGGAATCGTGGGCGTGCGCATTCCCGTCGTGCGGTTCGAAGGCAAGCGCAAGATGAGCCAGAACCGCCCCGAGGCCGACCGTGTCGGCGTCGCACAAGGTCTCGCGGCAAGCGAGAACGCGCAAGATCGCGAGGTTGCGCCTCTCATCCCGCTTCCAGCCTGATGCTCACGGCCCCCGGCATCTGCATTCGGGAATCATCGTCCGGTCAGGTGTGCTGGTGCGTCTCAGCACGCATGTTTGGCGATGCGGCCGTCGATGCAGCACCCGACGCTGGAGCTCGCAGCGGTGTCGCGACGGATCGCTGCATCGACGACATCCGAAACGCGCGCCGCAATCGGAGGCAGCATCCAGGCACCGTCATAGCGCCCGCGCAAGCCTGGGGAACGAAAACATCGCGTCCAACTTGTTGTGTCGCGGAGGAAACGAATGAACCACGTCGCCTATTGCCCCGGCTGCGGCCACGGGCTGGTCCCCATCCTGTCAGATAAGGGCAGCGCAAAGCCCAGTTGCTTCTGGTGCGAAAGCGTCGACGCAAGAACGATGGACATGGCGAAGTGGGCCGACAGCCCCTCGGGCAAGCCTGAGCTGATCTCGCGTCAATCCTTCGAATGAGCCCTCTTCCGCGTCAGATCCTCGCCGCCAGGCCTTGAGCGGAAACGACACCGTAGTTCAGGGGACGCGCGGCTACCGGGCTTCGCGCCGGACGGCGCCGCGGGACGAACAGGCAGTTGACGAGAATCGGCTCGTCATCGCCGAGCGCGGTTCGCTCCCTCACCAGCAGGCTCATGACCGAACGCATCTTGAGGATTTCATGCGCCACGAAGCTGCAGTCCTCATCCCGATTGATCTGTTCGCGCACGATGGCCTCAGCCTCGAGCATGCTGACGCGGAGCGCCCTAATGGTTCTGCGGATTTGGTTGATACGGTTGTCCATCGCTGCCTCCCAATACAGTTGCAGCATAAGAACAAATCATGAACAAAATGTCAATCGATGCACGGATCGGTATCGCCCGACTGGCGATTGAGCCTCGCTCGCCATGGCAATCCAACTGCTGCGCGGCTGATCCGCTATCGGCGCAACCGCGCTCGCCGCTGCACTTGCCTTGGCGGGGCTTGCCGACAATTTGGACAAGGTAACGCCGGCTCACTGCGAGCGTTTGCGAGGAAGGCAAACGCAGCGCGGAGAATTGGCCGACTTAACATCCCGTGCAATCTCGATTTTTCCAGTCGGGCCCGCCGCAAGCAGGCAAACGAATCCGTGCGCAGCTCTGGGCCACAACTGGCCCGGAATTCGCAAGGCAGCATCAGGCCCGAGCCTCGCAGCACTCCCGTCAGGCGGATTGCTGGGATTGGAGGATGTCATGAACGTGCATGCTGCGGGCGATCTCAAAACCACTGGCCTCACGCGCCCGGACGGCGCGCCGCTGCGCCTGAACAGCCAGGATTTCGTCGCGATCGATCGCGACCGGGATGCGAAGTATGAGGCGACCTATCGTCCGCAAGCCCTCTACAACCGCGCGGACGCGGGCTTTCACGCCAACAACGACACCTTCCTGCTTCATGAAGTCGCGACAAATCTGCCGATCTATCGCCCGGACACCGGCCCGACCGATTTCCATCTCCATCTACCGCCGGGCGGCTTTCAGCTCGTGCTTGTCACCTCGGGCGCGTTCACCTTCGACTACGATGGGCGCTTCTACAATGTCGGCCCAGGCGCAGTGATGCTGCAAAGCGCGATCGTCCACCGTCAGCTGTTTTACACCTGGTCCGGCCTGTCGACCGAAGAGAACCTGAAGACGCCGCAGACGGTGGTGCCGGATCCGATCTCCATGGGCTATTCCGGCAAATTCCTCGAAGCCTTCATCACCGATCCGACGACCTTTCCGAACCCGACAATCGTCGGTCCGGATCAGATCGACGAAGCCGAGACGCCGCGGGTGGCCTGGAGCCATCCGCTGCATGATCGCCCGGCGAATGCAGGGTTCTGGCTTCAGGATCCGCTGGCGCTCGATGCGCTGTTCAAGCCGCTGTCCGATAGTCCGATCAAATCGGCCACGCCGGTTTACGTGCGCGATATCGGCATCGAAATCCCGAGCGGTCATCTCGTCACCGGCCATATCATCGCGACCGACCCGCGCGGCCAGTCGCTGTTGCCGAAGAGCACGTCGACGGCAGCGGACGGCGCCTGTTTTGCCAAAGGCGAGGTCGTCATCTACCGCGTCATTCGCGGCACCGCCGAATTCAGCAACAAGGCTGGCGAGAGCTTTGAGCTCACGGCCGGCGATGTGGTGACGGCCGGCAAAAACGCGACAAGCCTCGTCGGCGTCGGTGAAAACACCCAGGTCCTCCGGCTCGGCCTTCTGCAGGGCATGAACAACCTTCGCAGCTGGACGCCGACCCAGCGTGACGAAATCGACGGCCTGGCCGCTCAGATCATCACACGGAGGGACATTCGTCCCCTGCGCACCGAAGGCAAGCCGGTCGGATATTTGTACGCGTAGGCGCAAGCCTCGCCCGAGCTCTGCTCGTGGCGCCCCTACTCCGCCGCTTGCCGCACGTGGCGCGCAGTTGGCGTGCGCATGGTGACGAGCTCTTCGGCGGCGGTCGGATGCAGCGCGAACGTGGCGTCGAAGTCGGCCTTGGTCGCCTTCATCTTCACGGCAATCGCGACCGCCTGGGTGATCTCGGCAGCGGCATCGCCGACGATATGGCAGCCGAGCACGCGGTCGGACGCACCATCGACGACGAGCTTCATCAGCACGCGGGTGTCGCGGCCTGACATCGTCGCCTTGATGGGGCGGAACGACGTCTTGTAGATGTCGATGTGACCAAACTGCGCCCGCGCCTCGGTCTCGGTGAGGCCGACGGTGCCGACCTCCGGCTGCGAAAACACCGCGGTTGGGATGGTCAAATGATCCACCCTCACCTCGCGCTTGCCGAATACGGTGTCGGCGAAGGCGTGACCTTCGCGGATCGCGACCGGGGTCAGATTGTGCCGGTGGGTGACGTCGCCGATCGCGTAGATGCTGTCGACCGAACTTTTGGAGAAATGATCGACCGCGATGCCGCCGTTAGTCGGATTGATGGCGACGCCGGCCTTCTCCAGGCCGAGATTGGCGACGTTGGGATGCCGGCCGATCGCGAACATCACCTGGTCTGAAGCGACGCTCGAGCCGTTCGACAGATGGGTGGTGAATTCCTCGCCATGGCGATCGACCTTGGTCACCGTGCAGGCCGTCAGGATGGTGATGCCCTGCTTCTCCATCTCGGCGCGGACATGGGCGCGCACGTCGTCGTCGAAGCCGCGCAAGATGTTGTCGCCGCGATAGATCACGGTGACGTCGGAGCCGAAGCCGGCAAAGATGCCGGCGAATTCCAGCGCGATGTAGCCGCCGCCCTGGATCACGATCCGCTTCGGCAGCTTTTTCAGATGGAAGGCCTCGTTGGAGGAAATCACATGCTCGATGCCGGGGATCGAGGTGCCATGGTTGGGCGCACCGCCGGTTGCGATCAGAATGTATTTTGCGGTGATCTTCCTGTCGTTCTCGAGCAGGCGGACGGTGTGCTTGTCCTCGATTACCGCCCGGCTCTTGACAATCTGCGCGCCGGACTTCTCGACATTGGCGGTGTAGGCCGCCTCCAGCCGCGCGATCTCCTTGTCCTTGTTGGCGATCAATGTCGGCCAGTCGAAGGTCGCGGGCGGAATGATCCAGCCGAAACCGGCGGCGTCCTCGATCTCGTGACGGACATGCGAGCCGATCACGAGCAGCTTCTTCGGCACGCAGCCGCGGATCACGCAGGTCCCGCCCATGCGATACTCTTCCGCGACCGTCACGCGGGCGCCGTATCCCGCCGCGATGCGGGCGGCGCGCACGCCGCCCGAACCGCCACCGATGACAAAGAGGTCGACGTCGAATTCAGCCATTGTCCACTCCGACCCCTTTCAAGGACTTCTGATCAGATAGTATCGATCAGATCTCCTTGCCACGCTTGCGCATCTCGGCGCGGAAGGCGCCCATCACGGTCTCCGTGAAGTTCTGCGCCCATGAATTCATGAACGCCATGCTGAGGCCGATGGCCTTGGGCTCGGCCTCGACCAGCTTCTTGCCGAGCGGCGACTTGTAGAAGGCGACGAGATCCTTCAGCTCCTGCTCGGTGAACTCGCTGGCATAGACCTGCGCCATGCCTTCTCCGATCTCCTTTTCCCGGCCGTTGAGCTGCTGGGCAACGATCGGCGCCACCTCGTTCAGATCCTTCTGGTAGTTGAGGTTCTGCTGGATCAGCGCGCCCTTGGTCTTCTCGACCATGCCCGGCACCGCGTTGGCGTACATCGCGCTGGCATTTTTCATCGCGAGGATTTCCTTGGCGGCCGCAATCGCTGCCGGCGACGCTTTTGGCGCCGCCACCTGCTGGGACAGGGCCGGAGCGGCGCAAACGGCCAGTCCCACAGCGAGGGCCGCGGCCGGCAACAATTTCAAAAGGCTCTTCATTCCTAGTCTCCTTTTGGCTTTCGCCGTTCAATCACGCGGATTCCCTCGCCACCCGCCAAGACGGCCGAGCTGGCCAAGCCGATAAACAGACCATGCTCGACCACGCCGGGGATCGCGCTCAACGCCGTGGCGAGATGAGCCGGATCCTCAATCCGTCCGAGCTGGGCATCGACGATCCAGTGGCCGCCATCGGTGACGAAAACGTGGCCATCCTTGCCGTTGCGGACCGCCATTTGCCCGGAAACGCCGCACTGCGCAAATGCCTTCTCGATCGCACGCAGGGTTGCGCCAAGCCCGAACGGGATGACCTCGACCGGCAACGGAAAGCGGCCGAGCGTCGCCACCCATTTGCTGTCGTCGGCAATCACGATCATGCGATCAGAAGCTGCCGCCACGATCTTCTCGCGCAAAAGCGCACCGCCGCCGCCCTTGATCAGATTGAGCGCGGGATCGATCTCGTCGGCGCCGTCGATAGTGATGTCGAGTTGGTCGATCTCGTCCAGCGTGGTCAGCGGCACGCCGCAGCGCACGGCGTCAAGGCGCGTCGCCTCCGAGGTCGGCACGCCGATCACCTTGAGCCCGGCGCGCACGCGTTCGCCGAGCAGCTCGACGAAATGTTTCGCGGTCGAGCCGGTGCCGAGCCCGAGCTGCATGCCGTCACGCACTTCCTCGAGCGCGCGCGCTGCCGCCCCCCGCTTCAACTGGTCCATATTCAAATTGCGCCCGCCTCTGATCCAGGAATGTGCCGCCCGCACAGGCCGCCTTCGGCGGCCTGTGTAGCCTCGTTTTCCCCCGGAGAACAGGGTCTGGGGAACAGGCCTATAAGCTGATCTTATGGGCCCGCCCCTTGCGCCGGTACGGCCGGACCGATAGCGCTTTGCTTCATGACCTCCCCGCACACCATCGTTTTCGATCTCGACGGTACGCTCGTGGATACGGCGCCCGATCTGATCAGCGCGCTGAACCACGTGCTCGGCCGCGAAGGGTTGCCGCCCGTGCCGATGCAGTCCGCCCGCAACATGATCGGCGCCGGCGCGCGCAAGCTGATCGAGCGGGGCCTGGAGGCCGAGGGTCGCACCGTCAGCCTCGCGGACATGAACCGGATGACCGCGGATTTCATCGCCTATTACGCCGACCATATCGCCGTCGAATCCCGGCCCTTCGAGGGGCTGGAGGCTGCGCTCGACCATTTTGCGGCGCAAGGTCACCGTCTCGCGGTCTGCACCAACAAGCTGGAATGGCTGTCGAAGCGGCTGTTGGACCAGCTCGGCCTCAGCCGCCGGTTCGCGGCGATCTGCGGTGCCGATACTTTTGGCGTTCCAAAGCCCGACCCCACCATCCTGCGCGAGACCGTGGCCCGGGCCGGCGGGCAGCTCACGGCCAGCATCATGGTCGGCGATGCCGGCCCCGACGTCGGGGTGGCGCGGCGGGCCGGCGTGCCCGTAATCGGGGTCAGCTTCGGCTATACGGACGTGCCGATCGCAGATCTCAAGCCGGACCGGCTGATCCATCACATGAGCGACCTGCCGGCCGCCGCCAGCAGCCTGATGACGGCCTAGGGGCTTGGCAACGCACTGAAATTCCTGTCAAATCCAAGGTGGCCCCGCGTTAACCAACGATTAACTATGCGCCGTCCACCGGTTGCGCGGGTAAAACCACTTTCCTAAGGTCGCTGGCGGGGAATGTGGCGGTTCGTCGCAGAAGTGGATGGTCATGCGTCGTGTCATCGCGATTGCGTTAGCGGCAGCGAGTCTTTTTGGGGCAACAAGTCTCGGCGGCTGCTCCTCGGTGTCCTGGGACATGTTCAAATCGGCCCCGCCGACCCTCCAGGTCCAGCTCGAATCCAGTCCGCCGGGCGCTGACGCCAAAACCTCGCTCGGGCCGGGTTGCAAGACGCCCTGCTCCGTCTCGGTTCCCGCACCCGATGCGCCCTTCACGGTCAGCTATGCCCTGAACAAATTCCAGCCGGCCAGCGTGCCGGTGAACGTCATTAAGAATCCCGGCGATCTCACGACGCCCGCCTCCGTCATCACCGACCCGAATCCGGTCTTTGCCCAGCTCCAGCCGGCCACCCCACCCAAGCCGGTGAGGAAACCGCACCGGCCCAAGAAGCCGAAACCGGCCGCAGCCGCGCCCGCAGCAGCCGCACCGGCCGCCGCCGCACCTGCCGCGGGGTCGCCGTTCCCCGATCCGAACGCGGGCAAGCGCTGATCTCCGTGCCACGCCCGATTGTTCTTGCCGCGTCTGATGCTTAGATTGCTTCCCGAGCACCCCTGACGCAAAGGTGCGCACCTCGCCGTTAGTGACAAGGCCTGTTGTATGAACGGATCCTCCGCCCTCGCCCAGCTGTCGAGCCCCATGACCGATCCGTTCGGGCGGACCATCACGTACCTGCGCGTCTCCGTCACCGACCGCTGCGATCTGCGCTGCTTCTACTGCATGTCGGAAGACATGACGTTCCTGCCCAAAGCAGACCTGTTGACGCTGGAAGAGCTCGACCGGCTCTGCTCGGCCTTCATCGCCAAGGGCGTGAAGAAGCTACGGCTCACCGGCGGCGAGCCGCTGGTCCGCCGCAACGTGATCACGCTGGTGCGCTCGCTGTCGCGCCATCTCACGACTGGCGCACTGGGCGAGCTGACGCTGACCACCAACGGAACCCAGCTTGCGAAATACGCTCACGAACTCGCCGATTCTGGCGTCCGCCGCATCAACGTCTCGCTCGACACGCTCGATCCCAAGAAGTTTCGCCAGATCACCCGCTGGGGCGAAATCGACAAGGTTCTGGAGGGCATCGAGGCCGCGCGCGCCGCGGGCCTTAGCGTCAAGATCAACGCGGTCGCGCTGAAGAACCTCAATGAGGACGAGCTTCCCGAGCTGATGCGCTGGGCCCATGGCAAGGGCATGGGACTGACGCTGATCGAGGTGATGCCGATGGGCGAGATCGGCGCAGGCCGCATCGACCAGTATCTGCCGCTGTCGCTGGTGCGCGCGCGGCTCGCCCAGCAATTCACGTTGACGGATCTGGCCGAGACCACGGGTGGGCCGGCGCGCTATGTCAGCGTCGCCGAGACCGGCGGCAAGCTCGGCTTCATCACGCCGATGACCCATAATTTCTGCGAATCCTGCAACCGGGTGCGCATCACCTGCACCGGCACGCTGCACACCTGCCTCGGCCACGAGGATGCCTCCGATTTGCGCAAGCCGCTGCGTGCATCAAGCGAGGATGCGCTGCTTGCGGATGCGATCGACCGCGCCATCGGCCTGAAGCCCAAGGGCCACGACTTCATCATCGACCGCCGCCACGACCGCCCCAGCGTCAGCCGCCACATGAGCGTGACCGGCGGGTAGCGGTTATCCGCGACGGGAGCCTTATTCCCCTTAACTATCAACAAACTTCCGATTGACTGGCAGCACGCTCGCTGGTTTGGTGCGGCTGCTCATGCCTGCGCGGCGAGACAAGCCACGCGCCACTCGGCGCAGTCAAGACGGCCGGGGCAAAATCGGGGGAGGACCTATCGTTGCAAGCGCTCCTAAAGCTGAGCCATGGAATTGACGCGTTCACACGTTGGACGGGCAAGCGTCTGGCATGGCTGATCCTGGTTGCCGTGATCATCTCGGCCATGAATGCGGTCGTCCGAAAGACGTTCGATACATCCTCCAATTCCTGGCTCGAGCTGCAATGGGTGCTGTTCAGCATCGTCTTCCTGCTGTGCGCGCCCTGGACGCTGCTGGACAACGAGCACATCCGCATCGACATCATCAACAACATGTTGCCCAAGGCGGCTCGCAACGTGATCGATATCATCGGCCACGCGGTCTTCCTGCTGCCGCTGACGGTGGTCATGATGATCACCGGCATACCGTTCTTCCAGCGCTCGTTCCAGCTCAACGAGCAGTCGGGCAACGCGGGCGGCCTGCCGCAGTGGCCTGCCAAGTCCCTCATCATGATCGCGTTCGCCTTCCTGTTCGTTCAGGGCATCTCCGAGCTGATCAAGCGCATCGCAATCATGCGCGGCATGATCCCCGACCCTCACGAGTCGCAGGTGTCGGCAATCGAGGCGGAGGTCGAGCACCTCGTCGAGGCCATCGAGAAGAAGTAGCGCCGGCGGCGTTTGAGGGGAATTTGATGACCGCGTTTCTTATCGCCAATATGGCGCCGATTATGTTCGCATCGCTGGTGGTCGTGCTGCTGCTCGGCTATCCCGCGGCATTCTCGCTCGGCGCCGTCGGCCTGATCTTCGCCGTGGTCGGGATTCAGCTCGGCCAGTTCCACCCCGACTTTCTCCAGGCCCTGCCCGAACGCGTCTACGGCGTGATGAACAACGACACGCTGCTCGCGATTCCGTTCTTCACCTTCATGGGATTGGTGCTCGAACGCTCCGGGATGGCGGAGGACCTGCTCGACACGATCGGCCAGTTGTTCGGCACCGTCCGCGGCGGCCTCGCCTATGCCGTGGTCTTCGTCGGCGCACTGCTCGCGGCGACGACAGGCGTCGTCGCGGCGTCGGTGATCTCGATGGGCTTGATCTCACTGCCTATCATGCTGCGATACGGTTACGACCGGCGCATGGCGACCGGCATCATCGCAGCTTCCGGAACGCTGGCGCAGATTATTCCCCCCTCGCTCGTCCTGATCGTGATGGCCGACCAGCTCGGCAAGTCCGTCGGCGACATGTACGAAGGTGCGTTCGTTCCGGGCCTGGTGCTCGCGGGCCTTTATGCCCTCTACGCATTCCTCGTGACCGTGATCTTCCCGAAGGCCGCCCCGGGCCTTCCCAAGGATGCGATCGGCTTCCGCGAGGACAGCGGTAGCCGAGGTCTCGCCTCGCTCGGTGTCCTGTTCCTGGCGAGCTGCGTCTTCGGTTGGGTCATGATGCGGAGCTCGGAGAGCCATGGCGCCGACTATGTCGTGCTCAGCATGTTCTTCGGCATCCTGTTCGCGTTCTTCGTCGCCGTCGTGAACTGGATCATCGACAGGCTTACGGGCTTCCGTTTCCTGTCGAAGCTGGCGCAGCAGACGACCTTCGTCATGGTGCCGCCGCTGTTCCTGATCTTTCTGGTGCTGGGCACGATCTTCATCGGCCTCGCCACGCCGACCGAAGGCGGCGCGATGGGCGCGACCGGCGCTCTCATTCTCGGCGGCATGAAGCGGCGGCTGAGCTGGGACCTGATCCGCCAGGCCATCGAATCGACGGCGAAGCTGTCCGCATTCGTCGTTTTCATCCTGGTCGGCGCCCGCGTGTTCTCGCTGACCTTCTACGGCGTCAACGGCCATGTCTGGGTCGAGCACCTCTTGACCTCCCTGCCTGGCGGACAGATCGGATTCCTGATCTTCGTCAACGCCTTCGTGTTCGTGCTGGCGTTCTTCCTCGATTTCTTCGAGCTTGCCTTCATCGTGATCCCGCTGCTCGGGCCCGCGGCCGAGCATCTCGGCATCGACCTGATCTGGTTCGGCGTCATCCTCGGCATCAACATGCAGACCTCGTTCATGCATCCGCCGTTCGGATTTGCGCTGTTCTACCTGCGCTCGGTCGCGCCGAAAGAACGTTATACCGATCGCGTCACCGGCAAACGCATGGACCCGGTCACGACGGGACAGATCTATTGGGGTGCGGTGCCGTTCGTCGTCATCCAGATCATCATGGTGCTGATCGTGATCGCGTTCCCTTCGATGGTGATGCACTACAAGGGCGTGCAGTCCAACATCGATCCGAACACCATCAAGATCGAGATTCCGCAGATCGAGCTGCCGCCGCTCGACTTCGGCCAACCGAAACAATAGCGCTGGGGATCGCCCGGCAAAAAAACAACCCGGAGCTTCCGCTCCGGGTTTTTCGTTTGGCCGACAGCGCGCTGCGGTCAGCTCTGCGAGTTGCGCGCCATGAAGTTGTCGTAGCCGACTTCGGCGACCTGGAACCACTGATATCCGTTGGTTGAGAAGGCCGTCAGCGAGTCGTACACCTTCTTGAAATCCGCATTGGTGGACGCGACTTCGGTGTGCAGCTCCTTTGCCGCCTTCAAGCAGGCCTGCATGATCTCGGGGGAGAACGGATGCAGCTTGGCGCCCGCGGCGAGCAGGCGCCGCAACGCCGGCGGGTTGGACTGGTCGTACTTGGCCATCATCCAGTTGTTGGCAAAGTGGCCCGCCTGCTCGAGGACGCTCTGATAATGCTTCGGCAGCGCGTTCCACTTGTCCTGATTGACGAAGGCGAGAAGCATCGGGCCGCCTTCCCACCAGCCGGGAAAGTAGTAGTGCGGCGCAACCTTGACGAAGCCGAGCTTGTCATCGTCATACGGTCCGACCCATTCGGCGGCGTCGATGGTGCCCTTCTCGAGCGCCGGATAGATGTCGCCTCCGGCGATCTGCTGCGGCACCGCGCCGAGCTTCTGCAGCACGCGGCCGGCAAAGCCGCCGATGCGAAATTTGAGGCCGCTGAAGTCGTGGGGTACCTTGACTTCCTTGCGGAACCAGCCGCCCATCTGACAGCCGGTATTGCCGGCAAGCAGCGAGACGACGTTGTACTTCTTGTAGAACTCGTTGAGAACTTCCCGCCCGCCGCCCAGCATGTACCAAGCCTGGTTGATGCGCATGTTCGGTCCGAACGGCACCGCCGAGCCGAACGTAAAGGTCGGGTCCTTGCCGAAATAATAGTAGGACGCGGTGTGGCCGATCTCGCAGGTGCCGTTCTGCACTGCGTCGAGCACCTGCAGCCCTGGCACGATTTCGCCGCCCGCAAACGTCTGGATCTGGAATTTGTTGTCAGTCGCTTCCGCCACCATCTTCGCCATCATCTCGGCGCCCCCGTAGAGCGTATCGAGCGATTTCGGCCAGCTCGTCGGCATGCGCCACTTGATCTCCGGCGTCGACTGCGCGATCGCGGGAGCGGCGAGCGTCGCTGCACCCGCTGCACCAAGTCCTGTGACCTTGATGAAGTCTCTTCTCTTCATGATTTCCTACCCTGATGGATTGTGATGATGGGCCTTCTTGCCGAGGCTTGGAGACAGCATGGAACATGTGTCATCCGATTTCCAGCCCCACAATGGTGAGGGACACAAAATGCCCGGCTCCCCGCCAGCCTGTTCTGCTACTTTCGGCTTAGACGGCCAGCGGCCATTGCCCTCCAATCATGTTCAGCCTCGGCAGTGCACGACACGTGAGCCGGGCGCGTGACAGGCGCCGGAAACACGGGCATACCGGGCCATCCTCCAACTTAGGGCCGCCGCTCATGCCTCGATCGCACCCTGTTCCATCGCTCGCTCGTCCGTTGATCGCGTCGCTCTGGCTGGCGTGTGCCGTCACCGTTGCGCATGCCGAGCCCAGCAAGAATGTGATGGCCGATATCCATGCGCTGGCGCAAAAGGAGCAGCAGCCGCTGCTCGACACGCTGCGCGATCTCGTCAGCATCGAATCCGGCAGCAAGGACATCGACGGCCTGAACCAGATCGCCGAGCGGGTCGCCGGCCAGCTCAAGCAGCTCGGCGGCACGGTGGAGATCCTGCAGCCCGCCGAGATCTATCGCCTCGACGACACGCCCGAGAAGATCGGCCCGGCCGTGCACGCCGTCTTCAAGGGCACCGGCAGCAAAAAGATCATGCTGATCGCCCATATGGACACGGTGTACCTGAAGGGCATGCTGAAGGACCAACCGTTCCGCATCGACGGCGACAAGGCCTACGGCCTCGGCATTGCCGACGACAAGCAGGGCGTCGCGCTCATTCTCCATACCGTGGCGTTGCTGCAGAAGCTGCACTTCAAGGACTACGGCACACTCACAGTGCTCACCAATGGCGACGAGGAGATCTCCTCGCCCGGCTGGCGCAGCACCATCACCCGGTTCGCCGCGGATCAGGATGTCGTGTTCTCGTTCGAAGGCGGCGGCACCGACGGCACGCTGCGGCTTGCCACCAGCGGCATTGGCTCGGCCTATCTTACGGTGCAGGGCAAGTCGTCGCATGCCGGCTCAAGGCCCGAGGGCGGCGTCAATGCGCTGTACGAGCTCTCGCACCAGGTGCTCCAGATGAAAGACCTTTCCAGGCCCGAGCAGGGCCTCAAGCTGAACTGGACCGTCGCCAAGGCCGGCACCAATCGTAACGTGATCCCTGCCGAGGCCACGGCCCAGGCCGATGCGCGTGCGCTCAAGGTGGCGGATTTCGACGCGCTGGAAAAGGCGCTGCGGGACAAGATCAGGAATCGTCTGCTGCCCGACTCAAAGGTCGACCTGAAATTCGAGGTACGTCGCCCGCCACTCGAGGCCAACGAGGCCTCGCGCGGCGTGGCGGCCTACGGCAAGACGATCTATCAGGAGCTCGGACTGTCCCTCAAGGTCGACGAGAAGGCGACCGGGGGCGGCACCGACGCAGCCTTTGCCGCGCTCAAGACCAACGCCGCCGTGGTGGAAGGCATGGGCCTGTCGGGCTTCGGCGCGCACTCCAACGATGCCGAATATGTGCAGCTCAACAGCATCGTGCCGCGTCTTTATCTGGCCACGCGCATGATCATGGATCTGTCCACCGCCAAGCTGAAATAAACAGCGGCTTTCTTCCTTCTCCCCTTGTGGGAGAAGGTGGCATTGGCGGCCTTCGGCCGCCGTTCTTAAGAACGCCGATGCTTCGCATCGGCTGCGGCGCCGGATGAGGGGTCCTCTCCGCGCGCTCGATTGAGAGTGGGACTCGCGGAGAGAGACCCCTCACCCGTCTCGCCGCTATCGCGGCGAGCCACCCTCTCCCACAAGGGGCAGGGCTATCGCATATTGCGTTTTTGGCGGCCTGAGCGCGCGCCTCATCCTTCGAGACGACCGCTCCGCGGTCTCCTCAGGATGAGGCTGAGCAGCATCGGCGCCCGTTGAAACCGCTGCCGCGCACTCCATCCTCATCCTGAGGGCCCGCCCCTAGGCGGGCGTCTCGAAGGATCGGCCACAACAAGATCAGCCCATATGCGATCGCCCTGCCGCACGGGGAGAGGGCGCAGCGTTAGTGCCGCGCCAGTTCTTCTCTGCGACCATTGCTTCCTCCGCCAACCGAAACCGCAGCGTGAACTCCGCGCCGCCGCCCGCGAGGTTCTCAACCTCCACTGTGGCGGCATGATCGTTCGCGACGGCGCGCACGATCGACAGCCCCAGGCCCGCGCCGTCGGTCCGCTGGCGGTCGGCGCGCCAGAAGCGCTGGAAGATCAGCTCGCGATCGGCCTCCGCGATGCCCGGGCCGCAATCGCGCACATGCACCGAACCGTCGTCCCGTACCTCGACGTCGACGCAGCTGTCCTTCGCGGTAAACTTGATGGCGTTTTCGGCCAGGTTGAAGATCGCGCGCTGCAGCATCTCGGAATTGCCGCGGATCATCACGGGCAGCTCGGTGCCCTTGAGCGCGATGTCCTTGTGCCGGGCCAGTGCGAACGGCGCGATCGCGCCGACCACCTCGGCGCAGACGGCGCGTAAGTCAGCGGTCTCGCCGGGGTCGAGCACCAAGGTGTCGAGCTCGGCAATCTCGAGCAGCTGGGCCACGATCCGGCTCATGCCCTCGATATCGGCGTGCAGCGCCTGCTTTGCTGCGCCGTCATGAAGCGTGTCGATCCGCGTGCGCAGGATCGCAAGCGGCGTGCGCAATTGATGCGCGGCATCGGCCGTGAACTGCCGCTGCACCCGAAAGCCGTCCTCCAGGCGATCGAGCGCCTGGTTGACCGCGGTGACCAGCGGCATGATCTCGCGCGGGATCTGCTCCGTGGGCAGGCGGATGTCGGTGCGGGCCGGTCCGATATTGCTGGCTTCTTCCGAGGCCTTCCATAGCGGTGCGATTGCGCGGCGAAAGATGATGATGTCGGTGGCGAGCAGGATCAGCAGGATTGGGATGGTGATCCATCCCACACGCCGGAAGAAGTTCGAGACGATATCGTCGATGATGACATCGCGATGCGCGAGATCCTCGGCGACCTGGATGCGCACTGTCTTGCCGCCGACGTCCCGGGTGACACCGGCGCCGGAAATGGTCTCGGACAGTGGCAGCGCCGCCGCGGCCGCGCCGGCGCGCCGGTGCGAGGAGAACAGCAGCCGGCCTTCGGCATCGCGAATGTCGTACCGATAACGACCGTAAGCGTCTGAATAGAGTCCTCGCAGGCTGTCCGGCAGGTTGAACGTCAGCGCGCCGTCCGGCTGGGCGACGATGCGCTCGGCCAGCACTTCGGCCTGCGCGCGCATGGCATCGCGATGCAGCAGGTCGATCTCAGAATTGAGCAGCCAGAACAACACCAGCGGCAGGAAGATCGCGACCACCGCGACCGCGACGATGTGCAGGAACACGATGCGCCAGATCAGCGATTTGAACGTCGGCGATCTCGCGTAGAGCCCGGCATAGGATCCGACATGGGATCTGACCTGGGACCTGACCTGGGCCACGCTTATTTCTCCTCGGCCATGAGATAGCCGACGCCGCGAATGGTGTGGATCACGACCTTGGCGCCGTGCTCGGCCAGCTGCTTGCGCAGCCGCGAGACGTAGACCTCCACCGCGTTGGAGGCGACCTCGCCTTCGAGCCCGAAAATATGGTCCTCGACGTTTTTCTTCGGCACCACCCGCCCCTGCCGCCGCAACAGGATCTCCAGCACCGACGCCTCGCGCGCCGAGATGATGCGCGGCTGATCGTCGACGAAGATCTGGCGGCTTTCGGTGTCGTAGACGAGATTGGCCAGATGCAGCGAGCGGCCGAGCAGCTGGCCCGGCCGGCGCAAGATAGCCTCCAGCCGCGCCACCAGCTCCTCCATGGCGAACGGCTTTGCAAGGTAGTCGTCCGCACCGCTGCGCAGGCCGTTGACGCGATCCTGCAAGCCGCCGCGCGCGGTCAGCACCAGCACGGGCAGCGGATTGCTCTGGCGGCGCAGCTCGCGCAGCACCGAGAGGCCATCGTCGTCGGGCAGCCCGAGGTCGAGGATCATCGCGGCATAGCTGACGCCGCCCACAGCCTCGCGCGCCGCGGCGGCGCTGCTCACGATGTCGCTCTCGTAGCCGGCCGCCGCCAGCCCGCCGGCAACGAGCCGCGACAGCTCGGCATTGTCCTCGACGATCAGAAGACGCATCGCATTCCCGCCGGATGGTCTGGTGTAAATCCACGGCTCGGGCCGCTTGTTCGCTGTCTTCCAACATTCCGGGCAGCTCGGCCAGCGAAAAACGGCCCGGCTTCTGGTGCCTCGTCAGTTTCATGTAAGGCCAATGGAGGGCACATCCAAAAGGGGCGCGTAGTCAAATCCGAAATCTCGCGTTTGATCGGACATTGCTGCAGCAGAGACCGAGCGCTTGACGGGCACTGCCCCTGAGGGAGTGGAAGGACTGCCCATTGCGCGAACCAGGTCGCCTCGACAGTCAAGCAGATGACGACAATCTTACGGAATAACCTTTACGAACAAACTATGCGCCCAACTACCAAAGAGAGCGAACCGCATGTTGCCCGCCACATAGATTGAGGCGAAAACTGGCACTGGCTGGAGGCAAGGCCGAGGGAACGGCTGATGCCAAGAACTATCCAGGAACAACTGGACCAGGTGGAACGTGATATCATACTTTACACAGAATTCGATAAGGCCGAAAAAGCTCGCTTCGCTCGCGAGTGTTACCTTTGGACGGCGGAAGATCGCATCGAGTGGCAGGAGACGCAGCTTTCGAATGCTCAATATCTTCGCGAATTCAACGACGAGCGCGTTGCGTTGCTTAACCGGCTAAAGGGGTGAACGGCTGTTAGCGAACACCGTGCAGCGCCGCGCCCTGAGGATACCGCCTCCAACGCCTTGAAGGGAGTGCACTTGACTCGCAATCACACTCATCGCCGGTTGCGGATGGATACCATCATTGGTGGCGTAATTGGCGGCTCCCGTAACCGCCCAACGGTCGAGCGCCACCGGATCAGCGACGACAGAATTCAAATCGATGTTCCGCCGCCTCCGGCCGTATTCAACGCGCCAATGTTTAGCAGTTGGGAATTCGTACCATCATTGAAGAAACCGCCTTCGCCGGTGAGCGAGGTTGGCATTGTCACCGGGTATTGCCCACCTTGGGCAACGAACATCTCATTTCGCAACCAGATCGTCGCTCCATTGAAAGTGGAGAGGCCAAACGACGCCGCTGAGATAAAATCGCTATTGTACAAGGCTGCACCGTTAAGGACGGTCCCTTGGTTCTGGCCGCCGAATGTGTACTGGACAACGGTGCTACCGATTTCTAACGCGGCAGTGACACCCTGATCGTTCCCCAGATTTGTCTCGGCTGTCGTCACATAGTACCCGCTATAGCCGACGCGGAATGCCGTGCAATCTACGGGAACGAACAACCGACAGCGGCTCGTGTAACAGACCTTGTTGGCGGCGCTGGCTGCAAGCGTCGTTTGAGGGATATCCATTCTCTGGCTGACCGCACGCATCTTGAGGCCATTCACTCTCCCAAGGAAAGTGAAACAAGTGGGGCGTTCGGTTTGGCCGATAACGAACCTCTAAGAGAGACAGCGCAACGTCGGCTGCAGCCCTAACCCGACTTGGTACGGTCCTTCTGAAACGCCGCTCTGAGTTCAGCCAGTTCGTCATTCGTTGCTCCCAGCTCTCCGTCGGCACAATCTACAGGATTGCTCGCCGTCCATTTGCGGGATGTCGACAACGACCATGCCTTGCGCAACGCGCCTTGAACTTCATGAAGATCGAAGCTCATCGCCACCTTCCAGAGCTCGGCGTCGGGACACGATTTCGGATTATGCGATGATCGTCTTTTGCCACTGTTTTGCCCGACGAGTCAAACGGCCCTTGTTAGTCGGCCGTAACTCCATCCCCGTCATTGCGAGCGTAGCGAAGCAATCCAGTCTGCCTTCCAGGAGATAGTCTGGATTGCTTCGTCGCAAGAGCTCCTCGCAATGACGATGGAGGGCAGACGCGCGACAAATGACGATGTCAGTATGGATGCCGCGCTCAGGCAAAATCGCCGCTTCGGCCGCGGCCGTGCGATGATTGCCCTTCCCGCTGATTTGTCCCGCCGTCTCAAACTGTTGGCAGCATTCCGAGGAAACATGCCCTCGTCCCATTTCTACTGTGCATGGGGTTGTTTTTCATATTTTTGTTTTGGGGGCCCCTCGCCGTCCGTCCCGGATTCCGCCGCGCCAACGAAAAAGCCCGGCCTCGCGAGCGAGACCGGGCGTATCGTCGTCCGACTGCTTCAGGCGATCAGCCGCGGGTGCGCGAGCGGATCATGAAGCTGTCGTAGGTGTATTCGGCGACCTGCCACCACAGATATTCGTCGGAGCGGTAGGCCTGCATGGCGTCGATCGACTTCTTGAAGTCGGGGTTCTTGGCCGAGATCTCGGCCCACAATTCGTTGGTCGCCTTGAGGCAGGCTTCCAGCACCTCGTTGGTGAAGGGACGAAGCTGGGTGCCGCCGGCGACCAGACGCTTCAGCGCCCCCGGGTTCTGCATGTCGTAGCGCGCGGCCATCCAGCTGTTGGCGTTGGCCATCGCGTTGGTCAGGACCGCCTGGTAGTTCTTCGGCAACCCGTTCCATTTTTCGAGATTGACGAAGGAATGCACCGTCGGGCCGCCTTCCCAGAAGCCCGGATAGTAGTAGTACTTGGCGACCTTGGCGAAGCCGAGCTTCTCGTCATCGTAGGGGCCGACCCACTCGGCCGCGTCGATGGTGCCCTTTTCCAGCGCCGGGTAGATGTCGCCACCGGCGAGCTGCTGCGGCACCACGCCGACCTTCTGGAGCACCTGGCCGGCAATGCCGCCGATGCGCATCTTGAGGCCCGAGAGATCGGCGACCGTCTTGATCTCCTTGCGGAACCAGCCGCCCATTTGCGTGCCGGTGTTGCCGCAGGGAAAGCCGATCACGTTCGACTTCTTGAAGAACTCATTGGCGAGCTCGTTGCCGCCGCCCTGGTAGAGCCAGGAATTCTGCTGACGCGCGTTGAGGCCAAACGGCACCGACGCAAAGATCGCGAAGGTCGGGTCCTTGCCGACATAATAGTAGGAGACGGTGTGGCACATCTCGACGGTGCCGTTCGAGGTCGCGTCGAGCGCCTGGAGGCCGGGGACGACCTCGCCAGCGGCGAACACCTGGATCTGGAACTTGTTGTCGGTCATCTCGGCGACGTACTTCGCCACCTGCTCGCCGCCGCCATAGATGGTGTCGAGCGACTTCGGGAAGCTCGAAGTCAGGCGCCACTTCACCTCGGGCGAGGACTGCGCGATCGCCGGCGAGGCCACCGCGGTCGCCGCCGCGCCTGCTGCCGACACTTTCAAGAAATCACGACGCTTCATCTTCAGGTCTCTCCTTGCTGGGGCGTTTCCCCTAGACTTCCTCGTTGCCGCCGCTCATTCCGGCGGGCGCGTTCTGGGCCGCGTCGAACCGAAGGGGCTTGACTGCCGGGGCCTTTAACACGGAAGCCCCGCTTTCGAAACGCGACATTGGCATGACGGGGCTCGACGAAAGTCGCATGTCCTCCGGCTCAGGCCGCAGCAATGACGCCCTTGAGCTGGTCGCGGACCTGACCCGCAATGGCGCGATAGATCGCCGCATGGGGCCCGGCCGGCTCGCTGTCGACCACGGGGTTACCAGCATCCGAGGTGGCGCGAATCGCCATGTGCAGCGGGATCTCGCCCAGGAACGGCACGCCGAGCTTCTCGGCCTCGTGCCGCGCCCCGCCATGGCCGAAGATGTCGGACTTCGTGCCGCAATGCGGGCACTGGAAATAGCTCATGTTCTCGACGATGCCGAGCACGGGCACATTGACCTTCCTGAACATCGCAAGCCCGCGCCGCGCATCGATCAGGGACAGATCCTGCGGGGTCGAGACGATGACAGCGCCCTTCAGCGGCACGTTCTGCGCCAGCGTGAGCTGGGCATCGCCGGTGCCGGGCGGCATGTCGACGACCAGCACGTCGAGCTCGCCCCATTCGACGTCGCGCAGCATCTGCGTCACCGCCGACATCACCATCGGGCCGCGCCAGATCATCGCGGTCTCTTCCTCGACCAGGAAGCCGATCGACATGATGGCGAGGCCGAAGCGCCTGAGCGGAATCATCTTGCGCTCGTCGTTCAGCGCCGGCTTTTCGCGCAGGCCGGTCAAGCGCGGCACCGAGGGGCCGTAGATGTCGGCATCGAGCAGCCCGACCTTGAAGCCGAGGTCGCGCAGGCCCAGCGCCAGATTGAGCGCGGTGGTCGACTTGCCGACGCCGCCCTTGCCCGAGGCCACCGCGATCACGGCAGCGACGCCCGGAATCTCGGATTGCCGCGCCATCGGCGAGGCGCCGCCCTGCGGCGGCTTGTGGGCATGCACCGGCTGCACGCCCGGCGTGCCGCGGCTCGGAGTTGGCGGCGGCGGCGGCGCGGCGCCGGGCTTGCGCTCGGCGGTCAGCGCCACCATCGCGGTGGTGACCCCCGGAATGGCGCGCACGGCGGCTTCGGCCTCGGCACGGACCGATTCCCAAGCCCGGGCCTCGGCGGCATCGACGTTGATCGAGAAGAAAACCTTGCCGTCCGACGCGCTGATCGCGCTCAGCACATTGGCATTGGTGAGCGCGACCCCGCGGGGCGATTTGATCCGGCTAAGGCTGTCCAAAACCTGTTGCTGCGTCACGCTCAAAGCGCATCTCCTGAATTCAAGATCTGCCCCATTAGAGCGGAAACGCCCAAAAGGCTACTGCCTGCCGATATCGTCAGCCATCTCGGCAGGCGCGGCCCCCTGCTCCTTGGCCGCCTCGTAGTTAAGCTCGATCATCACCCCGTTGGGGTCGTGGACGAAGATCTGCCAGAGTTCGCCGCCGGGCACCTGGCGCGAGTCGAATTTCATGCCCTTGGCAGCGAGACGCTGCTTCATGCCTTCAAAGCCACGGCTGGCGAAGGCGACATGGTGGACAACTCCGGAGTCCGGTTTTTGTGGCTCCGAGGTCGGAGAAATATCGACGAGGTGCACCACCGGCTTGCCCTCGCTGTACATCCAGGCCCCTGGAAAGGCGAAATTCGGCCGCGCGCCTTTTTCCAGGCCCAGCACGTCCTCGTAGAAGCGGACCGTCTCGGCCAGATTCCTGGTCCGGATGTTGAAGTGATCGAGGACGCCAACGCTCACGCCGCCCATGCTTTCGCTCCCATTTTTTTTGAAGTCCTTGTCCTGCCATCCTAGCACAGGCGGGCGCCAAACGAAGCCGTTGCCCTCCGCGCCTAAGGGTTTATGGTGCGCCCAGATCCGCCTCCACGGCGGAACCCGATGACGCCCCGGCTGGCGCCCCTCGCCCGGCAACAACCGTAAAACCCAAACTACCGATAAGGTACCACACATGGCTAAAGTCGCTTTCCTCGGTCTCGGCGTCATGGGCTTCCCCATGGCCGGACACCTCGTGAAAAAAGGGGGCCATGAGGTCACCGTCTACAACCGCACCGCGGCCAAGGCGAAGGAATGGGCGAACAAGTTCGGCGGCGAGACCGCAGCGACCCCGAAGGCCGCGGCCGAAGGCCAGGATTTCGTGATGTGCTGCGTCGGCAACGACAATGATTTGCGCGCAGTCACGATCGCCGCCGACGGCGCGTTTGCCGGCATGAAGAAGGGCGCAACCTTCGTCGATCACACCACCGCCTCGGCCGAGATCGCCCGTGAGCTCGATGCGGCCGCGACCAAGACCGGTTTCAAGTTCATCGACGCGCCGGTCTCCGGCGGCCAGGCCGGCGCCGAGAACGGTGTGCTGACGGTGATGTGCGGCGGCGCGGCGGATGCCTATGCCGGCGCCGAGCCGGTGATCGCCGCCTATGCACGGATGTGCAAGCTTTTGGGCCCCGCCGGCTCCGGCCAGCTCACCAAGATGGTCAACCAGATCTGCATCGCCGGCCTCGTCCAGGGCCTGTCCGAAGGCATCCACTTCGCCAAGAAGTCCGGCCTCGACGTCGCCGCCGTAATCGACACCATCTCCAAGGGCGCGGCGCAGTCCTGGCAGATGGAGAACCGCTACAAGACCATGAACGAGGACAAGTACGATTTCGGATTCGCAGTCGAATGGATGCGCAAGGATCTCTCGATCTGCATCGCCGAGGCCCGCCGCAACGGCGCCAGCCTGCCGGTGACCGCGCTCATCGATCAGTTCTATGCCGAGGTCGAGAAGATGGGCGGCAAGCGCTGGGACACGTCCAGCCTGCTCGCGCGCCTCGCACGCTGACATCTGAAGGATTGAAGCTGCCTTGCTGACCGCGATCGCCGCAATCTTCGTCCTGGCCTATGCGGCGATCGCGCTCGAGCATCCGCTCGGCGTCAACAAGAGCGCTTCGGCGCTGATCGGCGCTGGCCTGCTCTGGACCGTCTACGCGATCCTGACGGGCGACCATGCGCTGGTCGGCCGTCAGCTCGACGAGTCCATCGCCTCCACGGCGCAGATCGTGTTCTTCCTGATCGGCGCAATGACGATCGTCGAGGTGATCGATGCCCATGACGGCTTCGAGGTCATCACCTCCCGCATCGGCACGACGAGCCAGGTCAAGCTGATATGGCTGGTCGGATTCGTGTCGTTCGTCCTCAGCGCAATCCTCGACAATCTGACGACCACCATCGTCATGATCTCGCTGATCCAGCGGCTGATCGCCCGGCATGAGGACCGCCTGCTGTTCGCCTCCCTCATCGTCATCGCCGCCAATGCCGGCGGCGCATGGACCGTGATCGGCGACGTCACCACGACCATGCTGTGGATCGGCGGCCAGATCAGCCCGCTCAACATCATGAGCGCCGTGTTCCTGCCGTCGCTGCTCAACCTGCTGGTGCCGCTCGCATTCGTCAGCTTTTCGCTCAGGGGCAAGACCATCGCGCCGCCGATGAAGGACGACGGATTGCAGAGGGTCGCTCCGTTCGAGCGGAACGTGATGTTCTATCTCGGGCTCGGCGTGCTGATCGCGGTGCCCGTCTTCAAGACGGTCACGCATCTGCCGCCCTTCATGGGCGTCCTGTTCGGGCTCGGTCTCGTGTGGCTGGTGGGCGAGATCGTTCATCGCGACAAGGACGAGCACGTGCGCAGTCCCCTGTCGCTCGCCAACGCGCTGACGCGGATCGACATGGGCTCGATCGTGTTCTTCCTCGGTATCCTGCTCGCCGTCGCCTGCCTCGAACATGCCGGCCTGCTGTCCATGCTGGCCAGATGGCTGGATGCGACCATCGGCCGCCAGGATATCATCGTCGTCGTGCTCGGCCTTCTCAGCGCCGTCATCGACAACGTGCCCTTGGTCGCCGCGACCATGGGCATGTACGACCTCGCGCATTATCCGCCCGACAGCTTCCTCTGGGAGTTCATCGCCTATTGCGCGGGGACCGGCGGATCGATCCTGATCATCGGTTCGGCCGCTGGCGTTGCCGCTATGGGGCTCGAGCGAATCGAGTTCCTCTGGTACGCCCGCCGCATCGCAGTTCCGGCGCTCGCCGGATATCTGGCGGGGGCCGTGGTCTACGTGGCGCAGCAAGCGCTGCTACAGTGAGCGGAGTGGACCGGATGCAAATTAACGCCCGGTTAACGTAATTCTTTAGCTCCTTAAGTCACCTCTTAAGGATTTCTTGCCAGAGATAGACAATGCAGAAAGCCCGTCTCGCGCGGGCAGGAATTGTTGTTGTTCGATGAGTAAAGCCGCTGAAAAGCCCGAGGTCGTGCAGCTTCCGGCCGAGCCGGTGAGCGCGCCATCGGCGAGCAGTCGCCGGGCGGCGGCGCAGCGGGTGCGCGAGGCGCGCGACAAGTTAACGTCGACCAGCGGAACCCGGCCTGCCTTCGATGCCGAGCTGCTCCGTCAATATGCCCAGACAAGACTGTCGGCCTCCTATGTCGTGATGCTGCTGGTGGTGGCGACCGGCGTGCTGTTCGGGCTGTGGATGCAGCCGATCCCGGCCGCGGCTTGGACCGCAGGCATGCTCTGCATCCACATCGCGATGACCCGCAGCTGCCGGCGCTTCCTGAGCGAGACGTCATCGCCCACAGCGACGCGCGTATGGCGGACGCGCTTCGTCGTGCTCGACCTGCTCTATGGCCTGTGCTGGATGGCGATCCTGATCCATCCCGTGCTCGACATGGTCACGGAAACGCTGATGATGTTCCTGATGCTGCTGGTGATCGCAGTATCGAGCATGCTGGCGGCCAATTTGCCGATCGCAGCCCTTGCCGCCACCGCGCCGGTCGCGGTTGCGATGGCGCTCAGCTTTGCAATGACCGGCTCGCTGGACAACTACATCCTGGCGGCGCTAGCGCTCTCGGCCGAAGGCTATTTCGTGTTGCTGGCGCGCCAGCTGCACTCTTCGACCTTCGCCACGCTGGAGGCGCGCGCCGAGAAGGACGCACTCATCGGCGAGCTCGAACAGGCCAAGGCGATCTCGGACGAGGCACGTCACCGTGCCGAAGCCGCCAACGTCGCCAAGTCGCGCTTCCTGGCACAGATGAGCCACGAGCTGCGCACGCCGCTGAACGCGATCCTCGGCTTTTCCGAGGTGATGAAGAGCGAGATCTTTGGTGCGCATGCGGTGCCCGTCTACAAGGAGTACTCGGGGGACATCCATAATTCCGGCGTGCATCTGCTCAACCTCATCAACGAGATCCTGGATTTGTCGCGGATCGAGGCCGGTCGCTACGAGCTGAATGAGGAGGCAGTGTCGCTGGTCGGCATCGTCGCCGACTGCCATCATCTGATGAAGCTGCGCGCCTCCAGCCGCGGCATCACCATCCACGAGGTGTTCGAGCAGGGCATGCCGCGCCTGTGGGCCGACGAGCGCGCAATCCGTCAGGTCGTGCTCAATCTGCTGTCCAACTCGATCAAGTTCACCCCGCAGGGCGGCGAGATCTGGCTCAAGGCCGGCTGGACCGCGTCGGGCGGACAATATCTTTCCGTGAAAGATACCGGCTCCGGAATCCCCGAAGATGAGATCCCCGTCGTGCTCGCCTCCTTCGGCCAGGGCTCCAACTCGATCAAATCGGCCGAGCAGGGCGCGGGCCTCGGCCTGCCCATCGCAAAAAACCTGATCGACCTGCATGGCGGCACGTTCACACTGAAATCGAAGCTGCGCATCGGCACCGAGGTGATCGTTACCTTCCCGCCGGAACGCGTGATGAGCGCGCTGGCGCCGCTGTCGGAGGATGCGCCGCCGCTGCAACCGGAGAGTTCCGCGATACCCGACGAGAAGCGCCGGCCGCGCCACAAGCCAATCATGAGCGCTGGCACGGGCTCCTAAACAGATGCTTGCAGAAATGCCCGACGATCCCTCACTATGCCGAAATGAGCAAAGACACGCCGTGCGTCGCCGTCTGCATGATCGACCCCAAAACCAAGCTGTGCTTCGGCTGCGGCCGCACGCTGCCGGAGATCGCGCGCTGGCACGCCATGGAGGGTGCGGAGCGGCTCGCAGTGATGGCGATGCTGCCGGCACGGATGACGGAAGCCGGATTGCAGCCGATCGCGGGATTGTCGAAGCGCGCCTGACCAGCGTGCGCGCGCGTGGAGCCGTGCGATGATTCGCTTCCTGCTCGTTCTCGTCATGCTCGCCGGTGCCGTCGTCGCCTATGGCGATTCCGACCAGATTGCGCGCGCCAGCCACAGGGTCTCGCACATGTTCCGCGGGCAGGCTGCATCGCCCGCCCCCGCGGTGCAGATTCAGCGCGGCCAGGCCGGCGAGTTCGCGCTGCGCGCCAAGATCAACGGCGTTGTCGCACCGATGGTGATCGATACCGGCGCGACCTCGGTCGTGCTGACCTGGGAAACCGCGAAAGCGATCGGGCTGCCGCTGGAGATGCTCGAGTATGACGTCGACCTCGATACTGCGGGCGGACACACCAAGGCAGCGAGGCTCACGCTCGACCGTCTCGCCGTCGGCCATCTCGTCGAGAAATCGGTGCCGGCGCTGGTCGTGCAGCGCGGACAGATGAAGACCAACCTGCTCGGCATGAGCTTCCTCGATCGCCTGGAGAGCTGGGGCGTGCGCTCGGACAAGCTGATGCTCACCGGCTATCCGGAGCTTCAGGGCAGCCATCGCCGCTCACGCACGGCGGTCGACTAGGCGCAAAACGGGCCACAAGAGCCTGCCGCTAGGCAGCCGCCTCCGCTGGCGCACGCGCACCGACGCGTGCGATCGCATCGCGAAGCACGCCTGTGCCCGCGCCCGGCTTCGTCCCTTGCTCGGCGAGATGGCGGCGGAAGGCGCGCGCGCCGGGCACGGCGTGGAACGCGCCGACGAAATGCCGTGTGATGGCATGCAGCCGCGTTCCGCGCGCGAGCTGCTCCTCGATGTAGGGCATCATCGCCTCGAGCGCGTCCTGCATGGTCGCATGCGGCGCCGCCTCGCCGAAGACGTCGGGATCGACCGCGAGCAGCCGCCACGGCTCCTGATACGCAGCGCGTCCGAGCATCACGCCGTCGACATGGGAAAGATGCGCCCTCGCCTCGTCGACGCCACCGATGCCGCCATTGATGATGACCGTCACATCCGGCATCGCGTGCTTGAGCCGGTAGACGCGGTCGTAGTCGAGCGGCGGGATGTCGCGGTTTTGCTTCGGCGACAGACCGTCCAACCAGGCCTTGCGAGCGTGTACGATCAGTGCGTCGCAGCCGGACGCGACCACCGCGCGCGCGAGTGCATCGAGTGCCGGTTCCGGATCCTGGTCGTCGATGCCGATGCGGCATTTCACCGTGACGGGAATGGCGACCGCGCGCTTCATCGCTTCGACACACGCCGCCACGAGCTGCGGCTCCGCCATCAGGCAGGCGCCGAAGCGGCCATCCTTCACGCGATCCGACGGGCAGCCGACATTGAGATTGATCTCGTCATAGCCGAAGTGCTGCCCGATCCGCGCGGCCTGTGCGAGCTGGCGTGGATCCGAGCCGCCAAGCTGGAGCGCAACCGGGTGCTCGAGCGCGTCGAACCCGAGCAACCGCTCCCGGTCGCCGTGAATGACGGCACCGGTGGTCAGCATCTCAGTATAGAGCAGCGCCCGACGGCTCAGATGACGGTGAAACACCCGGCAATGCCGGTCGGTCCAATCCATCATGGGGGCCACAGAAAAGAGATAATCTTGATACTTCAATACGTTGCTCTATTTTTTCAAGGGACTAGATTAAGAACGTGTGCGCTGTGTGTGCACTCCAAACTAGCCAAAATTGCACACGCTTGTACCGCATTTGATCTCGCGGTGCACACGTCGCGCACACGAAATCGGGGTGAAGTGCACACGCAATGCCGACCTTTACGAAGCTCAAATCGGGAAGTTGGCGCGTTCAAGTCAGGAGGAAGAACGAGTACGTCGCAAACACCTTCGTCCGGCGGCGTGATGCCGAAGAGTGGGCACTTGACGTGGAACGCTCAATTGACCGCGGCGCTCCGATCCGACGCTCCCGGCCTTTTGAGCAGCTCGAATCTTTTCCGATTTGATCGCGCTGCATCTCGACGATCTTGCCTAGGTCGGCAAGCCAGGAAGTTTGAGCTAGATCCAGCCAGCGGGAGCTATTCAGATAATGCATCAACAGCCCGACGTCCCTTTTTGGGCTATGAGCGGATCCTCCGATTGGGTCGTTTGTCGACTCATGCTTCCCATCGCCTTCGATCAACCACGCTACCTTGGCGGCGTGGATGCCCGATCGATCGAGCCGGACGAGCCTCCCTTAGAAGGGCTGGGTTCGGCGGCGCGAAGTCGATTAGGTCTTTGTTTGTAACCAAAATTAAAGCCGCGAGCTGAGATCAGACACCCCAACGCAGAGCTGCGGTCCGCACCGGGGCATCCCATAATTTCGTCGACTTGCTATCGAGCAGAGATACGGTGATCGAGACACCGGCCATGTCGAGGGATGTGACGTAGGAACCGGTCAGGAAGCGCGCCACTGCCACCCCCGCGCTGTCAAGAATCCGCTTTGCGGCATTGACCATCAGATAGAGTTCGATCAGAGGCGTCGCGCCAAACCCGTTGACGAGAAGCAGCACTTCACTCCCCTTGCCGGGCGCAAGATCCTTCAGGATCGCATCGAGCAGCTCGGCGGCAATCGCATCGGCGGACGCCAGCGGCACCCTGCGCCGGCCGGGCTCGCCATGAATGCCGACGCCCATTTCCATTTCATTGTCGGCCAATGCGAAATTTGGCCGCCCTGCCGCCGGCACGGTGCATGGCAACAGCGCCACCCCCATCGAGCGGGTGCGCCGGTTGACCTCTTCGCCGAGCGCCGTGAGAGCGGCAAGCGGCATTCCCGTCTCGGCCGCGGCGCCGACCATCTTCTCCACGATCAGCGTCCCCGCTACCCCGCGACGACCGGTCGTGTAGGTCGATTTCTCCACCGCCACGTCGTCGTTGGTCACCACACTTGCAACTTCCCGCCCGGCCATCTCGGCGGCCATGGTGAAATTCATCACATCACCTTCGTAGTTCTTGACGATGAAGAGCACGCCTGCGCCCGTGTCGACGGCCTCCGCGGCCTCGATCATCTGGTCTGGCGTCGGCGAGGTGAAGACTTGACCGGGGCAAGCGGCATCGAGCATGCCGAGGCCGACAAAGCCCGCATGCAGCGGCTCATGTCCCGAGCCGCCGCCCGAAATCAGCGCGACCTTGCCTGGCTTCAACGTGCGGCGCCGGACGAATTTGCGCTCGGCACCAAGAAGCAGGATATCCGCATGGGCTGCCGCGAAACCGTCCAGACTTTCTTCGAGTATCGTATCGGTGCTGTTGATCAGCTTTTTCATGAACGTCCTCCCGTCTCGTCTAAAGTTCAAATCAATGGCTCAACCCACACTTTCGGCATAGCGCGCGAGTTGCGCGGCGAAATCCACGATCAGCTGTTCGAGCGCGCGGTTCTTCTTGTCATCGCCGAGGTCGGGTACGGTCACCGAGACGGTGCGGGTGTGCGCTTCGCGGTGGGGTGCACGCAGCCGGCCGGGATGCGCGCGTCCATAGGCTTGGAGGAATGCCGCGCGCTCGGCGCCGGACAGATGGCAGACTTCGAAGATGATCGCGACATGCTTCGCCGGAATCGGCACCAGATACGCCGGATTGGTGATCTGGGTCACGAAGGAGCGATTCTTGCCCAGCGCCGCCGCCAGCTTCAGCCGCGTCCCCGAGGGCCGATTGTCGAGGACCCGTCGCAGGATGGCCTTGTAATCCGCCACGTTGCTGTCACCAGGCGCGCGGGTATCCTCGCCTGCTTCGTCCGTCATGAACGCACCTTTGCGATTGCGGCCTTGAGCCGCGCGACGGCAATCGGCGACACCGAGAGAATTGTCAACCCTGTGGTGATCAACGCCGTCGTCAGGCGGGTATCGGCCGCGGCGTCACCGCAGAGCGAGACCTCCACGCCACGCTTTCGTCCGGCCTCGACGGTCTGGGAGATCAACGCCAGCACCGCCGGATTGCCGGTATCGTTGAGGTCCGCGACGGCACCGATGTCGCGCGCTGCCGCCATCGTGTACTGGGTCAGGTCGTTCGAGCCGATGGAATAGAACGCCGCGCCGAAATCCTCGGCGCGAAGCGCCGCCGCCGGGACCTCGACCATGATGCCGAGCGGCGGTCGGGCGCAGGCGATCCCTTCCGCCCTGAGCGCCGTGAACTCCGCATCCAGCAGGGCACTGGCACGGTCGAGCTCCGAAGGGACCGCGATCATCGGCAGCATCACCTTCAGCGCCCCGTGCACAGCCGCACGGCACAGTGCCCGCAGTTGCACCCGAAACACTTCCGGCCGCGCGAGCGAGAGACGGATGCCGCGCAGGCCGAGGAACGGATTGCGCTCGTTATCGATCGTCAAGCCGGCGATCGGCTTGTCGCCGCCGGCATCGAGGGTGCGGATCGTCACCGGTCTTCCCTCGGCCCAGTCGAGAATGCGCCGATAGACTGCATATTGCGCATCCTCGTCCGGCAGGCCTTGAGACGCCTCGAACAGAAATTCCGTACGCACGAGGCCGATGCCGTCGCAGATTGCAGGATCGAGGCCAGCGAGATCTTCGGGCGCGGCAATATTGAGAAGGACCGCGATCCGCCGGCCGTCGGCCGTGCGTGCCGACTCGAGGCGGCCGGCATCGACGGCGGCTTGCGCAGCATTCGCAACCGCCATGCGGTGCTCGAACAGGCGGCGCGTTTCCGGCTCGGGATCGAAGATCACGGTGCCGGCATCGCCGTCGACGAGCGCCAACGCCGGTAGCTGTCCGTTCCACGACAGTGGGCCGAGCCCAACGACCATGGGCGCCCCGCGCGCCCGCGCCAACATCGCAACATGCGAGGAAGGTGAGCCCGCAGCCAGCGCGATGGCGCCACCGCGCGACCAGTCAGCGGCAAGAAAAGTGGAAGGCGTGATGTCGTCAGCCGCCACGATCGAGCCACCGGTAATTCTGGCAACCGTATCCACGCCGCTCAGATGCGCGAGCACGCGGTCGCGGATGTCGACGATATCGGCCGCCCGGGCACGGAAATATTCATCTTCAGCAGCGCGATAGCCAGCTATTTCCACGTCGAGTGCCAAGCGCCAGGCGTGGTCGGCAGCGATCCCCTCCGAGATGACCCCATATGCCGGATCCGCCAGCGCATCATCATCAAGCATGGCGACTTGGAATTCCAGAATGTCGGCTACCTCGCCCTGAATTGTCTTGATCTGCTCGGCGATCTCCGCCCTCGCGCCTTCAATCGCCGCCCGCAGTGCCGCCGCCTCCTGCGCGGGATCGTCGCTCGCCGTTCGCCTGGCCACAGCCGCAGTCAGCATGGTGACCGGTCCGATCGCGAGGCCCGGCGAGGCAGCACGGCCGATGAGATGGATCTCTGCCACCGCGATCAGTCCTCGCCGAAACCATCGTGCACAAGCGCCAGTACGGCAGCGAGCGCTGCCTTGCTATCGGGCCCGGTAACGCGGAAATGCAGCGTTGCGCCCTGCGGCGCCTTCACGCGCATCACCTTCACCGGGCTCTTTGCGTCCGTCCAGGGCCCGCCCGCCGCGAGGGCAAGCTCGATCTTCGCTGCAAAACCCTTCGCGCACTGCGTGAGCTTGACCGACGGCCGCGCGTGAAGTCCGACCTTGTTGACGAGAACCGCCGAGGCTGTCAGCGGCACCGGCGTTTCGCCCGGCCGGCTGGCGTGAGCATCATGCATAGAATTCCTCCGCGCTACGCTTGACGGCGGCAAGCGGCGAGCCACCCGAAGACTCGGTTGCAGCGATCACAGCTCCCTCGACCACCGGGGCATTGCAGACGACGACGCGCGCCCGTCGATCTTCAGGCAGCATTTCCACGGCCATCTCGGAATTTGTCTCCGCCCCGCCAAGATCAACCAGCACCGCCACGCCTGCCGGCGACCAGGCCGTCTCGATCGCCTCGAGGATTCCGGCAACATTCGTGCCGAGCCCTCCATCGATGTCGCCGCCTGTCCAGGCGAGCGGCACGGCGCTGCCTACCATCTGGCGCACCATATCCGCCGCGCCTTCGGCGATCTTGGGCGAATGTGAAACGATAACGATCCCGACATTGCCGGAATTTGAACTGTTCATGAACTTGCCTCGAATTCCAGTACCTTGACTGCCGCGCCGATCAAAAGGGACGCCGAACGCGAACCAGGGTCCATATGACCGATAGAACGTTCGCCGAGAAAGGACGCACGGCCGCGGATCGCAAGCATGGGCGTGGTGCGATCGGCCGCTTGCGCCGCTTCCGCAGCTATCGCCTTGGCATCGCCGCCCCCCGCCAACACGACCTGCACCGGCACCAGCACATCCAGCAAGGTTTTCTGCCCCGCCTCCGAGCGCCCACGCGCTTTGACGGCATCAATCGCCTTCGCCGTCGCCGCGACGAGATCCGCTCGGATCGACTGCTCCGGAAGCGCCTTACCTAGTTCCATGAAGAAAGTACCAACCAGCGGCCCGGAAGCGCCGCCGACCTTCATGACCAACGTCATTCCGATCGCCTTCAGCATTTCCGGCAGCGATTTGTCAGCAAGGCCGGGCAGTGTCGCGAGCACGGCCTCGAAGCCGCGCTTCATGTTCAGCCCGTGATCGCCGTCGCCGATCGCCTGATCGAGGCTGGTCAATTCGTCGGCGTGTTGGATCACCGAATCCGCCAACGCCCGCACCAGCTTTTCCCTGGCAACCCGATCGAGACTCATGCCGCCACCCTCGCGCCGGCCGCATCGAATAACAGTGGCTTGTTGAGCCGGAGCGATACGATGTCCCCCGCGCCCAACCTCGCCTCGGGGTCGGCCAACGTCACGACCGGCTGGCCGCCGAGGTCGAGGTGGAGATGGCTCTGGTCGCCGAGATGTTCGACTCGCGTGACGGTTGCCGACACGTCTCCGCCGCTGCGTGCGATCATCAGGTGCTCGGTACGCGCGCCGATGGTCTTGGCGCCGGGCGGAATGCCGGCAAATAGAGCAGCCGGCAGCAGGTTGATCATCGGCTGGCCAAGCCGCGCGGCGACATGGGCGTTGATCGGATTCTCGTAAATCTCGCGCGGGGTACCGATCTGCATCAACCGGCCGGCCTCGATCACGCCGATGCGCGAAGCCATGGTCATCGCTTCCGTCTGATCATGGGTGACATAGAGGATGGTGGCGCCGAGATCGGTCTGGATGCGCTTGAGTTCGAGGCGCATTTCGCCGCGCAGCTTGGCGTCCAGCGAAGAGAGTGGCTCGTCCATCAGATAGATCGAGGGCGAGCGCACCAAGGCCCGGCCGATCGCGACGCGCTGCATCTGCCCGCCCGACAACTGCGTCGCCTTGTTGTGCAGCTTGGTTTCGATGTGGAGAAGACGCGCGACCTCCTGCACCTTCGCGCGAATCTCGGCCTCGGGTACGCGGCGGATCGGCGCACGTAACGCAAAGGCCATGTTCTCGAACACGCTAAGATGCGGATACAAGGAATATTGCTGGAAGACGAAGGCGACGTCGCGATCGGCCGGCGCATCGCCGGTCACATCACGTCCACCGATCCGGATCGAACCGCTGTCTGGCGTCTCCAGTCCGGCGACAAGACGCAGCGTCGTCGTCTTGCCGGCGCCCGTCGGCCCCAGCAACGCAACGAATTCGCCGTCTCCAACAGAGAGGGACAGGTCGACGACCGCCCGCGTCCGGCCGAACGCCTTGGAGACCGCCCTGATCTCGACTTCAGCCATGCGCACCTCCTTCATACAACGCAGTGCGGATGGCCCGGCCCGACGCCTTGTCGAAGATCGAGAGCGTATCGGGCCGGAAGTCGAGCCCGACACTTTCTCCAGTCCGAAAGTATATGCTGCTGGGCGAACGGGCCTTGAGTGCGCCGTAACGCGTCGTAACGGTCACGATCTGCGTCGTGCCGAGATATTCCGACCCATAAACCTCTCCCCGCACCATGCCGCGATCGGTGAACCGCACATGCTCCGGCCGGACCCCGAGGACGAGATCGCTTTCCGCCAGCGCCTCGCGTGCAACGGGAATTGCGACTTCACGCTCGCCGAGCCAGACCGCCTGCGCGCCGGTTTGCAGGCTACCGTGGAACGGCAGGAAATTCATAGGCGGTGAACCGATGAAGTCCGCGACGAAGAGCGAAGCAGGCCGGTCGTAGATATCGCGCGGGCTCGCGACCTGCTCGACGACGCCATTATTCATCACCGCGATCATGTCGGCCATCGCCATGGCCTCGAGCTGATCATGCGTGACATACACGGTCGTCGCGCCGAGCCGGTCATGCAGCGCGCGCAATTCATGGATCATTGCCTCGCGCATCTCGGTATCGAGTGCGCCGAGCGGCTCGTCCATCAGGAAGCATTTCGGCTTGCGGACGATCGCCCGCCCGAGCGCGACGCGCTGCCGGTCGCCGCCTGCAAGGCCCGACACCGACCGGTCGAGGAGATGGGAGATACGCAGAATACGCGCGGCCTCCACCACCCGCCGGTCGCGCTCCGCCGCTCCGATGCCCTCGCATTTCAGGGGAAAGCCGATATTGCGTCGGACATTCATGTGCGGATAGAGCGCAAACAGCTGGAACACGAAGGCGATATCGCGCGCCGAGGCGCGATTCATCGTAACATCCTCGCCGCCGAGCCTGATGGTGCCGGCCGTCGGCAATTCCAGCCCCGCGATCATGCGCAGTGTTGTCGTCTTGCCGCAGCCGGAAGGCCCGAGCAGGCAGAGGAACTGGCCGTCTTCCACCGTGAAGCTGGCGGCCTTCACCGCATGAAACGTCCCGAAGGCTTTGTCGAGCGCTTCGACCCTGATCTGTGCCATCGCGCCTTACTCCCTGACCTTCGAGACGATGGTGAACATCACCGTCCCGAACAGTGTGGTCGTGAACGACCAAGAATAGAGCGTGAGGAAAAATGGCTGCATCAGCATGACGACGCCCGCCGCGATGATTGTCGTCGCGATGGCCTCCAGCGGACCGCGTCGCAGAATCCTGTCTGCGAGGCCGCGTCGGAGCGTGGATGTGTTCGCATCGAGGCTCATTTGCGGACGGCTCCAAAGGTGATGCCGCGCAGAAGATGCTTGCGCAACAGCACCGTGAACACGACGATCGGCACCAGAAAGAACGTCGTACCGGCGGCTACCGCTGGCCAGTCCTGCCCGCCCTCGCCGATGATGATCGGAATGAAAGGCGGCGCCGTCTGCGCGTTGCCGGAGGTCAGAAGCACAGCAAAGGCGTATTCGTTCCACGCAAAAATCAGGCAGAAGATGGCTGTCGCTGCGATTCCCGTCGTCGCTTGCGGCAGCACTACTTTCACGAATGCCTGAAACCGCGTGTAGCCGTCGATCATCGCCGCCTCCTCGTACTCCCGCGGGATTTCGTCGATGAATCCCTTGAGAAGCCAGACGGCGAGCGAGACGTTCACCGAGGTGTAGAGCAGGATCATCCCGAGTCGGGTATCCGATAGCCCAACGGTCCGGTACATCAGGTAGATCGGGATCGCGACCGCGATTGGCGGCATCATTCTGGTCGACAGAATGAAGAACAGGAGGTCATCTTTTAGCGGCACGCGGAACCGTGAAAAACCGTAGGCCGAGAGCGTACCGAGCGCGACGGCAAGCGCTGTCGAACCAAAGGCGATAATCAGCGAGTTGATGAAACGCGGCACGTAATTCGACGGCCCGGCCACAACCATGTTGCGGCTGCGCGCGATGTTGTCACAAAGCCCCCGTGGCGCGCCCAGGGTCTGGATAAACTCCTGGGTTTGGCGCGAGCGCGTTGTAAAGACATTGCAATAGCCTTCAAGAGAAGGCTTGAAGAGGACCTTCGGTGGGTAGGAGATCGCATCGTCAGGCGACTTGAACGAGGTGAGTACGATCCATGCCAGCGGAACCATCGTTATGATGGCATAGAGTATGACGAGCAGGCCAGCGAAGCGGCGAGAGCCGGTCGATGGTTCGACCACGGAGTGGGCTGCGTTTGAGGCGCTCATCGGCTTTTCACCCGGTTCAGCGCCTTGACGTAGATGTTGGCGAGGCCGAATACGGTTACGAACAAAATAATGGCGAAGGCCGAGGAATAGCCGGTTCGCCAACTCTCAAAAGCTGCGCGCTTCAGTGTGATCGAAGCGACTTCCGTGGTCGAGCCCGGCCCTCCTCCGGTCAGAAGGTTGACCATGTCGAACATCTTGAAGTTCTCGATACCGCGAAAGAGCACAGCCAGCATGATGAACGGTAGAGCCATCGGCAGCGTGATGGACCAAAACTGCCGCCAATTCGACGCGCGATCGACCTCCGCTGCCTCATAAATGTAATCCGGGATCGAACGCAGCCCGGCCAGGCAAATCAGCATCACGTAGGGCGTCCACATCCAGGCATCGACGATGACGATAGCCCACGGACTGAGAGTCACGTCTCCGAGCATCTGGAACGACGAAGCGTCGCGCCCCGTGAAGAAGGCGACCACATAATTGAACAATCCGATCTGTGGCTGATAAAGGAAGGTCCAGAAATTGCCGACAACCGCCGGTGAGAGCATCATCGGCAACAGAATGATCGTGGTCCACAAGCCATGGCCACGGAATTTCTTGTCGATCAGAAACGCAAGGCCGAATCCGAGCACAGTCTCGATCAGCACGGTCCAAACCACGAAATGCGCCGTCACCTGCATTGCCGCCCAGATGTCTGGATCGGTCAGGATCGACTGGTACCAGTCGGTGCCCAGCCATATCGTCGGCGCGTTCGCCCGATTGGCGCGGTAATTGGTGAACGAGAGATAGATCGTCCACACCAGCGGGAAGATATTGATCGCCAGCAGCAGCACGATGGTCGGCGTGATGAAGAGCCAGGCGAGCGCCTGGTCCGACAGGCCCCGGATACGACGCGCCACGGCTGGCCGGATCGGCACGGCACGATAGGTGATCTGCGATGAGGCACTCAAATCGTTCATGGCTTTGGTCGATCCTCGCGCCGGGACCGTCAGCTATGCGACAGCTGCCGATATTGCCGAAGAGCCTGGAGCGCGCTCGCGTGCGCTCCAGGCGGTTGCCTTAGAACTTCTTGCCTTCTTCCTTGAAGATGGCCTTCCAGTCCTTCACCAGACCGTCGAGCGCTTCCTGCGCGGTGCCCTTGTCCGCCACCACGTAGTCATGCACGCGCTTCTGTTCGGCTTGCAGGAGTTGCGCATAGGAGGGCTCGGCCCAGAAGTCGACGACCATTCCCATCGACTTCAGAAACTCCCCGGCGAACGGCGCGCTGTTCGGGAAGCTCGGATCGTTCAGCACGGACTTGGCGCAGGAATAGCCGCCCAGCGCCCACCACTTCTTCTGCACATCCCCGCCGGAGAACCATTTGATATATTGCAGCGCTTCGCCCTGGTTCTTCGAATAGGAAACGACCGAGATACCCTGTCCGCCGAGCTGCGTCGCATGTGTCGCGGGGCCGACGGGATTGCTGAAGAAGCCGATCTTGTCGCCGCCAACGTTCGGATCCTTGTAGAGGCCCGGGAAGAAGGCGAAGAAGTTCATCTGCAGCGCGACCTGGCCTGACTTGAACGCATCAAGTCCTTCGGACATGTAGGAGTTGGAGGCGCCGGGTGGCGTGCAGCACTTGTAGAGCTCCTTGTAGGCCTCAAGCCCCTTGACCGCGCCGGGCGAGTTGACGAACCCCTCCATCGCATAGGGCTTCTTGGGATCCTGATATTGGAAGCCGTAATCGTAGAGATAGTTCGAAACGCCCATGGTGATGCCTTCCGAGCCGCGCTCGGTATAGATCGAAGCGCCATAGACCTTTTTGCCGTCGATCTCACGGCCCTGGAAGAACTTCGAGATGTCTCGCAGTTCGTCAAGCGTCTTCGGCGCAGCGAGATCGCGGCCGTACTTGGCCTTGAAATCCTTCTGGATCTCTGGCCGCGCAAACCAGTCCTTGCGATAGGTCCAGCCCACCGCGTCACCCATGGCGGGCAGCGCCCAATAGTTTGGCGTATTCTTCGGCCACTCCGAATAGCCGATCACGGTGGCCGGCATGTAATCGTCCATGCTGATCCCTTCCTTCTTGAAGAAATCGTTGAGCTTGACGTACTGACCGTTCTCAGCGGCGCCCCCGATCCATTGCGAATCGCCGATGATGAGATCGCACAGCGAGCCGTGCGAATTGAGCTCGTTCAGGAAGCGGTCGGCATAGTTGGTCCACGGCACGAATTCGAACTTCATACCGATGCCGGTCTTGGCGGTGAAGTCCTTCGACAGTTCGACCAGAGCGTTGGCAGGGTCCCACGCGGCCCAGCACAGCGTGATGGTCTTGGCCTGCGCGTGCGCAGGGGTAGTCCCCACTCCGGCACCGAGCGCGGATGCGAGAACTCCGAAACTAGTAAGAAGCGCCTTTACTGTCTGTTTCATAACGCTTTCCCTCCCAGTGGGGCCGGCCATCGACATGGCGCGACTCTCCAACCCGCTCGAATGCTTCGAGCAGAGCGATACAGTCCTTCACGGGCTGAACGACTAAACGGACGTTTCCTCGCGCCTGCCTGGATTCTTAGGGATTCAGCCAAGCTCGATTTGTTTAGTGAACCACGAGATACTAAACATTGCAAGCAGGCTGTTCTGGGATGGAGTTCAAGCACTCATATCGGCGGCCCCACACGGAGGCGTTCGAGAAGCTCAACGTGCTCCAGAGCTTTGTCAGCGGGAGCAATGCGCTTGCCATCCTGTCCGACCGCTTTGGCCGGGACATGTCGGCCTACGATCTCGACGGGGGTATACCGGACATCGCGCCATCGGACAGCTATCACAGTTTCGCGAGCGTCATGCTCGCCAAGGGCCGCCGCGAGAACATGACGCTGCGCGATCTCTACAATCTCACCGCCGCCGCCCGCGGCCATTGGGTGCTATGCGGCTCGGCCGAGCGCATCGCCGATACGCTCCAGCTCTGGTTCGAGGAGCACGCCGCCGACGGCTTCAACGTCATGCCGCCCTATTTCCACGAAGGGTTCGAGGATTTCGTTGAGCTCGTCGTACCCATCTTGCAGAAGCGTGGGCTGTTCCGTGCGCACTATAAGGGGACGACGCTGCGCGATCATCTCGGCCTTGCGCGGCCGGCCAATCCGTTCTTCGAGGCCTAAAGCGCGCCGGCGATCCGCAGCGCCTGTTCAAGCGCCTGCAATTCGCCTCGCGTCGCCGGCGGCTGCGGCGGCCGTACCGCGTCGCACGAGAGAAGTCCGAGCAGCCTCAGGCAGGCCTTGAGCCGCACTGTCGACCGTCCGCCGGGCGCATCGCGGTAGATCGCGACCGCGAGCGGATAAAGCTTGTCGTGCGCGGCGCGCGCCTGCTCCCAATCGCCGGCTTCCGCGGCGTTCCAGAGGCTGACGACGAGCTTCGGCACGACGCAGGCAAGGCTGACCTGGCTGCCGGCCGAACCGACGAGATAGCTCGTCAGCAGATGTTCGTCGCCGGAGCCGAGCACGACGAACTCCGGACGCAGCTTGCGGATCAGCCGCAGATTCTGCTCGTACGTCGCGACCTCCCAGCTGCCCTCCTTGATCGCAACGAAGCGAGGATCGGCAACGAGCCGCCCCAGCAGCGACGGTGCATAAGGCATGGCGCCCGCGCCGGCCGGCGCGGCGTAGAGCATCAGCGGCACGGTCGTGGCATTGCGGATATGGCGGTGATGTTCGATGACACAGTCGTCGGCGCGGCCGAGCGCCCAGCTGTTGGGAGGAAACACCAGGAGGCCATCCGCACCCGCCTGCTCCAGCGCAGCTGCTTCGCGTGCGGCCTCCAGGCTCGATTCGTGATTGACCCCGGAGACGATCAGGCAGTCCTTCGGACCGTGCTCGCGCGCCAGCTCGACCACGCGCTGTTTTTCGGCGAGCGACAGGACGAAGTTTTCACCGGCGTGGCCGTTGACTAATAGCCCATTAATGCCGGGCGTGGACGCAACCGAAGCCAGGTGAAGCGCCAGCTGGCGTTCATCGATCTGGAAATCGGGCATCATCGGCACGATCGTGGCGGCATGGATGCCGCTTAGGCGATCGCTGAATGCTTGCATGCCGGCCGACATCGCCACCTAGTGAATGATCTGGTCGAGGAACGCCCTTGCTCGCTCGGACTTCGGATGGCTGAAGAACTCCTCCGGAACGGCCTGCTCGACCACCTTCCCCTCATTCATGAACACGATCCGGTCCGCGACCTCGCGGGCAAAGCCCATCTCATGGGTCACGCACAGCATAGTCATGCCCTCTTCCGCGAGCTTCTTCATGGTCTCGAGCACTTCCTTGACCATTTCGGGATCGAGCGCCGAAGTCGGCTCGTCGAACAGCATGATCTTCGGCCGCATGCACAGCGCGCGCGCGATGGCGACGCGCTGCTGCTGACCGCCCGACAGCTGCCCGGGAAACTTTTCGGCCTGGTCGGGAATCCGGACCTTGGTCAGGAAATGCATAGCGAGCTCCTTGGCCTCCGCCTTCGCCATGCCATTCACGGTCATCGGTGCCAGGATGCAGTTCTCCAGCGTCGTCATGTGCGGGAACAAGTTGAAACTCTGGAACACCATGCCGGTATCCCGCCTGACCGCATCGATGTTCGTGCGCTGGCGATCGAGCTCGGTGCCGTTCACGTAAATCAGGCCCTCGTCGTGCTTCTCGATGTGGTTGATGCAACGAATGAGCGTCGACTTGCCCGAGCCGGAGGGACCGCAGATCACGATCTTCTCGCCCTTGGCGACCTTGAGATCGACCTCATTCAGCGCGGTGAAGTCGCCATAGTGCTTGTACACGGCCTCCATGCGAACCGCGTGTACCCCGCGGAGTTGCGGCTGCGCCGCCGCACCTTCGACGCCGCTCTCCATCGCCGTATTCATCGATATCTCGCTCATGCGCGGGCTTCCACGCTCGCCTGCGCAACTGGCGCCCTCGCAGCGACGCGCCTGGACTTCGCTGCGCTCGACCGACCAAAATGCTTCTCCAGCCGGCGCTGAACCGCATCCCAGACCGAGGTGAGGATCAGGTAATAGGCTGTAGCCGCAGCATAGACCTCGAGGATCTGGAAATGCTCCTGCATCAGCATGTCGCTGCGGCGCATGAGCTCCTCGACCGAAATGACGGAGGCGAGCGAGGTCGCCTTCAGAAGTGAGTTGATGGAGTTGCCGAGCGGCGGGATCATCAGCCGGAACGCCTGTGGCAGGGTCACGCGCCGGAACGTCGTCCAGGGCGACAGGCTGAGCGCCCAGGCGGCCTCGCGCTGCCCCGCCGAGACGGCCATGAAGCCGCTGCGCACGATCTCGGCCAGATAGGCCGCCTCGTTGAGAATGAGGCCGACAAGCGCGCAAGTGATCACGCTGAACTTGATCCCGAGTTGCGGCAAGCCGCTGTAGATCACCACCAGTTGGATCAAAAGCGGCGTACCGCGGAAGAACCAGATGTAGAAGCGCGACGCGCCTGACAGCACCGGGCTGGACGACATGCGCATCAACGCGATGCCCATGCCGAGGATCAATCCGCCGATGACGGCCGCCACCGTCAAGCCGATGGTGACGAGCACACCCTTCATCAGGAAGTAGTTGAAGAAGTAGTTGACGGCGGCCGTCGGACTGAAATGGCTCATCGGCTCGTCTCCGTGGTTAGGCCGGACCGGGGCCGGCGATCGCAAGCGGCTGATCGGCCGGCAGGCTGGTCAGGCCGAACTTGTCGAACAGTGCCTGGTAGCTGCCATCGGCACGCATTGCGTTCAGCGCCTTCACGACAACATCGACCACCGTCTTGTTACGAAAACCGAGCGTGGTACGCGCCGTGCCGAGCCCGCTCAGCACTTCCTTGACGCGGCCACGGCCGACCAGGTCGCGCGCCACGCTGTCGACCAGCAGCGCATTGTCCACTTGCCCTGCGAGCAACGCGCTCACGACGTTGGTCGCCGTCGGGAACGTGCGCATCTCGATGGCCGGACCGCCCTTCGCCACGTTCGCATCGCTGAGTTTCTTGAGCCAATTCATCTGGTAGGTGCTGACCTCGACGGCGGATGTCTTGCCGATCAGGTCAGATTCGTTAGCAATTTTTGTGCCGCTATCGGGCGCGACCACGACCGAAATGGCCTGAATGGCGTACGGCACCATGTACATCAGCTTCGAACGTTCCTCGGTCCAGAACATGCCCGTGTCGATGCCGTCGATGCGTCCCGCATTCATGGCTGGTATCATCGCCGGAAAATCCATCCGGACGAGTTCGACCGGAAGACACAACCGCTTGCCGAGCTCCGCGGCCAGTTCCACGTTGAGGCCCTGCAACTGGCCGTCCTTGTCGACGAACTGTTGCGGCGGATTGGTCGGATTGATGGAGAGCTGCAGCTTTCCGGGCGCTATCAGATTGTCGTCGGTGATCGCGGGCGTACAACCTGCATACGCAGCCGTCGATGCGAGAACGAGTGCGGCAGCAGCACTCAAGCGAAGCAGTGTCGAGACCATGTGATACCTCCAGTAAGACGCCAATGATCGATGCCGTCCCTCACCCGGGATTCCCCTCGATGTTTCTTGGATGCGGCCGGCCGGATCTCACGACACGACTGGCAGCATCGTCTTCGATCCGTCAGGCCGGTCCCGACATCGACTTGAGCTGTATGCGCATGAAATTCTTCACGAGCGCTTCGAACGGACCGAAGCCCTTCACCTTCAGGAACTCCGGCGTCTCGAATGCCCACCGCCCCGCGACCTCGTACATGGCCGCGTATTTCGGCCCGTCGCCGACCGAGACGAAACGCTTTGCCGAGAGCCAGCCGGGACAGGCGAGCAGATCGGGAAAATGCGTCTGCTGGTACCAGGCGTTGAACGCAGCCTCGTGCTCGGGATCGATGTCGACCCGCACGATGTGGATGAAGGCTTCGTCCGGCATGAGCCCGCTCCTCACGCCAGGCGGATATCGCCGGCCGCGCGCGCCGCGCCGACGGTCGTTGCAATGGCGTCGCACAGCGCGGGCAGGACCGGCAGCAGCGGCGGCCGTGGATCGGCGTTGCCGATCAGACCGAGCGCCTTGAGCCCGACTTTCATGCGCGTGTGCATATCTATGATCGGCGCCGGCCTATAGATCGCGCGCACGATCGGATAAAGCCGTTCGTTGACGGCGCGCATCGTCTTGAGATCCTCGGCGAGCGACGCCTGCCAGAGCGCGACAAACAAATCCGGCGCGAGACTGACGAGACCGGACAGAATGCCGTCACCGCCGACGGCGAGCTGCGGCAGGAACCAGTTGAAGTTCGACGGCAGGATCGCGACAGACGGATCGGCCTGCTTCACCGCACGCCGATTCTCGTCATAGGCTAAGATGGTGTCGCTGCCTTCCTTGATGGCGATGACACCGTCGAGGGCCGCGATCTTCGCCATCGTCTCCGGCGAGTAGCCAATTCCGGACGCCAGCGGATACTGGAAGATCGACACCGGAATACCGATGGCAGAACAGACGGCCTGCACGAAAGCAACCGGTGCGCGCGAGGTGGCCGATGCACCGCCGCCGAGCGGTGCCGGCGGAAACAATACCGCGCAGTGTGCGCCTGCGGCTTCGGCAAGCTGCGCCTGATGGATCGCTTCCGCGGTGGAATGCGCGATGATGCCGGCCAGCAGCGGCTTGCGGCCGATATGTCGGCGTGTCCGCTCGATCACCACCTGGCGCTCGTCATCCGAAAGCGACCCGCCCTCGCCGGCATGTCCGTTGACGAACACGGCCGCGATCCCGTCCGGGCAGGCGCAATAGTCGAGCACGCGGGCATAGCCGTCCCAGTCGATCGACATGTCGTTGTTGAAGGGCAGCACGGTCGCGACCGTGACGCCACGCAAGTCAGGTTTCTTCATCGCCTTGCTCATGACGGTTTGCGCCGCGGGAATTTCAGGCTCGCTCGCGCCTTCAGCACTTCGAGGCCCCCCTCGTTGCGGGCGCTCGCCTCCCAGATGATGGTGCGGGTCTCGTCGTGCTGCTCGGCAATCCAGACGTCGAAAGTGAGCGTGTCGCCGTAGAACACCGGGCCGGTGAACCAGAACCGGTCCTCGACCGATACGCCGATCGTGCCGACAAGCTCGCTGGTGAGGATGCTGGTGCAGAGGCCGGCGACCATGATGCCGGGTGCGAGCCTTCGGCCGAAACGCGTGGCACCCGCATAGATCTCGTCGACATGGACGGGACCGAAATCGCCGGTCGCGGCGATGTAGAGCGCGCCGTCCGCCTCTGTGATGGTCTTGCTCAGGCTGACCTTGTCGTTCACCTTCAGATCGTTGAACGATTTCGGCTCATACATGGCTCAGCTCCTCGCGAAGGGAACGAGCGTCGCCGTGCCGTCAACCACGGTCGCGCCCGAGGGCGACAATGTGCAAGTGACGCGGCAGACCGCCTCATCACCGGCGACCGAGACGATCTCGGCCTTCGCCTCGACAGAATCGCCGACGATCACGGGTGCCTTGAAATTCAGCGCGATGCTGCCGATCCGCCGCGTCGGACCGCCGAGCTGGCTGAGGCAGGTGGTGGCGAGACCGCCGACCGCGAGCTCGAAGGCGACCATGTTGGACGCGCCGGCCTTCCTGGCGCGGACAGCATCGACATAGAGACCGCCGAGATTGCCGCTGATGCCGGTGAACATCGCCTGTTCGGCCACAGTCATGGTCTTGCGGAAGGCGAAGGCGGCGCCGGGATTGAGAGGTGTGTGAGACATCGATAGTTCCCTAGAGCTGCAAGCCGTTCTTGATCGTGCTCCGCGCAACCAACATTCGATGGATTTCGGAGGTGCCGTCATAGATGCGCGTGACGCGGGCGTCGCGATACATGCGCTCCAGCGGCAGGTCCTTGCTAAAACCCATGCCGCCGAACACCTGGATGGCGCGGTCGACCACGCGGCCCTGCATCTCGGAGGCCGCGACCTTGACCATCGAAACCTTGTCGCGCGCATCCCGGCCCTGGTCGATGTCCCAGGCGGCGTTCATCACCATCATCTTGACGCCAAAAATCTCGGTGGCGGAATCGGCGATCAACTTCTGCACCATCTGGAAATCGCCGATCACTTGGCCGAACTGGCGGCGCTCGCCGGCATGCTTGCGCATCATCTCGAGCGCGCGCTGCGCCATGCCCACGGCACGCGCACCGATATGGGCCAGGCGAATCTGGAGCACGCTCTGCATGATCAGCTTGAAGCCACCACCGACCTCGCCGAGAACAGCCGCCTTCGGGATGCGGCAGTCCTCGAAGGACAGCTCGGCATGGCCGTATCCGCGGTGGCCCATCATCGGCTGGGTGCGCGCGACCTTGAACCCGGGCGTGCCGCGATCGACCAGGAATAGCGTGATGCCGCCCCGCGCGCGCTTTTCCTTGTCGGTGAGCGCCATCAGGATCACATAGTCGGCGATGTCGCCGTCGCTGATGAAATGCTTGGTGCCGTTGAGCACCCACGCGTCACCGTCGAGATGCGCAGTCGTGCTGATTGACGCGGCGTCGGAGCCGGCACCGGGCTCGGTAATGGCCATGGCGCAGATCTTGTCGCCCTTCACCGTCGGCAAGAGATAGCGCTCGACCTGATCGCCCCTGCACGCCATCAGCATCGGATAGACCTGGCCGAACACACGCCGGATCAGCGCATCGGAGGTCTTGCCGAACTCTTCCTCGACGAGGCAATGCTCGACGCAGGACAGTCCGCCGCCGCCGACATCCGTGGGCATGTTCATGGCGTAGAGGCCAAGCTGCTGCGCCTTGGCCTTGGTCACCGCAAGCGCGTCAGCGGGCACGGTCGCCATCCGCTCCACCTCATCCTCAAGCGGCTGCACCTCTGTTTCGACGAAACGGCGGACGGTGTCGACCAGGAGGCGCGTATCCTCGGGCAGCGAAAAATCGATCATCGCGCCACTCCGACAGCCTTGCCGACGACCATGGCCTCAATGTCGGCGGCGCCGTAGCCGATCTCGCCGAGCACCTCACGCGTCTGAGCGCCGAGCCGCTGCGGCACCAGCCGCACCTCCGGCGTCTTGCCATCATAGCGCGCGGGATGCGCGACCATGCGGATCGGTGCGCCCCCTGCACTCTCCGCGCTCTTGAACACACCGAGATGGTTGAGCTGAGGATCGGTCTCGAGGTCGTGATAGTCCTGCACCGGCGCGTGCCAGATCCGCGCCGTTTCAAGCACGGGCAACCATTCGGCCGTCGCCTTCTGTTTCAGAAGCGCCGCGACGATCCCGGTGATTTCTTCGCGCTTCGAAAAGCTGTCGGCGTCGCCGAACTGCTGCAGCGCCTCGCTGCCGAGCGCCACTGCCAAAGCCTTGGGCGACGCCATGGAGATCGCGAGATGACCGTCTGCCGTCGCGTGAATGCCGTAAGGCCCGGGGCTGAACCATGCCGCGATGCCGGCCGGACCGCGCGGCGTCGGCGACGGCGCGCCGTTGAGCCATGCGGTCAGCGGCTCGACCTGAAGATCAAGCGCAGCCTGATAGAGATTGACCTCGACAAGCTGCCCCTTCCCCGTCTTCGTCCTGGCGAACAGCGCCGCGAGAATACTCATGGCATAGAGCGAGGCCGCATGCTGGTCGACGATGACAGCACCGACCGCCGTCGGCTCCCCATCGGCGCGCCCGGTCCGCATCGCGAGACCGGACATCGCCTGGAGCAACAGATCCTGCCCCGGACGATCCTTGTAAGGCCCCTCCGATCCGAAGCCAGTCGCCACGGCGTAGATCAGGCCGGGGTTGATCGCCTTCAGCGCGTCGTAGCCGAGGCCGAGTCTGGCCATAGTGCCCGGCCGGAAATTCTCCATCACGACATCGGCGGCCGCGACTAGCTTCTTCACGGCAACGACGCCGTCCGGATGCTTGAGATCGACGGCGATGCTGCGCTTGTTACGTCCCGTCGCCAGGTGATTGACGCTGTCGCCTGCGACGAAATGATTGGCGACCGCCCAGTTGCGCTGAAATGCGCCCTCGATCGGCTCGACCGCGATGACGTCGGCGCCGAGATCGGCGAGCGTCTGCGCGGCCAGCGGGCCTGCTAGATAATGGTTGAAGCTGAGGATCTTGACGCCGTCGAGCAGGTTCATCCGTTCACATCCAATTTAAGCCGCCGCAACCGGCGCGCCGCGCCACGCCAGATCAAACGTCTTGACCAGGGCGCGTGCCGCTGCATCCTGCGCAGCTGGCAACGGTAGCCGCGGCGGACGTGGATTGCCGACCGCAAAGCCCATATGACCAAGCAGAGCCTTGCTGCCGGCCACATAAGCCTGGCCGCCAACGAATTCGATCACCGGCAGGTACTTAAGATAGAGCTCGCGTGCCTCCTTGATCGCGCCCTCATCGGCGACGAGGCTGAAGATGCGCGCCATCTCCGTCGGCACCACGTTGGAGGCGACCGCCACCCAGCCCTGCGCGCCTTCGACGAAGGATTCGAAGCCGAGAATGCCGCCGAACACGGTCATCTGGTCGCCGCAGAGGCGGATGATGTCGCGCACGCGCGTCACCTCCAGCGTCGACTCCTTGATATAGAGACAATTGTCGATCTCGGCGAGGCGCGCCACGAGTTGCGGCTTGAGATCGACATTGGCGGTCGCCGGATTGTTGTAAACCATGATTGGCAGCGAGATCGCGTCCGCAACCGTCTTGTAATGGTGGACTAGTTCGTCGTCGGTCGGGGTCGAATAGAACGGCGGAATGATCATGACGCCGTCGGCGCCCAGTTTTTCGACACGGCGGCTGAGGCGAACCACTTCGCGCGTATCCTCCGCGCCGGTGCCGATCAGGACGGGCACGCGCCCTGCGGCCTGACTAATGACGACTTCGGCAACCAGCGCCTTCTCGTCATCGTCCAGCGACAGGAATTCGCCGGTCGAACCGAGCGGGATCAGCCCGTGAATTCCTTCGGCGATCTGCCAGTCGACGAAGGCGCGCAGCGCCGCGACATCGACGTCGCCGGACGGCGTGAACGGAGTGATCATGACGGTGTAGGTGCCGCGGAACGTCTTCATCAGAGAACTGCCGGGTGATCAGGTGGATTCAGGGAACGGCGGCCTCCTGCGGAATATCCGCAGGATTTATGCAATCGATTGCGTATCTGGCTCTGCATTGAGCAACACCATCTACTTTTTGGGCTTGATCCAAGTGGAATTAGCCCATAGCGTTTTTGCAATCGTTTGCAGTCTATCGGCAGGTTTGATGAGCGTCACGCTCAAAGATGTGGCACAGGCGGCCCGCGTTTCGGTCAGCACCGCCTCGCGCGCGCTGACCGGAACCGGCCTGACCAGCGAGCGCACGCAGCAGCGCCTGACGCGCATCGCGCGCGAGCTCGGCTACCGGCCGAACCCGATCGCGCGAGGCCTGAAGACCGGTCAGTCGCGGCTCGTTGCGCTTCTTGTCCACAATCTCACCAATGCCTCGTTCCAGGTGATGGCCGAAGTCGTGCAAGCGCGCCTGAAGGCGCTGGGCTACCAGATGCTGCTGTGCATCGGCGGTGACGATCCGGAGCAGGAAAGCGACACCCTCACCACGCTGGTCGATCACCGCATCGACGGTCTGATCGTCGTGCCGACGGGAAAGAACGGCACGCAGCTCAAGGCCCTGGCAAAGGACGTCCCGATCGTCTGCCTGGTGCGGCGCGATGACGCGACCGACCTCGAGACCGTGCTCGCCGACGACCCACAAGGCGCCTATCTCGGCACGCGCCATCTGATCGAGCTCGGGCACAGACGCATCGGACTGATCGTCGGCCGCCAGGACACCACGTCGGGCCGCGAGCGGTTGTCCGGCTATGTCCGCGCGCTGCGCGAAGCCGGCATCCCTGTCGACGACACATTGATTCTTGCCGGCCATTTCGTTCCCGAGACTGGTGCGACGTGCTGCCGCAAGCTGCTCGACCTCCCTCGCCCGCCGAGCGCGATCTTTGTCGCCAATCACGAGGCAACGCTCGGCGCGCTGCGCGTCATCGCGGAGCGGAACATCGCGATACCTGACGACCTCTCGCTGCTCTGCTACGAGGACATGCCGTGGTTCGAATGGCACCGCCCGGCCATTAGCATCGTCGACAACGGCGCGCATGATCTCGCCAATCTGGCCGTGGACCGGCTGCTGCATCGCATGGATGCAAAAGGCAACGGCAATGACGGCGTCCGCGAATATCGCGTCGGCGCGCGGCTGGTGCAGCGCGATTCCTGCCGCCGGATCGAAGCCGCGCCCCCGGCGAGATCCGGCAAGCCCAGATCGTCCCCGTCCAGATCGTCTGCGTCCAAATTGTCTGCCTCCAAATTGTCTGCCTCCAAGTCCGCGAAGGTCTGATCGATGCCCTATGTCGAAGTGCTCGCCCCGCAAGTTCCTCCGCAGCGCAAGGCCGCGCTGGCCAGGTCGGTGACCGACGGCCTGATGTCGGCATTCGGCGTCGGTGCGGACACGGTCACGCTCTACTTCCTCCCGATTGGTGCCGACGACTACGCCCATGCCGGTGTGATGGGGGCTGAAGGCGCCGGCCAACGCATCTTGCTCAAGGTCCACGCGTTCCGTCGCAGCGAGGCCGAGCGCCGCGCCGCCGCCATCGCCCTGACTCGCGGGGTGTGCAGCACCTATGGCGTCCCCGGTGACGACGTCGCGGTCTATTTCCTCGACCGCGACAGGAGCGAGGTCTCCCACGATTCCAAGCTCGCCAGCGACTGACGGGAGCTCGCCATGGATCGCTTTTACACCCAGGATCAGAAAGCTCTTCGCGAGACCGCCCGCCGCTTCGCGGAGGCGGAAATCCTGCCGCGCGCGGCCGCGATCGACCGCGATGATCGTTTCGACCGTGCGCTCTACAAGGGCATGGCCGATCTTGGCCTGTTCGGCATTTGCCTGCGCGAAGGCGCGGGCGGCGCCGGGCTCGATGCTGTGGCGGCCTGCATCACAATGGAAGAGCTTGCGCGCTGCTCCGGCGCGGTCGCCAACGCCTTCGCCATTCCCGTCGAGGCAGTTCTCTTCTTCGACCATCACGGCACTGACGCGCACAAGGAACTGATCCCAAGAATTCTGAGCGGCGACGTCATTCCCGCCACCGCAGTCTCGGAGCCCGACCACGGCTCCGACGTTGCAGGCATCCGCACCAATGCGGTGCGCGACGGCAATGGCTGGCGGCTCAATGGCACCAAGGCCTGGGTGACCCTCGGCGGGGTCGCCGATCGCATCATGGTGTTCGCACGCACCGGCCCAGATGCTGGCCATCGCGCCATCTCCTGTCTGCTGGTCGACGGCGCCCTGCGCGGCGTCGCCCGCGGCAAGAACGAGGAGCTTCTCGGTATGCACGGCCTTGAAGACTGCCAGATCACCTTCTCCGACGTGAGCCTGCCGGCCGACAGCCTGATGGGGCCGGAGAACCAGGCGTTCAAGATGGCCATGAGCAATTTCAACTTCAGCCGGCTGATGATGGCCTCGATGGCGCTCGGCATGGCTCAGGCTGCGTTCGAGGACGCCACCGCCTACGCGCGTGACCGCAAACAGTTCGGCCAGGCGATCATCGGTTTCCAGGCGGTGCAGTTTATGCTCGCCGACATGTCGACCGACATCGCCGCCGCGCGCCTTCTGATCCATCACGCCGCGCGCCTCCATGATGCCGGCGAGCCGATCGCCAAGGAGGCGGCGCAGGCCAAGCTGTTCACGACCGACATGGCGATGAAGCACGTCTCCAATGCGCTCCAGATCCACGGCGGCAACGGCTATTCGCGCGAGTACCGCATCGAGCGCATCTTCCGCGACGTGCGCCTTGCCCAGATCTACGAAGGTACCAACCAGATCCAGCGGCTCATCATCTCCCGCCAGGTTGAGAAGGAGGCCGCGTGATGCGGTGCGTGCAGTCATGCTGAGCATCATCACCGCGGTACAAGCCGCAGGCCTGATCCGCGATGCCGACACGCTGATTGTCGGCGGGAACGGCGGCACCGGCGTCGCTGAAGCGATCCTCGATGCGCTGGAACAGCGCTTCCTCGGCGGCCAAGGCCCGCACGGGCTGACGCTGATCAACATCACCGGCGTCGGCGCCGTCACCGAGAAGGGCCTGTGCCATCTCGCCCATGAAGGCCTGATCGCGCGCGTAATCGGCGGCAATTTCGGCCTCCAGGTGCCGTTCATGCGCCTGGTTCGCGAGGAGTTGATCGACGCCTACAATTTTCCGCAGGGCGTGATGAGCCAGCTCTGCCGTGCCATGGCCGCGAAACATCCCGGCGTGCTCACCCACGTCGGCCTCAACACCTACATGGATCCTCGCCAGGACGGGGGCCGCATGAACGCGCGCACCACGGCGCCGCTGATCGATCTGCTCGAGCTGCACGGCCAGGCGTGGCTGCTCTACCGCGTCCCCGCACCGCCGAACGTCGCCATCATCCGCGGCACTTCGGCCGACGAAGACGGCTATGTCAGCATGGAGCACGAAGGCACCACACGCGAGGATCTGTCAATCGCGCAGGCCGTGCACAATGCCGGCGGCACGGTGATCTGCCAGGTGAAACGGATCGTCAAGCGCGGCTCGATCCATCCGCAGATGGTCAAGATTCCTGGCTTCCTGATCGATCACGTCGTGCTCGAACCCGAGCAGATGCAGACTTATGGCACCACCTATGATCCGGCGCGGTGCGGCGAGACGTGCGTACCGGTGGCGCTGATCGCGCCCGATCCGCTGACCGAACGGCGGGTGATCGCCCGCCGCGCCGCCTTTGAGCTGCGCCCGCGCGACGTCGTCAATCTCGGCGTGGGAATTTCTGCAATGATCCCCAATGTTGCGGCCGAGGAAGGCATCTCCGACCTGATCACGCTGACGGTGGAGTCCGGCGTGATCGGCGGCGTGCCGGGCCACGCGCGCGAATTCGGCACCGCGATCAACCCGCGCGTCATCCTCGACCAGGCTTATCAGTTCGACTTCTACGACGGCGGCGGGCTGTCCTGCGCCTTTCTCTCCTTCGCCGAGGTGGACGAGACCGGCAACGTCAACGTCACCCGGTTCGGCGACCGCCGCGACGGCTCGGGCGGCTTCATCGACATCACCCAGAACGCCAAGCGGCTGATCTTCAGCGGTACCATGACCGGCGGCAAACTCGACATCGGCGTCGAGAACGGCCGCCTCGCCATCCGCCGCGACGGCGCCTTTCGCAAATTCGTGCAGCAAGTCGGCCAGATCAGCTTCAGTGCCTCGCTCGCCGCGCAACGAGGCCAGCACGTCAGCTACGTCACCGAGCGCGCCGTGTTCGAGCTAGCGAACGGCAGCGTGACCCTGACCGAGATCGCGCCAGGCGTTCGCCTGGAGGAGGACGTGCTCGCACATATGGGCTTCCGGCCGCGCATCAGCTCGCAACTGAAGGATATGGACGAACGCATCTTCCGCTCCGGGCCGATGGGGATCGCGCAGAGCTTCAAGACCCTGCCGGCGCGGCCGCGCAAGGTCGCCTGAGGAATACGTATGGACGCCAGCGCCCCGATCAATATCCGTTACGAGGACATCGCGCTCGGCGCGGAGTTCGAGACTGCCGTGCACACGGTGACGGAGGCCGACATCGCAACCTTCGCCGACGTTACGCGCGACCATCATCCGCTTCATATCGATGCCGCCTATGCGCGCTCGCGCGGCTTTTCTGCGCTGATCGGTCATGGGCTGTTCGGCCTGTCGCTGATGGAGGGACTGAAGTCTGAGCTGAAGCTGTACGAGGAAACCTCTGTCGCCTCGCTTGGCTGGGACGAGGTGCGATTCAAGGCGCCCATCGTTGCCGGCGACGCCTTGCGCGTGCGCTTCCGCTTCGTCGAGAAGCGGCCGACGCGAAATCCCGAACGCGGCATCGTCATCGAGACGCTCGACCTCGTCAACCAGCGCGACGAAGTGGTGACGGCGGCCCGCCACACCTCGCTGATCCTGACCCGGCAGGCCGATCGCGGCGTGCCGGTCGCCGCGTCACACGACCATGAAGAAGACGTCGGACCGGAGACGGCTCAACTGCCACCCACGACTTGACAGGAGTATCTCGATGCGATTTCTCAGAACCTTCTCCGCCCTCGCTTTGCTGATCGGCCTGTCCCAAGCGGCCAGCGCCCAAACGTGTAGCCCGAAGGTGCCGGCATCGAGCTTGATCGAGGCGCCGAAATGGCAGATGTCGATCAACCCGACGCTGCCGCCGCAACAATTCGTCGACGACAAGGGCGAGTTGCAGGGGCTCAATGTCGAGCTCGCCAGAGAGATCGCCAAGCGCATCTGCGTCGAGCCGGTGTTTTTGCGCATGGACTTCCCGCCGATGATTCCGGCGCTCCGCTCAGGCCGCTTCGACGCCATCAACACCGGCCTGTTCTGGACCGAGGAGCGCTCAAAAATGCTCTACCTCGTGCCTTACGCGCAGCAGGCGATCAGCATCTACACTGATCCCACCTCCAGCCTGAAGCTGGAGAAGTTCGAGGATCTCGCCGGTCGCGTGGTGGGCGTCGAATCGGCAACCTACACCGAGCGCAAGGCGCGCGAGTTCAACACCGAGATGGTCGCGAAGGGCCTCAAGCCAATCGAGCTCCGCACTTTCACCACCGTCACCGCGACCTCGGCGGCGCTGCGCGCCGGCCAGCTCGAGGCCGCGCTCAATATCAACGAGACCGCCAACTCGCTCGAGCAGAAGGGCATCGCCAAGATCTGGGTCCGCGACATCGCCGGCACCGACATCACCTTCGCCTTCCGCGACAAGCTGCTCGCGCAGGCTTTTGCCGACGCGCTGACCGCAATCCGCGCCGACGGCACCTATGACAAGCTGTTCGATAAGTTCGGCATGACCAAGCTGAAGGCCGCAACCTTCGCCATCCGCGGCGTTGGTCCGAGCAACTGACGCCACATTGCCACGGCGAACGGCCTTCGCCTGTTGTTCCGCCGAAATTTCGGCTCACGCAATACTCAAGATCGAGCAGAAGCAGGCCTTCAAGTGAGGCAGCTGCTGTCGAAGCTGCCTTCTCCACCACATGCACGATCGCGCATGCGAACGGCTCGACACGACGTGAATGGTCTCGAACTACGTTCAAGTCGCGGGGCACAAGGACCACTGCTCGGCGGGGTTACAAGTCCCGTTCGGCAAATTTGCGAAACTCGTCCGACACGGAACGAGCAATACCCAGCGCTGCCGAGCCGTCTCCGATCGCATCCCAACCGAAGCGATCGCGGACCGTCACGGTTCGACCGGGCTTGCACTTCGTCCGGAGCCGCGTCCCGATGCGGTCCGCGAGGCGAAGCAGGACGGATCGAATAGCTCGCGCTTCGGCCGGCTTCCTGCCAATCGCCAATTGCTCAATGGGAACCGATTGCCATGCCGCTTCAGCTAGATCCCTCTGGATAAATTGTAGTTGACCAACATTCGGGCATTCTTCTGTTCGCCGTGTTTGACGGCAGCAGACCAGCGCCCTGCGAAATCGAATGGGGGGCGCTGGCCGATCGTGCAACAGTGGACGGCACCGATCAGAAAGACTTCGCGCGAACCATCATAGGCACCGCGAAACTATCCAAGCGAAACTATGCAAGCCATAGCCAGCCAGAACTATGATGCGGGGGAAGAGCGGCCGATCGTCACGACTTACCAGCTCACGCCGCTTCCTATAGCCTCGGCAATATTTTCAACTTGGTTGACCGCGTCAGAGGGAGTGCGACGTTGCTAACGCTGCCAACTCCAAAGCGTCCCACTGCTCCACCATGGAGCAATGAGGAAATCGACCAGCTACGGTCTCTCATCCTGGAAGGCAAGATCGTGCACGTCGTCTCAAGACATCTCGGCGGAACGCCACAGGCCATAAGGAAGATCGCCAGCAGACTAAAACTCCCGCGCCGGATTGTCTGATCTCCTGAAGGGAGCGCCCGCGCCGAGAGAGCAAGTCGCTCTCTTTAACTTGACCTTCGTCAAATTGGTCATCGCTGGGCTTGCGTAAATTTCATTGATGTGGGCTTGAAGACTCACGCTATTCAGGCTTGTCAGCGTAGCGTCAGTGGGCCCTCTCCCTGCGCTCGGAGACGATGGGAGCAGAGCAGCGTGGAGGATCAAGCTCGTCGCAATGCTGAACTGGTCACGCGCCTAATGGTCTTCCGATCGGCACTGTCGGCTCAGGACCTGGCTCCCCCGAACAACCAGTAGGCTCAACCAACTGCCACTATGTGCCGTTCTTCTCCTATTCCAAGCCACATCGGCGCCGCCATCGCCGGTCGGCCCGACGCTAGCGGTTTTGCGCCCGAAGATCGGCTTTTGACGGCGCCCTTAACAAACACTCGGTTGGAGATAAGACGTGCTCGGTCTCCTGCTACTTCTCGCAATAGTTTCGATTTCGTTCGCAGCCGGGTATGGGACGCGCGAGGCTATCTCCCGCAGACGCCGTGCGGAGTATCTGAGATACAAGCCAAATCGGCGTCCGCCAACGAGACCAACCAACCGCCCGCCTTTCTGATCCGTTCGGCGAACAACTCGCCTGCCCGTCCATACGTTGGACGCCGCAAACATCGCCGGTTAGAGTTGCTTTGATAGCCCCCACTTCCCGAGCGTCGTTTGGCACTCAGTCTGATAAGCAATGTCTAACACGACCTTTTGATACCCTGCACGCCTATGTCACGCCTATGTGGAGGGGTGTCGTTGAACGTATTACCGTGTTGAACATACTACCGTAATAGGTGCTGGCCGTGAGCATCTGGTACGGCGAGCCAACATTTGCACCCGCAAACAACGAGACGATCCGGCCGACGCTAGGTGCGGGAGACTCATCTTGAGATCCAATCTCCACCAGATGGAACGCCTGTTTGCGAGGCACCTTGCTCGTTTAAGCAACATCCAGCGCTGATTGTGTACTTGAGCGGCGCGGTTCCGGCCACACAGGCTGTCGGCAGTCAGGCGGAATTGTCTGCGCAACTACTCAGGGAGAGGAGAAGGAACCTAGATAGAGCGATGCGGATTAACTGCAAGAGACCGGGTTCTCAATTTCAACAACCTCGCATCTGCGCCGATTTCAGCTCCTCATCACGGCGTTCGCTCCGGAAAAGACCAAGAAATTGCCTGGAGGTACTGTGCCGACCGGATTTGTAGTTTGGTTTAACAAGTTTAAGGGTTACGGGTTCATTAGACCCGACGGCGGAGGCAAGGACATATTCGTTCATATGTCGGCAGTCGAACAAGCTGGCCTTTCCACGTTGCTCGAGGGGCAACGGGTAGGCTACGAGCTCGTGTCAGTCTCTGGCAAGATGACCGCCAGTCAACTGCGAATTAGCACTCCTCCAACCGAGGGATAAGCTCAGTTCGCCGGTGCAATCTAATTGCTGACCTGCTCTCGTGCCCGGACATCGTTGGTCCTCACCGCGAGGCCCTTCATATCATATCTCTGTCATGCAGCATTCGGAAGTTCCTGACCATATCGTTGTACCGTCCAATCAGGTCTATGAGTTCGTCGCCATGATCCGACAGAAAACCGGCAATGCCCGAAGCCACTGCCTGCATCTTTGCGTCAATCTGTCCCAATAGCTCGCTTCGGGCTGTGCTGTAGTGATCCGCGAAAGGATGAGCGATATCGGACCATTCGCTTGCCATCCTCATGGTATCAAAGATTGGCGGTTCCGACTTTGGCGCAACGGCATACCAGCGATCCACGAGCGCACCCCGATCGATAGCCTCCGCTGGCAGGGCCCCGACGCCAGCCGACCAACCACCCGCTCGCTCGACATCGACAGAAAGCAGCTCCAGCGTCTCGCCATGAAGGCAATCAATCTCCTTCATGGATTCATTGAACACGTCGCTCAGCCGCGCGAACTGCGACCACGCAAGTCTCAAATGCTGGTAGTGCGACAATTCGCCTCGCGCCCACGGATATTCACCGGCGACAACCCGGCAGGCGATCATGTCGCCATACACCGTGCGCAGTTGCAGAAGCGCCCTCAGCTCCGCTTTCAAGCGCAGATGAATGGCCGAGATTCCTCCTCTCGTTCTATCCGGTACGAACTCAAATGAGGGGTCGGACAGGCAGATCAGGTTTTCGCCGGCCAACTCGACAATCGGTGCGATCAGCCGGTCAATTTCGCTTACCGTTGGCTTGTCCACCCTGGTCATTCTCACAACATCCAGCAACGCTTAGCCGTTTCGGCGTCCGCCCCGATGCTTCGTTGGCTTGCGAATCCCCTGTCCTGAGCCTCTCAGGGTTCAGTCGCTTTCGGAAGCCCAATTTGTGCTCAGAATCAAGCCGAAGGTGCGATATCAAGCCTGCGCCCGCCGGCAGCCGGGGCGATCTCCAGGGCCCGACCGCGAAAAGCCCGCTGTTGCAGAGGCTTACGTCATGCGTTGAGGATGTCCGGCCTCAAGGCCGCGGGCTGAGATAACTGGCCTTTAAGGCGCAGGCGACCGCAAAGACCGTATCCAAAGGAGCCCTATGGACCCGTGCCAACGAACGATGTCGACCGCGCGCGGAAGAGTTCAGCCCCAGAAGGGCTCGGCGTACGCGTCCCTCGGCTTCCGATTGGCGCCGCGACTATTTCAATTTGACTTTTGCCGACGGCACACCCGTGAGCGGTTTCGTCAAATTGTCGTTGACGCTGCGAGCGAGGCCGTAACGGGCAGCCACCGGCCTGCCCAATTCCAATTGTTGCACTCTATTCCCGGCCCCATTCCCGGCCCCGCCCGAACGCGCGATGTTGCCTTGTGGCCGTCTTCTCCGGCCAAGCAGTTCGTCGTATACCTCTAGTGTCTTGTGCGCGATGTCGGACCAATCGTATCGCTGAGCACTCTCGCAGCGGACGGCTTCGCGCTCCTCCGCATTCAGGCTGGCGAGCGTCAGCACCGAAAGCTTTGCGCGCATCTCCTCGCAATCTCCGACATGGAAAATGCGGGCGGGGTCGTCCACGACTTCGAGGTTGGGAGCAATATCACTCACCAGCACCGGCAATCCATAGCTAAGCGCTTCGAGCAACACAATGGGTAGGCCCTCATGTGACGAGGGCAACACGAACAGCGCGGCGTGCGCATAGAGTTGTCGCAACGCATCGCCGGTCTGAAAGCCCGCCATGACGACGTTTTGCCGGCCGGCCGCCTCTCTGACCAGTTGATCTGCGTATTCGCTCTGGTGATCGATCTTGCCAACGATCGCCAACTTCCATCCAGGCAGCGCCGCGGCCGAAAACGCACGCAGGAGATCGAGCTGGCGTTTCTCGGGGACCAGCCGGCCGACCGTGAGTACGTATCGTCCTGGCTCCAATCCCAATTCGACGACCTCGTCGCTCTGTTGCGGCATCTCCGAGAACACGACCCCGTTCGGTATCACCTCGCACGGCCGGCCATATTTGGACGCAATAAGGTCGCCGATACTGCGGCTGACAGCGATGCGTTTGTTGGCGTAGCGCATCCCCATCGCTTCACCGGTCCGCAGCACCACCCGCGCCGCCCAGCCCCATTTCTCGCGGTTGTAGTCCTCGCCGTGATGGGTGACGACGACCTGCAGACCGATGGCCCGCAGCAATGGCGTTACGATTGCGGGTCCGATGCCGTGAATGTGCACCAGACCCGGCCTCCGAACCGCCGCAACAATCGCACAAATCACGGAATGCAGCAGCGTTTCGAAGTACTTGTTTGGCACGGTCCACAGCCGCAAGATGCGGACGCCCTTCCATACTTTTGCGAGGCCGGGCTCGACATAGGGGGATCGCATGCACACGGTGACTCGTCTGCCGAGTTCGACCACCCGTGGCGCAAGATTCTCTGCGTGCGTTTCGATGCCACCCTGGACCTGCGGGAAACCACGGAAACCGAACATGTAGATCTCACGCCTGCTCATCTGGATTTCCTCCGCGAATTTAATTGTTCATGAAAGTTCGCAAGGGGTAATGTTCGTCGGGGGTAGTGCGCCCCTTGACCAACCGGGCCTTGACGCTCTTGTTCAGGAAGGACGTTCGTTCGACGTGCGGGGACGGCCTCACGTCGGAATAATTGATGTAGCTGTCAAAACAGATGCTCTTGCCGATCGATACCTTCAGCTTGTTCTTGAGGACCCAGAGCAGGGGATCGGATTTCGGTAACTGAGGGACCAGGTTGGACCGCATGGCGGTCCGCGCGGTTGTCACCATCCAGCAATTCTGGCCGCAGCCAGCGACCTTCTTCCGCGTCTGCTGCGCGACCTCGCTGTTCATGATCTCGTCCCATGACTGGCGCGCAAGGTTGCCCATGGGAAGATCGGACCGTACGTTGCAAGCCCATACGTCCGACCAAGGATCGATGAACGCGAAATCCTTGCCTGCGCTGCAGGGTATCAGCCGATCGTGACCAAGGATCTTCTCGATCAAACCGAGATTCAGGTAAGCCCGAAACCAGTTCTTTGGCTTCGGACTGCGCAACATCGCCGAAATCAGTCCTTCGACCTTTCTGGCGACCGCCTTCCGGTCATAGAAGTAGTTGTCGTTCTTATAGAACTGCCACGCGTTGTGGAGCGCGGAGGTCGCCAATTCGAAGCCTTCCGTCCGGGCAAATTCGTAGACATTGACGAGCTGATCGACGTTCTCATCCTGAATGACCATCGCAAAACCGAGGTCGGTGCCACCCGCCTCACGAAGCATACGGAGTCCTGCGATCTTGGTGCTATAGCCGTCCTTCTCGCCGCGAATCCTGTCGTTCGTTTCCTCATCGCCCTCCAGCGAGAACCGCACCTTGATATTCGGGTACCTCTTGATGATTGGAACCAGGCGCTCAGCGTGAAGGCCGTTTGACGATATCTCCGTCACCCTTGCCTTGGGATAAAGAAGGTCAATCACTTCCGAGAGGTCTTTGCGAAGCGTCGGTTCTCCGCCTGACACATTCAGGTTGTCAAATCCGGCAGGAAGTTTTGACAGCGTGTCGAGCGACACCTCTTCCTTCGGCTCGGTCGGGTTTTGCCAGATGTAACACATCTGGCACTTCGAATTGCAGCGGAACGTTGAAATGACAGTGAGGTCCATTTTATGATCCAACTCTCTTGTGTAAGCCCGCCGCTCCAATCAGGCCCTCATACAGCGAGAACAACGCGGCTCCATGCGCCTGAAGTGAATACTCAATCTCGACGATTCTTCGCGCACTGCGGCCGAGTTCCTCTCGACGATGGCGATCGGCAAGAAGCTTTCTGATACTTTCCGACAGCTGAGAAACGTCGCCGGGCTCAAACAACAGACCCGTCGATTCGTCTCTCACGAGCTCAGGAATGCCGCCGATGCGCGATGCTACGATCGGCTTCCCGTGTGCCATCGCTTCAAGAATTGAGAGAGGGCTGTTCTCGTGCCATCCGGAGGGGACAGCTATCAACGCCGCTCGCTTGATCGTTCGTTCCAGGTCTATGCCGGTGAGGTGCCCCTTGAACTCCGCCATCGGATACTTCCGCTGAAGCTCCTCCAGCAGCGGACCGGTGCCGGCGATCACCAACCGCCAGGTTCCTTGATCTGCTGCATGGGCTAGGAGAAGGGTCTCAACGCCCTTTTCAGGCGACAAGCGCCCAAAGTACAATACGTAGCCCTCGTCGTCGGTAGACACCTCGATACGCGACGCGTCTATTCCGTTCGGAATATGAACCACCTTCTCCGCACCAAACCGGCGGACGACGGCCTCGTACATGAATTTGCTCGGCGCAATGAATTTGCCGACCCGATGATAGCTTCCCGCCAACGCGTGATAGCGCGCCTCCGCCCAGAGTAAGGCGCTGCGGCCCAATGACCCATTCGCACAGCGTCGCGCGAGAAGGGCCTCGAAACCACCGTCTGCGCATCTCGTGCACACCTGTCCGTTGCTGAGCTGCGTGTAGACAGGACAGACCGGCTTGTAGTCATGAAGCGTGAGAACGACAGGAACCCCCAATCTCGCCGCGGCGGAGATGATGGATGGGGTGAGTTGATGATAGATGTTGTGGCAATGGAGAACATTCGGTCTCTCGTTCCGAATGAGATCAGCAATCTTCGAAACGGCTTCCGGGGAGTGAATAAGGGAAAGTGCAGACTTCAGCTTGTCGCTCCGCGATGGAGCCCGATACGATTTTTGCGATACGAAATATGGTTGAAAGCGCGATGGGGCATTTCGATCATCATTCATGGAGAATTCAATGACATCGGCGTTTCGGCTCCGCATCAGCTCCATCTCGTCGAACATGACGACCTCGGAGCCGCCGTTGCGGAAGAAGAATTTGTTCGCGAACAGGATTTTCAGGTTGGGCCGATCCGGATCGTTGAACTGATCCCGTCTGGTGTGTTGAACATCTCGTTCAGGACGCGCTCTCGAACGCTCGGTCGAAAACGTCGCTACTGGTTCCTCACTGAGCTCGAACGACGATTCAGCCATTTCGCGTTCCTGACCGAGAGGTCGGAACAAGCCGAGATCCGATGCCAACACCAATTCCTGTTGCCTGGCGTTCGGCCAGGCGGTGCGCGGCTGTTCTCGTTACAATTCCAACCATCCGGGGGATGATATGCGACCGCCTCCCCCCGATATTGACAGCCGTCAACTCGCTTTCGGGGCGACTCCTAAAATGGGTTGATGGCCTGCTGTCTCGCTGGATTTCTTCCCTAATCGGCCCGATATCGGGTTGCGCCCCGAGTCACGCGCAGCACCGGACGACATACCATCATGGTCGATATTTACTGCCACAGGCATTACTGGGCGAAACTGCGTGATGCGGCGCGGAGTGCCAATGCGCGAGCAACTTGAGCCAACTGGCGCAATCCCTGATCAAGGATTGATCGCGTTGGTCATGATGCTCCGATTTCACGGGGTCGCAGTTGATCCTGAACGGATTCGTCATCAGTTCGGAGGAGTTGTCAGGATCGCCGAGATGCTCCGCTGCGCCAAGGAACTGGGGTTGAGGGCACGCGTCGTCAGAACGAATTGGTCCAGGCTTTCCGGTCTACCCATGCCGGCACTCGCCATCCTGCGCGAGGACAAATTCTTGATCTTCGGAAAGGCCAGTGAGGACAAGGTCATTGCTCTCGAGCCTGGTCGCCCTCAGCCGGTCATAATGTCGCGAATGGAGATCGAGGCCGCGTGGGACGGATCGGTGATCCTGATGACGCGCCGCGCGTCTCTCTCCGATCTCGCCCGCCGTTTCGACATCACCTGGTTTCTCGGCGCAATTCACAAGTACCGGCGGCTGCTGACCGAAGTTCTGGCCGCATCATTCTGCCTGCAGCTTTTTGCGCTTGTATCTCCCCTCTTCTTTCAGGTCGTGATCGACAAGGTCCTGGTTCACCAGAGCATGAGAACCCTGGACGTGCTCGCTGTTGGCCTTGTCGCAATCGCGTTGTTTGAAACGGTACTTGGCATCCTTCGCACCTACCTGTTTTCCCACACCACAAATCGGATTGACGTAGAACTCGGCGCCCGGCTGTTTCGTCACCTATTGGCTCTGCCAATCGGCTATTTTCAGGCACGGCGCGTTGGCGACTCCGTTGCGAGGGTGCGGGAACTGGAGAATATCCGCAATTTCCTGACCAGCTCGGCCTTGACGCTGATCATCGATTTGTTCTTTGCGACCATCTTCATCGCGGTGCTGTTCTTGTACTCACCGGCGCTGACATGGATCGTTCTCTTTTCGCTTCCGATCTATGTTGGAATTTCCGCCGCAGCCACGCCGCTATTTCAGCGACGGCTCGATGAGAAGTTTCAGCGTGGCGCAGAAAATCAAGCCTTCCTTGTGGAGAGTGTGACTGGAATTGAGACCCTCAAGGCAATGGCCGTCGAGCCCCAGATGCAGCGCCGTTGGGAGCAGCAGCTCGCCGGATATGTCGCCGCGAGCTTTCGAGTCATCAGCCTTGCCAACGTGGCAAGTCAATCGGTTCAATTTGTCAGCAAACTGGTCAGCGCGGCTATCCTTTATTTCGGCGCGAGACTCGTCATAAGTGGCGATCTTACCGTTGGCGAACTCGTTGCTTTCAATTTGCTCGCCGGCCGCGTAAGCGCTCCGGTGCTTCGATTGGCTCAGACTTGGCAAGACTTTCATCAGGCCAGGCTTTCAATCGCACGCCTTGGCGATATTCTGAATACGGAGACCGAGCCGGTCTACAATCCCGGCAAGATGGCGCTGGCCGCGATCCGAGGCCATATCACTTTCGAGCACGTGACCTTTCGCTACCGCATTGACGGACCCGAGATCCTCCGGGACGTGCACTTCCATGTTCCAGCGAACCAGATCATTGGCATAGTGGGAGCCTCGGGGTCGGGAAAGAGCACGTTGGCCAAGCTGGTGCAACGACTCTACATACCTGAGCGCGGCCGAGTCCTAGTCGACGGCATCGACGTTGCACAGGTGGATCCCGCCTGGTTGCGTCGCCAGATTGGCGTGGTTCTTCAGGACAACGTACTTTTCAACTGCTCGATCAGGGATAACATTGCGTTCGCCGATCCCGCGACATCGACGGAACGCGTGATCGAGGCGGCGACAATGGCTGGTGCACATAACTTTATTCTACAGCTACCGCAGGGCTATGACACCACCGTAGGGGAACGGGGGAATAGCCTGTCAGGTGGACAGCGTCAGCGCATCGCAATTGCGCGCGCACTTGTAACCGATCCTCGGATCCTGATTCTTGACGAGGCCACCAGCGCGCTAGACTATGAGAGCGAGCACATTGTTCAACAGAATATGGCGAAGATCTCACAGGGCCGGACTGTACTGATCATTGCGCATCGGTTGTCGGCCCTGCGAATGGCCGACCGCATCATCACGATTGAAGATGGCCGCCTGATCGAGGACGGCTCCCATCAAGAACTGATCAATCGCGGCGGGCGGTATTCCAAGCTCTATCGCCTGCAGACAGGTTTCCATGAGCTTCCATAGCACATTCCTCTCTCACGACCCCGCAAGGAGACGATGCGGCCCGGCCTGTTCGTCTCGCACTCCGTATTGGAATCGCTGAGGGCCGATGGAGCGGACCGTGACACAGGCTATCGAAGACCCCGGGCTTTTTGTCCTGGACGTCCTCCTACGCCTGCGCGGTATTGAGAGCAATCTCGATCACATTCGCCGACGGTCAGGCTACGCTCCGATCGGCGTTCCGGACATGCTCGCTTATGCAAGAGAGGTCAACCTTTCTGCACGTTGCGTACTGACCGATTGGGATGAGCTGTCAAAGCATCCTCTGCCGGGAATTGTTCCGCTTCGCAGCCAAAGCTTCCTGTTGCTTGGAAAAGTGCACGGCAACGAAGCGGTGATCCTTGCTCCCGGCGCCGAAAGGCCGGCTATCATCTCCAGATCTGAACTCGAAGCCATCTGGGATGGACGGCTGGTTTTGATTATCCGACGCCGCGCCATCGCCGCCTGGCTGCTGCGCCTCTCTCAAAATTGCCTGGGCCTAGTGCAGGATTTGAAGGCGCGTTCACTGGTAATGACGCCTCGAGTGACCGACCTGTTTTCCGGCCTTGCCGGCCGAGCGCCATTGACGGCAGAGCAGCGGTCCGCAGGGTCGGCGCAAAGCAGCTCCGGGAATGCCGTCATTGTCTTCGCAGATCACGCCCGCAAGCTCGGTCGCGCGGTCGCAAGGCTCGGGCCCACCGATGAGGCCCGCCCGAGCCACGAGCTCGCCTTTCTGCCCGCAGCACTAGAGATCGTCGAGACGCCTCCGTCTCCGGTGGGACGCGCCATCGTCGTCAGCATTATGGCCGGGCTCGCTGTCGCATTGGCCTGGGCCTGCATTGGAACTGTCGACATTGTTACCATTGCTCCGGGCAAGATCATTCCAAGCGGCCGGACCAAGACCATTCAACCCTTCGAAACCAGCGTTGTCCGCGCGATCTACGTCCGCGACGGGCAGATTGTCGCAGCCGGCGAACGCCTGATCGATCTGGATGCTACCGTTTCCGCGGCCGAACTGAGTCACTTGAAGGGCGATCTAATGAGCGCACAGCTCGACGTCGCGCGTTTGAAGTCCTTGCTCTCGAACAAGACCGATCCCGCCTCAACATTCGAAGCCCCGCCCGGCGCGTCACCTGTGCTGGTCGAGATGCACCGTCGCTATCTTATCAGCCAGACCACCGAGCAGAATGCGAAGCTCGCCACAATTGATCGTCAAATCGCGCAGAAAGAAGCAGAGCGAGCGACCTCCAAAGCGTCAATTGAGAAGCTGAAGGCAACCATCGGTCCACTTCAGCAGCGCGTTGAAATACGTGAGCAGCTGTATCAGAAAGAACTGGGCTCGAAGCTGTTGTACTTGACCGAGCTCCAGGAACTGGTCGGCCAACGCCAGGAGATACTTGTTCAGCAAAGCCGTTTCGGCGAGGCGGACGGCGCCATTGGCGTTCTCATGGAGACCCGAAACAAGGCAATCGCCGAGTATGAGCGCACCTTGTTCGAGGAACTCGCCAAAGCGGAACAGAAGGCTGCCGGATTAACCCAGGACGTCATCAAGGCGGAGCGACACACGGGTTTGCAGAGCCTGACAGCTCCCATCGACGGTGTCGTGCAGCAGCTCGCTGTTCATACAGTCGGCGGCGTCGTCACGCCGGCGCAACAGCTTATGCTGATTGTTCCGACCGACAGTAATCTCGAGGTCGAAGCCACGATATCGAACCAGGACATCGGCTTCATCGAAGCAGGCCAGGAAGCCGCCATCAAGATCGACACTTTCAATTTCACCCGCTACGGACTGCTGCATGGCACGATTGTCAGCATCTCCCAGGACGCCATTCCCCGCAACAAACCGCCAGAGAACGCCAACACAAGGTCGTCGGGTGCGGAAACAACCAGCAGCGAACCGAAGGGTCAGGAGCTTGTGTACGCCGCGCGGGTATCGCTCGACCGCAACCACATGGACATCGACAACAGACGTGTCAGCCTTTCTCCAGGGATGGCTGCAACGGTTGAAGTCAAATCCGGCTCACGTAGCATCATCAGCTACGTCCTCTCACCGATCATGAGGTACAAGCAGGAGAGTCTACGCGAGAGATAGTCGGCCCACCGCGGGCGTTAGGCGTCACCACCGCCGCAATTCCTGTTCGATTCTGTGTCGCGAATTGATTCGTTATGCCGATGTACCGGTTCGTTGCGACCTCAGGGTGTTCTTGACCCGATCGACCCGCGCCCACCAGACCTGCGTTCCCACGCGGCCGACGCCGACGCCGCAGACTCCCCCAGCCGCCTTCACGAATGCATCTAGTACTCGACCATGCCGGTCCGGTGTCAACAATTGCAGACTTTCGAGAGCGATGGCACTGGCGATCATCATGGTAGCGATGAGCAACGTGCGGCGCGGCGCGCCCAAGGCAAAGGCGAGCCCCATGGCGGCAAAGGCAGCGAAGTGCTCAAGTTGCAGCCCCGCCAGCGTCGGGCGGTCCCGGATCGGAGAAAGTGTTGCAAAGGCGATGAAAGCTAGTACCACCCAGCCAGTCACTAACGACAGCCGTTGGATCATGACGTCGTGCCCACCCACATTCTCTTCAATCGGACGTTCGGCTCACCCCGTTCTCACCCCGCTTGCCGCGGCTGGCCGCTACCTCGAGGTGGCAGCCCATCATGCCACAGAGAGTTGCACTCGCGCCGTTGGCTCACCTTCGAAGGACGGGCACAGCTCTCGCAACACGTCCGTCTGTGAAGGGCTTTATCCGCCCTCCACTCGCTTGATCGCTCAAGTCGGGCGCCAGCAAACATCGTGCACCTGAAGGATCGCCTTTAGCGTGCCTATGATACGCGCCCTCTGGCCCGCCGCGGCCTGACGCCGAGCCAGCTCCATCGCGCTACTTCGCCGGGGCCGGGACAATCGATTTTATGAGCCCTGCTCCGCTCAGTGCCGCCGCGGCCTGTTTGATCGTTTCCCAAGGCAGTCGAGCCCGTTCGGCGATATCAAGGAGTGAGTTTTCTCCGTCCGACATATTCAAAATCCATAGCAGGCTCATCTGGTAGTCTCCGGCCGCGAGACCGCCCAGCCCGCTGTAGAGGCCGTACTTGCCAAGTTTTGGCTCGCAGAACGGCTTCTCGCTCCGGTAGCAAGCATTGTTCTCGATGATGTCGATGGTCGAAATTGCTTTCGACAGCGTGTCACGCAGCGCAGCTGGACGAACAAGGTCCAAATTGTCGGCTGAGCTGTGGTACTCCGCGAACTTGCCGTAGGGTGTTCGCATTACGGTTCCAATCGGAAGATTGAAACCAGGCGAACAGTACTGCCGTTCGTCGTAGCCATAGGGAGAAAACTCCTCGATCTCGTACGGATCGCCACTCTGCTTGAGGACGTAGGACCAAGCCCTGTCGATCTCGGCGTTGCCGCGGCGACTTTTTTTGTAAGTCACTGGCCCCGGATCTCCAGCACAGGTTACGACGAATCCATGCTTAACTCGCCCGACATGTGCCTCGTTCAGCGCCAACCACGTGATCGAGCCGATCGTGCCCGGGGCAAAAACGAAACGATAGGTATATCTATGGTCCATCTTCCGAAGGTACTGGGCAAGTGCCGTGGCAACCGCGATTCCGGACAAGTTGTCATTGCACAGTGACGGATGACAAATATGGCAGGAGATCAACACCTCGTCTGAAGTACGGCCAAGCAACCTCAAATCGCCGTATGTCAAATGGCCCGGTTCGAGCCTGGAGTCGACACAGACCTCATAGTCGTCCTCTGGCATTGCTAGCAGTTGATTGTGCGGCAAACAGAAGCCCCAGGTCGTCTTGTAATAGCTCGTGCGATAGGGCGTCCAATCAGGTCTTTCTGGATCCGAGTAAAGATGGGGCTTGAGCTCGTCGAGTGTCATGCGCGCCCGCACCGGCATGCTGTAGTTGAGGAGATGCAGGTTCGACTTCTTAAAATCGACCACACGTTCGCCCGCGCTGTTCTTGATGTATGCGTCCCGAACGTTCCACTCCGGGGGCACAGTCCAATCGAACACCTGCAGACCTGAAGGTACCTCACAAGTTGTGAGAGGGATGTAGTTTCGGATCAAGTCAATTGTTCTTCGAACCCCGTCTCCCGTGATGCTACGGCAGATCGGATACATGTCTGCGATAAAGTCGTAAATCGCCTGCCCGCTTTCATCAGCCGACAGATCGACCGCCATCTCGCTTTCCCTGAGGTTCGCAAGATCTACATGCCGCGCAATGTCGTCCATCCCTCGCCTCGCTAATGAACTCAACCCGGATCAATCTACGAGTCTAGGCTCCGGGATCGGCACCACGAATTCCGCTCCCCAGCTGCGGGCAAACGACAGCTGGCTGACAATCTCTCGCTTCAAGTTCCAGGGCAGGATGAGTATGTAATCCGGCTTTGTCACGCTGATCCGCTCAGGCTCGAAGATCGGAATATGGGTGCCGGGCAACAGACAGCCCTGCTTGTGTGGACTTCGATCAACCGTATACTCGATATGATCGGTGGTAATACCGCAATAGTTCAGGAGGGTGTTTCCCTTCGCTGGGGCGCCGTACCCGACCACGCGCTTGCCCTGGCGTTTCGCCTCCTCAAGAAACGCGAGCAGCTTGCGTTTGGTTTGCATAGCGCGTTCTTCAAACGCATCGTAGTGATCAAGATCGGCGTATCCGGCGTTGATCTCGCGCGTCCGGAGATCGTCGACCCGGTGCGAGATTGGATGCCATCCTTTGCTGTGCTGAGCATAGATCCGCAGCGACCCGCCATGCGTAGGCAGCTCCTCCACGTCAAACAACGTCAGCCCATGCGCCGCAAAGATCTTCTCGACGGAGATGAAGGAAAAGTATGAAAAGTGCTCGTGATAAATCGTGTCGATCTGACATTCATCGAACAACCGCATCAAATGCGGGAATTCCATTGTAATGACGCCTCGATCCTCGAGGAGGATGCTCATGCCTTTGACGAAGTCGTTCAGGTTCGGCACGTGGGCGAGGACGTTGTTTCCAATCAACAGATTGGCGCGCAACCCCTCACGCCTCAGGGTGCGGGCGGTGCGTTCGCCAAAGAACTCCACGCGGGTCGGAATCCCCCTCGCGCGCGCCACGGCGGCGACGTTTTGAGCTGGCTCGATTCCTAGAACCGGAACGTCCTTCTCGACAAAGTATTGCAACAAGTATCCATCGTTGCTTGCAATCTCAACGACCTTGCTCTGAGGACCGATTCCGAATCTTTCCATCGCCCGGGCGACGTAGGACTTGGCGTGTTGCAGCCATGACTCGCTATAGGACGAAAAGTAGGCGTAGTCCCCGAAGATATTCTCCGGTGGTTCCCATTCCTCCAGTTGAACAAGGAAGCATTCTCCGCAAACGTACGCGCGCAACGGAAAGAACCGCTCGTCCCGCTTGGCTTTTTCATCTCGCAGATAGGAATTGGCCAGCGGCGACAGTCCGAGATCGATGAACACGCGTTCGAGGGGCGTATTGCAGAAGCGGCAGCAACTCGGCTCCGCTGCCCGTACAGATGGCGCCATGCCGTTGAGCGGGCGAGTAGCTTCTTTTTCCAACATTCTGTGACTCCTGCCGAGGAAGCGACGATAGTTTCCGACACGCTAGCTTTCGTCGGCGTGGAGCTATTGACGGTCGTCAAGTCACGCTTGGATTTCTGGCGCCGTTCTCGGGATGCATATGGCGAGACTTCGTGTTGACGAGGCCGCGCCGCCGCTTGATCTAAGTGCCTGCCCGCACAGCGGACCTCATCCGCGCCTTCAATTCAGCACCGATCTCGCTGTAGGGCTTCCATGCCCTGTCGCGTTCCGAGATCACGCGTACGTCTGTCGGCCAGGCGATTGCAAGCGCCGGATCATCATGTGACAGCCCGCCTTCGGCGCCCGGTACGTGGTAGTTGCTGATGAGGTAGATCAGCTCGGTGTCGTCGTTGAGCGTGATGAAGCCGTGTGCGAAGCGCTCGGGTATGTAGAGGCCGCGGCCGTTGTCCGCAGACAGGTTGACCGTGACAGAGCGCAAATAGGTCGGCGATTCCGGTCTTAAGTCGACGATCACGTCGGCCACCGCACCCTTCGAGCATCGCACATACTTGGTCTCCGCTGCCGGCGGATACTGAAAATGCATCCCGCGCAACGTGCCGCGCTTCGCGTTGTAGCTGATACTCCCCTGCGCGACGACTGGTTTGAGACCGTGCGCCAGAAACGTATCGGCGCAGAATATCCGGGCAAAGTACCCGCGGTTATCCTGGTGCCTGTCGACGTCCACCGTGTAGGCTCCGGTGAGGATCGTTTCTGAGAATATCATGCTGCAGGAGAGACCGTTAGGATGCCGATTTCTAGAAGAACACGATTCGGCAAAGTTGAGAGACAAGCCACAGCAGAGCGAGGTTCCATGCGACGACGCAAACCAGCGCCAAAGCGACACCGAGAACAGGCCAGTTAATGCTTCGCCCCGTCGTTTTCTCGACGCTGATTTCGGATGCGTATCTTGCAGTCCTGAGTTGTTCAGCTTCAGACATGTTTGGCACTCAACCCTGAAACACAACGGCCTTCAGCCTAGCTGACGCCGCATTCCTCAATCTGACGAAGCTCAATAACGATGGGATGCGAGGCGATGTCAGTTGAGGAACGGCGCAGGGGTAGAGCCTGCAGTCTGGGGGCTCTCCCGCTTCCATCTCGTTGCAGGCGACCAACCCGAAATGACTGCTGAAACTTTTGCAACGAATGGTGCCGAATTGAGAACTCTCAAGTATGCGGCATTTTGGCCATATCAAATGGGTCGACAGGCACGGGATTGGCGAGGGAAAGCTGGTCCTTCGAAAAGTACGCTTGGTAGGGGGTCGGTTATGAAGATGAGTTCTTCCTGCTGGTCAGGAACGACGGCGACGAGGGAAGACCTCGGCAGGTTCACGGCGTCTGGCGAACTACGACATCGAGCCCGCGCGGCGATCCCTGGTGGAGCACACACCTACGCGAAGGGCGATGATCAATATCCGCTGCTGGCGCCGGGCTTCATCTCGAAGGGCTTCGGCTGCCATGTCTGGGACGCTGACGGCAACGAGTTCATCGAATACGGAATGGGGTTGCGCGCCGTGTCACTCGGCCATGGCTTTGCCGCTGTAGTCAGGGCCGCCATAGAGGAGCTGTCGCAAGGAACAAATTTTACGCGGCCATCGACGCTGGAGGTCGAGTGCGCGGAGCGTCTGATCGAGCTGGTCCCCGGCGCCGAAATGGCAAAGTTCACCAAGGACGGGTCGACGGCCACGACTGCCGCGATCCGACTTGCCCGTGCCTACACCGGCCGGAATATAGTCGCCATGTGTTCCGACCACCCCTTCTTTTCCTACGACGATTGGGCGATCTGCACGACGGCGATGGACGCCGGCATCCCCCTTGATGCGATGCGGCTGACGCTCGGATTCCGTTACAATGACCTGTCCTCGGCGGAAGCGCTTTTTGCTCAGTACCCGGGTAAGATCGCAGCGCTGATCCTCGAAGCCGAAAAGGAGGTGCCGCCTGCCGCCGGATATCTGACTGGGTTGCGCGAACTCTGTGATCGGAACGGCGCCCTCTTGATTCTCGACGAGATGATCACGGGCTTTCGGTGGCCGAAATGCTCTGCTCAGAGGTATCACGGAGTCGAGGCCGACCTATCGACGTTCGGCAAGGCGCTGGGCAACGGCATTGCGATCTCCGCGCTGGTTGGCAAGAGCGATATCATGAAGCTCGGCGGCCTCGATCATGATCGAGACCGTGTCTTCTTGCTGTCAACCACGCACGGTGCCGAAACCCACGCGTTGGCCGCGGCATTGGCCGTCATGGACACCTATCGCGACCGGCCTGTCATCGAGACGCTTCACCGCCAGGGAGACCGCCTGAAAGCCGGGCTCGAAGCTTCCGCACGCCGTCGCGGACTAGCCAACCATTTCAAGCTCGCCGGCCGGACGTCCAACTTGATCTATACCTGCTTGGATGGCGACGGAGCGCCATCACAGATCTTTCGCGCGCTGTTTTTGCAGGAGACAATCCGCCGCGGCTTGCTAGCCCCGTCACTGGTCGTCAGCTATTCGCACTCTGATGATGATATCGACCAGACCATCGAGGCCATCGATGGAGCACTCGACGTGTACCGGAAGGCGCTGGAAGACGGACCGGAAAACCATCTGATCGGTCGACCGGTTCAACCCGTATTCCGTCGGCGAGCCAATCCAACTCTGCAACCGACATGCCAAATGTTAAGCGACGCAAAAGCAAATGAATCGCTCAAGGCCTGATGCTCCGGCCTCTAACATACTTCAGCAGACCGCGGACCACTCCAACCGTTGGCCCGCGGTAAGCAAGGGAAACAGTCACGGCGAAGGTGCGAACGCTCAGCCCAGTTCGAGCCGAACCTGACGGCCCCCGCGTGGAAAGAACCAAATGAACTTTCCCTTTCGCAAAACGAACTCAAATCAATCGAAGGCCGGCCCGTTGGAGATCCTCGCCAAACCTTCCAAGTTGATGAATCTGATGGTCTTGCGGTTGGGCAGGTCAATTAGTTTTTTCGCTTTGAACTCTGCGAGCGTGCGGCAAACCGTTTCAAGCGATGTTCCGACGTGGTCGGCAATATCGGCCCGGGGTAACTGAAGCCGGAGCGCTTCCGGGCGTTTGAGATCGGCAGGCAAGTGCGGTCGAATGCGCAACAATAGCCACGCGATGCGCGCCACACAATTTTTTTGGCTCATCGTCAGCACCAACGAGAGTGTATCCGCCAAGACCTGGTGTGCACCACAGGGCGCATCGCTCCGACACACTCCAGAGACTTTCGATCGAACTACGCGACAATCTGTCACGGCCTCTGCGGTATACTGCTGGTTGGTTGAATGAGTTGGCATGACCACATCGCCGGGCCAATAGAAGGCGAGGATTTGGCGGTTTCCGTTCTCAAGTAGCCGGACCGCCCGAACCACGCCCTCAACAATCTCGATCTTTTGAGCCTCTTCTTCTCCCTCCCAGAATAGGGCCCGGCCGCGGGGTATGAAGGATGTGGAGGGCCGTCGGAACTCAGGAGCGTCGTTACGGGTCGATCTGAAGGTTGGCGTAGATAATTTTCCGTCGTCGAGCGAAGCCGATTCCGTAAGCATGTCTATCACCTCAGCACCTAATCCGGCGCATTGAAGTGTAGGCTCTCTTGATCCGAAGGATATTCAGGCTAATGCGTTAGGATTTTGCCGGTTCCGAATAAGCCGGTCGATCTAGTCCGTCAGGCGAGAAAACTATTCGGTGCTCACGCATCACTCAATCGAGCGAAAAATTCGTGCAAACGATTGGCAAGATGCGCGACTCTGCGGCAGTCGCGCCGATTTCCGCGCCTACATTCGTTCGCACCGATTTGCGACAGCGGGGCAACAGACGCGAAGCATGCACAAGGCGCGCTCCCGCAGTAACTCTTAACGGTCTGAGTTTCCAGAGGCGTCCCGAGATTATCCACTTTGGTGGAACTTCGAGTGCGATGCCGGTATATTGAAAAATGCCCCACGAAGACGGCGAAGACGCAGCCTGAAGAACCGCGCAGCGCAATTCGGCGGCAACGATACACTTGCCTTCCTGCAGGCTCTGGCGCTTGCCGAGAAGTGCGGCGAACCAAAGGCTCGTCGGCGCGCCACGTCGACCGCTTCGTTTGCTAATTCCTGGACGCGGGCAGCGCGCCGGATCCCGCCCGAAGACGTGACAAGATGATGACGCCGCTCATTTGAGAAGGCGGCGATCGCTCCGCCGGTCTTCGAAAGAACGGCCGGTCCACCGGGTGCCGGAGATCTGATCGAAACCTGAGCCATTGCTCCTGTTGATCACGAACCTCTTGCTCTTCATTTTCGTGGTTAGCCGGTCTCGGGGTCCGACCAGCTTCGCGGCCATAAACGCGGCCTCCGTGCGATTGCGAGCGCCGAGCGCGCGAAGAAGAGCCGCTGTATGAATCTTGCTGGTCCCTTCCGCAATACTCAGTTCGCGCGCAATCTCCTTGTTCGACATTCCCTGAGCCAGGAGCGGAAGAATTTCGTTCTGCCGGCGCGTCAATCGCAGGGCCTCCAGATCGAAGTTGACCGTCTGAGCAATTTCTGGCCGGCGGACGTCATCATCAGCCAGCCACCGGGGTACATAGATGCGCCCCGACAACAAATCATCGATCGCGGCCAGCAATTCCTCATCCGACTGAAGCTTGGGCACGAAACCGTGGAAGCCGGCCGAAAGACACCTCAACACATCCTCACGCGTAGTCGACGTTGACATCACGGCAATACGCGTCGCGGGCCTTATGTCGAATACTTCAGCAAGAAAACCGAGCGAACGCGGGGTGAGGCAGCCGAGGTCGATCAAAATCAGATCGAAACTGGTCTCCAGATCGAAGCCTTCGAGCCCCGAGGTATCAACAACGCGAGATTTCTTGAACCGGGTCCCAATCACGTCCCGGAGGCCGCTACGATAAACACTGTGCGCATCGACTACTAATATAACAGACACTGCTCAATCCTCGAGCAATCCGTACTCTTACCCGGAATGCTCACATCCTTGGCAGCTCGACTGACAAAAGTGCGAGCAAAAAATCGCCCCGTCTGAATATCGACTTGAATCCTAGCCGCTCTTGGCAACCGGACCGTGACCAAAATGCGGCACTGCAAAAACAATATAATAGCTTAAGAGAAAGTCAACAGATTGAAAGTCAATAGATTGTAAGGCTCCGCTTGTTGTCGTGGCACGTGCGTCGACGGCCTAGAGCTATCGCACTTGTGGCGCATCCACCGGCGCTCAGCCTCCGACCAATGATAACGCGCTCGCCCCCGGAACGAATTCGGGAATCGGCGTCCATCGCAAGTGGGAATCCAACTGCTCAGTGTCTTGCAAGTGGCGAAGCTCGGAAAGGCGAGTAAAGGGCGCCGCATTGAACGTGGCATCGTCCAACTGAATACGTTCGAACACACTTCTCAATTGCCGCGCACCGCGCTGCGCATTCCATCCGCAGCGGAAGCTTGGCATGTGAGCCTTAATCTTTGCAAAAGATACACGATAGCTGCGATTGTCTGGGCCGCTCGGACCGAATGATAGCTCGCAACCGGGAAAAGTCTCGTTCACGATCTCTGCAATTTCGCGCACCGTATAGTTCTGGGTTTCGTCGCCAACATTGAATGCCTCGGCGCAGACTGCCCCGCGTGGCGCTTCGAGGGCACACAGGATTGCCTGGCAGATGTCCTCGATATGGACCAGAGGACGGCAAGGCGTGCCGTCGCTCATGACGCGTATCTTTCCCGTCGTGAACGCCCAGCCGGCAAGATTGTTCAAGACCAGGTCGAAGCGCTGTCGGGGGGATGCTCCAAAGGCTGTCGCGTTGCGCAACAACACCGGCGTGAAGCGGGAATCTGTCAACGCGACGAGATCACGTTCAACCAGTACCTTGCATCGCGCGTAGGCCGTTTGAGGATCGCAGGTTGACGTCTCGGATTTCAGGTCGCCCCCTGCCGCACCATAGATACTGCAAGACGACGCATAGACGAATCGTTCGATGCCCGCTTCCTTGCATTTGAGCGCAAACTCCACCGATCCACGGTGGTTGATCTCCATCGTTATGGCGGGATTGTTCTCCCCGAGCGGATCATTGGACAGTTCCGCCAAGTGAACCACAGCGTCGAAGTTTACCAAATCGGACCGCGACAATTGCCGCGTATCACGTGACATCACCATCGGCCGTGTCCTGCCGTCATCGAATAGCCAACCACGACGGTACAGACCCGTGTCAATACCGGTCGCGTGGTGACCGCGCTCAAGCAGTTTGGGACCGAGCACCGCACCGATATATCCGTCGGCTCCCGTGAAGAGAATGCGCATGTGATCATCTCCTCAGAACGTGGCTTGATGGGCAATGGCCGGCTTCGGCGTCGTCGTGTTCGCAGTCGCCGCGAAGCCACCCTTGCCCCACACGCACCAAGGCGGATTGCCTGCATCCCATAACTCTTGCAGCACAGTCTTGTCGCGCAAGGTGTCCATGTTCTGCCAGTAACCACGGTGCCTATAGACCGCGAGTTGGTCCTGTTCGATCAACCGCGTCAGCGGTTCACTCTCCCAGCTTGTGCTATCACCGTCGACAAGATCGAGGGCCTGCGGCTCCACGACGAAGAAGCCTCCGTTGATGACCTGGCCGTCGCCCGCGTCCTTTTCGCGGAACTGCGCTGCGCGCGGGCGGTCCGAGGAGAGATTGATCGCGCCGAAGCGGCCAGGCAACTGTACCGCAGTGACCGTCGCCAGCGCGCCTTGCTGGTGATGAAACTTGATCAATTCGCGTATGTTGACGTCGCAGACACCATCGCCATACGTCATGCAAAACGTCGCATCCCCGAGATGATCGCGCACCCGCTTAAGCCGGCCACCGGTCATCGTCTTCTCGCCGGTATCGACCAGCGTCACCTTCCAGGGTTCGCAGCCGCTTCGATGCATTTCAATGCGATTGGACTGGAGGTCGAGCGTGAAATCTCCCTGATGAGACAGGTAGCTCATGAAATAGTCTTTGATCACCGTGCCCTTGTAACCACAGCAGATAACGAATTCATTCAGGCCGTGATGAGAATAGAGCTTCATGATGTGCCACAGGATCGGACGACCACCGATCTCAACCAATGGCTTTGGAACCACCGAGGTATGCTCGCTCAATCTCGTACCATAGCCGCCGGCGAGAATGACAACCTTCATCGGGATCTCCTGTCTCAGGGACACCGCCCGACTCATCCGGATGGACTATCGCGGATGGGGCGACGAGATCGGACCCTAGGTCGCAGCTGCAAGACCAAGTTGATAACCGTCAACTCGACTAAGTCGCATTGAACTGACTGGCAGAGCGCAGCCCTTAGTCGTCGGCACGATTAGCGGACCAACTTCCATTTCGTTGCCGGTCGCGCACCAACGCTCGACACGTTTGCCCGCAGCACGCATGCTGCGAACAAGCCTACCGCGCCGTCACAACACTCACGTCGACGATTTGACGCTTGTCAACTTCCCGGTCCCAACCGCTCATAGTCAAGGATCAGAGCGACCTCGTATTACACTCGGCAGGACCGAGCGATGACATCGATTGAAGACAAATGGGAAGCGACGAAGGGGAGGCCCGCGGGCTTCGACGTCCTGCGCATCACATTGGCGGTCGCAGTAATCCTCTGGCATACCGTCGCGGTGTGCTACGGTGTGGCCGCCGAGCAGTGGTTCTATGGCGGCCCCCTCAAACCACTGGTCTGGCTTGTCATTCCGGCCTTCTTTGCGCTGAGCGGCTTCCTCGTCGCAGGAAGCCTCGAGCGCAACAATCTTCCGTCATTCGCCGTATTACGGATTATTCGAATCTCTCCTGCGCTGACCGCGGAAGTCATGATCTCGGCGATATTGATCGGTTCAATCTTTACGACTCTCCCATTGTCGCAGTATTTCACCGATCCGGACTTCTTCCGCTACTTCCTCAATACGATCGGCGATATTCACTTCTACCTGCCGGGCGTTTTTTCTGACTTGCCCGTACCAAACATGGTGAACAGCCAGCTCTGGACCATCCCACACGAGCTCGAATGCTATCTGGCGATCAGCGCGGCGGCATTGATCGGCCTAACCAAGCGCAACCGGCTGTTCCTCTTCGCCGTTCTGTTCATCATTATCGCATTGGCGCTGCGCGACTTGCTTGGCGGCAAGCCGGGTTCGCCGGCCGCGCCCCCAGGCCGAATGCTGGTCCTCGCTTTTCTGTGCGGGGTCGCGCTATTCCTGAACCGAAGCAGGATCGCGTATTCCCCCTGGCTCTTTCTGGCCAGCGCCGCCGGTTTCGTTGTTTCCGTGCTCGCCTCGACCCGAGCCGGCGAGGATCTCGCCGCTATCTTCATTGCCTACCTCACGGTCTATCTCGGACTGCTCAATTTCAGCACCGGACCGATCGCCAAGGTCGCCGACTATTCGTACGGCGTGTATCTGTATGGATTTCCGGTGCAGCAGACAGTGGCTCAGCTGTTGCCCGATCACCGCGTGTGGTACGTCAATTTCGGGCTCAGCCTCGCCGTGACGCTCATCTTCGCGATAGCATCGTGGCATCTGCTTGAATCCAAGGTGATGGCGAGGAAGAAGATCATTCTCGCGTTCGTCTCGACGCTCGTAGACCGTGCACGAAATCACCTTGTACCCGCTTGGGGCTTTCTGGTTCGTCGCTCCGCGGAACCCGCGCACGCGACGTCTCCCAAGCAAACGGTCCACACGAGCTGGGATGATGATCCGAGCCGGTAGAATGGACGTTTGTCCAGCGTTCATCAGCTGCCGCCGCGGACGCGCGCCAATCAGGTCGTCAAGAAGCGTCGGGTCAACCGGCGCAGGATGCGCATTTGCCCATAGGCTGCCGGATCGGGGCCGATCCGTCCATCGGGCCGGTCCAGCCCCGCAATTACAGCATGGTCATTGCTGGTCAGCTCAAAGCCGAATAGATCGATGTTTTCAGCCATGCGGGCCGCGTTTGCCGATTTCGGAATCGCGATAGAGCCGGTCTCGAGGTGCCAGCGAAGAATAACCTGCGCGACCGCACGGCTGCTGCGCTCTGCGATGGCCCGGATCCTCGGATCGTCAAGAGCCCTGCCCCGACCGAGCGGGCTCCATGCCTGGGTCACGATGCCGTAGCGTTCATGGATATTCCGCAGCATTTGCTGCTGAAAAGCGGGATGCAATTCGATCTGATTCACCGCCGGTGTGACGCCGGTCTCATGGATGATGCGCTCCAAATGATCGGCCGCGAAGTTGGACACCCCGATCGACCGAACACGTCCCTGCTTCTGGAGCTCAATGAGCGCACGCCAGGTTTCGACGTAGGCCGCGCGTTGAGGACATGGCCAATGAATCAAGTACAGATCGATCACGTCGAGTTGCAACCTCGCAGCGCTGGCCTCGAAGGCGCGCATTGCCCGATCGTATCCGTGATCTTCGTTACGGAGCTTCGTCGTGACATACAACTGGCTTCTCGGCAGATTCATCCGCCTCAAGGCCACGCCGACACTGGCTTCGTTTCCATAGTTCGCCGCAGTGTCGATCAAGCGATAGCCGGCATTCATCGCAGTAGCGATGACCTCAGGTGCGCGCGCATTGTCGATCTGCCAGACACCGAAGCCGAGTTGAGGCAGTGCATGGCCGTCATTCAGCAGCACCATCGGAACGTTCGCCGCGGGCGCCCCATATCGCGCTTGCGCAGAGGCGATCTGCACCAGCGTAGCGTCGGTGCCGGACGATTGCAGCGGCGGCCTTGCCACCGCACCAGGCATCATCATCGCACGATCTGCCGCGAGCGCGCTCCGCGAACTAACGGCGTCAGCGATCGCTGTCGGACGGAATATACGACCACCGCCCGCTATGCCGTACAGCATAATGCCCTTTAACCAGTCTCGGATCGCAAGCGTACGACTTTCGAACATGAAATAGACGATGCCTGCGGCGAGCAGGCAAGTCAGGATGAAGCTCGTGTCAAGCCCGACTGATGCGAGAGTGAAATCCTGACGACCACCTGCAACTGTGACGTTCAGCAGCAACAGGATCGGGTAGTGAATCGCGTACAATGAAAAGCTGAATTTTGCGAGTTCTCTGCCGCTTCGCAGCAATGAGGGTAGTCGCACCTTTAGACAGTCGAGGCCGATAATGAACGCGGCTGCGCCCAACCCCACGGCCAGGCTGAACGCGGCCCATTGAGGGAAATGGCCTTTGGACGTGACAAGGTACAAGCCGCCCATACTCACGAGAAAGCCGCAACACCACGCCCAGATCGGTGCAGTCACGGCGTAGGCGATCACACCGAGGCACCAAATGGCAAAGAAGAAAAGGAGTTTCAGGCCGATATGCGTGCCGCTTCTATCGAAGTGCTCCGCCATCACGAACAATCCGAAAACCGCGATGATGAGCAGACCGTAAGCTGGAGTCTTGCGGACCGAAATCAGCGCAAAAAACAGCACGTAATACCAAAACTCGTTCGACAAGCTCCACAGGGCCGCGTTTCCGGCGAATTCCGAACAAGCTATCGTCTGGAGAAACAAGCCATTGCAGATTGCGGTCGCGACACCGACAGGCGCGTGGAAGATTGCCGCACTGTTGTAGACGTCTTGATGAGAGGAAACATAGGTCTGCCAGCCCGCGGATTGCTGCGCTGAAATATAGACGCAGAAGGAGATGGTCAGCGCGGGCAGAAGTACGACATAGAGCCGTGCAAAGCGCGCGGAGAAATAGTCGATTACATGCAATTGTCCGCGCAGACTTCTGACCAGCGCAGGCCCACCCACCAGGTAGCCGCTTAAGACAAAGAACACCAGAACGGCAGCAGGGCCATGTGCGCTTAGGGCCCAGAGAACGGAATAGACCAATTTGATCGCCGGGTCATAGCTCTCACTCGGCAGCTTCTCCATGAACATCAACTGATAGGAATGAAATGCCACGACCTCGACGGCAGCAAGTCCGCGGGCGAGGTCGAGCCAGTCCGACAGAACAGGAGACACTCCGGTCTCCGCGCGAAAACCGATCACGTCATGCCTTCCGTCTCGAGCAACCCGGCAAATCAGGGAAGCGATGCCAGCTTTCCGAGTGCTTAGCCGCTATTTTCCGGGGTCGAATTGACGCTTCTCAATAATGCGCGGCGCAGAACGATCAGCAACTGGCCTTTGCCTAGCTGCCGAACAATGCGCGAATCGAGTCAACGCGATGCCCAGGACGCTCGAGTTCGAGAAGCCGTGCACGCGCCCAACTGACGCGAGACAATTCGACGCAAGTCCGCTGAAGACGCGTTTGCTATACAACGGGTGAAGGCGAAAAACAGCTTATAACTCTTCATTGTAGCACGATGAGCGCTCAAGCGCCTTTCGCTCTTCGAAAGAGACAAACACCACCCTCATCGTCTCTCTTTGATCGAAGAACGCCGCACTAACACCCCATTCGGGAACAGCTCAATCACATTGGCGACAAATTCTGTTGCGAGCGTCAAAATTGAGAATGAGGTCGGTTTGCATTGCGTCGACAGCCCAATTTAGCGGCCGGTGCATAAAATCCATGCAGGTCTCAAGCGAGCTGCAACGAGTTCGATACGCGCGTCGATTGAATTTTTCTGTGGCTTGGTTCATCTTTTTGGGGAAGGACTCAATGTGATTCGGCAAGGCCGATCTCAGTGACGCTTGGAAGTTGGGCCGTGCGGGCGTGCGGCCGTTCTTTGTGATTATCGCGTCTCAGCAGAAATTGCGTTCGGATAGCGTGAGCGGCGCGAGGCGATCATGCTTTAGGGCCGCAGGCGGTGCTCGCCCGGTCAACGCTGATTGCTGCTCTCATAATACCGACACCTCCAACGGGACATTGAAATGGCGATTTCGTTATCGGAGCTGATCAATCAGAACACGCTTGGTCGAAGCGAGGGGTTTCCTGCCGGCGTGCCGCACAGCTACAGCTGGTACAAGGGCTGGAACCCTGGTGGTCAGCTGACCCCGCCTCCAGGCTTTTCCGCCGTCGAGGGTTGGGGGCAAGTTTATACCGAGGAAGGAGCCGCCGCCTCGCCGAACGCAGATGTCGAAGTCGCGAACGCGAAAACCTATGTGCATATCAAGGAAACCGGCCAATGGGTGCTGGTGCAGGACCAGTCAAAGCTTGGTCTGGGAGGGGGGCATTTCGTCGCCGATTTCGCCGGCAACTCAGCCTATCCGATGCAGGTGACTCGACTACCAGGTGGCGCCGCGAGCTTTGATGCCCCTACGGCCGGCTACAATGATCATTTCTGGTATGGATCGCGAGGGACATACGCGGCTGGAACGGTTGACGGCGTCTATGTCCAAATGGATATGAGGACGACCGATCCGAACGCGAAACTGGTGGCCATGGTAGGCGTCGATTGGTGGCGCAACGCGACGGCTCCGTTTCTTTCCGACCACAGCAACAATCCGGGCGTTGGTGGCAGCAACTGGGTTGAGCTGTCGACCCAATGGAGGACGGTTGGCTACTATTCCATGAGCAGTGCGGCATTCCAGGCAGACTTGCCTCCGCCGCTGCTCGGATCTTCACAAACGCCTCCGGTCGTGCCGCCGGACACGCTGGCACCGGCAGCACCCAAGATCGCTGCGTTTACGCCCGATACGGGTACAGTCGGAGACAAGACCACGGACGCCAAACAACTGACGCTGAGTGGTACGGCGGAAGCCGGCAGCACTGTGAAGGTGTTTGAAGGGACGGCCGTCATTGGCACGACGAAAGCGAATGCGAGCGGCGCCTGGAGCCTCACCACGGCGCAATTGCCAGACGGGACCCACACGTTCATCGCGAACGCCACGGACGCTGCGGGCAACGTCAGTTCGAAATCCGCTGCCCTGAATGTGATAGTGAGTGCGACTCCTCCCGTCACCTCGCCGCCGGCAGCAGGCCAGAACCTGCTGGTCAATGGATCGTTCGAGGCAACTACCTTGGCGCCCTTCGCCGGCGGCCGTTGGGGAGCCTACCAGGCCGTTTCCGGCTGGACCGCGATCACCGGTGGCACGATCGAGCTCTGGAACAATCTCGACAGGGTCAAGGCGAGCGACGGTGGCAATTTCGGCGAACTCGACTATGCCGGCACTCGAGATGGCTTCTACCAGGACGTAAAGACCGTTGCCGGACAGTCCTACAACTTGTCCTTCGACGCGCGCTCACGATCTGGCTTCACCGGTTCGACCTGCTCGATCGAGGTGTTGTGGAATGGCTCACTCATTGCCACTGTCCCTCCCGGCACCGACTGGCAAACCTACGACTTCAAGGTGGTAGGGACCGGTGCCAAGGATCGCCTCACTTTCCGTGAGGTGGCGGGCCAAGGCAGTGACGGACTCGGTGCGCTTTATGACAATATTGAACTCACCACCGCCACGTCCCAGCCCGTCACGTCATCGCCGGCAGCGGGTACGAATCTCCTTGTGAACGGATCCTTCGAGTCGTCATCACTGGCGCCCTTGCAGGACGGTCGGTGGGGAGCCTTTAATTCCATTCAGGGCTGGCACGCCATCAGTGGCGGCACCATCGAGCTCTGGAACAATCTCAACGGCGTGAAGGCCAGCAACGGAGGCAATTACGGCGAGTTGGACTTTGCCGGAGCTCTTGATGGCTTGTACCAGGATGTAAAGACCGTCGCCGGACAAGAATACGCTCTTTCCTTCGACGCGCGCTCTCGGCCGGGGTTCACAAGCTCTACCTGCTCAATTGCGGTGTTGTGGAACGGCTCGGTCATTGACGTGGTTCCACCCGGTAGCACTTGGCAAAGCTATGACTTCACGGTGACCGGCACCGGCGGACAGGACCGCCTGACATTCCGCGAGCTGGCAGGCCAGTCTGGTGATGGACTGGGTGCGCTCTATGACAACGTTTCCTTGGTTGCCAAGCCGCCAAGCGCCGCTTCGTCGTCCCTGCTGAGTGATGCAAGTCATGCAATGGCGCTGATGAACCAATATGCGGCGACCGCTGTCATCAGCTCCGGCGCCGAGACCAGCAGGGTCTTAACCGGTGAAGCTAACGCTTCTCCCACGCAGACACTTTCCCTTCCCTGGCAGCACTAGTTCGCCGGCGATTGAGCGAACGCAGCCCAAAGGGTGTCGCACAACGGCACCTTTTTGGGACGACGCCACGTGGACTTGTAGCCCACGCGAGGCAAATCCCGATCGAGTACGCGAACGCAGGCCGGGCAACGCGGAATGAGCATGCCTGAGGGGTACGCCGCCGCAGTTCGAGAGCAGCGAGGCGGAATTGATAGTCGTCAACTCGGGTCAGCCCACTCTGCACTAGTTGACACTGGGCGTGCCCTGAATGATGCCGTTCGCCGTCCATGCGCGCTTTGTATGATCGAGTATGGGAGACGGTCGTGCACGCCACCAGGTTCACTTCTGATCAGAAACCGACGCATATTTGGTCGGACACATGGCCCTCGCGAGCATTGCTGATGCGCTACGTTCGGCAATCCTGAACCATGGTACCTTCTGTAAACATCACGAAGGTCGCATCGTTAGATTCCATGCAAACGGTCGCGAACCACAACTTTCGGGCTGGCCGGGACTACCCGTTCGTGACGATCGCCATTCCTACATATAATCGGGCCGCGCTCCTGAAGGGATGCATTGCGTCGGCGCTGTCACAGACCTACCCCCATTTCGAGGTCCTCGTCTCGAATAACGCCTCGCCGGACGATACCGTCCGCGTTCTGAGAAGCTTTAGCGACACAAGATTGCGAGTCATCAACCAGGAAACGAATATCGGCCTGCTCCCAAACTGGAATGCGTGTCTCGAGAATGCCAAGGGCGATTACATAGTCTTCGTTTCCGATGATGACAGGGTCATGCCGTGGCTGCTCGAGCGGTCAGCGGCCCTCATCAAGCAACAGCCGCAGCTTTCGAGCGTCATTACACTAAGCAATCTTCATGCTGCATCGCTCGGGCAGACGAGGCCCCCGCGTACCAGTCGTCTCTGCGATACAGGCATTCGGGACGGCGCCGCGATTCTGAAGGCCTTCTTGACCGATCAGATCACAGTAAATATGTGCGGTGTGGTGATGCGGACCGAACTCCTGCGCGAACGAGGAGGGATCCCGCTTGATCTGCCGCACACCGCCGACGTCGCCGCTTGGGCGCCGCTCCTGCTGCTGGGCAGAGCTGGGTTGATCAACGAGGCCTGCGCGACCTACACCTATCACGACGACTCCGAGACGGCTCGGTTGGGCGTCGAGAAGCTTCTGCACGACGGGCGCAAGGTAGCCGATCTGATCGCACAGACCGCGGAGGTTCATGTCCAGGACCCGCAGATGCGCAAGACCATCCAAATCCAGGCCAGGCGCTGCTTCGCGCGCCGCGGGCTGATCACGCTATCCGATTACCGCAAGAGCGGCGGCAGCATTCAGGAGACCTTGAACGTCGCCTGGCAATTTCGTCACGACCTTTACGGTATCAGCCTGAGGGCCGTTCTTCGCTTCGTTGCTGTGACCTTTTGTCCACAACGTCTTGCCGCCCGGCTGCGCCGGCTGAGGCACAGCACACCGGAGCAACTAGCCTGACGGCACCCACCACGGCGTCGTCGGGCTACGCAACATGCGCCGCCTCGCTCGGCAATCGCAGTCACGCACATCTTCTCAGCCATGCGGTTATTGACGCCCCTCAAATCCGGGGGACTCGACATATGTAGGATTCCTTACGGAAGCGAGTTCATGGTCATCAGTTCACATAACGAGTCACTATCCATTCGATCTAACGGGCGTCCGGAGGCGTCGTGGCCGGTCGGGTACAGAACATACTGGTGGTTCGCTGTGCCTGATTCACCGTCTACATTATGAGCGCCGCAGCCGTGCCCGCTTCACTCAACCGGCTCCTCGTCGATCTTGTGGTCATGGCCATGCGGGCCAGCGTCATGGGCTGCAAATTCGGCCTCGCCCTGTTCATTGCCCGTTATCTCGATCTGTCGTCACTGGGCTTGTATGGACTTGCCGCCGGCGCCATTGCGGCCGTTCCGATCGTCGTCAATCTTGGAATGAACCATCTGCTGATGCGCGACGCGGTCACCGCTCCCGCAGGCGAAATGATCGACAGCATGCGCCATTACTGGTCTTTCGTGATCTCGGCCTACATGGTTCTCTTGACGATCGCCATTCTGGTTACCATCGTCCTTGGAACTTCCGCTTTATGGGTCCTGATCGTTGCCGTGATCCTGTTCGAACATGTCGGTAACGACATCTTCTATCTTCTTTCAAGCCTGCAGCATCACCTCTCGGCAAACGCCATCGGCTTTATTCGCGGCGCGGCCTGGATTCTCGTCTATGTTCCGCTCGCTATCTGGGACCCGAGCTTTAGGGCACTTCCGTGCCTGTTCGGTTTTTGGCTGGCGGGAAGCGTCGTCTCGATAGGTCTTTTCGTTTTCCTGAGCTGGTCCTGGCCATGGCGAGCGTCCTTTTCCCGTCCGTTTAGACCTTCGGTGATTACCGGAGCGATCCGGAAGTCCCTCCTCATGCTGGTAAGCGATCTCGGCTTTGTTGCGAGCCAGTACATCGACCGCTATCTCATTACATTGTTGCTGGGCTTGAAGGTCGCCGGCATCTACTTCCTCTTCTGGACGGTCGGGAGTTCCGCAACCACCTTTCTCGCATTGGTCCTCCAGCAAAAGCAGCGCCCTTTGCTGATCAGCGCATATCGGACCGGAGGCTCGTCCGCGCACTGCCAGCTGGCCTGGCGCTTCATGCAGACGACAGCGCTCGCCACACTGGCGCTTAGCACTGCGGTCGGGTTTGCTTTCCAGATCCTTTTGCCGTGGCTGGATCAGCCCGCTCTAGCTGCCCAGTGGTCGGCCTTCTGGCTGATCGTTGCAGGGCTCGGCGTACGCTACATGGCGGATTTCGGAGCCCTCAGCCTGTTCACGGCACATCGCGATCGGCTGACGACGGTCACAAACGTGGCATCGGTATGTGTCTCGGTGATTGCGCAGGTGTCACTCCTGCCGTTCGCCGGACTCCACGGGGCTGGCGCAGCAATCCTGTTCACGTCTCTCGTCATTGCGTTTTGGCGCTACCGGCTCCTGTTCGGTTTCTCACTCGCGAACGTCGACTCCGGCCGGGTGGGAGCCTGACCCCGACCAGATGCGCCCCCAGGCTACACGCTGACCGTATGTCCCAGACGTCAGTGGTAGCTGACACCGTCGGTGTAGTCAGCCCGTCTGAATATGCAATCCACCTCGAGCAGGGACGCGGGATCCTGAGAATAGTAAGTCACAGGGCGCATCTGGCTCAACGTGAAGCCGGCCTCCCGCATGAAGCGGAGCGCCTCATCAAACTTCCAGGTGCCTTCATAGAGGTGGACGAGGGGCAATTCCAGCTGGACGCCAAGGAGACGATGAAGCGAACTCTTGCCGCCGCGCAATACATTCTGCTCGAACCCCTGCGTGTCGACCTTCAGGAACACACGATCATCGGCGAACTCCGAATACATCGAGTCGAGCGTCGTGATCGGCACCTTGTCGACGCGGACCACATCAGCTTCATAGATGCTGTTGCGGCCGACCTCCGTTTGGCTGACAATCGAGCTCATCGCCGTATTCCTGCTGACGTTGATCTCGACGGTGCCCATGGTCTCGCCGAGAGCCAGGTTTCGGCAATCCCACTTCTCGTCGGCTGAGCAGTTCGTCTTGAGCCGTTCGAACACGTCGACGACAGGCTCGAAGGAGACCACCCTGCCCGTGTAACCTCGCAACCTGAGTTCTTGCGCAAACTGGCCTTCGTTGGCCCCAACGTCCAGAACAAGGTTGACAGAACGAGAGTTGAGAAACTCCACCAAATCCGGGTGATGACGCCGAATTTCATATCCCGCTGATCTGACGATCGATTTCAGTCGGTCCTTGACTACCATGTCTCTGCTCCCCTGATTTCTAGTCCACTGACGAAACTGTCGATGCTTGCGTGTGTCATGGAGACGAAATGTTTACCGCCAACCGAACTGGCTCCGACGCCACCTGAGAATTGGTGACAAAATTGCCCGTCCCACGTGACTGCGCCGCAAGCCAGCTTTGACCAGGTCCACGGCCGGCGACGGAAGCGGAGGCATCAGGTCGTTTCGCGTGGTGAAAATTCCATCTCCCCGATCGATGTCGCATTCGACAGCCTTTCGCACGCGATCCCGCCAGGAGGCTGTCTCGTGCATCGGTGCCAGTCCTTCGTCTGTCCAATCGGGCTGCAAGCCCGTTGCAAGCGTTCGGTTGGCTTCGTGCTTGAATAGCGCCGGTTGCCTTTGACGTATTTCCAGCCGGCTCGATATCTGCGCAGGCGAGCGGTACGGAAAGTGCTTCAAGCGAATCCGCGACGGAAATGTCCGGCCCCGGTTATGCGGCCAGACCAACCCACCCCAGCGGAGATCGTTGCGGTGGCGGACAAATCGGGGTTCACTCCAATTGTTCTGAAAACATTTGAGCCTTTCTTGCACCGGCCGATCCAGCCAGTCCGAAGGACTCTGTTCGTAATTTCGAAGATCGACGTCGGTGAAGTAGAAATTGAACGTGGCAGAGAGGACGAAGCCGTAGCTGTTCGGGACGCGCGCGAGGAAGCGGGCCGGATCGTCAATGTAGATTTCGTCGGAGTCTAACCTGCACCACCAATCTCCCGGAGATGCTACACCGCGGCGCGTTTCGAATATTTCTCCGCGGAGTTCGTCGGTGAAAATGCGATTGTCATGACCAACGATCTCGATCTTCGAGTTCTGGCTCGCGATGGCCTGTACTGTTTCCCACGTTCCATCGACACTGCCATTGTCGAAAACGAATATCCTGTCGCTCCAGCTTAGAGCGGCCTCCAGAGCCTCGCTGACAATGTCGTTCTCGTCTCGAACGCAGCAAATGCTGAAAATCTTCATGCTGAAGGTCTACTCACTTGGCGCCGATTAGGAGCCGCCGACGCACCACGCGAAAACTGCAGCGATTCGTTGGTATGTTAATCCCTAGAGCGGAGGCATCCTGGTCGATCGAGGAACGGGGCCGACAACCGCTTCTTCTTTGAGGTCTGCCAATCCGGTAGAATGAAGGTCCTTCAGTCCTTCCGTTCTTTGCCGGGCCACCAACAGCAGATTCCTTACCGGATCGTCATCTCCGACGGCCCCTCCGGGACTTGGGTGGGCATGCATTGTGCTTCTCGCGAGTTCCGGCCCGAAGATGCCTCCAAGACCGAGCAGAAAGCCACCGGCAAGCGCCAAGGCTACGAGCTGCGAGACTTGAGGAAATACAGGCGCCGTTGGAGTTATCGCTTTCTGCACTACTCTGAGGCTGGAAAGCTGGCTCTTTTTGGCGACCTCGGTGCTTATCTGCTCCTCCTGAATGCGGGCTGCATACTGCGCCGCAGCTGACGACGCGGTCGTGAGAACGCGCTTCAACCTTCCGTACTCGGCCTCTTTTGCAGAGAGCGATGCAAGTTCCCTATTCACTTTCTCGAGCTCGGCACCCAATTGACCCAGCAGCTCTGTCTGCCCGTTGAGGTCGGCATTTATCTTCATCAGCGTCGACATGTTCTCCTGGTAGACCTTGATCAGAAGCAAGGGAGGCTGCTCCTCAAACTGGTCCGGCGGCTTAGCGGAGGAATCGAGGGACTTTCGAGAGTCCGGCCCCGCCAGCGTGCTCACCATTCGGCTCACGGTCTTGGACTGCGTGACCGGCCGCAGGACGGCCAACTGGTCCGCGATCGCAAGTTTCTGCCCTTTCTTATCCTCGATTGCGCCCCGCGTCGTGGCGATCAGCGCGGCCAGATCACTGGCGCGCTTGAGCAGGAGTTGCCGCTGATCGTCAACGGCATAAATCGATGCTTCAACGGAGAATCGCTTCAGATTGGCAGCCGCTACCTCCGCCTCTTCCTCGAGGCGCTTCGTTTGCTGCTGGAAGAACTCCTGCGCCCCCGGCATTTGAACATCGAGACTTTGAACGGTTACCAGTGCGTTCCCGAGTTCGTTCAGATAGCTCGCGGCGATCGATGGATCCTTGTGACGGAACGTTATCCTCAACAAGTCGGATCTGCCCTCCTGCTTGGCATTGATGCGGTCTCTCAGACTGAGAATTCCAGACTGGTTACGCTCTATGTCTTCCTCTGCTTCCGCCTGCGCCAGTGGCTGCGGCTTTGCCGGCTCCTTGGCGAACACATCCCGAAGATCGATTTCCTTCCCCCATGCCATAAACCTGGCGAGGAGCGTCGGGTTTGAATCAGATGACAGCCTGTCGTAGCCAACGTTTTTCGCGGCTTCCAAAATAACCTGGTCGATCTTGGCGATGCGCGACAGTGATTCCATCCGGCTTTGAAGGTCAACGCCCTCTCCGAAAGGCGAGGTCGCGTTGCCGGAACGTTCCTTGATCCCCTGCCCGGCGCGCAACAGCACATACGCCTCGTACCGGTCCCCGACCGTCGCGTAATAGAGAAAGGCTACGCCGGACGTGAGCAACAGGCACAGGTAAATGATCCACTGTCGCCGCCATAACAGACCGAAAGCGCTGGCGAATATAGTGCGTTTTCCACGTTTCACCGTCGGCTCCACTTCTTCGGATTGCCACAGCGTCTACCGAAGCGCCCAGACCGATATTGACGACCGTCAAATCGGATTCGGTGATCGCCGACATGTTGACCGCTGAGACTTCCGCAATTCGCGCAGGCTGAGCCTGTTAAGGGGCACCTCAGGAGCCGTCGGGCCAAGGAAGTGGAGGTAAGTCTGTTGTGAACGATCTAGCTCTAGGTAGAGAGGAGACACCACACCGCGTTTCCGCCTCGATGGCCGTCCACGGCCGGTTCTTCGTGGTAACTTGCTTCGGCCTCGTGTTCCTGAACTGCCTGACGTTTCTCTACCACTTCACCGGATCGAGTGTATTCAACGTCCTGAGCAACTCGATAAGCCTGCTGCTTATTTCATGGTCCGCCTACCACGTACTGGTAACGAGAGAGAGCGGTGCCTTTTACAAGATCTTGCTGATGCTCGCCTGCATCTTCACAGGTACGAGCTATCTGGTGAATTTTGGAGCTTTCGAGCTATCGGATGGTTTGAAGCTCCTATCCATCTATTCATTCTACGCCGCAGGCCGCACTACGCCGGAGCGGTTGCACCGATCCGAGAAGCGGTGCATCTACGCACTCGCGGCGCTGCCACTACTGTTCAAGGTGGTCGGCCAGACGAAAGTCTATACCGGCATCGAATATCCTGACGTGTTCTCCTATTTTCCGAACACAAACACGGCAGCGCTGTACTTTTCGGCTCTTTTCTTTGCCGTTTCCCCCTGGTTCGGAAACAAGGTCCTGATAGCGCAGTTCGTAAATGCTGCGATCATGAACCGAGTTGGCCCCGCATTGGCAACCATCGTCGCCATTGGTCTCTGGTCTTTCTTCCCGTTGAGACCACAAGTATTCGTCGCGCTCTTCTTGTTGGCAATAGCCAGCCTCGCCGCCTACGCGCTTGGCGCGCTGGATCGACTGATAACGGGTCTGAACGCAATAGCGCTTATCTGGAGCCTCGACCCGAGCACCATCGCGCGAATGTCAACCAAGCAGTTGATCGATTTGACGGGTACGACGGACATGTCCGCGTTCTTCCGCATCACCCACTGGACGAACATATGGCAGATTTATTCGTCGCTAGGGCTCGGCGGAATATTGTTCGGTTACGGTGCAAGTCAGACCGGCGTCTTGACCGTGTTGCCGCTGCCGCCGCACAACGATTACCTGCGCGTGCTGGCAGAATACGGACTGTTGAACTGCGTGATCTTTGTCGTTTTCGTGTTCAGCATAATGTTTTCGCTGAAGGAGCGAGCGGCGAAAACCATGTACACCGTGTTGCTCATCTATTTTTTGTCCGAGAACCTCATCGACAATTTTACGTCGATGACGCTGTTCTTCTCCTATGCGGGTCGGTTCACGTCGCCGAAATGGTCTCCAGCCGAGTGACGCGCAGCTCGCGTACCGCGTAAACAAGGAATGGCCGATGGACGTCTCAATGTCCGATCTTATCAGACAGAACACACGCGGGAATAGCGAAGGTTTTCCCGCAGGCGTGCCTCCGAGCTACAACTGGTACCAAGGCTGGAACGACGGGGGGCTATGGTCGCCGCCCGCAGATTTCAGCGCGGTTGAGGGTTGGGGGCAAGTCTACCCCAAGGTCGGAGCACCACCTTATTCGAATCCAAGTGCGGCGATCGAGGTCGCAAACGCGAAGACCTACGTTCGTATCAAGCAATCGGGTGAATGGGCGTTGGTACAGGACCAGTCCAAGACCCAGCTGACCGGAGGGCATTTCGTCCCGGACTTCGTTGGGAATGTGGCCATTCCTATGAAAGCAATCCCTCTGGCCGGCGCGGCCATTTCCTTCGACGCTCCTCCAGCCGGCTACAACAACCATTTTTGGTATAAAGCTCGAGGGACCTACCCAGCCGGAACCGTGGATGCCGTCTACGTTCAAATGGACATGAGGACCACCGATCCGAACTTGCATCTCGTGGCCATGGTGGGCGCAGACTGGTGGCGACACACGAAGGCCCCCTATCTTGATGATCACAGTAACAATCCAGGTATCGGCGGCAGCAACTGGATTGAGCTCTCGACCCAATGGAAGACGGTCGGCTTCTATTCCATGAGCGCGGAGGAGTTTCGCGCGGGTCCAGCCCCGCCGCTCCAGGGATCAGCGATCGACATGCCACCCGCGGCGACGCCCCCGCCCTCCCCGATGCCGACACGGGGCGGTGAGAAACTCATGGATAGCGGGTCGCTTGAGCCGACGGTTGGTTCGGGCGAGCGGAAGATTGCCAACGTCAATGACAGTTCGCATCAGGCCGCGCAAAGCTATCACCAGTTTATGGAGGCCGGTTCGCGCCTCACCTTCGCCGGCTCGATCAAAACGACCGATGCCTTGTCGAACGACTCCCTTCTGGTGCTCTCCTTGGCCTTGGGAGCATTGGTCAAAGTCCGTCGGGGCGGCTCGCCGAGCCGAGCAAGAAGGCGCTGGAGCAACGTGCCATGACTGCAAACTCGTGGAAACTGCCAGCTCTTCGCGCCGCATCCAACGAGATGCTGCACCTGGATCTGCTAAGATTCGTCGCCTCCGTCGGTATCGTCGTTCGCCATTCTTTTGAATTCTTTTTTCCGGCGGCCGTCCGGCCCACGCTGCCGAGCGGCCTCGCTTTGTTCGTCGACCTTTTTTTCGTGATCTCCGGATTCGTGATCGCGCACGTGTATCAAGGAAAAGTCGATACTCTCGCCGGTTATGGCTCATTTCTTCAGAGACGAGTCGGACGGCTCATGCCGCTCCACTGGTTGACGCTACTAATTTCCATGATTGTCTGGTCCGGATTTGTCGCGCTCGGCAAGGCGGGGACTCACGAACCGACTTTCGAGCTTCGCTGCATCGCAGAGACTGCACTTCTCCTGAACGCAATGGCGATCTGCGGCAATGGAATTTCGTTTAGCAGCGTGTCTTGGTCGATAGGCGCCGAGATGGTGATGTATCTGATGTTTCCGCTTTTCGCCTGGGCGGGCCTGAGATCAAGGTTCGGACTTCTCGTGGCAGCTGTCCTTACTCTTGTTGCTGCTATTGTCGTCGACTTGGCCCAGAACGCAGTCGATCGCTCGTGGGTAGATGTGTGGCCGCCTTTCAGGGCGCTCCCCTCCTTCATGATTGGAGTCTCCCTGTTCCACTTTCGAGACAAAATCAGCGTGATTCCTGCGCCCGGGCGCTTGTTGCTATTGTCCTTCGTGCTGCTGCTGGCCTCAATGATTACGTATGTTCCCCACCTGGTTGCACTTGGGCTCGTCTATGTCGTAGCGATCGCCGCGGTCGCAGCCGACACGCAGCGGATCGTGCCAACATTTGTGAGCCGCCTAGCTCCTCTTGGGCAACTCACCTACTCACTTTACATGTGGCATTCTCTCATCATTTTGATTGTCATGAATGCGGTTGCTGACAAGCTGGTTCACGCTTCCACCAGCTCGATGTCCGCATTCTGCGCGATGTGCTACGCGATCATCTTCGCGATTGCGTATCTCTCGTACTTCTTTATCGAGACTCCAGCACGGCGCTATATCGACAATCTTGGCTCGAGACAGGCGCGTGCGACCCCGTCGGCGTCTTGGTATTCAGCTACAAACGGTCTCACTATCGGACAAGCCGAGCGTAACAGCACGCGCCTGCGCAATAACCTATAGTTGTTTGATGCCATAACTTGTCGAACACTCGCACCAGTGCGTGCGAACGGTGGGCAACGCCTGGCTGTCATGGCCTGCAACACGTCGCCACGTGGCCCTGCCAAATAAATCGAACGCACGACGTCCCAGTCTTGCAGCTCCGACTAACGGCCCTGCCGTCGTCAGTGACCTCAGTTCCAATCGTTCAGCCAATTGACGTTCGTCAAGTCGGCCACGTATTCGATGCCTACGGTATAGGCGGAAAAGCTTAACTGATTATGGGTCGGTACTTATGTCTGGCGCTCATCATTTTTCCGCTCTGCACGTGCTGCTCACAACACCTGGATGTGCGGTCCGCACCCTTCGGCGGTTCCAGACTTGGCTCTTGCCAATCGGATTGGCTGCGTTTTTTGTGGCCACTCCAGAAGGCTCCGTTTCGTCAAGCGAAGCCGTCGCGGCCGGGCTCTCGCTGAATGTCATCGAGCAAAATACTCCAGGTTACAGCGAGGCATTTCCCGCCGGCGCTCCCAAAACGTCATCATGGTGCAACGGCACCTCCAAACCTGATGACGGTGGCCCCCCTGCGGACTTCACGGCCGTCACAGGACTAGCTTCGGTCTTTCCAACATTTGGGGCGACCCAACCCGCCAATTCGGACGGAAAGATCCTCGTGGCAAATGGAAAGACGTATGTACGCCTCCGCGCCACAAAGGAATGGGCCCTCGTGCAAGACCAGAATGAAAACGAGATCGTTGGAGCCCACTTTGACGCTATGGCTCCCAAGAATTTGGCCATCCAAATGAAGGTCGAGGTGCAAGCCGATGGAGGCACCCTTGTCGGCAGTCCTCCGCCTGGCCGCAACGACCTGATGTGGATGGTGAGACGAGGCAGCTTCGCTGCCGGAAGCGTGGATGCAGTGTACGTGCAGATGGACATGAGAACGTCGGATCCGAACATGAAGGTTGTCGCCAACATTGGAGCCGACTGGTGGCGAGCCCCGGATTCGCCGCATAGTGGCGTTAACAATCGAGGGGCTGGCAACAGCAACTGGGTCGAACTGTCAGCAGATTGGTCTACCCTCTATTTCTTTTCCGGGAGCACCTCGCAATTTACTGCGGACCCCCCTCCACCGTTGACCGAGTCGCCACCTCCGACACGACCCGCGAGCATGCGGCGCGCCCCAAATTCCCCATCGCCGTGCCTGCGCGTCCTGGCACCTCGATAACGGCTTGCGTGAATCACTCGGCATCGGTGAGCTTGCGAATTAAGCCGCGCTGAATATGGATCGAGAGACGGTCGTCGACGTCGCGTCCTCATGACATATCTCTGCGCTCACGAACCTTCCTTCTGCTGTCTCATCATGAAGCGCCGGATCTCGCGGTTGAGATTCGTCAAGTTCATGGGACGCATGGAGCAATATCCTTCTGCTGATCTACGGGCGCGAGGGACGAATGATCGTTAAAGGTAATGAATTGCTGCAGCTAGTCTTTTCGAAAGAGGCTCTCGATGTCCTCAGCCACATACGGTTCCAAGCATTTATCTCCTACAGTCACCGGTCGTAGCCCCTCGCTGCAAGGACCGTTTCAAATCGTCATCATGGCGGGCGATTTCCTGCTGGTTCTGCTCAGCTATGTCTGCGCTTCCCTCGCTCATCGTGAACTCATGGGAATTCCGGCCGACCATGAACTTTCAGTGGGCGCTGGCTCGATCGTGGCCATGCTATTTGTCACGATTGCTTTCGTTCAAGGCGGCTACGACCGCCACAATCTGCTAAATGCGAGATGGCAATCGCGCAAAGTCCTTCTTGTCTGGGTCTTGTCACTGACAATTCTTGCGGTCGCTGCTTTCCTGTTGAAATCGACGGCCGTTCTGTCCCGCGCCACCATCATTTTGTTCGCGGCAATGGGCCTCATTAGTCTGGGCGCACACCGCGCGGTCTGGCGCCTCGTCTTGACTTCATCCTTTGCCAGGGGCCACTCCTTCAAGCGGCGGGTCGTGTTGCTCAGCCAAAGACCCCTCGATTTCACCTCCAGCCGCTTCAAGGATTTGCGCAAGAACGGTTTTGAGGTCGTGCATCACGTCGTGCTGAATTTGACGCCGCAGCACGACGACGCAGCGTGGGACCGGGATGTTCTCCAGATCGTTCGAGAGTCTCGTGCTGCGGAAGCAGATGAATTTCTCCTCGCTTTCGACTGGAACGAACTTCCAACATTACAAAAGCTGAGCCAACGGTTGCGCCAGGTACCAAATGCCATCCGCTTGCTGCCTGATTTCGCGATCGCGGACCTCGTGTCACGGCCTTTCGTGCCCATAAGCGGCACGATGGCGATCGAACTCCAGCGCGCCCCTCCTTCAATCGCTGAACGTGCCCTGAAACGCGGCCTCGATGTCAGCTTGGCCTCTCTAGGGCTGTTGTGCATGGCCCCGCTGCTGATCATGACAGCGATTCTGATCAAGCTGGACTCGCCGGGCAGCGTCATTTTTCGTCAAACACGCCGCGGATTCAACGGCGGGCTGTTCGATATCTGGAAATTTCGCAGCATGACGGTTTCGGACAATGGCCCGGAGATTAGACAGGCAAGCAAACGGGATGCGAGAGTTACCAGGATCGGGCGTCTCTTGCGCAAGACGAGCATCGACGAATTGCCTCAGCTCTGGAATGTCCTGCGCGGAGAAATGTCGTTGGTTGGCCCGCGCCCGCACGCGCTTGCGCACGACAACTACTACAATCAGATGATCAGCAACTACGCTTATCGCCACCACGTGAAGCCTGGCCTAACTGGCTGGGCCCAAGTCAACGGCTTCCGTGGTGAGACACCAACCATCGACTTGATGAAAAAGCGCGTCGAATACGACGTCTGGTATGTGACCAATTGGAGCATCTGGCTGGATCTTCGCATTTTAATCCGTACCGCGATTGTGCTTTCGAGCCAGGATGCTTATTGAGATCGCGATTCAGGTGTTCATTTCGCGATGGCGTTGTGCTGGCGGGTAGAAGAAGCTTTCGCTCCTGAACCGTGGCAGTGAAGGACAATCAAGCCGCAATGGCAGCATCAAGCGAAGTGTAGAAGCGTGGGTTGTAACTATCTCGCCGAGGGCTGGGCTTGCGCGCCCTTGGTCCTCGGATAAGGATGACTCTAGGCGAAATGCGCTAGTGGCGCGCAGGCCATGTTCGGCTTTTGCCATGCCTACAGACGGCCACAACATTTACTTGGCTCGTGAGCGGATCCCGGCGAATGTTATGGCGCCACCAGCTTAGAGAAGTAAGAGCACGCAGATAGCTTATAGAGGCAGATCATGGGGAAGGCGGCCAATAACGAGATTCGGAGGGTCCGAGCAAGGTTCTTTGGCAATCTGAGCGCCGGGGCTGCGATCGTTGGGATAACGATGATGCTCGCGCCATTTTTCTTTCAGTCCATGCGGGAGTTGCATTTGAAAGCAATGGTGTTGACCGCCTGCCCGGTCATTTTGCTTTTGATCCTCTCGTGGAGCTGGAACCTCAAAGCGATGGATATTGCGGCCGAGATCGAGGACTAGACGTAATCCCCCGCGGATCGCCGCGGGAAACCGAAGTCAATTGACAGGTCGGAAAGTATCCCTTCGAGATGAGGTGATAGTCCCGGCTGATAAGAAGACGCGCACCTCGCGGGCGACAATTTGTCACCGAGTCGGTTTTGACATCCATCAGATTTAGGAGATCCAAACTTCGTACGAACGGCCGGCAATTAACCGCGGCGTTTGAAATTGAATTGGGCGGCGTACACTCTCGATTGGACCCTTCAAACTGGCGCCTCGGTCTGGTTGACGAGCAACACCAGGTCGCGAGGCCTTCCGCCAGTAGGCATCGATTTGCCTATCCTCTTGGGGGATGCCACGATCATATACGGCACTGTGCTTGCCTCATCACTCTCTGCCGTTGTTCTCGAACTGGACAGCGGCCATCTCCGGCGGCTCACTCCAGCGACTTTCCCTTTCCCCTCACCTCGATTCCTGGGCTCAGAATGGATTGTGCAGCGGCGCGTCTAGCAGGGGACAGGTTTGCTCATTAACGCCTATCCCAGGCGCGCACTTGCCCCAGCCATGGCCGGGTAACATCAACTGATCGATGCGGTCGCCAGTACTCGGGGCGTCGGCCAGGCACACCTGTTCGCCAGCATGAACTATTCCATGCGGGTCTGGCTCGATACCCAGCAGCTCACCAGGAAGTTGAACTGCGTTGACGGAAATCGTTCGACCGCCGGCGCGCCTGGCGTTTTCGCAAGAAGCGATCCAAAATCCAATCGGCTAGCGGATCGTTCCGCCTGAAACTTGTCAGGGCGCGGTGGCCTTCGCTGCGATTGACTTCAAGGCGCCAGACATCGCTTCGGTGACGGGTTTGCGGGCCTCGCCAAGGCCATGACGGCGCGCTAGGGAGGCGGGATCATTATACGATAGGTGAGTGAGGCCTGTTTCATCTTGCCAAACCAGCGCTTTTAGCGGCAGGTCAATGCCGATCGTTTGCACCGATTGCATCAGCGGAGTGCCGCCCTTGGCCGCGCCGAAGATCAACAGATCCGTCGGGCGCAGCGACAGACCGACCTCAGCGGCGCCGGCAGCATGGTCGATGTGAGCAAATACCGTCATTCCCCTGGCACGGACCTCGGCCTCCAGCCGCATCATGGTTTCACTCGGACCGAAAGCGCTACGCAGCGTGACCAACCCGTCGGCGGATATGACACTATCTCCCATCAATATTGCTGCGATCAAGACCAGGATGACGGTTCTTGCCGAGTTCAAGCTTATCTCTTCCTGAACAGCTTGGCCGGATCGAACTCCGGATCCGGCACGAAACCGTCCCGGTTGGGCATGCTCACCTTCGGCAGGCTGTCCCGATCGAGCTTGCCGTCAGGCGGCAGAATGCCATTCAAGCTCAGGATGTAAGCAGCAACCGCGTAGGTGTCGTCGTTGCTGAGCGAACCTGGTGCCTGGTAGGGCATCGCCCGGTGGATGTAATCGAACAGCGTTGTGGCGTATGGCCAATAGCTGCCCACGGTTTTCACGGGCAAGCCAGACGCGAGCGTGCCCTGCCCGCCGGCCAGACGGTCCTTGATCCCGCCTACTCCGCCGTCACCATGGCACGCCGCACAGTTCTCGGCGAAGACCTGCTTGCCCTGCACAACCGTCCCGCTTCCCGGTGGCAACCCCTTGCCGTCCGGCCTGACGTCGATGTCCCACAGCGCGATTTCGTCGGGCGTGGCCGGACGACCGAAATCAGATGCGATGACGGGCGAGCCGAGAGCGAGCGCGATCGCTCCTGCGAAAAATGCAGTTCTAATCGAGAACATTGCGGACCTTTCCGGTCTCGTCGATGCTCCAGGTTTGCTGAGCGTGGTAGTGAAACAGCGCGTTGGTTCCCACCTCAGCGATGAAGGATTTTCGATCGGGCTGAACCTTGCCTTTGTCGTCTGTCGAACGGCTTACGATCTTTGTCGGTTTGCCGTCCCAGGTCCAATCCATCTGAAATCGGGTCTGCGCTTTGGGCAGGGCAGGCAGATTGAGTTCGGCCTCCTTCCAACTCTTCGCGCCGTCGGTGGAGATCTCCACCTTCGCGATCTTGCCGTGACCGCTCCAGGCGAGACCCGTGATGCGATTATACCCTGGCTTGATCGTCATCGTTCCGGAGGGCGAGGTAATCGCCGAATTGGTTTCCATACGGAGCTGAAACTGGATCGCCTTCCCGTTCGCCTGAAGCTGCGTGTAGCGCGCCGTTTCCCATCGCGTCATCCAGGGCCGATCGCCGAATTCGAGCCGGCGCAGCCATTTTATGTTGAGGTTGCCTTCGAAGCCGGGCATCACCAGACGCAACGGAAAGCCGTGCGCCGGTCGCAGCGGCTCGCCGTTCTGGCCGTAGGCCACGAACGCCTCATTCAGGATCTCGTCGGTGAGCGGGATGCTGCGAGCCACGCCGGCCGCGTCGCTACCCTCGGCCAACATCCAGGTCGAATCGCGATCTTTGGCGACCAGGTCAATGAGAAACCTCAGAGGAACGCCGGTCCATTCGTTGGTGCTGACCAGACCATGGGTGTTCTGAACCGTGAGGTTCTCATCGGCCCTGTGCCAATTCTCCCAGCCATTGCCGGTGCATTCGATGAAGACCGTGCGCGACACCGACGGCATCGCCTTCAGATCATCCACGTTGAACACGAGAGGCTTGCGGACCATGCCATGCACGAGCAACCGGTGCTTCGCCGGATCGAGATCCGGCACCCCCGAGTGGCTGCGCTCGTAGTGCAGATCCGTCGGCGTGATGCTGCCGACCAATTTGTCTAGCGGCGCCTTCGAATTGATCGCGTCACTCGGATCGACGTTGCGCTTGCCAGGGCCCGCTTCGGGAATGCGGCCGATCTTCACATATTTCGACCGCTCACTATGGCCGCTGAGATCCGCGCCGACCGCGCGCGCCGGCACGTCGGCGAGGGTGTCGGCGATAGCCTGGCCGGCCGCGACGCTTGCCGCCAGGCCGGTGGAGGTCGCGATGAAATGCCTGCGGGAGGGTCTGCCGTGTTGGCTCATCGGCTCAGGAGGCAAGCTTGCGGCCAAGGAAATCGCGGATGAGGGGCACCATCTCGTCGGCCTTGTCCTCGAGCGCGAAGTGCCCGGTATCGATCAGATGAAACTCGACCTTCGGCAGGTCGCGCTTGTAGGGGTGGGCGCCGTCCGCCGGGAAGATCTTGTCGTTCTTGCCCCAGACGATCAGCGTGGGCGGCTGATGCTTGCGCAAATAGGCCTGCACCTTGGGATAGAGCGGCAGGTTGGTGCGGTAGTCGTAGAACAGATCCATCTGGATCTCGGCGTTGCCGGGACGGTCCAGGAGGGCTTGGTCATGCACCCAATTGTCGGGCGAAACGCGGGTCACGTCGCTGACCCCATCGGTGTACTGGAACTTGGTGATCTCCGGCGTAACCAGCTGGTACAGCGCCTTGCGATGCTCTTCGGAGTGGTCGGCCCAGTAGGCCTTGATCGGGTCCCAGAATTCTTTCAAACCTTCGTCATAGGCGTTACCGTTCTGCACGATGAGGGCCGTCACACGCTCGGGATGCTTGAGCGCCAGGCGCCAGCCAACCGGCGCGCCGTAGTCCATGACGTACATGGCGAAGTTACGGACGCCCAGCTGATCGAGCAGCCCGTCAACCAGCTCCCCAAAGCGGTCGAAAGTGTAGGCGAACTTGGTCCGGTCGGGCATATCGCTCTGGCCATAGCCGGGATAATCGGGAGCGATGACGTGATAGCGATCGGCAAGCTCTGGAATGAGATTGCGAAACATGTGTGAGGACGTCGGGAAGCCGTGCAGGAGCAACACGACCGGAGCTCCCTTCGGCCCGGCCTCGCGATAGAAGGTCTTGATGCCGTCGACCGTCTTGGTGCGATGATAAGTGACGATCGGCGGCTTGCCACCGGGCGCTGCGTTCGCCACGGACACGTTCTGTGAAACGGCTGCGGCCGCAGTCAACAGCGGCAGGCCCAAAGCAAAACGCCGGCGGCTCAGGGCGGCAAGCGGGCCGAACAAACGAACGTCCTTCATGTCGAATTCCGGGTCCAGAGTGAGCTTTAATCTTGTCGACACATGCTGCTTCCCATGCCGCGACCTAGTCACTCACAGCCGTTCGACAGATCGCCGATACGATGCGACGTACCGCATTGCGCCACCGCGGTGCAGCCCATATAAATGAGAAGGAACTTTCGCAAATTTGGGAAGGTGGGCAGATGGATCGCCTCGAGGCGATGTCGGCGATCATTGCAGTAGCGGAGACCGGCAGCATCTCGGCGGCATCGCGCCGTCTCAAATTGCCGGTTGCGACCATCAGCCGGAAAGTCTCCGAGCTCGAAGCCCGCCTCAAAGCCCAGCTGTTTCAGCGTACCTCGCGCCGAATGACCTTAACCGACGCCGGACGTTCCTACATCGAAGCCTGCAAGCGCATTGTCGAGCAGGTCGAGGATGCCGAGCGGGAGCTATCCGGCGAGTACCGCCTGCCAAAGGGCGAGATGGCGGTAACGGCACCGTGGGGGCTCGGCCACACCCACTTGCTGCCGCACACGATCGAATTCCTCGACGCCCATCCGGACATTTCGCTAAGGCTGAAGTTGACCGACGCAGTCGTAAACATCACCGATGAGAATATCGATGTCGCGATCCGTATCGGTCCCCTGCCGGAGAGCAGCATGATCGCGACGCGGATCGGATCGATCCGTATCGTCGTCTGCGCAAGCCCCTCATACCTGAAGACGCACGGACGGCCGAAAACGCTCGGCGATCTAGCGAAACATCAGTGCATCACGATCGACGATCATGCCGCAGCTACGGCCTGGAGGTTCGTCTCCGGCAATCGTACCAGGGCGGCACCGATCAGGTCGCAGCTCTGCGTGAATACGTCCGAAGCCGCGGTGCTCGCCGCCATCGATGGCGCTGGCCTGGCGCGAGTGATGTCCTACAAGATGGATGGCGCAATGCGCGAGCGAAAGCTCGATATCGTCCTCGATGAATTCGAGCCGACGCCGCTGCCGGTACACATCCTCTACCCACCGCGCAAGCCGATGCCAATCAAACTTCGCACCTTTCTCAATTGGATGACGCCGCGCCTAAAAGAGCAATTCACCCTTTGATACTACCGGCAACGTCTTACTGCCGCGTCCAGGCGTGCCCTTTGTGACGTTCGCCACTGCGGCCTTGGCAGGCCCGCGGCCCGCCCGGTCAGAGCGACCTCCCTCTCCAGCCACTAGGTCTCGAATGCCGCAGTTTCCTCCTGGAGGCGGTCTCGTAGCCGGGGCCGCAAAGTCGAAGAATGCGCGCGATTTCTTGGGCAGCATTTGCTGGCCAGCATGCATGAGGCTGACCGGCCAGGCGAGCAGCTCATAGCTTCCGCGAGCGACGTTCTAAATCAGGTATCAGCGAGCAACTGGCGAACCGGTCTCAACGGTTGAGGATTTGCTCCAGGGTGCACCCAGATCGGCGGATACCAAGCGCAAGCGCACCGGATAATTGCGTTCGCTGCAATAATGAAGTGCTGAAACGGAGCATTCTCACCAGATCGCCCTTGGGACAACGTGCACTGGCGGCAACGGGAATTGACCCAGCCATCGAATTCAGGAACACGACTATGAAGCTCTACTATCATCCCTTGTCCGGCCACTCGCACCGCGCCCGGCTCTTCATCTCTCTACTGGGAGAGCCATTCGAACTGATCGCAGTCGACCTGAAATCAGGCGCGCACAAGAAGCCCGAATTTCTCTCGCTCAATCCCTTCGGCCAAGTGCCAGTGTTGGATGACGATGGCATCGTCGTCTCGGATTCGAACGCCATCCTAGTCTATCTCGCCAAGAAGTTCGATCGAAAGGATTGGCTGCCGGGGGATCCAAGGGCCGCCGCGCAAATTCAGCGCTGGCTCTCGGTTGCAGCTGGCGAAGTCGCCTTTGGCCCCGCGGCGGCACGGCTGATCACGGTGTTCGGCGCCAAACATAATCCCGAGGACGTCATCGGCCGAGCCCATGTCCTGCTGAGGCGGCTCGAAACTCATCTGACGGATGCTGACTGGCTTGTCGGCGAAGGTCCGACGATCGCGGATGTGGCGCTTTACAGCTACGTGGCGCGCGCTCCGGAAGGCAATGTCGATCTATCCGGCTACGCCCGCGTCAACGCCTTCCTGCGCCGCATCGAGGCCCTGCCGGGCTTGTCGGCCTCTCCGCCGCTGCGTAAGGACGTGCCGCGGGCGCGTTTGCGGCGCGCCCGCTCTCAACGCAGAAGGAACTGGCACGATGAACGATCAAGGGTCGGCGAAAAGGCTCGATACCTGGCATCCCGGCGAAATAGCGATCCAGGCCAGGGTCGGCGTTGCCGACCGGATGGAGATCGTCGGTCGGCGCGTGGTGCGGGATCATATGCCTGATCAGCATCGCGATTTCTATGCAAAGCTCCCATTCATCGTCCTGGGGAGCGTCGATGCGAACGGAGATTCCTGGGCCACGTTTCTCGAGGGAACGCCGGGCTTCATGAACTCGCCAACGCGGACGACGCTCGAAATCGCCGCCTGGCCCGATCCCACCGACCCGGCGAGCGTTGGCATGGCCGATGGAAGCGCCCTCGGCCTTCTCGGGATCGAGATGCACACGCGGCGGCGAAATCGCATGAATGGCCTTCTTCGCATCGCCGGCAACGGCTTCGCCGTCGAGGTCGACCAGAGCTTCGGAAACTGTCCCCGCTACATCCAGCTGAGGGATTTCGCATTCGACCGCGACCCGGGCCGGGCGTTCGCTGGTGTCGTCGAGGACATGTCCGGGCTTGATTCAGCTGCGCATGCGATAATTGAAGCCGCGGACGCCTTCTTCGTTGCGTCCTATGTGGATCGCGAGGACCGTCGCCAAGTCGATGTGTCACATCGCGGCGGCAAGGCTGGTTTCGTGCGCGTAGCCGAGGACGGAACGCTGACTATTCCTGATTTCGATGGGAACCTTTTCTTCGCGACCCTCGGCAACATCCTGCTGAACGGCAAGGCCGGACTTCTGTTCGTCGACTTCACAACGGGCGACATGTTGCAGATGACCGGCGATGCGGAAGTGCTGTTGGAGTCGCCGGAAATCGCAGCGTTTCAGGGGGCTGAGCGGTTATGGACGTTTCGCGCCCGACGGATCGTGCGCAGGCGCGGTGCACTGGCTCTGCGTTGGACGTACACTGAGGATGGCCGGTCGCCGAGTTCGTTGATGACCGGCGACTGGGACCACGCGGCCGACCGTCTGCGCGCAGCCGAGCTTGCGACGCGCTGGCGCCCGCTCAAGGTCACCAAGGTCGTCGACGAGAGCGCGTCGATCCGCTCCTTTCACCTGCAGCCGGACGACGGCGCGGGGCTTCTCCCTCACCAGGCCGGCCAGCACCTGCCCATTCGGGTCACGCTTCCAGGCACCGATAAGCCCGTGCTACGGACCTATACGCTGTCTGTCGCCCCTTCCGATGGGATCTACCGGATCAGCGTCAAGCGCGACGGCGTCGTTTCGAGCCACCTGCACGATTTCATCCGCGTGGGCGACATCATTGAAGCGCGCGCACCGGCCGGAGAATTCACGATCGACGCGCGCGCCACGCGCCCGGCGGTGCTTTTGGCCGGCGGCGTGGGTGTCACGCCAATGCTTGCGATGTTGCGACACATCGTCTACGAGGGACTTCGCAAGCAGCGGATCCGCCCTACGGTCTTCTTCCACGCCGCGCGCTCGAAGCAGGACCGCGCCTTTGACAGGGAGCTGGCCGAGCTGGTGGAAGCGGCGCAAGGGGCCGTGAAGCTCGTTCGGGTGCTCAGCGACGCGTCCGGTGCCCGGGAGGGCCTGGACTATGATGCGCCCGGCCGGATCGACATGACGCTCCTCACGCGATTTCTACAATTCAACGACTACGAATTCTACCTGTGCGGCCCAACCCAGTTCACTCGAGCATTGTATGATGGGCTGCGAGTGTACAACATCGCGGACGGCAGAATCCACGCCGAGGCGTTCGGGCCCTCTTCGCTGAAGCGGACCGCCGATGTAGGCGCGGCGGCGCCTGCGAACAAGCCGCCTTCCTCAAACCCTGTACCGGTCGCTTTCATGAACTCGCTGAAGGAAGCGCGTTGGACGCCTCAGTCGGGGACATTGCTCGACCTCGCGGAGGCCCGCGGGCTTTCACCAGAGTTCAGTTGCCGTGCCGGCACCTGCGGCACATGCAAGACGAAGTTGCTTGCCGGCACCGTCACTTACGTGAACGAGCCCGCGGCGAAGATTGCTGACGATGAAATCCTGCTTTGCTCCGCCGTGCCTGCAGAGCTGGCGGGGCAAGACGACAATCGAATTCAACTCGCCCTTTGAAAGCGGCGCTTCTCAACACCGGAAGACCGGCGCATCCCACGCAACAGTCCAACAGTCTCTTCCTGGGTTTCGCAGTCCAAACACGCAAGCACATCGATCACCCTCAACGCACGATCAAAGGAGAATTGAAATGTCTCGCCCCCCGCTGCCGCCGTTCAACGAACAGAGCGCCGTCGAGAAGGTCCGATTGGCCGAGGATGGCTGGAATAGCCGCGATCCCGCCAAGGTCGCGCTGGCTTATACGGTCGACACCCACTGGCGCAATCGCGCGGAGTTCGCCAACGGCCGCGAGGAGGCACAGGCCTTTCTGACCCGCAAGTGGAATAGGGAGCTCGATTATCGATTGATCAAGGAGCTCTGGACGTTCGCCGGCAACCGCATTGCAGTGCGCTTTGCCTATGAGTATCACGACGACAGCGGCCAGTGGTTTCGTGCCTACGGTAACGAGAACTGGGAATTTGCTGAGGACGGCTTGATGCGCACACGTCACGCGAGCATCAACGAACACCCAATCTCCGAATCCGAACGGAAGTTTCGTTGGCCGCTGGGCCGCCGGCCCGACGATCATCCGGGGCTGAGCTATTTCGGCTTCTAGCAACTCAGAGCGTTTTCTCGATCTCAAGCTCACCGATGAAGAGATTGCCGGGCTTTCGCCGCTTCGCCTGCCGCTAACGCACAAGCGACTCGATATCGCCTATGGCAGCAATGAGCTCCCGGCAATCGTCTGCGATTCAATCAATCTTCACGAGAGACGCGCGGCCCCGGCTGCTGGACTAAAAGCGCGAAAACAACCCCCATGCACAGTAGGGGTGTCGTTGTTTCCAAAGGCAAATCCGCACCGCGTCTAAAGGCAAATCGACGTCACGCCCCATCTTTGACTCGTCGGGCAAAACAGGGGCACAATGCCATCATCGCCCCGACTGTCCCGCCCCCGCATCAATCCAGACTTGCTGTCCCGTGACCCGGACGGAAAAGAGCCGCAACGGCGGACTTGGCCAACCCGAAGAGATGCAGCCGTCGCGCAGATCGAACGATGCTGCGTGACGGGGACAAAACAGATGTCCCGCCGCCACCTGTCCAAGACCGAGGTCCGCCTGTTCGTGCGGGCACGCGCGCTCGCAGGCGGCGACCTCGCCATCGTTCCAGATCACGAGCATGTCGAGCCCGGCCACGCGGACGCAAACGATCGTCTCTGCCTTCAGCCGATCCAGATCACAGACCGCGATCCACCCGGATTCGTCTGGGCGGACCGTCACATCATCCACCAAGATAGGCCTTGCGCACATGCTCGTTCTCGATCAGCTCGGCGCCGGCCCCGGACAGCACGATGCGGCCGTTCTCGAGCAGGTAGGCGTGATCGCACATATCCAGCGCCGCGAACGCGTTCTGCTCGACCAGGAGCACCGTGGTGCCAGCATCGCGGATGCGGCGGATGATCGCAAAGGTCCGCTCGACGATGTTGGGGGCAAGCCCGAGCGATGGCTCGTCGAACATGATCAGCCGCGGCCGCGACATCAGAGCACGTCCGATCGCAAGCATCTGCTGCTCGCCGCCGGACAGCGTGCCGGCGGCCTGCCGGCGCCGCTCGGCAAGCCGCGGGAATTCCGCGTAAATGCGATCGCGATCGGCCGCGATCTCGCCGGAGCCGCTCCGCAAGTAAGCGCCCATGTCGAGATTTTCCTCGACACTCATGTGCGGGAACACCCGCCGCCCTTCCGGGCAATGCGCGATCCCGCTTGCCAGCACGCGTGGTGGCCGGGCTCCGGTGATGTCGAGGCCCTCGAAACGCATCTGACCGGAGCACGGCGGCACCAGTCCCGAAATGGCCCGCAGCGTCGTGCTCTTGCCGGCACCGTTGGCGCCGATCAGGGCCACCAGCTGACCGGCCTTCACGTCCAGCGAGATGCCGCGCAGGGCGGTGACGCCGCCATAGCCGCACACCATGTCCCGGATTTCAAGCACGTGCCGCGCCATGTCCGAGATAGGCCTCGATCACGGCCGGATCGTTGCGGATCACCTCGGGCGTCCCCTCGGCGATGATGCGGCCATAGTTCAGCACCACGATGCGGTCCGAGACCGTCATCACCATCGGCATGTCGTGCTCGACCAGCAGGATCGTGATGCCGCGGTCGCGGATGCCGCGGATGAGCTCGACAAACCGGTGCGTCTCCGAGGCATTCATGCCCGACACCGGCTCGTCGAGCAGCAGCATCGAGGGCTCCGCAGCGAGCGCGAGCGCGACGCCGACCAGACGCTGCTCGCCATAGGAGAGCGAGCCGGCCGCATCGTGGGCGCGGCGTTCAAGGCCGACCCATTCGATCAGCTCGCTTGCGCGCTGTCGCAGCTTGCGCTCCGAGGCGCGTGCGCGCGGCAGCCCGAGGATGGCATCGAGCAGCCGGACCCTGCCCTGGCGGTGCAACCCGATCATGAGATTGTCATACACAGTGTCGTTGGGAAACACGCTGGTACGCTGGAAGGTGCGGATCAGGCCGAGATCGGCGATCTGATGCGGCTTCAATCCGTTGAGCGCGGTGCCCTGATAGGTGACGCGCCCGGCGCTGGGCTCCAGGAAACCGGTCATGACGTTGAAGGCCGTGGTCTTGCCGGCGCCATTCGGCCCGATCAGACTGAGGATCTCGCCCCCGCCCACAGTGAAACTCATGTCCGAGATCGCGACGAGCCCGCCGAAGCGCACCGCGACCTGGTCGACCGTCATGGCAACGGCACGCATCGTCATCACACCCGCTCCTTGACGCCGGTGTCGGCCAGCGCGACCGGCGGCAGCGCGGTCTTCCCGCTTCGTCTAGCGGCAAAGCGTTGGGCCAGCGATGGAACGATGCCGCGCGGCAGCACGAACAGAATGGCGATCAGCACGCCGCCATAGGCGATCCACTGCGCTTCAGGAGCCATGATCGGACGCAGCGCGACCGGCAGCAGCCCGAAGATCAGGCCTCCGACGACGGGACCGGCCAGCGAGCCCTTGCCGCCGCTGATGACCATGATCACCATGGTGACGGTGTTGATGAAGGCAAACACCTCGGGATCGATGATCCGGATATAGTGGGCATAGAGGCTGCCGGCCGCGCCTGCGATCGCGGCCGATATCACCGCCGCCAGCGTCAGCGTCCTGGTCACGTCGATGCCGACGGAGACTGCCAGTGTTTCATTCTCCATCAGTCCGCGCATCGCTCGGCCGAAATGCGAATGAACGAGGCGCGCGATCAGGAGATAGGCGATCAGCCCCACCGCCAGCACGAGGTAATAGTTCTGCAGCTTGGTGCGCAGTGTCAGCTCGCCAAGGCCAGCCAAAGGCAGCGCAATCGAGGGGATGTTGGTCAGCGCCAGAGGCCCTTGCGTCAGATCGACCCAATTTAACGCGACCAGCCGGACGACCTCGGCAAAGGAGATCGTCACGATGACGAAATAAGCGCCGCGGACCCGGAACGAGAGCAGCCCGACGAAATAGCCGCACGTTCCCGCGATCAGGATCGCGAGCACGAATCCCAGGATCGGCGGCCACGGCTCATGAACCAGCCGAAAGCCGCCGGGCAGTCCGATGTCGAAGCCGAGCGATGTCAGCGCGCTGACATAGGCGCCGATGCCGAAGAAGGCGATGTGACCGAGGCTCAGCTGCCCGGTGAAGCCGAGCAGCAGGTTGAGACTCATCGCGCCGATGACGAAGATCCCGGTCGTGATCAGCGCGTTCAGGAGATAGGGATCGCGCAGCCAGAGCGGCACAGAAGCCAACGCTGCGACGGCAAGAATGGTGAGACCTGCCCTCATCCGACGCGCTCCGAGCGCGCGAACAGTCCGGTCGGCTTGAAGATCAGGACCGCGATGATGATCACGAAGCCCATGGCGTCGCGGTAACCGGACGAGACATAGCCGGCGCCGAGCTCCTCCGCCAAAGCCAGGATAAAGCCGCCGATCACCGCTCCCGTGATGTTGCCGAGGCCGCCGAGGATGACGATGGCGAACGCCTTGACGGCGGCGAGATCGCCCATCTGCGGAAAGATCACATAGACCGGCCCGAGCAGCGCGCCCGCGGCAGCCGCAAGACTGGAGCCGATCGCGAAGGTCGAGGTGTAAATCAGATCGACATTGACCCCCATTAGCGAGGCCGTGTCGTCGTCCTGAAACGTTGCCCTCATCGCACGGCCAAGTCTGGTCCGGTTGATCAACAGGTACGTCACCAGGATCAGGAATGCCGCTGCCGCCAGCACGAACAGGCGCAGCCAGGACACCGAAACCGGTCCGAGCACCAGCGGGGCCTCCGGAAACGGTGTTGCAACCGATTTCGCGACGCCGCCCCATATCCACAACGCGCCTGATTGCATTGCGATCCAGGCGCCGATCATGACCAGCATCGTGGTGTCGATGTCGGAGCCGCGCAGCGGCCTCAGCAGCGTCAGCTCGATGGCCGCACCTAACAGCCATCCGGCCAGCACGGCCACGGGCAACGCCAGGAAGAAGTTCAGCCCGAGCTGATGCACCACGATGAACATGATGTAGGCGCCGAACGTGTACAAAACGCCGTGCGTGAAGTTCACGACGTTCATGATGCCGAAGATCAGCGTGAGCCCGATGCCCAGCAGCGCATAAGTGCCGCCGAGCACGAGCATGTTGACCAGATGCTGTAGGAATTCGCTCAAAGCCGTTCCCGAATGACTCGTAGTAAAGTAGGGCTATCGCATATGACAGCGGGAGGCCGCCGGATGAGCTCAGCCTGCATGGTTCGAGACGCCCGCTTTGGCGGGCTCCTCACCATGAGGGTCTAATATCTCGCCGCAAAACGCGACCTCATCCTGAGGGCCCGCCGTAGGCGGGCGTCTCGAAGGATGGGCCGCAGGCAAGCTGCCCGCCGCGCTTTTCTTCATATGCGATAGCCCTGCGTAGTAAGGCGAGAGTGGCGATGTGCCGCCCTCGCCTGTGACTGGCCGACCCTAGAGCGTCTTCATCTCGACCTTGCCCTCGTTGATCTCGATCAGATAGACGTTCGGCTGGCTCTGCCCGCTCTCCTTGCCTTCGGGACCGGACTTGCGGAACATGATATCGCCGTTGAGCCCCTTCAGCTTGATGTCCCAGAACGCCGCCTTGATCGCCGCGGGCTCGGCCTTGCCCGCCTTCTCGATCGCGGCCGCCGCGGTGCGGATGCCGTCATAGCCGCGGAAGCTCTCGGTGCAGCCGGCGAACTCGAAGCCGCGCTTCTTCCACTCCGAGATGAAATAGTTGGTCGCTTCCGGGTTGGGCGTCTTGTCCGGGAACCATGGCAGGAATGTCGTCAGATGCATGGTGCCATTGGCGGCGGCTCCCGCCTGCGCGATGATCTGGTCCGGGTTCTGCGAGCCGCCGGTGGTGATGATGCGCTTCTTGAGCCCCAGCGCGGCCGCCTGCTTGAAGATCAGCGTCAACTGATCAACGGCGGTGGTGACGATGACGGTCTCCGAATCCGAGCTCTTGATCTTGGAGAGCTGCGCGCTCATGTCCTGCGCGCCCTGGTCCATGGTCTCGACCAGGCCGATCCCGATCCCCTTGTCCTTCATCATCTTGCTGAAATCCTCGGCCGTGCCGCGGCCCCAGTCGTTGTTGATGACGAGGAAGTCGACCTTCTTCAATGCGAGCTTGTCGACAATGCCCTTGAACGCCGCAGCCTCGACCGCCGAAGGCGGCGAGATGCGGAAGATGAAGGGATTGCCGGTCGTCGTGATCTTGCCCGAGGACGAGGTCTCGACGACCATCGGCGTCTCATATTCGATCAGCTTCGGCATCACGGCCAGTGTCAGGCTCGAGCCCCAGGCGCCCATCAGGACCGGCACCTTGTCGCTGGTGATGAGCTTCTCGGCAACGGCGGCCGCTTCGGTCGGGTTGCTCTTGTTGTCCTCGATCACGAGCTCGATCTTCTTGCCGAGAACACCGCCCTTGGCGTTGATCTCGTCGGCAGCGATCTTGGCACCATTGACGACATAAGTGCCGGACGCCGCGAACGCGCCGGTGAGCGGTTCGTTGACGCCGATCTTGATGGTCTGCGCCGCCGCCGCGCCGGCGAACAGGGCTGCCGCCAGCGCGACTGCCGGAACAAGTCCGAGTGCTCGTGTCATTCTGTCTCTCCAAATCCCACGCTGTTGATCTCTAGGCAGTCCAAGCTTCGTCGCTTCCGCGCTGCGCGAACGCGCCGATCCGTCATCCCGCTCCGCCCCTTTTGGCGAAGAAGCGGCCAAAGACGCGCGCGAGGCGGGCGCGCAAAACATCGAAGATGATCGGCAAGCCGCCGAGCTCCGCCGGAGCGACCTCGCGCAGCGGCGCACCCGACATGTGGCGGTCGAGATTGCCGGCGAAGTCCGCCACCAGGCGTCCGGCGAGATCGCGCACCAGGCCCGGCCGGCCGACCTGGGCCAGCATTCCGGTGAGCGTGTACCCGATCGACAGCTCGACGGCGGTCGCAGCGCCGCCATCGATGGGGACCAGGCGGTAGCAAATTTCACCTTGCGTCGCCGAGCGGCTGCGGCGATCCGTGCCGATGCCGACGATGCGGCCGGAGAGCGTCGCCGGATCGCGCTCGACGCGCGCGGCCCCCTCGAATGCTGCCGCAATCGGCCCGAGCCTGACGCGGATCGCACCTTCGACGCGCTCCGGCTTCGGGGGCGCCGTCAGCGACACGCCGGGAAGGCAGGCTGCGATGCTCTTGATGTCATCGAACATCGCAAACACTTTTGCCGGCGCGTGCGGCAGCGTGAAGCGCTGATCGAGAACGGTCGCAGGCGTGAAGTCCGGGATGACGTCCGGTGCGGAACTTTCCGATGCCGGCGCAAGCTCCTGCCGCGCAGGCCGCAGCGGCTGTTCGTTTCCGCCCGACGTGGCCCGCCCCGAACCGGCGGGACCAAGGATGGTCCGGCCGCCACCGGCTTGCGGCGCGATGTTGCGCGCGCGCCGCGTCTCGATCACCGACTGCACCGCCCGCACGATACCGACATAGCCGGTGCAGCGGCAGAGATTGCCGCTCAGGCCGACGCGGATCCGGCGCTCGTCAGCATCCGGCAGACGCAGCACCAAGTCGCGCGCGGAGACCAGCATCCCCGGGGTGCAGTAGCCGCATTGCAAGGCATGCTCCCGGGTGAAGGCAGCGCGCAGCTCGGCCGTGACCTCGTCCTCGTCGAGGCCTTCGATGGTAGTGATGTCGGCGCCCTGGCAGGCCGCGGCATAAGTGATGCAGGAGCGCGCCGGCACCCCGTCGAGCAGTACGGTGCAGGCACCGCAAACGCCGTGCTCGCAGCCGAGATGCGTGCCGGTCAGGTCGAGCTTGTCGCGTACGAAATCGGCAAGACTGGTGCGCGGCTCAGCCAGCACCTCCACCGCACGATGGTTGACGCTGAGGGTGATCGTGTTCATGCCGCGGCCTCGTGAACGGCACGCTTCAACACGCTCACATGGATGTGTCGCCGTACAGCGTCGTTGATCCCGGCCTTCGCAATCAGGAGATCCGCGATGCGGGCATCAAAACGCTGCTTGTAATCGGCGCCGACCCGCCCGCCGAACAGCTCCGCCGCATCGGTCACGACGATCGGCGCCGTGTCGATCGCACCGATCACGACGCGGGCGGTGGCGGCGGCGGGATCGACCAGGACCGCGCCGATGGCATGGGCAAACTCGCCGGTCTTGCGGCAGCTCTTGGCATAGCCCCAATGCGCCGAGACGGCACGCGCCGGCACATGAATGGCCTCGACGATCTCGCCGGCGTGCAGCGCCGATTCGAGGGCGCCGACGACGAACGCCTCGACGGCCAGCGTGCGCGCGCCGGCAAGACTGCGCAGCGTCAACCGCGCCCCCAGAGCCGCCAGCGCGGAGACCCAGTCCGCGGCGGGATCGGCATGGCTGAGCGAGCCGCCGATCGTGCCGCGGTTGCGCACCGCGCGATAGGCGATGTTGGCGGCAACGCCGCGCATGGCGCCGCGGGTCACATCCGGCGTGCGTCCGTCCTCGATATCGGCATGCGTGACCAGGGCGCCGAGCACGAGTTCGTCGCGGGACGATTCTGCCCGTTTGAGAGCGGCCAAGCCGGAGATGTCGACGACGAGTTCCGGCTGCACCAGCCGCAAGTTCAGCATCGGCCCCAGTGATTGGCCGCCTGCGATGATCTTCGCAGATCCGTTCGCCGCAAGCATCGCCAGCGCCGCGTTGAGGTCGCGTGGGCGCTCATAGCTGAACGGTGCGGGCTTCATGCCGCATTCCTTTCGGCGGCGCGCGCGGCCAGCACGGCCTCGACCACGCGGCGTGGCGTGATCGGCGACTGCATCATCTCGACGCCGAGCGGCCGCAGCGCATCGTTGACGGCGTTGGCGATCGCGGCAGGCGGCGCAATCGCACCGCCCTCGCCGATGCCTTTCACGCCGAACTGCGTGTAGGGCGACGGCGTCTCCATGTGGTCGAGACGCGCCGCCGGAACTTCGGTCGCGCCGGGAAGCAGATAGTCGGCAAGCGTCGTCGCCAGCGGCTGGCCGGACGTGTCAAACGGCATCTCTTCGTAGAGCGCCGTGCCGACCCCTTGGGCGAGACCGCCATAGATCTGGCCGTCGACGACCATCGGGTTGACCAGCACGCCGCCGTCCTCGACGATCACGTAGTCGAGGATCTCGACCTCGCCGACATCAGGATCGACCGCAACGACGGCGGCATGCGCGGCATAGCTGAACGTGCCGCTGTCGCGCGCAGGCTTGTAGCCCTGGGTCACTTCCAATCCGCCGGGATCGACGTCGGCCGGCAGATCCTGCGGGCGGCGATACCAGGTGTGGGCGATCGCCTGGAGGCTGACGCTGCCATTGACGCCGCGCACCTCGCCGTTCTGCAACACCACCGAGGCCGGATCGTGCTGTAACAGTTTGGCGCCGATGCGCCTCGCACGTTCGCCGAGCTCGCGGCAGGCGGCCGCCACCGCACCGCCCGCCATGACCATCGAGCGCGAGCCCCAGGTGCCGGTCGAATACGGCGTCATCGCGGTATCGCCGAGGATGATGCGCACCTTTGCGACGTCCATTCCCAGCATCTCATGCGCGACCTGCGCGAGCGTCGTCTCCATGCCCTGCCCGTGCGAATGCACGCCCACGCGCAGCTCGAGGCCGCCGTCCGGCGTCAGCCGCGCCGTTGCCTGCTCATGACCCGGGACCATCGGGATGCCCCAGCCGGCATAGACCGACGTGCCATGCGCGGCCTGCTCGCAATAGATGGAGACGCCGACACCGATACGCCGGCCGTCAGTTTGGCCCTGCCCCTGGCGCGCGCGAATTGCATCGATGTCGATCGCGGCGAGCGCGCGCCGCATTGCTTCCGGATAGTCGCCGCTGTCGAAATGCTTCCTGGTGATGTTGTCGAACGGCATCTGCTCCGGCCGCACCAGGTTGCGCAGCCGCACCTCGCCTGGTTCGAGACCCGCCTCCGCCGCGACGAGGTCGAGCATCAGTTCCAGCGCAAAGCACACGCCGGTGCGCGCCACGCCGCGATATGGCAGGATCGGACATTTGTTGGTGGCGACCGAAAAGGTGCGGCAGCGATAGGCCGGCATCCGATAGGGGCCGGGCAGAATGCTCGCGACCTGCGCGGCTTCGAGGCAGGCCGAGAACGGATAGGACGAGTAGGCGCCGGAATCCACTGTTGCCTCGCAGTCGATGCCGCGCAATGTGCCATCGCGATCGGCATAGGCCGTGATCCTGTAATGGTGTTCGCGGCAATTGGAGCTGGCGACGAGATGCTCGCGGCGATCCTCGATCCAGCGCACCGGATGGCCGCAGTTCATCGTCAGCCAGGACAGGCAGACCTCTTCGGGCAGCAGAATTCCCTTGTGCCCAAATCCGCCGCCGACATCGGGCGAGATGACGCGGATCCGGCCCTCCTCCATGCCGAGGCATTCGGCAAGACCGCTGCGCGTGATGTGCGGCATCTGGGCCGCGGAATGCAGCGTGAGTTGATCGAGCCGCCGGTCGAAGCTCGCAACCACGCCACGGCCTTCGAGCGGCGACATGCATTGCCGCGCGGTCGAGATCTCGCGCGTCACCTTGATCGGCGCGTCGAGCGCGGCGGCAATATCGACCTCGTAATTGGTTTCGAGGAAGACGTTGTCGCCCCAATGCTCATGCACCAGGGCCGAGCCCGGCTCGCGCGCCTTCAGCATGTCGTAGACCGCAGGCAATTCCTCGAGATCGAGCGTCACTGATGCCGCGATGTCCTCGGCCTCGGCGCGCGTCGGTGCGACGCACATCGCAACGAGCTCGCCGACCTGGCGCACCTTGCCGGAGGCCAGCACCGGCTGCTCCGAGATCTTGAAGCCCGGAAGGGCCGATACGGCGCGGATCGGGCTGACACCGGAAAGATCCGCCGCCGTGAAGACACTGCCGCGATAGCGCTCTGGCACATGGATGCCGCGGATTCGCGCATGCGCCAGTGGACTGCGCACGAAGGCAACGTCCTGCAAGCCTGCGACGCGAATGTCGGCAACGAACTGGCCGCGGCCGCGCATCAGCCGGTCGTCCTCCTTCCGCGGCAGCCGTGCGCCCACGCCCTGCCCCGACCCGCCAGAAGGAAACTTTCGCTCGCTGCGCACGCCGGCGCTCTCCTTCAAAGGGCTTACGCCGCGACAGCTTGCGGCAGGATCGGCGCAACGGCGTCAAACCGCGTGCCGGCGCGCAGGCAGAACGCCGGCTGAAGCAGCCGCTCGGCGATGACTTCGTTCTTCTCGTTGTCGCGCAGGACGAAGCGGCCGTTTCGTTCCGTGAGGACGGAGACGTCCGCGTCCCGGCCGACCCTAAGCGCGCCGATCTCCTCGCTGCGGCCGAGCATTTTGGCCGGATTGGAGGTGACCATCGGCACCACCTGCTCGAGCGACAGGCCGAGCGCCATCATCGAGCTCATCGCCTGGACCAGGCTGAACTTGGCCTGACCGGCGAAGGGGTGGTTTTCCTCATCCTCGTGCTCGTCGGGAGTCCCGGCCGGCGCAGGCACGTGGGTGTTGTAGCCGTGAATGTCGGCGCCCAGCGTGGTCGGAACGATGCCGGCGGCGATCGCCTTCTTGGCGAGACGATACGAAAAATGGCTGCCGTGACCGACGTCGACCTTCAGGCCGCGATCGAGTGCCGCCTGGATCACCGGATGCACCTCGCCCTCGCGGTTGACGAAGCCGCCGGGATGACGCGTGAACGGATGCGCGAGGATGTCGCCCTCGCGCAGCAGCGGAATCACGCGGGTCAGGATGGTGTCCGCATCCTCTCCATTGGCGCCGCTCTCGGGCAATCCCCAGAGCTGGCCGAAATGCACATAGACCGGCAGATCGGCGCGGCGGCCGATCTCCGCCGCCATCTCGATGACGCGAATGCCCCAGCGCGCAAAGCCGCCGATCTCGGCATGCGCCTTGATGCCGCGCACGATATCGAGATTGGCCATCGCCGATTTGACGGTCGCATCGATGTCGACGCCGTCAGGACTATAGAGCTTCGGATAGTAGTGCCCCTCAAGTCCGCCGACGAGATAGGCGGACAGAAAGGCATAGACGCGCGAGGTCGCCTGCTCCGCGATGAAATGACGAAAGCCGGGCAGCGTCATGCAGGATGGTCCGCCCTGGTCGACCAGCGTCGTCACGCCCGACTGCACACCGACCATGTCGGCATTCATGCCAAAGCGGCCGGAGACATATTGATAGACATGCGCGTGGGTGTCGATCAACCCGGGCAGCACGAGCTTGCCGCCGACGTCGACCACCTCCCTGGCGCTGGTCGGCAGAATGTCCGATGCAACCGCCGCGATCTTGCCGTTACGGATGGCGACGTCCCTGATGCCGTCCACGCCGGACGCCGGGCAGATCACGCGGCCGCCTCGCAGCAGCAGGTCGAAGCTGGCAGTGACGGACATGGCGCTGACGGACATGGCGCTCTCCTCTACTTCCGCAGGCGGTGGCTCCGCCCAAATACGAAGCATGCTTCGTATTTTGACAGGAGCAAACTTCGTGCCATCATCGGGTGGTGGCGAGCGCACTCGAATCGAGCTAAGCGCGACAGAGTTTCAGGGCTGGGAGAGCGTGCAGTGCGGCAAGCAAAGAAACGTCGCAGCGGGGGCAAACATCGCCCCTGGCCATTGTCGCAACGCCCCGGATATCTGATCCGGCGGCTGCACCAGATTCACGTCGCGCTGTTTCAGGAAGCATGCAGCGCGTTCGAGGTCACGCCGCTGCAATACAGCCTGCTCTCCGCGTTGGCGGTGCGCGAAACCGCCGATCAGACCACTTTAGCAGCCGATATCGCCCTCGATCGGACGACAACGACCGGCGCACTGAAGCGGCTCGCCGCGCGCGGCCTGGTCGAACGCGCCGTCAACAAGGACGATCGCCGGGCGCGATCGTGCCGGCTGACGCCGGCAGGCGCGGCCTTGCTGGTCAAGATCGAGGGCCCGGCACGAAGGGCGCACCGCGCGACCCTCGGTGATTTGAGCGCGCGGGAACAGAACCTGTTCGTCGAAATGATGCAGCGCATCGTCGCCGGCAACCCCAGCCGCGACAATGCTACTGCCCTATTTGATTAGCCGCCGATCTCACGCGGCTGCTGCACTTTTGGGTCGGGCTGCACAATTTATCATCGTGCCGCTGCCCGCCGACGCAACACCGCGGGCTCCATGCGGGCGCCGCGGCCGGGACGCAAATGTCCCGCGCCATGGTCCAGCGAAGCGGCACGTGAGGTTGGCCGGTGCTTGAAAATTCAGGCGCAATCCGGTGCAGCGTGGGCACCATCAAGCGGCCGCACAACCCCCTGCTCCGCCAACTCGGCGCGCAATGGCACGATTTATGCTGCGACCAATACGAAGCGTGCTTCGTATTGGGGGATGATGTCATGACGGATTCCGAACTTCGCGCTGATGTTCACAGCATCGAGCCAATTCCTGATGCGGACCGGGACTCGACCGGACCGCAGCAGATGTGGATCTGGGCGGGAGCCAATATCGCTCCGGTCAACTGGGCGCTCGGCGCCCTCGGCATCATCCTCAAGCTCGGACTGATGGAAACGATCGCGGTCATCGTGCTTGGCAACATCGTCGGCTGCGCGATCTTCGCCGCCTTCACCGTGATGGGGCACAAGACCGGCGTCAACCAGATGGTGCTCAGCCGATCCGCGTTCGGCGTCCGCGGCGCCTACCTGCCGAGCATCCTGATGTTTGTGATGACCTTGGGCTGGATCGGCGTGAACACCTACTTCCCGGTGAAGATCTCGATCGGCATCCTCGGCCAGTTCGGCGTTCCCGACACCTGGCTGATCGAGATCGTCATCATCACGGTGGTGATGGCTGCGCAGGTCCTGATCGGGGTCTACGGATTCTACGCGATCCGCACCTTCGAGAAATACACGGTGCCGCCGACCATCGCCATCATGGTGCTGATGAGCATTTTGGCGTGGACCCGGCCCGGTGTCGTCAATTGGGGACTCGCAACGTCGCTGCCGCCCGGTGCGCATCTTGCGATGCTGACCCTGCTCACGACGGCGATCGGCGTCGGCTGGGGCATTTCCTGGGTCACCTGGGCGTCCGACTATTCGCGCTTCGTGCCGAAAAACGTGCCTGCGAAATCCGTGTTCTGGTACAGCTACATCGGCATGTTCGTGCCGACGGTCTGGCTCGGCATTCTCGGCGCCACCATCGCCTCGACGACGCTGGACACCGATCCGGCCAAGATGGTCAGCGCGGTGTTCGGCGGTCCGGTTAGCATCCTGGTCCTGCTGATGGTGCTGCATGGCCCGATCGCCACCAACATCCTCAACGTCTACTCGGCGACACTGGCGGCACTGAGTGCGGGGCTGAAGTTCTCGCGCTTCTGGCTCACGGTTATCGTCGGCGTCGCCGGCTATCTGGTCACTCTATATTTCATCTTCGCGCCGTCTTTCGCCAAGGCGTTCGACAACTGGATGATCAGCCTGCTGCTGTGGATGAGCCCGTGGGCCGGCGTGGTGCTCGCGGACTTCTTTGTCAAGCGGAAGGGCAAGATCGACGTCGCCGAGCTCTATCGCTCGCCCGAGACCAGCGCCTATGGCGACATCAACTGGGCCGGCATGATCGCCTTCCTTGCAGGTCTCGTCGCCGGCTGGCTGGTGGAAGACGGCCTGGTCGGCGCGTTGCAGGGACCGATCTCGATCAACCTGCTCGGCGGCGCCGATCTGAGCTGGCTGTTCGGAATCGGGGTCTCGGGGCTGGTCTATCTTGGGCTGAGCAAGCGTGTCACCTCGCCGTCCTCGATCGTTGCGAGCGGCGCTGGACGGTGAAGACGGATCATGGCCTTGGTTCTTCGATCCACGCCCGGAAACGTCCAGTGGGGACTTTGGGACGGACGGCTGAAACCGGTGCTCCGGATCGCATCCGGAGACCGCGTCACCATCGAAACGCTGTCGGGCGAGCCGGACGATCTGCCCGAGCCGTCGCTCGGCTTTGACATCGTGCCCGGACATGCCGACGTGCTGGCAAGCACGTTTCGCGGTCCGGGCCCGCATCTGCTCACCGGACCGATCCACATCGAGGGCGCCGAGCCCGGCGACGTCCTCGAGGTGCGCGTGCTGAACATCGAACTGCGCTGCAACTGGGGCTGGAATCTCCAGGTCCCGACGCTCGGCACGCTGCCGGAGGATTTTCCCGAATTCCGCCGCATCCACATTCCGCTCGACCGCGCACGCAACGTCGCCAAGCTGCCGTGGGGACAGGAGCTGCCGCTCGCCTTGTTCTTCGGCAATTTCGGCGTCGCACCGCCGCCGGCATGGGGCCGGCTGTCCTCAAAGGAGCCACGGGCCTTCGGCGGCAACATGGACAACAAGGAGCTTGGCGCCGGCAGCACGGTCTATTTTCCGGTGTTCGTGCCGGGTGCGCTGTTCTCCGCGGGCGACGGTCACGCGCTTCAAGGCGACGGCGAAGTCTGCCTGACCGCGATCGAGGCCGCGCTCACCGGCACCTTCGAATTCCATGTCCGCCGCGATCTTCGCCTCGCCTCACCGCGTGCGGAGACGGCGTCCGACTGGATCACCATGGGGTTTGACGAAGATCTCGATGATGCGGCCAAAGCGGCGCTGCGCGACATGATCGTGCTGATCCGCGAGCACAGCGAGCTCAGCGCGCAGGACGCCTATACGCTTTGCTCGATCGCGGCCGACCTTCGGGTCACACAAATGGTCGACGGCAATAAGGGCATCCACTGCGTCCTGGCAAAATCCCGCATGCCCTGATCGCTCGGACGACGCAATCTGTCGAGCCCGATCAGATCAGGCTCGACTTGCCGCGGCTCAGCACTTCGCCCGCGCCCTTGTCGCCGACGATCTTGCCGTGCTCGCACACCACGCGGCCTCGCGCGATCGTGGTGACGGGCCAGCCGGTGACCTCGAACCCTTCCCAGGGCGTGTAGTCGGAGCCGTGGTGCAGATCGGCCTGCCGGATCGGCTTGGTCAGCTTAGGATCCCACAGCACGATATCCGCATCGAAGCCGACGCCGATCGAGCCCTTGCGCGGATAGAGGCCGTAGATGCGCGCATGGTTGGTCGCGGTCAGCTCGACGAATTTCTGCAGCGTGATCCGTCCCTTCGAGACGCCTTCCGAGAACAGGATCGGCAGCCGCGTCTCGACACCGGGAATGCCGTTCGGCACCCAGCGAAACGAGGTGCGGGAATTTGGCGTCAGCTTGCCCTTGGGATCGTCGTAGCGGAACGGGCAATGGTCCGACGAGAAGGTCTGGAACACGCCAGTGGTGATGCCTTCCCAGATCGCCTGCTGGCTTTCGGCATCGCGCGGCGGCGGCGAGCAGACGTATTTGGCGCCGCTGATGTCCATGTTCAGGCCCTTCATGTCGTCGGCCGTGAGCGTGATGTATTGCGGGCAGGTCTCCGCATGCACCGGCAGTCCGCGCTGCTGGGCCCAGCGCACCTGCTCCATCGCCTCGCGTCCGGAGACGTGAACGATCATGATGGGAACGCCGATCACTTCGGCATGGCTGATGGCACGATGCGTCGCCTCGCGCTCGACCGCCTGGGGCCGGGACACGCCGTGATAATAGGGCGCGATGTGGCCTTCACGTTCGAGCTTCGCGGTGAGGAAGCGGATGGCGTCGTAGCCCTCGCAATGGACCATGACCAGCGCCTCCTCGCGACGCGCGACGTCGAAGACCTCAAGCAATTGCTCGTCGCTGAGCACGAGGTCGTCATAGGTCATGAATACCTTGAACGAGGTGTAGCCGTCCTTGACGAGGGCCGGCAGCTCCTGCCCGAGCACGACCGCGGTCGGATCGGAGATGATGAGGTGGAACGCCGTGTCGATGTAGCACTCGCCCTCGGCAAGCTTGCGGTAGTTCTCGACGCAGGTCCGCAGCGAGGTGCCCTTCTCCTGGAGCGCGAAGGGCAGCACCATAGTGTTGCCGCCGGCCGCCGCCGCGCGCGTCGCCGAGGCAAAATCGTCGGCCATCACCACGTCGGGGCCTGAGGCTTGCGAGATGTGGACGTGGCTGTCGATCCCGCCCGGCAGCGCCAGCAGCCCCGTCGCGTCGATCTCGCGCGCCGCGCCCTCGATGCTGTCGGCAATGCTGACGATGCGGCCGTCGCGGATGCCGATATCCGCACGAAACTCGTCGCTGGCCGTCACGATGGTGCCGCCGCGAATAGCAAGATCAAGCTGCGTCACTGCTGTCTCCGTCACTTGACGACTGGCATTGTCTGGAATATCCGGCCCCATTCCGCAAGAGTCGCAATATCGCCGCCAGCGAGGCCGAGGGTCCGCCACAGCGTGACCGCCACCGAATCGAGCACGGCGATATCCAATTCCCGCTCCAGCGAGGTGGCCAGCGCGGCCCCGTCGAGATTGGTGCAGAGGATGACGACGGCATCGGCGCCCTCCGCCGCTACCGCGCGGATCATGCCGGCGATCGTCGCAGATGCAACCTCGCCGAAGGAGAAATTGTCGCGCAGGCCGAGATGCCGGTCCGCATGCGGAGCGATCCCCTCCTCGGCCCAAACGTCGCCGATGCGCCGCTGTACGTCGTCCGTGTAGGGCGAGACGACACCGACCCGTTTGGCGCCGAGCGCGCGGGCGGCTTCGATGCAGGCGAGCGTGGACGTCGTCGCTGGCACGCCTGTGCGTTCCCTGATCGCCCCGCAAAGGCTCCTGTCGCGGCCGATGCCGAGCCAGCTTGCGGACGTCCCATTCCAGGCGATGGCGTCGACCTTGGCATCCGCCAGCAGATCCGCCGCCGGCAGCATCACCGAGGCGTCGAACTGGTTCAGCGCGGCGGCGTCGAGCGCAATCTCGGTGACGCGGAAGCGCGAGAAATGCGCGGTGACGCCGTCAACACCGGCCAGCATGGCACCGGTGACGGGCTCGAGCACCGAATTGGAGGACGGCGTGATCATGCCGAGACGCTTGCGCATGGCGGTACCTTACGACGCCTGCGCAAGGCGCGTCGACTCCTCCCGGATCAAAGCCAGGATGTGGCGCTTTGCGTCATTGAATTCGGGGCTGGTGATATCGCGCGGGCGCGGCAGGTCGAAATTGACGGCATCGCGGATCCGGCCCGGCCGCTTCGTCATCACCACGATCTTGTTGCCGAGCACCAGCGCCTCGTCGACGCTGTGGGTGACGAACACGATCGTGCAGCGGCGCTTCTGCCAGATCGCGACCAGCTCCTCCTGCATTTCGAGCTTGGTCTGGGCGTCCAGCGCCGCGAACGGTTCGTCCATCAGGATGACGCTCGGGTTCATCAGAAGCGCACGGGCAATGCCGACCCGCTGGTTCATGCCGCCGGACAGCTCGGAGGGATGATGGTGCTCGAAGCCGCGCAAGCCGACCAGATCGATGAATTCCATCGCGCGATGGTGCCGCTCGGCCTTCGGAACGCCCTTGAGCTTGAGATGGAAGGCGACGTTGTCGATGGCCGTCAGCCATGGCATCAGGGTCGGCTGCTGGAATACCACGCCGCGATCTGACCCTGGCCGCTGGACCTGCCTTCCATCGACCAGCGTGCGCCCGGACGTCGCCTGCTCAAAGCCGGCGATGATGTTGAGCAGGGTCGACTTGCCGCAGCCGGACGGGCCGAGCAGGCAGACGAAGTCATTGGCTTCGATGTCGAGGTTGATGTTGTCGAGGGTCAAAAGGTCACGGCCGCGCCGCTTGTCGGAAAACACCTTGACGATGTTGCGGAGCTCGATGGCGGCCATCAGCCGGTCCTGCCTTGCACGGTGGTCGTCGTCTGCCAGCGCAGTGCGCGGGCCATGATGGCCTTGAGGCCGAGGTCGGAGAGATAGCCGAGCAGCCCGATCGAGATCATCGCCGCGAGCACGATATCGTAGCGCAGGAAATAATATGAATCCCACAAGACGTAGCCAAGCCCGCTTTTGACTGCGACCATCTCGGCTGTGACCGTCAGCATCCAGGCCGATCCGACCGCGATGCGAAGACCTGCGAAGATCGAGGGCAGCGCCGCGGGCAGCACGATATCGGTGAGCATCTGTCGTTCATTCGCCCCCATCATCGCACCGGCGCGCACGAGATTATGGTCCACCGTCTTCACGCCATGAATGCTGTTCATCAGCACGGGAAAGAAGGCGCCCAGGAAGACGAGGAAGATCGCAGGCTTGTCGGCAATGCCGAACCAGATGATCGCGAGCGGAATCCAGGACACCGGCGGAATCGGACGCAGCATCTGCAGCGTGGGCTCCAGCGTCTTCTCGAACAGGCGCGACCAGCCGATGGCAACCCCGGCGAGGATTCCAAGCACGCTCGCCAGCGCAAAGCCGCCGAACACACGCAAGGCGCTGGCGAGCGCGTCGCGGAGCCAGTGGCCCGAATAGGTCTGCGTGGTCTCGTCGAAGCCGAACACCCAATCGCCGAGCGCATGCAGCACCGCGCTCGGCGCCGGCAACAGCGCCGGCGGCAGCATGCCGCTGCGGGCGACGGCTTCCCAGGCCGCGATCAGCAGCGCAGGGACGACGACGCGTTCGAGGCCCTGACGCGCGCGGGCCAGCCGAAACGCGGGCTTGGCCGGCGAGACGTCAATAGCCGAGGTCATTCTTGGATTTCCCCGTCGCCTGCTCGATGAACGAATAGTCGATGTTCTTCTCCGCTTCCGCGGAGATGTCCTTCGAGATGTATTTGAGGTCGCGCATCATCGCGGCGATCGCGAGCGTCTGGGCACGATGGATCGCAGGATCCGGCGCGGCATTCTTGAGTGCTTCGGTCGCCACCGTCTTGTCGAGGCCGGTGAGCTTGTTGATGACCTCGATCCACGGCGCCTTGTCGGCGATCAGCTTGTTGTCGAGCTCGACCACGGCGGTGACGACAGCCTGGACACCAGCGCGCTGGCTAGCAATGACATCTGAACGCGTGACGATCAGGTTCGTCAGATTCCCCGCCGCCTGGTCATAGGGCAGCACGAAATGCTTGCCTGCGCCGGCAAGCCGGACCTGCGAGGCGAACGGCTCGACCGTGCAGATCATGTCGACCTCGCCGCGCTGCAACGCCGCGAGATGGTCGGACGGATTGGGGATGTTGATGAACTGGATGTCCTTGTTGGGATCGACGCCCTGCTTCAAGAACGCGCCGCGCATGTGGATGTCCTGCGCGTTGCCGCGGGAGGCCGCGACCTTCAGCGGCTGGCCGTCGCTCTTGGCTTTCGCGACGGTCGCCTTGAAGGCGGCCCAGTCCTCAGGCGGAAGGTTCAGCTTCGCGGAGGTGAGACATTCCGAGCCGCCATTGATCTGGCCGGAGACGGCGACGACGTCGAAGCCCTTGTCGAGCGCAGTGATGTAGTGGAGGTAGGTGACCTGCGCGACATCGATGCTCTTCGACACCAAGGCGGTGAGGACGTCATTGCCCGAGTTGAAGCCGGTGGCCTCGACCTCGACGTTCTTTGCCATGCCCGGGATCAGGGACATCGGCAGGCAATGCGCGCATTTGGCAAAACCGAGCTTGATCTTTGCGGTCTGCGCGGAGGCGAAATGGCTCGTGCCGAACATCGCAGCCATCAACACGAGGCCCAGTCGCAGGATCGTCCGCATCGCTTACTCCGTTTCGGAAAGGCGCGAGCTCTCGCGCGTGCCGCGAGATCATCAGCCGTCATTTGCGGCGGCGCAACGAGATTCTGCATGCTGCATACAATTTGCGCGTTGTGCTATTGTTTTCAGCTAGATGCGTCAGTATTTTGGGCAAGGCAAAGGGACTGAAACGGGTAAGATGAATTTGAGTGGTGAGGCACGCGTGCAGCAGAAATCGGAAGCGCCGAGAGGACGAAAGTCGCCCAAACTCAAGCGGATGGGCCTGCATGAGCGCGCGGCTGCGCGAATGCGGACGATGATCATTCGAGGCGAGCTGGCGCCGGGGTCGCAGACCCAGGAGACCAAGCTGTCGAAGTCGCTCGGTGTGTCGCGCACCCCGCTGCGCGAGGCGATGAAGGTGCTGGCGGCGGAAGGACTGATCGAGCTGCGCCCCAATCGCAGCCCGCGTATCGCCGATATCGCCGTCGACAGCATCTCGGAATTGTTCGAGGCTCTCGCCGGTATCGAGCGGCTTGCCGCCGAACTCGCCGCGGAGCGCGGTACCGACCGCGATCTCGCCCGCCTGCGCACGCTTCAGACCCGCATGGAAGGTCATCATCGCAGCGGCAAGCTCGACGACTATTTCGCCATCAACGGCGAGATCCACAGCATGATCGTCCGCATGGCGCGCAATACGCCGCTGCGGGAGGCGCATGAGACGCTGATCTCCCGCGCCGAACGCGCGCGCTATCTGGCGCTCGGCGCCGACCGCCGCTGGAGCAATTCGGTCGACGAGCATGCCGATATTCTGGCAGCACTCGAAGCACGCGACGGCGAGGCGGCCGGACGCCTGCTCGGTGCCCATGTCCGGCGCACCGGCACCGCTCTGCTCGAAGTTCTCGCCACATCGCCCCCCAAACGAACGGCAGCGTGACCATGAAGCTGCTCCTGCTCAACCCCAACACCAGCGCCGAAGTCACCCGGCTGATGATGGATGTCGGGCAGCGCGCAACGTCGCCCGGCACCGTGCTGGTCCCCTGCACCGCGTCCCGCGGCGTGCCCTACATCTCGACCCGGACCGAGGCCCAGATCGGCGGGGCGATCGCGCTGGAAATGCTGGCCGAACAGCATCACGAGGTCGATGCGGCGATCATCGCCGCCTTCGGCGACCCCGGCCTCTTCGCTGCGCGCGAAACATTCGACATTCCCGTGGTCGGCATGGCGGAAGCCGCGATGCTGACGGCCTGCATGGCCGGGCGCCGTTTCGCCATTGTCACGTTCGCGCAGGCGCTAGGGCCCTGGTACGAGGAATGCGTCCGTGCTCACGGGCTGTGGGAGCGCTGCGCCGGCATCCGCACGCTCGACACGCCGTTCCAGGCGATCTCCGAGGTCGGCACCGAGAAGGAGGACCTTCTCGTCGCGCTCGCGCAGCGCGCGATCGTCGAGAACGAGGCCGACGTCCTGATTTTCGCCGGCGCGCCACTCTCGGGTCTTGCCGGGCGGGTTGCCGGCCGGGTCCCCGTCCCCGTCATCGATCAAGTCGGCGCCGCCGTGAAGCAAGCCGAGGCGCTGGTGGCACTGCGCCTGCGCAAGGCGACCGCGGGCACGTTCCGCCGCCCCGCGGCCAAGCCCACGACCGGTCTTACCGAGGCGCTCGCCGCCCGGCTCGAACATCGCGACAGTTGATCAGGCAGGCGGCCGGCGATGCGAAAAACCCAGCGTCTGCTCGATGGTCCGGCCAAAGGCAAACAAGCGCGATTCGCATCCCGGCGGCGCAATGATCTGGATGCCGAACGGCAGCTCATTCGCTCCCCGCTGCGTCGGCACGGTCAGGACTGGAAAACCCACCAGCGAGACAATGAAGGTAACGGCGAGATAGTCGATCGGCGTGTCCAATGTCGTGCCGTCGATTGCCGTGACGTCGCTGACTTCGTTCGGCCAGGGGAAGACGGACGCCGCCGGCGCCACCAGGAAATCGGCGCGGGTGAACAGGTCGCGGAAGCTGCGGTAGATCGCGGTGCGGCGGCGCTCCGCATTGAGATAATCTTCGGCCGAGAGCCTTGCGCCCGCCTCGATATTCCAGATCACGGTGGGCGTGAGTTCATCGCGCCGCGTCTTCAGCAACTCACCAAAACCGTTGGCGATATGTGCGGCGCGCAACATGCGGAAGGTCTCGATTGCACCGCCGCAATCTGGCGACGATTGCACAATATCGGCAACGCGCGCGAGCGCCTCGCAGGCCATCGCAAAGCGTGCCCGAACATCGCGGGCGACCGGTGCAACGCCGAAATCGGGCGTGACGGCGATCCGGGGACGTCCTGCGGACGTTCGATCGCCGCGGAAGCTTCCGCTCGAGAGCGGATCATGCGCATCGGCTCCCTCGCACACCGACAACGCAAGCTCGAGGTCGTCGATGCTGCGGGCAAGGAAACCGTGGGTCGCCAGCATGTCCCAGCCCAGCGGGCGGCGCGGCGATGGAATGCGACCCGGTGTCGCCCGGATCGAGGCGACATCGCAGAAACTCGCGGGCGTGCGCACGGATCCGCCGAAATCGGTGCCGTGTGCCAGCGGCACCATACCGGCCGCGACCGCGACGGCGGAGCCGCCGGACGATCCGCCGGAGGTCAGCGCAGGATCGAACGGATTGCGGGTCGGCCCACACAATCTGTTGGTGCAGACCGCACCGAAGCCGAATTCGGGTGTGTTGGTCTTGCCCAAAATGATCGCGCCGGCGCGCCGCAGCCGCGCGACCACGAGATCGTCCTCCATCGGCACGTGGTCGCGAAACAGAGCCGATCCATAGGTGGTCGTCAGCCCCGCGGTGTCGGTGAGGTCCTTGATCGCGACGGGCACGCCATGCAGCGGTCCGGCCGGCGCGGACGCCGCGTCACAGATTTGCGCCGCACGGCGGGCGCCCTCAGCGTCGACCGTCACGAATGCTGCCAATTGCGCGTCCTGTTCCGCGATCCGCGCAAGATGCGCCTCGACGACGTCGCGCGACGACAGCTCGCCCCTGGCAATGGCGCGCGCAAGGGTTGTGGCATTGAGCTCGCAGAGCGATGGATCCGTTATCATCGCGCCACAATGCCAAAACTCGCATCCAAAAGCGACCGGCTCGGGCACGAGACTTGCTTTCTCCTTTGGGGCAACGGGAGGCAACACCATGGCTGATGCGCAAAGCGGCCGTTCGCTCGTCGTCGACGCCGTCACCCACCGCTATCCGAGCGGCGCGCTCGCGGTCGAGAACATCAATCTCGACATCAAGGGCGGCGAGATCATCGCGCTGCTCGGCCCCTCCGGCTGCGGCAAGACGACCTTGCTGCGGATCATCGCTGGCTTCATCGCACAGAGCCAGGGACGGATCATCATCGGCGACGACATCGTTGACGCGCTGCCGCCGAACCGCCGCGCGGTCGGCATCGTGTTCCAGAACTATGCCCTGTTTCCCCATCTCACCGTCACCGAGAACGTCGGCTACGGCCTCGCCGCCCGCGGCATCGACAAGGCGACGCGCCAGCGCGAGGCGCAACGGCTGCTCGAGCTGGTGCAACTGCCGTCGATGGCCGAGCGGCTGCCGCGGCAGCTCTCTGGCGGCCAGCAGCAGCGCGTCGCGCTCGCCCGGGCGCTGGCGATCAAGCCGTCGATCCTGCTGCTCGACGAGCCCTTCGCCGCGTTGGACAAGAACCTCCGGCTCGACATGCAGATCGAAGTCAAGCGGCTGCAACGCGTCTCGGGCATCACCACGCTGATCGTGACGCACGACCAGGAAGAGGCGTTGTCCATGGCCGACCGCGTCGCAGTGCTGAGCCACGGCAAGCTCGAGCAGTTCGGATCGCCGTCGGACGTCTACGACCGCCCGCAGACCCTGTTCGTGAACACCTTCGTCGGCTCCAGCAACCGCATGCCCGGCGTCGTGGTATCGGCGGACCGCACCGCCGCAAAGGTGCGCCTCGATGCCGGCGCGGAGATTGTCGCACGGCCCGCGGGCGGCACCCTCAGCGAAGGCGGCCGCGTCACCGTCTGCATCCGCCCCGAACACCTGCAGTTCGTCAGCGACGAAACCGGCTTTGCCGGCGTAGTCGGCATGTCGCTGCCATTAGGCGCCACCGTCGTCCATGAGGTTACAACGGCCGACGGCTCCGGCGTAAAGGTCTCCCAGGCGCGCATCGGCGAGACGCGCGCATTGGAGAACGGCGCCGCGGTGCGCCTCGCACCGCTCGCGCCATCGCTCGCCAACGCTTTTCCCGCAACGCTTTAGATCCAGTCATAGTCCACAGGGAGTTCGCCATGATCCTCAATCGCCGAAGCCTAATGACGACCGCACTCACACTCGGCGCCATGAAGGCGTTTCCCGGGCTGAGCTTCGCCCAGGCCCGCCCGCTGGTGTTTGCGACCTTCACCGGCAGCTGGGAGGAAGCGCACAAGGCCGTTCTCGTGCCGGCCTTTCGCAAGGCGAACGCCGATGCAGCGATGGTGCTCGACCCCATGCTTTCGGTCGACCAAATCGCCAAGGTGAATGCCGCCAAGGCCAACCCGCCGATCGACGTCATGCTGCACGATCCCGGCCCCGCCCTCGTCGCGATCGGCCAGGATCTGGTCGAGCCCTATCCGGTCGAGAAGAGCGCTTATTACAAGGACCTGATCTCCGAGGCGCAGGAACCGATGGGTCCCTCCCCGTTCTTCCAGGTCGTCGGCCTCACCTACAATCCCGAGGCTGTCAAGACGCCGCCGACCTCCTGGGCCGATCTCTGGAAGCCCGAGTTCAAAGGCCGCGTCGGCATCACCAATCTCAACTCGACGCTCGGCACCGGCTGGCTGGTCGAGATCGCCAAGATGCGCGGCGGCTCCGAGGCCAATGTCGATCCCGGCTTCAAGGCGCTGGAAGAGCTCAAGCCCAATCTCTCCGCGGTCGCCGCCAATCCCGGCGCGCTCGCGACCCTGTTCCAGCAGGGCCAGATCGACATCTCGCCCGGCAATTTCAACGCCATCCAGATTCTGAAAGCGCGCGGCGTGCCGGTCGAGTTCGTGGCGCCAAAGGAAGGCGCCATCGCCTTCAAGACCACGATCCACATCGTCAAGAATTCGCCGAACCGCGAGCTCGCCTTCAAGCTGATCGAGGCGGCATTGACGGCGGAGGTGCAGACCACGCTGATGAACCCGCCCTATCTGATCGTGCCGACCAACTCCAAGGTTGCCATGGGCGGCGAGATCGCGCGCGTGCTCGCCAAGGACACCGCCGAGCTGAAGCAGAAGTTCGTGTTCCAGGACTGGAAGAAGATCAACGAGCAGCGCTCCGCCTGGATCGAGCGCTTCAACCGCGAGATCAAAATCTAGCACCATGGGTACAGCACCGGCATCGCGGGATGTGACGTCCTACGGCATGGGATTGGCGGCGCCGCTGGCGCTGTTCTTCCTGGTCTTCTTCGTCGCGCCGCTCCTGCAATTGCTCTGGCTCTCGCTGCACAACGACACGGCCGGGCTCCATTGGGGGCTCGGCCAGTATCTGCACTTCCTGACTGATCCCTTCAGCCTCAGCGTGCTCGGCTCGACGCTGCTGCTCGGCGCCGAGGTAACGCTCGTCTGCCTCGTGCTCGGCTTTCCCATCGCGTGGCTCTATCAGCGGGTCGGGCCGCGGCTTCAGACCATCATCATCCTGATCGTGCTGTTGCCGCTTCTGACCAGCGTCGTGGTGCGAACCTTTGCCTGGATCGTCATCCTGGGCCGCCAGGGCATCATCAACGCGACGCTGCAATCGCTCGGCATCATCGATACGCCGTTGCGGCTGCTCTACACCCAGTTCGGCGTGGTGATCGCGCTGGCGCAGGTGCAGATGCCGCTGATGACGCTGCCGCTGATCACCGCGCTTGGCCGGATCGATCCCAACCTCGATGACGCCTCCTGCTCGCTCGGCGCCGGGAGCTGGCGAACCTTCTTCAGGATCGTGCTGCCGCTGTCTCTGCCCGGCGTGATCGCCGGCTGCACGCTGACCTATGCTGCCGCCATCACGGCCTTCATCACCCAGTCGCTGATCGGCGGCGGCCAGATGCTGTTCATGCCGATGTATCTCTATCAGCAGGCCTCGACCCTTCAGAACTGGCCCTTTGCTTCCGCGATCTCGATCATCTTCCTGCTCGCCGTGCTCGCGGTCGTCTCCGTCTTCACCACGCTCGGCCGCCTATCGCGCGGCTACGGAGGCGCATGATGAGCGGACGCAAGCGCACCCTGGAGGCGGTCAGCTTCGAAGTCGTCATGACCGTGATCGCGCTGATTGCGCTGATCCTGATCATCGCGCCGTCGCTGGTCGTGCTGATCGTCTCCTTCACCAGCGGCTTCTCGCTGAAATTCCCGCCGCCGGGCTATTCGCTGCGCTGGTACGCCGAATTGTGGAATGCTTGGCAGCTGCACTTTGCCGCGCGTAACAGCCTGTTGGTCGCGCTGTGGGCGACGGGCCTGTCGATCGTGCTCGGCGTTGCAGCGGCGCTGGCGATCTCGCGCTCACCCAAACTGTCGGCGCGATTGCTCGATTCGCTCTTCATGTCGCCGCTGGTGCTTCCTGCGCTCGCCTTCGGGCTTGCAGCTCTGATGTTGTTCTCCTTCGTCGGCCTGCCGGTGTCGCCGCTGACACTGGTGATCGGTCACACCGTGGTCTGCGTCCCCTATGTCGTGCGCAACACGATTGCGGCGCTGGCGCAGCTCGAGCCGACCCTGCTCGAGAGTTCGGCGGTGTTAGGGGCAAGCCGCCTTTACACGTTCCGCCGCATCGTGCTGCCGCTGATCCGGCCGGGCATCATCGCCGGCGCCTTCATCGCCTTCATGTCGTCTTTCGACAACGTGCCGGTCTCGCTGTTCCTGCGCGATGCCGCGACCGACATGCTGCCGATCCGGATGTGGCAGGACCTCGAGGGCAAGCTCGACGTGACCATCGCAGCCTTGTCGGGTGTGCTCATCATCGCCACCGTCGCAATGGTCGCGGTCATGGAGCGCGTTACGGGATTGTCGCGGCGGCTGACCAACTGATCAGGCGCCGCGGAACAGCGAATAGCCCCAGCGCGTGAATTTCAGCGGCAGGTGGAAATGTTCGTCAACGTTCCTGATGCGGAAGCGGAACGGCGTCACGGTCAGGAAGCCGTCGCTGTCGCCAAAGAACTCGCCGAGATGAAACAGCACCTCGTACACGCCCGCCGTGACGCCGGCGCCGTGCGCAACGGGATGATCCAGCACGCCGTTTGCGCCGAGCCGCCCCTCGGCGATGCGCAACTGCTCGGGGTCGATCCGCCAGATCTCGATGCGCAGGCCCTGCGCGGGACGTCCGCTCGCCACGTCGACTGCGTGAATGGAAATGCCGCCTGCCACCTTGCCGTTCCTCCTATGAGCGAGCGGCCATGGTAGACGGAAACACGGCCGCTCAGCCAGTGCCCGCAGTGCCGTACGCCGCTCCGCTCAAAACGCGCGCACAGAATGGTAGACGCGGCCAAGATAGATCAGGTTCTCCGTCAGGCCGGAGCTCTGCAGCGCGACAACGCGGCAGAACAATACATCGTGCGTGCCGACCGTGACGACATTCGCTATCTCGCAATCGGAAGGCAGCTGCGCTGTCGGCGAGAACCGGTGCACCCGTCGCGAGCGTCGACCACACCGCCGCCGCGAACCGCTCCCTGGCGGGCACCTTGCCACCAAATAGCCGTGAAAGTCGCTCGTGCTGACTCGATAGCACATTTACACACACGACGTTGTTGCCCGCCACGCTTACATGCGCCGAGGATGCGCGGTTCATGCACACCAAAAGCGTCGGCGGATCGTCGGTGACGCTGCAGACGGCGGACGCAGTAAAGCCGGCGCGACCTGCGGGACCATCGGTCGTGACGATGCTGACCGCGGCGCCGAGGCGCGCCATCGCATCGCGGTAATCCCCTTGGAAACTTTCCGTCATCGCCCCGCCTCATGTCGCGCAGATCGCCTGGCGAGCTCAACCTCTCGCAACACTTGCACTAAGACAGACGCGCCCGCGGCAACATCGGCTGGCTCGGCCCATTCGTGCTCCACATGGCTCGCACCGTCGCGGCACGGAATGAAGATCATTGCCGCCGGACAGATCTTGGCGAGATGACGGGCATCGTGACCGGCGGCCGAGAGAATGGCCATGGCGGGATGCCCCTGGTCTCGCGAGGCCTGGGCGATGCTTGCCTGCAGCTGCGGATCGAACGCGTTCGACGGCGCATCGACCAGCGGCGTCACCGTGACCGTGCAAGGAGGAGCGTACTCGCGGCAGAGAGCTGTAATGCGGGCACCGGCTGCGGTGAGCGCCGCATTCTCCGGGTGACGCAGATCGATGCTGAAGCTGACGCGCGACGGCACCACCGACGGTGCATTCGGCATGACGGCCAGCCGACCGATGGTAAATTTGATGTCGGTGTCGATGGTGCCGATCTCGGCATGGAGCGCGGTTGCGATCCGCGCAAAGGCGGCGAGCGCATCCCGCCTCTCCTGCTGCGCGAGCGTACCTGCATGTCCCTCCGCACCCTCGACAATCACCTGAAACGTCTTCTTGCCCTGGATGCCGGTGACGACGCCGATCGTGCAGGCGGCCGCTTCCAGCAGCGGTCCCTGCTCGATATGCAATTCGAGATAGCTCTCCACGGCAAAGCCGAGCGGCCTGTGCGGCAGATCGGGAAAAGCCTGATGGAGACGATCGAGCGCTTCACCAACACTGACGCCGTCTGCATCCCGCGCGGCGCGAATCGCCGCCACGTCGCGCTCCCCGGTAAAGGCCTCCGAGCCCATCATGCCCGGGGCGAAGCGCGAGCCTTCCTCGTTCATCCAGGCGACGACAATGACGTCGCGCGCGGGCTTGTCGCCTTGCTCGGCGAGCGTGACAGCCGCCTCGAGCGCCGCCATCACGCCGGCCGCTCCGTCGAATTTTCCGCCGGTCGGCTGGCTATCGAGATGGCTGCCGAGCAAGAATGGCGGCGCGGCGCGATCTTGCCCCGCCAGTGCCAAAAACAGATTTCCCGCGGCATCCGTCGACGGCGTCAACCCCGCTTCGAGGGCCCAGCCGATGACACGGCGCCAAGCAGCGATTTCACCATCGCTTAACGCCTGACGGTTGACGCCGCCGGCCGGCGTCGCCCCAATCTCGGCGAGCGCCATCAAGCGGGTCCAGAGCCGATCGGCGTTGATCAGGGGCTGGCTCGTCATCGATCTGCTACTTCGTGCGCATGATCTGGCCCGGCAACGCGCGTGGATCACGCCGCTGCCAGTGTCCGGCTTCGACCTGGGCGATGAACTCGGCGAGCAGCGCGTTGAACGCTGCCGGCTCTTCCAGATTGAGCGTGTGACCGGTCTTGGGGAATACCGAGAGGCCGCAAGCCGGAATTGTCTTTTTCAGGAAGATGCCGGGCTGGAGACAATGATCGTCCTCGTCGCCGACGACCACCAGCGTCGGCACCATCATCGTCCTCAGACCATCCTCGAGGTCGTAAAACGACGGCCGCCGCGCCTGGACGCCGCGCATGGTGTTGGCGGCGCCGCGGTCGGAATGGGTCGCGAGCCGATCGGCGAATTCCCGCCAGCCACGCGGATCCTTGTTCTGGAACTGGACGCGGCTCGCGCCGAGCGCATAGATCCTGGAGAACTCCTTCGCGCCCTGCTTCTCGAAATTGTCGGCAACTTCGAGCGAGACACCGCGAAAATACTCCTCATATTCCTTTTCGCAGCCGTAGCCGGCGCCGGCCACCGTCAACGACAAAGCGCGCTCCGGCGTGCGCAGACCGAAATGCACCGTGCAGAAGCCACCCATCGACAGACCGACGATGTGCGCCTTCTCGATCTTCAGCGCATCGAGCACGGCAACCGCATCATCCGCAGCGAGCGCCTGCGAATACGCCTCCACGCTGTCAGGCACATCCGACGGCGGATAGCCACGTGCGGCGTAGGTAATGCAGCGATGGCGCCGGCTGAAATAGCGAAGCTGCGGCTCCCAACTGGCATGATTGCCGCCGAATTCATGAATGAAGAGGATCGGCGTACCCTCGCCCGCCTCTTCCACATGAAGCTTCACGCCGTCGCTGGTCGTGATCATTGTCATCGGCATCATCCTAGAATTGCGGCGGCAGGTCGTTGAGCGTGCGCGCCTGCACAATCATGTCCGGCAGCAGCGTGCAAAACTTGTCGACCCAGGACGGCGGCACGGACGTGCTGATCTTGACGAAACGGTCGCCGAAACGCTGCGTGTGGTAGGTGCCCTGGCGGATCATGATGCCCTGACGGCGATAGCACTCGACCAGCGCCTCGGGACGGATGCCCGCCGCGATGGTCTCCAGCACCAGGAAGTTCCCATGCGACGGCATGATCGGCAGCGCCAATCCGTCGATCGCGACCGCCGCCTCCTGGATCATCGCCTTGTTGGCCCGGTCAGTGCTGCGGACCTTCTTCATCCATTCGGTCTTGACCGACAACCCCGCCTGCGCCGCGCGCTGGGCGATGACGCTCGCACCGAGGACGCTGGTGGAGGTCTGCGCCAGCTCCTCGAACAGACCTGGCGCGGCGACCAGAGCACCGATCCGCAGGCCGGCAAGCCCGAGCCATTTTGAAAAGCTGGTTGAAACGACCGAGCCTTGCGGCGCCACGTGAAGCGCTGGCGTGTGGTCGTCGGCGAAATCACGGTAGGTGCAATCGTGCACCAGCAGCGCGCCGCAATCGCGCGCGATCGCGGCAAAGCTCTCGATCTCCTCGCGGGTGTAGCGGATGCCGAGCGGATTGTTGGGATCGACGAGATAGATGATCGCGGTGCGCTCATCGACATTCGCTTTCAACGCCTCGGGCGTCAGGCGGTAGTTGCAGGCCGGATCGTAGATCGGAATCTCGATCACCTCGGAGCCCTGCTGACGCGCGAACAGGCACGGCCATTTCCAGGTCGGATCGGTCGTCACCAGCGTGGTGCCGGGCTTGCAGCGCGCGCGACAGATCATCGCCAGCGCGTTGACGCCCCCCTCGGTCACCAATGCCTCTGCGCCGGGCGTGCCGAGATCGGCGACGATCGCGGCGCGCAGCGCCTCGAAGCCGAGCGGCGGAGCATAGGCATTGAACTCGCCGGCCTCGATCGAGCGCAGCATCGCCTCGCGCACGGCGGGATGGCTCTCGATATGATTGGTGTTCTGGCCGAGCCAATAGAGTCCCGGCCTCACCGAGAGCTCGTCGAAATAGCGGTTGCGGATCAGTGCCGCGGATTGAGGCTTCGACATCGACGCCTCAGATCACTGAGCCGCGCGCGGCAATGCCGCCGTCGATCGTCACCACGGTACCGGTGATGTAGCCGGAGCGCGGCGAGGACAGGAAGGCGACGAGATCGGCGACCTCCTCCGAGGTCGCCGGCCGCTTGCCCGGATATTTGTCGAACAGCTCCTCCCAGCGGCTTTCATCGCCGAGCATATCGATCGATTTGCGCTTCATGATCTTGAGCATGCGATCAGTCGCGACAGGCCCTGGGTTGACCGCGACGACGCGCACCCCGTGATCGAGGCTGCGGCCACCAAGCGCCTTGGTGAAGGACATCAGCGCCGCATTGCCGGTCGAGCCCGCGATATAGCTCGCGTCCCAGTTCTCGCCGGAATTGCCGATGATATTGATGATGACGCCGTCCTTGCCCTTCATACGCGGATAATAGAGACGCGACAGCGTGATGTAGCCGAACACCTTGAGATCGAAGCCGCGCCGCCATGCCGCATCATCGAGGACTTCGAGCGAACCGGCCGGGATGTCGCCGGCATTGTTGACGAGGATGTCGATGTCGCCGACCTCGCCCGCGAGCTTCTCCATCGCTGCCGTGCTTGAGAGGTCGAGTGCATGGATCGTGATCTTCACGCCGTGTCGCGCTTCCAGCTTCCGCTTGGCCTGGAGCATGGCCTCGCCGTTGCGGGCGGCGAGATGCAGGTGACACCCTTCCGCGGCGAAGAGATCGGCCACTGCAAGTCCAATTCCTTTCGATGCGCCGGTGATCAGGGCGGTCTTGTTCGTCAGCTTAAGGTCCACTCCGGGTCTCCAGGATGCAGGCTAGATATACACGATCTAGCAATTTGCATACCAAGCGACCGGAAGGTCATTCGAAGGCGGCAAGGAAATCCAGCAGGTTGTCGCCGAGCAGGTTGACATGATCGCGCATGGCGCTGTGCGCCCGCTCCGGATCGTGGGCCAGGATCGCCCGCATGATCGCCTCGTGCTCGCGAACGGTATCGGCGATCCGGTTCGGCATGCGCGTCACCCGGCGGCGATACGCCGCCACCTGATTGCGCAGCTTGCGGGTCTGCTCGGCCAGGAAGGTGTTGCGTGAGGCCTCATAGATCGCCTCGTGGAATTCCTGGTTGATGTCGTAGAATACATCGATGTCGCCGGTCTCGCCTGCCGCCACAAGCTGCTGGTGTACCTTGCCAATTTCAGCTCCCCAAGCCTGGGAGACGCGCCGGGCGGCGAGCCGCGCACAGAGCCCCTCGAGCTCCGCCATGACCTGGAACATCTCGATCAGCGCCTGCGCCTTGATGCTGCGGACCGTCGCGCCCTGCCGTCCGCGCAACTCGACCAGATTGTTGGCGGCCATGAGGCGGAACGCCTCCCGCACCGGCGTGCGCGAGACGCCGAAGCGCTGGGCGATCTCCTGCTCGTCGAGCCGACTGCCCGGTTCGAGGTGCCCCGCGGCGATCGCGCCCTCAAGCTTTTGGCGCAGGCTTTCGGCGAGCGTCGTGCCGGGACCTGGCGCCAGGGACTCCTGCCCGTTTTTCACGCGCCTGCCTCCGATATGTGCATCAACATCCGCCATCATGTTTCTCCGATACAGATATAAGTATACAAAATGGCACCCAACCTCCAGCGAAACGACCGATTTTCTCGCCGAGACGCGCGCGACTCCAACATGCTCGCCATCGATCTCGCAAGTCTTATGCCTGATTTGCCCGGAAATCGCACTGGCACACGAGTTGCTAAGAGATTTCGACGCGGTCCGTTTTCGTATGCGAATGGCCGCCGCCATTATACAAGGACATCCCGGTGCAGGCTGCCCGCCTCCCCCATCCCGGACCGGCTACCGAAGCCCCGCAGGCTCATCCGAAGCCTGAGCCGCTGCTTGAGCTGCGCGCGGTGAGCAAGACCTTCGGCCTCGTCGCTGCACTCTCGGGGTTCGAGGCGAACATCGCCCCCGGCGAATTCGTCACCGTCGTCGGCCCGAGCGGCTGCGGCAAGAGCACCCTTTTCAACATCGTCGCAGGATTGGAAGAGCCAGATGCCGGCGGCATCCTGCGCTTCGAGGGCAAGAGCTGCCATGCCGCCGACCTGCTCGGCCGCGTCTCCTTCATGCCGCAGCGCGACCTCTTGTTTCCCTGGCGCAACGTGGTGGACAACGCCATCCTCGCGCTCGAGGTCGAGGGCATGCCGCGCGACCAGGCACGCACCAAGGCGCTGAAGATGTTGCCCGAGTTCGGGCTGGCCGGCTTCGAGAAGCAATACCCCAACCAATTGTCGGGCGGCATGCGCCAGCGCGTCGCCTTGATGCGCACCTTCCTGTTCGAACGCGACCTGATGCTGCTCGACGAGCCGTTCGGCGCACTCGACGCGCTGACGCGGGCGATGATGCAGCGCTGGCTGCTCGATGTCTGGCAGAAATACCGCCGCACCATTCTCTTCATCACCCATGACGTCGACGAGGCGATCTTCCTCGGCGACCGCGTGCTGGTGATGACCGCCCGTCCCGGCTCGGTGAAGCTCGAACAAGTCGTCCAACTCCCCCGCCCGCGCCGGCCCGAGATCGTCACCTCCCCCGAATTCGTGCGCCTCAAGCGAACGCTGCTCGATGCGATCGAGGAGGAAAGCATGAAGTCGTTCCAATCCTCCATCGCGCAGGAGAAGACGCCGTGAACGCGATGTCAGCGAGAGAACCGCAAGCCAAGCCGCGCGGCATCGAACCAGCCGAGTGGGATGCCCGGATCAAGCTTGCGGCCTGCTATCGCATGGTCGCCAAGCTCGGAATGGACGACCTGATCTACAATCACATCTCCTTGCGCGTCCCCGGCCATGAGGATCAGTTTCTCATCAATCCCTACGGCCTGTTGTTCGACGAGATCACGGCGTCGAGCCTGGTGAAGATCGACACCAAGGGCAACAAGCTCGACGACACGCCTTATGCCGTCAATGTCGCCGCCTTCGTGATCCATGCAGCGATCCACACGTCGAACCACGACGCGGCCTGCGTGCTTCACACCCATTCCGACGCGAGCGTTGCGGTCTCAGGGCAGGAGAACGGCCTGCTGCCGCTCAGCCAGTTCGCGATGCGCTTCTACGACCGCCAGGCCTTCCACGATTACGAAGGCGTCGCCATCGATCTCGACGAGCAGGTCCGCCTGGTGCGCGACCTCGGCCCGCACAAGGTGATGCTGATGCGCAACCACGGCATCCTCACCGTCGGCCGGACGCCGGGCGAGGCCTTCATGCTGCTCTACTATTTCGAGCGCGCTGCGCGGATCCAGCTCCAGATGCAGGCGGCGGCCGCAGCCGGCGCCAAGCTGGTGATGCCGCCGCACGAGGTCTGCGAGAAGGCCGCCCGCCAGTTCTGGGAATTGAAGGGCGACATCCTCGTGCCCGGCGAACGCGAATGGCCGGCGCTGATGCGCCAGCTCGACCGCATCGATTCTTCCTATCGCAATTGATTTTCACCGCCTGGAGTATGCCATGTTGAGCCGCCGCCACGCCTTCTCAGTCCTTTCCGCCATCGCGCTGGCGACCGGCTCGCTTGTCATGGCCGCGCCCGCCGCCGAGTTGCAGAAGGCGAGCCTGCGCCTGAAATGGCTGCCACAGGCGCAGTTCGCCGGCTTCTATGTCGCAGCGGCCAAGGGCTACTACAAGGCCGAGGGCATCGACCTCACCATCAATCCCGGCGGGCCCAACCTGCTCACCGAGAACCTGGTCGCGACCGGCGCCGACACGTTCGGCCTCTCCGGCGGCACCGACAGCGTGTTTGCGGCTCGCGACAAGGGACTGCCGATCGTCTGCATCGGCGTATCGCACCAGATCACCCCTTTCATCTTCGTCACCCGCAAGGAAGGGCCGGTGAAGACGATCCAGGACTTCAAGGGCAAGACCGTCACCACCTGGTTCACCGGTGCCAACCACGTGCTGAACGGCATGCTGGCCAAGGAAGGCATCAAGCCGGATGAGCTGAAGATCCAGCCGCAGCAGGTTTCGGTGACGCCCTTCGTCGACGGCAGCGTCGATGTGGTCACGGCGACCTATTACAACGAGTTCTATACCATCCAGTCACGCATGCCGAAGGACAGCCTGAAGACCTTCGTCGCCGAGGACTATGGAATCACCTTTCCGCGCGACACGCTGATCGTCGCCGAAGCGACCGCCAAGGAGAAGCCGGAGCTCGTCAAGGCGTTCCTGCGGGCGTCGCTGAAGGGCTGGAAGGATGCGTTCTCCGATCCCAAGGGCGCCGTCGACACCGTGATGGCCACAGCCCCGACACTCGACCGCGCGCAGCAGGAGTTCATGCTCACCGAAGTGAAGCGCCTGATGACCGCCGGCGCCGCAGCGAAGAACGGCATGTTCTGGATCGATGCCGACACGGTCAAGACCGCCCACGACTTCTTCCTGAAATACGGTGTGATCTCCAAGCCGCTCGATCTCGCCGCCGCCTATGACGCAAGCTTCATCCAGAGCATTCCGCTGGCGGACCGGCTGCCGTGAGCAGCCCTTCGGCGACATCGCTTGGTAAGAGCGGGGTTGCTGCGCAGCGCATCGCGATGCCGGCTCCACTGCGCAAGCTGATTCGGCTCCTGCTCGGTCTCGCCGTCGCGGCGGTGATCTGGGAAGGCGCGGTGCTGCTGTTCGGCATCCGGCCTTATTATCTGCCTCGCCTCAGCACGATCCTGATGGCAATGGCGGCTACACCTCGCGCCTATGTCGACGGTTTCCTGCGCACGCTGGCGGAGACGCTGATCGGCTTTGCGTCCGGCGGCGCGTTCGGCGTGCTCATGGGCGTCGTGTTTTTCCGCGTCCGTGCGCTGCGCGAGATGATCTTTCCGATCTTCGTGGTGTCGCAGACCATTCCAGTCATCGCTTTCGGCGCACTGGTGGTGCTGTGGTTCGGCAATACTTTGCTCGCCAAGGCGATCATCGCGTTCTATCTGACCTTCTTTCCGGTGACGGTGAACACGCTGCTGGGCCTCGAAACCGTCGATCCGAAGCAGGTCGACTTGATGCGCAGCTTCGGCGCCTCGAACCGCCAGCTCCTGCTGCGCTTGCAGCTTCCAACCGCACTGCCGCAGATCTTCGTGGCGCTGCGCCTTGCCGCGTCGCTGAGCCTCGTCGGCGCCATCGTCGGCGAATGGTTCGGCGACACCACCGGGCTCGGCGTGCTGCTGCTCCAGGCCATGTTCACCGAGAACGTCGTTGCGATCTGGGCCGCTCTACTCGCCGCCGCGCTGCTCGGCACCGGCTTCTATGCGGTGGTCGCCGCGGTCGAGCGTCGGCTGGTGTTCTGGAGCGCCGAGCAATGAGCCGCGCGCTTGTCTCACCGTCGCTCGCCGCCCAGCGCGGCATCTTAGGCGCCGTCCTCCTGGTCGCGTGCTGGGAAGGCGCGGCGCGCGGACTGCATCTGCCGGCCTATGTTCTCCCCGCCGTCAGCGACATCCTCGCAGGCCTCTGGTCCAAGCGCGCAACGCTCGTTGACGCCGCCGGCTACACCCTGCTCGAGGCGCTGGTGGGCTACGGGCTGGGCTGTCTGATCGGTATCGGCCTCGCTGTCGCAATCGCATTGGTTCCGGCGCTGCGCGCCGCGATCCTGCCGCTCGCGACCGCGATCAATTCGGTGCCCGTGGTCGGCTATTCGCCGCTGATCCTGCTCTGGTTCGGCATCGGCGTCAGCTCGAAGATCGTGATGGTGGCGATGGCGGTGAGCTTCACCATCCTGCTCTCGATGCTGGCCGGGCTCGACCGTGTCGACCGCCGCGCCGTCGACCTCATGCGCAGCTTCGGCGCAACCCCCTTCGGGGTGCTGTGGCGATTGCGCCTGCCGACCGCCCTGCCACTGCTGCTCGCCGGCATGCGCGTCTCGACGGTGCGCAGCGTGATCGTAGCGATCGTCACCGAGATGCTCGGCGCACATGGCGGACTCGGCTGGGTGATCTACCAGGCGGTGCTCCAGATCGACTTCGTCCAGGTCTGGGCGGCGATCTTCGTCGCATCCGCCGCGAGCCTCGCCTTCTTCGGCCTGATCGGCTTTCTCGAACGCAAGATCCTGTTCTGGACATGACGCCATGAAACGGCAGATGCATCTCGGCCTGTTTATCCTGGGGACCGGCAGCCACGTCGCCGGCTGGCGCTATCCCGGCGCTGTCGACAGCTTCCAGGATTTCGCGGCGATCCAGGAGATTGGCCGAACCGCCGAGCGCGGCAAATTCGACCTGATCTTCATGGGCGACAATCTCTATGCCGATGCCGCCGCCCACCCCTCCTACACGCTACGGCTGGAGCCGCTGACGATGCTCGCCGCGCTCGCGACTTCGACCAGCCACATCGGCCTCGGCGCGACGGTCTCCACCACCTACAGCGATCCGTTCTCGGTCGCGCGCGTGTTCGCCTCGCTCGACCACATCTCCAAGGGTCGCGCGGCGTGGAATGCGGTGACGACGGCCAATCCGGCCACGGCTGCGAATTTCGGCACCACCCATCCCGACCACGCCCGCCGCTACGAAATGGCCGGCGAATTCCTCGACGTCGTCAAGGGCCTGTGGGACGGCTGGGCGGATGATGCCATCGTCGCCGACCGCGCCAGCGGCCTCTACATCGATCCGGCCAGGCTGCGCCCGATCGAGCATGATGGCACGTTCTTCAAGGTGAAGGGCCCGCTCAACATCGGCCGCAGCCCGCAAGGCCGCCCCGTCGTGCTCCAGGCCGGCGGCTCCGAGGCCGGACAGGCTCTCGCCGCGCGCACCGCCGATATCGTATTCTCGGTGGTGCAGGACATCGAGGAGGCCAAGGCTGGTTACACGTCGTTGAAGACGCGACTGCCGTTGTTCGGCCGCAAGGCCGACGATGTCACGGTGCTGCCGGGCGTGATGCCCGTCGTCGGCCGCACCGACAAGGAGGCGTTCGAGAAGCTCAACGTGCTCCAGAGCTTTGTCAGCGGCAGCAATGCGCTTGCGATCCTCTCCGACCGCTTTGGCCGGGACATGTCGGCCTACGATCTCGACGGGGGTATACCGGACATCGCGCCATCGGACAGCTATCACAGTTTCGCGAGCGTCATGCTCGCCAAGGGCCGCCGCGAGAACATGACGCTGCGCGATCTCTACAATCTCACCGCCGCCGCCCGCGGCCATTGGGTGCTATGCGGCTCGGCCGAGCGCATCGCCGATACGCTCCAGCTCTGGTTCGAGGAGCACGCCGCCGACGGCTTCAACGTCATGCCGCCCTATTTCCACGAAGGGTTCGAGGATTTCGTTGAGCTCGTCGTACCCATCTTGCAGAAGCGTGGGCTGTTCCGTGCGCACTATAAGGGGACGACGCTGCGCGATCATCTCGGCCTTGCGCGGCCGGCCAATCCCTTCTTCCAGGCCTAGCCCACACTGACGATTCGCAAGGCGCGCTCGAGCGCCTGCAACTCGCCTCGCGGATTGCCCATGGCTGCTCGAGTGCTGCTCGAGTCGACGGCGGGGGCAATTGTCGATGGCATGGTGCGGCGAACGCTGCGCCGAAACCACATGGAAGCCACCGAATGAACACCGGGAGCCGCGGCCTTTGTTTGAGCCGCAGCCACGCAACCGAGTTCTTCAAGCCCTAATCGAGAGGATGCGGCTCTGTATCAGAGCAAGTGCTCTACGGGCGCTGAAGTCGGGACTGGCAGGCATTAAAATTCAAAGTCTTCGCTGCTCGGCGAACGTTCCAGCAAAATAGGGGTGTATCGGGCAGATCAGTTACAGACCTCGACGTTGGCATCGACGTGAGGGCCGCCGCCGCCGCGATATACGAGGTGGCAGCCGGGCTTGACCGGACGGCAGAGGAGGTCGTTGCAAAAAATCTGGCCACTGCCTCCCGAGGCGCGACCGGCACCGGCCGCCGCGGTTGCGGCCGCGCCGCCGGACTGACGACGCTGCCGTGCGGGACGGTCATCACCGTCGTCGCGCTTTGCGGTTGTAGGCTTAGCCGGCCTGACGGCGCGCTTCTTCTCGCATTCATTGTCATCGTTTAGCGCATAGCCGTCGCCGCAGACGATCTTGGTGCATTTGTCGCCATCGGCCTTGAAGCCGTGCTCGCAGACCAGCGGGCAGACGCGCGACGGCTTGGCCTTGACGGTATCGAGCGCGTCGGTGCTCGCCATTTTCACGTCGAGCTTGGTGCCGGCGTAGCGATTGAACTGCGACAGCGAGCGCTGCGACGACGTGGTCCAGTTGCCATCCGCAGTGCCTGAGAAGCAGCCGACGCGGCCGAGCTCGGTCTGAACCGAGCGGTTGAGATCGGCCGCAGCAACTGCGGGCGTCAACGAGGCAACGGCGGTACCGGCGGAGCTCGCCGTGCTGGCCGGCGCAGCATTCGGCGTTGCGGCAGCGAGGTTGACGCGCTGCTGCTCGGCGGCGGCCGCCTGCTGCTGCGCCTGCTCCTTGGCCTTCTGCGCGGCGAGCTGCGCCTGCTCGGCGGCTTTCGCATCTGCCGCGGCCTTGGCCTGCGCATCCTTCTGCGCGCCGAGAGCAGCAAGACGATCGCGCTCGGCCTCGGCCTGCTTGGCTTTGTCGATCGCCGCCACATGGGCCTGTTCCGCCCCGATCTTCTCGACCTGAAGCTTGGCGAGGCTCGCATAGAAGCCGTCGGGATGTTGGGCGAGGAAGGCGTCCCACGCCGGCCTGTTGCCGACCTGGAGCGCGAGCTCGTAGTCGCGGCGGATGTCGGCCTGCGGGTTCGGCGCAGCCGCTGCCGCAGCCGTCACCTTGACCGGCACCAGCGGCACGTCGTCGCCGCCGAGCGATCCATACACGAACGGCTCCTGCTTGTTGGCCGTCGACTTGAGCACTTCGTCGCGCACGAAGCCGAAGGCGCGGCGGACATCGAGGCCCGGCGTCGTCAGATGCTTCGACAGCGCGACGGTGAAGGGGCTGTTGGCGCCGTCGCCGTCCTGCGCCGTGAAGCCGGCCTTGGCCGAATAGGCGATCAGCGTGTTGGGGCTGGTGGGCTCGACTTGGGCCAGGCCGCGGCCGATGGCGCGCGCAGCGACCGTGCGCTTCATGGTCTTGCCGAACGGATTGTCGCGGCAGGCGTCGAGGATCACGAGGCGAAGTTGTTTTGCGGGCTCGACTGCAACCAGAACGCGGTCGAGCGAGAGCGCCTCGTCATAGACGTCAGTATCGCGCTCGAGCCTGGCGTCGACCGGGATCAGATAGTTCAGGCCTTCGACCTCGATGCCGTGCCCGGCATAATAGACCACAGCGATGTCGGCATCGCGGGTGGCATCGGCGAAGTCGCGCAGCACCCGCCGTGTGTCCAGAGCCGACAGGTCATGCCGGGAATCGACGACGTCGAAGCCGGCCTCCTTCAGCGTCCTGGCCATCACCGAGCCGTCGTTGACCGGGTTCGTAAGCGAGGGCGCGTGCTGATAGGCCGAGTTGGCAATCACCAGCGCGACGCGCTTTCCCGCAAAAGCGGGTTCGGCGCCGAACAGCAGGGCGACAGCGAAGAGAAGCGGACAAAGTCTGAGCAGGTTGCGCATCACAGGCCTTCCTAGCAGGATCCGGATCGACCGCTTGTGATCGAGGTCACGAAGAGCCTTCGCTTTGGAACCCATTCTATTAGTCGCGCCAACGCTATAGTGGTTCGCTCACAAGAATTCCATCACGCCGCGGTGACACCCCATCTCAACTATGGAACCCGGCCGAAGGCCATTCAGCGCCCAGGTGAAGGTGAAGTTGAGAAAAGCCATGCCGCGACTGGCGACTGCGCTGCCAGATCGAGATAGCAGATTTAGACGGCAAACGAGGCCGGCGCTTCGCCAGCGCAATGCCGGCGCCACATTTCATTGAAAGCCTTTTCGATGTGTCGCGTCATGCCGATAGTATCGAAGAGAGGCCAAGACGTCCGATTCGTCGCCAGCTTGCTCTTGAGGGCGGTTCGAAGTTCAGAATCGTGCGCGATCCGGAGCGCCAGACCCTCATATTCGTCCAGCGAATGCGTCACCAGCTCAGGAAGGCCGACAGCATTCAGGAGACTGGCTGCAACACGTCCCGCAAAGGCGGTGCCGAGGCAGGTCAGGATCGGCAAGCCAGCCCAAAGGGCGTCGCTGGCCGTGGTATGGGCGTTGTAGGGCAATGTGTCCAGGAACAGATCGGCGAGCTGGTGACGCGCCAAGTGTTCGTCGGCAGCGACTGGCGGCGCGAATACGATTCTCTCGGCGCCGATGCCGCGCGCGACGGCTTCACGCCTCAGGTTCTCCCTGGCGATCGGCTCGCCATCAAGCAGCCAAAGGACGCTGCCCGCAGTCTTGGTAAGCAGCCTCATCCAGACATCGAACAGCACGGGCGTGATCTTGGACGTCCTGTTGAACGCGCAGTAGACGAAGGCATCATCCGCCAGTCCGACCCTGTTCCGGGCCGGCGCATTTGGCAGGAGCGGTCGCCTGGCATCGCTCGCCTGATAGCTGTCGGGAAGATAGATTACCTTCTCAGCGTAATGCTGCTGCTCTGCTTCGGGAATGACGATGCGGTCCGCCATGATGTAGTCGATATATGAGGCGCCCATCGTGCCGGGGAAGCCGAGATAGTTGACCTGGATGGGAGCCGCCCGGCGTGCAAGGATTTTCGGCCGCGCACCGGCGGTGAAGCCTCCAAGATCGACAAGAATCTCAATGTCGAGCTGGCGTATCAGCTTGGCCACGTCCTCGTCGGTAAGATGGCTGACGTCTTCAAAGCGCTCGAATGCTGCCTTCAGGCGGTTGCGCATTTCGCCGCGGTCATCCGGTCCGTAGGAGATGGCGCTGACGTCGAAGCGCTCGCGGTCGTGCTCCTCGAAAACTCCGGCCATCAAATGCGCGGTGGCGTGGCTGCGAAAATCGGCCGACATGTACGCGACGCGCAGCCGGGAAACCGGTGACGGCGTCTTGCGTATCGCGGCACCTCGATCCGGGGCGACGTTGGCAACATATGTCTTCGCACAGGTCAATTGGTGTGCGGGAGAGGACGAGGCATGAAAGAAGGTGAAGGGGTCGACCACCACGCCGGATTCGACGGCCTCGTCCAGGGCGGCCTGTTCACGTTCGAAACTGCGCCAGTCGGCACGTTTCCGCCTGGAAGCAACGAGCTTGCTCAACGCGAACGGGAAGGCCTTGTCTAGTGCGACCGTCCTTTCGAGCGCTCCGATGGCTTCGTCATCTCGACCCATTTGGGTAAGGACCTCAGACAAGGCGAAGTGCTTCTGTGGATCCGACGGTGCGAGCTCGACAGCACTTTGGTAGCTGCCATGCGCTTCGTCCAGCCGACCGAGCTGCTGGAACGCACTGCCTCGGTTTGCGAACGCCGCGCTCGATGGCGCGATCGCAATGGCGCGATCAAATTCCGCGATCGCACCGTGAAGCTCTTTCCGTGCAAGCAGGATCGCTCCGCGATTGAGATGCGCACCGGCGAAGTTCGGCGACAGGGCAATCACTTTCGCAAGCCAAGCGAGCGCATCGTCTGTCTTGTCCAATGCACGCAGCACGTTGGCATAGTTGAAAAGAACGTCGGCATTGCCGGGGTCTGCGCGGGCAGCCTTCTTGAGCAATGGCTCGGCGTCCGCGAACTTGCCGCGCTGGGCGTGCAACAGCCCCAGCATATGGAGCGCGACGGGATGCGTTCTGCTTCCCTTCAGGATGGTCGTGTAGGCACGTTCCGCATCCGACAGATTGCCCGAACGGTGCGCCGCAATTGCGTGGTCCAGAATAGCCGACGGATGGAGTGAGGAGGGGGCCGAAGCTCCCTTGTTGCGGCTTTGCTGCGACATGTGATTGGGTTTCTGGACTCCGATGACGGGTCTATTTTTTGGTGAACTGTGCAAAAACTCTAGTCGCCTTTGCTGGAGAGAACAACGGCCGCGCCACTCACGCTTCAAGGCCCGAAACTACCGCGCGGGTCCGGGCTCAATGAGCCTACTACAGGTGTCCACTCATTCGGAGGAGGTTCACCATTCTGGAATCGAGGATGGTTAGGGGCGGTGGAAACAAGGCCGATCGAAAGGCCTTGAGAGTTGATGGCGAGTCGGACTGGTGTTTGTTCGACGGTCCGGGCCCGGCGGAGCATTAATCGTGCTGCTCAACTCTGTGCAGAACGGTTTGCCTAAAAACGCGTGAGATAGTTCATCGAGATCAAAAAGATCGCGTAAGAACGAAGGTTGGAAGCAGGGTGATGTCCCATCTCCTCTCGAAAAGGATGGATTTTCCCCGGGGCAACTGCAGTCGCCCGCAATGCGGACCTAGCGCTGACGCGGAGCGCGGTCTGAACGAGATGGCCCGGGCGCATAAGGGTTCACCAAGCACATGGCGGGAAGGCCCGCAGCGGTCGCTTTACACTCTTCCCACGAACTATACTGGCACCAGATTGTGGTGGCACCGCCCCACTCCCACTTCTGGAGGCAAATCGGATAATTGCCGCTGAACCGTTGAGCTGCGGCTGGAGCTGGCGCAGACATTGTGATGCAAGCTATGACGAGAAAGGGAAGCGCGCGCATCATGTGACTCCGAGGATTAGCGGATCCTAACAGGGCCATCTATAACCTTCGCGCGGCGAGGATGTTCAAGGTGACCCGCAAAAAGTAGACCCCCAGCGATTTCGCTGGGGGTCTTTTGATGTCGGCTCAGGACTGGCTTTTAGAAGGTACGCTGAGCTCGGAGGAGCATTTCGATCGAGTTCTGGTCCTTCAGCTCGTACACAGCTATCGGCTTGGCGCCAGCAGCAATGCCCGGGCTCAAGATGGTGCCCGAATACTTCTGGTCCAGATGCGAATAGCTCAAGTCCGCCGTGAAGGTCAGGCCCTTGACCGGAGTCCACGCGGTGTTGATGCCGACGGCCGCGAAGTTGAAGTCCGGATTACAAGTAGCACCCGGGAGCGCGATTGCAGCGAAGTTGCCGCAAATCAGTGCCTTGCCCGTATCGCCGTACTTCAACTGAGCATACGCACCGTAGATGCCGGTCACCCAATTTGGATTCCAGTTGTGGGAATAACCACCCCGGAAGCCCCAGGTCTTGACGGTATCGATGCCGGTACCAACGCCGAAGACACCGTCAGCAAGACCGGCGAAACCGGTGCTCTGGTAGGCGATGCTGCTACCGCCAAACATGAAGAAGCTCTGCGGGAACAAGCTCTGGAAGTTGTAGCGAGTCGCGCCATCCGTGTAGACAGCCTGCAAGTTGATGCTGTCGCCAGCTCCGGTCGGGATGTTCTTGATGGACAACGCACCCTGAACCGCCCAGCCCCACTTGTCGCTAGGATGGCCTGAGGGTTCGGTCGCACCGTAGTAGGCAGGATGGAGGTCATGCGCGACAGCCGAGACCTGGGCCAGACCCCAGGCCTGGTCAACGCGAATCTGACCGACGATCTCAGGAGAACGCGTGCCACCCCAATCACTGTTACCGTAGACGCCGGTCACGAACGCAGTCCCAGCAGCAGCCGGCGTGGCAAATGTCGTGTTCCAGAGGTTCGACTGGCCACCTGCCGACGTCGACTCATCCTGCAACGCCAGCGAACCGGTGATGCCCTGGCCGAAGTCAGCCGTATAGGCAACCTGGTTGACGCCGGTCACGTGGTTGCTGCCGCCCGGAAGCGTGTCGGGACCGCCAGCCGGATAGCTCTGCCACGGGGTGTCGAAGATCGAGACCGTGCGGCCGAACGTGAAACCAGCGAACTGGATGAACGCATGGTAGAGGCCGAGCGAGGCGGAACCGGAAACGCCCGCCGCGGTGTTGACACCGGCGACCGAGGGCGTGTCCCAGCTGAAGATCACATCGGCGTAGGTGCGAACCACGCCATACTCGGTCGCGGTGCGGGTATCGACGTTGAAGTCGAAACGAGCGCGGCCGAAATAGTAGTTGGTCAGACGGTTGTTCAATCCCGCGTTCGCGCCTTGCCGGAAGCTATAGTCGCCTGCGCCGCCAAGGATCGCGTCAGCGCGCAGATAGCCGCCCAGCTTGATGCAGGTGTCGGTGCCCGGCATATAGTAGAATCCGGCACCATACAGGGAGCAGATTCTCACGTATTCGACCGCTTTGGCCTTCACGGGAAGATCGGCTGCCTGGGCTCCGCCAGCGGCGACCAGACCCGCCACTGAGCCGAGCAAAAGGCTCTTAAAGTTCATGTTAACCTCCAAGTTTGCTCTCCAGGGAAGGTCACTGACCGGACGGCCAATTCCCCGCTCCCCCTCTAAATCACCGCTAGAGCCGATCGCGTCTTCGGACACACCCGCATGAACGCGAGGGACTTAAGCGAAAGACTTAGACGGGACGACCTCGGGATGCCCCCCTCCGTCGCACCGGGATAAGAGACGATCGGACCTGATCAATCAATGATCGATTGCCCCGGTTTGGGCGGGGAATGGCCGTTTTTCAAGAATTGTTGCACAAATATCACGATCGCTTGAGGCAAAATCGTGCGTATAAGATATTGAAATACTTACTCTTTTTGAGCGCGAGGATAAGATTCGGCCGGGCCGACGGAGGGGCGGGTCTGGGGCTCGTTGGCAGGCCCAACCTGTTCGCGGCGACTGTTCAACGGCCCTGCCGAAAGCCATTTCGTGATGAGTCGCGAACTTGGTCAGCTGTCGACATCTGTGGCCGGCATTCCGGCGCGGGCGGCGGAGCTGGTGGGGCCGGAACAGGAGCAGGAGCTGGAACGGGCGGTGCGGCTGGGGGAACGGGAGGTGGTGACACGGGAGGAATTGGGACCGGGAGCGGCGGCAGCGGCGCCGGCACCTCGGGCGCTGGGAACGGCGGCTCAAGTGGATCCGCTGGGGGCTTCAGAAAAATGCTATTCGGCCCGGCAGAGGCGAGAATCCCTCCGGCCGCTAATGTCCTGAGCTGCCGTGTAGATGTCGTACAAGTCCAAACAAGTCCGAAGGTAGTCGCCCGGTCGTCGATGACGGCTGGGTCTAGCCATATGCTACCCGAGCAAGGTGCGCATCGCCTACGAGTTCGACGTTACGGCAGATTGTCCCGCAGGAAAATGTCGATCCGGATGCGTTCCTGGTCGGGGCTGATTGCCTCGCCCGAACAATGCGCGAGCAGAACGCGCGCCGCAGACCGTGCCTCGTGGCCGGGATCCTGGTTGATGATCGCGTCGAGCGTGCCGCGGATCAGAAAGCGGCGAGTGTACTGGGTCAGCTCGTGGGTGATCCAGACCACCTCGCGGCCACGACCCGAAACCTCAAGCGCGTCGGCGATGCCGCGGTTTCCAGCGCCACAGCAGTAAATGCCGCGGAGATTGGCGTGGCGCGCCAGCAGCGCCGCAGTCAGCTCCCGCGTGCGCTTGCTGTCGTCACGGCCCTCCATCACCGGCAGCGCGAGCAGGTTCGGATACTCGCTGGACAGGATCTGGTTGAAGCCGAACTGCCGCTCGGTGTGATCGCGCAGCGCCAACGATCCCGCGATCACGGCGACTGTCCCGTCGCGGCCGGCGAGGAAACGTCCCATCAGCGTTGCCGCAGTTCGCCCCGCGGCTGGATTGTCGATACCGACATAATGCAAGCGGCGTGAGCTCGGCGCGTCTGACACCAGGGTCACCGCGGCGACCCCGCGCGCGGCGAGCTCGTCGATCGCGGCGCGCACCCTGGGATGGTCGAGTGCGATGACGGCGACGCCTTGATAGGCCGGCGACAGGTTTTCCAGCGCGCCGGCGAGCACGTCCGGATCAAACACATCGACATGGAGGATATCTATGAAGCCGCGCTGGCCGGCGAGCCAGTCCGCGGTGCGCTGGACCTGCTCGGTCAGGTTGGTCATGAAGCTGTTGCTCCCGGCCGGCAGCACGAAGGCGAAGCGGAATGTCTGCCCGCGCGCAAGCCGCGCGGCAGCAATATCGGCGCGATAGCCAAGTTTTGCCACTGCAGCCTCGACGCGCGCGACAGTCTTGGCGCGGACGCCCTCGCGCCGGTTGACGACGCGATCGACGGTCGCAAGCGAAACGCCCGCCGCGCGCGCGACGTCCTCGAGCGTCGCGCGGACCGCCGGCTGCGTCGCACCAGCTCTCATTCGCGCGCCGCCCACAGCATGCCGCGGGTCATCAACGTACGGATCTCCGGTACGTCGAGCTCGTAGGCACGGTGGCCGAGCGAGGAATAGAACACCCTGCCCGCGCCGTATCGCTTCTTCCAGACCACCGGCATCACCACGCCCTCGATCCAGGATGCGTGCTCGCCGGTGAAGGTCGTCGTCGCCAACACCTCGTTGGCGGGGTCGACATGCATGTAGTATTGCTCGGAACGATGCTCGAAACTCTGCAGGCCTTTCATGATGGGATCATCCGGTTTCGTCACGTCGACCTTGTAGTCTATGATGTTGCCGGGATGCGCGACCCACTGCCCGCCGCACAGGAACTGGTAGTCGACGGAATCGCGGAACGCGTCGCCCATGCCGCCATGGTGGCCGGCGAGCCCGACGCCGCTTCGCACCGCCGCGCAGAGATTGAGCGCCTCCGCCTTGTCGATCTTCGACATGGTGTAGATCGGGATGATCAGCGACAGATCGTGGATCGCGGGATCGGCGAACGCCGCCGTCGTGGTCTCGATCCGAACCTCGAAGCCTTCCGCCTTCAGCCAGCCGCGGATCATCGAGGCGCAGAGATCCGGATCGTGGCCCGGCCAACCGCCCCATACAATCATTGCCTTGCGCATGTTTCTGTCCTCAATCGATCTGTCCGGTTTCGCATCCGGCCGGCAGCATCGCCGGCCGCTCGACGCGGCTCTCGATCTTGACGCGCCGTCCTTCGTCGGCGGAGGTCTGGAACGCCTCCATCACCTCCAGCACATGGAACGCGAGCGCGCCGCTGGCACGATGCGGCCGGTTGTTCAGGATCGCGCCTGCCATATCGGCGACGCCGATCGAGCGGAACTCGCCCTCAACGTGGCCGTGCGTCAGCGGCACTGTCTCCCATTCGCCGCCAGTCTTTGCCATCTGCACCTCGCCGCCGAACCGGTTCGGGTCCGGCACCAGCATGCTGCCCTTGTCGCCATAGATCTCGATTGGCGCGTGCCGGTGCTTCGGTACATCAAAGCTCATCGCGATCGAGATGACGGCCCCGCTCTCGAATTCGAGCATTCCCGCGACATGGGTCACAACCTCGACCGGGATCAGCGTGCCGTTCATCGGCTGGCTGGTGACCAGGCGCTCCGACTTCGGACGCGCGGTCGAGCCCATCACGCTCGCGACCGGGCCGAGCAGTTGCACCAGATCCGTGATGTAGTACGGGCCCATGTCAAGCATTGGCCCTCCGCCGCGCAAGTAATAGAATCCCGGCGCCGGATGCCAGCGCTCATGGCCGGGACAGCCGAAGAACGCGCTGCCTGCCACAGGTGTGCCGATCTCGCCGTCGTCGATCAGCTTGCGCGCGGTCTGGTGCCCACCGCCAAGAAACGTGTCGGGCGCGCAGCCGACGCGCAGGCTCTTCTGCGCGGCGAGATCCATCACCTTGCGGGCTTCCGCGACGTTGATGCCAAGCGGCTTCTCGGAATGAACATGCTTGCCGGCGTTCAGAACCGCAAGGCTGACGTCGGTATGGGCGAGCGGCACCGTGAGATTGATGACGATCTCGACGTCGTCGCGCTTGAGCAATTGATCGACCCGCATCGCCGGCAGCCCGAAGGCGGCGCCCTGCCTCGCTGCGACGTCGCTGCGCATATCGGCGAGCGCCTTGATCTCCATGACCGGGAATCGCTGGGCCGCCTTCAGATAGGCGGTGCTGATATTGCCGCAGCCGATGATTCCGATGCCTACTTTTCTCATTGTGATCTCCGTGAGGTACCGCTCATCCCTTGACCGCGCCTGCGGTGAGACCGGCGACGATGTGCTTCTGCGCCAGAAGGAAGAGAATGATCGTCGGCAGGATGGTGAGCGTGATGAAAGCCAGGATCAGGTGCCACTCGGACGAATACTCGCCTTGATAAACCATGATGCCGAGCGGCCACGGGTAGAGCGCATCGGTATTGAGCATCACCAGCGGCAGCAGATAGGCATTCCAGCTGTTGACGAAGGTGATGGTACCCACGGTCGCCAGGATCGGGCGAGACAACGGCAGCGTCACGTAGCGGAAGAATTTGATATAGCTGCAGCCGTCAACCAGCGCGGCCTCGAGTAGCTCGTAGGGAATGTCCTTGAAGAAACGCCGCAGCAGCAGCACGCTCATGGCCAGGCTGAAGGCCACTTGCGGCAGTGCAACGCCAAAATAGGTATCGAGCAGCCCGAGGTCGCGCACCTTGATGAAGAGCGGCAGCACCGCGGTCGCCGCCGGAAACAGCAGGCCGAGCGTCAGATAGCTCAGCAGCATCGAACTGCCGTAGAACTTGATATGGGCGAAGGTGAACGCCGCCATCGAGGCGACGACCAGGGTCAGCGTCACCGTGACCGTCGAAATGACCAGCGAGTTGCGCAAGAGTTGCCAGTAGCGCGCGGAGAACAGGATGTCGGCATAATTCTGCCACTCCCAGTGTCGGGGCAGGCCGAATGGATTGACGCGCAGTTCGCCGAGTGATTTGAAGCCGCCGAGCAAGGTCGCGAGCAGCGGCACCAGCACGAAGATGGCAACGACGGCGAGGAACACCGTCTTGAACAGCACCGCGGAATCGAACGGCGCGCGAGTGGTCTCGACATTACTCATCGCGCATGAACCATCGCTTGTAAGTAACGGCAAAGGTCACGCAGATCACGAACAGGATGACACCGATGGCGCTGCCGTAGCCGACCCGCATGCGGGAGATGCCGTTATTGTAGAGGAAGCTCACCATCGTGTTCGAGGAGTCCGCAGGTCCGCCGCGCGTCAGCGGCATGACGAGGTCGAACAACTGCAGCGAGCCGACGATGGCGAAGAACACGGAGAGCCGGATCGTCGGATAGAGCAAGGGGATGACGACGTGGCGCAGGGTTTGCGATCGCGTCGCGCCGTCGATGCGCGCGGCCTCGATCAAGGTCTTGTCGAGACTTTGGAGTGCCGCAATGAACAGCATCATGTGGAAGCCAAAGTACTTCCAGACGACCACGATCAGCACGGCCAGCATCGACGTGTCGGTCGAGGCGAGCAGGTGCGGCGGCTCGGCGCCGAAGGCGCGCCAGACCGAGGCAACCAAGCCGTAGTCGCCGTCATAGACGAAGCTGAAGATCAGCCCGGTCGCGATCTCGGCCAGGATATAGGGCATGAAAAACAGCATGCGCAGCGCCACCGCGCCACGGAAACGCTCCGCCAGCATCAAAGCCAGGGTGAGCGCAAGCGGCAGCTGGATCGCAAGCGAGACAGCGATGATCAGTCCGTTGTTGCGCAGCGCGAGCCAGAAGGCGCGCGTCTCCAGCACGAAGAGGTAATTATCGAAGCCAATCCAGTTCGTCGGCCTGCCGAACCCGTTCCAGTTGAAGGCCGAGTACCAGGCGGCCTCACCGACCGGCAGCACCACGAACAGGGTGAACAGCACCAACGCGGGTGGCAGGAACAGGATCAGGACGGTGAAGCGGCCGTCCCAGCGCGGCCCGCGAACTGCGAGCGGCGAGAACGATGCAACGCCCATCGCCGGCGAGCCCGCAATCCGCCGTGCCACTGTCAGTTACCCTGCTTCCAGGCCGCTTGGATCGCTTTAGCGGCATCCTGCGGGCTCATGCTGCCGCCGGCGATCTCCGCAGTGACATCGTTGACGACGCGGCCGACAGAGGGACCGAGGCTCTGGTCGTAGAAGTTCTGGTGGTAATTCGATTTCGCCAGATTGGCCGCGATCAGCTTCATGAAGGGATTGTTAAGGCCGGCATCGGCGCCCTGCACCACGGGGATAATGAAGTTGCCCGCGGCAAGCCGCGTCTGCACGTCCTTGGAGACGAAGTATTTCAGAAAATCGACCGCCTCCTTCGGCGAGCCCTTGGTGATCAGCCAGCCGGTGATGCCGCCAAGTGTATCCGTCGGAGCACCCTTGCCGCCGGCCACGACCGGGAAGTCGAACCAGCAGATCTTGTCTTCGCTCAATCCGACCTTGTCGGCGGCGAGCGCTCGCTGCAAATGATAGACTGTACTGATCGCGAGCGTCATCGCGGCCTTGCCGTCACCGAAATAGCCGACGGCCTGAGGGTTCTTGAAACCGAGGAAGCCGTTCTGGAACGGCTGGAGATCAACGAGCTGCTTGAACAGCTCGCCGGATTTTTGGAAGGTCTCGCCGGCGAAGCCACCGTTGTCGCCGCGCAGCGCCGCGTCGAACGCCGCCTTGCCACCTATGCGTACCGCAAGATGCGTCCAGTAGAAGTGCAGCGGCCATTTGTCGGCGCCGCCGACCACGATCGGCGTCACGCCCGCTGCCTTCAGCGTTTTCACCGCGGCGAGTAGATCGTCCCAGGTCTTGATGCCTGCAGGATCGACCTTGGCCTTGGCCATCAGCTCCTTGTTGCAGAGGAAGCCGACCTGCGACAGCGCGGTGGGCAGGCCATAGACGCGGCCATTGCTCGTGAACGCGGCGAGCGCCGCAGGCGTGAGGCCGTCGCTGTAACCCTTCACCTGATCGGTGATGTCGTCGAGGACACCCGCTTCGATTTGCGTCTTCAAGACGCCGCCGGCCCAGCTGTAGATGATGTTCGGCCGGTCCCTGGATTGCAGGATGGTCGGCAGCTTGGCCTTGTAGGCCTCGTTCTCGAGGAACTGCATCTCGACCTTGACGCCCGGATGCGACGCCTCATAGGCGCGCGCGACCTCCTCCCAGATCTTCACCTGGGCCGGGTTGGCCTCGATGTGCAGCCATTTCACAGTCGTGTCGGCTGCAGCGACGCCGGTCCCAAGCAGGCACGCGGCAGCGGCGAGTCCCAGCTTCACGAGCAGTCTCATCACATCCTCCCGACAGCTTCTATTCTTTGGCTGCAATCCTGCCTTCACTTTCTGAGGTACGCAACTAAAAATCTGATATGCACACCTCACTTCGGCAGTGCTGAGGTGGCTAAGGGCCTGCGGGAAAGTTGGGCGCACCAGCAGCGTGCTGCGGTGCGCGCCAGAGAACACGTCCTTGACCGGCGCCTTCACACCATCGCCTGCTTTTGCAGCGCCTCCGGGGCGCGGCAACGAGATCACGGTCAGGACCAGGTGAGCTTCACGTCGTGTGCGGGCGGTCACGTCGATCATTCTGCCGCTGGGACGGACGAGATCCGGCGAAAGTTTCCCGCTTCAATGCACCGGCGGGATCAAGGCATGCAAGATGCCCGGCTTCCAGGTTTGACGCGCGCTATCGAAGGCCGCAAAATCATGATCGAACTGCCAGTAGGCCCATGCCCAGCCAAGCCGGTCCGCGCTTTGCGCCACGAACGACAGATATCTCATCCGGCCGTCGGATGGAGCCCGCTCGTACACTCCGAACTCGCCGAGATAAAGGGGGCGCTTTTCTCTTTCGGACCATATACGCATCTTCTCGAAATCGGAGGCCGCCTGCCGTTCATCATCCGCAGTGCCCCAATCGAGCGGCCCGATCCGCGAAAACGTTCGGGACCACGGCGCGCCCTGATGCGTGAACCGTATCGGCGTGTAGTAGTGGAACGTAACGATGAGGTTTCTGTCGTCGGGCGGCAAAACCAGCTCCTCGACAGGCATCTCATCTACATTGAGGACGGCGGCAATGACCGTCCGCTCGGGGTTGGTGCGGCGGATTATTCCGAGACATTCATTGAGAAGCGCGTTCCAATTGGCGGACGTCATTTGTCCGCCCGGCTCATTGAGGACCTCGAAGGCAAGCGCCGGATATTTTCCGGCATAGCGCTCGGCGATTTGCCTCCAGAACGCCTTGAGCTTCTCAGCGCATTCGGACACGTCGCGCTGGCAAATATGGGTATCGTGCTCGTCAAGGACAGGGGTGAGGTTCCGGGCAAGAACCTCTTCGATAACGGCATCGAGCCGCCTCAAGACGACCTCATCGAGCACATTCCCTGAGCCCATGAACTTGAAGCCGAAGAAATTGATCCGAACATGCGAGAACCCGGCCTTCCGGATTGCAGTAAGGTTGTCCAGACGAAATGGCGCATTCCGTCCCCCTTCCCAGATGCCGTCGTAGCCAAGAATGTTGATGCCGCGTCCCAATTTTCCTGGGCCCGGTACGGCACCCTGCCCGGCCGCGTCGGCTTGGGAGAAGGGTGCAACGACGAATATTGCCACGGCGAGACCAAAAGATATCGGCCAACGAGCACGAGTCGCAGTCATCCTGTTTCCGTTCGTGATTGCTGCAGGTCTTCCTGTGGCACCGGCCTGCACACCGCGAAGAAGAATGCCACGAGAAGCACCGACGTGAACATCGTCGAACGAAGGAACATCGTCTCCGTGAAATTGGTCTGAAAGCTGAGGACGACAAATCCGATGATAAGAGCGCAGTGGAAACGATTGATCGCCCGTGTGGCAATCAAATAGAGAACCTTGTTCGAGAACAGGAAGACGCTCGTGGTGAACAGCAGGTATCCAAAAAATCCCGTTTCAATCGCTATCGCGATGTAGCCGCTGTGATAGTTGTCGAGCACCCAGCCATGGCTCTGCTCGAAATAGTCGTAGACTGACGGGAGCGTCCAGAACCCGTTGATGCCGAAGCCCAGCAGCGGCGCATCATTGAAATGGCCGATGGCGTACTGCCAGATGAAGGTCCGCTCGGTCAGATCGATGGTCGAGTCGCCGAGATGGATGGAATCGTATCCTGTCACATAGAAATACAGGATCAAAAGGGCGGCCAGGATGCACATGACGAATGGCAGCACCGCGTAAAGTCTCATGCAGCGGATCGACCACAGCGAGGTAACAAGCAGTCCACCCGCGGCCAAGGCAACGGCACCGGCGCCTCGCGATTCCGACGCGATGACGCAGGTCGACGCCAGCAGGAACATTGCGAGAAATCCCACCCACCCC
>NZ_JAACFT010000017.1 GCF_029051685.1 Bradyrhizobium sp. CSA207 | reverse complement strand
CAGCGCCTAGATGAAGCTTCTGGTTGCCCCTAAGATGACAGGAGGTCGATCCCATCGCATCAAAGGCCCGGCGGCCGCGGAACGCGCCGGTGGGCTCAAGTTGCACTGTTTTCACACGGCCTGGGCCGCAAGCCGACGCTGAGTGAATGACAGCTTCATGCCGACAACCGCTCGATGGCAACTAGTGGCCGCGGCCGAGATGGCGCTCTCTCCTGAGCGACGACTCGAAGCGTACATTTGGCAGAGACATTCAAAAATTGCTAGGCTCGCATCGCATTCCAGAAAAGCGGCGATCCTTTCTGATCGGCGCTGCAAGTGTTCGCATTGCTCACACGTCACGGGAGAGTGAAGTGGAAGCTCAGACCGAAGCGCAAGGATACGTGCTGGGCGCCGCCGAGGGCGAACATCTCGTTCACTACCGCAATCCCGGCAATATTTTCATCAAGGTCGATCCTGTCAGAGGTTCCAGCAAAGTGGCCTGCGGCACCCAGCAGGTACCTATCGGCGCTGGCATTCCAATCCACAGACACTTTGACACGGACGAAGCGTTTTACGTTCTGGATGGAGGCGGAACGTTCATATTGAACGATGTGCATCACCCCTTCGAGAAGGGTGCGACGATATTCATCCCGAAGAATTCGTGGCACGGGTTCGCGAACCCGGACAGTGAGCTGCTGCTGCTTTGGATTGTCACGCCCACCGGCCTTGATGCGTTTTTCCGCGAAACCTGCAGTCCGCCCGGCCTGCCGCCAAAGCAGTTGACCCGAGAGCAGGTCAACCAGATCGCGCGCAAATATGGCACAGAGTATAGATGACCGGGGCGGCGCCCTCATCCACAAGCGCAGAGAAAGAGCGGCGTACCGCGACTCGCAATTCTGCATTCGCAAGTCCCAACGACCGCTTCTCAAACGCCTTCTGACCCGCCATTGTGCCCGCAACTATCCCCTCTGGAGCAGCATCAATGTCGGACAAGGTCTCGCGTCGCCAGTTCGCGAAAATCGCGGGATTGTCCGCAGCCGGTGTCGCCAGCCCCCTTGAAATGGCAGACGCCAAGCCGGCGGCGGCGGCGCGTAACGCGGGCGGCTTTCCGGCCGGCTTTGTCTGGGGCACGGCGACGTCGTCCTATCAGGTCGAGGGCGCGGTCAACGAGGACGGGCGAGGGGCCTCGATCTGGGACAGCTTCACTCGCATCCCCGGCAAGATCGAGGACGGCACCAATGGCGATCGCGCCAATGAGCATTACCATCGCTACAAGGAGGACATCGCGCTCATTCGGGAGCTCGGCTGCAAGGCCTATCGCTTCTCGGTCGCATGGCCGCGGCTGTTTCCGGACGGCGACGGCAAGCCGAACCCGAAGGGGCTCGACTTCTACAATCGCCTGATCGACGAGCTCCTGAAGAACGGCATCGAGCCGTGGCTCACGCTCTATCATTGGGACCTGCCGCAATCGCTCCAGGACCGCTTTGGCGGCTGGCGTTCGACCGAGACCTGCAAGATCTTCGGCGACTACGCCGCCTGTGTCGCCGAGCACCTGACCGACCGCGTCAAGAACGTGTTCACGCTGAACGAGAGCGGACGCTTCGTCTATTTCGGTTATGGCATCGGCATCGACGCGCCTGGCCTGACGCTGCCGCGCGCCGAGGTCAACCAGATCAGGCACAACAGCGCGCTCGCGCACGGGCTCGCAGTGCAGGCGGTGCGCGCCCATGGCCGCCGCGGCACGAAGGTGGGGCCGGCCGAGAACATCGATGCCTGCGCCCCCGCGATCGACACGCCCGAGAACGTCCGTGCCGCCGAGATCGCACTGCGCGAAATGAACGCCGGCTATCTCAATGTCATCATGGAGGGACGGTATACCGACGCCTTCCTGAAATTCGCCGGGCGTGATGCGCCGAAATACACCGACGCGGAACTGAAGATCATTTCCTCGCCGGTCGATTTTCTCGGCCTCAACATCTACGCGCCGCAGAACTACGTGGTGGCCTCCGACCAGGGCCCGGGCTTCATGCCGCTGCCGATCCCGAAATCGTTCCCGCACATGAATTCGGACTGGCTGCGCATCGGCCCCGAGACGCTCTACTGGGTGCCGAAGCTGGCTGCAAAGATCTGGAAGACGGATGCGATCTATATTAGCGAGAACGGCACCTCCGGCGAGGACCAGGTCACGCCCGACGGCAAGATCTACGACACCGACCGCATCATGTACCTGCGCAACTACCTCGCGCAGCTCCAGCGCGCGACGGAGGAGGGCGTGCCGGTGCGCGGCTATTTCCTCTGGAGCCTGATGGACAATTTTGAATGGGTGTTTGGGCTGGGCAAGCGTTTCGGCCTCTATCACGTCAATTTCGATACCCAGGTCCGCACCCCGAAACTCAGCGCCAGCTTCTATCGCAACGTGATCGCAAAGAACGCGGCGGGGGTGTAGCGCGGACCTTCTTCGCCTCTCCCCGCTTGCGCCGCGACCTCAGGCGCGGCCTCGTCACCATGTGTGCCGCCGGCGGCATGGCCCCGGCGGTTATCATCGAGCGCGTCTAGCCAACCTCCTCTTCGCCTCTCCCCGTCAGAACGGAGAGGGAGAGCGGGTGCGGTGCGATCCAGCCCTTATTTTCCAGGGTGAATCGCGACCCGCCTCGCACAAAGGGGCCGGTCATCGCTTGTCGAAAGCATCGAATCAGCTTTAGCAAGCGGCTTGCGGGCCTTTGAAACAAGGCAAAAACCGCTGCCGCAGGCCGCTCCCGCTCAGGAAGTGGCTAAAAAGCAGGGTTTTTTGCCACAGGGGGCCAGAAAAGCCCGTAAAACCGCGACAAAACTGTGCAGAAGGCTCTAGAGCCTTCAACGGTTGGTCTAGTATGCAACCGGCAACGAATCAGAGGAGACACGATGCCAACCCAAATGTCCAAATCGCAGCTGATCGAAAAGATTGCGACCGCCACCGAGCTTTCCAAGCGCGACGTCAAGAGCGTCATGGAGACGCTGACCGACGTCGGCCACAAGGAGCTCAAAAAGAACGGCCTGTTCCTGGTGCCGGGCTTCGCCAAGTTCGTGGTCATCAAGAAGCCCGCGACCAAGGCGCGCAAGGGCACCAACCCGTTCACGGGTGAAGAGATGATGTTCAAGGCCAAGCCGGCCCGGAAGATCGTCCGCGCCCGCCCGGTCAAGGCCGCCAAGGACGCCGTGTCCTGATAAAGCAAAGGCCCCCTCGCAGGAGGGGGCCTTTTATGTTGGGTGACCGCGAGGGCTGAGACGGAGGGGATCAGCCTTTGCGGCGCTTTACCCGCACCGGTATCGGCTGAAGCCGCGGCCTTGGTGCCGCCAGTGCATCGCGAACCTGGTCGACCGCGCGATCGAGCAATCGGCGCAGACGCTGCGCCTTCCGGGATTTCTTCGCTCTTTCCAGCAGTTTTTTCATTGCCTTTACTCCGCCGCCTCGACCTTGGCCTCGGCAGGTTCGAGCACTGCGGCGATGGCCTCATCGACGCGCTCGAGCCAGATGAATTCGAGGTTGTCCCGCGCGCCCTGCGGGATGTCGTCGTAGTCCCGCTTGTTGCGCGCCGGCAGCATCACCCGCCTCACGCCTGCGGCCGCGGCCGCCACCACCTTCTCCTTGATGCCGCCGACCGGCAGCACCAGCCCGCGCAGCGAGATCTCGCCGGTCATCGCGGTATCGCTGCGCACCGTGCGATTGGTGAGCAGCGAGGTCAGCGCCGTGAACATCGCCACCCCCGCGCTCGGTCCGTCCTTCGGGGTTGCGCCCGCCGGCACGTGAACATGGATGTCGCTCTTCTCGAACAGCGCTTGATCGATGCCAAGCTGCGTGGCGCGGCTCTTCACCAGCGTCATCGCAGCCTGCACGCTCTCGCGCATAACGTCGCCGAGCTGACCGGTCAGGATCAGATTGCCCTTGCCGGGCACCCGCGTCGCCTCGATGAACAGGATGTCGCCGCCGACGGGTGTCCAGGCCAGGCCAGTGGCCACGCCGGGAACGCTGGTGCGCAGTGCGATCTCGCCCTCGAAGCGCGGCTGGCCGAGCACGGTGGCGATGTCATTCGGGCCGACCACGACCTTGGCGGCTGTGCCCTCGGCGACCTGCACCGCGGCATGCCGGAACAGTTTTCCGATCTCGCGCTCCAGGTTGCGCACGCCGGCTTCACGCGTATAGCCCTTGACGATCAGCTTCAGCGCCTCCGGTTCGATCTCGGCTTGGTCTGCCGTCAGACCATTGGCGTCGAGCTGCCGCCGCACCAGATAGCGCCGCGCGATCTCCAGCTTCTCGTCCTCTGTGTAGCCGGCGAGGCTGATCACCTCCATGCGGTCCAGCAGCGGACCCGGAATCTGCTCCAGCATGTTTGCGGTCGTGATGAACACCACGCGCGACAGGTCGAAGGGCACGCCCAGGTAATTGTCCCGGAACGTCCCATTCTGCTCGGGGTCGAGCACTTCCAGCATCGCAGCGGAAGGATCGCCCTGCACGCCGCGGCCCATCTTGTCGATCTCGTCCAGCATCATCACGCAATTGCGGCTGCCTGCCTTCTTGATGCCCTGGATGATGTTGCCGGGCAGCGCGCCGATATAGGTGCGGCGGTGACCGCGGATCTCGGCCTCGTCGTGCACGCCGCCCAGGCTGACGCGCACGAAGGGGCGATCCATTGCGCGCGCGATGGATTGTCCCAGCGAGGTCTTGCCGACACCGGGCGGGCCGACGAAGCACAGGATCGGCGCCTTGCCTTGCGGTGCGAGCTTGCGCACCGCCAGATATTCGATGATCCGGCTCTTGATCTTCTCCAGGCCGAAATGGTCGGCATCGAGGATGCGCCGCGCTTCCTTGATGTCGATCGGCTTCTCCTCGGGCAGCGCCCAGGGCAGCTCGATCAGCCAGTCCAGATAGGTGCGGACCATGCCGGCTTCGCCGGCGGCCTCCGGCATGCGCTCGTAGCGGCGCAGCTCCTTTTTGGCGTGCGCGTCGGCCTCCGGCGGCATGTTGGCCTCGGCGATGGCGGCCGTCAGCTCGGCGACCTCGGCCGCCTTGCCGTCGCCTTCGCCGAGCTGGCGCTGGATGGTCGCCATCTGCTCGCGCAGGATCGCCTCGCGCTGCCGCTCGTCGAAGCTGGCGCGCGTCTGCTGGCCGATCTCATTGCTGATGCGCAGCACCTCCAGCCGTTCGGCCAGGTGCTTAGAGACCTTCTCGACGCGCAAGACGAGGTCGATGGTCTCCAGCACCTCCTGCTTATCCTGCGGCTTGATGTCCATGAACGACGTCGCCAGATCCGCCAGCGCGCCGGGCGCGCTGGTGCCCTGGAACATCGCGGCCAGCTCGGGGGGCGCCTGCGGCAACAGCTCGATGGCCTCGATGGCCTGACGCTGCAGGTTCAGCGCACGCGCCTCGATCTCCGGCGAACTCGTGGTTGGCTCCGGAATCTGCTGCACCCGCGCGGCCGGGAACGGCGTGCCCGGCAGGAAGTCGAGGATGCGGGCACGCTGCACGCCCTGGCAGACGATGTGATGGCTGCCGTCGGGCGCGGTGATGTAGCGTACGATGTTGGCGATGGTGGCGACCCGGTAGAGGTCGTCCGGCCCGGGTTCGTCGGTCTCGCGGCTGCGTTGCAGGACGATGCCGACCGGCCGCTGCTCGCGCAGCGCCTGCTGCGCGGCGGCGATCGACTTCGGCCGTGCGATCGCGATCGGCGCGATTGCACCGGGAAACAGCACCATGTCGCGGACGGGGATGATGATCAGGGCGTCGTCGGGGATCTTCATGCCGGAATTGTCTTGAGTGGTATTCGTTTGTTCGGTGGCCATGATCGACCTCAGGATTTGGCGAGGCGCAGTGCGACGCAGCCGTCCATCACGAAGCGGCTGATGGCGTAGCGGCCGAGGGGGAGCGCGATGCGCCGCTCGAAGCGGCCCTGCGGCAGCTCGAGGCGGTGAATGCGGGCGTTGCGAAGCTCGGGCGGGAGCGTGCGCTGGCCGGAGATAACGAGCACGGCGTCATGGATCACCGTCTCGACATTGTCGGGATTGACGCCAGGAAGCGCCACCAGGATCAACAGCTCATGATCGGTTTCGAGCACGTCGATCGGGGGTTCCCAGCAGGCTTCCTGGCGCCCGAATTGCTGGCGCAGCCGGTCGGCGCGGGTCAGCGAGTCCAGGGCTTCAGACAGCATCCAGTCGAGGGGATTTTTGGGTTGCATGGCAAACTCGGGGGAAGGCACTGCGATCGGAGAAAAATCATATGGGGATGGTTCCCCGGAAATCCAGCAGCGCGCGTTCGCAGCATAGCTGGCCCGTCGGGTCGGAGGCGCCCTTGTGGTCAGACGTTTCGGCGCCACGGAGTACGTTCCGCGGCGCCGTCGGTAACAGTTCGGCCGGCCGTGGCTCAGGCCGCTTCGCGGTATTCCTGTTCCGCTTTGAGGTTGATCACGGAGGTGGCGAGTTCGGTCAGGGCGTGATCGGTCGCTTCTTCCTCATCCAGCGTTGCCTGGAGCAGCCTTGCGGCGTCCTGCATGCCGAGCTCTTCGGCCCAGGTGCGCAGCGTGCCGTAGCGGGAGATCTCGTAGTGCTCGACGGCTTGCGCCGCGGCGAGCAGGCCGGCGTCGAGGGCCGGGGCTTTCTTGAACTCCTTCATGATCTCGGCGCCCTCGTCGGTGATGCCGTTGATCCCTTCGCAGGGCTTGCCGCGTGCGGGCTTGCCCAGCATCTTGAAGATCTGGTCCAGCCGTTTGACCTGGCCCTGCGTCTCGCGCAGATGCTTGTTGAAGGCCGCCGCGAGCTCCTTCGAGTTTGCCGCCTTGGCCATCTTCGGCAGGGTCTTGATGATCTTGTTCTCGGCGAAATAGATGTCCTTCAGCGTGTCCAGGAACAGGTCGCTCAGCATCTTCGGTGCCTGACGCGGGCGGCGCGCCGACGATTTCTTTGTTGTGCGTTTCTTCGCTCGTTTGGCCATGAATCCTCCTCTTGAGGCGACAAGGGAAGACATCCCCTTTCTCAATCCTCGCGCGATCAAGACTCTGCGAGGACAAATGTTCCTCGCGAAGGCGGTCATGAGCCGTTTATGGATGCGGCTGCATCCGCGCGCGAAAGACGCATCCACATGCTCGACTTCGCCCTGTCCGCCTTCATCACGCGGCTGCAGGTGATTGATCCCGTCGGCCTTGCGCCGGCCCTCCTAGCCGCGACCGCCGGAATGCCCGACACGATCAAACGGACCATTGCGCTGAGCGCGCCGCTGATCGCGGCGTCGATCCTGGTGGTGATCGCGCTGATCTGTCATAGGGCTGGGGCAATCTGCTAATTCCTTGATCTTAATGATCATTTCATGGTGCCGTGAGCGGGCCGCCGCGATGGTGTGCTATCCGGGCCGCTTTCTCTTGCGCTGCCATATTGCTTTGACGTACTCCCCTTCTAACAAGCGCCCATCGCAAGAAGTCGAAATGAAATCGAGATGTCGATGACAGCGGACGAGCTCGGCAAGAGACAGGCCATCATCGACGCCTGCCGCCGCATGAATGTGCTCGGCATCAACCAGGGCACCTCGGGCAATATCAGCGTGCGACACCAGGATGGCATCCTGCTCACGCCGACCAGCGTGCCCTATGAGGCGATGACGCCCGACCAGATCGTGTTCATGGCGATGGACGGTTCGCATTCCCCCAGCCAGAGGCCGTCCAGCGAGTGGCGCTTTCATCGCGACATCCTGAAATCGCGCGATGACGTCAACGCCGTCGTGCATGCCCATCCGACCTATTCGACGATCCTGGCGATCATGGGGATGGAGATCCCGCCGGTGCACTACATGATCGCGGCTGCTGGCGGCGACAGCATCCGCTGCGCCCCCTATGCCACCTTCGGAACCGTGGAGCTGTCCGAGCATGCGGTGCGGGCACTGGAAGGGCGGCTCGCCTGCCTGCTCGACCACCACGGCATGATCGCGATCGGCAAGACGCTGGACAAGGCGATGTGGCTCGCCGTCGAGGTCGAGACCTTGGCGCGGCAATATCACGGCTGCCTCCAGATCGGACAACCGCCGTTGCTGTCGAGTGCCGAGATCGAGCGGGTCCGCCAGCGCATGGCCGGCTACGGCATGTCGGACGAGTAGGGTAGGCGGTGTTGGTGCGGATCAGACATATCGTCGATCGCAAGGGATCGAACCGCCTCATGGTTCGCCTGCGCGCGCTTCTGCGCAGCAACGAGTTCTACCTGATCCCGCTCGCGCTCGTGATCGGCACGCTGGCCGGCGCGATCGTGACCCTGATGGCCGAGATCGCGCAGATCGCCCATGTCGTGATCTATGGCATTCCTATCGACGTGCGCCTCTCTGCCAATGCGCGCATCAGTCCCTGGGCGGCGCTGATCGCGCCTGCGCTCGGCGGGTTGGCGCTCGGCATCATGGAATGGTGGCGGCGGCGACTGAAAATATCGAACGCGGTGGACCCGATCGAGGCCAATGCACTGCGCGGCGGCAATTTGTCGATGCGCGACAGCGTGGTGGTGTCGAGCCAGACGCTAATCTCTAACGGCTGCGGCGCCTCGGTCGGCCTCGAGGCCGGCTACACCCAGATCGGGTCTGGCATCGCCTCGCTGCTCGGCAAGTTCTTCAATCTTCGCCGCACCGATCTTCGCCTGATCGTCGGCTGCGGGGCCGCGGCGGCGATCGCGGCTGCCTTCGGCGCGCCGATCACCGGCGCCTTCTACGCCTGCGAACTGATCGTCGGCGTCTATTCGGTCGGCAGCGCTGCGCCAATCCTGGCGGCCTCGCTCGCCGGCGCGCTGACCGCGCAATGGCTCGGCGGCGCGCCATACTCCCTCGAAATACCGAAGGTCAGCGCCGTCGGCGTCGAGCAATATCTGGCGCTGATCGGGCTTGCACTCGTCACCAGCGGCGTCGGCATCGCGGTGATGCGGTCGTCTTCGACGTTCGAGCGCCTGTTCGCCTGGCTGCCGGTCTGGCTGCGCCCGGCGATCGGCGGCCTCATCGTCGGTGCTTTTGCTCTCGTTACGCCGCAGGTCCTCGCAGCGGGCCACGGCGCCATGGTGCTCGATCTGTTTCACGACATGACGATCGGCCTGATCGCAATCATCATCGCTCTGAAGGTGACGGCCTGCCTGATCTCGCTCGCCTCGGGTTTCCGCGGCGGTCTGTTCTTTGCCTCGTTGTTCGTCGGCAGCCTGATCGGAAAGTTTTTTGCCGCAGTGCTTTTGCTCATCAGCCCGGACTTCGTGATCGATCCGCTGGTCGCGATGCTGACGGGTATGGCGACGCTCGGCGTCGCCATCGTCGGCGGCCCGCTGACCATGTCGTTCCTCGTGCTCGAGATGACCCGCAATGTCGACGTCACCGCGGTGGTGCTGGCCGGCTGCATCGTCACCTCGATCTGCGTTCGTTTCATGTTCGGCCATTCGTTCTCGACCTGGCGCCTGCATCTGCGCGGCGAGACCATCCGCAGCGCCAACGATGTGGGCTGGCTGCGCAATCTCACCGTCGAGCGTCTGATGCGCTCCGATGTCGGCAAGGTGCCCTCGACCACGACGATCGCTGCCGTCCGGCGCGAATTCGCGCTGGGCTCCCGGCCCGGAATCGTCATCGTCAACAATTCGGACGAATATGTCGGCCTCGTCCTGCTACCCGATTTGTTCTCCAGCGACCTCGACACCATCGCCGACGATATCCAGGTGATCGAGCTCGCGCGCCTGACCGAGATCGTGCTGATTCCGGAGATGAACGTGAAGTCGGCGATGGCGGTGTTCGACGAGGCGGAAGCCGAGATGCTGGCGGTGGTCGATTCCACCGACAGCCGCAAGGTGGTCGGCTTCCTGACCGAGACCTTTGCCCGCCGCCGTTATGTCGAGGAGATCGACAAGGCCACGCGCGGCGTGCTCGGAGCGTTGTCCTAGGCGGCGCGCCGCCCGGCCGGCCAGAGCGGCATCGCCGCCTGCGCCGGCTATTGGCTTGGTTGAGATAACGACGCGTCAGTCACGTTGAACCAGGAAAATGGCATCGATCCCGACGGCGTCGGTTGATGCGTTGGTTCACGTAAAACGCTTACGGCGACCGAAAGAACGGTGCGGCCGTTCATTAACCGCTCAGGTTCGATCGGGCAAGCTGGATGCGGTTGTTCGGTTTACAATCGTTCAAAGCGTGGCAGATTGCCGCGATCACGAAACCATTTCAGTGGTTTGCGCATTGTAGATCGTTTGGGCGAGAACAGGAAGATCAGGAAGATCAGAATGAGTGTTGGACCCACGATTTCCGCGGCCGGCCGCAACACCGCGCTGGCTGCGTTCGCAAGCCTTGCCTTGGTTGCGGCCTCCGGATCGCCCTCGAGCGCGGCATCGACTAAGCCGGCAAGTCCGGTTGCCGGGAGCTCAAATGCATCCTCTGTGACCGACTTCAGCGCTGCCCGTCGCCACCGCTATTATCGTCGCGGCTCGAACGCTGCGGGCCTCGCCTTCATGGGCGCGGCGGCGGGCATCATCGGGGGGGTCATCGCCGAGCAGCGCCGCCGCGATTACTACGAGAACAACTACTATTACGGCCCGCGTCCTTACTACGGTGGCCCGGGCTATTACGGCGGTGGTCCCTATTACGGCCAGCGCTACTATTATCCGCCGTATTAGTTGGCGGTCGCTTCGCCCTATCCCGCGAGGGCGCGATCCCGGGGCGCTATCGACTGGATCTGCGGGAAGTTTTCCAGATTGGCAGGGGCGGTGCTTTGCATCGCTCCTTTTTTATTGTTTCGGATTACGGCCCCGTTTCGCTGCCCGTCAATCCCTCTCCGCGAAAATATTCCACTTTACCGAAATTCGGAAATGGCGGTATGTGTCGCCCATCCCGGCTCGACCTTGAGGGGCGATCGTACGTCGTCACGTTTCGCGAGCCGGGCTTGCGGTGGACGCGGCAGCGTCGGCACGAAAGGTGCGGGCAGGGCGGGTAGTCCCTGTGAGCCCGAGGCCACGTGCGGACGGGCGGCGCTGAAAGGTTCGTCTCGCCAACATTTTTCCGGTCGGGTGTACACCGCCGGAGAACCCTGTGGCGAAATGGCGGGCCGTGCGTACGGCAAAACCGTGTGGTCCTGACCGTCGTTGCTACGGTCAAGCTTTTCGCGGAGGTGCCAGCGAGCCCAACCGGGCGGACGGCGCCGTCAATTCGCAAAGGCGAGGGAGGCCAGAACGAACTCGGCTCCCGGGAGAGCACGGCATAAGCCGTCAACCCACTGCGCAGGGAAGGCCGAGTGTTCGGCGACACCTGTATGCTGCTGTGCGGTTTTTCTGCGCGTGCTTTTCGCGCAGCGGACCGCGGGTGCCAGCCGGCACCCGGCCTTCCCTGCGCCCTCTTGGCTTTGAGAGGGTGGAGCAACCTAGCAAAGCTCGGGCGAAATGCGCCGCGAGAGCGCGAAGCCGTGTCTGCTACATGAGATGTTGCACGTTGCGGCCACCGCCATTGAGGACCCTCACCCTGAGGAGCCGCGCTCTTCGCGCGGCGTCTCGAAGGGCGAGGCCCCCGGCCGGGCCTCCATCCTTCGAGACGCGCGAAGATGCGCTCCTCAGGATGAGGAGCTGCCGCATCATACTCCATCATTGCGAGTTGGGACCGGCTTGAGAAGCCGACGCACCCGCCATAGCCCGAAGAGCGACGACGTTGAAGCAGTTGCGCGCTATGCGGCCAGCATCAGTGTCCGGCCGGGGCCGACATGGCGCCGTTGGCGTAGCGCGACCAGTCCGGCGCGGTCGGCTGCGCCGGCCAGATGGCGGCGTTGGAGTCGCGCACCGGGTGAGCGATCGGCGCGGGGTGCGCCTTGCGGACACGATGGCGGTCGTTCGCGGCGGCGGCCTGGATGGTGATGGCGGCGATCAGCGCGGCGCCGAAAATGGTGAAGGTCGTTCGCATCGTTGTTTCTCCCGTGACGACGCCCCGGCTGTGAGAGGGTCTGGTGTGTTCGTCGTCGCCGGTGACATGGCGATGGGTCTGCCGAATATCAGCAGCTTCGAAAATCACGATGGGGCGAGCAAATTTTTTAGTCTCGGCTAAATATTCGGCAATCGCATCCGTGCGGCCGGTGGACTTGCCCCCTGCAATCCGGTTGAATGGGGTAAATCGAGCTTTGAGCGACAACGATGTCGAAATATCTGCTGGTCCTTCTGCTGATCGCCTCGCCGGCCGCGGCGCAAGTCAAGTTGACGCCAAAGGCCACGGCGGCGCATCCCGACCCCTGTGCCCCGATCGGGCGGACCGCGGACGGCAAGCTGGTCTATTCCATGAAATGCGAGAACCTCCCGGCGCCGCCTTCGCCCCCGCCGCAAGCGGAACTGAAGGAGGCGCCGCAGCCGGCCGCCGAGCCGGAACCGGAGGTGCGACGGAGCGGCATTTTCGGTTGGTCCTACGACCGCAGGTGAGGCGTCACGCGACTTGCGCGAAGCCGCCCAGAATGCTCTTTGCCTGAAAGTTCCCCGTGGGGCTGCCGCGCCCCGATCCAGAGAGATGAGATGAGCAAACTCGTTATCCGCGCCGGTGATTTCTCCTTTGATGCCCGCTTCGAGGAGCAGCTTGCGCCCAAGACCGTTGCCGCGTTCCGCAAGGCGCTGCCGTTCGAAAGCCACATCATCCACGTGCGCTGGAGCGGCGAGGGCGTGTGGATGCCACTCGGCGACCTTGATTTTGGCGTCGGTTACGAGAACCACACGAGCTATCCCGCGCCCGGCCAGATCATCCTCTATCCCGGCGGCATCAGCGAGACCGAGATCCTGCTGGCCTATGGCGGCGTGCACTTTGCCAGCAAGATGGGCCAGCTCGCCGGCAACCATTTCATCACGCTGACCTCCGGCCTGGAGAATTTGGCCACTCTCGGCAAGAGCGTTCTGTGGAAGGGCGCTCTCCCGATCCGCTTCGAGGCAGTCTGAGTGACGGACGTCCGCTATCCGCGCGATCTCCGCGGCTACGGCCGCAACCCGCCGCATCCGCAATGGCCGGGTCATGCACGGGTCGCGGTGCAGTTCGTCGTCAACTTCGAAGAGGGCGGCGAGAACAACATCTTGCACGGCGACCGTGCGTCCGAGGCATTTTTGTCGGACGTGTTGGGTGCGCAGCCCTGGCCCGGGCAGCGCCATGCCAATATCGAATCGATGTTCGAATATGGTTCGCGCGCCGGCTTCTGGCGGCTGTGGCGGATGTTCAACGCGCGGAAGTGGCCGGCCACCGTGTTCGGCGTCGCCACTGCGCTGAAGCGCAATCCGGAAATCGTCGCGGCGATGAAGGAGTCCGGCTGGGATATCGCGAGCCACAGCCTGAAATGGATCGAGCACAAGGACATGACCGAGGCGCAGGAGCGCGCCGAGATCGCGGACGCGATCCGCGTCCACACCGAGGCCACCGGCGCGCGGCCGCTCGGCTGGTATACCGGGCGTTCCTCGATCAACACCAACCGTCTTTTGATGGAGGAGGGCGGCTTCCTCTATCTCTGCGACTCCTATGCCGATGATCTGCCCTATTGGATCAAGGGCGCGAATGGCAAGCAGCTCATCATTCCCTACACGCTCGACTGCAACGACATGCGTTTCATCAACCCGCAAGGCTTTGCCGAGGGTGAGCAGTTCTTCATCTATTTGAAGGACGCCTTCGACGTGCTCTATGCCGAAGGCGAGACCGCGCCGAAGATGATGTCGATCGGGCTGCACTGCCGTCTCGCCGGCCGGCCCGGCCGGGCCGCAGGCCTGATCCGTTTCCTCGACTATATCGGCAAGCACGAACAGGTCTGGGTGCCGACGCGGCTCCAGATCGCCCAGCACTGGCACGACAAGCACGCGCATCTTGCCGCCGATGCATTCGAGATCGGGTGAGCGGGCGATGTCACAGATTTCGCTCGCCGATCTCAACGCCGCCGATAAGGCCAGTTTCGTCGCCGCGCTTGCCAATGTGGTCGAATATTCGCCGTGGATCGCTGAGCAGCTTGCCGAACAGCGGCCGTTCGCCGGCGTCAATCACTTGCACGCCGCACTGATGGCGGCGATCCAGACTGCCGAGCCCGACGTGCAGTTGGCACTGATCCGGGCGCATCCCGATCTCGCCAACAAGACCCAGCGCGCGGCGGGTCTCACCGCGGAATCGACTGACGAGCAGAACGGCGCCGGTCTCGACCGGCTGTCGGATGCCGAATACACCGCGTTCGAGCGCGTCAACAATGCCTATCGTGAAAAGTTCGGATTCCCTTATATCGTCTGCGTACGCCGTCACACCAAGGATTCCGTCCTGCGCGACTTCGAGACGCGGCTGCTCAATATCGGCAAGACCGAGACCCGACGTGCAATCGAGGAGATCGGCCGTATCTCGGCGCTGCGGCTCGATCAGCTCGTCGCGGCCGATGACAAGCTCAAGGTGCATGGCCGCCTATCGACCCATGTGCTCGACAATCACGCCGGCAGGCCCGCGCCGGGCATCGCGGTCGAACTGATCGAGCTCGCGAACCTCGGTGAGAGCCGCGTGATCGCGCGCGCGGTGACCAACGCGGATGGCCGCACCGACCAGCCGCTGATCGGGGGGCGCCCGCTGCCGATCGGCCGCTACGAGCTCAAATTCAGCGTGGCCAAATACTACGCCGAGCGCAACGTGCCGCTGTCCGAGCCGCCGTTCCTCGACGAGATTCCGCTGCGCTTTGCGGTCAGCGAACCCGAGGGGCACTATCACGTGCCGCTCCTGGTCACGCCCTGGAGCTATTCGACTTATCGCGGCAGCTAGGATCCAAACTTCTCGTGCAGGGCCGGAAACAACCGGTCCGGCTTGAAGGGCGCTGCAGTGAAGCGGATGCCGGTCGCGTTCGCGATCGCATTGCCGAGTGCGGCCGCGACCGGATTATAGGGGCTCTCGCTCATCGACTTTGCGCCCAGCGGTCCGATCGTGTCGGACGTATCTGCGAAGAAGACTTCCGTGCGCGGCACGTCGGCGAAGGAGGGCAGGTGATAATCGCGGAATTTCGGGTTGGCGACGCGGCCGTCTGCGTCGAGCACCATCTCCTCGTAGAGCGCAGCGCCAAGCGCCTGCGCGACGCCACCCTCGATCTGGCCGCGGCACTGCATGGGGTTGGCGACGACGCCGGCGTCCGCCGCCTGCACGCTCTTCAGAATCTTGAGCTCGCCGGTGCCCTTGTTCACCGCGACGCGAAAGCCATGGACGTTGAAGCCGACCGAGCGCGGCGTGCCGCCGGAATTACCGCTCGCCGCGAGCGGCTGTCCGCGTTCGCGCGCAAGCTTGGCCAGCTCGGTAAAGGACATCCGCCGTACCCCGCTGACGACGGAGTCGCCATCGAGCACGCAGGTTTCCACATCGCACAGCCACGCGCCGGCGGCGGTTGCCCTCAGTTCGGTGGCGAGCTGCTTCGCCGCGGCGTGCGTTGCCTTGCCTGCAACGAAGATGCCTGCGCTGCCGTAGGCGCCGGTGTCGTGACCGCCGTGGGCGGTGTCGGACTGGCGCAGGCGGATCCTGTCGACCGTGGTCGCAAGCGTCGTCGCCGCGATCTGTCGGTGCACGGTGCTGGTGCCGTTGCCGAACTCGGCGGTGCCGACGGTGAGATCGAACCTGCCGTCATCGTTGAGCGCGATGACGGCATCCGCGAGGTGGCCGGCGGGCGGCACCGTGTCGATCATCGTCAGTGCGATGCCTTCGCCGATCAGCCACTCCGCCGACAGCTCGGGCTGCGGGCTATCCGCCTGCATCGCGCGCTCGACGAGGTCGAGGCACTGATCAAGCCCATAGGAGCCGTAGAACACGTCGTGATACTCCGACGGCGGCGGCGCCAGCATGGGATCGCCGGGCTTGACGACGTTGCGGCGACGCATCTCGTAGGGACTGATACCGAGCTGCTTCGCCAGTTCGTCGATTGCCGCTTCCACCGCGATCAGCGTCTGCGGCAGGCCATAGCCCCGGAATGCCCCCGCCGGCACCGTGTTGGTGTAGACGGCGAAGCCGTCCACTCGTTTGTTCGGGCAATTGTAGACCGCGATGGACTCGGACAGCGCGTGAAACATCACCGGGCCGGCGTGATTGCCGTAGGCGCCCGTGTTCGAGAGCACGTCGAGCTGGAGCGCGGTCAGCTTGCCGCCGGCATCGGCGCCGGCCTTGATGTGAACCCGCATCGGATGCCGGGTCGAGGTCGCAATGAACTGTTCCTCGCGCGTGAGCTCGAGCTTGACAGGCCGGCCGGTCTTCAGCGCGGCGAGCGCCAGGATGTCTTCGACGAACATCTCCTGCTTGCCGCCAAAGCCACCGCCGACGCGTTCGCAGTACACACGGACCTTATCCATCGGAAGCGTAAAGATGTCAGACAGCGCGCGCCGGGTCAGGAACGGCACCTGCGTCGAGCAGCGGACGTTGAGCACGCCGGACTCATCGAGCCAGGCGAGTCCGCCATGGGTTTCGAGCGCGGCATGCTGCACGCGGTGGCTATGGAAGGTGCACTCGAAAGTCACCGCGGAGGTAGCAAGCGCCGCTGCGACATCGCCGAACTCACCGTGGATCTCCGCGACGAGGTTGCGCTTGGCGTCAGCGACCCGGTTCGCTGTGGTGCGGTCGGGATGAATGATCGGCGCTCCCGGCTCCATCGCCCGCTCGGGATCCACCACCGCGGGCAATATTTGGTATTCGACCTTTAGCCGGCGGCAGGCCTCCTCTGCGGCGGCTTCGCTCTCGGCTACGACCGCAGCGACCTTCTGCCCGATGAAGCGCACGACCTCGTCGAGCACGCGGGTGTCCTCTGGATCCATCCAGTCCTTCTCATGCCGCGCAGTCGAGAACAGGACTGATGGCGTATCCTCATGCGTCAGCACCGCGTGCACGCCTGGAACGGCCAGCGCCGCCGACTTGTCGATCGCGACGATTTTTGCGTGCGCGTGCGGCGAGCGGAGCAGCTTGATGTGAAGCAGGCCGTCGATCGCGGTGTCGAAGGTATAGCGCGCTTTGCCTCGCACGATTTCGGGCCCGGCGGGCGCCGGCAGGCTGCGGCCGAATGCGGCGCCGGCCTCCACGCTATCTTCAACGTTGGACTTGCCCAGCAGGACATCCTCGATCGAACGATAGCCGGTGCAGCGGCAGATGTTGCCCTTCAGCGCCGCGCCGAGATCGCGCTGCTGGGCCTGGTTGAGCGAGGCACAAGTCAGGATCATGCCGGCGGTACAGAAACCGCACTGGAATCCCTGCGCGTCGAGAAAGGCCTGTTGCATCGGATGGGCGCCATGCTCGCCACCGAGCCCTTCGATCGTGGTGATGGCGCGGCCGTCGGCGCGGAAGGCCGGGATCAGGCAGCTATGCACGGGCTCGCCGTCGAGGAGAACGGTGCAGGCGCCGCAATCACCGGCGTCGCAGCCCTTCTTGACGCCGAAATGGCCGAGCTCGCGCAGGAACGTGCGCAGGCACTGTCCCGCGCGCGGTTCCTGCCAAAACGGCTTGCCGTTGATCTCGAAGCTCATGGCCGTGCCGCCGTATCCAGCAATTCGCCGCGAATCTCCTCGGCGAGCCGTAGCGTCATGTGCTTGCGCCAGAGCGGCTTGCCGTGGATGTCGGTGTGGTACAACGCGTCGGGGATCTGCTGCTCGATTGCGGCGCGAAGCGCGCGCGCATCGGGCGGCTTGGGAAACGACAATTGAACTGGGCGCACCGTCGATGCGGTCACCGACAGCATCAGCGTGCCATCGGCATCGAGGCTGCCGACCAGAAGCGCGGCCGACCGGCCGACCGGTGCGAGCGAGATCTGGCGAAATGCCGAGCGGCGCTTCAGCGCGGCATGCGGGATATCGATCTGCCGCAGCAGGTCGCCTGGCGCCAGGCGATTGCGCTGATTGCCGGTGACGAATTCGACGACGGGAATCTTTTGCTCGCCGCCATCGGCCTTCCAGATGGTGCAAACGCCGTCGAGCGCGGAGGTGAGCGAGATCATCGGTCCCGCCGGCAGCGACATGCAGAGATTGCCGCCCACCGTCGCCGTCTTCCAGATCTTGAAGGAGGCGAGGAAGGCGCGGCAGCACTGGCTGATCAGCGGCGCTGCGAGCCAGTCGGCCGGGCAGGCGAGGGCATCGAGCTGAGCGACGGTGCAGGTCGCGGCGATGGTGAGGTGGCTCTCCGTGATCGTCAGCGCCGGCCAATTCAGATCGGTGAGATCAATCAATCGCGTCAGGTGGACCTGCGGCTCCGAGAACAGCCAGGTGCCGCCCGCGAGCCAAGCATCGCCTGCCGTCCAAACGGGCAGCTGCGCGCGCGTTTGCGGATGGGCCACTGTCGTGATGGTATTCAAGTCCATGGCGAGGCCGGCGCTTCGAACGGATGATTTGCTCCGCGGCAAAGTCTTGCAAGACGGGCGCCAAGTCGCAACAACAAGTCGCGGCAATAGTGCGATCGGGCTGGCCCTTGCCTTGCAGACCAGCCGTCAGCGGATGTGAGGAGAAGCAGGATCATGAGCGACGCAAAGCCGATCTGGATCAAGGATCCCCTGGCCATCCTCGCCGACGGTGCCGAGCGCGGGATCGTGGTGAAGGACGGCCGGATCATCGAGCTCGTGCCGGCCGGCGGCACGCCTGCGACCGCGGGTGCAGCGGTGTTCGACGCACGCGATCATATCGTGCTGCCGGGGCTCATCAACACGCATCACCATTTTTACCAGACGCTGACGCGGGCGCTGCCGGCCGCAATGGACCGCGAGCTGTTTCCCTGGCTCCAGGCGCTCTATCCGGTGTGGGCGAGGATGACGCCGGAATCGCTGGAACTCGGCGTCACCGTGGCGATGTCCGAACTCCTGCTCTCCGGCTGCACCACCACGACGGATCATCATTACGTGTTTCCAGCCGGCCTCGAAGATGCCGTCGATATCGAGGTTGCGGTTGCAAAACGGCTCGGCGTGCGCGTCCTGCTCACGCGCGGCTCGATGAACCTGTCGCAGCGCGACGGCGGCTTGCCGCCGGACAGCGTCGTGCAGGACGAGGATACGATACTCGCCGACAGCGCGCGCGTGGTGGCCAAGCACCACCAGCGCGGTGTGGACGCAATGGTGCAGATTGCGCTCGCACCATGCTCGCCGTTCTCGGTGACGACATCGCTGATGCGCGCCACCGCCGATCTCGCCGACAAGCTCGACGTGCGCCTGCACACCCATCTCGCCGAGACCGAGGATGAGAATAAATTCTGCGAGCAGATGTATGGCTGCCGTCCCCTCGACTATCTCGAGCAGTGCGGCTGGCTCAATGCCCGGACCTGGCTCGCCCACGGCATCTTCTTCAACGCCGACGAGATCAAGCGGCTCGGCAAGGCCAAGACCACCATCAGCCATTGCGCCTGCAGCAACCAGCTGCTGGCTTCGGGCTGTTGTCCCGTGTGCGAGATGGAGGAGGCTGGCATCGGCATCGGGATCGGGGTCGACGGTTCGGCCTCGAACGACGGATCGAACCTGATGCAGGAGGTGCGCGCCGCCTTCCTGCTGCAACGGGCGCGCTACGGGGTGACGAAAGTCAGCCACAAGGACGCGCTGCGCTGGGCGACCAAGGGCTCGGCAGCCTGCGTCGGCCGTCCGGAGCTCGGCGAGATCGCGGTCGGCAAGGCGGCCGATCTCGCGTTTTTCAAGCTCGACGAGCTGCGCTTCTCCGGCCATGGCGATCCACTGGCCGCGGTGGTGCTCTGCGGGGCGCATCGGGCCGATCGGGTCATGGTGGCGGGAAAATGGGCCGTGGTCGATGGCGCGATCCCGGGCCTGGACGTCCCCGACCTCATCCGCCGCCACAGTTCCGCGGCGCGGGCGATGCAGGCGGGCTAGGAGCGGAGGAATAAAAAGAGGGGGCAACCACAAGTGCCGGGTGCTTCTGGCTACCCCCTCCGAACCTCCTCCGGGAGGAGCAGGTGATTCTAGCGATGCAAGAAGCGTGCTACTTGCCCGGAAGCTTGTCGTCGATGCCCTTGACGTAGAAATTCATGCCAAGGATCTGGCCGTCGTCGAGGTGATCGCCGCCCTTACACTCGACCGGCTTACCGTCCTGCCCAATGACCGGGCACTTGAACGGATGCAACTTGCCGGCGGTGATCGCCGCCTGGGCATCCTCGGCCATCTTCTTCACGTCGTCGGGCATGTTGGTGTAGGGCGCCATCGCGAACATATGGCTGTCGAGGCCACCCCAGGTGTCCTCGGACTTCCAGGTGCCGTCGAGCTCGGCCTTGACGCGGGCGATGTAGTAGGGACCCCAGGTGTCGAGGATCGACGTCAGCTGGGTCTTGGGCCCGAACTTGATCATCTCGGAATCCTGGCCGAAGGCGAGCTTGCCGCGCTCGCTGGCGACCTGCATCGCCGCCGGCGAATCCGTGTGCTGCATGATGACGTCGGCGCCCTGGTCGATCAGCGCCTTGGCGGCGTCGGCTTCCTTGCCCGGATCGAACCAGGTGTTGGCCCAGATGATCTTGACCTTGATGTTCGGGTTGATGGTCTGCGCCGCAAGGATCGTCGCATTGATGCCGGAGACGACCTCGGGAATCGGGAACGAGCCGATATAGCCGAGCACGCCGGACTTCGACATCTTGGCCGCGATCAGGCCCTGGATGTAGCGGCCCTGATACCACTTGGCCGAGTAGGTCGACATGTTCTTGTCGCGCTTGTAGCCGGTGGAGTGTTCGAAATGCACGTTCGGATATTTCTTCGCGACCTTCAGCGTCGGATCCATGTAGCCGAACGAGGTGGTGAAGATCAGCTTGTTGCCGGCACGGACGAGCTGCTCGATGGCACGCTCGGCGTCGGGACCTTCAGGGACGTTCTCGAGGTAGGTGGTCTCGATCTTGTCACCCAGTTCCTTGACCAGCGCCTGGCGCGCGAGATCGTGTTGGTAGGTCCATCCCAGGTCTCCGATCGGACCCAAATAGATGAAACCGACCTTCAGCTTGTCGGCGGCAGAGGCTGCACTGACGCTTCCGGCAAGCAAAAGCCCGGCAGCGAGCGCAAGAAGTGTTTTCCTCATCATCAATCTCCAAACAGTCGGGGAAAGCCACAATCCGCAACATGCGCGCCCCATCGCGTACGCTGCGGAAACGAAATTCAGCGGTCAGGCACGAACACGGTGCCGAGCGCGGCCGGCGCAGTCGAGCCGCCGGTGCGCGCGCGGGAAAGCAGGACCAGGACGATGACCGTCGCGAGATAAGGCAGCGCCGACATGAATTGCGAGGGAATGCCGACCCCCCAGCCCTGGGCATGCAATTGCAGGATCGTCACCGCGCCGAACAGATAGGCGCCGACCACGAGCCGGCCCGGCCGCCAGGATGAAAACACGACCAGCGCCAGCGCGATCCAGCCGCGGCCCGCGGTCATGCCGGGAATGAAGAACGGCGTATAGGCCAGCGGCAAATAGGCGCCGGCAAGACCGGCGCAGGCGCCGCCGAACATCACGGCGAAGGTGCGGATGCGCAGCACGGGATAGCCGAGCGCATGCGCGGAGACGTGGCTGTCGCCGCAGGCGCGCAGGATCAGCCCCGGCCGGGCGCGGTACAGGAACCACCAGACGCCAACGATCAGAGCCAGCGAGAAATAGACGAAGGCGTCCTCGCCGAACAGTACCCGGCCGATCAGCGGGATGTCGGTAAGGCCGGGAATGTAGAGATGTGCCGCCGGCGTGATGCGCTCGCCGACGAAGCCGGCGCCGATCAGGCCGGAGAGCCCGATGCCGAGGATGGTGAGTGCGAGACCGGTCGCGACCTGGTTGACGGCAAGCCCAAGCGCCATCAGCGCGAAGATCAGCGACATCAGCGTGCCCGCGACGATACCGAATAGCGCGCCGATCAGAATCGAGCCCGTCAGCCAGGCACCGGCAAAGCCGCAGGCCGCGCCGACGATCATCATGCCCTCGACGCCGAGATTGAGCACGCCGGAGCGCTCGGTCACGAGTTCGCCCGTCGCCGCGATGAGCAGCGGCGTCGATGCGGCGAGCACCGCCAGGATGATGGCTTCAACCAGTTCCACGGGCCACCTGACGGTTCGGGAAGACCAGCTTGAAGCGGTAGAGGATGAGGGAATCGCAGGCGAGTACGTAGAACAGCAGAATGCCCTGAAAAACCTTGGTGACGTCCAACGGGATCTTCATCGCGATCTGCGCCTGCTCGCCGCCGATAAACGTCAATGCGAGGAAAAGGCCTGCAATTAGTATTCCAAGCGGATTCAGTCGACCAAGGAAGGCAACGATGATCGCGGTAAAACCGTAGCCGGGCGAGATGCCGGGCTGGAGATGGCCAACGGGACCTGCGACCTCGATGATGCCGGCGAGACCCGCGAGTGCGCCGGAGACCGCGAAGGTCAGGATGATCAACTGGTCGGCATTGAAGCCACCGAACCGTGCCGCGCGCGGTGCCGCGCCTACCACGCGGATCTCGAATCCCTTGATGGTTCGTCCCAGCAGGATCGCTGCAGCCGCGACGACAACCAGCGCGATGATCGAGCCGAGATGCAGCCGGCCGCCTTCGATCAGCAGCGGGACGGTGGCCACCGGATCGAATTCGGCCGTGGTCGGGAAGTTGAAGCCGTGCGGATCGCGCCATGGCCCGCGCACCAGATAGTCAAGAAAGAGGTCGGCGACATAGACCAGCATCAGGCTGGTCAGGATTTCGCTGGCGCCGAACTTCACCTTGCAGATCGCCGGGATCAGCGCATAGAGCGCGCCTCCGGCTGCCGCGAGCACGAACATTGCCGGCAGCACCCAGGCGCCGGCGTCGGTACCCTGCGTCTTCACAGCGATCCAGCTTCCGGCCACGGCGCCAATCAGGAATTGCCCCTCGGCGCCGATGTTCCAGGCGTTGGCGAGATAGCACAGTGACAGCCCGATCGCGATCATCACCAGCGGCGTCGCCTTCACCGCAATCTCCTGGAGCGAATAACCGTCGGTCAAAGGCGCGATAAAATAGGCGTGCAGCGCCAGAAGCGGATTTTTGCCGAGGATCGCGAACAGGATGACCATGGTGACGATCGTCAGGCCGATCGCGATCAGCGGAGAGACCAGCGCAATCGTGTTGGAGCGCTCGGCGCGCTTCTCAAGCACCAACTGCATGCGCCGCCTCCTTCGGTTCCAGGCTGCTGCCGCCCATCAACAGGCCGAGCTTCTCGCGCGTCGCATCGCTGGCGGCGAGCGGGGCCGATAGCCGGCCGTGGAACATCACGGCGATGCGGTCGGCGATCTCGGCGAGTTCATCGAGATCCTGGCTGGTCACGAGCACAGCGGCGCCTGCGGTGGCCAGATCAAGCAGGGCCTGACGAATGACGGCGGCCGCGCCAGCGTCGACGCCCCAGGTCGGCTGGCTCACCACCAGCACCGCCGGGTTGCGCAGGATCTCGCGGCCGACGATGAATTTCTGCAGATTGCCGCCTGAGAGGCTCGCGGCTTCCGGATCGCGCTTGGCCTTGCGGACGTCGAAGGTTTCGGTTGCGCGGTCGACGGTCTTGAGCGTCGCCGCAGTGTCGATGAAGCCGTGATTGACCATACCGCTGGCCGCGTGCCCGGTAAGCAGCGCATTCTCCGACAGCTTCATGCGCGGCGCGGTGCCGTGGCCGAGCCGCTCTTCGGGGACGAAGGCCGCGCCCAGCTTGCGCCGCTGCGTGATTGAGAGGTGGCCGGCGGCAATACCTTCGATCACCACGGTGCCGGGGTCCTTCGCCAATCGTTCGCCGGACAACGCTGCGAACAGTTCGTCCTGGCCGTTGCCGGCGACGCCGGCGATGCCCAGGATTTCGCCGCCCTTCAGCTCGAAGGAGATGTGCTCGAGCCGTACGCCATGCGCTTCGCCAGGCGCGAGCGAGAGATCGTTCACGACGAGCCGCGGCACGGTGGTCCGCCGGCCGGCGGCAGCTTTCACTTGCCTGATCTCGCTGCCGACCATCATGCGTGCGAGCGAAGCTGCGGTCTCAAGTCTGGGATTGCAGGTTTGTATCTTCTTGCCGCCGCGCAGGATCGTGGCGGTGTCGCAGAGCCGCTTCACCTCGTCGAGTTTATGGCTGATGTAGAGGATGGCGCGGCCTTCGGACTTGAGTCGCTCCAGCACGATGAAGAGCTGATCGGCTTCCTGCGGCGTCAGCACCGCCGTGGGCTCGTCCAGGATCAGGAATTTCGGATCCTGCATCAGCGCGCGGACGATCTCGATGCGCTGGCGCTCGCCGACCGACAACTGCCAGACCTCGCGTCTGGGATCGAGCGGCAGGCCATAAGTCTTCGACACCTGCTCCAGCCGCGCCGACATGTCCTTGAAGGACTCTCGTCCGTCGAGGCCGAGCGCGACATTCTCGGCGACGGTGAGATTGTCGAACAGCGAGAAATGCTGGAACACCATGCCGATGCCGCGGCTGCGTGCCTGCGACGGACCCGACAGCACGATCGGTTGCCCCTGCCAGCGAATCTCGCCGGCACTGGGCTGGATTAGCCCGTAGATCGCCTTGACCAACGTCGACTTGCCGGCGCCGTTCTCGCCAAGCAGCGCGTGAATTTCCTTCGGCCAGATGTCGATGTCGATGGAATCGTTGGCGAGGAAGTCACCATAGCGTTTGGTGAGTCCGATCGTCCTGAGGAGCGGGGACTCGCCGGAATGCAGGCCGTTAGGCGTCGGATCTAACATTCGTTGATGCGCTTGCGTGGGTGAGGTGCCTCAATTGTGGGCCAGTTTAAACCGGCGCGTAAGGTGTGAAAAAGCGTCATCCCTTGCTCAACGCTTTGGCAGGTGGGCAAGGCGGCGCTAATCGTGCTCGCTTCGGACGAGGAGCGTCCCAATTGCTCCCTCAATAGCGCTTGCGGTCGGGTCCAGCGAAACGTCTGTTGCTAATTTGTGACGGTTCAAACCAAATCGGAACCCGCTATGCAGGCTTGACGCGAAGTTGAGCACTATCGCGCCGCCACACGTATGCATTGCCGCGCAGCAATGATGATCGTCGCCGAAGATCGTGGCCGCGCTCCCGCACGATGCAAAAGGCAAGCAAAATCAGTCGGGAAAATTTCGCAATCGCCGGCTTTGCCTTGCCGCTCGCAAGCAAGCGCGAGGCGCAAGAGCCCTCGAAATTTCGTCATGAAAAGCCACTCGCTGCCAAAACTAGCGTCACGTCTTGGAACAAGTTGAGGCTTCTCACTCCGGGCGATCAGCGCAAGTGTCGCACCCAGGGACGTTCATTACGTGTCCAAACTTGGGGGTATTCAGGATGTCGTTTCGTTTCAGGGCAATTGCAGCAGCGGCGCTGTCACTTGCTACACTCGCCACCGGTGGCTTGGCTCAGGCGGCAGATTTGCCGGTCAAAGCCGCAAAGAAGGCGGCGGATCTCCCCTTCTTCCTGGTGATCGACGACCGCGTATCGTTCTCCTGGATGCCGAAAGGCACCGACCCCGGCGTCTTCAGCGTTCAGCCGAATGGCACCATCAATGGAAAGACCGCCAAGCAGGTCTATTCGTTCACCCACTTCGACGCCTGGGCCTACGGCACCAACTTCTTCACCATCTCGATGTTCAAGTCGGACCACAACGATCCGGCGAACCCCTGCTTCACCAACGGCACGGGTCAGATCGTGAGCGCCGTGTCCGGTCTGCCGGCCAACTGTTCGGGCATGACCGAAATCTACGGCTTGTTCCGGTCCACCTTTGGCTGGAATGAAATCTTCAACACCAAGGCGTTCACGGCCGGTCCGCTGCACAACATCTCCTTCGAGGTGGGTATGGATGGCAGTACGGAGAACAGCTTCTTCTCAGCCGCCAAGCGCGACGTCGTTGCCGGTCTGCAGTTCGCCTTCGACCTGCCTTACAAGGGCTACTTCAACGTTGCCCCGCTGGTCTATTGGGAGTTCTCAAGCCATAGCGTGTTTGCCCAGTGCAACCTGTTCGCGCCAGGCGTTGCGGGTGTGACCTGTCTCGGAGATGGTGACCGTAGCTTCAAGCCGACATGGGCGGTTGAAACCAACTACTACATGGATCTGGGTTTCCTGCCCGAAAACATGCAGTTCTGGTCGATCAGCGGTCGTGCCGGCTGGTATGGCGCCAAGGGTACCGAGAGCAACGCGGTGCCGTTTGCAGCTCCTGGCAACATTAACACCAAAGTCGAGTTCAATTCGGAACCGATCCGTCTGACCCTCGACGCCTCCAAGGCGGTCTGGGGTCCGAAGTACTCGCACTTCGTTGATCTCTGGGTTGCCTACCGCTACTGGCAGAACAAGTTCGGTCTCGACCACAACAACAGCGTGGCCTGCACCTTCAAGGGTCAAAGCAATCAAACCTGCACCGAATCGACGGTGTATGGCGGTATCACGATGAAGTTCTAACCACCTGATGGTCTCCAGGTGAACGACGATGGCGCCGCGCTAAACCTCCGCGGCGCCATCTTCTATTTCGGTTTGAATCGCGTGCGGCCTAGGAAAGCGTAATCGCACTGCTCTCGCCTACTTCGTCCACACGCCGTCGTGCAGCGCTGCGGCCTCGTCTTCAAGCAACGGGCCCACCACCTCGGTCGGCCGCTGGCCGCTGGCAAAAACCTCGCGGCAGGGCAGGTCGAGCGTCGGGTTCTCCGGATGGTTGCCGGTGACGCCGCGCAGGCGGTGCTCGCTGAGGCCGTAGACCACGCGGCCGATGCCAGCCCAGTAGATCGCACCGGCGCACATCGCGCAGGGCTCGGCGGAGGAATAAAGCGTGGATCTTGCCAGCACCTCGCGGCTGAGCGTGCGGCAGGCCTGCGTCGCCGCGAGGCGTTCGGCATGCGCGGTGCCGTCACGATCCGGCATGTAGCCGTTCTCGGTCTCGATCAGCACTTTGCCGTCCGCGCCGACGACGATGCAGCCGAAGGGATGGTTGCCATGGGTGAGGGAGCGGCGGGCGACCGCGAAGGAGAGGCGCAGAAAGCCTTCGTCGCGTTCTGATGGGCCGTTCATCGCTGCTCCGCCGTTAATGTCCCGCCATGTGCCGGCCGACCACGGTGAGGTCGGCGTCGCTGGTGCGTGCTTCATACACGAATTCGCCGTGGAACATCACCACCAGCCGGTCCGAGAGTTCAAGCAGCTCGTCGAGATCCTCGCTGACCAGCAGCACTGCCGCGCCGCGGTTGCGCGCGGCCATGATCTCGGCGTGGATCTGCGCCACCGCCGCAAAGTCGAGACCGAAGCACGGATTTGCCGCGATCAGCACCTCGACGTCGCTGCCGAGTTCGCGCGCCAGCACGGCGCGCTGGACGTTGCCCCCTGACAGCGCCGAGATCGGCGTATCCGGGGTGCGGGTCTTGATCTTGTACTGGCCGATCTTCTTCTTGGCATCGTCGCGGAACGCGCCGCGGTTGAGCCACCAGCCGAGGCTTGCAAAGGGCGCACGATCGAACTCCCGGAAGGCGATGTTGTCGGCGACGCTCATGCCGCCGACACAGGCGTTTTTCAGCGGCTCCTCCGGCAGAAGCGACATCTTGTGGCGGCGCATTTCCGCGCGACTGGCACGATAGGGATCGCCTGCGACGCGGACTTCGCCGCTCTCGGCCTCGCGCTGGCCCGCCAGCACCTCGACGAGCTGGCGCTGGCCGTTGCCGGAGACGCCGGCGATACCGACGATCTCGCCGGCACGAACAGTGAGCGAGACGTCATGCACGGCAATGGCTCCGGCGTCGTCGAGCGCGCGTACTTTTGCCAGCTCTAACCTCGTCCGACCTGCTTCGCCGGTGCGTGGCGGCTGCACGGTCAGCTCCTCGGCGCCGATCATGGTGCGTGCCATCGCGTCCGCGGTGAGCTCGGCGACCTTGCCGTGGCCCGCGAGCTTGCCGCGGCGCAGGATGGTGACCTCGTCGGCGAAGGCCATGACCTCGCGGAACTTGTGCGTGATCATCAGGATGGTCAGCTCTCCTCTGACGACCATGTCGCGGAGCATGCCAAGCACCTCGTCGGCTTCCGCCGGCGTCAGCACCGAGGTCGGCTCGTCCAGGATCAGGAAGCGGCGCTTCAGATAGAGCTGCTTGAGGATCTCGCACTTCTGCCGCTCGCCGGCCGAGATATCCGAGACCTTTGCGCTGAGTGGCACCTTGAAGGGCATCCGCGCCAAAAACGCCTCGAGCTCCTTCATCTCCTTGGACCAGTCCACGATTGCCGGCACATCGTCGCGCGCCAGCACGAGATTTTCCGCAACCGTCATCGCCGGCACCAGGGTAAAGTGCTGATAGACCATGCCGAGACCGAGCGCGTGGGCGTCCTTCGGATTGGCGATCGCCTGCTCGCGATCGCCAATGATGATGTCGCCTTCGGTCGCGTGGTAATAGCCCATGATGCATTTGACCAGGGTCGACTTGCCGGCGCCGTTCTCGCCGAGCAGCGCATGGAACGAGCCCGGTCGTACCTTCAGCTCGACATTGTCCAGCGCAATAAAGTCGCCGAAGCGCATGGTCATGGCGATGGCGTTGACCCCGAAGGCACCTGGCGGCGGAGGCTGCTCGCCGATGATCACGAAATCGCTCCGATGAAGGCGTCGGAGGTTGAGACCGCGCCGAACACGCCGCCTTGCATCTTGATCATCTTCAGCGCGTGCTCGTGGTTGCTCTTGTCGGTCGCGCCGCAGCAATCGTGCAGGAGCACGCATTCGAAGCCGCGGTCGTTGGCCTCACGCATGGTGGTGTGGACGCAGACGTCCGTGGTGATGCCGGTCAGCACGATGTTCTCGATACCGCGCACGCGCAGGATCAGTTCCAGATCGGTGGCGCAGAACGAGCCCTTGCCGGGCTTGTCGATGATGGGCTCGCCGGGCAGGGGCGCGAGCTCCGAGATGATGTCCCAGCCGGGCTCGCCGCGCACCAGGATGCGGCCGCAAGGGCCGGGATCGCCGATACCGGCGCCGATCTGGCGCGAGCGCCAGCGCTTGTTGGCGGGAAGATCGGAGAGATCGGGACGATGGCCCTCGCGGGTATGGATGATGTGAAAGCCTTGACTGCGCATGGTCGCGAGCAGCTTCCTGATCGGCTCGATCGGCGCCCGCGTCAGCGAGAGGTCATAGCCCATCTTGTCGACATAGCCGCCGACGCCGCAGAAGTCGGTCTGCATGTCGATGATGACGAGGGCAGTGTTCTGCGGGCGAAGGTCGCCGTTGTAGGGCCAGGCGTAGGGCTCGGACTTGATGTAGCGCTCGGGCATGGACGACCTCGTTACGTGCCGCGTGTTACCGTGTGATCGAGAGTTCGGCGGGCGCGCCAGTCAGCGTCCGCTTCGGCGAGCAGGTGACGATCATAATCGCCAGCGTCAGGATGTAGGGCGCGGCATTGAAGAGGTGGTAGCCGGAGGTGACGCCGACCGATTGGAGTGCCGGCCCCAAGGCCGCAGCGCCGCCGAAGGCGAGCGAGGCCCACAGGCACAGCAGGGGATCCCAGCGCGCGAAGATCACGAGCGCCACGGCGGTGATACCCTGTCCCGAGGACAATCCTTCGTTCCAGCTTCCTGGATAGAACAGCGACAGGAAGGAGCCGCCGATGCCGGCGAGGAAGCCGCCGACCATGGTCGCGCGCAGGCGGATCAGGAGTACCGAATAGCCCATGGCGCGTGCGGCATCCGAGCTTTCGCCAGCGGTGCGAATCAGGAGGCCCCAGCGCGTCGTGCGGAAGGCCCAATACAGGATCGGGGCCAGCGCCACGCCGATCAGGAACATCACGTTTATGCGCAGCGCGGCGCGAAGCTGCGGGATATCGCTCCACCAGCCGAAATCGATCGCGGGCAGCCGCGGCGCGGTCGGTTCGATCAACGGCTTGCCGAGATAGAAGGCGAGCCCGGTGCCGAATAGCATCAAGGCGATGCCGACGGCAATGTCGTTGACGCGCGGCAGCGAGCAGATGCCGGCATGCAGTGCGCCCAAAAGCGCGCCGGCGACGCCAGCGGCGAGCACGCCCAGCCAGGGCGATCCGGTGAGGTACGAGATGCCATAGGCGCTCATCGCGCCCATCACCAGCGTGCCTTCGAGGCCAAGATTGATGCGGCCCGAGCGTTCGGTGATGCATTCGCCCAGACTCACGAACAGGAACGGCGTCGAGACGCGAATGGCGCCGCCGAGCACGGCGAGCGGGACGGTCCAGAGCCCGATCGATCCGTCTGCCATCTCAGGATTTTCCCTTCAGGAATCCGATGCGGCCGTAGAGCGCATCGCTCGCGAGCACGAAGACGAAGATGATGCCCTGAAGCACCAGCACGGAGGCATCGGGCAATCCAAGGCGCCGCTGCAACAGGCCACCGCTGGCGCTGATGCCGCCGAGCAGGATCGCGACAGGAACGATCGCGAGCGGATTTTGCCGCGCCAGGAAAGCGACGAGAATGCCGGTGAAGCCATAACCCGCGGCGAGGTTGGCGTTGGTGCGGCCCTGCACGGCTGCTACCTCGATCATGCCCGCGAGGCCAGCCGCCCCGCCGGCAAGGAAGCAGATGGTGAGAATGAGCCTGCTGACGCCGAGGCCGACGATTTTCGCAGCGCGGATGTTGCCGCCGGCGACGCGCGCGGCGAAGCCGAACACGGTGTGATAGATCAGGATGTAGGCGCCGATTGCGGCGATGAGGCCGAACACGAGGCCCCAGTGCACGTCGGTGCCGGGAATCGAGCCGATCATGTTGACGGCGCCGATCTCGCGCGTCGACGGCTTGTTGAGGCTGGCGGGATCGCGCATCACGCCTTCGACGAGATGGTTGAGGATCGCGAGCGCGATGTAGACGAGCAGCAGGCTCGAGATCGTCTCGTTGACGCCGCGGAACTGACGCAGTGCGCCCGACAGCATGATCCACAGGCCGCCGCCGATCACGCCGGCACAGACCATAGCGATCTGGACGATGAGCGGAGGCATGCCCTGGAGCACAAGCGCTGCGCTCGTTGCCGTCAGCGCGCCGATCAGAAGCGCGCCTTCGCCGCCGATGATAACCATGCCAAGCTGTGCCGGCAGCGCGGTGCAGAGCGCGGTGAGGATCAATGGGGCTGCGCGCGTCAGCGTGTTCTGCCAGGAGAACCAGGTGCCGAAGGCCCCGTAGTACATGTAAAAATAGAGATCGAGCGGGTTCTTGCCGAACATCGCCACGAAGATACCGAAGACCACGAGCGCGCCGGCCAGCGCCGCGCCCGGGATCAGGAGGTATTCGATTGTCGCGCCGTGGCGCTGGAGAAATCCCGGGTCGGCGGCCGGGGCAATTGTCCCGACCGCCTGCGTGGAATCCGCCGCTTCCGATGTCACGAAGTCGCTCCGACCACGCCCTCCACGAGATAGTCCATCTTCTCGAGCTCGGGATCCTTCTGGCCCCGATCGGTGCCGGCGGCGATCACTGTCTTGCCCTTGTTGTCGAGCAGTCCGCCCTTGAAGATGGCGTAGCCCTCCGCGGACAGGAATTTTGCCTTGATGTCGTCGGCATGTTTGCGCGCTTCAGCGGAGACCGCTTCGCCGTAGGGCGAGGTCTTGACGATCTCTTCCTTGAGGCCGCCGCGATAGAAATTCGGGATGCTCTCGCCGGCGGCGATCATCTTGACGAATTTCGGATATAGCGCCTCCCAGTTCCACTCGGCGCCGGTCAGATAGGCTTTCGGCGCAAGCGGCGACTGGTTTGTGTGATAACCGCAGACGAAGGCGCCGCGGCGCGCCGCGTTCTCGACCATCGTCTTCGGGCCGTCGACATGGCAGGTCAGCACGTCGACGCCCTGGTCGATCAGGCTGTTGGTGGCTTCGGCTTCCTTGACCGGCATCGACCAGTCGCCAGTAAAGATCACCTGCGTGGTGGCCTTCGGGTTGGCGAGCTTGGCGCCGAGTGCGAAGGCGTTGATGTTGCGCAGCACTTGCGGGATCGGCTTTGCGGCCACGAAGCCGAGCTTGCCGCTCTTGGAGGTGTAGCCGGCGACGATGCCGGAGATGTATTGGGCCTCGTCGATATAGCCGAAATAGCTGCCGGCGTTCTTCGGGTCCTTGTCGCTCCAGAGGCCGCCGCAGTGTTCGAAGCGCAGCTTCGGGAACTTGTTGGCCATCTTGATCATGTGCGGATTGTAGTAACCGAACGAGGTCGGGAAGAGCAGGGTGGCGCCGTCGAGATTGATCATCGACTCGATGGTCTTTTCGACCGCGTCGGTCTCCGGCACCTTTTCTTCCTCGACGACTTTGAGGCCGGGAATCTTCTTCAGCGCCGCGGCGCCCTGCGCGTGCGCCTGGTTGTAACCGTAGTCGTCGCGCGAGCCGACATAGATGAAGCCGATGGTCGTCTCGGCTGCGAAAGCCGGGCGGGCGCCAGCCGCCGCGCCGAGGGTGAGGGCCGCGCCGCCTTGCAACAAATGCCGTCGTGAAATCCTGCCAAAATCCATTGGATGCTCCCTTGGCGGACGAACCGCCTTAATCTCGCGGCTGCGCCGGTCTGGCGGAGCCGGAACAAGATGTCGCAAGCTTCGTGCCAGAGGCCATGAAGCGCGCATGCCGATCCAACCTATTGATAAGTAGTGGCTATCGTGTTGAATCGAATCTTGATCAGGAAATCGGCAGACTAATTTATGGGCAGTACTTTCTGATTGTATGCAATCGAGTTAAGCAGACTTCGCCGGCCTGTGCGTGTGTATGGAGGCGGCTCCAAGGTCGGTCGTTCATCGCATTCGTGCTAACCACCCCGTAATTGGGACAGTGCCGGTCGCGTTCGCTGGCACCGAACTTGTATCGATTGTCGCCGGGGCCGCCGCTGCCGCGGCCCCAGAGGATGGAAAGCTCGCCGAGATGGGTGTTGGTAACGCCGTTCAGAATGCATCGCTCGGCGAAGAGATCGTGGCTCGGATCAATGAACTTGGTGAGATTTCGGAAGAAGCCGGCAGGCTGACCCGCATCTATCTTAGCAAGGAATTGCGCAAAGCCGCGGACCTCATCCTGGGCTGGATGCGCGACGCCGGCATGAGCGCGCATCTCGATGCGATCGGCAATGTCTGCGGCCGATATGAGGGTGAGCGGCCGGGTGCGCCCTGCGTGATGCTTGGCTCGCACTACGACACCGTGCGCGACGCCGGCAAATGGGATGGGCCGCTGGGAGTGATCACCGCGATCGCCTGCGTCGCCGATCTCAACCGCCGCGGCAAGCGCCTGCCGTTCGCAATCGAGGTCATAGCCTTTGCCGACGAAGAGGGGGTGCGTTTCGCCTCGACGCTGCTCGGCAGCCGCGCGGTGGCTGGCACGTTCGATGAGAGCGTCCTGACCACCCGCGACCGCGACGGCGTCTCGATGCGCGATGCGCTCGTGCTATTCGGCCTCGATCCCGATCATATCGGCGCGGCCGCGCGGGCGCGGCGCGAGTTGCTGGCCTATCTTGAGCTGCACATCGAACAGGGGCCCGTGCTGGAAGCACAGAACCTGTCCGTCGGCGTGGTCACCGCGATCGCGGGCGCCACGCGGCTTGCCGCACGACTGACCGGCATGGCCGGTCACGCGGGAACGGTGCCGATGGCGTTGCGGCGCGACGCGCTGGCCGGCGCGGCTGAATGCATCGGTGCGATCGAGCAGTTTTGCCGGACCGACGAGAGAGGGCTGGTCGGCACCGTCGGTTATGTCCACGCAAAGCCCGGCGCGACGAATGTCATTCCGGGTGAGGTATCGTTCACCATCGACATGCGGGCGCCGACCGATATGCACCGCAAGCGCGCGGTCGCCGATGTCGTCCGCCAGATCGAGGCGATCGCAACGCGCAGGCAACTGTCGCTTCAGCTCGACGTCACCCACGAGAACCGCACGGCCCCTTGTGCGCCCTGGCTGAAGGAGCAGATCGCGCGGGCAATCGCTGCGGAGGGCCTTTCCGTATTCGAGCTGCCGAGCGGGGCAGGGCACGATGGCATGGCGATGATCGACATCGCCGATGTCGGCATGATCTTCGTGCGCTGTCGCGGCGGTATCAGCCATCACCCGGACGAGCATGTCGAACTCGCCGATGCCGATGCTGGCGCGCGAGTGCTGCTCGGGGTGATCGAGAATTTTAGGCCGCGGGAGGACCGTGCCAGCGTGAATTGACGGTAAGAGAGCCCGCAAGTCACCGGGTAGAGATACGAATCAGGCATGTTTAGAATGGTGACCGCCATCATCGGGATCACGAGACATCAGCCGACTTACGCACATGAACAGCGACATCTCTTTTCCGTCACATCGTGAGAACCGGTTTTACCAGGGTACGACCGCGACCTTTGTCGCCAACGCTCTTCAGGCGGTCAATTTTCTCGGCGATCGATTCCTGAGAAAATCGCATCATTCGTTGTCGGCCATCGAGGATCTTTACCGTCATTCGATGGACAGCGCCTTTTCGGCGACTGAAGCTTTCCTAGTCACGGGCGCGCCGCACGCCTCCGCCTATTATCCGCGCGACTTCGCCTGGTTCTATCCCGACGTTCTCGATCCTGAAACCATCATGGATTCGCAGGACGCGGTGCGGCGGGCGCGTTTGCTCGAAAAGAGCGTCCGCCTGTTGCTGAAGGCGGTTCGCGCCGACGTCGTCACGACGACCATCGTTCCGGCGGGGCGTGACCGGTATCTTGGAGTGAATTATTTCTCGCGCCCCTCGGATACGCTGCTCGGCATTCTCGCCGGACTCCAGCAGATGATCTCTGCCGAGGAGAGGGCGTCGTCCTATCTGGCGATGTCACAATGCGCGCATGCGGGCCGTCTGCTGCTGGCCGAATACGGTGTCGACTTGAAGCGGGCGATTTTGCAGCTCGCCAGCGAATTGGAGCCTTTCCATGACGGCGGCATCAGGTATTTGCTTTGCGACGTCAGCCGGCCACGGTCTGCGGCAACGGACACCCGCGCTGAACGCAGGCGCTTTGTCACCAATGCCTGCGTCTACACGACTTTCGTTTGGGGCGTGCAGCTCGGTGTCGTCGATGAGAATGAGCTTAAGTCGCTGCTCGGGCGCGAGCTCTCGCAGTACAAAAGCGACCTTCTGCATCTGTTCGGCAAGGGCGGCTATATCGCGCATTCCCTTGACGGCCCGGCGAGTTCTCCGGTGTCCTCAGTTGCTCTGGATTTCGTCGGCGTGCATCGCGGATTTTGGGACCTGAGTGAGGCCAGCGAACGCGCGCTGTTCGCGGCGACGACAGATCTGATCATCGCCGAACCGCGGTTTCGCATACCCGGAACATCCCACTTCCTCGTGTCGGCGGATAATCCGCGCAACAAGATGATCCACAAGATTGCGGCGCCCGCCTACCAGGGACGATCCTCCTGGCCGACGTTCAACGTCGAGTTTGCCGATCGCATGCTGGACTACGACGAATTCTCAGGTCGCGACATCTACCGGTCCTGCGCCCAAGGGATATTGAAGGACATTCGGACCGCGACCGAAGTTCACGGTGGATATCAGGAATTGTTATCGGAACAGGGCCTGAAATATCGCACCTGGGCCTACAAGGGCGCCGTAGCGCATTCCTGGTTTCCGCGTTTCCTTTCCGTCTGGAGCAGGGCGTTCGGAACGCCCTTGCTCCATTGGAATGACTGATCCGCGCGCTACCCGGCCGTCACGTCGACCAGTTCGCCACCGTCGAGCACCTTGGCTGCCTTGGCGCGGTCGAGGTCGCCTTCCCAGGCCGCGACCACCACGGTCGCAACGCAATTGCCGGTGAGGTTGCCGACCGCGCGGGCCATGCCGATGAACCAGTCGACCGACAGCACCAGCACGAGGCCGATGGCCGGAATGCTCGGCACGGCGTTGAGCGTCGCGGCCAGAATCACGATTGCTGAACCCGGCACGCCATGCGCCCCCTTCGACGTAATCAGCGATACGCCGAGCACGAGCAGGAGGTCGCCGAAGGACAACGGCGTGTTGGTCGCCTGCGCGATGAAGACGACTGCAAGCGTCAGGTAGATCGAGAAGGCGTCGAGATTGAACGAATAGCCGGTCGGAATGACGAGTCCGACGACGGAGTCCTTCACCCCCATCCGCTCCAGCTTCTTCATGATCTGCGGCAGCACCGCATCGGAGGAGGCGGTCGCGAGCACGATGGTCAGCTCCTCGCGCAGGTAGGCGAGGAACTTGAGGATGTTGATTCCGGCGAGCGCCATCACGCTGCCGAGCACGCCGAGTACGAAGATGCCGACCGAGACATAGAACAGCATCACCAGCGAGACGAGTTGCTTCAGCGAGCCGACGCCGTATTTGCCGACAGTGTAGGCTACCGCGCCGAGCACGCCGAGCGGGGCGATGCGCACGATGAGGCCCATGACGCGGAACAGCACGGTCGAGGCGGCATCGATGATGGAGGTGACGAGCTTGCCCTTCTCGCCGCCGACGAGCGCGAGGCCGACGCCGAACAGCACGGCGAAGAACAGGACCTGGAGCACGTCGTTGCGCGACAGGGCGTCGAACGAGGTGCTCGGGATCACGTTGAGCAGGAAGGAGCCGATGCCGCCGCCCTGCAGCTTGTGGGCGTTGTCGGCATAGGTGTTGAGCGCCTTGGCATCCAGCGTCGAGGGATCGATGTTCATGCCATGGCCCGGGCCGAAGATGTAGGCCAGAATCAGACCGACCACGAGGGCCACCGTGGTCATCACCTCGAAATAGACCAGCGCCTTGACGCCGACGCGGCCGACCTTCTTGAGGTCGCCGGCGCCGGCAATGCCGTGCACGACGACGCAGAACACGATGGGCGCCACGATCATCGAAATCAGCTTCAGGAAGGCGTCGCTGAGAATCTTGAGGCTGATGGCGAAGTCAGGCACGGCCACGCCGAGGATGATGCCGAGCATGAGCGCGGCCAAGACCTGGACGAACAGCGAGGTGTAAAGCGGCTTGCGCTCGGCGGCCGGGGCCGCAGCAATGGTCGACATGGTTACTCCCCGTTTTGACGCGTCTTGGACGCCAAAAGGAGCAACAACCGTGCCAGATTGTAGCGGATCCGGCCGAAAATGGCCTATTCCGCCGCCTTCGCCGTTTTGCCGAACATCCGGCTCGGTGCCGGGAAGCCGCAGGACGTCCCGTCGGTGATCTTGACCTGGTCTTCCCACGGCAGGCGGAAGGTGCCTGCGACCATGTCCTGCATGAACGAATAGGGGCAGTCCATCGCGCCGCCCTTCACCGCGACGTAGCCGCGATGCCAGAGCTGGTAGATGTTGTTCTCGACGCCCCAATTGATGCGAGCCTCGCGCACCAGATCGGGCCGCACCTCGGCGGTGATGATCTCGTCGGCCCGGCCGGTTGTGCCATGTGCCAGCACCGTGCCATCGAAATTGACGATCATGCCTTCGCCCATGGAATCGAACGAGCCGTCTGACCCGCACATGCAGACGTTCGCCGTTACCATCAGGTTCTGGAATGAATTGGCCTGGTTGGTGAAGCGCCAGGAGTCGCGGATCGGGGCGGTGTAGCCTGCGGTGCGGATCATGATCTCCGCGCCCTTATAGGCGCATTCGCGCGCCATCTCCGGGAACATGCCGTCGTGGCAGATGATGAGCGCGATCTTGGCGCCCCTGGGGCCCTCGATGACGGGAATACCGACATCGCCCGGCTCCCACGGTTCGACCGGAATCCACGGGTGGAGTTTTCGGTAGTAGAGCTTGATCTCGCCGTGATCGTCGATGATCAGACCAGAGTTGTAGGGATTGCCGTGCGTGTTGAACTCCATGATGGAGAAACAGCCCCAGATCTTGTTGTCGACGCAGGCCTTCTTGAAGGCCGCGACCTCAGGCCCGTCGAGCCGGCACATGATCTCGGGATTGGTGTCCATCGAGAGCCCGTGCAGCGAATATTCCGGGAAGACCACCAGATCCATGGTGGCGAGATTGCGGCGGGCCTTGCCGACCATCCAGACGATGCGCTCGGTCTGCCGCGCCAGATCGGCCGCGGTCGCGACGTTGGGCAATTGCAACTGCACCAGCCCGATCACGACGCCCTCAGGCGATTTGTTCAAGCCGCCAAGCCCGTTCATGAACAGCTCCCTTGCTGGATCAAGCGCTGGCGACATTGCCGGCGCGATCTGTCGGGCGCCAAGCAAATCCGATTTTTGCGGCCGGCAAAAGGCTATTTCTCAGGCGGTGAAGCAAGAGTGCGGGCACCACGCGGGCGGAACATGCCACGAGAGCGCAAAGGCGTATCTGCTATTCCTGATCTCCTGGGAGTCGGTGGGCCTCTTAAGGCTGCCGCCGCGCCGCGCACGAACCCCGCATATTATTGAGGCGCGAGGTGCCTCGAATGTCGCCTTGACCCGTCGCGATCGCCGATGTCAGGGTTATGACATGAGTACAGTAAGACGACACGGCGCAAATCTTCGGGACGAATATGCCGAGTTGACGCGGCAGCGTATCGTTGCGGCTTTCGTCGAGACGCTCGAGGATGATGCCGCCGACGAGGTCTCGATGGCTGCCGTCGCCAAGCGCGCGAAGGTTGCCGAGCGCACCATCTATCGGCACTTCAAGACTCGCGCGGAGCTGTTTGCGGCGGCCGGTGAGTGGATCGAAGACAACGTCTTCGGCTACGTTCCCTTTTCCTCGCCGGACCAACTGCCGGATATCTTTCGCAAGCTCTGCAAGAGCTTCGATCGCCATCCGAATCTTGCGCGTGCAATCGCCATGACGCGGGTCGGCCGCAGCGTGCGGGCCGGCTTTCGGCGGCACCTGATCGACCAGCACAGCAAGGCGATGGCACCTCTGGTGCGGCACCTCAAACCGAAGGAGGTCCGCCAAGCCGAGGCGCTCGCGGCCTATCTCAACAATGTGCTCGCCTGGAGCGCGTTGCGCGAAGATTTCGGCATGTCGAGCGCCGAGATTGCCGATGCGATCGACTGGGCGCTCACCACGCTCCTGAAGGATATCCGGCAGCGCGACACGGCTGCGGCACGGCTGCGTTCCGAACAAGGTGGCAAGCCGCCGCGGAAACGAACCGCAGCGAGAGAGCTGTCATAGGGTGGAGCAGGTCATGACAACCTCGAACGAGATGCCGGACGGCCTCTTGATCAACGCGGCCGATGAGGTTCGCATCCGGCAGGATCTGGCGCTGACGGCGCTCGGTCGCCGCCCGGCCGATCGGAGCTTGCGGGTCGGGCGTTTGCTCGACGTGCACAGCCGCACCTGGAGCGAAGATCAGGAGATCGTGTTCAAGGGCCGAAGGATCGCATGGGTCGGGCCGGCCGGAAGCTATCCTGGCGAAGTCAGCGAACGCGTGCATCGTCCCGATCTTGCGGCCGTTCCAGGTTTCGGTGAAGTGCACAAGCATATCGAAAGCTCGCATCTGACGCCGGAATGGGAGGCCGCGCTGGTGCTGCCGCATGGCAATACCTGGACCTGCGAGGCGAGCCACGAATTCTCCAATGTCAACGGCGCACGCAATCTCGAGTTTTGGTTCGAGGCACGCCGTCGCGGATCGCCGCTCAAAATCTTTCCGCAGCCCGGATCGGCGGTGCCGCCCACGGCCTATGAGTGGGGCGGCGGCTGGTATGGTCGCGACGAGCAGGCGAGCTTCATGAGCGAGAGCCTGATGGTCACGGGGCTCGACGAGGTGATGGACTGGCCGGCGGTCTGGAATCCCGACAACCCGTCCTACAAGCGGCTATGGGGCATGATCGAAGCCACGTTCGCGGCGCGCGGCGTCGTCGAAGGCCATGGCTCCGGTCTGCGGGACCTGCCATCCATCAACGCCTTTGCCGCGGCCGGGCTCGCCTCCGACCATGAAGTGCAGACGCCGGAGGAGACCTGGGACAAGCTCATCCGCGGTCTCTTCATCGAGTTGCGCGTCTACGCCATGCCTGAAACCGTCGCCTGGCTGCTCGCCAAGGGTTTGCAAGACTGGTCGCAGATCGCATTCACCACCGACGACCGCAGCGCCAGCCATACGCTCGAACTCGGCGCCAGCGATCACAACGCGCGGGTCGCGATCGAGGCCGGTCTGACGCCGGAAGTCGCGATCCAGTGTCTTACCATCAATCCCGCGCGGCACATGCGCATCACCCCGTTCGTCGGCAGTCTTGCCCCTGGGCGTTTTGGCGACGTCGTGCTGCTCTCGGATCTCGCCACGCTGAGCATCGCCGAAGTCTGGGCCGACGGTGCGCAGGTGTCTGAAGGCAAGCACTACCTGGGCAAGGTCCCCGAAATCTCCTGGCCCGATTGGGCAACCAGGACGGTGAATATCAAGCGCGCGATCCAACCGAAGGACTTCGAGCTGTCGGCCGAACCCGGCCGCACCACGATGAAAGCTGCCGTGATCCGCCCGTTCCATTGGCATCCGGAGTTCTACACAGTCGAATTGCCGGTGCGTGACGGCGCCGTGCAGCGCGATGAGAGCGAGGCCATCACCAAATTTGCCATCGTCGATCGCTTCTCCGGCGACGGCCGGGTTGCAAAAATGTTCTGGCGCGGTTGCGGACCGCGCACGCCGGAGACAGCACTTGCCTGCTCGGTCGCGCACGACAAGCACAACATCTGGGTGGTCGGCTCATCCGACGCCGCGATGGCCAAGGCCGTGAACGCGCTGGTCGAACGCCAGGGCGGATGGGCGCTGGTGCGCGAAGGCGAGCTCGTTGCCACCGTGCGGTTCGAGGTTGGCGGATTGATGAGTTGCAGCTCGGCGCAGGCGCTCGATGCCGAGATGCAGGCGCTCTATGCGGAGGGCCGCAAGGTGGACTGGATGTATGAGCCGACCTTCCGGCCGCGCTGGTATCCCGGATTTCCTGAGCGCTTGATGTTCGCGACGCTGACCTGCGCGCCCTGGAGCTGGGTGCTGGTCGCGCCCTGCGAGCAGGCGCCGCTCGGATTTATCAACGTCCAGACCGGCGAAGCGCACCCGGTGGTCTGGTGAGTGCTGATGGGGAGACGGCGATGAACGAGATGACGCTGCCGCAAACGAATTCCGCAGACATCGCGCCAAAATCCGTCGGCCCGTCGGGCCCGCAGGGTCCAATCGACCGCCTCTTCGGCCTGTCCGAGCGCGGCACCACCGTTGGACGCGAGCTGATGGCCGGTGCGACCACATTCGCTGCGATGGCGTATATCATCGCAGTGAACCCGGCGATCATGTCCAATGCCGGGATGGATCGCGCCGATCTTGTCAGCGCGACAGCGCTCGCGGCGATCTTCGGTTCGGTATTGATGGGGCTTTGGGCCAATCTGCCGCTCGCCGTTGCGCCCGCGATGGGCTCTAACGTCATCTTCACCTATGTGATCGTCAAGCAGATGGGCATGCCCTGGCAGGGCGCGCTCGCCATGGTCGCCTTTACGGGCGTGCTATTCCTGATCCTCAGCCTGTCGAAGCTGCGCGAGCGTATAGCACGCGACGTTCCCGAAGCGTTGAAGATCGGCATCCAGGCCGCGGTCGGCACCTTAATCGTGTTCATTGCGCTGCGCGGCGCCGGCTTCGTGGTGCAGAACCCCTCGACCTATATCGCCATGGGATCGCTGCGCAGCCCGCCGGTGCTGCTCACACTCGCAGGTCTGCTGCTTACGCCGGTGCTGGTGGCGCGACGTGTTCCCGGCGGACTCATCTTGTCGATCGCCGTGCTGACCCTGATCGGCTTCTTCGTTCCCGGTGCAAACGGCAAGATGGTAACCTCGATGCCATCGGCGATCCTGTCATGGCCGCGCTGGCCCACCAGCACCTTCATGGCACTCGACGTCGGTTACCTCATCAGTCATTTCGTCGTGGCGCTGCCACTGCTGTTCTACTTCCTGTGCGCCGAATTCTTCTCGACTCTGGGAACGCTGATCGGTGTGACCGGTGCCGCCAATTTGCGTCGCCCGGATGGCTCGATCCCGAATGCCACCGCCGCCTTCGCTACCGATGCGACGGCGTCCATCGTCGGCCCGCTGCTCGGCACGTCGGTGGTGACGGCCTACATCGAGTCGATCACGGGCGTGCAGGCCGGGGGTCGCACCGGCCTGACGTCGCTGACGGTCGCGGCGTTCTTCTGCCTCGCCTTGTTCTTCTGGCCCGTCTTCGTCATCATTCCACCGCAAGCAACCGCACCTGCGCTGGTGCTCGTCGGCGTGCTGATGATGCAGGGCCTCGCCCGCATTGACATGACCGATCTGGTCAACGCCGTGCCCATCGTGCTGACGCTGCTGGTCACCGTGCTGACCAACAATCTCATCAACGGAATGGCGCTCGGGACGCTGAGCTATATCGCGCTGGAGGTTGCGATGGGCCGGCGCGCGCGGATTCCTGCCATGGTCTGGGGTCTCGGCGTGGTGTTCATCGCCTATGCGTTCGTGACCGCACAGATCTTTTGAGATGTCCGGATGTCGCGAAAAATCTAGGCCGCCAGATCGAGGAGGTGGCAAGATCCCCGCACCAGCACCTTGCGCCCTGTCGAGGTCATGACGGGAATGCCGTCCCTGATCGTGACAAGACCGAACTTGACCAGGTCTTCGACGACGTAGGTCTTCGCGAGGCGACCGCGCGGCATAGGATTGCGAAGCGCTTTCAGAACCTCCCACTGGTCCGGCGAAAGATCCAAGTCGACATCGATGTTCATGTTGCCTCAAATATGTGACCGTTCGCGTGCACCTGTTAACGGCGCTGCATGAACACCGTGCGACGACATTGAGTCGGGAATTCGATAGCTGTTTAGAAGGTCTCTTCACAAATTGCCGCACGTTGTTGCGTCACAATATTTAAGATCCGCAGCGGACGAATATCGTCCGGGTCATCGATCACTAATTAATGATGTTGTGTGATGCTGCGCCGCAAGGTTCGCCCTGCACGGGCAGTACCGCTGCCCCATTCCGCGCTGCAATGTTGCCCAGGAAGGTGAGCAGAGCGTTCAAGACTCTGTTACGCTGATTTGCGGGGAATAGCTTCACGCGGCAGGAGTGGAGTGCATGAACAGGCTGATCGAAATTCGCAGTCAGGAATTGTTTTGCCGGGAGCGCGCGGCGCTGGATTCGGAGCGACGCGTTTTCTGGCTAGCGCAGGCGGAAGAGTGGGAGCAGCGTGCTCTCGACGAAATCGCGTATCACTTCCGCGAGTGCAATCTGGCTGGGGCCGAGCTGGCTGCCGCCTGACGCGAGCCGATCGTCGCCTACTGATAAGTCGCCACGATGTCGGACACTGCGCGCTCGAGTTGCTGGGCGGTGGCGCATTGGCGCACGAGGCTGCAAAAGGTCGCGTAGCGCGGCATTTCCGAGTCGCCAAAGCCCCAGGCGAGCCGTCCTTCGGGATTGAGCCAGACCAGCCGTTTCGAGCGCTCGGAGATACGGCGCAAAATGTCGGCGCGCGGGTCGAGGTTGTTGCTGCGGGCATCGCCGAGCACGATTACCGTGGTCTGCGGCGTTAGCGTGCTCATCCACTCCTTCTCGAAATCGACGAGGGAAGAACCATAGTCGGATGAGCCGAAGCCAACCTTGGACATGATCTCGGCCATGGCCTCTTCCGGCGACTTCGATTCCAGGATGTCGCTGACCTCGATCAGATGCGAGGAAAAGGCGAAAGAGCGGACGTCGCCGACCACTTCATGCAGCGAGTGGATCAGGAGCAGGAAAAAATCGGAGACCTGCGCGACCGAGCCCGAGACATCGCACAGCGCTACGATCTTCGGCCGATCGCGATGCTTGCGCTTCCAGGCCGTAAGGAAGGGGACGCCGCCCCAGGCCGCGTTGCGGCGCAGCGTGCGGCGTACGTCCAGATGACCGCGGCGCTGACGCTTGCGCGGCTTTGAATAGCGTTCGCGCAGCCGCCGCGCGATCTGGCGGATGAGCGCGCGCATCTCCGCGACCTGACGCCGTTCGATGCGCGCGAGCGGCGCGTTGCGCAAGATCTCGTTGCGGAGGTTTTCGGCCTCCTCGCGGGCATAGAGCGCAAGCCCCTGCGCGACGGTGTCGCGCACGGCCTCGCGCAAGCCGTCGAGCGTGGCGCGGAGGCGCTCGGCCAATGCCGGGTTGGTCGCGGTCAGATCGTCGAGGTCGTCGCGGAGCCGCTGGAGGCCCATGGCGTCGAGGATGCGGCTGGAGAAAATGCCGCGTTGCGTGGAGTAGCGGATGTCGGACAGGGACGCCGCGCCGGCGGCGCTGGCGATCGCGGCTGCGATCGCATTGCGGTCTTGCGAAAGCAGCATCTGCGCAAGCGGGCCCAGTCCTTCGGACGGCTGATTTTCGCCCGCATCGCTGGTTGCACCCGAGGAGCGAGATTGAGCCGCTTCATGCGGAGTGTCGTCATTGCTGGCCTCAGGCTGCTGTTGTCGCGGCTCTGGCTGGCTGAAGAACAGGTCAAAACAGTCGCCGAGTGCGAGCTTTTCGTCTTGCGATTTGGCGAGGGTCAGAAGGAGGGTGTCGCGCAGGATGGCGCGGTCGGACACGCCAACCTCTGCGACCGCACGCATCGCATCGATGCTTTCAGCAGGCGAGACATGCACGCCGGCACCGCGCGCCGCCCGAAAGAAACGATGGATATTCTCGCGCATCGGAGTCAACCGAAGACGTTGGATCGTGCTGCCTTGGCAATGAAGGTCGTGATCTGGGGCTGAGCCGCTTCGATGTCGGCCTCGTATTTCAGAAGCACGTTGAGTGTGTCCTGGACGATCTCGGTGTCGAGCTCCGAAGCCTCAAGCAGCACCAGCACGCGCGCCCAATCGATGGTCTCGCTGACCGAAGGCAGCTTCTTCAGATCCAGCGAGCGGATTTCGTGGATGAAGCCCACCATCTGCCGGCGCAGCGTCTGTGTGATGCCGGGCACGCGGCTTTCGACGATGCGCTCCTCCAGCCGCTGCTCGGGGAAGCCGATATGCAGATGCAGACAGCGCCGCTTCAAGGCGTCGCCGAGATCGCGCTCGCTGTTGGAGGTAAGGATCACCGTCGGCGGCGTGATCGCGAAGACCGTGCCGAGCTCGGGGATCGTGACCTGGAAGTCCGAGAGGATCTCGAGCAGCAGCGATTCGAATTCAGCGTCGGACTTGTCGATCTCGTCGATCAGCAGCACACAGCCGCCGGGATGCTCGAGCGCCTGAAGCAGCGGCCTCGGCTCGACGAACTCCTTGGAGAAGAACACGTCGCCGAAATCGTGGAGCTGTTCGAGCGCGGCATGCAGCGTCTGTGCACCACCAAGGACTTCGCCGAGCTTGTCCTTGAGGATTTGGGTATAGAGGAGCTGCTTGGCGTATTTCCACTCGTAGAGCGCCTTGGCCTCGTCGAGACCCTCATAGCATTGCAGCCGGATCATCTTCTTGCCGCGCCAGGCGGCAACCGCCTTGGCAAGCTCGGTCTTGCCGACGCCCGCGGGGCCCTCGACCAGGATCGGCTTCTCGATCTGCTGCGACAAATAGACGGCGGTCGCGATCTGCCGGCTCGCGATATAGCCCTGCGCGGCGAGGCCGCTCTCCACTGCCTCGATCGCGGTCGAGGCCTTCTGTTCAGCCACGAAAGGGCGCTCCCAAAGGTCTTGCTTGAGGCTTGTTCTGCCTGTGTTCCAAGCAAAGAACAAGCCTCGTTTGGGAAGCAGCAGACCCGCGCGAGCGGCCATTTTTCCGTTTGGCGCAAATACTTGCGCGATTGGCCGATCGTACGATCAGTGCCGCGACAGCTCCGGCTTTCGGATCGTCTGCCTGACCTCGGCACCGCAATCGGCGCATTCATAGACGAAGTCGATCTTGGCAAGGCTCCAGTGCGGCTCGACCTCGCGCACATACATCGGCAGGAACCCCATGCAGGTGGGGCAAATCACAGGCGCGATTTCGATATCCTGATGACGCTGTACATAAGCTGGCATCTCGGCTCTCCTTCGCAGGCGACCACCAAACCCCGCACAAACGTTACTGCCGGTTGCGCCGGCGTCGTCATCAACTCTTTCGAACAGAGGCGGAACGGCGGAAGTTTAGTGTTCGCTGTGACATTCTTGTTACGGCTCTGTACTGTAACGAGCAGACCAAATGCCTATTTCACAGGCCGATCCGGTTCTCGGACCTCACTGCAACGATAAGGGAGCAACCCCATGACGCATGCCATTCGCTTTCACAAGACCGGCGGCCCTGAAGTCCTGGTCTGGGAGGAAGTCAGTGTCGGCAAGCCCGGGCCCGGTGAAGCGCGTATCCGCCACACCGCCGTCGGTCTCAACTTCGTCGACATCTACAACCGCTCGGGTCTTTATCCTGCGCAACTGCCGAGTGGTCTTGGCAGCGAGGCGGCCGGCGTCGTCGAGGAAATTGGACCCGGCGTTACCGATCTGAAGCCGGGCGATCGCGTCGCCTACGGCGCCTCGCCGCTCGGCGCCTATTCGGAGGCACGGCTGATCCCTGCCGACCGGCTGTTGAAGCTGCCCGACGGCGTCGACGACAAGACCGCGGCGGCGATGATGCTGAAGGGCCTCACCACGCAGTATCTGATCCGGCAGACCTATCGGGTGAAGGCCGGCGACACCATTCTGCTCCACGCGGCAGCCGGGGGCGTCGGGTTGATCCTGAGCCAGTGGGCCAAGCATCTCGGCGCGACCGTGATCGGCACCGTCAGCAACGACGAGAAGGCGAAGCTCGCCAAGGCGCATGGCTGCGACCACGTCATCATCTACACCCGCGAGGATTTCGTAAAGCGCGTCGACGAGATCACCGGCGGCAAGAAGGTGCCGGTGGTTTATGATTCCGTCGGCAAGGACACCTTCCTGAAATCGCTGGATTGCCTCGCGCCGCTCGGTGTTGCTGCATTGTTCGGCGCCTCCTCCGGCGCGGTCGAGCCGCTCAATCTTGGCCTGCTCGCGCAGAAGGGCTCGCTCTACGTCACCCGCCCGACCCTGTTTACTTACGCAGCCAAGCGCGAGAGCCTGGTCGCGATGGCAGGGGAACTGTTCGACGTCGTCAAGTCGGGCGCTGTCAAGATCGAGGTGCGTCAGACCTATCCGTTGAAGGATGCGGCGAAGGCGCATGCCGATCTCGCCGCGCGCAAGACCACGGGATCGACCGTACTCACGGTGTAGTCTCCGGCCGGATAGTGGCGTGGGCCGCAGGCCTGCGTCACGTTCGTTCGTGCTTGCGCAGGTCGCGGGCGTGATCGAGGCGGATCGCCTGGAGGTCGACTTGGTCAGGCGGGATTTGGGGGAGGGCGGCCTCGGTCAGGATCGCCTCGGTCACGTCCTCGACCGATTGGTCCACGATCTCGTGAATGAAAGAGATGTTTCGATACTCGCCCGAGGTGATGCGGGAGACGACATCGCGCCGGGTGATTTCGGGGTCGACGACCGCCTCGCGGCCACGCCGCCCATAATCGAGCATCACGACGAAATACTGCATGGAATGGCCCTGCCGCGGCCCAACTGGTCCGGGTCGCGGCAGAGTATTTCTGAAAATCATAATTTAGTCAAGCGCGATTTCCAAAAATCGGAAATTTGCGCCAGGCGCCTATTTGCTCTTCTTGCGGGGGCGCGCCGACTTGGCGCGCAGCCGCTCGAGCTGACCCTTGGGCATCGACAGGCAGATCTCGCCGACCCAGTCCAGCTTGACGCCGACGATCGGCTTGGCATTGAAACTGGTGAGGTTGACGACGGAGGGGGTTTTGCCGCGCTCGATGGTCTTCAGGTAGCGTTCCCCGGTCTTCAGTCGCACCGCCGCCTCTTCGCCGTAGAAGCTCGACAGCGGATGGCGCTGGTCCTTATAGACCACGATTACGTCGCCGCTCTCGTATTTAGGCAGCATCGAATCGCCCACGATCTCGAAGGCGACGGTCTCCTCCATGATGGGGAAGGGCAGCGCGATGTCGCCGAGCCCCTCGGGAGGAACCTGTTCATAATCCGGCTCGATCACCGCGCCGGCGCCGACCCGGCCCATGATCGGCGCGAGATTCAGCTCGAGATATTCCATAATCGGAATAATTTCCGACGCCTTCACCAGGCGTTCGCCGCCGAGGATCTCCGACACTGCGCCCGGCCGCACGCCCATGGCGGCGGCAAGGCCGCCCTTGCTCTTGCCCGTCTTCTCCAGGCCGCGTTCGATCATTGCAACGTCCAACATGGTGATTCCCTTGATTACCCGTGGTCTTGCCTCTTGTAATCCGAAATTCGGAATTGATGCAATTATGAATATCAGAAGTTTCGATTGACTTTTGTTTCGGAATACCGGAATGTGTGTTCCGCCACCCGACCGCAAGGGTCGACATGTGGCGCATCACGGGACAGCAGCATGGAACCGGGCCATTGGCCGTCGGAGCACTCCGACGTGCTTCGCGACTATTTTCTCAAAGGAATGTCCTATGCGGAGATCGGAAGACAGATTAACGCAAGGTTTGGAACGGCTTACTCACGCAATGCCGTGGTCGGCCGCGCCAAGCGGCTCGGACTCGCGGCGCCAGCACGGATGACCAGTCCGTCAATCGTTCCGTCCTTACTCGGCGAGGCCTGTCTGCTTTCTCCGGGACGTCAGACGTTGCCATATTTGAACCTGCCGCCAAAATCCGCGCTGAAGCCGGCCGCGCCGGTCAAGTGGCGCTGTGTTGGCGTACAGCCGCGCCTGGTCTCTCTGGTTGAACTCGAACCAGGCGACTGCCGCTATCCCTATGGCGGCGACAGGGATGGGGAAGAGATCACTTTCTGCGGTCATCCACTCCAGCCGGGCTCCAGCTATTGTGCGCCCCATCTCCGCCTGACTCGCCGACCCGCAACCGGCTCCGCGCGCAATGCGGGGCCCGTCCTGCTGAGGCTCGTTTCTGCCGCCTGACCGCCCGTTCAACCGTATTTTTCTGCAAGGGAGTATTCGAGTGGGACGTGTTCGACGCAATAGTTCCTACAAGTTGGCCAAGGTCTACGACCGCCGGTCGCGCGAGCTGCCGTTCAATGGCGAGGTGGCCGAGATCGAGGTCGACGATCCCCTGGCGCTCGATTCCGGCGACAGGATCGTCGCCCTGCGTTCCATCCGCAACGATCCGCTTGGCCGGCTGCATTCGCACCACCAGATCGACGAGGTGCAATACCGAGGCGGGCGGGCGTTCCAGAGCGACTGGGAGAGGGCGGAGCGGGGGCCTCAGGCGGTGGATCCGACCCGCGAATATGTCGATGGCGCGCGCACGCGCGAGCCTGTCACCGAAAGCCAGCGCCAGGCGGTGCTGCGGCTGAACCGGATCGAGCGCGAGCTCGGCACCGATGGTGCCGCGCTCGTGCACGACGTACTGGTGCTGGGCCTGACGATGGACCAGATCGGACAGCGCCGCGCCGTCCGCACCCAGCGCTGGAACGACTATTTTGCGCGGCGCTTTCGCGAATGCCTCGACCGGCTGGCGCTGATCTACGGTTTTGCAACAGAAGCCACAGGACGGCGCCCCGAGTCGCATCGATAATGTGGGCGCCGGCGGCTTTCGCCGCTGGCGCCGCCGTTCGCTACGGATGCGGGACGATTTGGTAGGGCGTCGTATAGGGCTCGACGCGGAGCGAGGCGTTGGCGAGAAGCCCGATCTTGGCGGTCGGCGCCTGCTGCAATTCGCCGTTCGCCCCCCGATGCACGTTGTATTGCCAGACGGTGAGATCCCCCTTCTGCGCCAGTGCGTGCGCCACCCCGCTCGCGTCATTGCCGCCGAGCGCCTGAAGTTCCTCCGCTGACAGTCCGATGATGATCTCGTCTTTGATGGTAACGATCTTGAAGAGGTTCATCTTGGTCTCCTGCGCCCATGCGCCTTGTATCGAGAAGGTGAGAAGCGCGACCGCGGCGCCCTTGATGAGATCGCAGCGAGAAAGCATGCCGTCGTCCTTTGGTGCTGACACGCGCCTGATTTGAGATCAGCCATGGCGGCGTGGTTTGCGTGGCCGTTCGCAACCGCTTGGTCGCTCGATCTTGAACGACGGTTCATCGGCGGAAATACATATGATCGTCCAGGGCGCAATCGACGAGATGCAGAGGGCAGACAAGAAAGTCGATCCCAACGCGCTCGCCGCTTCGATCGGCTCGGTGGCCCCCGATCTAGACGCTAGAGACTGGCTGCGGGATCGATATCGCTTTAGTCGGCGATACAACCGCCGAGATCGGACTCAACAATCGCGTGTATACCCTGACGAAACAATAGTCCGCGTCTGCCAATCTCCGTTCACACCGGAAAACAAGACGAAACGCCGTGTCGATCGGCGGCAATCAAGCCAGCGTACGGGATCATGCAGCCTCTTGACGCAGGTGGGTGACGGCGCTCCATATTCCTGTTATCCGGAATCGCCGTGGTGCGATGCAGATGACGCATCGCTACGCGGGCGGTTGGGCTTGCCGAAGTGGTTGTTTCTTGTCATAGTTGCAACCTCTCGGGTTGAGCCGGTCCGCTCGGATGTGCAGTTTAGCGTGCTAACCCGCCAGGGTGCCCTGGCGGAGAGTTCGTCGTCGCCGTGGCGCTCGGTTATGGCGTTCGGTTCTCGAGAGTGAGGGCCTCTAGATCAGATCGCGAAAGCCGATCCTTGTCATGGGTGCGAGATGAAGAACATCGATTTCGCGGCTGAACTGCACCTCAAGCTCGGCGCGCCTGCGAGCAGCACCGTCGAAAGCCTGCGGCTGATGCGGGCGTTTCTGAAGCTAGCGCCTCGGCAACGTTTCGAGGTCATCAAACTCGTCGAAGACCTCGCGACTGACGAAGTCCTCCCCGATCATCCCCTGTCGTGAGGCCGGGCGGCGCGCCGGCACCATATTGCTCTCCCAAGCGTTGGTCCCTGCTGCACTGCAGTCCGGCCCAGTCGCGCCTGCCGTCTGGTCTCACCGCTGGAAGCCAGTACGGCAAATGTGATAGTGAGTCAGAAAAAAGGGGAGGAGAGCGACCATGATCGAACCGAAGCTGGAAGTTCCGGCCGAACTGCGCGACCTGGCCGAGAAGACAATCGATCAAGCAGAAAGGGCGTTCGGCATGTTTTTCGATGCCGCCACCAAATCGATGACATCGGTTCCGGGGACGGGCACGGAGGTGTCGAAACAGGCGCTTGCTTTTACCGAGCAGAACATGAAGGCGGCGTTCGAACACGCTCGCAAGCTCGTTCACGCCACCGACCTTCAGGAGGCCATGCGGATTCAGTCCGAATTCCTGCGCAGCCAGTTCACCAATGCCGGGGATCACATGCGCCAGATGACCGGCAACTTGATGCAACCCGGCAAAGGCAAGTCCTGACTATCGCGGAGTTGCCCCCTGCTCACAAATTGGTCTTGCGTCGCGGCGAGATGCGCATTTCAATTCCGGTGCAGGTCCATGATGGGCCACCGGATGAGTCCCGTTCGCCGTCCATCATCCTTTCTGCTGATCCCTGTCGGTTCAACCGGCAGGGATTTGCATTTTGCCGGTGCGAACGCCGCGATTGCCCGGCGCGATGCTAACGCAGCGACCCGATATAAGCTGCGATGTCGCTGGCTTCGGTCCGGCTCAGGGGAAAGTTCGGCATCTTCGGATGCGGATCGAGCAGGAAGAACGCGAGCCTCTCTGGACTAAAGTCTGGTCTGCGCGCAACTGACGCAAAGGAGGGCACGTCTGCGCTGGCCTGGCTCTGGCCGTTCGTCACGACGTGGCAGCTTGCGCACCAGCGTTTGGCAAGGTCGCCGCCATGATCGGCATTGGCGGCGGATGCCGCCGAAGCGCCGAGGGTTGATGCCACGACGAGAAGCAGACAAATTTGTCTCAAATGCTGGTGCATCAGGCAGCCCTTACGCATTTGCTTGCGGCTGCTCATCCGCAGCACGATCCCGGAAATTGCGAGAGATCGATGCGAGCGATGATCGACCGCAGCAGTCGGCGAGCGGAGCGATACAGATGACGGACGGGCCCCGGTATCTTTGCTGCGGGCAGGCCAAGGCTTTCGGCGTGGTGCGGCACCTGTCTCTCCGACGTTGTGCGGACAGCCTATCGCACTGGGATCGAAGGGGCCTTGATCTGGCGCAAGGCAGCCGGACTAGTAATCGCCGGGATTCATGATCATTGGGCTTCTCGTATCGGCAGGTGCGAGCGAGCTGCTTGCACTGTCGCGCAAGAAGCGGTCGAGGGTCGCCTGGATCTTCTCCTTGACCGAGTCGGGACCGCGGTCGCTCATCTCCGTATGATGTGCGCCGGTATGGACGATGTCGATGCCTCGCGCCTTGGCTTCTTCCGGCGTCGGCAGCACCCCGGGATCGGTGACGAAGTGCGGGTCTTTCGAACGGAACGACAAAATCTTCATCTTCTCGCTGACCACGAAAGGCACCCGGAGATTGTCGAGGGTGATCACTTTCGACACCAATTCAGGATGCTGATGGGCGACATACATGGAGACGTCGCCGCCGTTGGAATGTCCGACGAGCGTGACGTGGTCGTAATCGGCGTTCTCCTGCCGCCTCTTCAGTTCGCCCAGCACGAAGAGGATGTTGGCCTCGCAGCGGATATAGACCTCGCGCCGTCCGACATATGGCTGACCGACCCGGGTCATCAATGGCGGATCGCTCGGGAGGTCTTGCTGAATGCTGGTGACGAGATAGCCGCGCGCGGCGAGCACGTTGGCGAGGAACGAATACTCGGTCGCCCTGACGGTATTGCCGTTGCTGATGATCGCGAGCGGAAGTTTCCAAAGGCCGAGATTGGCCTTGGTCTCATAATCGCGCCGCACAGCGACCTCGACCGTGATGGGCCGTCGGCGCGAAGCGTCGAACAGCGTCAAAGTCTCATGGCGGATCGCGAACCGGCTGACGATGAAATATTCGCCGACACCGAGGACGCAAAGAAAAGCCAGAATTGCACACACCCTCTTCATGGGTTCCGTCTCGATCACTTTTGACTGAAAATAGATATTGCGAACCTGTAGATCGAGCGATCGTGAGCAGAGTACGGATTAAATTTAGGCAAGTCTGTGAGCAGGGTCCCCAAAAAGGGCCGCATGGGGATGCACCGCAGCGAAGGCTGCGCGGCTAAAGACACCCGGTCTTGCCGCGCTCGGGGCAGAGCCGGAAGGCGCTCGAGAGCGTAACCAGGAAGCGCGGGCTGCGGCGCTCATTGTCCGGCGCCCGGTAGCTCAAGGGAACCGCGACGCCGAAATCGGCCTGGAGGTCGTCCCACAGGAATAGCCGCGCGCCGGCTCCGGCCGATGTCAACGACAGGCCATCGCTGAGGCGGTACCTGTCGTTCCAGACGGCGCCAGCGTCGCCGAAAGCATAGAGCTGATAGCCGCTCCAATAGCGGAAATTGAGCTTTTGGTCGAAGCGTAGTTCGAGCGATCCGGCAAGTCCGTTGTCGCCGCTGATCTCGGCTGCGCCATAGCCCCGGCCGAAGGCAGCGCCACCCAGGTAGAACTGCTGTGAGACGAACAACGGGCGCGACGCGGTCTGGCTTGCCGCGGAGAGCTTGAGCGACCAGACGTCGTTGATCGTCTGATAGCGCGTGAACCAGAAGTTCAGCACCGAGAAGTTCGACGAAGCGCCGTCGCGCGACAGAAGGTCGTCGTAAAAATGGGAGGCGCCGAAGATGTCGAGGCCCTGGCGATAGGTCAGCGTCGCGTAGCTGGTGCCGCCGAAACGGTCCTGGAGCCGATAATCGGCGGTCAGGCTCGCAGTCCTGATGTGGTCATTGTACCAGGGCCCATAGATGTCGCGTTCGGACACATTGCTGAAGGTGGTGGCCGCCGTCAGGACAAGTGACGAGGATTGCGACTGGAGCGCCACGAGGCCGGCCCGTAGCTCGAATGCGTCGGTTGTGGTGACATCATTGTCCAGACGTCGCGCATCCCCCGGCCGGACCTCGCTGTGCAGAAGCGAAGCACCGAGACGCACGCCGTCGACGCCGACAGGGGCGTCATAGGACAGGCGTCCGAAGCGAAGTTGGCGGGGATCGTTCGCGGTTGTCGATAGGTTCACCGCCAGCGTGTCACCGGGCGTGAGATAGGAATTGAAAGCTCCTGTCGCATAACTCTGCCACGGGCCGACCGTCGAGGATCCGAGGTTGTCCAGACCGAACGACGTGAAGATATGCCAGGTCTTCAGAAAGACAGTGAACCGGAAGCGACCGGTTGCCAGGCCGATTTCTTCAAGCGCGGTATCGGAGATCCGTACACCCGGCCATCCATTGATCAGATAAAGCTGGCGTTCAAGTGTGGCCAGCCGCGATGGACGCTCGGCGAGGACCGGGCCGAACATCGGCCTAATCCCGAATTGTTCGGCGCCGTCGCCCTTGAGCTCGGTTTCGACGATGGATCCTTCGATCACCCGGATATGGACGTGTCCGTTCTGAATATCCTGCGGCGGGATGATGGCGCGGGTCAGATGGAAACCCACAGAGCGGTAGAGATCGCTGATGGCGCCGGCGATCGCCACAAGGTCCGCTTGGGAGACCTGTCTTCCGAGGTAGGATTGATAGGTCCCGCTGATGCGCTCGTGCGGAAGAGCATCGGCCCCGCTGATGCTTACGCCGCGGAGCACAAATTGCGGACTGGTGTCAGCGCCATTATCGGTGCGCCCTACAGCCGGTAGTTTGACAGACGCGCCTCCACGGGAATTCTGGTCAGTCTGCGTGTCGAAATATTTCTCGGTCTGCCGCGGATCGAAACCGGGCTGGGTAGCCTGCTGCGCGAGTGCTTGCGGAATTCCCGCAATCGTCGGCAGCAGCAGGCCGATCGCGGTCGCCAAGTACCTCCAGTTACGGCTCCGTGAGTGGCGCGCTCCGTAGTTCAACGGAGTTTTGCCGCAGGAATCGTAATGGGACGTTAGCCTCATGATTTTTCATAGTTTTTTATGGTCAATGAATGGTTAATACAGCGGGTGATCTTACCGGGACTGCAGCTAATTCAATCTTGAGAGATATTCGATAATCCTGAGAGCCGGGCTACTCCGGACTGAGGATCACTATGCTTGGCAGAGATGGACTGCGGCGCGTCCTGTTGGCCGCGCTGATACTGGGAAGCGCTTCTCACGCGTTCGCAGCGGAGGGCGGTGCATGGTCGGTCAGCAAGGCATCGGGAGATGTGTGGATCGCGACGGACGGCACTCAGCAAGTCTCGCTGGAGCAGGAGGAGACTGTCAACTCCGGCGATACTATCCGTACCGGACGCAACGGCCGCGTGCTCCTCGTGCGTGGCGAGGAAACGATTTTGATCTCGCCCAACTCGGTGGTCGGCTTACCGGCCGAGAAGAAGGAGGGGCTCTCGACCACCATCATCCAGCAGGCGGGTTCGATCCTACTCGAGGTCGAGAAGCGCAACGTCAAACATTTCGAGGTCGAGACGCCCTATCTCGCGGCAGTGGTCAAGGGAACACAGTTCAGCGTTACCGTGAACGCGGGCAGCACCAAGGTCGGCGTGCTTCGCGGCCAGGTCGAAGTCTCCGACTTCAAGACGGGCCAGATTGCCCAGGTGTTGCCGGGCCAAGTGGCGACCGCCTTTGAGCACGGCAAGTCCGGTCTCAGCCTGAGCGGGGCCGGCACTTTTAATGCAATCGAGCAGGGTAAGCCGCGTGCACCCACGATCGATCGGATCCCGGTGTTGAAATCGGGCTTATTGGCCCCCCGCAACGCCGCCAACGGTCACGCATTTCATGCCTTCGGTCAGCTCGAGAAGAGCATGAAAGGCATCAAGGCGGCCGGCGCGGACTTGAAATCCCAGCAGGCGGTCCGCGGGTCCCATCTCGGGGCCGGCGTGATCCGCATCTCGGGCTCGCTTGGCGAGGTGAAGCTGAACGTCCACAACGCGACGCACGGCCTCGCACGCGGTGCAACGGCGCCGGGCGCAATGAGAGGTCGGTCACAATCCCGCGCCGAGACGGTCTGGAGCGATGGCGCGACGAGCACGCCGGCAGCCAATAGCGCGATTCAGACCGCAGCGACGACAAGTAGCGCAACCACGGGCACGAACTCATCGGGTGCGAGCACCGCCGCGACCACGGCCGGCGCGTCTAGCGACAATGCGCATGGGGCAAACGGCAACTCGGTCGCGGGCAATGGCAATTCCGGCGGCAACGGAAATTCCGGCAACGGGACTGCAAGCAACGGAAGCGGCTACCAAAGCGCTAGCGGCAGCGGCAGGGGCAGCGGCGGCAATGGGGGCGACGGCCATGGCAGCACGTCGGGCCACGGAAGACGCTGAGGCCATTCCCTAGAGGGAGAGGGCGCATCCGCAGAAGCGGGTGTGCAGGAGCATCGGGTGAAACGCTTTCGACCACATATTCTGGTTTCGACTGCGCTGGCGATCGTGCTGTCCACGGGATGGCATGCTTCCCTTCGCAACGCGCTCACCGATCTGCGGTTTGCCTGGCAATCCCGTGAGGCCAGTGGTGACGTCGTCGTCGTCGCCATAGACGCGCCCTCGATCGACCAGATTGGTGTGTGGCCCTGGCCCCGCCGTTTGCATGGCGAATTGCTGCAAAAGCTCGAAAGTGCCGGCGTGCAGGACGTCGCCTTCGACGTCGACTTCAGCACGCCCTCCGATCCCGCTAACGACGAGGCCTTGGTCAAGTCGCTGCGGGACGCCGGCGGCGCGACTATTCTGCCGTCCTTTAAGCAACCTGGGCCGAATGGTGGCGCAGCTCACATCAATCGCCCGCTGAAGTCATTCGGCAACCAGTCGTGGCCCGCCGTCGTCAACGTCGCGGTCGAACCCGACGGCCTCGTTCGGCGTTACCCATTCGGGGAGAAGCTCGGCGATACCTTTTTGCCCTCGATGGCCGTTGTGCTGGCGGGACAGAATGGCAGCCGAACCTCGCCTTTCCTGATCGACTTCAGTATTCGCTCAGCTTCCATTCCGCAGATGTCTTACATTGACGTGTTGCGAGGCGACGCCGCGACTCTGGCGAGGCTGAAGGATAAGAAGGTCATCATCGGGGCCACGGCGCTCGAGCTCGGTGACCGATTCAGCGTGCCCAATGGCCGTATCGTATCTGGGCCGATACTCCAGGCGCTCGCCGCGGAATCAATTCTTCAGCATCGGACTCTGCGTCGGACCTCTGACGTAGGCATGGTGCTTGGCCTGTGTGCCATCTGCTTGCTGATGTTCTTTTGCTGGCGCCGCATCGCTTCAGGCTTTCGCGTCGCGATGCTGGTCGCGCTGGGTGCCGCACTGGAGCTTGCCGCCGCTCTGGTGCAGGTCAAATGGCCGCTCGTCATAGACACATCGCTTTTCCACATCGCCATCGTCGCTTATCTGACAGCGATTGCACTCGACGAGATCGATTTCCGCAGCCTCCTGGGGCGCATTGCCGAAAGCCGCTTTCACCGCATCGCGATGTCGCTTGGCGACGGACTGGTCTGCACCGATGAGGATCACCGCATCACGGTGTGGAATCCGGGCGCCAGCGCGATCTTTGGCTACATGCCGACCGAGATGATCGGGCGTCCGTTCGAAACGCTGTGCGCATTGCGCGAAGGAGGAGGAGCAAGAGCCTTTTCCATGCACGACGCCGCTCGCCAATCGCTGCTGGTGCCGGGCGGGGCCGTCGTTGTGGAATTCGAAGGGCGACGGAAGAATGGCGAAGGATTTGCGGTGGAGGCGAGTTTCTCCGGCTGGCAGGGAACCGACGGCTTCCAATATGGCGCGATCCTGCGCGACATCTCCGTGCGCAAGCGCGAAGCGGAGCGTGTCAGATATCTCGCCGAACATGACGTGCTGACAGGTCTTTCCAACCGCAACTCGCTGAATGCCGGACTCGCCGGCCTGATCGCTTCCGCCGAGCGAAAGTCTGGCGAGGTCGCGCTTCTGGTCGTTGGGCTCGACGGCTTCCAACAGATAAATAATATGTTGGGACATGCCGCCGGAGATCTCGTGCTGAGAGCGGTCGCCGGGCGCTTGAACAACGAGGCAGGCGACAAGGCGATCGTTGCCCGGCTCAGCGGCGACGAATTCGCCGTCGCTCTTGACTGCGCGGGAGGCAGCGAGCCGATTGCCGAGTTTGCCGAGCGCATCGCGCGTGCATTCGATGTGCCGCTCGCAACGGGCGTGCGCCAGCACCGTGTCAGGATCAGCATTGGTGTCGCGCTCTATCCGGAAGCAGGGCACAGCGCGGACGATCTCCTTGGCAACGGCCATCTGGCCCTCTCCAAGGCAAAAGCGACCCGGCGCGGCGGCCATGTGATTTTCGGCGGCAGCATCAGACAGGAACTGGAGAACAGGCTGACGCTGGAGAGCGAGCTTGCGCTTGCCGCGGATCGCGGCGAGTTCGAGCTGTTCTATCAGCCCCAGGTTCGCCTGGTTGACGGCGGTCTGGTCGGGGCCGAGGCGCTCATCCGCTGGAAGCATCCCACGCGGGGCTACGTCTCGCCCGGAGAGTTCATGCCGGTGGTCAACACATCGGCACTTTCGGAGCGAATCGCGAGCTGGGTGATGGAGACCGCCTGCCGGCAGGCGCGGACGTGGGAATTGTCCGGTGAAAACGTGCGCGTAGCAATCAACCTGTCCCCGTCGCAGCTTCACTCCGGCGATCTCGCGCATGCCGTCGCGACATTGCTCGATGCGACTGGGCTCACGCCGTCGCTGCTCGAACTCGAAGTCACGGAGGACATCCTGCTGCACGACGAAGGCCGTGTGCTAGATATGTTCAAGCGGATCCAGGAGCTCGGCGTCCGCGTCCTGTTCGATGATTTCGGCACCGGCTATGCGAGCTTAAGTTATCTGAAAAAATTTCCACTCGATGGACTCAAGATCGACCGTTCGTTCGTGCTCGACTTGCTCTCGGATTCCGATGACGCTGCGATCGTCGGCTCGACCATCGGCCTCAGCAAGCAGCTTGGGCTCACCGTCGTGGCCGAGGGCATCGAGAACCGCGCCACGGCTGACTTCCTGATTAGTATGGGATGCGAGGAAGGGCAGGGCTATTTCTTCGGCCGTCCGATGCCTGCCGAGGCGTTTGAACGGCAATTCCTCGCGGCTGAATGCGAAACTGTCAGCGCCGCTTGATCGGACTCGTCGGTTCTAGCGGCGGCGCGCGACCGCTACGCCAAAGAGGAAGGCGACGAACAGACTCGCCAAAGGCGCTTCGCGGGTGATCGCCGCGACCGTCGCGAGCGGTTTGCCGGGCTTTCGAGCTTCGTCGATGGCAGACGTGAGGCGGTCGACAGCGGCGCGGAGACCGCCCGCGACCTCACCTATCGTGTGAGAGACGTCGGTCGCGGCGTCAATGGCGCGCTCGGCCATGCCGGGCTGAGTCGGGGATTGCGGAATTTCCGTGCTCAAGTTTGTAAACTCCGCTTCTGAAGCGATGAATGAGGCGCGGCACCTTTGGCTATCCTCGCGAGCGCTCGTTTGAACAGCGGGTCGGACGACCTTTGGCTATCCGCGACAGGCGCCGTGGTAAACGGCGGGTGCCGGCCTTGGATTGGCAATTCGGCCCTTGCGATTTTGTTCCCGGATGTTCCTCGAGTGACGCATTTTCGTCAAACGATCCGTGAAACGACGGGTGCGAATCTCTGTTAGGCTGGCGCAAGCTTGCTGACCTCGGGAGACTGCCGTGACAGATCGGACCAGGCCGGATCGAGGCCGGAGCATCGCCCTGCTCGGCGCGCCCATCGACATGGGGGCCTCGCAGCGCGGCACTCTGATGGGCCCTGCGGCGCTGCGCACCGCCGGCCTTGCGACGCTGCTCGATAGCCTGGACTTCGAGGTCGTGGACTACGGCGATCTCTCCATCGCTGAAATCAGGGATCTCGACGACAGGCCGCCGGACAAGGCCAATCATTACCGGGAAATCCAGCGCTGGACGCGCGTGCTGAGCCGTCGCGGCTATGAGATCGCCGGGACCGGCGCGATTCCGATCTTCCTTGGCGGCGATCATACGCTGTCAATGGGCTCGGTCAACGCCATGGCGCGCCATTGGCAGGAGCGCGGTCGCAAGCTCTTCGTGCTCTGGCTGGATGCGCATGCTGACTATAACACCCCGGAGACGACGATCACCGCGAACATGCACGGCATGTCGGCGGCGTTCCTATGCGGTGAGCCGGGCCTCGACGGCTTGCTGGGCGATGATCCCCGTGCCTCGATCGATCCCGATCGGCTCGATCTGTTCGGCATACGCTCGATCGACAAGCTCGAAAAGGAGCTGATGCGCGCCCGCCGGATCAGGGTTGCCGACATGCGCCAGATCGACGAGTTCGGCGTCGCCGTGCTGATCCGGCGTGTCATCGAGCGTGTCAGGGCGAGCGACGGGGTGCTGCATGTCAGCTTCGACGTTGATTTCCTCGACCCCTGCGTCGCGCCGGGCGTCGGCACGACAGTGCCGGGCGGAGCGACCTATCGCGAGGCGCACCTGATCATGGAGCTCTTGCACGATTCCGGGCTAGTGGGATCGATCGACATCGTCGAGCTCAATCCGTTCCTGGACGAACGCGGCCGGACCGCGCGCACCGCGGTCGAACTGATCGGCAGCCTGTTCGGCCAGCAGATCACCGACCGCCCAACACCGAGCAACGCGATCGCACCGGGCGAGTGAGATTGTCCCGCGGCGACGTTTGTGCATTGCAAGGAAAGGAACTGCTCTCGCAGCCGGCAGATTTGGGTCAGCCCTGATCAAAATTGGCCGCTTTTGAAATAGCTGCCAATTGCAAATGCGGCCGTTGGAATGTTTCATGCGGGCCCAGCCAGCCGAGGGTCCGCAATGAGCAGCACGATCAATCCCGACGATGATCCTGTGACGACCACGCGCCGCCGTTTTCTGAAAGGTGGCACTGCTGCGCTCGGAGGCGCCGCTCTCGGCGCGGGCGCTTCGGTCGCTGCCGAGACGGACAACCTCCCGCCCAACATTCCCGAATGGATGAAGGCGCCGGGCGAGCCGATGGGAAGCCAGCCCTATGGCGCGCCCTCGCCGTTCGAGAAGGGCGTCGTCAAGAATATCTCGAAGACGCTGAAGCAGTACATTTCCGCATCGAGCCGCACACCGTTGCAGGAGCTCGACGGCATCATCACGCCGAACGGACTGTTCTACGAGCGGCACCATGGTGGCGTTCCGAGCATCGATCCGGCGCAGCACCGGTTGATGTTGCATGGCCTCGTCGAGCGGCCCCTGATTTTCACCATGGACGATCTGCGGCGCTTCCCGTCGGAGTCGCGCATCCACTTCCTCGAATGCTCGGGCAATCCCGGCTACAGCAAACCCTACGGCAAGACGGCATCGGACCTCGTGGGTCTGGTGAGTTGTGCGGAATGGACCGGCGTGAGCCTGAAGCTGGTGCTGCAGGAGGCGGGGCTGAAGCCGGAGGCGAAATGGGTGATTGCCGAAGGCGCCGACGCTGCGGCAATGACGCGCAGCATCCCGATCGAGAAGTGCCTCGAAGACGCCATGCTGGTCTACAGCCAGAACGGCGAACGGCTCCGCCCACAGCAGGGCTATCCGCTGCGGCTGTTGCTGCCGGGCTTCGAGGGCAATATGAGCGTAAAATGGCTGCGGCGCCTGCATGTGACCGCGGAGCCGGTCTATTCGCGCGAAGAGACTTCGAAATATACCGATCTTCTGCCGGACGGCACGGCACGCGAGCATTCCTTCTACATGGAAGCGAAGTCGATCATCACGCGTCCCTCGGGCGGCCAACGTCTCGACGCGAGCGGCTTTCACGAGATTTCCGGCATCGCCTGGAGTGGACACGGCAGGATCGCGCGTGTCGAGGTGTCCGTCGACGACGGCAAGAGTTGGCAGGAGGCGCGATTGCAGGAGCCGGTGCTGACGCGTGCCTTGACACGGTTCCGCCTGCCGTGGCGATGGGACGGCAAGCCCGCAGTGATCCAGAGCCGCGCCATCGACGAGACCGGCTACGTGCAGCCGACGCTGGCCGAGCTGCTCGCGGTGCGCGGCGAGAACTTTTTCTACCACAACAATGCGATCTGGCCCTGGCGCGTCGCGGCTGACGGCGAGGTGACCAATGCGCTTGCATGAGACTTGTAGCATCGCATTCGCGATTCTTCTGTGCGCCTGCGTCAGCGACGCACAGGCGCAAAGCCCCTACGGCATCGGACGGCCGGCAACACCGGCGGAGATCGCGGGCTGGAACATCGACATCGGACGCAGCGGCGGCAATCTGCCACCGGGTCGTGGTTCGGTGGCGGACGGTCGCGAGGTGTACGCGCAGCAATGTACCTCGTGCCATGGGGAGAAAGGCGAGGGCGGCCTCGGCGACAGGCTCGCGGGCGGGCAAGGCACGATCGGCACGGCCAAGCCGATCCGCACTGTCGGCAGTTTCTGGCCCTATGCGACGACGCTGTTCGACTACATCCGTCGCGCCATGCCGCAGAACGCGCCGCAGTCGCTGAGCGATGACGATGTCTATGCGGTGTCCGCTTACGTCCTGAACCTCAACGGGTTGGTGGGAGCCGACGCGACGCTCGATGCAAAATCGCTTAGCGCCGTGAAGATGCCGAACCGCGACAGGTTCGTCGGCGATGCGCGGCCCGATGTGAAGAGGTAAGCGCGCGGCCGCAGAGTTCCCGCGCCTTGGCTCGAAATTTGCTTAAGAAGACTATGGAACTCGTCGGATTCTTTTGAATTAACCCGACAGAGGAAAAGGTGCGGATGTTTCGATGGTAACTGATCGTTTCGCGTACTCTATCTCTACGGCACTTCGTCATCCCGGCGTGATTGCGTTGATCGTGGCCGGTTTGACCATTGCTGCGATGTTGATGGTGGACCATGGACCATGGAGCCGGGCCAAGACCCAGCCGGCGCATGTTGCGATGTACCATACCACCGGCGAGGCCGCGCGTGCCGCGGGCGCCGACGTACTTCCCACCGAACCAAAATCGCCGATCGAGCCTGCGCGGCCGGGGCCGAAAACGTCCCCGACGGTCAATCCCGTAACGCCGTAGTCTTCAGCCCTTTTGGCCGTCAGCCCTTGTAACGTCAGCCCTTGCGCCCGTAATTGAGAAGCCCGCTGCTGGTCTTCGGCGGATGCGCGCGCAACGCCTCTTCGTTCGGCTCGGTGCCCCAGCCGGGCCTGTCCGGAATGACGAGATGACCGTTCTGAATCTCGGGCTCGTGCGTGAACAGCTCGCGGTCCCAGGCGAGGCGGTCGATGTCGATCTCCATGATGCGCAGGTTCGGCACCGCAGCGCAGAAATGCGCGTTCATCATCGAGCAAAGGTGGCCGTAAAAATTATGCGGCGCGACGTTGACCTCGAAAGCTTCCGCGGCGGCCGCAATCTTCATTGATTGCCAAACGCCGTTCCAGGGCGTGTCGATGATGGCGACATCCATGGCTTGCTGATGGAAATAGGGCAGGAACTCGCGCAGGCCGAGCAGCGTCTCGCAGGACGAGATCGGATGCGGGCTTTGCCTGCGGATATAGCCGAGCGCTTCCGGATTGAAACTGTCGATCTCGACCCAGAACATGTCGAGGTCCGCGATGGTCCGCAGGATCTTCAGATAGCCTTCGGTCTTGGCGTTGAAGTTGCAGTCGAGCAGGATGTCGACATCGGGACCGGCGCCGTCGCTGATGGCTTCCAGATGCGTGCGCAGGTCGCGCAGGATCTTGCGATCGACATTGATCTCGGGCGCAAAGGGCGAGCCGAAGCCCGGACGCCAGCCGGTGGGCTTGCCGTCGTCATAGGAGAAGATGTTGGTCTTGAGCGCGGTGAACTTCTTCTCCGCGACCTCGCGCCCGATCGCCTTGACGCCGTCGAGGCTTTCGATCGGCGGCTTGTACCAGGACGGATGATTGATCCGCCAGGTCGCGCAATGCGACCAGTAGACCCGAACACGGTCGCGGATCTTTCCGCCGAGCAGCTCGTAGCAGGGCACGCCCAGCAGCTTCGCCTTGGCATCGAGCAGTGCATTCTCGATCGCACCGAGTGCCTGCGCCACCACCCCGCCGGCAGCCGGACGCGTGGCCGCGAACAGCTCGGCATGGATGCGCTCATGCTGGAACACGTTCTGTCCGATCACGCGGGCGGACAGGCGCTGGATCGCAGCACCGACGCCCGGAGAGCCAAACCCCTCGTCGAACTCGCTCCAGCCGACGATGCCATCGTCCGTCGTCAGCTTGACGAAATGGTAGTTTCTCCAGCCGGCGTCGCAGGCGAGGATTTCGAGACTTGTTGCTTTTGATGATTTTGTCATGTCGCTCCCCGTTGCCCGACCGGGCTTGGTTTTTTTGGCCGGGGTCGCGGAGCCCGGCCTCGGTGCCAATTGTTAGGCCAAGGACGGCCCGGCGTGAAGACTGGACAGGTGCAGCCGGGAGCACTTCCGAAGCCTCAGCCGATCACGGACGAGCCCAGCAGGGCGAGCACGGCCAGCGCCATCAGCGCGGTGCCGAACCATCCCAGCGCGACCAGCCATCGGCGCGCCTTGAAGCGGCCCATGATTGCGCCGCTCGAGACGATAACCATCATCATCGCCATGATGGGAACGGCGACGATGCCGTTGAGCACCGCGCTCCACACCAGCATGTGGATCCCGCTGATGCCGGTGAAGCCGAGGCCGAAGCCGATCAGGGTTGCGGTGGCGATGATGGTGTAGAAGCCGACCGCCTCGTCCGGCTTGGCCTCCAGCGTGGCGCGCCAGCCGAAAATCTCGGCAACGCCGTAGGCCGCCGACCCCGCCAGCACCGGGATCGCCAATAGGCCGGTGCCGATGATGCCAAGCGCGAACAGCGCAAAGGTGAAATCGCCGGCGAGCGGCCGCAGCGCCTCGGCGGCTTCGGTGGCCGAGTTGATGTTGGTGACGCCGTTCGCGTGCAGCACCGATGCCGTGGTCAGGATGATGAAGAAGGCGATGCCGTTGGAGAGCAGCATGCCGGAGATGGTATCCATCTTGATGCGGTCGATCTCGGGGTTGCCGCCGTGCTTGAGCTCCCGCAGGGGCTTGTCATGCCTGCCGTGGTTCATCTCCTCGACCTCCTGGGAGGCCTGCCAAAAAAAGAGATATGGGCTGATGGTGGTGCCCAGCACGGCGACGATCATCAGGAAATACTCGGCGCTGACATTCGGCTTCGGCCACACCGTGGCGAGCAGCGCGGTGCTCCACGGGATCTTCACGGTGAAGGCGGTCGCGACATAGGCGAACAGCGCCAGGGTGAGGAATTTCAGCGCCGGCGAATAGCGCCGGTAGGGCAAAAAGACCTCGAGCAGGGTCGAGCCGGCCGCGAAGATCAGGGCGTGCTCGTGATTGAGCCCGCCGATGACGAGCGAGAGCGCCTCCGCCATCGCCGCGATGTCGGCGGCGATGTTGAAGGTGTTGGCGGCAACCAGCATGAACACCAGCGCCAGCACCGTCCAGCGCGGCGCGACCTGCATGACATTGGCGGCGAGCCCCTTGCCGGTCACCCGCCCGATCCGCGCGCTGACGAGCTGGATGGCGATCATGAACGGCGTGGTCAGAAACACCGTCCACAGCAGCCCGAAGCCGAATTGGGCGCCCGCCTGCGAGTAGGTGGCGATGCCGGAGGGATCGTCGTCGGCTGCGCCGGTGACCAGGCCCGGCCCCAGCCTTTGCAGCAGTGTCAGCGCGGATTTGGCGGGGGAAACGGCGGTCCTATGCATGCACGGGCGTCTCCTCCGCACCAACGACCCCGGGTCTGGGGACGCCCGGCTTCGCATACAAATGCTAAAGCAGGAACGAAAGTTCCGGGGGCTTGCCCCGGTGCCGGCGCTGTTTCCGATTATACGAAACGCGTGTGCTCCGTCGGGCAAAACAGGTGTAGAACTATATCGTCCAAAAATTGCTTCGAGCCCGCCCCGGTGCCGGCGGCGGGCTTCGTCGCTCCGGCGGCAAGGCCCGGTTGGCTCGCTTATTTGATGCTGACGAACATGCCCCAGACCGCGGCGAGCGCCGCGCCGGAAAAGACGATCAGGGGGTTGTCGCAGAACGCGCTGCCATAGCTGCACATGTTCGTGCCGAACTGGCCGAGCTCGTGATGGCTCGCGGAGTAGAACAGTCCCGACAGCACCAATAATGCGGCGGCGACGTAGTACATCGGCGGTTTCTCCTTCGGCGGCTCCGGTATCCTTTTGCGCCGCAATTGCCGGCGGTTGATGCCCCAGCATGGCGCAGACAGATTTCATTCCGCCGAATCCGATATGGGGCATTTGACTAAAGTTGGAACCGTCGGGCAAAGCAAACGGCGTAGCGAGGCCGTCACGGAGACACCCTTATCGTGGGTTTATGGTGCGCGTCTGCATTGGCCCACAGGAGGACGTCTTGGCGATGTCTCCACTTCGGCCGCTGTTGAAACTCACTACGGCTGAAGAAGATAGAGAAGACGTTGACGGTCGTGCTCACGCTGGCGTTGGTTGCAGCGCATCATCTCGAGCTCGGCCTGGGCAGTGGTGATGTCCTGATGTTGTTTCTTCATTTCGATGACACGCGCCTCTTGCGCTGCAAGCTGCCGCTCTCCTTCGACAACCTCGCATTCGATCTGCCTCAACTGATCAAAGAGCGCGTCTTTGTACATCGAGCTTGCAACGGATCACCGTTCGCAGCGTTCCTTTCGGGACGGATCATCACTGGCAAGCAAAGCACGGCTGCGGGACGCCTTCAGCCCGACGAAACACGCCTGAAACATTGCTGAAACCAGATAGTCCTGAACGCCGCGGCCGCTGGCTCCGACCAAAGGGTCTAACAGGAGACAGTCATGATCCAGGTCGGTTCGAAGGAAGAAGTCGCGTTTCTTTTGGCGTTGTTCGGAACGCACACCCAGCCCGTCCGGAAGCCGAAGCCGAAATCGGCGCGCGGACAGGGCTGAACAGGTGCAAGGTTTAGACAAGTGCCAGAGCCTGCTCCGTTCGCTGATCTCCCGGGGAGATCCGGGTGCCATCCGGCTCGCCGAAAGCGCGATCGACGACACGCTGCAGGTCACCCCGGAACGCGCGCGCCTGATCGTCCTGCGCGTGCTGCAGCAGGACGCCCTGGACCAGCACGGCGCCGCCGTCGGCGTGCAGCGCTCGTTCGCCGAAACGGTGGACGCCTACATCGCGCGGAAGCTTGCGGAGGAGAAGGGCGCGGTCAACCGCGCCTTGAGCTGACATGCGAGGGCCCGCGAGTTCGGCGCACACGGAGGACTTGGGTTGCTGAGACCGATCAGTCGCCAACCTCGACGTGCTTGGGCAGGCATATCACCTGAGCAAAAGCGACCGCTTGATCAGCCTCGGCGGGCCTTGCTGCCTACATCAGCGGAGCCTGGGCTGCGGCTGGCGACTTCGGATTTGTATAAGTCGCTTTGACGCGTCGGGCAAAACACCTGTACAGTGCCATCATTGGACACTCTGCAAGTTACCCCCGGAACGCGCGTGAAACTGGTTGAGGGCGCCCGGCCGGTCGTCGCTCAATGTGTCCCGATCATTAGGCCGTACTTGCGATACGGCGCGGGCGTCGCTTTGAACGCTGCGTCGTATCCGGTCTCCAGGTTGCTATGTGTCCATCAGCAGCGCCGCCCCGGCGCAGCCGTCTGTCTCGATGAACTTTTGCGAGAATTGGCTGCGCTGCCCCGAAGCGAAGACTCCGTTGACAATGTTCCGTTTTTGTTCTAATTGACTTGAGCTCAACCTGTGGGCGAGTCGACGACGATGGTCAGTTGCGTTTTGAAACTGTCGCGAGGAAGTCAATGAGTAATTCGCTTCTCTCCCTCATCTTATTGGACACTCCGGCAACGCCGGATATGTCGGCGGTTGTGAGAGTCCTCCACGCCCGGCATCCCGAATTGGCAACGAATCTAGCAGACGACGCCGGCGCGCAACAGACTCAGGCGAACTCTCTGCTCATTCGGTGTGGCAACGAGCTCGTTGCCGTCATGTCGATGCCGGCGCCCATTCCGCAGGATCCCGGCCTTTGGTCGCGCGCGGCCAGCTCCTGGCCGGACGGCAAGGCGGTGGCGGCGCGGCATCGAGGGCACCTGATCGTTTCGACGCTCGGTGAAAACCAGCAGCCATTGGTTGCGGCGCGTGCCACCACCGCCGTCATTGGCGCGTTGGTTGCGACGATGCCGGAATGCTGTGCCGTGGTGTGGGGCGGCAAGGTGGCGCGGCCGGCCGAGCTTTGGCTCGAGATGTCCACCCGGTCCTTTGCGTCGTTTCCCGATTACCCGTTCACGCTGTGGACGGACATACTGCCGTATCGGTCGGAAGTGAAGATCGGCGCGGTTACGATGGGCCTGTCCGCATTCGTCGGTCGCGAGGTCCAGTTCGAGACTGGCAAGCTCACTCTGCCAGCATTGATCGACAAGGTGGCTGGATTTGCGGTTTATCTGATTGAGCACGGCAACGTGGTCAAGGATGGCGACACGATCGGAGTAGACGAGAATGAGCGTTTCGCCGTTCACTACAAGAACTCGGACGTGTTTAGCGGCTTGCCTGTGTTCCGATGTAGCGATGAAATCAAATAGTGGGCTCGACGAAACGCCTCCTGCTGCGTCCGCCATGGGACCGTCGCTGAGAGTTATGGCTGGAGCCACGAGAACGAAAGATATGATTCAGTCTTCCGCGGACAAGCGCCATCGCAAGGTGAAAGGTCGAAAGTTCTATTTTGTCGAGCTTGGCGGATTTGAGACGGCCGCAGGATGCGAGATCTTGCTGCTCTCACTGGCGGGCGACGAGCGCTCGGTGCGCCTCCAGACCGAGGCTTCAAACCTTTCCCTGAACCGCCAAGATTGTTGATCGACAGGTCTCTTGGTCGGGCGCCCACAGGTTGGGAACTCTACCATGACTACTGACTAGCTTCCGATCGCATGAAGACGCTCCTCGAATCGTTAGATGCGGAGGGAGTTGCCTTCGTCAAGTGCGAGATGCGATACCCTGATGGGAGCGCCGCGCCGACTTACTGGCTTTGCGATGTTATTCGACTTCTTGATGCGCTCGACGAAGAGAAATCACGTGTCAATATCACTTATCCAGCGCCAGGCCGAAAGGAATACCTGACGTTGGGGTCGTCGAGCTTTCTCTTTAAAGAGGAGAGTGTGGGAGCCGTTCATATCTTCAGGCTGCGCTCTCTCCGTCAGAAGATCGTCTGCGACCAAACGGTCAAGGATGCGTGCAAAGAAGCGGGCATGCGAGGGATCGGATTTAGAGATGCCTCCAAGTACTAAGCTGGCGTGTTTGATCACCGATTCGGCCGAGAATTGATGACGTTCGTTGCGGTTGATCTGGCTGGTAAGTAAAGCCTACCGTCGGGCGTAGTTACGAAATAGCTGAGGTCAGAACGCGAGGCTGCTCCGGGGCGCTGGAAGAAGTACAATCTGATGGCAAGATCCGCCTCGTCTTTAGAGAAGAGGCTGTCGGTTCTGCTCATGTCTACGCTTTCTGCATCCGGGATGATCTGCGATCAAGCAGTGACGGACGCACGTGAATCCGCCGGCCCGAGAGGCATAGGATTTACCGATGCCGCTGACTATCCTGGATCGTTCAGGCGTAATTTCCTTAAATTGGGACACGTTGAGACTAAGCGGCCTCAGCGTTCGTGAGCCCGCTCCGTAAACGCCACATTCGAGACCATCTGCACAGATGGCGGCATAGATGGGCGCGTGCGCCAATTTCATTCCGACAGCGCAGAAGGCTACGGCGGTTACGCCAGCCTAGAAGACACCTGCATTAAAGATGGCTGTCGGTCAGACTGCAACGTCTGCTCGCGCGGCGCATCGATATTTAGCGACAAATGAATCGACCGGCCCTCCTGGCTGGTCATCCGTCACGCATCTCAGATCGGAGCCGCCAGCTGAAAATCTCGCAGCTCGGATGCTGGCGTGCGTCAGGAAGTAGTATTTGCATGTTTCCAACTCATCACGTCCTAGCGCAGCAATTTGCAGATCATCCGGTAATCTATTTCCTGCGGGGCCAGTTCAACCATGACGCGATCGGAAATCTTATGGCCTTGCCTTCAGGGCAGGGCCTCGCGAGCGATCTCAGTTCGAGCCCGCACACAGGGGGGCATCTCGGAAGTTACTACGACGGGTTTTCTAAGTATCTTGAGGCGGTCAAAGCGTCTCCGAGATTCGGTGCGGCTCTCGCCGGCGATAAACTGGCGCTGGACGAACTGGCTTCCGACGTGAGCGAGCTTGTCGCCGCTGCCAAGTACGCACTGGGGAACGGCCATTTGTTTGCCAATACCCCCACGGGAATGACGCGTGAAGAGGCAAATGAAGAGAACGAGAAATGGTTCGCGAACTGGAGGAAATATGCCGCCGACAATCAAGCGCAGATCCGGCAGATGCAGGAGACCATCCACCAGCTTCACAGCGCCGGTCAGCGCAATGCGGCTTTGCGTTGGCCGCTTCTCTCTCCGACCAGCAGCCTTGGCTTGGCGGACAGGATCGAAATCTTCAAGAGAGACCCGAACGGCTCTCCTATCTCGCTGCAATTCACCGCGGTCGGCCCTGTTCCAGGTCTTCCGGGCCTCATTCCGACGGTTGTCGACACTCGTCTGCCGGGCTTCTTTCCACCTCCTCTTGAGGGGCTGAATCAGCCGGAAGGGTTCACGCCGAGCAATCCGCTTCTCTCCTATGGACTGCGGGGATTTCCGGTTTCCAATCCGGCGCTGGAAGGGCTTGGGCAACTACCTCCCAGCACCGCCGTCCCGAACGATCCTTTGGTTCTCAAGTTCGATCCGGCCACTGGAGCTCCCCTACCATTCTCCGAGCGCTCACCGATCCTCGAGCCGGACGCCCCTTCCGTCGGCACGCCGCCGAATGCACTGTATGGTGTGGCGGCACTCGCCGCGCTCACGGCAGTAGCCCCGGAATTCTTGGCCTTATGGGGAGTGCTAGGCGCTGCGAGGGCAGCGTCGGCTCGCGGGGCCGGCGCGGAGAGCGGAGCAGAGAGCAGTGCCGGTGGCGTCTTCTCTGCAGGCACAACTCCTTACAACGCATTCGTCTCGAGCAATGCTACCCCTCGCATAAGCGAAAGCAACTCTCTTTGGTCTGCGCCTGGATCGCCGACCGACGACAAGGCGCTTGATCGTGAAGCAGCTCATGCCAGCAACTTTGCCGATCGCTTCGGAAACTGGACCGACACGCCGGCTGGCAGCATGCCGGCCCAGCCATCGAACACCCAAGAAGTCCCAGTCCCTCCTGCCGCAGGAACGGTCGCGCCCGAAGAGGTTCGGCGTCTCACACGCGTGAACGCGTCCAATGCGGGTAGCGTGTTCGTGTCAGGGAGCGCGCCAGTCCCATATCTGCCTTCCACGGAATTCAACGACCGGTTTGGCAACTGGACCATGCCGATCGCTGACGGTCGACCATCGCAGATGAGCAAGCCGATCGGTATGTTCGGGGATGAGCCGAGCTACCTCATTCCGCCACCGATCTTCGGAGTGGATGGCCCAGGCAATCCGCGCAATGACGCTGAGGAGTGGTTCTCGCGCTGGATACGGCCGTTCCTTCGGCCGGAGTAAAGATGGTTATGGAGTCGTGTATGCCATTCGAAGTCGGTCGTTTGACTCGTCGGGCAAAACACTGCCAGAATGGCATCGTCGAAAGAGTTCGGGACCAGACCCGCGGTGGTGCCGCGGGTCTCTTTTGTTGTGTGCCGAGCATGATCGACAGTTTGGAGGTGAAAGTCTTCTATCCAGCCTGGCGGCGAAGGATTAGCAAAGCGCAAGGGCTCCATCGCGAGGTGGGGTCTGAAGGAAGCGTGGAGCAAAGCTGCGCCCGATGGACAAACACCGGATAACGAATGAGCCAGAAAAATCCGAAATCGAGCACAAGGCGATCCAATCCGGACCAGCGCAAGTTTTATCATATCACCTTTGACTACCTCAGAGGCGGATCGCTTGGATTCCACATGGAGAACGAGGGTGTTCTTCCGGATGAAGTGGGAGGTCTGACGGGTATGATCGAGCCTCCGCGGTTCATGTTCAAAAAATCGCTCGGGCGTATGCCGCGGGATCTAGAAATCTATCGCAGATATTGGCTGATCTCCGACCGGGCGAAGCTCGTGTTCGAATCCATCGATCCGGAAGGTTTTTCATTCGTACCGTGCACTGTGCGCACCCCGCGAGGTGCTTGGGAGGGATCGCCTTACTGGCTTTGCGACGTTGTCCGGGTTTTAGACGCACTGGATGAGTCAAAAACGCGGGTGAAGAGTAGCATCCGCGATGATCGACGCTATGAAGACTTCGGCAGAAAAGTCTACGAGTTCACCGGGGAGACCGAGCTGATCTTCAGGGAGGAAGTCATCGGCAACGCGCACATATTTCGGATGGCGTATTATGACAGTCGCATCATATGCGATGGAGAATTGAAAGACGCCTGCAAGTCAGCAGGGCTGAAGGGGTTATTGTTCAGAGACGTTCTGACCCTTGGTCACTTCTTCTAGCAACTGAGCTGTTCGGGACGGTTGCCTGGGCGTCATCCCCTGGCCGAGAGCTTGTTTCGTGGTCATGCTTGGAAACATGAACCGAGAAAAACTTACGGCAACACCAGTACTACGTCCTTTCTTGACACGTTGCCGTCGTTCGCTGCGGGTGCAGGATTGAGTGAGGCTTTGCGTCGGTTGCGAAGCTGACCCTACCCTTATGCTTCGCGGTAAGTTCGCCTAAAGGTCGAATATCAGAGAGCTCGCAAGTTACCTTAGCTCCCTGGGCGCGCTGTACCCGCTTGCGTTGACGGCGCAAACGGCGATCCGCATTTCGGCGGCAGCTCGCTTCCTTCGTGACCGTTCCCAAAGGTCCGGTGAAGTTCCCAACCAGCCAAACGAGTCCGCCAGGACGATTCAACCCGGCTCGAAATATCGAGCATTGGGGGCCTAAGCATGTCAATTCTGATAGACCACCACATTATTCCGAAGCAATTCGAGAACCACCGCGCATTTAGGGGCATCGATAGGCAAAAGCTTGGAGTTCACGTTCCCGGAAATCGGATTTATTTGCCGGCCGATCATGGGCTGGCTAAAAGAATGGGCATATCGCCGCATCCCGGCGGGCACATGCCTGAATATTACGAGTCCGTGGATAGAGTGCTCAATCAAATTGAACAAATTGCCGACCCGGAAATTCGTGCTGCAGAAATAGAAGCCTTGATCGACGCGATGCGGATCGGTTTCACAAAAGGCGATCTTTACACCAATGTACCAATTGGAAAGACCCGCGAAGAAGTCATCAGCGCAATCAAGCGAGTGGTCGAAAACTATAGGACGTATCGTGAGGGCAATCCGGCTCAGCTCCAAGCTTCGCGAAATCTCTCACGGGAGGGCTCAGAGACAGGACAGAGTCATCTGATCCAATGGTCGGCAATCCTACGGAATGCCCTGAGAGAGAAGCAGCTGAGTGAGGCAATCACAGAGAATCCCAGCGTCAATATTACTTCGAGAAATCGAAATTTGGGCGGCACAGGCTGGGAATCCAACTTCACAGCGGCTGACGACATTTTCCGCTTACCGCCATCAGCACCGATTAATCCGGGGGATGTTCCATCGCTACCGGCCTTTGCTCCGCCTTCTCTCGCCGATCTTAGCAAAACAGAGGGGCTTACGCGAATTGACCCGCGCCTGGCCAATGGATTGCCAGGTTTTCCGGTGCTGAGTCCGAATGAGCAACAACTCAGTCAATTGCCGCCGACAACGGCAACGCCGTCAGACCCATTGGTTCTCAGATACGATCCGGCAACCGGGGCGCCACTTCCATTTTACGAGAATTCGCTGATAGGCTATCCGTCGGCAAACGGCTCATCGCTGGCCCAGGATCTTCTGCCGTGGTTGGCCGGAGGGGCCGCTCTCGGTATAGCGGCCCCATTCATTCCCGCTTGGCTCCTCCTGTTAGGAGCAGGCGTCGCGGCAGGTACTAGCGTTGCAAGGGCGCAGGACATCAGGGCCGATGCTACAGGGGGCGCGGCCACTACCGGCGGAGGCGTGTTCTCGACGGGAGCACCTGCGTACAACACGTTCGTCGATGCCCGTGTTGCAGGAAGCACCACTAACGGCGGCTATCCCGCCTCATCGACGTTCGGTGCTCCGCTGACCGCATCGGCGTCGCTTGATCAAGATGCAGCTCACGGCAGCACCTTTGCCGATCGCTTTGGAAACTGGACCAACACGCCGGCCGGCACCATGCCTGCCCAGCCATCGAACACACAAGAAGCGCCAGCCGCTCCTGCCGCAGGAACTCTCGCGCCCGAAGAAATTCGACGCCTCACCCGAGTTAGCGCGTCAAACGCGGGTAGCGTGTTCGTGTCCGGGAGTGTGCCAGTCCCATATCTGCCTTCCACGGAATTCAACGACCGGTTTGGCAACTGGACCATGCCGATCGCTGACGGTCGACCATCGCAGATGAGCAAGCCGATCGGTATGTTCGGGGATGAGCCGAGCTACCTCATTCCGCCACCGATCTTCGGAGTGGATGGCCCAGGCAATCCGCGCAATGACGCTGAGGAGTGGTTCTCGCGCTGGATACGGCCGTTCCTTCGGCCGGAGTAAAGATTGCTTACAGAGCCGTGCGTATGCCAGATCGATCGTTTGACTCGTCGGGCAAAACACCGGCAGAATGGCATCATCGAAAGAGTTCGGATCAGGCCCGCGGGATGTCGCGGGCTTTGTTTGTTTCGACGGTGCGCGAGAGATCGTGCGCTACGTCGTCCCAGCCGGTCCGAACCACGCAGTCAAGGCCTGCGCAAGTCCGTGCCGGCTCGCATCACCCACCCAGGCCACGTGACCATCGGGCCGCACCAGCACCGCTTGCGGCGCGGCGACCTGTCCGATCGCCAGAAGCTGCCACGGGCCGTCGTAGCTGGCGTCGATGCTGTCGACGCGATCGGCCCATGGCGTGATGTCGAGGGCGCGCGCCTCGGCAAAATTGAGCAGCACGGGCCGGGCGCGATGCAGCAGCGTGAACAGTCTTTGCGGGCGGCCGTGGACCACGAGGTCGAGATCGGGCATGCGGCGCCCGAGCAGCTTGTGTCCTTCGCCGAGATCATAGTGAATGTCGAGGCCCGACATCATCGCGCCAATGCGCCGGCGCGGCTCGTCCATGGCGAGCAGTTCGGACATGACTTCGCGTGCGGCAATGAGGCCGTCGTCGGCGCGACGGAGCAGGGCGATTTGCGCCATGGTGTTGCGCAGCACGCGCGCGGCGACGGGATGGCGCTCGGCGTGATAGGTGTCGAGCAGGCTCTCCGGCGAAACGCCCTTGACCACCTGCGCCAGCTTCCACCCCAGATTGACCGCGTCCTGCACGCCGGTGTTGAGGCCTTGCCCGCCGACGGAGTGATGGACATGCGCGGCATCGCCGGCGAGCAGCACGTGCCCCTTGCGGTACGACGCCGCCTGCCGGCTCACGTCGGTGAAGCCGGAGATCCAGGAGGGGCTATGGAGTCCAAAGTCGGTGCCGTACACGGCGAGGAGAGCGTCGCTGAGATCGCGCAAGCCGGGCTTGCCGGTGCGCTCGAGCGTCGCTTCCGTCACGACGACCAGCACGCGCCCGCTCTCCGATTTGCTCAGGCCATGAAAGCCGAGCGTGTCGTGACGCAGGCCCCAGGCCGGCTCCGCGCTCATCTCGACCTCGGCCATGAGGTTGCTGAGCGTTGGACCTGAGCCGACGAAGTCGATTCCGGCGGCCTTGCGCACCAGGCTGCGGCCGCCGTCGCAGCCGACCAGATAGTTTGCTCGCAGCGACCCGCCGTCCGACAGCGCGACGTCGACGCCGGTCTCGTCCTGAACGAAGCCCGTCACCTCGCGCTCCCGATAGATCGGCACTGCGAGCTCGCTGGCCCAGTCGGCCAGGATGCGCTCGATCTGGCTCTGCCGCAGCGCGAGCCCGCACGCGTGCCGGGTTGGGAGGTCGCTGATGTCGAGCCTCGTCCAGGCGAAGCCTGCGAGCTGGGTGACTTGGCCTTCGGCGAGGAAGCGGCCAGCTACGCCGCGCTGATCGAGGATCTCGATGGTGCGCGCGTGCAATCCGCCGGCGCGCGTGCCGACCAGCTCCTGGGTCGCGCGCCGCTCGACGATGGCGACGTCGATATCGGCGAGCGCGAGCTCGGCCGCGAGCATCAGCCCGGTCGGGCCGCCGCCGGCGATCAACACCGCATGTTTGGTCGGCGCCGAGTTCCTTGCGGTGCGCTCAGTCCGGCCGCGCGGAAGCAGTACAGACATCTCGTGACCCCTCGAGTTGTGCTTGGGCCGGGGGTTCTACGCGATGATCAGGGACTTGAAGCAAGCCCCTTGCGCACCACATATCAAGCTGGGAGGACAGGCTGTTCTGTCGTGTCCGACGATGTTTGACACGTCGGGCAAAACACTGGCAGAATGGCATCATCGAAAGAAGCTTGGTTCAGCCCGCGTGGAGCAATCTGCGGCGGGCTTTTTCATTTTTGCTTCGTGTGACGGCAGCCTCGCTCAACACAAGGTTTGACTCGTCGGGCAAAACACCGGCAGAATGGTATCATCGAGACGAGTTTGTTGAGCCCGCGCGGAGCAATCCGCCGCGGGTTCTTTCGTCTCGGTTCGCAATCGGACGGCGACCGCATTACGGCCACGCACTCGCAGAACTGGAGCGCCGATCGGCGCGCCGCCGTCCGAACCTGTTTATTGGCCGTGCACGCGCGAACGTGCCGGCCCGCGGCGCTGGGCCACTCGCTCCGCGCCGCTGCGGTCCCCGGATGACACGGGGATAGGGTTCGCGCCCGAAACGATCGCGCTTCGTCTCGCGATCTGCCGCACCGTTGTTTTCATGGAGAAGCGATGACCGCGTACCTGATATCGCTCGCACTTGCGGGCCTGTTCGCGATTGCCTTGTGTGAGACGTTTTCATGAGTGACGACATCGAATGCAGGCATGACGGTGGCCCCGTCCGCCTGCCTGCCGCCAGGAGAGCGTCCAAGGCACGGACGCTGACCGAAATCCGCTCGTTGGCGCGCAGTCACACCCGAACAGCCATCAGGGTTCTCGTCGGTATCATGCGCAGCGATGATGCAACGCCGGCCGCGCGCGTTTCCGCGGCCAATGCCATTCTCGATCGCGGCTGGGGCAAGGCTACGCAGCCGATCGAGAATGGCGACGGCGGGTCGCTGGAATTGGTTCACCGAATCGAGCGCATCATCGTGCATCCGCAAAGCGCTGGCGGCGCCGGTGCCGGGGGCGTGACGTCTGAGCTGGCAGAAATCTCGATTCGGAATTTCGATTGATCGTTTGACTCGTCGGGCAAAACACTGGCAGAATGGCATCATCGAGATTCAGTTGGTTCAGCCCGCGCCGAGCAATTGGCCGCGGGTTTCTCGTCTCGAAAATCCTCTCGCTAGTTCTTGGTCGGCATACCGGTCCGGCGTTGCCCGGGTGTAGTCGCGCTGCACCTTGGTCGCTGCAATAGGACAGCGTTCGGCCCTCGCCGGTGAAGTGTCCATCCTTGATGATCCAGCGGATGACGGTCTTGTCGTCGATCTTCTTGAACATCAAAATTCTCCCGGTCTGGCGTAGAGCCATATATTGCGCGCTGACGGCCTCCTGGCCTCGAGGCGCCTGCAGTGGCCCGCCATGCCCGGCGCGATGACAATCGATAGAGCTCAGATCAGCTCTTCTTGTTGCGTTCGCGATACAAGCGTGCAGCTCGTCCGGACTAAACCTCAGAATAGTAGATCGACCATGGGTTGAGCAAGCGACGTGCGTTTTGGCTAACTGGTTTGCCCTCGATCCATTCAACGAAGTGGAAAGACAGATGTCTTGGGAAGATGCCCTGCGACGAATGCTGCCACCGACCGACGGTTTCCAACCGCACACTACTAGCCCATACGGCGCAATTCGGGACCGTGGAAGGCGCACGGGCCTGCGATGAGGCGAGCGAGCGCATCCATTGTCCATCCTGAAAATACCAACCGCTGAGATATTCGAGCCGCTGTTGAAACCCGCGCGCTATAAGGGCGTTTATGGCGGGCGCGGCTCGGGCAAATCGCATTTCTTCGGCGAGCTCTTGGTTGAGACCTGCCAGGCCGAGCGCGGCACGCTCGCGGTCTGCATCCGCGAGGCGCAACGGACGCTGGCACAGTCTTCCAAGCGGCTGATCGAGGGCAAGATCGCGAGCCTCGGTCTCGGCCACGGGTTCAAGTTCTTCAGCGACAAGATCGAGACGCCCGGCGACGGGTTGATCATCTTTCGCGGGCTTCAGGATCACACGGCGGACTCGATCAAGTCATTGGAGGGATTCCGCATCGCCTGGATCGACGAGGCGCAATCTCTCAGCGCGCGCAGCCTCGCGCTGTTGCGACCGACCATCCGCGCAAAAGATTCCGAGCTGTGGGCGAGCTGGAATCCGCGGCGCAAGAGTGATGCGATCGACGACTTTCTGCGGGGGCGCCGACCGGACGGGTCCGTCATCGTCAAGGCGAACTGGCGCGACAACCCGTGGTTTCCCGATGTGCTCGAGGAGGAGCGGTTGCTCGACCAAAAGCTTTATCCGGAGCGTTACGACCACATCTGGGAAGGCGAATATGCACGCGCCTTCGAAGGCGCCTATTTCGCCGCGCTGCTGTCGGAGGCGCGCGCGCAGGGTCGGATCGGAAAAGTCGCTGTGGATCCGCTGTTGCCGCTGCGTGCCTTCATCGATATCGGTGGCGCTGGAGCCGCGGCGGATGCCTTCACGATCTGGATCGCGCAGTGGGTCGGGAACGAACTCAGAGCGGATTTCCAGCACTTGCGCCGGTGGCGGAAGAGCGTGGAACAGGCGCAGAGCTACACATTCAAGGCGGTGATCACAGTGATTGCCACCGGTCTGATGGGAGCCGTCTGGCTCGGCGTCAAGGTCGTATTGGGCAAATAGACCTACACGGTGGGGAGGCTGGCGTCGCTGGCGCTCAGGATCAGCCAGTCGCATTGGGCATGCGATGTATGGGGCATTCGATGTACAGAATTTGTATGGTCGATGCGGGTGAAGATGAGATTGCCGAGACTCTCGGCGATCTGCACCGGCTGACATTCCTCGATGGTGCAACCCTGCCACGGTTTGAGCTGGGTGCGTGGTGGCTCGCCTATCATGATGATCAGGCGATCGCTTTCGCCGGCGTTGTGCCGTCGACTCACGCGCGAAAGAGCGGGTACTTCTCCAGGGTCGGTGTCCTACACCGGCATTGGGGGCGGGGGCTCCAGCTCAGGTTGATGCGAGCCATCGAGGCGAGAGGGCGGCGTATCGGATGGAACAGCATCGTCTCGGATACGACGGACAATCCGGTGTCTGCCAATAATTTTATTCAGGCGGGCTATCGGCTTTACGAACCCAAGGTGCCGTGGGCCTGGTCGCATACGCTGTACTGGCGAAAGTGGCTGCGCTGAGCGATGGAGCAGGGTTTCCCGTGATGCGGAACGTGACTCTCGTAATGTAGAATGGCGCGCGAAGACCTGGCGCAGCATGTTCAACGGCCCGGCAGCCCGACGGCTGCCGGGCCGTTTCGCGTTTTGAGGCGAGGTGAGCGAAGCACTTGCGAAGTCCGCGGCGTCAGGCTTTAAGTTTGTTCTTGCAGGAAAGTCGGCGACCACAAGCCGATATAAGGGAGCCCTATCGATGCCCACCAAGCCTCAATTGCCGGAACGTTCGCCGCGGACGACGGGAGCGCCGACTGCACTTGATGGTCTGCTGGTCGTTGACTTTACGCGCGTTGTGGCGGGGCCGGCCTGCACGCAGACGCTTGCCGACTTCGGCGCCCGCGTCATCAAGATCGAGAACCCGGACGGCGGCGACGATACGCGCGCCTATGAGCACGCTGAGATTGGCGGCGAGAGCGCAGCCTATCTCAGCCTGAACCGCAACAAGCAGGACATCGCGCTCGATCTGAGCGTGCCGGAGGCATGCGACGTGGCGCGGGACCTGATCCGCAAGGCGGATGTGGTCGTGGAAAATTTTTCGAGCGGGGTCATGAAGAAGTTCGGCCTCGATTACGAAGCGGTCGCGCCGCTCAATCCGCGGCTGGTCTATTGCTCGATCTCGGCTTATGGGCGCACCGGGCCGTTTGCTTCCCGTCCCGGTTTCGATCCCATCACCCAGGCCGAAAGCGGGTTCATGTCGCTCAACGGATTTGCCGATGGCCCGGCAGTTCGTACCGGCCCACCCATCGTGGACATGGCAACGGGCATGTCAGCGTGCAATGCCATCCTGCTGGCCCTGCTTGCGCGGGATCGGCTCGGTCGCGGCCAGCATGTCGAGGTCGCCCTGTTCGACATCGCTATGGCGATGACCGGCTTCTATGGTATGGCCTATCTGATCAATGGACAAAATCCAGGTCGGTTCGGCAATTCGCCAAGCGGCTCTCCCACTGTCGGCGTCTACGAGGCATCTGACGGGCCGCTCTACATGGCCTGCGCCAATGACCGGCTCTATCGCCGCCTGGTGGTCGATGTGTTGAAGCGGCCTGATCTCATCACCGATCCGCAGTTCGCCACGCGAAAAGCACGCTCCGAGAACAAGGAGCTGTTGCGCGCGACCATTGCGGCGGTCTTTGCAAGCGACAGCCTCGAGAACTGGGTGGGGAAGATGAAGCTGGCTAATATCCCGGTCGGCTATCTCCGCACCGTCGAGGAGGGGTTTAATGCACCCGAAGCGCGTGAGCGCCATCGCCTGAGTAAGATCCGACATCGCACGGCGGAATGGGTCCCCAATATCGAGCCGCCGATTACCATGAGCTTCACCACGGCGGTTGATCCCGTGGCTGCGCCGCTGCTGGGTGAGCACACAGAGGAAGTCTTGCGCGAGACGCTTGGTTATGACCCGCGTCGGATCGCTGAGCTCGTCCGGAAGGGCGCCTTGGGGCCAGGGAAAGCCGCAACGTCGACGTGAGCGAAGTGGCTGGTCCGGTCGCATGCAGCAGTCGTGCGCGCCTTTGATTTGCATCGGCTTGATTTAGTCAGGTTCCGGCCGCATAACTGTCTGAAAGCGAGGGACAGGAATGGCGCCTGGTCAAGAGCCGAGCATGGGTCAGTCCACCGGGCCGGAAGCCGGCGAAAGCGCCTATGCGACGATTGTCGCAAGGGCCCGGATGCTCCTGCCGCGGCTGCAGGAACGGGCGGCCCGGACCGAAGAACTGAGGCATCTTCCGCCGGAGACCGAGCGGGATCTCCACGACGCCGGTCTGTTCCGGATGCTCCAGCCGAAGCGCATTGGCGGCTCCGAGCTCGACTATGTTGCCTTGGTAGACTGCGCCGAACTGCTGGGACAAGCCGATGCGTCCGTGGCCTGGAATCTCGCCAACCTGGCGAGCCACCATTGGATGCTCGGCATGTTCGATGCGAAGGCGCAGGATCTGGTTTGGGGAAGGGATGCCGACGCGCTGATTGCATCGTCATTCATCTTTCCTGCCGGCCGTGCCACCCGGGTGAAGGGCGGATACCGGCTGCACGGAAGCTGGCCGTTCTCTTCCGGCGTCGCCTCCTGCGAATGGAACATGCTTGCAAGCGTGGTCTATTCCGAGGACGAGGCAGACGGCATCGAGTATCGGATCTTTCTGCTGCCGAAGAGCGACTACAACGTACTCGATACCTGGAACGTCACGGGGCTGCGGGGTACGGGTTCTTGCGACGTGGAGGTCAGGGAAGCCTTTGTGGCGGACCACATGACGGTCGCCGTCGGCGAGCTCGCCGGCGGTCCGACGCCGGGAAGCAACGTCAATCCCAATCCGCTGTACGCATTGCCGGTGTTCTCGCTGTTTCCCTACGTCCTGTCGGGAGTGGCTCTCGGGAATGCACAGGCATGCCTGGACGACTATGCTGAGGTCGCACGTCATCGCATTTCCACCTACAACCGTGCCAAGCTGAGTGACTTTCAAAGTACCCAGATCAAGATCGCGGAGGCGTCGGCCAAGATCGACGCTGCGCGTCTGATCATGCGTTCGGCCTGTATCGAGGCCATGGAGGCCGCGCGGCTTGGCCGTATTCCCGACACGGCGACCAAGACCAGATATCGGCGCGACGGGGCTTTCTCGGTCAATCTGTGCACCGATGCAGTGTCGATGCTGTTTGCGGCGAGTGGAGCGCGCGGTTTGTTTACGACGGGGGTGTTGCAGAGGCAATTCCGCGACGCGCATGCGATCAATTCGCATCTCGCATTCAATTTCGACACGGCCGGAACCAATTATGGACGTGTGGCGCTTGGCCTGCCGTCCGAAAATCTCACGCTGTGAGGCCGGCCGATGAATGATCTGCCGAAGCAGCCGGCTGTCCCTGATTCAGCCAATGAACTTGCGAGCGATAGCTCGCCGATCGATCCCCGCGATTTTCGCAACGCGCTCGGCTCATACGCCACCGGCGTCACAATCATCACGGCCGCGGCGCCTGATGGGAAGCCCTACGGTCTGACGTGCAATTCGTTCGCTTCGGTGTCGCTGAATCCTCCACTGGTTCTGTGGAGTCTCGTTGTTTATTCATCGAGCCTGACCGTGTTCCAGAATGCTAGCCATTTCACGGTGAACGTGCTCGGCGCGTCGCAACAGGCGCTGGCCAACAAATTCGCCAAATCCTCGGACGACAAATTTACAGGCGTTGACTGGACCCCGGGGCTCGGCAGCGCTCCCGTACTTGCCGAGAGCGTCGCCAATTTCCAATGCCGTTCCGTCAACCGCTACTATGGCGGCGATCACGTGATTTTCCTCGGCGCGGTCGAAGCCTATACGTACAATGCCAAAGAGCCGCTGCTCTTCGCGCGTGGGGCGTTTGGCAGGTTCTTGGCGGATGGTGAACTCAAAGCGTAACGCGTTTCAGATCGCTCTCGACTGCTCAAGGCTCTGCGGCTGAAAGCTTGTAAATCTCCAGTGCGTCGGCATCCGCGCCGCGCGCGGCCTTTGCCAGCCTGAAGATTTGTCCGGCGAGTGAGGCCATTGGCACGGGCGTCGATGTCGCCCGGGCGACGTCGGCGACTGTATCGAGGTCCTTGAGCATCGTTGCGATGTGCCCAAGCGGCGGCGAGTGAATGCCCTGAACCATCCGCGGCACGAAAAGCTGAAGCGGAATCGAATCGGCGAAGCCGCCGGCAAGCGCTTCGGGCAGTCGACCGGCGTCGATTCCAGCATTCGTCGCAAGGCGCGTTGCCTCGGCAAGGACGGCCATGGCACATCCGACGATCACCTGATTGCAGAGCTTTGTGGTTTGACCGGCTCCGGTGGGACCCATGTGGGTGAATCTGCGCGCCATGGCGAGGACGTAAGGCCGCACCCTTTCGATGTCCGCCGCGTCTCCGCCGGCCATAATGGCTAGCGTCCCTTCCTCGGCACCCCTGGTGCCGCCCGACACGGGCGCATCGATCCAGCCTGCGCCGTTCGTCTCTCTCAGTCGCGATGCGAGATCGCGCGCGGCATCGGGATGGATCGATGAGAAGTCCACCACCAGCTTGCCTGCACCGGGCGCCGCTGAAAGGCCTTCGGCGCCGAAAAGCACCTCCTCCACGGCAGCGGCATCTGTCGCGCACATGAAGGCGATGTCCGAGTTGGCGAGGACGTCGCGCGGCGCCGTTGCGCGCCTTGCGCCGACTTCGACGAGAGGTGTGACCTTGCCGAGCGAGCGGTTCCAGACGGTGACCTGATGGCCGGCCGCCAGCAGGCGGCGGGTCATCGGCGTCCCCATGAGTCCAAGACCAAGATAGCCCAGCCTCTCGACGCGTTGCGGGTTTGTCCTGATCGCGTCAGCCATAGGTTGCCTCCTTCTATCGCGGCGCAACGGCCCGAGACCGCCGCCGTACCTTACAGGGTACATTTCGCCGGGAAACCGGCCCGTCTGCATGGCTTGCTTGATTGTTTGAACCATGAAACATTTGGCCTGGTCGGGTTGGGTGGCGCTGTCGGCGCCGGAGCAACGGAGTGGGCGCGATGCGAACGGTTTCGACGTGGATGCTGGCATTGGGAGCGGTGGCGACCGTGTTCGCGACCGGAGGTCCCGCACGGGCGCAGCAGACGATCCGCGTCGGTTGGACGATCCCCGCCGAAGAATCCAAATACTGGATGATGCGCAGGCCGGCCGAATTTCCCAATATCGGCAAGACCTACAACATCGAATGGACCCAGTTCCAGGGCACCGCGCCGATGACGCAGGCGTTGGCAGCTGGAGCGCTGGATTGCGCAACGCAGGCGCCGCTGTCGCTCTCCAATGGTGTGGTCGGCGGCAATCTCAAGGCCTACATCGTCGCACAGCACGTGTTCGAGAAGCCCGGCGGATTCTCGGTTTATTGGGCGGTGATGGATGACTCCCCGATCAAGACGATCGCCGACCTTAAGGGCAAAACGGTCGGGATTTCCGTGATCGGCGGCGGGACGCAAGGGCCGTTCAATTTGCTCCTGAAGCAAAATGGTGTGGATCCGTCCAAGGATATCAAACTCGTCGAGGTCGGCTTTGCCGTCTCCGAAGACGCCCTGCGCCAGGGCCGCGTCGATGCGGTCAACATGAATCAGCCATTTGCCGCGCGCGCGGAGGCGAAAGGAGGCACCCGCAAGCTCTTCTCGCTGTCGCAGGTCATGCCGAATATCGTGCACATCCTGGAAGCCTGCCGTGCCGATTTCGTCGACAAGAATCCCGAGGCGGTCAAGGCTTATGTCCGCGACATCACCTCGGGCATGAAAAAGGCACTGGCGAACCGCGAAGAGACTTTGAAGGTGGTGTCGGAGGTGTTGAAGGCGCCGGTTCCGGTGCTCGAGACATATCTGCTCAAGGACAATGATTTCGGCCGCGACCCGGGTGCGGCGCCGAATTTCCCTGCGATCCAGAAGATGCTGGACATCTACGCGGAGACGGGAATGCTGCCGAAGCTGGATGTCGCGCAGTTCAAGCATCCGACGATCGTCGCGCCACTGCAGTAGGCGATCGGCCGTTGGTTGGATCAACCCGGTCGTAATGCCCCGCCATGGGCGGGACATTGCGTGAAGATGATGCAAATATGAAGAAGTTGCGATCACGGATAACGACTGACGGACTTGACCGGGCTCCGCATCGCGCGTTCATGCGCGCGATGGGCCTGGACGACGCGGCAATTGCCAGGCCGATGGTCGGCGTCGTCAGCATGAAGGGCGAGCAGACGCCCTGCAACATGACGCACGACTTCCAGGTGGAAGCGGCCAAGGCGGGGATCGAGGAGGCCGGCGGCACGCCGCGGGAGTTTTCGACGGTTTCGGTGTCCGACGGCATCAGCATGAATCACGAGGGAATGAAGTTTTCCCTGTTTTCGCGCGAACTGATTGCCGACTCGATCGAGGCCGTCGTTCATGGTCTCGCCTATGACGCGCTGATCGGCTATGGCGGGTGTGACAAGACGCTTCCCGGCGTGATGATGGGGATGGTCCGCTGCAACGTGCCGTCCATCTTCATCTACGGCGGCAGTGCGCTGCCTGGCCGCCTGGATGGACGAACTCTGACCGTGCTCGACTCCTATGAAGCCGTCGGCAGCTTCATGACGGGAGAGATCGATGGGGCCACGCTCGAACGGATCGAGCGTGCGTGTCTTCCGACGATCGGAGCCTGTGCCGGCCAGTTCACCGCGAATACCATGGGAATGGTGTCGGAAGCGATGGGTCTCACCATTCCCAACGTCTCGATGGTACCCGGTGTCTATACCGAGCGCGCACAGATATCCCGGGGCGCCGGACGGCTGGTGATGGAGATGCTGGAACGTGGCGGGCCGCTGCCACGCGACATCGTGACGCGCAAAGCGCTGGAGAACGGCGCGGCAATCGTCGCCGCGACGGGCGGTTCGACCAATGCCGCGCTGCATCTGCCGGCGATTGCGAACGAGGCCGGCATCCCGTTCACGATCGATGACGTCGGGGAGGTCTTTGCCAGGACGCCATTGATCGGAAACCTGCGTCCCGGCGGCAAGTACACGGCGAAGGATGTCTACGACATCGGCGGCGCCGCCGTTGTGATCCGAGAGTTGATCGAGAGCGGACACATCGATGGCAGCTGCCTGACCATCACGGGCCGCACACTTGCGGAAGAATATGGCGCGGCCAACGCACCCGATGGAGAGGTCGTCTACACGGCCCGCGCCCCGATCATGCCCGATGGTGGCGTGGCGGTGCTTAAGGGGAATCTCTGTCCCGACGGCGCGGTGATCAAGGTTGCAGGTCTGAAGAGCCAGTTCTTCGAAGGCGTGGCGCGCGTGTTCGAGGACGAGGAAGCTTGCGTCGTAGCGGTACGCGACCGCAGCTACACGGCAGGCGAGGTTCTGGTGATCCGCAACGAAGGGCCGGTCGGAGGTCCCGGCATGCGCGAGATGCTCGGCGTCACTGCGTTGATCTACGGACAGGGTATGGGCGAGAAGGTGGCCTTGATCACCGATGGACGCTTCTCCGGCGCGACCCGCGGCATGTGCATCGGCTATGTGTCCCCGGAAGCCTTTGTCGGGGGCCCGTTGGCACTTGTTCGCGACGGGGACAGGATCCGGATTGACGCGGCCGGCCGCCGTATGGATTTGCTGATCGGCGAGCCGGAACTTGCGGCGCGACGGCATGATTGGAAGCCACGGCCGCCACGTCATCGCGCAGGTGCGCTCGCGAAATATGCGCGACTGGTTGGCCAGGCACCCGGTGGAGCGGTGACGCATGACGGCCCGGCAGAATGGCCCTGGTTCGAATGACGCGCCGCACCTGTGCGAAAATGGCCGCCTATTTGGCAAGTTTCTTGCTAAGCTCGTGCCGCTGATGGAGGACATTCAGCAGATCGGTTGCGCAACGTTCGCGCGCCAGTGAGGCGAGAGACGGGATGAAGGTAGTGCCTTCGAGATCGAGCGAATGGGTGAAACCGGTGACGCCACAAAAGCCGGCTTCTGCAATCATCGAGATCGACCAGGTTTCGCAGGTATTTCAGACCTCGTCGCGCAAGGATCATCTGGCTTTATCGGACATCTCCTTGACGATCGAAGAGAGAGCTTTCGTTTCCATTCTCGGTCCGTCCGGCTGCGGCAAGTCAACGCTGCTCTACATCGTCGGAGGCTTCGTGAGCCCGACCAGCGGCGCAGCAAAGATGAAGGAAAAGGCGATCACCGGGCCCGGCCCGGATCGCGGACCGGTGTTTCAGGAGTTCGCGCTGTTTCCCTGGAAGACCGTGCTTGGCAATGTGATGTATGGCCCGCGCCAGCAAGGCGTGCGTGCCGCTGAGGCCGAAGCACAGAGCCGGGCTTTGATCGAAATGGTCGGGCTCAAAGGCTACGAGAATTTCTATCCCAAGGAACTGTCGGGCGGCATGAAGCAGCGCGTAGCCCTGGCCCGGACGCTGGCCTACCACCCCGAAGTTCTATTGATGGACGAGCCGTTCGGTGCGCTCGACGCGCACACCCGGACGCGCTTGCAGAATGATCTCCTGAACATCTGGGAGCGTGACCGCAAGACAGTGTTGTTCGTCACTCACTCAGTCGATGAAGCCGTCTTCCTGTCGGACAAGGTCGTGATGATGTCGAAGTCTCCCGGCCGTATCCGGCAGGTCATCGACATCGATCTGCCGCGGCCGCGTCGTCGCAGCGAGCTATTGCTTGACGCCCGTTACCAAAAATACGTCGTCGACATCGAGCGCATGTTCGATGAAAGCGACGAAGCCGGATCACCGTCATGATGTCGCCGGCTGCCCTGGCCAGACGTACCGCCCCGGTGTTCGCCTGCATCGGGCTGCTGGCGATATGGCAAATCGCGTCGCTCGCGCTGAAGAACGACAGCTTTCCGACCGCGATCGAGGCGATCCGTGCGATCCCGGACATCCTCGGCGACAAGGAGGCGCTGATCAACATTCTGGCGTCGCTTCGCCGTATGGCGATCGGGTTTGGTGTCGCGGTGCTCTTCTCGATCCCGCTGGGACTATTGATGGGCCGCAGCCGCGCCGTCGCGGCGTTCTTCAATCCGCTGCTGATGATCATTTATCCAGTGCCCAAGGCCGCCCTGATGCCGATCATCATGCTGTGGCTCGGTGTCGGCGACATCACGAAGACGCTGGTGATCTTCCTCGGTGTCAGCCTGCCGGTGATTTATCACAGTTTTGAAGGGGCCAAGGCTGTCGAAGAGAAGATGCTGTGGTCCGGCGCGGCGATGGGGCTCTCACCCCTGCAGCGTTTGGTCCGGATCGTGCTGCCGGCAGCGCTGCCGGAGATTCTGACCGGGTGCCGCACCGGGCTGGTACTGGCGCTGATCACAATGATCACCAGCGAGATGATCGCCCGCCAGTCCGGCGCCGGGAATATCCTGTTCAATGCGCTCGATATGGGCCAGTACGACACGGTCTTTGCGATGATCGTCATCGTTGGGGCGATGGGAATTTGCCTTGATGCGGCCTTCGAGCGGATCCGCGCAAGGCTTGTGCGTTGGTCCGAGCCTCAATTCGACCTGCCGCTGAGCTTCTCATGACCTCACGACTCCTCCCGACAAATGTCGCTCTTGGGCTCGTGCCAATCGTGTTGGTGATCGCGGTATGGCAGGGCCTCGTGTCATCCGGCCTTGCGCCCGCAGCCTTGCTGCCGCCGCCAGGAGCGGTCTTCGGGCGACTGCTCCAGCAACTCGTGACGTGGACGTTTCAACAGGAGATCGCGGCGACTTTGATCCGGCTGTTTGCCGGCTTCGCGATTGCGGTCGTGCTTGGCGTGGGTGTCGGCATCGCCGCCGCCGCCAGTCCTGCGATCAATGCCATAGTCCGCCCGATCGTGCGCGTGCTGGCGCCTTTGCCGAAGGTCGCGCTCTATCCGGCGCTTCTGCTGCTGCTCGGTTTCGGCCATGGATCGAAGGTCACCTTGGTGGCCGCGGACGCGCTCTTTCCGATTTTGCTGTCTACCTACTATGGCGCGTCGACCGTCGAGCAGAAGCTGATCTGGTCGGCCATGGCGGCGGGGACACCGCGCTACGAGATCCTCTTCAAGGTGGTGCTGCCCGCAGCGATGCCGTCGATTCTGACGGGCTGCCGCATCGGCCTTGTCATTTCCTGCATCGTGGTGTTTCTGGCCGAGATGATCACGTCGACGGACGGGCTGGGCCATGCCCTCGTGACGGCGGCCCGAACGTTTCAGGCGGTCGACATGTTCGTACCGTTGATTACGATCTCGCTGCTTGGTTTGATCCTGAACGGCCTGTTGGGGGCCTTGCGATCGTACCTCTTGCGGGGCTTTCCCGAAGCGTGATCTGACCGAACAAGAAACCACGATACCGGGAGTGAGACATGCTGGCTGATCGCATCGAAGCAAAATGGATCGACGCATTTTGCGAGATTTTTGAACGATGCGCGGTCAAGGCCGGCGATACCGCGGCGATCCTGTCGGAAACGCAATCGCGCGCACTGAACGTGCATCTGGCCGAGCTTGCTCTGCTGCGCATGGGGGCGCGGCCGTTCCATCTGGTGCTGCCGACCCCGCGCAACCGGCACGTGGTCCCGGTTCGTTCGACAGGGGCGAGCGAGGCGATTCAGCGGCTGACTCCGGTGGTCAGCGCACTTCAGCAGGCCGGGTTCGTGGTGGACTGCACCATCGAAGGCTTGATGCACGCGGTCGAGACGCCCGAGATCCTGAAGGCCGGTGCGCGCATCCTGGTGATTTCCAACGAACATCCCGAGGCGCTGGAGCGGATGGTGCCGGATCCCGCGCTGGAAAAGCGCGTTAGGGCGGCGGCCAAGATGCTGCGCGGGACCAAGCGGATGCGGGTTACCTCAAGGGCTGGCACTGCGCTCGATGTTGATATGGTGGGAGCTTCCACGGTCGGGGTGTGGGGCTGGACGGATAAGCCGGGCACGCTGGCGCATTGGCCGGGTGGAATCGTGGTCAGCTTTCCCAAAAGCGGGACGATCAACGGTGCGCTGGTTATGGCGCCAGGCGATATCAATCTCACTTTCAAGCGTTACCTGACGTCGCCAGTGAAGATGACGCTGAAGGATGATTATGTCGTCGAGCTGGAAGGCGAGGGCACGGATGCCGCGATGATGCGCGCGTATCTGGCCGCCTGGGGCGATCGCGAGGCCTATGCCGTGTCGCATGTCGGGTTCGGCATGAACCCCGGCGCGCGCTACGAGGCGCTGTCGATGTACGACCAGCGCGACACCAACGGTACGGAGATTCGCGCAGTCTCCGGCAACTTCCTGTTCTCGACTGGCGCCAACGAATTCGCCGGCCGCTACACGGCGGGTCATTTCGACCTGCCAATGATGGGAACGACCATCGAGCTCGATGGTGTCGCGGTGGTGCGGGAAGGCGTGCTCCAGGACGTCTTCGGCTAACGATCAAGTATTGGCGGGCGGGCAAGCCCGAAGTGCCTGAGCAGTTCGACCATGGCTTTGAGCCGTTCCAGGCGGTAGGCGTCGACGTCAAGGCCGGAATAATCGAGGAAACCCGCTCCCGTTCGCAGGCCGATCTTGCCTTCCTGCATGTTCCGCGAAATCACCTCCGGCGCGCGATAACGATCGCTGCCCAGGGCGCCTTCGAGATAGCGGCTGGCGTAGTAGAGAATGTCGCCTCCGCCCCAGTCGATGAATTCCAGCAGTCCGAGCACGGCGTAGCGGAAGCCAAAGCCGTAGCGGATCGCCTTGTCGATCTCCTCTGCGCTGGCGACACCTTCCTCGACCATGCGCGCGGCTTCATTCATCGCAAGCGCCTGGATGCGTGGCACGATGAAGCCGGGCGTCGCCGCGCAGACCACCGGGACCTTGCCGATACCCTCCAGCAACACCTTGACCTCATCGATGATGGCGGGATCGGTTGCTTTGCCGGGCGAAACTTCCACCAGCGGGATCAGATAGGCCGGATTCAGCCAGTGCACATTGAGGAAGCGGCGAGGGCTTTCGACCGCGCTGGACAGATCATCGACGAGGATGGTGGACGTCGTCGATGCGATGATCGTGTCGGGACGAACCTGCCTCGAGGCAGAGCCCAGCACCTCGCGCTTAAGCTCGACGATCTCAGGAACGCCCTCAAAGACCATTTGGGCATCGGATAGTGCCGGCTCGCTGCGGCTGGTCGGTACCACCGCGACCCGCGCGACGAGCGGAGCGACGTCTGCTTCGGTCAGCAGCCCGAGGCTCGACAGGCTGGCAAATGTCTTCCCGACTTCGCCGAGTGCGTCCGCTTCCAGCCTGGCGAAGTCTTCTGCGGAACGGGCCTTGACGTCGATCATGGTGACGCTGTGTCCCGCATAGGCGAACGCGACGGCGATGCCGCGCCCCATGCGGCCAGCGCCGAGACAGGCGATATTGGCGCGAGGCGTCATCGGTCAAAATCCCTTGCGAAGCAGCGTCTGCAGTTCGGCTTTGCCGAGGTTGCCAAGCCCCAGCGTTTCCAGTGTTCGGCCGCCTTGCGCAAAATCCTCACCGCAGATCGCGCCGCCGATCGCCAGGAACGCTTTCGCCAGTGGCGTCGCCACGCCGGCCTTCGCGGCGACGGAGACCAGCAGCGACAGCCCGAGCCGCAGATCCTCCCGCATGTAGCGATGCTCAGTCAGGACGACGCGTTCGCGCCAGTCGCCGGAATCTGTCAGCCGGTCATGCGAGCCGCGGCCATACATCCAGATCTCGCCTTCCTTGGCATAGTGATGAGCAAGCGGGAAATGCGGCGCGCCGTATCCGAGCGCCTCACGCACTGCGATCCGCTCGGCATCGAGCGTGTCTGTGACCCGCCGGATCGCAGCTTGAGTTCCCTCCTTGTGAATATCCCACTTTTCGAAATGTTCGATAGGGCCTGCGTTCATCACGATCAGTGGTGGATGGATGATGGGGCCGGCATTCATCAGCGCGCCGGAAAGTGCGTCGCCGCACGGTTCGATCACGCCAGGAAACGCACGTCCGACCACCTCGATTGCGTGCGGCGCCTGATCGAGCGGAAACACGCCGACCGGCAGCCGCTTGGCGCGGATGGTGATCGCGACCTCGAACGGCCCGTGCTTTCGGGTCAGCCACGGCAACGTACCCGTTTCCGCAAAGCTCGCCTTGGCGCGACTGCCGGCATCCCGTGCAGCTTGCGCGAAGATCATCGAGCCGAAAGTTGCCGGTGGTAAAAACACGACCTGGCCGTCCCGTAGGTGCGGAGCAAGCAGGCGGGCAATGTCGGGCTGCGCGAAAGCAGGGGCAGGACACAGGATCAGTTCGGCGCCGCCGACGGCTTCGGCCAAGTCGGTCGTGACGAGTGCGAGCTCGAGGTCGTGGCGGCCGTTGTGGTCCTTCATCAGGATGCGAGAGCCGGCGGCGCGATGGGCCGCGACTTTATCTGCGTCGCGGCGCCAGAGCCGGACCTCATGCCCCGATAGTGCAAAGTCGCCCGCGGCTGCAAAAGAGCCGTTCCCGCCGCCCAGAACCGCAATCTTCAAGATGCTTCTCCCTGCGCGCGAGACTGCGCATCAAGCTGCTTCAGCAGGAAATGCTGGACTTTGCCCAGCGCCGTGCGCGGCAGGTCGGCGACGAAGACGACATCGCGCGGAACTTTGTAACGCGCGAGCTGCGCCTGAAGGTGTGTTCTTAGTTCGTCGGCTTCAAGCCGGGACCCGGATCGCCTGATCACATAGGCGACCGGGACCTCATCCCAGCGCGGGTCCGGTCGGCCGATCACGGCGCATTCGCTGACATCAGGATGTTCCAGCAAGACGCGTTCGACCTCGGCTGGATAGATGTTCTCGCCGCCGGAAATGATCATGTTCTTCTTGCGGTCGCGGACCCAGAAATAGCCGTCGGCGTCGCACAGGCCGATATCGCCGGTGCGATACCAGCCGTCCTGCAACGCATCGCGCGTGGCGTCCGCATTGCCCCAATATTCGAAAAACACGTTGGGGCCGCGCACCGCGATCTCGCCTGGTGTGCCCGCCGGCACTTCGGTGCCGCCCTGATCGATCACCTTGGCCTCGCAGCACAAGCCGGTAAGTCCGGTCGATCCCGCGCGAGAATGATCGCCGCCAAGCCGCGTGTAAATTGCAATGGGGCAGGTTTCGGTCGAACCGTAGACCTGAAGCACTGGAATACCGCGTGCGACGAAGCGATCAATCAGATGCGGTGGTACGATGGTCGAACCAGTCGCGACAGCCTTCAGCGACGAGAGCTCGGTGGTAGCCCAGTCGGGATGGTCGCTCACGGCCTGAATGATGGCCGGGACCATCACCGTCAGTGTCGGCCGCTCCTGCGCGATGGCGGCGAGCGCAGCCTCTGGCGTGAAGCGTGCATGGATCGTGACGGTCGCACCAAGCTGGAGCGCCGGTGTGGTCTGGATGTTGAGGCCGCCGACATGGAAGAACGGCAACACGGTCAGCACGTGGTCGTTGGACGTCATGTTGTGCATGTGCTGGCTCATGATCCCGTTCCAGAACAGCGCGTCCTGACGCAGCACGGCGCCCTTCGGTCGTCCGGTCGTCCCTGACGTGTAGACGATGAGGAGCGGACAGGAGAGGTCGGTGTGCGGGTTTCGTGCACTACCCTCACCGCGTGCCAGCAGACTTTCAAATATTGCGCCGCGAAGCGGGGTGAAGTCAAAGCCGATGACGGCTGTTCCCAGCGAGGTCCGCTCCAGCTCGGGAAGCACTTCCGCAAATGCTTGCTCGAGTACCAAAACCTTGGCGCCAGCGTCCGAGAGGATGAAGAGTTGCTCGGCGACGGCCAATCGCCAGTTCAGGGGCACCAGCATCGCGCCGAGCCGTGCGCATGCGTAGAGCAGGACCAGATAGTCCGGCCGGTTCAGGCTCAGGATAGCCACGCGGTCGCCCCGGCCGACGCCGAATTCCTGCTTCAATGCCGTCGCGATCCGCTCTATGCGCGCGGCCAACGTGGCATAGCTCAGCCGGTCCCCTTCGAAGGCGATGGCTGTCTTGTCTGGCGCAAACGCCGCGTTGCGATCGATCAGACTACAGAGGTCCACCGTCAATCGTCCGTTTCGCCGGCCTCGTACAATGCCTCGCGCCCGATACGGTCGAGGCAGAGCTCGGCTGTCCAGGGCAGCATCAGCGAACCGCAGCGGCTGTCACGATAGATCCGCTCCAGCGGCAGTGACCGAAGCATGGCCTGACCGCCGCAGGTGCGGATTGCGAGAGCCGCGAGCTCGTTGGCGCCTTCCATCACCGAATATTGCGCGGCATAGGCACGCAGTACTTGCTCCTTGCTTGGGTTGGCGCGCGCCTCGGTGACGGCCTGGAACCAGATCGCCTTGATCTGCTCGAGCTTGATCTGCATCTGAGCAACTGCAATTTGCTTGGTCGGATACATTCTGCGCTTGACTGGCGGCATGCCGGGCAGCCCGCCGCGCAGATAGCGCACGGTGAAGTCGTAAGCTGCCTGCGCGAGACCCATATAGGTCGGGGACAGCGTCAGAAACATGTGCGGCCAGCGCATCGCGGCCTGAAAGTAGACACCGCGTGGCATCAACGCCGAATCGTGCGGCACAAACACGTCCTTGAACAGGAGCGTCCGCGAGACCGTGCCGCGCATGCCGAGCGGATCCCAGTCGCCGACGACCGAGACGCCTTGCGATGTCGCAGGAGTGGCGAGGTAGAGGGTATTGCGGCGCGAGGCCTTCTCGCCTTCCTCGATCTCGGTGCAGAGCACGCCGTAATAGTCGGCGTGGCCGGAGAGCGACGCAAAGATCTTCTTGCCGTTGACGATCCAGCCGCCCTCGACCGGCCTTGCTTCCGTGCCGAAGGCGACGCCACCTGCCGCCGCTGCACCGCCCTCCGAGAATGGCTGCGAATAGATCGCGCCGTCCTCGACGATGCGCTTGTAGTGGATTGCCCGTCGCCGCTCGTGTTCAGCGCGAGTCCCGGCATCCATGTCGAGATCGTCGGCAAGGGGGCCCGACCACAGGGTCGAGCAGACGTGCATATTCCAGGTGAGCGCCGTTGCGCCGCAATAGCGGCCGATCTCGGCTGCTGCCAGCGCGTACGTCTGGTAGCTCGCGCCGAGACCGCCGTGCTTCTTGGGAACGGCAATGCCGAGCAGACCGACGCGATGCAGGTCGCGATAATTTTCGGACGGAAAGATAGCTTCGCGGTCGTAGGCCGCAGCGCGAGCGGCGAACACGCTCTGGCCGATCTCGCGCGCCCGCGCGATGATGCCGGCCTGCTCGTCGCTCAAGCGGAACGCGACTGGATCGAAGATCGGCGCATCAAGTGCGACCTTATCCGTGGCGCCAATGGTCTTGCTGACTTGCAGGGTCATTGTGCGGTCACCTGTGTTTTGGCCACGACAGCTTCCAAGAACCGACTGAGAGCCGCGTCGAAAGCCTCAGGGCGCTCAAGATTGGCGAGATGGCCGACACCGGCAAGCTCGACATATTCGGCTGAAGGAACGTACGTCGCCGTCTTCGCCATCATCGGGGCGGGGGCGTTGTTATCCCTGGAACCGGACAGCAGCAGCGTCGGTACGGAAATATCCTTGAGGGAGCTACGCTGGTCGAACCCGATCAGGGCCAGCATCATCGCGCGATAGCTTGCTTCTGGCACACTTGCCATGCACTCGCGTGCGAGTTCCATCCCTTCCGGATCGGGATCATCGCCGACCAGCTCTTTCACTAGGGAAGGCGCCAGCGACTTCATGGTTTCGCCCCGATCAAGCGGCCCGAGCCGCGCAGCGATGAACGATTTCTGCCAGTCGCCATCGGCCTTGCCGAAGGCTGGGCTCGTCTGGGCCAGGACGACTGCACGTGCCAGCTGCGGAAACTGGACGAGCCACTTCTGGACGATCATGCCGCCGATCGAATGACCGACCAGAATGGGCTTGGCGACGCCAAGCTGCTCGATGAATTGCTGGAGTGCATCCGCCAAGGCAGCGATACTGACGCTCGCAAGCGGCGCCGAGCCGCCATAGCCAGGCATGTCCCACGCGATCGCATGAAAGCGGTCGCCGAACCTAGCAAGCTGATGCCGCCAGGCCCGCGCCGCGCCGCCGATTCCATGCAGGAAGATCAAAGGTATCGCGCCCGGATCGCCTGCGCTTTCGTAGGCGAAGCGACCGTCCTTTGTTATCATCGGCGCGGGTTGCGACACGTGATATCCTTTTGCTTCGTCTGAGGATGCTAACAGGCCTGCAGGGGATGGGAAGAGATAATTTTATGCTTAAAGCAATTTTCGGGCCGAGCCTCACCGCGCCCCGTTTGAGACGCTTCGTTGCAAAAACTTGAAGGTTAAAATATATCGAGGGGCGACCAATAGATGTCAGGGAGTCAGCGCATGTCCGGATTGCCGCATTCGACGCACGCGCTGGTGACCGGTGGCGGCCGCGGCATAGGTCGCGCGATTGCGGCGGCTTTTGTCGGTGCCGGTGCCACGGTCACGGTGCTGGGCCGGAATGCAGCAACTCTCGATGAGGCGATCAGCGCAGGGGCGGCACATTTCGGCGCTGTCGCCGACGTTTCGGACGAAGCTGCGTTGAAGGCGGCCATCGCCGAAGCGCACGCACGACAACCCATTGATATCCTGATCGCCAACGCCGGCAGCGCTGAATCCGCGCCGTTCTCGAAGTCAGACAGTGCGCTCTTCGCGCGCATGATGGACGTCAACTTCATGGGCGTGGTCCACGCCGTCCGCGCGGTGCTGCCGGGAATGAAGGATCGTCCCTACGGACGCATCGTGGCTATTGCATCAACGGCCGGACTGAAAGGCTATGCCTATGTGAGCGCGTACACTGCCGCCAAGCACGCCGTGATCGGCTTGGTACGTTCGCTTGCCCTTGAGATGGCCGGCAGCAACGTGACCGTGAATGCGGTGTGTCCGGGCTTCACGGACACCGATCTGGTTGCCGGCAGTATCGAAAATATCATGAAGAAGACCAGTCGTAGCCGCGAGCAGGCGGTTGCCGAGCTTGCGAAGCACAATCCGCAGGGGCGTCTGATCGCACCTCAGGAGGTAGCAGACGCCGTGCTTTGGCTGTGCGGCGAGGGCGCGGGCGCGATCACAGGACAGGCGATTGCCGTCGCCGGTGGCGAGATCTAGCGCGCACAGCACGCGCGGAACAAGGAAGCTAAGGAGATCGCATGAGCAGACCAGCCAATCCCGTGACCGTGCCGCTCGCGGACTATTCGCCGGAGCACTTCCTGTTGGCCGTGGTCGATGGGGTTGCCACCGTAACGCTCAATCGTCCCGAGCGGAAGAATCCATTGACGTTCGAGAGCTATCGAGAGCTGACCGATTTTTTCCGAGCCTGTGCGTTCGACGATGCGGTCAAGGTCATTGTCGTCACCGGCGCCGGCGGCAATTTCTCGTCCGGCGGCGACGTGTTCGAGATCATCGGCCCGCTCGTCAAAATGGACACCAAGGGGCTGACCGCCTTTACGCGAATGACGGGTGACCTTGTCAAGGCGATGCGGGCGTGCCCGCAGCCGATCGTGGCGGCAGTCGAGGGCATCTGTGCGGGGGCCGGTGCAATCGTCGCTATGGCCTCCGACATGCGCCTCGCCGCGAGCGGGGCCAAGGTTGCATTCCTGTTCAATAAGGTGGGCCTTGCCGGCTGCGACATGGGTGCGTGCGCGATCCTGCCGCGTATCATCGGACAGTCCCGCGCTTCCGAGCTACTTTATACCGGCCGGTTCATGACCGCTGAGGAGGGGGAACGCTGGGGTTTCTTCAGCCGCATCGTCACGCCGGAGCAGGTGCTGCCCCAGGCGCAGCTGCTGGCCAGGCAAATCGCCGAAGGACCGACCTTCGCCAACACCATGACCAAGCGGATGCTGGCGATGGAATGGGCGATGTCGGTGGAAGAGGCGATCGAAGCGGAGGCTATTGCTCAAGCGCTGTGCATGACGACAGCCGATTTCGGGCGCGCCTTCGAGGCCTTCGCCAACAAGGTCAAGCCGGTCTTCAGGGGCGACTAAATCGGGCCTTGCTATCCACCCAACGGAATGGGGGCTTGCCGCGAAATTATTTTAGGCTTAAAATAGTTTCGTGCCCGGTTGAATTGGCGAGGCTCCCATGAAAGTCGCGATCATCGGTGGTGGACCTGCGGGTCTCTACGCTGCGATCCTGCTCAAGAAGCAGCGACCAAGTGCCGAGATCACGGTGTATGAGCGCAATCGGGCCGACGACACTTTCGGCTTCGGGGTGGTATTCTCGGACGCCACGCTGGACAACTTCGAAAAACATGATCTTCCGAGTTATCGGCGCATCACGCAGGAATTCGCCTATTGGGACGACATCGCCGTGCATTTTCGCGGCGCGGTGCATCGGGTCGGCGGCAACGGTTTCTGCGGCTGCTCAAGGCAGAAACTGCTCCTGATCCTTCAGGAGCGGGCGCGCGAGCTCGGCGTCAAATTGCTTTTCGAAGTGGATATCGACGATGATGCCCGCTTCGCCGACGCCGATCTGATCCTGCTTGCCGACGGCATCAACAGCCGCTTCCGCGAAAAATATGTCGACCACTTCCAGCCGGAAGTCGACGTCCGCAGCAACAAGTTCGCCTGGATGGGCTCGACCAAGCCGCTTGATGCGTTCACCTTCATCTTCCAGGAGACGGAGTGGGGGCCTTTCATCGCCCACGCCTATCAATACGAAGCCGGGCACTCGACCTGGATCTTCGAGACTGATCCGAAGACGTTCGAGCGGGCAGGATTGACCGGGCTGAACGAGACCCAGTCCGCGGCGCGGATGGCCGACATCTTCGGCTGGTTCCTCGACGGGCACCAGCTGCTCACCAACCGCTCGATGTGGCGCAATTTCCCGATGATCCGTAGCAAGCGCTGGGTCAAGGACAACATGGTGCTGCTTGGCGACGCCAAGGCGAGCGCGCATTTCTCCATCGGCTCCGGCACCAAGCTCGCGATGGAAGACGCCATTGCGCTTGCCGAGGCGATGCAGAACGCGCCCAGCATCAAGGCTGCGCTGGAGGTCTATGAGCACGGCCGCCGCGAGGAAGTCGAGAAAACGCAACACGCTGCCGACGTCTCACTGGTGTGGTTCGAGCACGTCGATCGCTTCTGGGATTTTGATCCCGTGCAGTTCGCGTTCGGCGTGATGACGCGGTCGAAGGCGATCACTTATGATAACCTGAAGCTACGCGCTCCGGATTTCGTCGCGGAGGTTGATAAGTCGTTTGCCAAGCAGGTTCGCGACGACGGCTTTGATGTCGATACCAACAAGCCGATGGTACCGCTGTTTCAGCCATTCCGCTTGCGCGAGATGGAGATCGTCAATCGCGCGGTGGTATCGCCGATGTGCATGTATTCGGCCAAGGAAGGCGTGCCGACCGACTTTCATCTGGTGCATTATGGCTCGCGCGCGATCGGTGGCGCCGGCCTGATCTTCACCGAGATGACCTGTGTCAGCCGCGACGCCCGGATCACGCCGGGCTGCGCTGGCCTTTGGAACGACGAGCAAGAGGCGTCTTGGCGACGCATCGTGGATTTCGTCCACGGCAATTCGGCGGCGAAGATCTGCCTGCAGCTGGGCCACGCCGGCCGCAAGGGTGCGACCAAGCTGATGTGGGACGGCATCGACCGGCCGCTGGACGAGGGTGGCTGGGAAGTGTTCTCGGCATCGCCGCTGCCCTATTTCCCCGACAGCCAGGTGCCGCGCGAGCTCGATCGCGCGGGCATGGACGCGGTGAGAGATGTATTCGTTGTGGCGGCCGAGCGCGGCGAGCGCTGCGGCTTCGATATGCTCGAATTGCACTGCGCCCACGGCTATCTGCTCGCGAGCTTCATCTCACCGCTGACGAATACCCGGACGGACGAATACGGCGGCTCGCTGGCGAACCGCTTGCGCTTTCCGCTCGAGGTGTTCGAAGCGTTGCGGGCGGTGTGGCCGTCGCACAAGCCGATGTCGGTACGTATTTCCGCAACCGACTGGGCCGAAGGCGGCATTGACGGTGACAAAGCCGTCGCCATCGCGCGCGCCTTTGCCGAAGCCGGTGTCGATCTCGTCGACGTCTCGACCGGGCAGACCGTGCGCGATGCGCAGCCAATCTACGGGCGCATGTTCCAGACACCATTTTCCGACCAGGTCCGCAACGAGGCCCGCATTGCCACCATGTGCGTCGGCAACATCACGACCGCGGACCAGGCCAATACGATTTTGGCCGCCGGCCGGGCGGATCTCGTTGCGCTGGGGCGGCCGCATCTGGTTGACCCCTTCTTCACCATGAAGGCGGCGGCCTGGTACGGGGCGGACGGCACGTTCTGCCCGCCGCAATATCTACCTGGAAAAGAGCAAATTTTCCGCAACAGCGAGCGCGACCGGCAGGATCTCGAGGAGCTGAGAATTAAGGCTAAGCCCAAGACCCGGGCCGAACTCAAGGCGGAGGCGACAAAGCCGCTTGCGGCGGAGTGACTGCCCATGCGACGTTAACCCCATTGCCTGCGTGTATCGAGTGGAGTTAGGGCGATGAAGGCGATTATCGTCGGTGGCGGTATCGGTGGTCTCACCACGGCATTGATGCTGCGCTCGCGCGGTGTCGGTTGCGAGATTTTCGAGCAGGCCGATACCATCCGAGAACTCGGCGTCGGCATCAACACACTGCCGCATGCCATGCGCGAGCTCGCAGGCCTCGGCCTGTTGCAGAAGCTCGATGACGTCGCAATTCGGACCGACCAACTCTATTACCTCAACCGCCACGGCCAGGAAGTCTGGCGCGAAGCCCGCGGCATCGACGCAGGACACGACGTTCCGCAATTCTCGATTCATCGCGGCCGGCTTCAGGGCGTCATTCATCGCGCTGTCGAGGAGCGGCTCGGGCCCGAGGCGATTCACGCCGGCTCCCGGCTTGGCGCCTTCACGCAGGATGAAGGCGGCGTGACGGCCTATTTCTTCGATCGCGCGGGCGCGCACATTCACACCGCGCGCGGCGATATCCTGATCGGCGCTGACGGCATCCACTCGCGCGTCCGCGAGACGCTGTTCCCGAACGAGGGGCCGCCCTGCTGGAACGGGCTGATGTTGTGGCGCGGGGCGCGCGACTGGCCGCTGTTTCTCACCGGAAAATCGATGATCGTGGCTGGTGGGCTCAATGCCAAGGTGGTGATCTATCCGATTGCCGAGGGATCGAGCCCCGCGAGCCGCCTGACCAATTGGGCCGTGCTTGTGAAGGTCGGCGAGGGCAATGCCCCACCGCCGCGGAAAGAAGACTGGTCGCGGCCGGGCCGGCGTGAAGATCTGATGCCGCATGTCGCGCGCTTTTCCGTGCCCTACATCGACGTGAAGAGCCTGATCTCGGCGACGCCTGAATTCTACGAATATCCGACCTGCGACCGCGATCCCTTGCCCTATTGGTCGTTCGGCCGCGTCACGCTGCTTGGCGATGCCGCGCATCCGATGTATCCGGTCGGCTCGAACGGCGCATCGCAGGCGATCCTCGATGCGCGCTGCCTCGCCGACGCGCTGGTACGTGCCGAGCACCCGCGCCAGGCGCTGCTGGAATACGAGAAGAAGCGCCTGCCGATGACCGCGGATATTGTCCGATCCAACCGGCGCGGCGGTCCCGAGGGCGTCATCGACGCGGTTGAGCAACTTGCGCCTGACGGGTTCGACAATGTCGACAACGTGCTGAGCTATTCCCAGCGCGAGGCGATCGTGCGCGGCTATGCCACCAAAGCCGGCTTCGCCGCGGTGCCTGGCCTCGCGGCAGTGCGCGCTTAAAACCGCCGCTAGCCGCCGGGAGGTGGCGGCAGGAAGTGGATGTTGAACTCGGCGGCCATCGCCACCACGTCCTCCGGCTTCTGTTCCTTCATGTTGTGAAGGCCCCAGAACAGGTCGAAAAGCTTGCGGGTCGGCGAGACCCAGAACAGCACCTTGGCGGTCTGCTCCGACTTGTTGAAGATGCCATGCGGCACGCCCATGCCGAGACGGATCAGGTCGCCCGCGGTCGCCTGCGACTCCGAATTCCCGAGCATGAAGTCGAGCTTACCCTCGAGCATATAGAGGTATTCGTCCTGGTCGGGATGAATGTGCGGCGGCACGAATGTGCCCGGCGGCAGCGTCGCGTGCCAGGAGAAGCTGTGCTCGGCGTAGCTCTTTGGTACGTAGGTCTGGCCGAGGATGTTCCAGGAAATGCCCTGGATGCCCTCATTGGCCCGCGTGATGCCGGTGATTTCGCTTTTCATTGATGTCCTCCCGTAACTTGACGCGCGGCCCTAGTTCGCCGCCTTGCAATCTTTGGCATAGCGATCGCCGTAGTTCTCAAAGACCTTCTGGACGATCTCGGTCTGAAACTTTCCGTCCGGACGCTTGGCGACCTTGGTGAGATAAAAGTCCTGAATCGGATAGCCGTTGGCGTTGAACTTGAAGGAGCCGCGCAGCGAAGTGAAGTCGGCCTTCTTCAACGCGGCCCCAACGGCGTCCTTGTTGGAGAGATCGCCCTTCACCGCCTTGACGGCGCTGTCGATCAGCATCGCGGCATCGTACGCCTGGAAGGCATAGGTGCCGGGCACGCCGTTATAGGCAGCCTCATAGGCGGCAACGAACTTCTTGTTCTGGGGATTGTCGAGATTGGGCGCCCAGTTCGCGCCGCCGAACATGCCGACGGCGGCATCCTGCTGCGCCGGCAGGGTCGATTCATCAACGGTGAAGGCCGAGAGCACCGGAATGCTATCGGCAAGGCCCGCCTGCCGGTATTGCTTCACGAGGTTGACGCCGAGGCCGCCCGGCATGAACGTGAAGAGCGCGTCGGGTTTCTGCGACGAAATCTTGGAAAGCTCCGGCTGAAAGTCCAGCGTGTTCAGCGGCATGTAGGATTCTTCGACGATCTCGCCCTTGTAATCGAGCTTGAAGCCGGCGACCGAATCCTTGCCCGCCTGATAGTTCGGCACCATCAGATACATCCGCTTGTATCCTCGATCCTGCGCCACCTTGCCGAGGATCTCGTGGACCTGATCGTTCTGGTACGACGTCACATAGAAGAACGGATTGCAGTCCTTGCCGGCGAAGGTGGACGGACCGGCATTGGGGCTGATCAGAAAGGTCTTCGATTCCGTGACAGGCCGGTGGATTGCCTGGAGAATATTGGAGAAGATCGGGCCGACCACGAAGTCGACCTTTTCGCGCTCCAGCAGACCCTTGACCTTGGTCACCGCCGCATCCGGCTTGAGCTCGTCGTCGACCACGACGACCTCGACATCCCGGCCGCCCATCTTGCCGCCGAGATCCTTCACCGCGAGCGCAAAGCCGTCGCGCACCTGTTGGCCAAGCGCGGCGGCGGGTCCCGACAGGGTCACGATCACACCCAACTTGATCTTCTCTTGCGCGAGGACAGGGTTCACCGCGGTGCCGAGCAGCAAAGCGGCCGTGGCAAAAATCAATTGGGTCTTCATGATCTGTCCCCGTGACTGTCGGGCTTGCGTCGCAAGCCGTGTAATCCGATCCGAGCTTATGCCGATGATGGCTTCCGCGGCAAGCAAGGCCGCGCGCGTAGCCTCATCGCGGGCAGCATTCATGCAAGCTGCGGGCCAATTATTTGAAGCCTAAAAGAAATTGGCTGCGGTCGATTGTTGCAGCTTTGGACTTGCGGCGACCGCCAATTTATTTGAAGCTCAAAATGTTAGGGAATCCGTGCCGGCGCCAATGCCAGCCGCCAGTGACTGCACCCCAGATGCTCGATTCCGAGACCAAGGCCGTTGAAACGCCGGAGGACCACGCCGAAGAGCTGCGGCTGTGGCTGCGCCTCTTGACCTGCACGACCCTGATCGAGGGCGAGGTCCGCGGCCGGTTGCGGCAGCGCTTTGACGTCACGTTGCCCCGTTTCGATTTGATGGCGCAGCTCGACAAGGCGCCTGACGGCATGACCCTCTCCGATGTCTCCAAGCGCATGATGGTGTCCAACGGCAACGTCACCGGCCTCGTCGAGCGGCTCGTGGAATCCGGCCATCTCGATCGTCGCACGTCCGACACCGACCGTCGGGTTCAGGTGATCCGGCTCACCAAGCTTGGTCGGGCCGATTTTCGCAGAATGGCTGCGGAACACGAGACCTGGATCGCGGATCTCTTCGCCGATCTTTCTCCGAAGGATGTGCGCGAGCTGATGCGGCTGCTGGCCAAGACCAAGGCGTCGGCCCAGAAATCGGCCGGTCGCCGCCGCACCTAGGTCAGCGGGCTTCCGCGCCCACCGACCCCATTTGCCGCAGGAAAAAGCATGGGCTGCCCAAAATCGGCTATTGCGCGAAATTGTTTTAAGCCTAAAATGTTTCCAAGTTAGTGCTGCCGGGTGCTTTCCATGCTGAAAGGAGCGTGCGATGGCCAACGCCGCCAAGGTTCAAGTCTCGGGCTCGCATGACGGCAACGCCGCGACCGCCCATGTCGATACGTTTGCGCGGCAACATCTGCCGCCGCGAGAGCTCTGGCCCGAATTCATCTTCACGCGGCCGGAGCTGCACTATCCGCAGCGATTGAACTGCGTCAGCTATTTCCTCGATCGTTGGGTCGAGCAGGGGCATGGCGATGCGCCCTGCGTCATCAGTCCCGCCGTCAGCTACAGCTATCGCGAGCTGCAAGCGCTCGTGAACCGCATCGCCAATGTGCTGGTCGGCGAGCTCGGTCTGGTGACCGGCGGCCGCGTGCTGCTGCGTTCGGCCAACAATCCGATGATGGTTGCGACCTATCTCGCGGTGATCAAGGCCGGCGGCATCGTCGTCGCCACCATGCCGCTGCTGCGCGCCAAGGAGCTGTCCTATCCGATCCAGAAGGCCGAGATCGCGCTCGCGCTCTGTGACGGGAAGCTTTCCGACGAGATGGAAAAGACGAAAGCGGTCGCGCCCGCTCTCAAGCGGGTCGTGTATTGGGGCGACGGTGCGGCGGACTCGCTCGATGCGTTGATCGCCGACGCAAGTCCCGAGTTCAGGGCGGTCGATACCGCCTCCGACGACATCTGCCTGATCGCCTTCACGTCGGGCACGACCGGCGATCCCAAGGGCACCATACATTTCCATCGGGACATGCTGGCGGTGTGCGACGGCTATGCGCACAATATTTTGCGGGCCGAGCAGAAGGACCGCTTCGTCGGCTCGGCGCCGCTTGCTTTCACCTTCGGTTTCGGCGGCGTGCTGTTCCCGATGCATATCGGCGCTTCCTTCGTTGTGCTGGAGAAGACGACGCCCGACGATATCCTGACGGCGATCGAGCAGTACAAGACCACCGTCTGCTTCACGGCGCCAACGGCGTATCGGGCCATGATCGGCAAGCTCGCAGGCCGCGACATTTCCTCGCTCCGCAAGTGCGTCTCGGCGGGCGAGACGCTGCCCAAGCCGACCTTCGATGCCTGGCTCAAGGCGACCGGCATCAAGCTGATGGACGGCATCGGCGCGACCGAGATGCTGCACATCTTCATCAGCGCGACCGAAGATGAGATCCGCCCTGGGGCGACCGGCAAGCCCGTTCCGGGCTATGAGGCAAAGATCGTCGATGACGCCGGCAATGATGTGCCACCGGGCACGATGGGGCGCCTTGCGGTGCGCGGGCCGACCGGCTGTCGCTATCTCGCTGACGACCGCCAGCGCAAATACGTCCAGAACGGCTGGAACATCACCGGCGACACCTACCTGATGGATACCGACGGCTACTTCTGGTATCAGTCACGCTCCGACGACATGATCGTGTCGGCCGGGTACAATATCGCCGGCACGGATGTCGAGGCGGCGCTGCTCACGCATCCGTCTGTCGTCGAGTGTGGAGTCGTCGGTGCGCCGGACGAGGCGCGCGGAATGATCGTGAAGGCCTATGTGATCGCCGCACCCGGCGTAACGCCGGATGCCCAGCTCGCGGCTGAATTGCAGGAGCATGTCAAGCGCGAGATCGCGCCTTACAAATATCCGCGCGCGATCGAGTTTGTGACGCAATTGCCGAAGACAGAGACCGGCAAGTTGAAGCGCTTTGCCCTGCGGCAACTGGCGCAAGCCGCAGCGACGTCATCGGGCGTCGCGGCAGAATGAGAAAAGGATAGAAAAGTGTCCGGGACGACGCCGAAGGGGCCGCAGGTTGCGGTGCTGCCGACCGCCGCCGAGAATGAAGCTCCTTCTCCGGTGCAAGTGCTTCAGCCGCCCGGCTGGCCGATGCCGAAGGGCTATGCCAACGGCATGGCCGCGGATGGCCGCATCGTCGTGACCGGCGGGGTGATCGGCTGGGATGCCGAGGAGCGTCTGGCGGATGGCTTTGTCGGGCAGGTAGGGCAGACCCTGCGCAATATTGCGGCAATTCTCGCCGAGGCCGGCGCGCGACCCGAGCATCTCGTTCGCTTGACCTGGTACGTCGTCGAGATGGACGAATACATGGCGAACCTGAAGGAGCTCGGAAAGATCTATCGGACGATCTTCGGCGCGCACTATCCTGCGATGGCGCTGGTTCAGGTCGTCCGTCTCGTCGAGAAGGCAGCGCGCGTCGAAATCGAGGCCACCGCCGTCGTTCCGCGCTAAGCTGCGTTCGGCGCTCTACCCTTCGATCCTGACCGCCGATCAGCTTGCCTTGGCAAGCTCGTCGTCCTCAGGCGAGTTCAGATAGACGCCCGACATGGTGTCGACCCAGCATAGATGGTCGTGCACCTTTTTCACGCCATCTACGTTCTCAGCTGCAACGACCGCTGCCTGCCGGGCTCCCTCTTCGGTGATGACGCCACTGAGGTGAACGATGCCATCGCGAACGATGACGTTGAGGCCGAACGGGCACCAGTCGCTCTTCTCCATGGCGTCGATGATGCGGCTGCGAACGTGATCGTCGTCGGCAGTCGGATCCGGCACCTCGCGGGCGAGACCCGCCACCGCCTGCAATAGATTGGCGCGCGACACGATGCCGACGACCTTGTCGCCGCGGACCACCGGCAGCCGTTTCACATTGTTGCGTTCCATGAGATCGACGATCTCGGCGAGTGCGGTATCCTCGGTGATGGTCACGGGCGTGGCGGTCATCACTTCCGAGACCTTGCGACCATGCTCATGGACGAAGTCGCTCGCCGACTTGCCGGGACCGAGGATGAATTTCAGCCAACGCCCGCGTTTGCGTCCGGTGCCGATTTCGCTGCGGCGGATGAAGTCGCCTTCTGAAACGATGCCGACGAGCTTGCCCGCTTCGTCGACCACGGTGAGACCGCTGACATGCCGCTGCAGCATGATGTTCGCCGCCTCGACAATGCTGGCGTCGGGGGTAACCGAGATGACCGACCGGGTCATGATCTGGTGGGCGCGCATGGTGGAACTCCGCAGGTGTGGACAATTTCGATAGGCAAAATCTAGTGCAGGCGGCAAGGCGCGGTTTGACCCAGGTCAAGCGGGGAAGGCCGGTCGTGCCTTGTGATTGGCATGCGAAATTGATGCAGCTCAAACGCGTACGAACCGCGTGGCCATATCCTGCTGCCGACGAAGAACAGAACCGCGCAGGAATATTGAGCCATGAGCGTCGTACCGATCGTTCCGCGGACCCAAGAGCCGGCGGCGCTGGCGCCCTCCGTCCAGCGCATTGCTCCCTCTACGACAACCACCAAAAGGCTTGCCAACAATCCAGCCGCGAATCCCGAGCCGGCGTCGGAACCATATCCTCTCGATCGCGCATTCCATGCGATGCTGGCGCGCTTCACGAGCGGGATTTCGCCGGTGGCTCTGTCGCTTGCCTGGCTCGATTGGAGTGCGCATCTGGCCGCGGCGCCGCAGCGCCAGACGGAGATAGCGCGCAACGTCCTTCGCGACACCGGCCGGTTGCTGGAAGCTGTCGCACACGCGACCTCTCCGGAGCAAAAGCCATGGTCGGTGATCCAGCCGCAGGGGCGAGATCGCCGCTTCAGGGACTCACAATGGGAGACCGCGCCGTTCAATCTGCTTGCGCAGGCATTTCTGCTTGGCGAGCGCTGGTGGCACGACGCGGCGATCGGCGTGCGGGGTGTTTCGCGTGCAAATGAAGCCATTGTCGAGTTCTCGGTGCGCCAGATGCTCGACATGCTGGCGCCGTCGAATTTCGCCGTGACCAATCCGGAGGTGCTGGGGAAGGCGTTCAGGAGCGGCGGAGAGAATTTTGTCTTCGGTTGGCAGAACTGGTGCAGCGACTTGATGCGCCTGCTCTCTGCCGCAAAGCCGGCCGGCGATGAGCAGTTCGTCGTCGGCAAGACGGTTGCGGCTTCACCTGGCAAGGTCGTCTACCGCAACGAGCTGATCGAACTGATCCAGTACCAGCCGACGACCGCAAAAGTGCGGCCGGAGCCGATCCTGATCGTGCCGGCCTGGATCATGAAATACTACATCCTCGACCTGTCGCCCCAGAATTCGCTGGTCAGGTATCTTACCGGTCAGGGTTTTACTGTGTTCATGATCTCCTGGCGTAATCCGGATGCGAAGGACCGGAACGTCGCTTTCGATGACTATCGCAAGCTGGGCGTGATGGTCGCTCTGGGTGCGGTCGGCCGGATCATGCCCGCTCGGAAGATACATGGGCTCGGCTATTGTTTGGGTGGTACCTTGCTATCGATCGCCGCCGCCGCGATGGCGCGCGATGGCGACAACCGTCTCGGCACGATCACGCTCCTCGCCGCGCAGACCGACTTCACCGAGGCCGGCGAGCTGACGCTTTTCATCAACGAGAGCCAGGTCTCCTTCCTCGAAGACGTCATGTGGGAGCGCGGCTATCTCGATACGACGCAGATGGCGGGCGCATTCCAGCTCCTGCGCTCGAACGATCTGATCTGGTCGCGGCTGTCGCACGACTATCTGATGGGGGAGTCGGCGCCGCCGAGCGACCTGATGGCCTGGAACGCCGACGCCACGCGGCTGCCCTATCGCATGCACTCCGAGTATCTACGCAAGCTGTTTCTCAACAATGATCTGGCCGAGGGCCGCTATCGCGTCGAAGACAGGGGTATCTCCCTCTCCGACATCCATGCGCCGACTTTCGTGGTCGGCACGCTGGCCGATCACGTGGCGCCGTGGCGGTCGGTCTACAAGATCCACTATCAGGTCGACGCCGACGTGACGTTCCTGTTGACCAGCGGCGGCCACAATGCCGGCGTCGTCGCGCCGCCCGACGAGCCCGGACACAGCTATCAGGTGATGATCAAGGCCGCGGACGCGCCCTATGTCGGCCCGGACGAATGGCTGAAGCTGGCACCGCATGTTGAGGGGGCGTGGTGGCCGGAATGGGCCGGATGGCTCGCCTCCCGCTCTGGTGAGTTCGGAGGTCCACCGCCGATCGGGTTTGGAGACGTTGACGGCCTGCCCGACGCGCCGGGAGACTACGTCCATAGCTAGTCCCCAGGTTCCGAATTCGGCGCGAGATCGGAGGAACGGAAGGGCTTGGCCTTTCCCAGTCTTCGGTAGGCCGTCGAGGCGATTTGCAGCAGCTTCTTTTCGCGCTTGCGGTTGAGGAAACGGGCGCCGGCCTCGAGGCCGGCTCCGTTCAATGATGCCGCCAGCGCTTGGCCTCGCGCGTCATCGTTCAGCTGTCCGAGCGATCGTTGCGCCTTGCGCAATTGCTTGAGGATGGACTTCTGCTTCGTCAGCGACCTGTCGGTGAACAGATCCTCCAGCGACTCGATCGAATAGGTCATTCTCTTGTTGAGAAGCCGCAGCTTGTGCCGCTTCTTGACGTTGAGCTGGCTGAGCTTCCGAGCCTTCTTGAGCAACGTCTTTTCCCATCCGGCCAGCTGCGCAGTGGCGTGGTCGGCGAGCGAGCAGCGGCGAAGTCGGATGGCCTCCTTGCTGCGCCTGGTCGACCAGGGCCCGCTCTCGATCCAGGCCGAGGTCTGCTCGACCAGGCGGCGATATCGCGCCGATTGCAGCGCGCGCGCCAGCAGGCGATGACTCTCGGCGCGCTTCTCGTCCCAATGCTGGAGCTCGGCAATCACGGCGAGCTCGTCGCCGCTCTCGGCAACGACGCGTTCAATCGCCACGTCGAGGTCCCGTACCATGCCGAGCTGGCTGTTCAGCCACTTCAGTTCTCTCCAGACCTCCGGCCGCAGCGCGTCGCCGACCATCGGCGTAAAGAAGCGAATGGCGGTCCGCAGATGTGTCAGCGCGATCCTGATCTGGTGCAGCGCGTCCGGATCGCCACGGCAGGTGCCCTCATGTTGGGCGAGGACGGCGTCGAGGTGACGGCGAGCGATGATCCGAAAGGCGGTGTCACAGGCCATGCCGGCGCTCAGCCGGCCGGGCAGGGCATTGCGTCTCGTCGCGGGCCTGGCGCGAGCGATCGCTGTCGGGGTCGTGGTGGGTCGCGACTTCCTTGCCCGCGTCAATCAAGATTGCCTTATTTGCCCTCAGCGATCGCGTCCCGGCAGCTCCAGAGCGTCTGCTCTGGTGTCCCGGATGCATCGATGGTCGCCCAACCAACATGGCCGATATTATAGTGCTCCTGCAGCGCGGCAACCTCTTGCGTGGCGTCGGATGCGTCCCCGTGACGGCTTCCGATTCGTGCTTGCCGCGTCGCCAGGTCCGCAACCAGAAATAGGCCGCTCAGAGGCGCGTTACATTCCCGGGCCAGTGCTGAGAACGCGTCTCGTTCGAAATCGCGGGCAAATACGCCGTCGACGATCGCCGAATGGCCCTGGCCTAGAACGCGTCGGGCGTGTTGGGCCAATGTCTCGTAAACGCGCTCCGTCACTTCGGGCTGATATGCCGATGTTGGCAGCTGGTCGGTATCCTTGACCCCGAACATCTGCTTGCGGACGACGTCGCTCCGCAGCACGACAGCCCCGGGTGCCGGCGTCACGGCGGGCGCGAGCGCACGAGCCAAAACCGTCTTTCCGGTACCTGACAGTCCGCCGACGGCAATCAAGCGAGGGGAGGGCGGATGGATGAGCGCCCGGGCAAGGTCAAAATAGCGCCGCGACTCGTCAAGGATGCCGGGATCGTCGGACTGCGGCTTTCGCCGTGCCAGTGCCACCTGGGCGCGGATCGCTGCGCGAATGGACATGAACAGCGGCAGGGCGCTGAGCGCATCGAGATTTTCGACGGGCGTACCAGCGAGATATTGGTTCAGGACGACATTGGCCGCCAGCGGCTGGGCGTGGCATAGCAAGTCCATCAGCGTGAACGCAAGATCGTAGAGCACGTCGACCGTTGCTATCCGTGCATCGAACTCGATGGCGTCGAACAGCACGGGCTGCCGGTCGATCAGCACGATATTGGCAAGATGCAGGTCGCCATGGCAGCGGCGCACGAAGCCTCGACGGCTGCGCTCATCGAGCAAAGCGCGGACGCGTTTGAATGCCTCGTGGGAGGCTTTGCCCAGCTGTCCGATCTCCGCCGTCGCCAAATGCTTGCCTTTCCGCAAGCCATTGGTGTTGCCATCGATCAGGGCCGGGATGGAGGAAGCCCAAGCCTCACCCGACGTCTCATCCGAAGTCTCGCCGGAAGCCCATGTCTTCTCGTCGCGGGGCGCCGCAGCATGGGAGGCCGCGATCGCGCGCGCAACGGCCGAGGCAAGGTCCGCGTCCAGCAGGCCAGCCTTGGCCAGATGATCCAGCGTCCGGTTTTCGTCGAAGCGCGACATGTCGACGGCATACTCGATCGGCCGGCCATGTCCGTCGACCCTTATCGATCCGTCCGGCTCCTCGGTGATCGCCGCGACGCGATGATAGATCTGCGGCGCCAGGGGCCTGTTGATCCGGATCTCTTCCTCGCAAGCCGCCTTGCGCTTCTCGAGGGTCGAATAGTCGAGGAACGGAAACCGGACCGCCCGCTTGATCTTCAGCGCGCGGGTCCCCTCGAGAAAAACTGAAGCCGCGTGCGTATCGATCCTTGTCACGCCGGGATGCGCGCAGAGCGCTGTGAAGATGCGGTCCTGGATAGCCGTTTCGTCTGCCATCGAAGCTGGGTGTCCCGAGATGCGGTCAGGGTTTGAGCACGGCTGCGCCGAGAATCTGTCCGTTCCGCAGCATGCCCAGGACTTGATTAGCCTGGTCGAGCGGGAATGCGGTCGTCTCGGTGTGCACGCCGGCTTGCGCGGCGATTCTGAAAAAATCGAGACCGTCCTGCCGGGTGAGATTGGCGACCGAGAGCAACTGCCGTTCCTGCCAGAGCAGATCGTACGGAAAGCTCGGGATGTCGCTCATATGGATGCCGGCGCATACCACGCGGCCGCCCTTGCGCACGGCGCGCAGCGCGGCCGGCACGAGCTCGCCAGCGGGAGCGTAGATAATGGCGGCGTCGAGCGGCTTGTCCGGCATGTCGTCCGAAGCGCCCGCCCAGACTGCCCCGAGCCGGCGGGCGAGGTCCTGTGCGGCCGTATCGCCGCGTCGTGTGAACGCGTGGACCGATCGCCCCTGCCAAGCCGCGACCTGGGCGATGATATGGCCGGCGGCGCCGAAGCCGTAGATGCCTAGCCTGTCGGCCTGGCCGGCCAGGACCAGCGAACGCCAGCCGATCAGGCCTGCACATAGCAGAGGGGCAAGGGCCACGTCGTCCTCGGATTCGCCGAGCGGGAACGCGTAGTGGGCATCGGCGATCGTGTGCGTGGCATAGCCACCGTCCCGCGTGTAGCCGGTGAAGAGCGGCCTGTCGCAGAGATTCTCCATGCCTTCCCGGCAAAACCGGCAGTCTCCGCAGGTGAACCCGAGCCAGGGAATGCCGACCCGGTCACCCGGCGCATGCGTTGTGACATTTGGGCCGATGAGATCGATGCGGCCGACGATTTCATGGCCTGGTACGATTGGATAGCGGATGTCGGGCAGTTCGGCGTCGACGACGTGAAGATCGGTCCGGCAGACGCCGCAAGCGCTGACCCTCACCCGGATCTGGCCTTCGCCGGGGAAGGGATCGGGGCGCTCCTCCATTCGGAGCCGCGCTCGCGGGCCAGCCAACACCATCGCACGCATCAGTCTCTCCGGGGCCGACCGTTCCGATCGAACTACTAATAGAATGGCAGTGCGGCCACTCCTTGATTTTCATCAATGCCCGCCTGTGTCCGGCCGGAAGGTTCCCCCGGCGGCTTGACGAGGATCAAGCGTCCCGACGAAAGGCAGCCTATTTTGGCGGCCGAGGAGAATCTCGATGCCCATCAAGGACGTCTTTCTGCCACTTGTCGGCCAGCCTCGCGGACCGGCGCTTGCCGCGATCGAAAGATGCGTGGCCGTCGCCGCCGACCTCGGTGCCAGGATCACCGCGCTGGCGCTGGAGGAAGATGTTTTTGTGCGGCCGAAGGTAGTGGTTCCAGGCGGTCGCGATTCTGCCGAGCTCGAAGGCGTGCGCGAGGTGAGCGATATGCAGCAGCTCCTGAATGCGTTCACCAATGCCGCCTCCCGCACGGGCATTCGCGCCCAAAGCCGATCGGGCAAGGTTCCGGCCGACCAGATCGCATCGACCTTGGCCGAGTATGCGTGCTTCAGCGATCTCATCCTTATCCCCGTGAGGCCGCACGACAGCCAAACAGAGAATATCGTCGAAACGTTCCTGTTCGAATCCGGCCGGCCGCTGCTGCTCTGTCCGGAGCAGCAGGTGGACAATCTGCGGGCGGAATTTGAGAACGTCGTGATCGCCTGGGATCACTCCGCACGTGCGGCACGCGCGGTCGGCGACGCGTTGCCGATCCTCCAGGCGGCCGCCTCGGTGCGTGTGATCACGGTGGCGGACGACAAGACCGATGCGATCATGCAATCCGGAGCGAATCTCGTCGATCATCTGAGGGAACACGGCGTCCACGCGTCCTTCGAAACGGTGAAGGGCAGCGGCAGCTCGACCGGCAAGGTGCTCGGGAGCTGGGCTCATTCCCACGCCATCGACGCCATCATCCTGGGGGCCTACCACCATTCGCGCCTCAACGAGATCGTCTGGGGCGGCGTGACCAAGACCGTCATCGGCCAGCCACCGTGCTGGGTTATGATGTCGCACTAACTGTGTTAGCTCGATATCCGGGCCAGCTTCGCGACTGTCGGACCCGCCGCCGATCGGACGATTGCAATCATGTCGACCTACCGCCTGAAAAACCTGCTGTCGCCTAGGTCAGTCGCGCTCGTCGGTGCGAGCCCTCGTCAGGGGTCAGTAGGGCGCGCCGTTCTAGAGAACATTCGAAGCGCCGAATTCAAGGGAGCATTCGGCCTGGTGAATGCACGCCATTCCGAGATCTGCGGCGTGGCAGCGGTGAGCAGCCTGGACAAGCTGCCGTTCGTGCCCGAGCTCGTTGTCATTACGGCGCCGGCTGCCGCGGTTCCCGGCATCATTGATCAGGCCGGGCGTAGCGGCTCGGCGGGAGCTCTGATTGTCTCGGCCGGGCTCGGTCACGGAGCGGGATCTCTGCACGAGGCCGCAATGACTGCCGCGCGGAAATATGGCATGCGGCTGATTGGCCCGAACTGCCTCGGCATCATGATGCCGGGCGTGAGCCTCAACGCCAGTTTCGCCGCGCATATGCCTGGGGCGGGAAACCTGGCGCTGATCTCACAATCGGGCGCGATTGCCGCCGGCATGGTGGATTGGGCTGCGCAGCGCGGCGTCGGCTTTTCCGGCATCATGTCGATTGGCGACCAGATCGACGTCGACATTGCCGACCTGCTGGACTATTTCGCAATGGATCATAAGACCCGTGCGATCCTGCTCTATATCGAGGCCATCAAGGACGCGCGGAAGTTCATGTCGGCGGCGCGCGCGGCGGCTCGCGTAAAGCCCGTCGTCGTCGTGAAGTCCGGCCGCATGGCGCAGGGCGCGAAGGCGGCCGCCACGCACACGGGCGCGCTCGCGGGTGCAGATGCCGTCTATGACGCGGCGTTCCGCCGCGCCGGTGTCCTGCGGGTGTCCGATCTTCGCGAGCTGTTCGACTGCGCTGAAACACTCGGCCGCGTCGAATCGCCGGCGGGGAAGCGTCTTGCGATCCTGACCAACGGCGGTGGCATCGGCGTCTTGGCTATCGACCGTTTGGTGGAGCTTGGCGGTATTCCTGCATCCATTACTGCGGACGTGCGTCAAAATCTCGATGCGGTATTGCCGCCGACCTGGTCCGGCGCAAATCCTGTCGACATCGTCGGCGATGCGGATGCATCGCGCTATGCGGCGGCGCTGGAAGTGTTGCTTGCCGATCCCGGCAATGACGCCGTCCTGGTCCTCAACGTGCAGACCGCGATCGCCTCGGCCGCCGATATCGCGACCACGGTGACGGAGCTCGTCGGCAAATATCGCGAGCAGCAGCGCCGATGGATGAAGCCCGTGCTCGCCTCCTGGATCGGAGCCGACCAGAACATCATCGAAACGCTGTCCGGCGCCGGCATCCCGAATTATCCGACCGAAGACGACGCGGTGCGCGGCTTCATGTATCTCGTGAGGCACCGCGAGGTCGTCGAGGAGCTGAGCCAGGTTCCTCCCGCGATGCCCGACACGTTCGTGCCTGATGCCCGGGCTGCCAGGCAGATTGTTACGACTGCGATCGCCGACGGCCGCGAATGGCTCGAACCCGTCGAGATCAAGCTCCTGCTGGAATCCTATGACATCGCAATGGTTCCGACCTATGCCGCGACCGATGTCGAGCAGGCGGTGGCTTATGCGAACGAAATGTTCGCGCAAGGCGCAACAGTGGTGCTGAAGATCATGTCGCGCGACATCGTCCACAAGTCCGATGTCGGCGGCGTCGTTCTCAACCTGACCACGCCGGCTGCCGTGCGCGCCGCTGCGTCCGACATTCTGGCGCGGGCGAAGAAGCTGCGTCCGGAGGCTCGTATTGGCGGCGTCATCGTGCAGGCGATGGTCGTCAAGGCGAAGGCACGCGAGTTGATCCTGGGTCTCGCCGACGATCCGACCTTCGGTACCGTCGTCGTGTTCGGCCGGGGCGGGACGGCGGTGGAGATCATCAACGACAAGGCGCTGGCGTTGCCGCCACTCGATTTGCAGCTCGCCCGCGACCTGATCGACCGCACGCGCGTCTCGCGGCTGCTGCCTGCCTACCGGGACGTGCCCGCGGTCAAGCAGGACGCCGTCGCGATGGTGCTGGTCAAGCTCGCTCAGATGGCGGCCGACATCCCCGAGATCCGGGAGTTCGACATCAACCCGCTGCTGGCGGATGAAACCGGCGTGACGGCAGTCGATGCACGGGTCGCGGTAGGGCCGCCGGAGCGGAAGTTCGTAGGCTCTGGTCCCGCCAATTTCGCCGTTCGTGCCTACCCGTCGCAGTGGGAGCGCCACATGGAGCTCAAGGAAGGCCGGCGCATTTTCGTGCGGCCCCTACGCCCGGATGACGAGCCCACCATCCACGAATTCCTGCGTCACGTGACGCCCCACGACCTCCGCCTGCGCTTCTTCGCACCGATGAAGGAGTTCACTCACGAATTTATCGCGCGCCTAACCCAGCTCGACTATGCACGCGCGATGGCCTTCGTCGCATTCGACGAAGCAGCTAACGAGATGGTGGGCGTGGTCCGGCTCCATTCGGACTCGATCTACGAGACCGGCGAATACGCTATTCTGCTGCGCTCCGACCTCAAGGGCAGGGGACTCGGATGGGCGCTGATGCAGTTGATCATCGACTATGCGAGGTCGGAAGGCCTGAAGACCATATCGGGCGACGTGCTCAAGGAAAATATCGTGATGCTCGCCATGTGCCGGCAACTCGGCTTCGAGGTGAAGCCGGATCCGACCGAACCCGACATTTGCGACGTCAGGCTGAAACTCTGAGTGCCGCCGGCTACGAGCGCGCTTCAGCCGTCGTTGCCGCGTCGGCCTTCTTGGCCGACTTCCCCAGGCTCTTGACGATGATCGCGATCAGCGGCACCAGCACTGGCAGGATCGTGCTGAGCGGATGATGAATCGCGCCGGTCATCTGGGTCTGGAGCGCACGGGCCTCAAGTTGCAGGGCTTCGACCGACGCGCCGTGAATTTCATCGGCGAGTTCGATGTCGCGGCCCGACGGGGGACGTCCGGCGACAACGAACAGGATCGCCGCAATGGCGAAATTGATCGCACCGAGAACGGCGGCCGCCGCGATCGCACTCCAGATCTGGACCAGCGCGAAATAGGCCGATAGCTCCAGCATCACAAGTCCGAATGCGGCGATCAGCGCCGCGAAAGCGCGCAGGCCCAGCCCGACTAGCAGGTGGCGCAGCCTGATGTCCGCGATGATCTTGTCCGTGCGCCACAGCACGCGCAGATGCCTGACGACATTCTCGGCGTTCACTTAGTGCCTCCTCAGCATGAAGCCTACGACAACACCGAGCGCGAAAGCGGAGGCAAGCGAGGCGACCGGGCGCCCCGTGACGAGGTCATGGAGCTGCTCCTGCTCCTCGCCGACGGTCTCGCCGAGTTCGGCAAGCGCGGCCTTGATCTGCTCGGCGAGCGCCTCGGCGCGGTCCTTCGATCCATCGAGCATCTCCTCGCCGGCGGTGTTCAGCAGGCGTCTGACGTCGACCTTCAGCGCCTTCAGTTCGTCGCTCATTCTGCCGGTATCGAACATTGCGGTCTCCATTGAATGGCGAAAGCCTATGCGAGCGAGCCAGCCAGCCATTGATTTGCGTCAAGGGGCGGATGCGGCGTGTTTGAGGCAGGTCAATCGAGCGGCCTTATGCCGGCCTAGAACACCATCTATCGGGGGCCCATCGCCCCCTGAGGATATGAACGTGAACTCGGAACCTCTGTTGCTGGCGACGCCGTCCGGTGAGGGCCTCGAATTGCGCCCCGAGGGGCCATGGATTTCCGCCAACGTGTCGAAGCTCGAAGCGCTTTCGCAATCGGTCGGCAAGGATGTGGCCCGATCGAAAGCCGTGACGCTCGATATGGCGGGTGTCAGCGAGCTCGACACGCTCGGCGCTTGGCTCCTGGAGAAATTGTTGCGCGGGGCAACGTCATCCGGCAGATCGGCCGAATTCGTCGGAGTCGCTGATAATTTCAGCGGCTTGATGGACGAGGTGCGCCAGGTCAACCGTCACCCGCCGGCGCCGGCCTCCGCGCCCAACCCGGTTCTGCTCAGGCTGAGCGATCTCGGCAAGGCAACTATCGGCGCTCGCGAAGACATCACGATCTTTCTTCAAATGCTCGGCGCATTGTTCATGGCCGTGGTGGGCGTGCTGCGCAAGCCACGCTCGTTGCGGCTGACATCGCTCGTCTATCAGCTTTACCGGATCGGATGGCAGGCGATTCCGATCGTCGTTCTGATCACGTTCCTGATCGGCGCCATTATCGCCCAGCAGGGGTTCTTCCATTTCCGCCGGTTCGGGGCGGAATCCTACACTGTCGACATGGTCGGCATCCTCGTGCTGCGCGAGCTGGGCGTGCTGATTGTCGCCATCATGGTCGCCGGCCGTTCGGGAAGTGCCTACACGGCCGAGCTCGGCTCGATGAAGATGCGCGAGGAGATCGATGCGCTCTCGACCATGGGTCTCGACCCGATCGATGTGCTGATCCTGCCGCGCGTGGCAGCCCTGGTCATAGCGCTGCCCATTCTTGCCTTTATCGGATCGATTGCCGCGCTCTATGGCGGCGGCCTGGTCGCGCAGTTCTACGGCGATATGGGGCCGGCGATTTACATCGCGCGGCTACGTGAGGCCATTTCCGTCACCCATTTCGAGGTCGGCATCCTGAAGGCGCCGTTCATGGCGCTGGTGATCGGGATCGTCGCCTGCAGCGAGGGATTGCGCGTGAAAGGCAGCGCCGAGTCGCTCGGCAGGCAGACCACGACCTCGGTGGTGAAGTCGATCTTCCTGGTGATCGTGCTCGATGGCCTGTTCGCGATCTTCTTTGCCTCGATCGGAATGTGATGATGCCCGAAGCGCAGCAGGAGTTCGCGATCCGCGTTCGCGACCTGATGGTCGGCTTCGGCCGCCAGACCGTGCTCGACCATCTGTCGCTTGACGTCCGCCGGGGCGAAATCCTCGGTCTCGTCGGTGCCTCCGGCGGTGGCAAGTCGGTGTTGATGCGCACGATCATCGGCCTCATTCCGCGTCAAAGCGGGACCATCGAAGTCATGGGACAGCCGATCGGCGGCACGCACGACCGCACGACGCAAGGCGCGGCCGCGAAATGGGGTATCCTGTTCCAGCAGGGCGCGTTGTTCTCCTCGCTCACGGTCCGGCAGAACGTTCAGTTTCCGTTGCGCGAGAACCTCGTGCTGTCGCAGGAACTGATGGACGAGGTCGCGATCGCCAAGCTCGAGATGGTCGGGCTGCGGGCGCAGGACGGCGACAAATATCCGGCGGAATTGTCCGGCGGCATGACCAAGCGCGTGGCGCTGGCGCGCGCGCTGGCGCTCGATCCGCCGATCCTGTTCCTGGACGAGCCGACTTCAGGGCTCGATCCGATCGCAGCCGGCGACTTCGATGTGCTGATCAAGACCTTGCAGAAGACCCTTGGGCTGACCGTGTTCATGGTGACCCATGACCTTGCCAGCCTCACGACGGTTTGCGACCGCGTCGCGGCGCTTGCCGACGGCAGGATCGTGGCGATCGGTCCGATGCGCGAACTGCTTCAATCCGAGCATCCCTGGGTGCGCGCCTATTTCCACGGCAAGCGCTCGCAGATGCTGCAACCCCAGATGAGATGAGACATGGAAACCCGAGCTCCCTACGTGCTGATCGGCACCTTCGTGCTGGCCGCCATTCTTGCGTTGTTCGGCTTCGTTTATTGGCTGAACAACACTGCTGGCATCGGGCCGCGCACGACTTACCATGTGGAATTCCAAGGACCGGTGCCCGGTCTCCTGGCCGGCGCCGGCGTGCTGTTCAACGGCATCCGCGTAGGTGAGGTGACCGAACTCGGGCTCGCAACAGATAATCCGCGCTTCGTCAATGCGACGATCTCGGTTGCATCGAAGACGCCGGTGCGTGCCGATACCAAGGTCGGGCTCGATTTCCAGGGCTTGACCGGCGTGCCGGTGGTGACGCTGGAGGGCGGCGTGATCGTCGCCAAATCCCGCGAGCCCTTGACCTTGATCGCCGAAGCCGGCGCTGGCCAGAGTATGACGCAGGCGGCGCGCGAGGCGCTGCGGCGGGTCGATTCCGTGCTGGAGGACAATTCCGGTCCGCTCAAAGACACCATCGCGAATTTCAAGACGTTCTCCGACAGCCTTGCGCGCAATACCGGCAAGCTCGACGGTATCCTGGCAGGCCTCGAAAAGATGACCGGCGGTGGCACGCCCGCGCAGAAGCTCACCTACGACCTGCGCACGCCGCAGAATCTCGGGCCGGCCGGCAAGACGCTCCCAGCGTCCCTGGCCATTCCCGAGCCGACCGCGGTCGCGATGCTCCAGACGCAGCGCATGCTGTTTTCGCCGGTGGGGGAGAATCCGGGCTTTGCCGATTTCCTCTGGGCCGACAGCATTCCAAAGCTGGTGCAGGCGCGGCTAATCGACAGTTTCGAGAACTACGATATCGCCCACGCGCCATTGCGAACGACCGACTTCGGACAGGCCGATTACCAGCTCCTGATCGACATCAGACGTTTTCGAATCGCCACCGAGGGTGAGACACGGGTGGAGATCGGGTTGTCTGCGCGCCTCGTCGACAAGAATGGCAAGGTGATCGCATCACGTCTGGTCGAGACCAGTGAGAAGCTCGACAAGGTCGAGCCAGCCGCGGCCGTCGCGGCGTTCGACGCCGCCTTTGCTCGCATCGCGAAGGATTTGATCGGCTGGACCGTGCAGGCGGTGTGACGTCGGCTATTCCAGTGTCTTCAGGTAGGATAGAAGGTCGTGGATCTGGTCAGGACTGAGCTCGAAGGCGGGCATGTCGGCGTGGCCTGTGTAGATGCCTTCGGCCAGCGCTTCGCCGAGGGTCTCGATAGGATAACGCTGGTGTAGGGCCCGAAGCGGCGGCGCGATCTTGAGCCGGCTCTCCGAGACACGGTCGATCGCGTGGCAGCGCGCGCAATTGGCCCGCGCGAAGGCCTTGCCGCGCTGTTCGGCGGTCGGGGCGGCGAAGGCAGGAGTGATCAGAATCAGTCCGATCAGGCCGTGACGCAGCGTGCTTTGCAGCATGGAAGGTGATCCCGTCGAACTCTGGAAGCGGAATGCAGAATAGAGCGGCGATGTTGGTCAAAATTGATCTGCGTCAACTGCCTTTGCCTCAGTGCAGTAAAATGCAGCTCGCGCGGTGCACTCGGCCTGATGCGGGGGCAGCTGGCGCTTGGGGCATGGATGAAACCTTCCGTAGTGACGATCGAGCCGAACGGGCATTTCTGTAGCGACTGTGCGGTCCGCGACTTCGCGGTCTGTTCGTCGCTGGACCCAGCCGAGCTCAGGGAGTTCGAGCACCTGGGACGCCGCGTCCATTTTGCCGCGAGCGGCACCGCGTTCTCCGAGGAGGACATCACGACATCGTTCTACAATGTCCTTGAGGGCGTCATGCGGCTGTACAAGCTGCTGCCTGACGGTCGCCGGCAGATCGTAGGCTTTGCCTTGCCCGGCGATTTCCTGGGGATGAATGTCTCCGGCCGCCACAATTTTTCGGCAGATGCGATCGTCGCGGTGACCGCGTGCCAGTTCGCAAAAGCCGCTTTCGGGCGCTTCATCGAGGCCCGACCACATCTGCTGCGGCGGATCAATGAACTGGCGATTCGGGAGTTGAGCCATGCACGCGACCATATGGTCCTTCTCGGCCGCCGTTCGGCGGACGAGAAGATCGCGGCCTTTCTGCTCGGCTGGCGCGAGCGGCTGTTCTCGCTCAAGGGATCGTCGGACACGGTCCCACTTCCGATGAGCCGCCAGGACATCGCCGACTATCTCGGTCTGACCATCGAAACCGTTAGCCGGACCTTCACCAAGCTGGAGCGCCGCGGTGTGATCGAGATCATCCATGGCGGCATCAGCCTGCTCGACCCCGCACAGGTCGAGGCCCTTGCTGCAGCCTAAGAGCCCGGCCATACCGCAGGCCTCTCCAATCTTTGATCCCGATCAATGCTGCCGGCCGTGTGCCGGAGATAATGCGTCGCATAATCCGGGAGGTCATGATGCCGACTGACGCATTGCTAATGACAATTGCCGTCGTATCCGTCTTTGTCACATTCGCCGCGGCTTTGGCCTGGGCAGACCGACAAACCAGCGCTGTACGGCTCGATGCGGAGTCCAAGCGCCGAAGCTCCTGAGATCGCAGGACCGCGGGGTGTTTGCTCGGCCAATTATCGGCTGTGCGGCAGCGCCTTAACGCAATCGCGACCTGCGGTGCCCGCAACTCTGCATCGAGCGGAATGCGTCGGCGCATCCTTCACGTGCAGATCCGAGCCTGACCGCGGCATTTTTGCGGCATTCGACTAAAACCGCGTGCATGCTTTACGGTTGAAAAGCCGGGCAACGTTGACTACGCAGGAACTCCAGTGCCTCGCAGTCTTAGGAGCCCCGGCGTGCCTCAGGACAAGACCGGCGATCCCCGACAATCAGCGGGCAATAAGCTATCGGTCCTGCGCAAGCACCCGATCTTCGCGGATCTGGAGCCGGATGCGCTCGATCAGCTTTGCCGCTACGCCAAGCACACCACGGTGAAGCGCGGTGTGACCATCGCCGCAAAAGGCGATCCCGGTAACAACCTGTTCGCGGTGATCTCGGGGACGGTGAAGATATCCTCTTCGTCGCCTGATGGCCGGAATGCCATACTCAATCTCATCGGTCCTGGAGAAATATTTGGCGAGATCGCCGTCCTCGATGGTGCGCCGCGGTCGGCCGATGCGACCGCCAACACCAATTGCGAGCTCTACATCATCGACCGCCGCGACTTCCTGCCGTTCGTGAAGAGCCAGCCGGCGCTGGCGATGAAATTCATCGAGCTGCTCTGTGCGCGGCTGCGCTGGACCAGCCAACAAGTCGAGCAGGTGATCCTGCAGAATCTTCCGGGCCGGCTTGCAAGCGCGCTGCTGGGTCTCACCGAAGAGCGCAAGTTCGACTCCGGCAGCGGCACGCTCGCCATCACGCAGCAGGAGATCAGCGAGATGGTGGGGATGACGCGCGAGAGCATCAACAAGCAATTGCGCGCCTGGTCCGCACGCAACTGGGTTCGTCTCGAGCATGGTGCCATCGTCGTACTCGATACCGAGGCGCTGCGCGAACTTGTCGAAAGTGGCCTCGGCGGCAACTGACGGTGCTTGGCTAGCTGTCGATGATCGCAACGGCGCGGGTCCAGCCCGCGGAGGCGCGTTCGATCTTCACCGGAAAGCATGAGATCGTGAATCCGGTCGGGGGCAGCTTGTCGAGATTGTGCAGCTTCTCGAGATGGCAATAGCCGATGTGCCGTCCCGCCTTGTGGCCTTCCCAGATCAGGCCGGCATCTTTTGTTTCAGCATATTTCTTTGCGGTGAAGACGAACGGCGCGTCCCAGCTCCAGGCGTCGGTGCCGGTCAGCCGCACGCCGCGTTCGAGCAGGTACATGGTGGCTTCATAGCCCATGCCGCAGCCGGAATTGACGTAATCGGCTTGCCCAAACTTCGCGCCGGCGCTGATGTTGACGACGACGATCTCCAGCGGAGAGAGCGTGTGTCCGATGCGCTTGAGCTCCTTCTCGACGTCGTCGGCGGTGGCCACGTATCCATCAGGGAGATGCCGGAAGTCGAGCTTGACGCCGGGCTGAAAGCACCACTCGAGCGGGACCTCGTCGATGGTCCATGACCGCTCGCCGCGGTTCATAGTCGGATGAAAGTGCCAGGGCGCGTCGAGATGCGTGCCGTTATGCGTGGAGAGCGAGACCTGCTCGACGGCCCAGCCCTGGCCATCCGGCAGATCCTGCGCCTTGAGGCCGTCGAAGAACTGCAGCATGCGCGGCAGTCCCTGCTGATGGTCGATATACTGGATCGTCGGATGATTGCCCGGCGGATCGGCCGGCACGTCGTTCTGCAACGGCACCGAGATATCGATCAGTCTTCGCGGCATGGGCGTTCCCCTCGACATATTCCGCTATGTTTTGCAGCATCTTGAGGGGTCGGCGCAGGCAGCGTCAAGTGACGCGCCGGCGACATCCCGCGGGACGTGTAGCGCGAGGACCGTCTTGTCTCCCCGGCGGCACCGTGTCATCCATCGATGCAACTCTTGCATTGATCGATACCGGAATTGGGTTGGACTCGGAATGCCGCCCGCCCTAGGGACGACATTGGCGACTCCGCGCTGATGCAGCGCGTTCGCACAGGGATGGGGCGACCGTCTCGCCCGAACCTCCAAGCCGCAACCAATGGCGGTCGAGCATAAACGAGAGGAACGTCCATGGATGCAACGAGCATCGTTACCTCGTATCCGGCATTGGCCGACGGCGAGGCGCGATCGCAGGGGGCGGCACTTGCGGCGCAGATCCCCGCCGGGAGGGCGCGACGAAGGTCGCACTTTCCAGGGCAAGCAGAATACTGGCAGCCTGCTGCGCAATCAGCCGCGGAGGCACGGCATCGACCTGCATTCCTCCGACTGGAAGCCTTCGATCGCGCCGCAGCGCGAGGGGATCATGAAGCAGCCGAATCCGCTCGACTTGGCCGTGCAATCCTACCAAGGTGGTGCGTTTGTGACGCTTGACTTCACACCTGAAGGGGAGCGACCCAAGGCGGCCCGCAGCAACTGCCCAACGACGACATAATCAACTCAGGAGGAACGTCCAGATGAAGACACTAACCGGTATCATCGCAGCCGCCGTGCTGGCGATCTCAGCGCCCCTGGCGATCGCACGCGATTTCCGCTCCGCCGACGTCCACCCCGCCGATTATCCGACCGTCGAGGCCGTCAAGTTCATGGGCAAGCAGCTCGCGACCGCGAGCGGCGGCAAACTCGGCGTGAAGGTGTTTCCCAATGGAGCCCTGGGCTCCGAGAAGGACACCATCGAGCAACTCAAGATCGGCGCACTCGACATGATGCGGATCAACGCATCCCCGTTGAACAACTTCGTGCCGGAAACCGTCGCGTTGTGCCTGCCCTTCATCTTCCGGGACACGCAGCATATGCGCACGGTCCTCGACGGGCCGATCGGCGATGAAATCCTCGCGGCGATGGAACCCGCAGGATTGGTCGGCCTTGCCTATTACGACAGCGGCGCCCGGTCCATTTACACCGTCAAGGCACCAATCAAGTCGCTCGCGGACGTCAAGGGGTTGAAGATTCGCGTCCAGCAATCCGACCTGTGGGTCGGCATGATCCAGAGTCTCGGGGCAAACCCGACGCCGATGCCGTATGGAGAGGTCTATACCGCTCTCAAGACCGGTCTGGTGGACGCGGCCGAGAACAACTGGCCCTCCTACGAGTCGTCGCGCCACTTCGAGGCAGCCAAGTTCTACAACATTACCGAGCACTCCCTGGCTCCCGAAGTTCTCGTGATGTCCAAGAAGGTTTGGGACACGCTGAGCAAGGAGGATCAGGCGATGATCCGCAAGGCGGCCAAGGAATCCGTGCCCGTCATGCGCAAGCTCTGGGACGACCGTGAGCAGGCGTCCCGCAAGACCGTCGAGGCGGCCGGCGTTCAGGTCGTTACGATCGCCAACAAGGCGGAATTCGTCGACGCGATGAAGCCGGTCTATGACAAGTTCGCCGGCGACGAGAAGCTGAAGGGCATCGTCAAGCGTATCCAGGACACGAAGTAAGACCAGAGCGGCGTCGGGTCCGGTGTCGCCGCGAGGTGACACCGGACGCTAGGAAGAAGACGCGCAAGGAGACGCGGATGACAGACCCACACGTCGCAAGCCACGAGCAGGAGGTCGCCGGACGTCCGTCCACCGGCTTGCTGTCGCGGATCAATGCCCCCGTCGCCCGCGCGGGCATGTACCTGTCCGTGAGCGGTCTGCTCCTCATCGTCACCATCGTCTTCTACCAGGTGTTCGGACGTTATGTGCTCAATTCCAGCCCGACCTGGACGGAGAACCTTGCACTGGTTCTCATCCTCTATGTCACGCTGATCGGCGCCGCAGTGGGCGTGCGCGATGCCGGACACATCGGAATGGACAGTCTGCTGGTGATGCTTCCGGATCACACGCGAGAGAAGATCGAGCTTGTGATTCACGTTCTGGTGGCGGTGTTCGGCATTGCGATGGCGTACAACGGCTGGATACTCGGGGCGTCGGTCGGAACCGTGAAGATTCCCAATCTTGGCCTCCCCGAGGTGGTCCGCTACGTACCGCTGATCGCCTCCGGCGTTTTGATCGTCTCCTTTTCAATCGAGCACATCATTGCTCTCCTGCGCGGCGAAGAGGTCGTCCCCTCATGGAACTGATCATTCTCGGCGCCTCCTTCTTCGGCTTCCTGGTTCTCGGCGTACCGGTTGCCTTCGCGATCGGCCTCTCGGCGATTTGCACCATCCTCTACGAAGGCCTGCCGGTTGCCGTCATCTTCCAGCAGATGATGTCGGGGATGAACATCTTCTCCTTCCTCGCCATCCCGTTCTTCGTCTTCAGCGGCGAGCTGATGCTGCATGGCGGCGTTGCCGACAAGATCGTGCAGCTCGCCAAGAATCTCGTCGGACACATCCGTGGCGGGCTTGGCATGTCGAACGTGGTCGCCTGCACGTTGTTCGGCGGTGTATCCGGCTCGCCTGTGGCCGACGTGTCGGCAATGGGGGCGGTGATGATCCCCATGATGAAAAAGGAAGGTTTCGACACCGACTACGCCGTCAACGTCACCACCCATGCCTCGCTGGTCGGAGCGCTGATGCCGACCAGTCACAACATGATCATCTACGCCCTGGCCGCCGGCGGCAAGGTGTCGATCGGCGCGCTGATCGCCGCCGGCCTATTGCCGGCGCTCGTGCTGATGGTGTGCATGCTGGTCGCCGCCTACGCAGTGGCGGTGAAGCGAGGCTATCCGGCCGGCAAGTTCCCGGGCTGGGCCGAAGTTTTGCGCTCGTTCGCGGCCGCTCTCCCCGGTCTTCTGATCGTCGGCATCATCCTGGCCGGCATCCTGTCCGGCGTCTTCACGGCAACTGAATCCGCAGCCGTCGCGGTCACCTACACGATCCTGCTGACGTTCTTCATCTACCGCACCATGACCTGGAGCAACTTCCTGCGAGCTGCGTCCAAGGCGGTTAAGACGACCGGCGTGGTGCTGCTGCTGATCGGCGTCTCCACCATGTTCCAGTATCTGATGGGACTCTACGAAGTGGCCGATCTCGCCGGCGAGATGATGAGCAAGGTGTCCTCGCAGCCCTGGGTTATCTTCCTGCTCATCAACGTCATCCTGTTCGTGCTCGGCACGTTCATGGACATGGCGGCGACCATCCTGATCTGCACGCCGATCTTCCTGCCGATCGCGATGAAGGCGGGCATGGACCCAGTGCAGTTCGGCATGCTGATGCTGATCAACTGCGCTCTGGGGCTGAACACCCCGCCGGTCGGAACGACGCAGTTCGTGGGCTGCGCCATCGGCGGCATCTCGGTGGGCGCGGTGATGCGCACCATCCTGCCGTTCTACGCCGCCCTGATCGCTGCGCTCATGTTCGTGACCTACGTTCCCGCCTTCTCGCTGTGGCTGCCGCGCCTGCTGATGGGATACAAGGGATAGCTGTCGTGCGTGCGCCGGCCTTGGCCGGCGGACCGCGCTTGCGATACTTTGCGTCACATCAACAGTGCGTCGCATCAACAGGGAGAATCTGTCTGTGACCGACTATCGCAAGCTCTTCGATCTCACCGGCAAGACGGCCGTCGTGCTCGGCGCCGCATCCGGCATCGGCAAATCGTCAGCGGAGGCGCTGGCGGGCCTCGGTGCCCGAATCGTCTGTGCCGATCGTGCACTTGACGCCGCTGAGGCGACTGCCGCCGGCATTCGCGACAAGGGTGGTTGGGCGGAAGCCGCCGCGTGCGATGCCGCGAGCGCCGCTGACGTCACCGCGCTGGCCGCGAGTGTGATGCAGATATTTTCGCGGCTCGACATTGCCGTGACGACGCCCGGGCTCAACATCCGCAAGACCATCCTCGACTACACCGAGGAGGATCTCGACCGCGTCCTTAACCTCAACGTCAAGGGCACGGTCTGGTTCTTCCAGGCGTTCGGCCGCATCATGGTGGAGCAGAAGGGCGGCAGCATCATCGCCTGCTCGTCGGTGCGTGCCATCACGATCGAGCCCGGTCTTGCCGTGTATGGCTCGACCAAGGCGGCGATCGGCCTCCTTGTGAAGGGCTTTGCCTCCGAGGTCGGCCGCGCCGGCGTCCGCGTCAACGCGATTGCGCCGAGCATCGCGGAGACTGCGCTGACCGGTCCGTTCAAGCAGCGCCCCGACATCTACAATCTCTACGCCGGCCACACGGTGTTCAATCGCTGGAGCAGTGCCGACGAGGTCGCAACAGCCGTCGCCTATCTCGCCTCGGATGCCGCCAGCTATGTCAGCGGCAGCACGCTGTTCGTCGATGGCGGCTGGACGGCCGTCGATGGTCCGCCGACCGGCCTCACCCAGATGAGCAAATAGCACGATCTACCGCATCTAGCCGGCAAAGCCGACGCGCCGGCGCAGCTCACTCTGCTCTGCGCCGGCAAGGAGCGCAATCAGCGCGCGCACCTCCTCGGGATGCGCGGCGTGCGTGGTGATGCCGGGCAGGGAAATCGGCCGGCTTTCGGTCTGGCTCTGCCGCATTTCGCGCCCGCGGCAGGAACCGGCGGCGCGCGGTTTGCGCGAACCGCATGGGTCTTGCCGGATAAACGCGCTCGGCTGGCCGGTATTTTGGTGTTACCAATTTGGCCATGAACCAGCATGCCAAAATCGAAATTCGTCATTCGACCTGTCCGCATGATTGCCCCTCGGCCTGCGCCCTCGATATCGAGGTGGTCGAAGGCCGCAGCATCGGCCGCGTTCGTGGTTCGAAGGAGCAGACCTACACGGCCGGCGTGGTCTGCGCCAAGGTCGCCCGCTACGCCGAGCGCATCCATCACGCCGAGCGGCTGATATATCCGATGCGCCGCACCGGACCGAAGGGGTCTGGCCAGTTCGCGCGGATCTCCTGGGACGAGGCGCTGGACGAGATCGGGCATCGCTTCAACCAGGCTGAGCGCGAGTTCGGCGCAGAATCGGTCTGGCCCTATTACTACGCCGGCACGATGGGGCTGGTGATGCGCGACGGCCTCAATCGGCTGACGCATGTGAAGAAATATTCGCGCTTCTATTCGACGATCTGCGCCAACGTCGCGCGCGTCGGTTATGCGATCGGCACCGGCAAGATCGCCGGCGTCGATCCGCGCGAGATGGCACTCTCCGACCTCATCGTGATCTGGGGCACCAATCCCGTCAACACCCAGGTCAATGTGATGACGCACGCCGCGCGTGCGCGGAAGGAGCGCGGCGCGAAGATCGCGGCGGTCGACATCTACGACAACGAGACCATGAAGCAGGCTGACATCAAGATCATCCTGCGCCCCGGCACCGACGGCGCGTTCGCCTGCGGCGTCATGCATGTCCTGTTCCGCGACGGCTATGCCGACCGCGCCTATATGGACAAATACACCGATTGCCCGGCTGAGCTCGAAGCGCATCTGAAGACGCGCGATCCGGAATGGGCCTCCGCCATCTGCGGCGTGCCGGTGTCCGAGATCGAAGCCTTCGCCAAGCTGGTCGGCGAGACCAAGCGGACCTTCGTCCGCCTCGGCTACGGTTTCACCCGTTCCCGCAACGGTGCGACGCAGATGCATGCGGCGCTGTGCATTCCCGCGGTGACCGGCGCCTGGCAATATGAAGGCGGCGGCGCCTTCTTCAACAATTACGCGCTGTGGCACTTCGACGAATCCATCATCGAGGGCCACGATGCGATCGACAACACCATTCGCGTGCTCGACCAGTCGCAGATCGGCCGCATCCTCACCGGTGACGCGCAGGCCCTGCACGGCAAGGGGCCGATCAAGGCGATGCTGATCCAGAACACCAACCCGATGACGGTGGCGCCGGAGCAGGCGCTGGTGCGGCAGGGCTTTGCGCGCGAGGATCTGTTTGTGGCTGTTCACGAGCAGTTCATGACCGAGACGGCGCAGATGGCCGACATCGTGCTGCCGGCGACAATGTTCATGGAGCACGACGATCTCTATTACGGCGGCGGACACCAGCACATCTCGGTCGGTCCCAAGCTGATCGACCCGCCCGGCGAATGCCGCTCCAACCATCAGGTCCTGCAGGCGCTGGCGCCGCGCCTTGGCGCCAAACACCGGGGCTTTGAGATGACGCCGCGCGAACTGATCGACGCGACGCTGAAGTTGAGCGACCATGGCGATATTGCCGGCCTCGAGGCCGACATCTGGCGCGATCTGCAACCGAATTTTCGCGCGGCGCATTATCTCGACGGCTTTGCCCACGCCGACAAGAAATTCCACTTCAAGGCCGACTGGGCGCATCCGCCGTTTGGGCTGATGATGGGCGAGTTCGACAAGATGCCGGCGCTGCCGGACCACTGGGCCGTGATCGAGCACACAGACCAGGCCCACCCGTTCCGGCTTGCCACCAGCCCATCGCGCAGCTTCCTCAACACCACCTTCAACGAGACGCCATCCTCGCAGGCGCGCGAGGGCAAGGCGCGCGTGATGATTCACCCCTTGGACGCGGCCGCTCTCGACATCGGCGACGGTGATGCCGTGACGCTCGGCAATACCCGCGGCGAGACCACGCTGGTCGCAGTCCTGTTCGAGGGCGTGCGGCGCGGCGTGCTGATCGCGGAATCCGTTCATCCGAACAAGAACCATATTGGTGGCCGCGGCATCAATATGCTGACGGGTGCCGAGGCGGTGGCGCCGATCGGCGGAGCCGCGTTCCACGACAACAAGGTCTGGATCAGGAAAGCGGCTGCGGCCTGAACGCGCGCTTCGACCGTCTGCAAATTTGTGTCGAGGCGCTAAAGCGTCGCTTCGCCGCAGATTGCCCTTGCGCCTGTTGCGGGAGCTGCCGCAAATGGCTGCAAACGGGAGCAAGGACACGAGCGTACCATGACCGACACCGCAAGCGTCATCACCGAGAAGTGTGGGCAGGCGTTCTGGATCACCATCAACCGGCCCGAGAAACGCAACGCGCTGAACGGCGATGTGATCGACGGCATCGCAAAAGGCTATCGCGATGCGCATGACGACAAGGACGTCCGCGTCATCGTGCTGACGGGCGCGGGCGACAAGGCGTTCTGCGCTGGCGCCGATTTGCAGAACTCCGGCGCGGCTTTCGCGATGGATCATTCCAAACCAAATGTCGACTATGCCGATCTGTTACGTTTGTCACAGAACGCCACGAAGCCGGCAATCGCGCGCGTCGGCGGCGTCTGCATGGCCGGCGGCATGGGCCTGTTGTGCATGACCGACATGGCAGTCGCGGCCGATCACGTCGTCTTCGGCCTGCCGGAGGTGAAGGTTGGCGTGTTTCCGATGCAGGTGCTGAGCCTGTTGCAGACCATCGCGCCGCGGCGGCTCGTCAACGAATGGGCACTGACCGGCGAGCCGTTCGACGCGAAGGCTGCGCAGGCGGCGGGTCTCCTCAATTACGTCGTGCCTGCCGCCGAGCTCGACGCCAAGATCGACTGGCTGATCGGCCGTGTCATCGACAAGTCGCCGACCGCGATCCGCCGCGGCAAATACGCCATGCGCGCCATCGCCTCGATGTCGTTCGACGAGAGCATCGCCTACACTGAAAGCCAGATCGCGCTGCTGGCGATGACCGAAGACGCCAAGGAAGGGCTAAAGGCGTTCAGCGAAAAGCGCAAGCCGACATGGACGGGGCGGTGAGGGGGCTAGCTCTCTCCTCATCGTCATCGCGAGCGCAGCGAAGCAATCCAGAATCCCTCCGCGGCAGCAGTCTGGATTGCTTCGCTGCGCTCGCGATGACGGAGCAAGGGGCCGGACCGTAGTGACGAGCTACCCCGCGTTGGCCTTCAGTCCAGCGGCCTCGATGCCGGCGATCGCGCAGGCTTCGTCATTGTCGGAGGTGTCGCCGGAGACGCCGACGGCGCCGAGAAGCGTCGTGCCGTCCATGATCAGCACGCCGCCGGGGACCGGGACCAGCGCGCCCCTGGCCATCGTGTTCACAGCGTCGATGAAATAAGCCTGCTCCTGCGCCCGCTGGTACAGCGCCCGCGATCCCATGCCCAGCGCGAGCGCGCCATAAGCCTTGCCGTGCGCGATTTCCGCGCGCATCAGGCTGGTGCCGTCTTGCGCCGCGGCGAGCTTGATGACGCCGCGCGGGTCCAGGATGGTGACGACCAGCGGCTTCAGTTTCAGCTCGGTTGCCTTTGCGAGGGCGGCATCGAGGATCTTGCGGGCGGTATCGAGCGTCAGTTCAGCCATGGACGGTTTCCTTTGCAACTAGAGAAGGGGTGGAACGAGTTTTCGCGCGATCAAGGCTCATCGCCAGGACACGGGCGACGTGAAGGGCTTCGCGCTGCGTGCCATCGTGGATCTGATGCCGGCAGGATGTGCCGTCGGCGACGACGAGCGTCGCCTGGTCGGCGCGCCTGACGGCCGGCAGCAGCGACAGCTCGGCCATCTCGATCGAGGCGTCGTAAGTCTCGGTGCCGTAGCCGAACGCGCCCGCCATGCCGCAGCAGCTCGACTCGATGGTCTCGACCTTCAGGCCCGGGACAAGGCGCAGCACCTGCTCGACCGGCTTGAAGGCGCCGAAGGATTTTTGGTGGCAATGGCCGTGCACCATCGCCTTGTCGGCGACGGCACCGAGCGGCAGCTGCAGTCGGCCGGCCTCGGCCTCGCGCACCAGAAATTCCTCGAAGGTCAGCGCATGCGCGCCGACGGCTTTGGCGTCATTGTCCTTGCGCAGAGACGCGAGTTCGTCGCGCAGCGTCAAGAGGCAGCTCGGCTCGAGGCCGACGATCGGTACGCCGCGCGCAGCAAAGGGCGCGAAGGTGGACACCAGCCGGTCGAGCTCGACTTTGGCCTGATCCACAAGACCGGCCGAGAGGAAGGTGCGCCCGCAACACAGCGGCCGATTCCCGCTCGCCGGCTTCGGCAGATGCACGCGATAGCCCCCGGCTGTGAGCACGCGTAGCGCGGCGTCGAGAGTTTCGCGCTCATAAATGCGGTTGAAAGTATCGGCGAACAGCACGACCTCGCGGCCGGTCTCAGGACCGATGCTGTCAGCAGGTGGCACGAAGACGTCGCGGCGGAAAGCCGGCAGCGCCCGTCGCGCGCTGATGCCGGCGAAGCGTTCGAACAGTCGTCGCAGCAGCGGGCTGCGGTTGCGCCAGTTGGCGAGCGGCGCGAAGCGCGCGGCAAGGCCGGCGTAGCGCGGGAGGTAGCCGACCAAGCGGTCGCGCAGCGTCAGGCCGCGGGCCGCAACGCGCGCGGCGAGTACCTCGATCTTCATCTTGGCCATGTCGACGCCGGTCGGGCATTCGTGCCGGCAGGCCTTGCAGGAGACGCAAAGCTTGAGCGTCTCCATCATCTCATCCGACGACAACGCATCGGGGCCGAGCTGGCCAGAGATCGCAAGCCGCAGCGTATTGGCACGGCCGCGGGTGACGTCCTTCTCGTTGCGCGTCGCGCGATAGGACGGGCACATCACGCCGCCCTCCAGCTTGCGGCAGGCGCCGTTGTTGTTGCACATCTCGACCGCGCCCTGGAAACCGCCGCCGGCACCGGGATAGGCGGACCAGTCGAGCTTGGTCTTGAGCTCGCCGACGCGATAATCCGGCGGGAAGCGGAACAGCGAACGGTTGTCCATCTTCGGCGCATCGACGATCTTGCCGGGGTTGAGGACGCCATCGGGATCGAAGCGCTGCTTCACTTGCCTGAAGTCGGCGACGAGGCGCTTCCCGAACATGGTCTCGTGGAATTCGGAGCGCACCAAGCCATCGCCGTGCTCGCCGGAATGCGAGCCCTTGTACTCGCGCACCAGCGCGAAGGCCTCTTCGGCAATGGCGCGCATGGCCTTGACGTCTTTCTCCAGCTTCAGGTTCAGCACCGGCCGCACATGCAGGCAGCCCTCGGAGGCATGTGCATACATCGTGCCGCTGGTGCCGTGCCTGGCGAAAATCTCGTTCAGCCGCGCGGTGTAGTCGGCGAGATGCGGCAGCGGCACGGCGCAGTCCTCGACGAAGGAGACCGGCTTGCCCTCCTGCTTCATCGACATCATGACGTTGAGGCCGGCGGCGCGGAAATCGGCGATGCCGCCCTGGAGCGCCGGCTCGGTGATCCCGACCACGCCGCCCCATTTGCGCTTGTCGTTGTTCCAGCCGAAACCGAGATCGCCCATCAGCTCGCCGAGCTGTTTGAGGCGCAAGAGATTGTCGGTCTGGTCTTCCTCGGCGAACTCGACCACCAGCACGGCATCCGGATCGCCCTTGATCGCGGCAGAGATGACGGGGGCGAACATCGCGATGTCGCGGCCGAGCGCGAGCATGGTGCGGTCGACCAGTTCGACCGCGATCGGCTTGAGCTTGACCAGATGCTGGGCTGCATCCATTGCCTCGTAAAAGCTGCCGAAATGGCAGACGCCGAGTGCCTTGTTGCGGATCACCGGCCACAGCTTCAGCTCGACCTTGGTGGTGAAGGCGAGCGTGCCTTCGGAGCCGACCAGAAGGTGCGCCATGTTATTGGGCGCGTTGCGCGGCGTCAGCGCATCGAGATTGTAGCCGCCGACGCGGCGTTGCACTTTTGGAAAGCGCGCGGCGATCTCCTCGGCCTCGCGCGCGCCGAGATCGAGCATGTCGCGGAACAGTGCCCGTGTGCCGTCGCTCGCATCGATACCGGAGAGATCGCGCGGCACCTCGCCGAAGCGGCTCAGCGTGCCGTCGGCGAGCGCGGCCTCCATCGACAGCGTGTTGTCGCGCATGGTGCCGTAGCGCAAGCTACGGCCGCCGCAGGAATTGTTGCCGGCCATGCCGCCGATGGTGGCGCGCGATGCGGTGGAGACGTCGACTGGGAACCACAGGCCGTGCTTTTTGAGCTGCCGGTTGAGATCGTCGAGCACGATGCCGGGCTCGACCACGCAGGTCCGGTTCTCGACGTCCAGCGACAGGATGCGGTTCAGGTGTTTCGAGAGGTCGACCACGAGGCCGTCATTGACGGCTTGGCCGCATTGCGAGGTGCCGCCGCCGCGCGGGGTAACCTTGCGCCCGTCGTCGCGGGCAATCGCCAGCGCCCGCAAGGCCTCGTCCATGGTCCTGGGCACCACCACGCCGGCTGGCACGATCTGGTAGAACGAGGCATCGGTGGCGTAGCGGCCGCGGCTGAAGCGGTCGAACAGGACGTCGCCGGTCAATTCCGACCGCAGGCGCCGTTCGAGCGAGGAGGCGTTTGTCATCCCTGATCCCGGACTGATCCAACGAGGCGACCCACCCCGTTGGAGTATTCATTGTTGTTCCCGACCGATTATATTATGAATTCAAAATGAGCAAGGCGAGCGCCACTCAAGGCGATGTCGCTGCGTCCCCTGGGGACTCGGTCAGGTGCTCAATCGCGGCCGTCCGCTTGTTGCGCAGGTGCTGGAACAGGATGTCGCTCAACTCGCCGCCGGCGCGGCGGCGGAGTGCGTCGAGGATGGCCTCATGCTCGCGCATCGCTTCCGCCCAGCGCTGCCGCTTGCGGGCGAAATTGGCGGAGTAGCGGACGCGGCGGATCCGCCCCGCGAAGTTGCCATAGGCCGTCTTCAGCGTCTCGTTGCGCGCGGCGGCGACGATGCTCTCGTGGATGCGCTGGTTGATCTGGAAATAGCCATGCATGTCGCGATGCAGGTAATGACCGTACATCTCGTAATGCAGCTGCTCGATCGCGGTGATTTCCTCGTCGGTGATGGCTTCGCAGGCGAGCCGTCCGGCAAGGCTTTCCAGTCCCGCCATCACGTCGAACAGCTCCTCGAGGTCGCGCTGGCTGAGCTGGCGCACCCGCGCGCCGCGGTTGGGCAGGAGCTCGATCAGGCCTTCCGCGGCGAGCACCTTCAGCGCCTCGCGCAACGGCGTGCGGGAGATGCCGAGCATCTCGCAAAGCTGACGCTCGGGAACGCGGGCGCCGTTCGGGATGTTGCCCTCGACCACGTAGTCGCGCAGCCGAAGCAGGATCTCGTCATGAAGCGAGGCTTCCTGGCGGTCGCCGCCATTGCCGGCCGGCGGGGCGATAGGAACCCCGGTATCGGGAATCGTGGATTTCATTTGCAGCACAATAGTTTGCCCAGTTCGTCGCGTCGACGGCCACAATCGAATACCAAATTTCGATTGAAATGACAAAAAATGAATGCAAAATAGTCAAATAAGCCGGCCAGAATCCGTCGCCAGGGAGGTTTTCATGCATCAGGGACGCCATTTCCTCCAGATTCCGGGCCCGAGCCCGGTCCCCGACCGCGTTCTTCGCGCCATGGACATGCCGGTCATCGACCACCGGAGTGCGGAATTTGGGGAGCTCGGGCGGGCCGTGCTCGAAGGCAGCCAGAAAATCTTCCAGACCGCGTGTCCGGTTGTGATCTTCCCCTCCTCGGGGACCGGTGCCTGGGAAGCTGCGATCGTCAACACGCTGTCGCCGGGTGACAAGGTCCTGATGGTCGAGACCGGCCACTTCGCCACCCTCTGGCGCCAGATGGCGGCACGTTTCGGCATCGAGGTCGATTTCGTTCCCGGCGATTGGCGCCGTGGCGCCGATCCGGCCCTGATCGAGGCGAAGCTCACCGACGACACCGTGCGGGCGATCAAGGCGGTGATGGTCGTGCACAACGAGACCTCGACCGGCGCGACCAGTCGCATCGCCGATATCCGGGCCGCGATCGACCGCACCTCGCACCCGGCGCTGCTGATGGTCGACACCATCTCCTCGCTCGGTTCGGTCGACTATCGACATGACGAATGGAAGGTCGATGTCAGTGTCAGCTGCTCGCAGAAGGGTTTCATGCTGCCGCCCGGCCTCGGCTTCAACGCGATCTCGGAAAAGGCCCGCGCCGCGTCGAAGACCAACAGGATGCCGCGCTCCTATTTCGACTGGGAGGAGATGCTCAAGCCGAATGCAAAGGGCTTCTTCCCCTACACGCCGGCGACCAATTTGCTCTATGGCCTGCGCGAAGCGATCGCGATGCTGCTCGAAGAGGGGCTCGACAACGTCTTCGCGCGCCACGAGCGGTTAGCTGCCGCAACCCGCGCCGCAGTCAACCATTGGGGTCTCGAGGTGCTCTGCCAGGAGCCCGCCGAGTTCTCGCCGGTGCTCACCGCAGTGCTGATGCCGCCCGGTCATGACGCCGACCAGTTCCGCAAAGTCGTGCTCGACAATTACAACATGTCGCTCGGCTCCGGCCTGTCGAAGGTCGCCGGAAAAGTCTTCCGCATCGGCCATCTCGGCGAATGCAACGCGCTGACGCTGCTCGGTGCGCTCACCGGCGTGGAGATGGGAATGTCGGTCGCAGGCGTGCCGCACCGCTCCGGCGGCGTCGAGGCGGCGATGAAGCTGCTGGAGCAGCGCACGCAGGGCAATTCCTCGCCTCATCTGAAGGTGGTTGGCACTTAGAGCGCGAGGCGCGCACCGACAATCATAAAAACAGCAATAGGGAGGGGTGGAGATGGGAGTTCGGTTCAAGGCCACGCATGTCGTGCTGGCGATGCTCTGCGCGATGTATTTCATCACCTATGTCGACCGGGTGAACATCGGCACCGCGGCGAGCGAAATCCAGAAGGAGCTTGGTCTCTCGAACACCCAGCTCGGCCTCGTTTTCTCAGCATTCGCCTATCCCTATTTGTTGTTTCAGGTGATCGGCGGCTGGGTCGGCGATCATTTCGGGCCGCGCAAGACGCTGTTCTGGTGCGGCATGATCTGGGCGGTGGCGACCATCATGACCGGCCTCGTGCATGGTCTTACCGCGCTGTTCATCGCGCGCTTTGCGCTCGGCTTCGGCGAGGGCGCGACCTTTCCGACCGCGACGCGTGCGATGCAATACTGGACGCCCGCGAACCGCCGCGGCTTCGCGCAGGGGCTGACCCATTCCTTCGCCCGGCTCGGCAATGCGGTGACGCCGCCGGCCGTCGCGCTGCTGATCCTCTGGCTGACGTGGCGCGGGGCGTTCGTCGTGCTCGGCTTCGTGAGCCTGGTCTGGGGCGTCATCTGGGTCTGGTACTTCCGCAACGAGCCGAAGGAGCATGCCTCGATCACCGAAGCCGAGCTCGCGGCGCTGCCGCCGCGCCCGACCGGCGAGCGGCCGCGCGTACCGTGGGGCCCGCTGCTCGGCCGCATGTGGCCGGTGACGCTGACCTATTTCTGCTACGGCTGGTGCCTGTGGCTCTACCTCAACTGGCTGCCGCTGTTCTTCAAGAACAACTACAGTCTCGACATCAAGAACTCGGCGCTGTTCGCCTCGGGCGTCTTCTTCGCTGGCGTGGTCGGCGACAGTGTCGGCGGCGTGCTGTCGGACAAGATCCTCGACCGCACCGGCAATGTCCGCCTGGCGCGGCTCAGCGTCACCGTTGCGGGATTTGCCGGCGCCTTGCTGTCGCTGCTGCCGATCCTGTTCGTCCACGACATCACCGTCGTTGCGCTATGTCTGTCGGCAGGCTTCTTCTGCGCCGAGCTGGTGATCGGCCCGATGTGGTCGATCCCGATGGACATCGCCCCGAAATATTCCGGAACAGCATCGGGACTGATGAACACGGGGTCGGCCTTCGCCGCCATCGTCTCCCCTCTGGTCGCGGGCTTCGTGATCGATGCGACCGGCAATTGGTACCTGCCATTCCTGATGTCGATGGGGCTGTTGCTGCTCGGCGGCTTCTCAGCCTTCCTGATGCATCCGGAGCGTCCGTTCACGGAGGCCGAAGGGCACCTGCCGTCAGGGAAGCTGGTGGCCGCGGAGTAGGGGGCGGCGAAGGTCCGCCGGTTATGCATGGGAGGCGCCTTAAGGAGAGGGGACAAGCCGGTCAAATGGTGCTATTCGGCGCCATCAAAATCAAGGCAAGACCGGGAAGGACGCCGATGACCGTGCACACTGGAAGGCATTTTCTTCAGATTCCAGGGCCGACCAACGTGCCCGACCGGGTGCTCCGGGCGATGGACATGCCGACGCTGGACCATCGCGGTCCGGAGTTCGCCGAGCTCGGTTTTGCTGTCCTGGCCTCGATGCAGCGCGTGTTCCGCACCAGGCAGCCCGTGATCATCTTCCCCTCGTCCGGCACCGGCGCCTGGGAAGCGGCCATGGTCAACGTGCTTGCGCCCGGCGACAAGGTGCTGATGTGCGAGACCGGGCAGTTCGCCATCCTGTGGCGCGGCATTGCCGACAAGTTCAAACTCGACGTCGACTTCATCCCGAGCGATTGGCGCCATGGCGCCGATCTTGCCGAGATCGAGCAGCGCCTCGTCGCCGACAAGCAGCACAAGATAAAGGCGGTCTGCGTCGTGCACAACGAGACCTCGACCGGCTGCGTAACGCCGCCGCTCGACGTGCGCAAGCTGCTCGACCGGGTCAAGCATCCGGCGCTCTTGATGGTCGACACCATCTCCGGCCTCGGCTCGATGGAATACGAGCATGACGCTTGGGGCATCGACGTCTCGGTCGCCGGCTCGCAGAAGGGCCTGATGCTGCCGCCGGGCCTCGGCTTCAACGCCGTCTCGGACAAGGCGCTCGCCGTTGCGAAGGCCAATCCGGGCATGCGCTCCTACTGGGACTGGCAAGAAGTCATCACCTTCAACAAGCTCGGCACCTTCCCCTATACGCCGGCGACCAACCTGCTGTTCGGCCTGCGCGAAGCGGTGAAGATGCTTGAGGAGGAGGGGCTCGAGAACGTGTGGACCCGTCACAAGCGTCATAGCGCGGCAACGCGCGCGGCGGTCAAGGTCTGGGGTCTGGAGACGCAGTGCGCCGATCCTGCCGCGCACTCGCCGGCTCTCACCGGCGTGCGCGTGCCGGATGGACACGACGCCGACGCCTTCCGCAAGGTCGTGCTGGAGAATTTCGACATGTCGCTCGGCACCGGCCTGAACAAGGTCAAGGGCAAGGTGTTCCGCATCGGCCATATCGGCCATTTCAACGACCTGATGCTGATGGGTACGCTCGCCGGCGTCGAGATGGGCCTCGATCTTGCAAAGATCCCGCACCGGAGCGGCGGCGTGCTGGCGGCCATGGACGTCCTGAAGGGACGCGACGTGGTGCCGATGGCCAAGGCGCAGGTGGCTTGAAGGCTCAAAGCCTGAACCAACTGTAGAAAAGTGAAGAAGTGAGCGCGCGATGAACGCACCGACGACGACCAACGAGGACCTGCTCTACTCCGTCCAGGACGGCATCGCGCGGATCACCTTCAACCGCCCCCAGGCGCGCAATGCGCTCACCTTCGCCATGTACGAGCGCATGGCGCAGATCTGCCGGGACATCAACGCCGACCGTTCGATCAAGGCGCTGATCCTGACCGGCGCCGGCGACAAGGCATTCGCCTCCGGTACCGACATCTCGCAGTTCCGCGCCTTCAAGACCGCACAGGATGCGCTCGACTATGAGGCGCGGATCGACCGCGTGCTCGGCACGCTGGAGCAGTGCCGCGTGCCCGTGATCGCGGCGATCGCCGGCGCCTGCACCGGCGGCGGCGCCGGGATTGCGGCCTGCTGCGACCTCCGCATCGGCACCCAAACCACCCGCATCGGCTTTCCGATCGCGCGCACGCTCGGCAACTGCCTGTCGATGTCGAACATCAGCCGCGTCGTCTCGCTGGTCGGTCCGGCCCGCACCAAGGACCTGATCTTCAAGGCACGACTGGTCGAGGCGCCGGAAGCCCTGGCGCTCGGCCTGCTCAACGAGGTCGTGCCCGACGTCGAGACGCTGCAGCGCCGCGCCGACGAGACCGCAAAGCTCGTCGCCAGCCACGCGCCGCTCACGCTCGAAGCCACCAAGGAGGCGGTGCGCCGCATCCGCCGCACGCTGTCGCGCGAAGAGGGCGAGGATCTGATCCTCAAGGCCTATATGAGCGAAGATTTCCGCGAGGGCATGGACGCCTTCCTCAACAAGCGTACGCCGAACTGGAAGGGCAAATAAGGTCTGTCCGGGTTCGATTTCGTCAGCCGAAAGTCATATGCAGCGGGATGCCAGCTTGCTTGAACTCACCAACATTACTCCGCACAATGCGCCGATAAATTCCCGGCATTAAAAAGCCAATAATAACCAGGGGACGAAACTCGTGCGAATTCCAGTGAAAGCCGTCGGCGTCGCGGTGGCGCTATTGTTGAGCGCACCAGCCCTTGCCGGCTGGGAGCCGACAAAACCCGTCGAGATCGTGGTGGCGGCTGGCGCAGGCGGCGCCTCCGACCAGATGGCGCGGATGATGCAGGCCGCGATCCAGAAGAACAGCCTGATGAAGCAGCCGATCGTGGTCTCGCTCAAGGGCGGCGCTTCAGGCGCGGAAGCGCTGATGTACATGAAATCCAGCGAGGGCGATCCGAACAAGGTGCTGATCGCCTATTCGCTGATCTACATGCTGCCGCTGTCGGCGAAGATCCCATTCAACTGGCGTGAGCTGACTCCGGTCTCGGTGGTTGCGCTCGACCAGTTCGTGCTGTGGGACAATAGCGCGGGGCCCAAGACGGTGAAGGAATTCGTCGCGGCCGCGAAGGCCGCGAGCGCCCCGTTTAAGATGGGCGGTACCGGCTCCAAGCGCGAGGATCACGTTCTGACCGTGTTCCTTGAGCAGAAGACCGGCGCGAAATTCTCCTATCTGCCCTACAAGTCCGGCGGCGAGGCTGCGACCCAGCTCGTCGGCAACCACACCGAATCCAATGTCAACAACCCGAGCGAAAATCTCGAAGTCTGGCGCGCGGGCCAGGTGCGTCCGCTCTGCGTGTTCGACAAGGAGCGCATCTCCTACACCACCAAGGTGACGGACACGCAGTCCTGGGCCGACATCCCGACCTGCAAGGAGGAGGGAGTCGACGTCCAGTATCTGATGCTGCGCGCAATGTTCCTGCCCGGCAAGGTCACGGCTGAGCAGCAGGCGTTCTATGTCGAGCTGTTCCAAAAGGTGACGCAGACCGCGGAGTACAAGGACTACATGGAAAAGCAGGCGTTGAAGCCGATCTTCCTCACCGGAAAGGACATGGTGCAATTCCTCGAGGAGGACGATGCAGTCAACAAATCGCTGATGACGGAAGCCGGATTCGTCGCGAAGTAGCTTTGTCTTCTCCCTCTCCCCGTTCTTACGGGGAGAGGGTCGGGGTTAGGGGCCTCTCCGCGAGTCCAACCCTCACCGTCGCCGCGGAGACTCCCCTCACCCTGACCCTCTCCCCGCAAGCGGGGGAGAGGGGAAATTGAACTTACTCCGTCCCTCACAGCTCATGTCCCAAACCGATCTTGAAATCGTTGTCGAGGATCCAACCGCGCCCGAACACGACTCGCCTTCTGTCGTCAGCTCGGGCACGGTTGAAATTGTGGTCTCCCTGCTCCTTCTTGCGCTGGCTGCAACGCTTGGCTACGACAATTGGCGCACCGGCATCTCCTGGGATTCGACCGGGCCAGAGCCTGGCTATTTCCCGTTCTATCTCTCGACCATCCTCGGCGGCGGCAGCCTTTACGGCTTGATTGTCGCTCTGCTTGCCCGCCGCGCGGCGTCCGAAACCTTCGTCACGCGCGCGCAGGCCCGCCGCGTTCTGGCGGTGTTCGTGCCGACGTTGTTGTTCTGTCTGGTGACGCAGTTCCTCGGCCTCTATGTCGCGAGTTTCCTCTTGATCGCAAGTTTCATGCGACTGGTCGGCAAGATCGCGCTGTGGAAGTCGCTGCTCACCGCTTTCCTGTTCACGGCGATCATGTTCGTCACCTTCGACATCGCCTTCGACGTCATCATGCCGAAGGGACCGCTCGAAGCGGCCTTCGGCTACTAGGCGGGTAGCGATGGAAGCGTTCGGTCTTTTGGTCCACGGCTTCGCCGTCCTGCTCACGTGGAAGACACTGGTGTTGATGATGGTCGGGCTGGTGCTCGGCATCTTCGTCGGCGTGCTCCCCGGCCTCGGCGGCCCCAACGGCGTGGCGATCCTCTTGCCGCTGACCTTCACGATGGATCCGACCTCGGCGATCGTGATGTTGTCCTGCATCTACTGGGGCGCGCTGTTCGGCGGCGCCATTACATCGATCCTGTTCAACATCCCCGGCGAAGCCTGGTCGGTCGCGACCACCTTCGACGGCTATCCGATGGCGCAGCAGGGCAGGGCGGCGGAGGCGCTGACGGCGGCGTTCACGTCCTCCTTCGTCGGCTCGCTTGTCGCGGTTCTGCTGATCACCTTCCTTGCGCCGATGATCTCGTCCTTTGCGCTGAAGTTCGGCCCGCCCGAGTTCTTCGCGGTCTATCTGCTGACCTTCTGCTCCTTCGTCGGCCTCGGGCGCGAGGCCAAGCACAAGACGGTGATCTCGATGTCGCTCGGCCTCCTGCTCGCCGGCGTCGGCATGGATACCGTGTCGGGCCAGTTGCGCATGACCTTCGGCACCGCGGAGTTGTTGCGGGGCATCAACTTCCTCGTTGCCGTCATCGGCCTGTTCGGCATCAGCGAGATCCTGCTGACCATGGAGGAGCGCCTGGCGCTGCGCGGCCACGCGGCCAGCATTTCGCTTCGCGTCGTGCTGAGCGTGTGGAAGGACCTGCCGAAATACTGGGTGACGCTGCTGCGCTCCTCCTTCATCGGCTGCTGGCTCGGCATTACCCCGGGTGGCGCGATCGCGGCGTCCTTCATGGGGTACAATCTCGCCAAGCGTTTCGCCAATGATCCCGAGAGTTTTGGCAAAGGCCGCATCGAGGGCGTGTTCGCGCCCGAAACTGCGGCGCACGCCTCCGGCACCGCGGCGCTGTTGCCGATGCTGGCGCTCGGCATTCCCGGCTCCGGCACTGCCGCGATCCTGCTCGGCGGCTTGATGGTGTGGGGGCTCAATCCGGGGCCGCTGCTGTTCGTCGAGCACAAGGACTTCGTCTGGGGCCTGATTGCCTCGATGTATCTCGGCAACGTCGTCGGCCTCATGCTGGTGCTGACGACGGTGCCGATCTTCGCGTCCATTTTGCGCGTGCCGTTTGCGGCGGTGGCGCCGATGATCGTGGTGTCCTGCGCGATCGGCGCCTATGCGATCCAGAACGCGATGTTCGACATCTGGCTGATGCTGGGTTTCGGCGTTGTCGGCTATGTCTTCAAGAAGATCGGCATTCCCCTTGCGCCGTTCACGCTGGCGCTCGTGCTCGGCAACCGCGCCGAGGATGCCTTCCGCCTCTCGATGATCGGCTCCGGCGGCGACCTCAAGGTGTTCTGGTCAAATGGCCTGGTCGGCTCGATCACGACGCTGGCGATCGTGCTGCTTTTCTGGCCGTTGATCGACGGTTTACTGAGCCGCGCGGGATCGACGCAGGGCGCGAAACCGGCCTCCCCCTAAGGGGTATTTTCTGCTTACGCCAAATGGATAGTGGGGGGTAGCAGTGCTCTCTGGGCTGCGCGAGGCCCTATGTCAAGGCACCTGTCATGGTCGATCGGTCTGGAGCTGGGCTGGCTTCCATCGTGCCGGGGCCCGACGGCCTCAAACCACCTTCGCCTCTCTGAGTTCTGCGATCTCGTCCGCGGCGAAGCCGAATTCCTTCAGCACCTCATCCGTCTGCTCGCCGAATTCCGGCGGCCGCGCCACCATCTTGCTTGGCGTGCGCGACAGCGTGACGGGCTGGCCAACCAGGCGGATGTCGCGATTCTCCACGTTCGGCACGTCCTGCGCGATGCCGAGATGCTTGACCTGCGCGTCCTCGAACATCTGATCTATGGCGTAGATCGGCCCGCAAGGCACGCCGGCCTCGTTGAGCTCCCTGACCCAGGTCTCGGTCGACTTCGTAACCGTGCGCTTCTCGATTTCGGCATTGAGCGCGTCGCGGTTCTTGGAGCGTGCGGGTGCAGTCGCATAATCGGGATGGCTGTAGAGCTCCGGCGCGCCGACTGCCTGCGCGCAGCGCTCCCAGATCCGCCCGCCGGTCGTTGCGATGTTGATGTAGCCGTTGGAGGTCTTGAACACCCCGGTCGGGATGCTGGTGGGGTGGTTGTTGCCGGCCTGTTTGGCGACCTCCTTCTCCATCAGCCAGCGCGCGGCCTGGAAGTCGAGCATGAAGATCTGCGCCTGCAACAGCGAGGTCTGCACCCACTGGCCCTTGCCCGAGACCTCGCGCTCCAGCAGCGCGGTGAGGATGCCCATGGCGCAGAACAGGCCGGCGGTGAGGTCGGCAACGGGAATGCCGACCCGCATCGGGCCTTCGCCCGGCGCGCCGGTGATCGACATCAGCCCGCCCATGCCCTGCGCGATCTGATCGAACCCCGGCCGCTTGTGATAGGGCCCGTCCTGGCCGAAGCCGGAGATGCTGCCATAGACGATCCGCGGGTTGATCTCGCGCAGGCTCTCATAGTCGATGCCGAGCTTCTTCTTCACGTCGGGCCGGAAATTCTCGACCACGACGTCCGCCTTGGCGGCCAAGCGCTTGAACACCGCTAGCCCGCGCCGGTCCTTCAGGTTCAGCGTCATCGCCCGCTTGTTGCGGTGCAAATTCTGGAAGTCGGCCCCGTGCCGAGGGCCGCCCGGCTGCTCGCCGCCGACGTCCTCGGTCAGCGCATCGATCTTGATCACGTTGGCGCCCCAGTCCGCGAGCTGTCGCACGCAGGTGGGCCCGGACCGGACACGGGTCAGATCGAGCACGGTGAAGCGCGACAGGGCTTCGGAGGCATGCGGAAACGGCATCTTGAAAGGCTCCGGGACAGATTACGGACCCACCATAGAGCCGAAACATCAAGCGGCAAGCTGCGCAGGCGCGGACGTTGCCTGTCGAAATGCAAGGCCTTGCCTGTCTGTTCCCGGGTGTTTCAATCCAGTAACCGGGTGCCGTAACCCTGCCGTATCGTACGCTGGTGTAGGCAACCCACGGGCGAGCTGGGCGCCCATCCGGCCGTCATCAACAGCCAGCTGGCCGAGAAAGCGGCGGCAGCCAGAACGGTTGACACAACGCTAAGACGACCTGATAAGCCTCTTCCAAGAATGGGGTAGGGCATGGATCTGCGGCGGATCTTGGAGTCGCCAGCTGTCTATCAGAAGTTCCAGGAGCTGGGCGGTTTTTTCGGTGCCCGGCTCAAGGCGATGATGGCTTACATGCCGCCTCTGCCCGACGGCTCGACCGTGTTCGACATTGGGTGCGGACCGGGACATATCGTCGAGCACCTTGGTAAGGTGAACTATCACGGCTTCGACGTAGCGCCGGACTACATAGAGTTTGCGCAACGTACGTTTGGCCACCTCGGCACTTTCCATCTGCGCCAGTTCGACGCGACGGCAGTGGTCGAGTTCGGCAAGGCAAGAGCTGTGATGATGAACGCGCTCATTCATCATCTATCCGACGAGCAGGCCGTCTCGTTGTTCAGGACAGTGCGCGACAGCCTGGAAGACGAGGGCTTCGTCTTTACGCTCGACGGCTGCCTCCGTGAAGGCCAGCACCCGTTTGCGCGATGGATGCATACTCATGACCGCGGCGAGTTCGTGCGTACTGAGGAAGGCTATCGGCGCATCCTTGAGCAGGTATTCCCTCGCGTGACCATGCACATTCGCGAAGATCTTTCGTGGGTGCCGCACACTTATTGCGTCACGGTCTGCCACTTGGCGAACCGTTGATCCTCCCGACGAGCAGGGAAAATAGCCAATCAGGCCCAATTGCGGTAGTATAATACTGTAAGTTCGTATTGGTTTGCCGGCCAGAAAGCGTCGTATAGAAGCGACTATGCGGCCACTTGCAGTTGCCGTCGGAGATAGTGGATGAAAGTGGTTATCCTTGCGGGCGGTTTGGGCACGCGCATTGCCGAAGAGACGACGACGCGCCCGAAGCCCATGGTCGAAATCGGCGGTAAGCCGATCCTGTGGCACATCATGAAGATCTACAGCCGCTATGGCTTCAATGATTTCGTGATTTGCCTCGGCTATAGGGGCTACATGATCAAGGAATACTTTGCGAATTACTTCCTGCACATGTCCGACGTGACCTTCCATCTCGCAGAGAATCGGATGGAGGTGCATCGCGAGACCGCCGAACCCTGGCGGGTCACGCTGGTCGACACCGGCGAGGATACCCAGACCGGAGGCCGGCTGAAGCGGGCGCTGCCCTACGTCGCGAACGAGCCCTTCTTCGCGCTCACCTATGGCGACGGCGTTGCCGACATCGATCTCGCGGCCCAGATCGCGTTCCACCGGGAACATGGCCGCGAGGCAACCGTGTCGGTGGTGCGGCCGGCCCGGCGATTCGGCGCTGTGGCGATCGAAGGCGACAAGGTGGTCAATTTCGAAGAGAAGCCGCTCAACGATGGCGGCTGGATCAATGGTGGGTTCTTCCTGCTGTCGCCTTCCGTCGGTGGTCTGATTGCAGGCGATCAAACCGTGTGGGAACGCGAGCCGATGGAGCAACTCGCACGCAACGACCAGCTCCGCGCCTTTGTGCATCCCGGTTTCTGGCACCCGATGGATACCTTGCGCGACCGCAACTACCTCGAGGACGAGTGGGCCAACAACCGCGCCCGGTGGAGGGTTTGGTGACGGATCCGGCGTTCTGGCGCGGCAAGAAGGTTTTTCTGACCGGGCACACCGGTTTCAAGGGTGCGTGGGCATCGCTGCTGCTGCGGCGCTTCGGCGCCAGTGTCTATGGCTACGCCTTGCCGCCGACCGATCCATCGTCGCTGTTCGTGGCGGCGGGAATCGCCGCCGACATCAAGCAATGCCTTGCCGACATCCGAGATCTTGGCAGGTTGAGTGCGGCCATGTCGGAAGCTCAGCCCGACGTGATCATTCACATGGCAGCGCAGGCGCTGGTGCGGCCGTCCTACGCCGAACCGGTCGGAACCTTCGCGACCAATGTAATGGGGACGGTTCATGTGCTCGAGGCCGCGAGGCATCTGCCGTGCGTGAAGGCCGTGCTGATTGTCACCAGCGACAAATGCTACGAGAACGATGGCGGCCAGGCCGCCTTCCGCGAGAGCGATCGGCTCGGCGGCAACGATCCCTACAGCAACAGCAAGGCCTGTGCGGAACTCGTGACCTATTCCTATCGGCGAAGCTTCTTTGCCGAGAACGGCGCGGCGCGCATCGCGAGCGCGCGGGCAGGAAACGTATTTGGCGGCGGCGACTGGGCGCGTGATCGCCTGGTGCCGGATGCAATGCAAGCGTTCCTGGACCATCAGCCGCTACGCATTCGCAATCCCAATTCGGTGCGTCCCTGGCAGCATGCGCTCGATCCCATCCTGGGCTATCTCACCCTCGTCGAGAGGTTGATGGCTGACGCCAGCTTTGCCGACGGTTGGAACTTTGGTCCGAATGCCGACAGCGAGCAGCCGGTGCGGAACGTCGTGGAGCATCTGCAGACGATGTGGGGCGATGGCGCGGACTGGATCAGCGATGACGGCCCGCATCCGCATGAAGCGGCTTTTCTGAGGCTTGACTGCGAGCGGGCCCGCTCGCAGCTCAACTGGACGCCGCGTCTCGACCTCGTCCAGGGGCTGGGTCTCACCGTCGACTGGTACAAGGCGTTTCAACGCGGTCAGGATTTGCGACAAATCTCGCTCGAACAGCTCGAATTCGTCCTGGGTGACGTCGTCGCGAACGGCGCATCGCAGTCGGTATCGGAACAAACGCGCGGTCAGGTCGCCGCGGTCAACGCGAAGTGATTCACATGAAGTCGGTGTCAGCGCCCGCGCGGGCGGGTCAACGAAGCCCTGAAGAGATCAGGGCATCGATCATGGAACTCGTGGAGGAATACTCCGCCCTCGCGCATGCGCCGAAACCGTTTATCGCCGGCCAGTCGTCCGTGCCGGTATCGGGGCGCGTGTTCGATGCGAGCGACGTCAAATCGCTGGTCGATTCCGCACTGGACTTCTGGCTGACCACCGGGCGTTTCAATGAGGAGTTCCAGCAGAAGCTCGCCAAACGTGTCGGCGCCCGTTATGCCATGACCGTCAACTCCGGCTCCTCGGCCAATCTCGTGGCCTTCTCGGCCCTGACCTCGCCCTTGCTGCGCGACCGGCAGGTTCCGCACGGCAGCGAGGTGATCACGGCTGCGACCGGATTTCCGACGACCGTCAATCCCGCGATGACACAGGGCATGGTGCCCGTGTTCGTCGACGTGGACATTCCCACCTACAACATCATTCCGGAACGTATTGAAGAGGCGATCACGCCGAACACGCGCGCGATCATGGTGGCGCACACGCTCGGCAATCCCTTCGATGTCGGCAAGATTGCCGATATCGCCAAGCGACACAAGCTCTGGCTGATCGAGGATTGTTGCGACGCGCTCGGTGCGACCTTCTCGGGGCGGCACGTCGGTACGTTCGGCGACATCGGCACGCTCAGCTTCTACCCGGCTCATCACATCACGATGGGCGAGGGCGGCGCCGTATTCACCAGCCATCCGGTGCTGCGCAGGGCGATGGAGACGTTCCGCGACTGGGGACGCGACTGCTATTGCGATCCTGGCAAGGACAACACCTGTCAGCGCCGCTTCGATTGGCAGCTCGGCGAACTGCCCTATGGCTATGACCACAAGTACATCTATAGCCATCTCGGCTTCAATCTGAAGATCACCGACATGCAGGCGGCGGTCGGCGTATCCCAGCTCGATCATCTAGAGGGCTTCATCGCTGCCAGGCGACGGAATTTCGATCTGTTGAAGCGTGGGCTCAAGCCGCTCGAGGAATTCTTCATCCTGCCCGAGCCGACGCCGAACAGCGAGCCGTCCTGGTTCGGCTTCGTGCTGACGGTCCGCGAGAGCGCACCGTTCAAGCGTGACGCCATCGTGCGCCATTTGAACGAAGGCGGGATCGGCACCCGGCTGTTGTTCGGCGGCAATCTGGTGCGCCAACCCTATATGACCGGACGGAATTTCCGCGTGCACGGCTCGCTCGCAAACAGCGATACGATCATGAACCAGACTTTCTGGATCGGCGTCTATCCGGGGCTTGGCGACGAGCATATCGACTACGTGCTTCAGGTGATCCAGGATTTCTGCGCCGCCCAGACAAGCGGCGTCTAGTGTGGGAATGACGCGATGACCGGAGCACAGTACATTGCGGAATTCCTGGCGCGAGTCGGAAGCGATCGGGTCTTTCTCCTGACAGGCGGCGCCTGCGCCTTCATGATCGATGCTATCGCGCAGCATCCGAAGCTCCGCTACACCTGCTTCCAGCACGAGCAGGGCGCGGCGATGGCCGCGGACGCGCTTTGGCGCGTCAATCGCAAGGTTGGCGTCACGCTGGCAACTTCCGGCCCGGGCGCGACCAACCTCATCACCGGCATTGCCACCTCCCATTTCGATTCCATCCCCTCCCTGCACATCACCGGTCAGGTGAACCAGCGCGAGAGCAGCGCATTCCATGGGGCGAATGTGCGCCAGGCCGGGTTCCAGGAAACCAAGATCGTGGAAATGGTGCGGCCTGTCACGAAATACGCCGTGATGGTTACTAGCGCGGCCGAATTGCGCGACGAACTGGCTAAGGCCTATTCGATCGCAACCTCGGGCCGCATGGGGCCGGTGTTGATTGACGTCCCCATGGACATCCAGCAGGCCGAGGTCGGCGACGACATCCTGCTTCCGTCGAGACTGGTGCCGGCGGCCGAGGCGCCGGCGAAGGTGCTGACGGATCTGAAGCGGACGTTGGCCGATGCAACGCGCCCGGTCGTTCTCTGGGGAGCAGGCGTGGGGCTCGCCGGTATCGAGCGCGACGTCGCGGACTGGCTGCGGCAGAGCGGTCTGCCGTTCGTCTCGAGCTGGGCCGGCCTGAGCTTCTTCGATCATGATCATCCCGGCTTCCTCGGGCAGATCGGCGTTTACGGAAATCGCGGCGCGAATTTCGCTTTGCAGAACGCTGATGCCGTGATCGTGCTCGGCAGCCGGCTCGATAACCGCCAACGCTCCGGCAACACCAAGCAGTTTGCGGCCGGCGCCACCGTCCACGTCATCGACATCGACGAGGAGGAACTGGCCAAATATCGCAACGACGGTTATCGCGTCAGTCACCTGGATTTTGCCGAGCTGCCCGATGTGTTGCGCGGGCTCGATACCCGGCCGATGAGCCGGGAGTGGCGCGACTACGTTGCCGACATGAAGCAGCGCTACTACCACAAGGAGGTCAGCACTTCCGCGGCGCGGTTGAACTCACTGTCGCCCTACGACGTGATTCGCCGGGTCAACGAGATCATCGCGGAGGACGCGATCGTCATCGGCGACACCGGTGCTGCGGTTTGCTGGCTCTACCAGGCATTCAAGGTGAAGCGCCACACCCTGTTCAATCCGGGAGGCAATTCGCCGATGGGATACGCGTTGCCGGCCGCGATTGGCGCCAAGATCGACCGCCCGGACCGACAGGTCATTTCCTACAATGGCGATGGCGGATTTCATCTCAACATCCAGGAGCTCCATACCGTCCGGCACAACAATCTCGATATCGCGATCATCGTGATGAACAACGGATCGTACGGGATCATCAAGCAGTTCCAGGACAGCTACATGCATGGCCGCTACAGCGCCTCGCGCGACGGTCTGAGTTTTCCGGATTTCGGAGCTCTCGCAGCGGCCTACGGCCTGCGCTATGCCCGCATCGAGCGCATCGACCAGATTGATCCGGCCTTGTTCACGGGCGGGCCAATCGTGATCGACGTGATGCTGAGTGAGCACACGCTGATCGAACCCAAGCTCGAGATGGGACGGCCCATCAACGATCAGTTTCCCTATCTGAGCGAAAGCGAATACGCGGCAGGCAACCGCTTCGTTGACTATCCGAGGCCGGCATCGCTGCGAACCGTGTAGGATGCGCGCGGCAGCAGCTCACCCCATAGCATTGGCGGAATCGCGATGCGCATATTCGTGACGGGGGCGACTGGCTTCTTGGGGTCCTACGTCGCAGAAGACCTGGTCGGGCAGGGACATGACGTCGCTGTGCTGCTGCGACCGGGCACCAGGCCCTGGCGGCTGGCGACCATCCTGGACCGCCTCACCGTCATCGAGGGCGCGCTGGATGACCCGGCAGCGCTCGGGAATGGACTTCGTTCCTTCGCGCCGGATGCCGTCGTGCACATGGCCTGGCGCGGGGTGGGCAACAGCGAACGCAACAGCGGGGATCAGGCGCGCAACATCGTCGATGCCGTGGAGCTCGCGGGCCTCGCCGCAGACGCAGGTGCAACGATTTTCGTGGGCGCGGGATCGCAGGCCGAATACGGTCCCTACGATCGCGCGATCGCCGAGAGCGACGCTCCGCGCCCGACGACACTATACGGCATTGCCAAGCTCGCGAGTGGCCTGATGATCGAGCGGCGCTGTGCCGAGCGCACGCTACGCTTCGTCTGGCTGCGCATATTCTCGACCTACGGTCCGAAAGATGGCGAGGCGTGGCTGATTCCGAGCCTGATCCGCACCCTGCGTGCCAATGGACACATGGCGCTGACCGCCTGCGAGCAGCGCTGGGGCTTCCTGCACGCCCGCGATGCTGCGGCCGCCGTCGGCCTCGTGCTCGCAAGCCCGGCGGCACAAGGCACCTATAATCTCGGCAGTCCCGATGCCCCGCAGCTTCGCGATACCGTGAGGCGGCTGCGCGAGCTGATCGGCGCTGGCGAACTTGGCTTTGGCGAAGTGCCATATCGGCCGGACCAGGTCATGGTGCTGGCCGCGAACATGGCGCGGCTGGAAGCTTTGGGCTGGCGTCCGATGGTCGGGCTCGATCAGGGACTGCGTGAAACGCTAGCCTGGCACGAAGCCGCGGAACAGGGCGGGAACTGAGCCTTAAAGTTTGGGCTGCCCGTCGAAATTGACGCGCTCGCGCTCGAACACGACGGGCTTTTCGCGGACCTGGCCGTAGATCGCTAGGATGTATTCCCCGAGCATGCCCATGAAGAAGAGCTGGACGCCGCCGAAGAAGAACATCGCGACGATGAGGGTCAATATGCCGGGCTCGGCAAGGCTCTGGTAGAGGAGCAGGCCGAGCAGCAGGTTGACGAGGGCATAGGCGATGCTAGCGAAGGAGAGCACGAAACCGGCATACAGGCCGAACCGCAGCGGCGCCGACGTGAAGGAGACCAGGCCATTGATCCCCTGGTCGATGAGCGCCGCCGCGCGATTTTTCGACAACCCTTTCTTGCGCGCGCGCCAGGTGTAGGGCACACCGACAGCGCGGCCGCCGCATTCGAAGGTCATCATCCGCATGAACGGATATCCGTCACGCACCTGTCGCATCCGCTCGACCACATTGCGGTCGACGAGCTGGAAGTCGCCGACGCCCGGCGGCACCTTGATCTCGGAGAAGCGAGTGAGCACGCGGTAATAGGAATTGCGGATTCCGCGCATCATTCGCCCTTCCTCTCGCACCGCTCGAATGCCGTAGACGATCTCGCTGCCCGCTTCCCACAGCTTGACGAAGTCGGGCAACAGTTCCGGCGGATCCTGGAGGTCGGCCGGCAGGAACAGAAGTACCGCGTCGCCGCTCGAGGCCATCACACCGTTGAAGGTGTTGCGGAGCGGCCCGAAATTGCGCGCGTTCACGATGATCCGCACCGACTTGTCCGAGGCCGCGATCTCCCGCAGGATTTCCACAGTACGGTCTTCGGAGGCGTTGTCGCAGAAGACGTGCTCACGCTGGTAGCCCTGGAGCTTTTCGTCAAAGACTCGCCGAACCGCTTCGTAGCAGTCCCTGACGTTGAGCTCTTCGTTGAAACAAGGGGTCACGACACTAATGGTTTTCATGGCTGACTTCTCACTAAAATGATCCCCTGGTGTCGCTCTGCGAATCGAAATGTCACCCGTCGCAAGCCCGGTCGGAGCGGTGGGCGTCGTCAAAGAAGCACCTGTTCCGCCTCGCAGGCCGCCGCTTCATCGGTTTCGCGCAAACAGAACCTCAGAGCTGTTCTCGGCAACCAGTGACCAGCCTGATCCGGGTGAAAGCAGGTCCTTCACATATGCTTCGGCCCGAGGGGTCGCAGCATAGCGTAAGTCCGTCACGAATTTCCCCTCCTTAAACGAAGTCCCGGGTTGCTTCCAGATGTAGTTGCCGGTAGCTCCGCGAGTGAGGACGATGATATCGGGAGCTTCAGTCCTGAGTTGCTCCGCCGTCTGGAGGTTCGTGTAGGTCACGTTCGTCATGACCGGCGGCAAGTAGGTGTAGGCATCGGCCAGAACCTTGGTCCCCCCGGGGTACTTGAGTGAGATGGAATTGCCGAACGCGATCGATTCCGCTTCCGGCTTCCTGGAGGCCCCCGCCATCGCGCGCAGATCGAATCCGACCTGAGTGGAGACGAAAGCCATCAGCAGGATTGCAAATGCTGCGGTGATCAACGCTGGCCGAACAAATCTCCTTGTCAGGACCAGTAGCGCCTCGAGCCATGTTGACGTGCTCAGCAGCAGGAGGAACGGAACGATATGATAGGTGAAGCGAGGCTCGCGCTCGTGAATGGAAATCGCAAGATGTGCGGAGGCAACGAAGACGTAGAGAGCGAGCACGAAACTGGTCCGCATCTGGCCGGAAAGACAGACTGCTCGCCAACCGAGGTCGCGGACACGGACCAGCAGGAACAGACAGGCCAGGAACCATCCGCTGAACAGGTAGATCAGCCCGACACCGAATTCCTGTTTGAGGGGAATGAGCCAGAGCGTCGGATCGGCGGCCTCCGCGATGCCATGCCCCGTGCTGCTGTATTTGATCTGCCAGAGGAAAGTGACGACGAACGTGTTGAAATCCCTAACCGCGTAGGGGTTGGTGATGGCGAAGACAATCACGAAGACGGCGATCATCAACAGGCCTTGACGGAACAGTCTCCCCAGGATCTGAACCGAGAATGGGTGGCTTGCAAGAGTGGTCAGAGCGAGAGGAAGAAAGCTGAACGGCAGGACTGCAGCGCCGACATACTTTGTGCTGAAGGCAAGTCCGGCCCAGAACGCCGATAGCAGCGCAAATCCGAAGGAGGGCCGGACGAGAGACGTGCCGAGACCAAGGATGACGAAGAGGGTCTGCAATGTATCGGGGTGCATCGTACGGGAAAAGAGCACGAAATCCGGCATGGAGGCCAGACCAAGACCCACGGCCGCCGCGACGATCCTCGGCAATCCGAGATGCTCGCCTAGTCTCCACAGCGCAAGAGCAGAAAGAGTGCCTGCAACTATGGAAATGAAGCGGAGAGCGAAGCCGACAAGTTGGGTATTGATGGTCCAACCGAACCGCTCGAAGAACGCGATACAGTAGTAGCCGATGGTGTCGTAGAGATTGCCGTAGCTGAAGAACATATCGGGATCGAGCGTTGTCTGCTCGAGACTCACCTTCAGCTTCGCCACATACCGTGCTTCATCGAGCCCAAACGCCTGTACCATGCCGATGCTGTCGAGGCCATAGATCGCGCCGATCGTGTTCGCCGCGAAGAGGACCGCAACCAGGGCGAAGGCGCAGCCTAGGACGATCCTGTTGATCGCGTTGAGCATGAGAAGTACTTTCGATGCTGGGAGAAGCGATTTCCAGACGGGCTGTCAGATCATCGTACCGATAGTTTTCGGGATAGACGATCCGCATAGTCTTCGGGCGTCGTGAGCCAGCCAACATATCCGGTGCCACGGAGCAGTGGTCGTCCTCTCCAGGAATAGTCGAGTTGGACCTTGCCGATGGCGAAATGGCGCCACGACCTGGAGAAGTCGCTGGCGTCGGGATCGACGCCGCAGGTCTCGCTCGGAGTTTGTTCGTCGTTGCGCAGGACCCGCAGGCACCAGCCTTTGTCGTCGGCCCTTCGATATTCGATCGTGTACCTGTCGCCGCATTTGAAGTCGGGAGAGACGTTTGGGCAGTCCGGAATGAACAGGAATGGTTGGCCGCTCAAGGCGCGCTCCCGCCATTCGTTGACGACGAACTTCCGATAGGGCCCGAAGAGCAGCGCTGCACTTACGCCCACCATCAGAGCGCCAGCGATCAGTTTGCGGGGACGACCTGTGGTTCGCATGGTCGCTGTCGGAATTCCAGCGTCAACATCCTCCTGACTTTGTAGCATTGCCCAGTTTTCGAAACTCTCTAAAAGGTCGTCTGATGCAGAAATGCAATTTTTACCAAACTGACTTTTTCCTTCGCGAGAATCAACTGGATACAGCGTCATGACCCAAGTTGTCGCGGTGCAAGTTCTGAAAGTCGCCCTCCCGCGGTCCGTCCGGCTGCTCGCCGCTGGCATCCTCGGCCGGTGCACCGATCTTGATCACGCTGGCGCCCCACTCGGCGAACTGCCGGATGCGGGAGGGCTATGAAGTTGAAACATCATGCGGCAAGGCAAGTCTGTGCCGGTGCAGAGGTCCGCCTGTCGAATGCAGCGCCTGACGGGTCTGCCTGGGTCGTTTGCTGCGATGCGCGAAGGCTCAGCGCGACAGGCGCTTCAGTTCGGCACGCGCCTGGGCGGCCAGCGGATCATCGCCGTGACGTGCGATGAAGAGCTCGAATGCCTCCCGCGTGCCCTTTTGGCGGGCGAATTCGTATTCCTCGGCGACCGCCGCCGAAGGGTCGCGGGCGGGCGGAACCGAGGGGGTGTGCGCCCCTTTGCCGCCTTGGTCCGCATTGGCCTTCTCGACCATGACAGGCAGTCCTCTGGAGAGTGGATGGCCCGGCCCGGAAAGCGCCACCAGGGCGCCGAACAGGCCGGCCGAGAGTGGACGTAGCTTCATGATTTCCTTAGCAAATCGCGCAGGTATTCGGAGCCAGCAACCCTTGTTCTCGTCCGTATGATTACGGGATTTGATAGCTAACTCAACATTATTGAAGAGGTCCGGGCGAAGGCGCCAAATTTAAACCAAACCTTTAGCTCTCAAGCTAGAATCATCTGTCAGCGCCCCGAATCGAACGGGGCTTGCTACTTCGGAGATTCCGTTGGCCACCGCTGTTACTGTCAGTCAGACCAACAACGCAGACATCGACGGCATGCTGTCGGGCTACAAATGGTCCGGCACGATCAGCTACAGCTTTCCCGACGCGCCGAGCGACTACGCCAGCCCCTACAGCGGCGGCGACAGCGAGCCGACCACAGCGGGTTTTGCCTCGGCGCCGACCCAGATGCAGGCAGCGATCAATTACGCGATCGGACTGATTCTCGGCTACACCAACGCCTCGATCCAGTACAACGGGACCGGCAGCGCCGACCTCATGATCGCGCAGTCGCCGGCGGCCAATCCGACCTCCTACGCCTACTACCCCGGCAACTACGCGCCCGGCGGCGATGTCTGGTTCGGGACTGAGTACGACTACACCCAGGCAAAGCTCGGCAATTACTATTTCACGACTGCGTTGCACGAACTCGGCCACGCCTTTGGCCTCAAGCATAGCCAGGAAACCGGCGGTGTCGCCAACGTCGCGGTGCCGAGCGCGCATGACGACAGCGAATACACCGTCATGAGCTATCGCAGCTATGTCGGCGCGCCGCTGACGGGCTACACCAACGAGGCCTATGGTTATCCGCAGACCTATATGGCCAACGATATCCTCGCGCTCCAAACGATGTACGGCGCGGACTTCACGACCCAAAGCAGCAACACTGTCTACACCTGGAATCCGATCACGGGGCAGGAGTTCATTAACGGCGTCGGGCAGCTCGCGCCGGGCGGCGGCGTCGGCGGCTCGGCCAACCGCATCTACGAGACAGTCTGGGACGGCGGCGGCGTCGACACCTACGACCTGTCGAACTACACGACGAACCTGAGCATCAACCTCAAGCCCGGTGCGTCGTCGGTGTTCTCCTCGGTGCAACTGGCCTATCTCGGCGATGGCCATTACGCATCCGGCAACGTCTACAACGCCTATCTCTACAACAACGATGCGCGCTCCTACATCGACAACGCGACCGGCGGCTCCGGCAACGACACGATCCTGGGCAATGCCATCGCCAACGCGCTGAACGGCGCGGGCGGCAACGACACCATCACCGGCGGCGGCGGCAACGACACCGTCATCGGCGGTGCCGGGACCGATACTGCGGTGTATTCGGGCAACAGGGCGAATTATCTCATCTCTTACAGCGCGTATTCGCTGACCTGGACCGTGGCCGACCAGCGCGCCGGGGCGCCGGATGGCACCGATACGGTTTCCGGTGTGGAGTATTTCCGGTTTGCCGACGGGCCGGTTGACAGCGCAATTGCTGTTCAGCCCTTGCTGCCCGACCTGACGGCATCCTTCGACAGTGTGAGCAGCACGACGATTGCGGCAGGTGGCAGCGCGACCGTCGATTTCTGGATGGTGAACTTCGGCAAAGCCGTGGCCGCCGCATCGACCTCAGGGTTCTATCTGTCGACGGATTCGACGATAACGACCGGTGACACCCTGCTGACAACGGTGACCTCACCGGGCCTGACCGCCAATGGGACGTCCGGCTATTTCGATCATCAGACCGTCGCGCTCACGCTGCCTGGCAATCTGGCTCCGGGAACCTATTACATCGGTGGGATCGCGGACTACACCAATTCGATCGCCGAGAGCAACGAGGTGAATAACAATCACAACGCCACGCAGATCACGGTGACAGCTCCGGCAAAGCCGGACCTGACGGCGTCCTTCGACAGTGTGAGCAGCACAACGATTGCCGCCGGGGGCAGCGCGACCGTCGATTTCTGGATGGTGAACTTCGGCAAAGCCGTGGCCGCCGCATCGACGTCGGGGCTCTACCTGTCGACGGATTCGACGATTACGACCGGTGACACCCTGCTGACCACCGTGGCCTCACCGGGCCTGACGGTTAATGGGGCGCCCGGCTATTTCGATCATCAGACCATCTCGCTCGCATTGCCCGGCAATCTGGCTCCAGGAACCTATTACATCGGAGGGATCGCGGACTACACCAACGCGATCGCCGAGAGCAACGAGACCAACAACAATCACAGTGTCACGCAGATTACGGTGGCCGGACCGGCGCAGCCCGACCTGACGGCTTCCTTCGACAGCGTCAGCCGCACGAGCGTCGCAGCGGGTGGAACCACGACCGTCGATTTTTGGTTGGTGAATTTCGGCAAGGCCGCGGCTGCTCCATCGACCTCAGGCTTCTATTTCTCCACGGACCCGACGATCACGACAGGGGACACATTGCTGACCAGCGTCACCTCTGCGGGCCTGACGGCCAACGGCACGCCTGGCTACTACGACCACCAGGCGATCACGCTGACGCTGCCCAACGTGGCGCCAGGAACCTATTACATCGGTGGGATTGCGGACTACACCAGCGCGATCGCCGAGAGCAACGAGACTAACAACAACCACAACGTCACCCAGATCACCGTGGTTGCACCGTCATCGCCCCAGGCAGATGCGCTGTTCCATATCGGTCACGATCTTCTTATCTAGAGTGTGATATCGCAAGACCGCTGCAGATTTTTCCGGACCACGCTCGGGTACCTGGGATGCTGAAGGCGTTGAAGGTCTGTCCGGGCATCTACCAATGCCAAACGCAATTCATCAGGCGTTGGCAGCGGCCTTGAGCGCCTCGAGCTTTCTCGCTCTCAGCCATTCCAGCAAGGCGCCCGCGACCGCAATCAGGAAGTTAATGAACAAGCTCAGGATCGAGACGGTCATCGCATCGTTCAGAGGCGTCCCGACGATGTGAAGCAAGCCAACGAGCGTTCCGTTCGCGGTGACCTGGCCGATCGACAGGGGGATCAAGCCGGCCACGCTCATGATGCCGACGATCCAGCACCAATCGGCGAAGGACAAACTGACACGTACGCCCTCCGCGAGAATAGTGAGCGCGGCGGCATTTCCAAGGTGGATCAGAACGCCAAGCAAGAGCGAGGCAGAGATGCGCCTGATGTCGTGTACTGAAGCATGCCACTGCATGATCGCGTTCCGCAAGGCCTGAGCTGCGTATCGTAGGGATCGTCCCGAACCTTCCATCCAGGTCGCGATCCACAGCGCAATCTTGGCGGCTGCTTCGAGGCGAAGAGACAACAGCAGGACGACGCAAACCGACAGCACCGCGACCACCGTCCATTGAAGACTGCGCGGAGAATCGGTTGAAGAGCTGGCAAACCCAACAAGCGAAACCGTGAGCAACGCCACCAGCGAGGTTAGCCGGTCAGCCACGTTCGATGCGGCGGCACCCGACACGCTTCCCACATTTTTCGAGAGGAGATAGATCTTGGCGGCTTCCCCGCTGGCCTGACCAAAGAAGAAGAAACTGTAGAATTGCCCGATAAAGACAAGGCGAATAATGTCGCCAAGCCCGACATTCGGCAACATGATCCGCCACTTGACTCCTGTAAGGATCATCACGATGCCGGAGATCACGCACGCCACCGCGAAGTGTTCAATCTCGATCCTCTGCAGGACGGCGAGCATCGCGCGTGCATCAAGCAGCCAAATGGTCAATCCGACGAAAACGAACGTTCCGAGAATTCTGGTCAGTTCGAGCGCGCGTTTCATGGCTGGGATGCAACTCTTTCAACTCGGCCCCGACGAACGGCATAGTCCACCTTGACCCTCTCGAAGAAAGCCAGATAGCGGCGCACCATGCTTTCCCAGGACAACGTCTGGACGCGCGCAAGTCCCCAATCGCGGAGTTCGTTGTAGCGGTCACGCTCGGTGCACAGGGCGAGCATACGCTGGGCGAGTTCGTCGGGAGAGTTCGGGTCTGCCAGCGAAAGCTCCTGAGTGAAGAAGTCCTCCGAATCCAGAGTCCGTCCCGCGATCGCAGGCGTTCCGCACGCCATGGCCTCGACAGGGCTCATTCCAAAGCCGTAGCGGGACGGGAATAGGAAGAGATCGAGGCCACAATAGAAGCGACGAATTTCGGCTTCGGGAATGAATCCCAGAAATTTGTAGTTTGATTCCGGTATCAGGCGTTGGGCCAGTTCCTTCATCTCCTCGATCTCATTGCCGTCGCTCGCGATCCAGAGATGAGCGCTGGGCAACTGCGGCAAGATCTTCGAAAAGGCGATGATCGCCGTGTCCAGGCCCTTGGCGCGTTTTGCCTCACCGAGGAAGCCGAAGTGGAACGGACGTCGCTCCACTTCAGGTTCGGGGAAAAAGGTTTTGTGGTCAACGCCGAGCGGGATGACTTCGATACGCTCCGCGGGGACCCCGAACATCTCGCGGATCTGTTTGGCCGTGGACGGAAAAGGAACGATGATGCCGTCACTGCGGCGACATGAAAATTCGATGCAGCGGCGTTTGATGAAGTACTTGGCAGCATTGTCGTAGCCCGTCGCAAGGAACGGGATGAGATCGTACAGTCCCGTGACGACCGGATGGCGTCCGGCCAGGATGGGAAAGATACCAGCGACCGGATAGACCGCGAACCAGAGATCGTGACTCTTGCGGCGGAGTTCGAACGTGAAGCTTGCGGCCTGCGTCATGGCCAACAGTTCGTTTCGAATGATACCTCGATCGTAGAAAGCGTAAGGTTGCCCCTTGGCTTCCAGGCCGGTGACAAGTTCGGCGATCACACGCTCGAGACCCCGACCGGTGCTGTGACCCTTCGAGAGTGGAAAGGCTGAGACGGCCAGGTCGGAGATCTTGGTCGGTGACATGAGATCTTCTGAAGCTGCTCGGCTTGGCATCAGGAAACCAGCGGACGATCGCTGTCGGCTTGTCTGGCGTTGCTGGTTGAGATCCGGACCGGCTTCTCGCCGACCGAGTCGGGGCGGATGACCTTGCGGATCGAGTAATACGGAACGTTCTCTCTGGCGTAGTAGATCTTGATGAGAAGGTCCGTCAGGATTCCGAGCGATACGAACAGCAGCCCGGCGATGAAGGTGAACACGGTCAAGAGCGGCTCGAGCGTGCTCGAAAGTTTCTGCTCGTGGAGGAACAGGTACACGGTCCGCAGTCCGAATAGGCCCGATATCACAAGCAGAAAGACACCGACGCTGCCCAGGAGGTGGATCGGCCGCACTGAGTAGCTGCGCCAGAACCACAGCAGCATCATGTCGGCAAGACCCTTGAACGTTCGGAATACGTTGTATTTCGAACGTCCGCTGGTTCGCGGCCGATGATTGACCGCAATCTCGCCGACGGAAAAGCCCTGCATTTGCAGCAGGGCGGGAATGAACCGGTGCATCTCGCCGTAGAGCCGGAGGTTCTCGAAGCACTCGCGACGGAAGATCTTCAGCGAACATCCGCTGTCATGGATGTTGTCGCGCAGGAGCAACTTACGCAGCAAATTCGCGCCGCGCGAAATGATGCGCTTGCCGAAGGTGTCCTTCCGCGATTGCCGCCACCCGGCCACTACGTCGAGATCGTTCTCTTCCAGATACGCAATCATCCGCGGAATGTCGTTCGGGTCGTTTTGTCCATCGCCGTCCATGGTAACGACATATGGGAATCTCGCCATGTGAAAGCCGCTGTCGAAGGCGGCGGTCTGGCCAAAATTCCGGCGGAAACAAACCACCGTTACCCCGGGCAAGCCAGCAGCGACCTCAGCGCTACCATCAGTCGAACCATCATCGACAACTATGATCTCGAACTCGTAGTTGCGAGCATCACAGACCGCCCCGATCTCGCTAATTAGATTGGCCAGGGCCCCGCTTTCATTGTATACGGGGACGACGATACTTATCTGGGTGCGCTCCAAAAGGGCTCCTTTGAAATCGTATTTTTGACGACAGAGTAGGGCGGTCAGCGCCGAGCTTTCGGGGCAGTTCCCAACGCTTAATGACGCTTGTTGGGCGGCTTTATAGCCGATCTGGTGGGCTTTTCAACGGCTCCGGGGGCTCGCGATATCCCGAGGACGCGGCGAGACCGAACGAGCGGGGCGAGCCTGGGCGCGGCGCCGCGCAGGAACAGATCATCGAGGACCGTAGGCATGGACGTAATTCAGGCGCAGCGTGACCACTACCAGAAGATCGCTCGCGACTATGACGATCGCTACAATCGCCAAAATTCCAACCATTTTTACAAGATCGATCAGATCGCGGATGCGGTTGCGCGAAATCTCAAGGTATCGCCGGGCGGGTTTGATGTCCTGGAACTGGGGGGCGGCACCGGCATCCATGCGCAGCGTTTCCTGCAGCGCGGTCTGCCAGGCCTCCGCAGTTTTACGCTCTCCGACCTATCGTCGGAGATGCTTGAACAGGCCCGCAAGAAGTTGGGCGAATATCCGGTCAACTATCTCGTGTCGCCCGCCGAATTCATCAGCACGAGCGAAATGTTCGATGCGATCTATGTTAGCGGCGCGATGCATCATTTCTCCGACCCGCGTAAATCCATCGAAAGCATGAGAGAGAGACTTCGACCGGATGGTGTCGTCGTCATTTGCGAGCCCATCGTCTGGAATCCGGTCAACTTCGTCAAAGCGGCCATCGACAGGCTCGAATGGGGGCAGTTTCGGGTAACACGAAATAATATCGGAAAACTGCTCCAGGAGACTGGCTTCAACGTCAGGGAAAGCCGGGTCCTGCATTGGCGCGGTCCGAACAGAATGGCGAACGTCCTGTGGCCGCACGAGAGGCTTGAAACGATTGAATTGCTCAATCCACTTGCCGTTATGTTCCTGCTTGTGGCGAGGAAGTAACCGGGGACGCAGATTCTGGTACTATCTTCGTCGCGGATGCCGAAGGCAACGTTGGTGCCTTATTCTTCTTCGCCAAATGTCCGTTTCACGTCGCTATAGTTGAACAACCAGCCATATTCGAAGCCTTGTTGACGATCGACATAGACCGCCTGGTCGCGCATTCGTCGCAGGATCTGATTTAGGCACCATCGCCGATTGCTCATGTTCTTGCTGACCACGAGGACATCGGCATCCCGAACCTCGGGGCCGTTCAAGATCGTTTTCAGTTCGGCCAGGGACTGACAAGTTTCAAAATCAATTCGAATCCAGGCGAGGCCCGCAGTCGTATAGAAAGGCCGTCTGTAGTCGAAGGCGATAGTCATCGGCCGTTTGGCGGTCGCCTCGATGTGCCGGGAGATCGCATAGGTCGTCTCGCCCCAGCCTGCCCATGTCCACCAGATGTAATGGTTCATGTCGAGGGGTGACGCATTTTCGAGGACCCGGTCGCGCAGGATGTTTTTGTATCGCAGGTAGGTGGGAGCCGCGCCGAGCGCGGTCCACAGGACAGCGCAGGTCACCGCGAGATAGGCTGTCGTGGCGAGAGGGCCTGGACTCCTCGTCAGGGCGAGCAGTGCTGGAAACATCCCGTAGATCGTCAGGAGCAGGCCGATCAGAACGAGATATTTCGGGTCGAAGGGGACGTCGCCGACGCCGTAGGCCAGCAGCGTCGCGGCCGGAATGGCAAGCAGCAGAAGCAGGGTTGCTGCATGTGACTTGAAGAGGTTCTCGTTGTTGCGGGACAGCAGCAGGAACAGGGGAACAGCGGTCACGATCATGAAGATGGTTATCTCCGGGAGCGTGTAGAACAGCACCCTGATCATGCTGAACAGGACCTTGGCGTGGGTGATCCAGGCGCTCTGGTCCAGCGTCGTGATCGAGCTGAGGGCGATCGGCTTCGAGACATAGATCGAGCGGGCCTGAAGATCCTCTGGGCGCAGATCGTTGCCGGCGATGGTCGGATCGTAAAGGATGTTTTCCTGAAACATCACAGTAGCGACGACGAAGACGACGATCGCCGCAGCGGAAAATAGCAGGAGGGTTCTCTGGAAAACCGGCAGGCTGACCCGTGCCGGCCACAGAGGTCGTATCGTTGGGATGAAAATGTAGAAGGAGCCCAAGATCACCGCACTCAGTACAGTGAGGCCCGTCGGCAGATTTACGAGATATTGGTCAACGCTTGAGAATAGCGTCAAAACTTGAAGGGGATGCCGCCAGAAGATGGGCGAGCCGACAAAGCTGGTTACGAGGAAAGTCGCAATGACTATGCCGAGAAAGCGTGCCAGCCGGAGCAAGGCTGTTCGGCCGTCAGCCGACGAGAAGGGAAGCAGTGTTGCTTCTATCAGGAGGATCAGCACCGAGTTCGAGAAGGTGGAATCCTTTTCGAGATAGGCGAGAGCTGCGAAGAAGCCGATCGACGCAACAGGAAAGGTCTCTGAGGAGGACGACCTAGTCGTGCGATATCGCAAATAGCAAAGAACCGTGATTGCTGAAAACAGCGTCGACAGCGCGTCGTATTTCAGGACTTTCACCAGCCCCTTCAGCATCGGGTAGTTCATGATAACCATCACTGCAAAGAGCAGCGCGATGGTTCTGTTCGCGGTGTGAGGGCGGGCCAGTATCGTCGCGGAGTGTGCCAGATACACGATGAATGCGAGCGAGGCCGTGACCTGGAAGACCGCGAAGGGCAGTATCTTCGTATAGTGGATGTTCCAGACGATGAGATCGTCGATGTGCCAGATCCAGCCGAGCAGGCCTGCGAGAAGCTTAGCGGGGCCGGCGACAAAAATGTTGGAAATCATCGATCCCTGCGACGGCGACGCAGATCGTGGGTCATTGAGGAAGTTGGTCAGCCGGAGCGCGGTCACCTCCTGGTCGGACGTGGCGTACTGAGACAGTGCGTCGAAATATGTGAGAAGTGAGGCTGCAATGGTGACGCCGAAGGCGACGTAGAGGATGCGCGTGAGCCGCGGATCTGGGGGATTGCTGTACGACATTGTGGGCTGGTCTGCTTATTCTAGAGCCAAACGGCCGGCGGCGATCGCCTCAGGGAATAGGAATTATGCCAACCGTTACTGCACGATCGGCTTCAATTGGGATAGTCGCGATCCGCCGCTCGGCTGCCATATCGACGCCGCGCTCTTTCAGACAATTCGCAAAGGCTGGGCTGGCTGCGCTGTTGGACAGTACAAAGAGCCGCCCGATGGCGCGAAGGTCGGCCGGATCGGTTTTGACGCGATGGCAATTGATCTCGTCCCAGCCTGGCCCTGTGTCGAGCCAGGCAAATCCGAATGCGCGCGTATTGGTGCCGACGAGAAGGCCCGGCATGTTGTAAATCGGCAGAACCAGATCGCGCTGCGGGTCGAAGCCGGCGCCTTGCAGTGTATGATCGATGCTCGTCAGCACGCTCGACAGGTTCGCGCTGACTTTGAGCCGCTTGAGCTCCGGCGGGTGATTGAGCCGCGTCGTCTGTTTGAAGATCGTGCTATCCAGCCGATAGGGAAAGAACAATCGATTATGGCCGACGGCGATTGCCATCAGCAGGGAGAAGCAGACAAGGGAGACCGGCGCGATATGGTCAGGTATTCGGCCCAGGCGAGAGCCCGCATGTGTCAGGGCAAAGTATCCGGCCGCCATCACGGGCCCGAGGCAAAAGATGCTATGCGCAAGCAAGCCTGTATTGGTGCCGATCGAAGTGACGATTGTGAGGACCAGCAGCAGCGTGAGCAGGAGGAAGAAGGTCGAGATGCTCCAGCGAGCGACGACCTCGTCACGTGGTGCGCTTCTCGGACTGAGCCGATCCAAGGCGATGAACAGGGCCGCAACGACGATCTGTCCGCCGACGGCGTACATGAAGGGCCGTCCAGTCAACCCGGTTGGCTGGTCGCAAACGATCATGCCGGCGCCGGCGCAGGCGCCGGTCGGCCAGTTCGCGAAGACGTCGATCAAGGAAATGTAGCCCGACAGCGGAATCATCGGCAAAAGAGCCGCGAAGAACAGCACGCTTGCGCGGACGCGGCGGAGCAGCAGGAATGATGGCGAGGCGAAAAAGGATCGCCAGCCTAGCAGCAGCAGACTCGAGACGAGCCCGGCTCCGGCCGCGGCGGCGGCATACCGTAGCGATTGCCATGCGAAGGCAAGGATATCCTGCAGGTGCTGCTCCGCGAGCAAGCTGTAGTTATAGGACGACTCTCCTGAAGCGCCGGTGCTGAGCAGGAATTGCACGACGGGCAAAATCTGCTGCCAAGCGTCGAGGCTCGTCGCGAGCACGATGGTCCAGAGCACTCCAAAAAGGATATGCGCCAAGGCGAGCCGTACAGTCGCCCGCCAGCCAATCAATGAGGAAGCCAGCCACAACATCGCCGGCGCGGCCAGCACATAGCCGAGCCCTGCGCTGATCCGGGCTGCTTCGAGCAGAACGATCGCCAGCGAGGACAACGCGACCGCGAAGTATCGCCAAATGCCCGGCGCGACCGTAACGGCAAGTGCAAGCATCCCCGTGCCAGCGAGCAAGCCGAATGCAGCCACGCTGTTCGACGAGAGAGAGGGCGGACCGGCACCATAATATCCGAGCGACCCAATCAGAACGGCGATGGAGAATCCCGCCTGCGCCGATCTTGTGCGATCTCCAAGCAGACCAAGGCATGCTCCCAGCCGCCAAAATCCGGCGGCGAAGATCAGCGACCCGGCAATGTTCAAGGCGAGCGAAATCGCCCGCCACACCACAATGTTGTTGTGGAAGAGGTGGCCAAATTTTCCGGCGATGAGGTTGATGTGCGTCCCTGAGTTCAGCCCGGGGTGCTCCATATCGTATAGATACATCCCCTCGTCAGTCAGATCGAAGCCGCGATCGATAACGAGCAGCAAGACGATTATCGTGGCCAGCACAATCGAGAGCGCAGGAACAAATCTGTAATTGGGAAAGGAGTGACGCCAACGCAGGAGACGTCCGGGGATGTAACCACGCCATGGTAGACAGACTGAGTTCAATGCACGCACATCCTATTTCAACGGCTTACCGGCACGGAAGCTGGTTTTCGGTCTGTCCTCATATTGTACTCTCTTAGAGCATCTGATCGTCCCAAGCGAGGGCCGGGGCCAAAAGCGCTGTGCACACGATAATCATGCGTCCGACATGGTGTGGACATCGAGATCGGCCGGCTTAACTGACGGCTCGCCGCTGGCGTTCGCGGGCATCCTCCTCGGGACTTTCCTGCATTGCCCCGATTTCCGCGACGCTCTAAAAGACACGCTCGGCGGCCGGATGAAACTGTGCGAAAATTGCCGCTTTCTTCCGGCAGACAACTCGCGCTCGCCAGGGTAGGGTAACAGCCTGCTTAGGTTTTCCAGGAATTTTCGAGCGGCTATGCGCAAGCCTGCGCTATAAGGGGGGCGCTTGACCGGTACGCAAGCTGATGCGCGAAGCAAGGCAGGGCCCAGCCCTGGGCTCGGCGGGGAGGGCCGCTTGCGCCGGCTTCTGCACGGCTGGTCGGCGAATTTCGTTCTCATCATCCTGGGAGTAGCACAGCAGCTGGTGCTGGTTCCGGTGTTCCTGCACTTCTGGTCGAGCGATACGCTCGCGGCCTGGCTTGCGATCTACGCGGCCGGAAGCCTTATAGTCATCGCCGATTGTGGTCTCCAGTCCCGAGCCATCAACCGATTCCTTGCGTTTAGGTCATGCGCCGACTGTGACGGGCGAACAGGAAACTTCTACCACGGGGTGATGCGCGCCTATCTCAACCTCGTCCTTCTCCTGAGTGCAGTGGTGGTCGCGGTCGTCGAGCTTTTGCCGCCATCCACGATGCTGGGGTTCAAGACGACGGCTTCATTCGATTCCGCCATGCTAGTCATGCTCGTCGGTATGCTTTTCACTTTGCCGACCAATCTGGTTTCAGCCCTTTATAGAGTGCGCGGCAAGTTCGGGCGGATCACCTGGTTATTGTGCGGCGATCTCCTGCTGATTCAGATTGCGCAGCTCGTTGCGCTCGCGCTGTTCGGCAGCCTATTCGCTGTCGCAATCGCCTACAGCGCGATACAGCTCCTATTTGGGGTCTTCTTGATTGCGATAGATGCGCCGCGACTGTTTCCATTCCTGCGGCGCCGACGTTGTGTGTGGTCGTGGCGCTGGGGTATTGGACAACTCAGGCGTGCTATCCCTTTTGGTGTCGCCAACGCGGCTGAACTGGCCTTGATGAATCTGCCGGTACTCTTGGTGAGCGCTTTTGTCGTCGATCGGGTCGCCGTCGCCCAGTGGGGGCTCACGCGCGTCGTGGCTAGCCTGGTGAGAGGGCTCTGCAGCCAAATGGTCACACCAATGGCGGCAGAACTCGGTCACGACTATGCGGTTGGCGACCACGAGCGGCTGCGCCGCCACTATGCCTATGGGTCGGTGCTCGTGACGGCGCTTGCCAGCGCCGTCGTGGCCGGCCTGCTGTCATTCTGGGCTGATTTTTTTGCGCTTTGGACACGGGGGGGCATTCCCCTGGACACCTCCCTCGCAGTCACGTTGCTGCTTGGAGCCGCGGCCGTTGCTCCCTCCCTGCTGGCCCTTGGTTTCGCCAATCACAGCAACCGCGCCGATCTGCTGGTTCGAACCAAGGGGCTGCATCTCATTGTGTTTCTCGGCCTGTCCGTCGTGCTGATCCGTTCGTTGGGTCCGCTCGGCGCGGCTCTTGCCATAGTCGCGAGCGACCTCGCCATCCAGTTCGGCCTGCTCGCCATCCTTGTCATGAAGCAGACGCTACATGATACGTTCCGCCACGTCGCCTTCCTGCTCCTCGTGGCTGTGATCATCGTGGTGCCCGGCTGGGCCTTGGGGACGATGATCGCGGCGATTGCGCCCGGAAGTGGGGGGGCGCATTTTCTGTATGAGTGCGCGATATGGCTGGCGATCGTCGGCGTGATCGCGAGTCCGCTCCTTAAACCCAATTTGCGCGCGCGTCTGATCGAGCTGATTCCCTCCTGACCGGGCGCCTGGACGGCTCAGTGCAGGGCCAGTCCCAGCCGGTGCTTCAGCCGCTGCATCTGCCGTGCGAATTGCTCGCGCCCGCGCTTGGTCTCGGCTGCGAATAGTTTGAGCCGCTGGTATCCGGCCTCGCACAAGCGTTCACGTGTGCCGTTCGCGCGAAGCCCGAGAATGGCATCTGCCAGCGACTGCGGATCGTCATAGTCGAACAGGATCGCAGCGTCGCCGACTTGTTCCTCGAAGGCCTCGGGATAAATGACGGGCGTTCCGACGGCCCAGGCTTCTAATGGAGGCATGTTGGTCGGACCGAAATAGCTGGGCATCACCAGCGCAGAGGCTCCGCGGTAGAGGGCGCCAAGCTCGGAGGATTCGACAAAGCCGACGATAGAGACTTGCGCGGCGAGGCCATAGGTCGCGATGGCAGCGTCGATTTTTTCGCGGCCGCCCCTGTCCGAACCGCACAGCACCAAGCGCTCCGTGATGCCCCTTTCGCGGAGCAGTGCGAGGGCCATCAGCAGCATCGCATGGTTCTTGTGCGGCCAGAATTGCGCCGGATAGAACAAATAGCCGGGCTGGAGCCCATACTTCTGCAAGACCGCCGAATCGGTAGCGTCGCCTTCGGGTGACCGTGCGACATAGGTCGACGGCGAGAAGGGTATGCAAATGGCCCGGTCCCGCTCCATCGCGTATCGCTGGCTGAGGTCGTCGATTAGTTTCGGTGCGTTGACGATTACTATCGCTGCTTTCGTACAGCCGAGGCCAAACAAGATCTCCCGCCGTTCAAATTCGCCGAATGCCCGCACCTCTGGGAACTCCGGAGCGTCGCGATGACAGGTGTCGAATATCGTGATGAGAAACGGCAGCTTGTAAAGCAGGAGGTGCCGCTTTGACGTCGAGGTGAAATGAACGAGGTCGATCCCATCCTTGATTAGGGCTCTCTCGAACGGCGACTTGGCCTTCAGAGCGATCTGGACGAGATCGAAGGGGCGACAATACTTGAGGAAGAGAAACGCATGGTCCAGAACACCGAACTTGCATAGGCGGCTCTCGATCCCGAATTCCTTCAGGACCTCCATCGTCCGGGAATAGGGCGAATAGACCACAATTTCATTGCCGGATTCCTTCGCCCAATCACGAAGCCATAGCGTATCGTTCAGGGGCTGCTGGAAGCCTCCGCCGACTTCAATCGCTTGCTCCAGCATCACGGCCAGGCGCAACGGTCTCACCTCTCGGCGATCTTCCTGGCGATCGAGTACGCGGCCCACGTCTTCGAGTTTGGCGGCGCGTCAGAAAGCCAGGCGTAGCTACCCACTGGCTCGAAACAACAGGAGCGAAGAGAGCTCTCGATTTCGAACGGAAACCAGTAGCGCATCCGGTGCGTCTCCTCGACACGTCGGATCAAGCCTTGGTCCATGTCTTCGCAGAAGAGCGTATAGTTGACGAAAACTGTGGCATTCAGCTCGTCATGGTTCGATTGCGCGATCCGCGTGAGGCGCAGCGGCCTTCTTTCCTTGACCTTGACCCTCGTCTCGACGCCCTGCGTAAGAACGGCGCCGCCGTACCAGTAATCGAAGAGGAAAATGCCGCCGGGCTTCAAAGCGGCATGCGCGGTTCTGAACAGGCCTTCAAGGCTCTTGGGATTGTTTTGGTAGCTTGCTACGTGAAACAGCGACACGACTGCATCGAAGTCGCGCTCCGTTCCACTTTGGCAGGCGTCGCCCTGGCGGAAGGGAATGGAAAGTCCCGCCTGTTCGGCACGGCTGCTCGCCTGGGCGATCATTTCTTGGCTCAGGTCGATACCGGCGGGACTCCAGCCGCGGCGAGCGAATTCGATGGCGTGCACGCCCGTTCCGCAGCCCAGGTCGAGCAGCTTGCCCGGAGCCGTGCCGTGGTGGCGAAGACGTTCTTCGACAAACTCCACCTCCGACGAATAGTTTTTGTCTTCGTACAGAAGGTCGTACCAAGGGGCGTATCCGGCAAAGACACTCACGGCAGAATCTCTTTCAGCGCCCAAGCGGAACGCGCGATCTCGTCTTCGGTTAATGCGAGACCGCTTGGGAGATAGAAGCCGCGGCGAGCGATATGTTCGGCGTTGGGATGGGACTCATTCAGCATGAAGCCCATCCGGCGGAGCACCGGCTGTTCGTGCATGCACCAGAAGAACGGTCGCGTTCCGATGCCCTTCTGCGCCAGACGCCCCATCGCCTCCTTGGCATCGAACGGAACGTTGTCGTCGAGAACGATCCCGTAGACCCAATAGATGTTGTCGGCATAGTTGGTGCGAGGAACGGGACGGCGGATGCCGGCCACGTCCTCGAGATGTTCGTCGTAGAGCCGGCCGATCCGACGTTTCAACTCGACGGTACGGGGTAGGTGCTCGATCTGTGCGACACCAAGCGCGGCCTGGAGATTGGTCATGCGCGCGTTCCAGCCGAGTTCCTCGTGAATGAAGCGCTGCTGCGGCTGGAAGCAGAGGTTGCGCAGGCTCGCCAGGCGCTCCGCCAGCGCGTCATCGTCCGTGAGGATCATGCCGCCTTCGCCGGTCGTGACGTGCTTGTTCGGATAGAAGCTGAACGTCGAGATGTCGCCGAAGCTGCCGCAGGGCGCGCCACGATAGGTCTGGCCATGCATTTCGGCTGCATCCTCGATCACCTTCAAGTCGTGCCTGCGCGCAAGCTCGAGAATCGATGCAAGGTCGACCGGTAGACCATAGATGTGAACCAGCATGATGGCACGCGTGCGCGGTGTGATCGCTGCCTCCACGCCTTCGACCGTCATGTTCCAGGTTGCCGGGTCGCAATCGACACCGACGGGGACGAGGCCGGCCCTCACAATCGCGCTGGCGCAGCTGATGATAGTGAAAGTCGGTAGGATGACCTCCGAACCGGGTTCAAGTCCTAGGGCATGAACCGCTATGTCGAGCGCCACTGAACCGTTGGTCACGGCAACCCCGTGGCGCCGTCCGACCAGAGCAGCCATCCCCTGCTCGAACCGCTTGATGAACGGACCTTCGGAAGAGATCCACCCAGTGCGGATACACTCCGCGAGATACTCGGCCTCGTTCCCATCGAGCAGCGGCGTGTTCACGGGAATGAACGTCTTGGTCACAGGCCCGGACCCTTGATCCGAAGAGCGGAGTTCGCGACCTCTGCAAAGCGCGTCTTATCATTCTCCCCGGCATATGGGCCTTGCTTGATCTCGAACATCTCCACGGGTTCGAGAACGTGAAAGCCGTGCGCGCCACTGCAGAGCAGGATGATGTCGCCCGCATTGAGGACGCGGCTTTCAAGATAGCCTTCGGCTTCAGTGTAAAAGTCGACCTGAAGCCTGCCCTTCTGGATAAGGAGGACCTCCTGCGTGTAGTGCACCTCGCGCGTCACCTTGTTGTGTCGATGTGGTGCAATACTCTTGCCTTCCGGATGACTCATGAAGGCGAGCTGCTGCGAGAGCTCCGGAGGCGAAAAGAACGTGATCCCCGGCTCACGAAAGGAAGCCCGCACAATGATTGCGTACAACTGACCGTCGAATCGGCAGTGCTCGATGCTGTCCACGTGGGACTCCCAAAAAAAGTACAGATCTTACAAGGTGTTAGCTGTGAGTTGAGCTGACTTTGGCTATTTTCGGCGGTGTCGTCAAGGCCGCCGGCCAGCTGCAAAAGCCTAGCGCTTGATGTGTGCGATGAAATCCAGAATCTCGCGAACGCGCTGGTTGAAGTTGTGTCGCGAAAGGGTCGCCTCTTGGCCTGCCGTCGCAAGCGCCAAGCGGGAGCTTTCATCGTTGAGATACCGGTCAATTGACGCTGCGCAATCCTCGGGCGACCGCCAGACGGCGACGTCCCGGGACGGCTCGAACAAGGTATCCAGATTGCGCTTGTAGTCCGTGAGCAGGAACGTCCCGACGCCGGTCGCCTCAAAGAGGCGCATGTTGCCGGCCTCCTCGCCCGCGATATCGATATGGGAATTCAGGGTGATGCGGGATCGCCTCAGTACCTGATACATTTCTGTGCCCCAGACCTCTCCTTGGAAGCAGCGCCAAAGCGGCGATGAGGCCGGAAGGGAAGTCGGGATGTTTCCCCAGAGCCTCAGATTGAAGCGACGGGCGATGAACTCGAGGAGCGCGATCCGCTCGCGATGGTCTTCCGATACTGAGCCCACGAATGAGACATCAATATCCGGCGCCGCAGCGGGCGGCAGCTTGTCCAGGATGATCGGTTCAAAGGCCAGATGGCTAACCTCTGCCGCGACGCCGGCCGCTCGAAAAGCGCGCACCACGCGCGGCAATTGTGACAGCATGAGATCGTATGCAAGCCAGTTTTCGCCGCGGGAGGGCTCGATGCCGACTTGTCCGACGATTGTCGGCACGCCCATGCTTCTAATGCGCTCTATCAGTCTGGTGCCGACGTAGAACACGTCCTGATTGAGGATAAGGTCGGGCTTGAATTCCTCGATCTGAGCGAGAAGAACGCGTTCGAGCGGTTCGCTCAGACGCGGGCTAAGCCCGACGGTTCGCGCAAGAGGTCTGAGGATCGGCTTGAGCGGAGCCGTGGCGCGTTGCAGCCACCCCGGTAGGCGATCCTTCCTGCTCTCCGCGAACTGCGCCGGCACGTCGAAAGCCATGCCACGTTCGCGAGCCCAGGCAGATTGAAGCCAGACATTGTTGACGTGGATTTCCGCCGCCGCATGTCCATGGGCCCTGAAGTTGTTTGAATAGAAATCCGCGACGCCAAACAGGCTTGCGTTTCGCGCGGCCATTTGTTCCGCATAGGAGGCATCGGTCAGACCGGCCTGATGGCCATACAGCCACTTCAGAAAACGGGGATAGTCTCCGTTCAGTACGAGCACGCGCATGAAGCCCAAATCCTTGCCGGTCAAGCTTCGCCATGGCGTGGCCACAGCTGGGTAATGGGCGACACCACGATGAGAGCGACCCGGATGATCCGCGACGGATCCAATTCGAAAATTCCAAAGAAGTCGTACAGCTGGATGACGAAGGTCAGCAAGATACAGCAAACGACCGCGTTCGTGAGGAGGAACGCAGGAAGCCCGCTATTCGGTTTGCCCCAGTAACACAAGATTGGCATTCGCTTCGACCTAAGGTACTTCGGCTGGTCGATCTCCTAGCACATCCCGCGGCGCAACGTACCAAAGCAAGAATAGGACCGCCGCGCCGTGAGTCACGAGCGCGATCGTGAGCGGCACGTTGATGAATATCTGAAGCAGCAGTCCGCTTGACAGGAGAACGAAACGTGGGGGCAGGCCGGCGGCGGCGCGATTGCCGAGGCTGATGATCAGTCCGCAGACCAAGGCCGAGGCGGGAGCCAGCGCCATGCCCACCGAAGCAATGCCTTCGGTGGCAAAGAGCGAAGCATTGAAATAGCCGAGATGATAGCTGTCGGCCATGTAGAGCGAGAGCGGCTTGTCGTACGGGCACGCCATGATCAGCTTGAGGGGTGTTATCTGGCAGAAATGCGTCAACTGATGGGTTGTAAAGAAGTCATTGTAGAAATCCAGCGCGCTCGACGGCATCGCGATCATCCGGAAATTGACCGTTCCAAAATAGAGGAAGGCGTTGTGCCCTCGCAGGCCGTATCGGTAGAGCACGACCATCAGCACGCCTGCCAGGATCGGCAGGAGGAGAGAGAGAACGACCGCCATCCGGGTTTCGAAATAGGCGCAAAGAACCGTGAGGAATAGCATCCAGCCCGGAGCCAGGAGGGAGACCTTCGTCAGGGTGACCGGGTAAAACAGCACCAGGAGCAGCAGGCAGAGTGCCGCCAGGGCGTATCGCTTGAACTGGACGAAGCAGGCATAGGCGAAGGGTAGCAGCGCACCGGAGACAATGCCGATCGCATATTGAAGCCATCTCGGAAGTGAGATCTCGCTGCGGAACTTGTACATGTCCTCGGGACTGGCGAGCTGAAACTCGAACATGGTACCGATCGCGAGAACGACGATGGAAAGCGGAACGATGACGGCCAGAAGGCCGCGAAGCTGCCCGGCTGTCAGCGTGAACCGCCGCGGGAAGGGCGAGCCGACGAGCAGCGTCGGAATCAGGAAGGCGATCCCCGAGGCGAATGCGGAAATTGCCGCCGCGCGGTGATCGTAGGGAAACGTCGAGAACTCGACGAGCCAGATGTAACCGAGAATGAGAGTGAAGAAATAGAATCCGAGGGCATAGCCAAAGCTGAATCGTCTCATCGTGAAGACAATCGAGCACAGGGCAAACGGCACGACGCCGATAGCGGCGGCCAGGATGCGATCGCGGCTGTTCTCCGCCAGGGGCAGTAGATGCCGGTAATACTCGGTGATGAATATCAGGGATACGCAACTTGTCACGACGTGACAAAGGGTTGCGAGACCCAATCTATATCGGTCGCGCGCCGACAGGTTCACGGCGGCGGCATCGAAGGCGGCATTCATCGGCTGGCTGGGTCGGGAAGGTTTGCGTTTGGCCTCTAGTATCATGAAAAACGGATTGGAGACCAAAAACTTAGCCTGCCTCTTGCGGCATCCTGCAAGCGAGCCAAACGGCAATATTGTCTTGATCGGCAATGAATATTTCGAATATACGCTGAGATATTGGCGTGATGGGGAGCGCAATCTATCGGTTTGGCAAGGCCTGCCGAGGGGAAGGTTGAATGATCAGATTCGGCTTGCTGGGCTGCGGGCGCATTGCGAAACGCCATGCGGAACTCCTGGGTGGCAATCACATCGAGAGGGCGAGCCTCGTCGCTGTTTGTGACAACGTCAAACCTCGCGCCGACGCGCTGGCCGCGAAGTTCGGGATTCCCGCCTACGATGATCTGGACGATCTGCTGGCGCGCAAGGATATCGACGCCGTTGCCGTTCTGACGCCCAGCGGCATGCATCCGCAGCACGTCATCGCGTGTGCGCGCGCAGGAAAGCACGTTGTCGTTGAGAAGCCGATGGCGCTCCGGCTGCAGGACGCAGACGACATGATCCGTGCCTGCGACGAAGCCGGCGTGAAGCTGTTCGTCGTCAAGCAGAACCGCTTCAACGTCCCGGTCGTCAAGGCACGCGAGGCGCTGGACGCCGGCAGGTTTGGCCGGCTCATCCTCGGCACCGTGCGGGTCCGCTGGTGCCGGGACCAAGCCTACTACGATCAGGACGCCTGGCGCGGCACCTGGGCCTATGACGGCGGCGTGCTGACGAACCAGGCCAGCCACCACATCGATATGCTGGAGTGGTTCTTCGGGGACGTGGTGAGCGTTCACGCCCGGGCCACGACAGCCCTCGTGAAGGTCGAGACCGAAGACACTGCCGTGGCGACGGTGAAATTCCGCAACGGAGCGTTGGGGATCATCGAAGCGACCACGGCAGTTCGGCCAAAGGATCTCGAAGGCTCCCTTTCGATCCTCGGCGAGAAGGGAACCGTGGAGATCGCGGGTTTCGCAGTCAATCAGATCAGGCACTGGAATTTCGTCGACCCGCTGCCGAGCGACAAGGTCGTCGTCGAGAAGTTCTCGGTCAATCCGCCCAACGTCTACGGCTTCGGTCATCAGGCCTATTATCAGCACGTCGTCGACTGCCTGTTGCATCAGCGCGCCGCGCTGGTCGACGGCTTGCAGGGGCGCAAGAGCCTCGAACTGATCTCGGCCCTCTACGAGTCGATCGAGACGGGGCAGGAAGTTGCGCTTCGCTTCGAGCCCCGGCGAAGCAAGCTCGGTGTGATCTCGTGAGCGGCAAGCCGCAGGTGCATCAGGTCGGCGTGCGCGACGTCAAATTCGGTCAGCGCGTCAAATTGGTCGAGCCTTGCAATCTTTACGGCTGCGAGATCGCGGATGACTGCTTTGTCGGCCCGTTCACCGAGATACAGACAGGCGCGGTCGTCGGCGCGCGGACCCGCGTGCAGTCGCATGCCTTCATCTGCGAATTGGTGTCGATCGGCGAGGATTGCTTCGTCGGGCACGGTGTGATGTTCATCAACGATACGTTTTCCACCGGCGGGCCGGCACGCGGCCGCCGGGAATTGTGGCGTGCGACCAGGATCGGCAATCGGGTTTCGATCGGTTCAAACGCGACCATCATGCCGGTATCCATCGCCGACGACGTCGTGATTGGCGCCGGCTCGGTGGTCACGAAAGATATTACCGAGCCCGGCAGCTATGCCGGAAATCCCGCCCGCCGCCTCAAGGGCAAGACTTAGGGAATAGCCTTATGCCGGTACCTTACGCGGATCTCGGGCTGCAATATCAGTCGATCAAGGATGAGATCGACGGTGCGATCGCTGCAGTCATTCGCGACAGCGCGTTCATCCGTGGGCCGTATGTCGATGCCTTCGAGCAGGAGTTCGCGGCCGCGGCAGGCGTCAAGCGCTGCGTGTCCTGTGCGAACGGCACGGACGCGCTCTACCTCGCGATGGCGGCGCTCAAGGTCAAGCCGGGAGACGAGGTCATCACGACCGCACATTCCTGGATATCGACGTCCGCGATGATCACGCATGCGGGCGCGCAGGTCGTATTCTGCGACACCGACGGCGAGACCTTCACAATCGACCCGGCGGCGGTCGAAGCGGCGATCACGTCGCGGACCGTCGGGATCATCCCGGTGCACCTCTACGGTCAGCCGGCGAATATGGACGCGATCATGGCGATCGCGCGCAAGCACGGCCTCTGGGTCATCGAGGACTGCGCCCAGGCTCATCTGGCGCGGTACAAGGATCAGCCGGTCGGCACCTTTGGGGCGGCCGCGACCTATTCATTCTATCCGGGCAAAAATCTGGGTGCGTTCGGTGATGCCGGCGCGGTTGTGACCGGGGACGCGGCGCTTGCCGAGCACATGACCATGCTGGCCCGTCACGGCGGCCTTGTGAAGCACAAGCACCTGATCGAGGGCATCAACAGCCGCCTCGACGGAATGCAGGCGGCGATCCTGTCGGCCAAGTTGAGGCATCTGCAGGCCTGGACCAAGGCGCGTCAGGATGCGGCGGCGGTCTATGATGCGGGTCTCAATCAGCTCGATGGCGTGGAGGTGCCCTACGTCGCGCCTGACCGCACTCACGTCTACCATCTCTACACGATCAAGCATAAGAAGCGCGATGCGCTCGCATCGTATCTGGGTGCCAATGGGGTGCAGACGGCGATCAATTACCCGACGGCGTTGCCGCTGCTGCCCGCCTATGCGCGACTTGCGCATCGCCCGGAGCAATTCCCGAGGGCGTCCGACGATCAGAACAAGATCCTGTCGCTGCCGATGTTCGCGGAGATCACCCGCGAGCAGCAGGATGAGGTCATTCGGCTGATCGGGAACTTCTAGCTTCCGCCGTTCCCTTCGCGCAGGCGGCGCACGATGTCCCGGTAGCGAAGGGTCGAGGCTTGTTCACTGTACTTCAGGGCAGCGATCGCCGCCAGACGGCCTCGTTGGAGAGTTGCGCTGCGCTCTGACGCCGCTTCAGATACTGCCTGCGCAAGAGCGGCAGGGTCCTCCGGGGGCACGATCCAGCCGACGGCTTCCTCTGTGACCGCAAGAGCGGCCTCGGAATTCGCTTCCGTGCCGACGATGACGGCCCGCCCGACAGCGAGAAAATTGTAGAGCCGGCTTGGAATCGAAACGCCGGCGACGTTGCGCCGGTAGGGAATGATCCAGGCATCGGCTCCTGACAGGAATTCGGCGAGCTGGTCCTCCGGCACCGGCTCCCGCAGGGTGACGTTCTCGAGCTGCTCGGAGGCCTGAAGATCCTTCAACTCCGCCCACCCGATTCCCCATCCGGAGAGAACGAAACGGATATTCTTCTCGTGCCGCAACAGCCGTGCGGCTTCGAACACGGCACGAGGCGCGTGTGTGAAGCCGAGATTGCCGCAGAGCCCGACAACGAATTGCGAGGAATCGGCTTCTCTGAAGCGATTCGCCTGACCCGGCTCGCGGAAGCCGATCGGCAGCAATGTCCAGTTCGGCACGAAATGGATGTTGTTCGCGCTCACGCCCCGGTAGCGCAGCAGAAGAGGGGGCACATCGCGGCCGATGACGAAAATCGCGCTCAGGGTTCTGAAGAGCCATGCATTGGCGAAACGCAAGGCGCCTGCGACGAGCGATGTTCGCCGCACAACGCCAGCTGCCACCAGCGCCTCCGGGTAGAGGTCGTAGATCAAGAGCGCGGTTTTGGCACGTCGCAGCCTCGCGGCAAGCGTGATCGTATAGGGCAGGGTGAAAGGGCTCGTGACCGACATGACGACATCGCCCGCGCGTGCACGCCGGTAGACTGCCCAGAACATCCGGATCGCCAGTGCCGAACTCGCGATGAGGCGCCTGCCAAGCGCGCGCTTGGGCGGCTTCCAGTTCGCGATCTCGACGACATCGGGCGCGGTTTCTTCAGCCGCTCGCTGCCCGGCCGAGCCCGCCGTTCCGGACAGAACGACCACCTTCATATCCGAGGCGATCGCCTGCGCAATCGCACTAAGATAGGTTGCCGTCGTGCTTTCGTCCGGCGGATAGAACTCGGTGGCAAGGATGAACGTAGGAGCCTTCTGCACGGCGCTTACCCATTCCGCCCGAGCAGCGGCGTGATGAACTGCAGAAGATTTCCACCCTGAAAAAGATAGCCGGGCAGTCCCGCGGCGCGCGCTGCGTCGATATCGGACGGCTTGTCGCCTACGACGAAGCTCTTGGCGACGTCGACGGGAAATCTGCTCAGAAGATCGACGATCATACCGGGCTGTGGCTTCCGGCGGTCGCTTGTGCGCCGATAGCGTTCGACCACTCCGTCCGGATGAAACGGGCAGTATTCGAAGGCATCAATCCGTGCGCCGTGGCCGGCCAACTGGCCGGCCATCCAATCGTGCAGAATATGCAGGTCGGTCTCCTCGAAGAAGCCCCTGGCGACGCCTGACTGGTTGGTTATGACAAAGGCGAAATATCCGGCATCGTTGACCGCCTTCACGGCTTCGATCGCGCCGTCGATCCAGGCGAATTTGTCGATCTCGTACGCATATTCGCTGTCAACATTCAGAACGCCGTCACGGTCGAAAAAGACTGCTGGGCGTAGCACCTGGCCGATCGCTGAACTTTCCTGGTCTCTGGTCATTCCGGCCGGTTCGTCGTGGTCTTTTGAAGGTTGCGAGTTCCGAGTTCACCACTAACATGTTCCAGAACGGCCAGCTATCTCGATTGGACCGTATCGCGGTCGGTGCCTCGGGCCGACCCTGTGGCGACGTGTTTCCTGCCCCCGGGCGTCCATCCTGCGCCAGGGGTTGACCAGAGACTCTCGATATGTCCAAGAAGGTTCGCAAGGCGGCGTTTACGTGGCGCTTCGTCGGCGTTGCGGTCGATTTTCACACATTGTGGGAACGAGACAGAGAATGAGTAAACAGGTCGCTCTGATCACCGGCGTCACCGGACAGGACGGCGCCTATCTCGCCGAATATCTGTTGTCGCTGGGCTATGTCGTGCACGGCATCAAGCGGCGCTCGTCGTCGTTCAACACCGCGCGTGTCGATCACCTCTACCAGGACCCGCATGTCGGCGACGTGCCGTTCCTGATGCATTACGGCGACATGACGGACTCGACCAATCTGATCCGCCTGGTGCAGCAGATCCGGCCGACCGAAATCTACAATCTCGCCGCCCAAAGTCACGTCGCCGTCAGTTTCGAAAGCCCCGAATACACCGCCAATGCCGACGCCATCGGCGTGCTGCGGCTGCTCGAGGCGATCCGCATCCTCGGCATGGAGAAGGAGACGCGGTTCTACCAGGCCTCGACCTCCGAGCTCTACGGTCTCGTCCAGGAGGTCCCGCAGAAGGAGACCACGCCGTTCTATCCGCGCTCGCCTTATGGCGTGGCAAAACTCTACGGCTACTGGATCACGGTGAACTACCGCGAAGCCTACGGCATGTTCGCCAGCAACGGCATCCTGTTCAACCATGAGAGCCCGATCCGCGGCGAGACTTTTGTGACCCGCAAGATCACGCGCGGCGTCGCCCGTATCGCGGTCGGTCTGGAGAAGGTGCTCTATCTCGGCAATCTCGACGCCAAGCGCGACTGGGGTCATGCCAAGGATTATGTCGAAGGCATGCACAAGATCCTGCAGGCCGACAAGGCGGACGACTTCGTGCTCGCCACCGGCGAGATGCG
>NZ_JAACFT010000016.1 GCF_029051685.1 Bradyrhizobium sp. CSA207 | reverse complement strand
TCGTCCCACTGCCCGACCATAGCAAAATGCCCCTGTTTTGCCCGACGAGTCAAACGGCGTTGCCGCCTGCGTATGCCTACCGTAAGCCGTTGATCCGGCTAGCCTCGGCTACTGTGCATGGGGTTGTTTTCGCGCTTTTGTGCCCGGCCGGCCTTACGCCGCGTGCGACACCACGCGGTTGCGGCCGTCGTGCTTGGCGCGGTACAGCGCGGTGTCAGCGCGCTTGAGGACGTCGGCGACCGCCTCGCCCTTCTGCTCCAGCGTGGTCAGGCCGATCGAGATCGTGACCTCGATGCGCTTGGTGCCCTTGTGGACGGCGAACGGCTCGCCCGCGATCGAGCGGCGCAGGCGCTCGGCGACCATGCCGGCAACGTGGAGATCGGTCTCGGGCATCACGATGACGAATTCCTCGCCGCCATAGCGGCAGGCCAGATCAATGCCGCGGATCGATTTGCGCACCCGCACCGCGAACTCGCGCAGCACGTCGTCGCCGGCGTCGTGGCCATAATTGTCGTTGATCGACTTGAAATAGTCGATGTCCAGAATCATCAGCGCGAGCGGCTTGCCGCGCGTCGAGGCCTGCTCGGCCAGCGTCGCCAGATGGCTTTCCATGTAACGGCGGTTGTGCAGGCCGGTCAGCGCGTCGGTGATCGCCGCCTCGATCGAGTTCTGCACGTTGTCGCGCAAATGGTCGGTGTAACGACGGCGACGGATCTGCGTGCGCACGCGCGCCAAAAGCTCGGTCTTGTCGATGGGGCGCAGCAGATAATCGTTGACGCCGATCTCGAGACCGCGGAGCAGCCGCGTCGAGTTCTCAGCTTCCGCGATCGCCAGGATCGGCACGTGCCGCGTGCGCTCCAGCGAGCGCGCCTGGCTGCATAGCCGCAGGCCGTCGAAATTGTTGAGATCGAGCGAGACGATCAGGAGGTCGTAATTGCCCTCGGCGGCGTGGAACAGCGCCTCCGTGGGATTGGGCTCGACATCGACCGTGTGCTCGGCGGCGAGCAGCGTCGCCAGCCGCTCATAGGAGGATTGGCGGTCGTCGACCAGGAGGATGCGGCCGCCCTTGCCGGCGTCGGCCACCGCGGTGCGCTCCGGCGCCTGCATGCCGATTTCGAGCGAGGTGATGGCGCGCATGCGCAGCTCGTCCGTCATCATCTTCAGCCGCGTCAGCGAGCGCACCCGCGCGATCAGCACGACGTCCGAGACGGGTTTGGTCAGGAAATCGTCGGCGCCAGCCTCCAGCCCGCGGTTGCGGTCGGCGGGGCTGTCGAGCGCCGTCACCATCACGACGGGAATGTGGTGGGTCGCCGGATCAGTCTTGAGGCGGCGGCAGACCTCGAAACCGTCGATGTCCGGCATCATGACGTCGAGCAGGATGATGTCGCATTCGGCGCGGCTGCAGATTGCCAGCGCTTCGGTGCCGTTCGAGGCGGTCATCACATCGAAATATTCGGCGGAGAGGCGGGCCTCTAACAGCTTGACGTTGGCAGGGACGTCATCGACAACGAGGATACGCGCGGACACTTTGAACTCACTTCCTATCCGATGAAACGCCGGACCGTCTCAATGAACTTGCCGACCGAGATCGGCTTGGACAAATAGGCCTCGCAGCCGCCTTCGCGGATACGCTCTTCGTCGCCCTTCATCGCAAACGCCGTGACCGCGACGACGGGAATGGCGCGCAGCTCCGGATCGTCCTTGATCCAGCGCGTCACCTCCAGGCCCGAGACCTGCGGCAGCTGGATATCCATCAGCACGAGGTCGGGGCGCATCTTGCGAACGAGGTCGAGCGCCTCGTAGCCGTTGCTGGTGCCGGAGGTCTGGTAGCCGTGCGCCTCCAACAGGTCGCGGAACAGCTTCATGTTGAGCTCGTTGTCTTCCACGATCAGGACGGTCTTAGCCATTCCGTCCTCCCGATTGGCCAGCAGAGCGATACATATGACGCCTCAGGCGCCGCTCGCCGGCGCTTCGAAAACTGGATTCAAACTAGCCTCAGATTCGCTCTAGTTTCGTTAAACCCGACTGCCGACTTTCTGCGATGTGGTTTCCAGTTGCTTGTCTGGGGTCGCAAGACTTCGGCACGAGACTCGGGCATGATGATTCCAAAGTAGACACTGAAAGTTAATGGAAAGGCAAACCGCGCCCTTGAAAAAGCCTGTTCACAAGCCCCGCGAAGTCGCTGAAATCGTTGCGATTCAGGCCCTGTCCTTTGTCGCGGGCGATCCCGAGCGGCTGGGCCTGTTTCTGGCCGAGACAGGTGTCGGCCCGGAGACGCTGCGGAATGCCGCCTCGGACCCCAATTTCCTCCTCAGCGTGCTCGATTTCGTGCTGCGCGATGACGCCACCGTGAAGGCCTTTGCGAGCGCGTCCGAACTGCATCCGACCAACGTTGCCGCGGCGCGGCAGGTGCTGGGCGACGCGCTCGGCGACCGCACCTGGGAGCGCGACGTGCCGTGAGCGCCCTGGAGGCGGCCGGGCCCCGCTGCTTCTGCCGGGACTGTCTGGCCGATCAGGGCATGGCCGCGCGGCGCTGTTCGGCCTGCGGTTCCCCTCGCCTCGTCCGCCACCGCGCGCTGTCGACGCTGACCCTCGCCCATATCGATTGCGACGCCTTCTATGCGACGGTCGAGAAGCGCGACAACCCCGAGATCGCCGACAAGCCCGTCATCATCGGCGGGGGCAAGCGCGGCGTGGTGTCGGCGGCCTGCTACATCGCGCGCACCTACGGCGTGCGCTCGGCGATGCCGATGTACAAGGCGCTGGAAGCCTGCCCGCACGCGGTCGTGATCCAGCCGGACATGGCGAAATACGTGCGGGTCGGCCGCGAGGTGCGCCAGGCCATGCAGGCGTTGACGCCGCTGGTGGAGCCGCTCTCAATCGACGAGGCCTTTCTCGATCTCTCCGGCACCGAACGGGTTCACGGCATGATCCCGGCAAAAGTTCTGGCGCGCTTTGCCCGCAACATCGAGCGCGACATCGGCATCAGCGTCTCGGTCGGCCTGTCCTGCAACAAATTCCTGGCCAAGATCGCCTCCGATCTCGACAAGCCGCGGGGCTTTGCTGCGCTCGATCAGGAGGAAGCGCGCGCGATGCTGGCCGAGAAGCCGGTCGGCTTCATTTTTGGCGTCGGGCCCGCAACGCAGGAGCGGCTGGTGCAGCGCGGCTTCCGCACCATCGCCGACCTCCAGAAGGCCGACGAGATCGAGCTGATGCGGCAGTTTCCGAGCGACGGCCGCAGGTTATGGCGGCTCGCGCGCGGCATCGACGACCGCCGCGTCGAGCCCGATCGCGGCGCCAAGACGATCTCGAGCGAAACCACCTTCGAGACCGACATCCGCGATTTCCCGACGCTGGAGCGGATCTTGTGGCGTCTGTGCGAGAAGACGTCGTCGCGGCTGAAGAGCAGCGAGCTCGCCGGCTCGACCGTCACGCTGAAGCTGAAGACCGCCGACTTCCGCCAGCGCACGCGATCGCAGTCGATCGCTGGGCCGACGCAGCTTGCCGCAAAGATCTTTTCGATCTGCCGCGAGATGCTGGCGAAAGAGATCGACGGCACCGCCTTCCGCCTGATGGGCGCCGGCGTCAGCGCGCTGCGCGAAGGCTCGGCCTCTGACGACACCGACATGCTCGACCGCCGCGCCGCCCACGCCGAGCGCGCAGTGGACAGCTTGCGCAAGAAGTTCGGCAGCGCCGCAGTGATCCGCGGGATTGCCTATGAAGGGCCGGAGAAGGCGCAGGAGTGAGGGTTGTATGGATCGTGCGCGATCCATTGCGCGCACGGCGTTCGCAAGAGCTCAATCCGCAACCGCCACCGCCTCGATCTCAATCAACCATTCCGGTGCCGCGAGCGCAGAGACGCCGACGAGGGTACTGGCGGGCGGCTCCATGCCCTCGAAGAAGACGGAACGGGCCTTGCCGATGATCGGGCGCAGCTCCGGCTTGTAGCCGACGACGAAGGTCGTGATCTTGACGATGTTGGCGTAGCTCGTGCCGGCGGCCTTCAGCGCGTGGCCGAGATTCTGCATCACCTGCGTCGTCTGCGCGGCAATATCGCCCTCGCCGACGATCCGGCCCTCCTCGTCCACTGACACCTGCCCGGAGATGTAGATGGTGCGCGCACCGGAGGCGGTAACGACGTGGGAATAAGCCGGATTGTGATGCAGACCGCTGGGGCGGAGATGGTCGAGCTTGGGCATTGTGCTTGCCTCCCGAAGGTTTGTGGTTGGGGGGAGCGTAGCGGGAGACGTCGCTGAGGGCCAGATGCGAGGAGCACCACCAAGCTCCGTCATCCTCCCACGGACAATGTCACGGGCATCGTCGGCGGCCTCCTGCACCCGGCCGGAGACGGCGCACGTGAAGCTCGGCAATCTAGAAATGATGCACGCCGAGCGCTGAAAAGGCGCCGTCATGCCGGCGCGGCGTCACGGCGCTAGGCCTCGAACAGAGCCTTGACGTCATCCTCGGTGAGTGTCGCGGCGATTTGGCCCTCGTGATCGAACAGACCGTCGGCGAGAGCGCGCTTCCTGGCCTTGAGTTCGTCCATCTTTTCCTCGATCGTTCCGGCGGCAACGAGCCTGTAGACGAAAACAGCCTTGTCTTGCCCAATACGATGGGCACGGTCGATCGCCTGTTCCTCGACGGCGGGATTCCACCAAGGATCGAAAATGATCACAGTATCCGCCGCGGTGAGATTGAGACCGACGCCGCCGGCCTTGAGGCTGATCAGAAAAATGTCGGTCGCACCGTCCTGAAAGGCCTCGATCGCCGTCTTGCGATCCCTGGTCTCCCCGGTGAGCATGCTGTAGGGCAGCTGTTCGGCGTCCAAGCGCTTCCGGATCAGGTCGAGCATGGAGGTGAATTGCGAGAACACGATGATCTTCCTGCCCTCGCTGTGCAGCTCAAGCACCATCTCCATCAGCCGGTCGAGCTTGGCAGATGGCCGCTCCAGCCCGTCATTGAGTTTTCAGGAGCGCCGGATCGCAGCACGCCTGCCGCATCCTGAGCAACGCTTCCAGGACCACGATATGGCTCTTGGCAAGGCCGCGCTCCTCGATCGCCTTGCGAACCTTGCGCGACATTGAAAGCCGGATCGAATCGTAGACATCGCGCTGCGCGCCCTCGAGCACGATGGTTTCGACGATCTCGGTCTTTGCCGGCAGCTCCGTCGCCACCTCGCTTTTGGTCCGGCGCAGCAGGAAAGGCTTGACGCGCTGCGCCAAGGCCCGCGGAGCGCGCTTTGTCGGCATGCTTCTCGATGGGCACACGCCATTGCCGCGCGAAGGCCGTCTTGTCGCCGAGATAGCCGGGATTGACGAAGCTCATGATCGACCACAGCTCGCCCAGGTGGTTTTCCATCGGCGTTCCCGTCAGGCAGAAGCGGTGCTGCGCCTTGACATCGCGGAGCCATCTCGTCGTTGCGGCATCGGGATTCTTCACTATTTGAGCCTCATCCAGCACCGCAATGTGCCACTCGCGCGACAACAGCACGTCGCGATCTCGCGCAATGAGAGGATAGGTTGTCAGGATGAGGTCGTAGTCAGGGATGGCCCCAAAGTGCTGCTTGCGGTCGGGACCGTGGAGCACGAGCACCTTCAGATCGGGTGCGAACCGCTGCGCCTCATTGAACCAGTTGGTCATCAGGCTAGTCGGCGCGACGATCAGCGCGGGCTGCATGAGATTGCCCCGCGTCTTCTCGAGCACGAGCAGCGCCAGAAGCTGGACCGTCTTGCCAAGCCCCATATCGTCGGCCAGCACGCCTCCGAGCCCGCTCTCGCGAAGGAGGTCGAGCTAGGCGAGGCCGTGGGCCTGGTAAGGCCGAAGCTCGGCACGGAAGCTCTCCGGCAAAGGCGGCGGGGCGAGCCCGCGCGCCTGAAGCAGCCCGGCAAGACGGCGAATACTATCGGCTCCGCGGAATACGAAATGCTCGTTCTCCAATCCAAGCAGCGGCACCAATTCGGCGCGCGACAGCTTGATTTTTCCCGATCCGCCAAAGCCGCCCAGCTTCAAACTGTGAAGCGCTAAAACAAGCGGAAGAAAGCGATTGGCCGCCAGCGCCAGATAGCGACCGTCCGCGAGCGGAAGCAGGAAGGACTTGCCAACATCGGCCCGCTCCCGGATGGCATCCGGAGTGAAATCGGGCCTTGCCACCAACGCAGCAATCATGGGCGCCAGATCTTGGCGCTTGCCGTCGATGTCGATACCGAGCGCCAATTCAAACCAATCGATACCGCTCGATTCAAACTCCGCGTCGAAATCGCCAGACGTCTGCGCCAGCCGAAACGGAAACGCGTCGTCGACAATGATCTCAAAGCCTACAGCCTGCAATCCCGCAACATGCAAGCTGAGGAACTCAAACCAATCGTCAGGCTCGGCCAATGCCAGATCCCCATCGTGGCGATAGTCCAGATAGGGAAAGCTGGACTTTGCCGCGACGAAACCGAGATCGGTCAGCCGCTTGCGGGCCTGCCGTTCCGCCGGCTGGCGGCGCGTGATCTCATAAACCTGTCCGGCATGAAACGCTTCCAGACGAGCTCCCCGCTTGGTCGATTCGATCTCGATCGGGCCGTAGCGGAAATGGAGTTGCGCGACGCCCATGGGATCGCTGTTCTGCTCGCGCCTGCGGTAGTAGAACGCAATTGCGCTTTCCTTGCCTGGCATCAAGCGCAGAATGGGAACTGGCGGCGCGTCGACCTGCGTTGGCTGCGCCGGCCTGGACGGCAGAAGATCATGATGCTGCACGGGCAACCTTCGACCGAGCTGGCGCGATACCTCGTCGAGTTCGGCTCGCGGAATTGCCGGCGCGGAGAGCAACTGAGCTGCGAGCCGCGGCGGCATGTCCAGCGCAACCGGCCCGATCGTCCCGGCAGCCTCATCGACATAGACCGGAGGCTCGGCGTTGAGTGCGATGACGCCCGGCACGATCAGATGCGGCGCCACCGTTCGCAGCCCGACCTGGCGCCATTCGATGCGGCCCTCACGCTTTTCACCCCAGCGCAACGGCGCGCGCTTGTAGTCGAGCCAAAAGGCGCGGCCGGTGGCGAGAATCTTGGTCAACAGGTCAGCGGACTGCGGTGGCGCTCGGAAAGAATATCCGCCTCCGTGCGCCCTCAGTTGCGACACGATATCGATATCGGAATCGCGATAGTATTTCGGCGCCCGGTCAGCGGAGAAATCGGCGACGTTGGGCTGCGTGTAGCTGTCCGAGTAGTTGCCGTTCTTCAGTGTCCGCACCGAGAGCAGGCTGATCGCCAGAACGGGCATCGCGATGCGCTCGTCGGAGGGATGTAGACGATAGAGCAGGCGCTGATTCACGTCGGCGGGGTAGTCGTCGCTCCGAACCGCCTTGCCGAGCTTGTCGAGCCATTCGTTGATTTCGTAGGGCAGAACACCAGGCGGCCGTCCCGGCACTATGGGCCGCGGCGGAGGCGCCTCGGATGGGGTTTCGCTGATCGCTTCGAGCAGCGTCGCCACCACATGCTTGCAGTTGCGCGCCATCGGGCAGCTGCATTTGCCTCTGATATCGACGAGCTGCGCGTCCTTGAACTTCAATTGGATCTCGACGAAATAGTCCTCGATCTCGCTGCCCTCGACGTCCGCCTCGATGTGGGTCAGATCGTCGCTGATCTCTATTCCCGAAACACGTCCCTGGGCCTGATAAGCCTGGCCCTTCTCGAACGCCGAACGGCTGAAATGACCATAGAGATTCTTGCGCTTCAGGACGTTGGCGAGCGCGCGAACCGATTCCAGCATGGACAGACCACTGTTCCAGACAACCCCCCGTCTACCCCAGACATACTCCCCTCAGCGGCCGGGACAAAGCCGCGATTGCGCGCTATCCAGCATGAAAATGACGCGACAGGAACCCGATTCGAGAGCTGTTTTGAAGCCTCTCCCGGAGTCCCACGCGAGAAGAAGATCAGGCCTTCGTTGACAGAAATCGTTATCTGACTAAAGTCAGCTAGATGCTCGATCCCATTCCCGGGTCGCGCTTCAACCGGGCCGTCACCGCGGCACCTTCATCCCCGCGATGTCGGACACGTCGCCGATCGGCTGCATCGGGCTGCTAGCTGGCGCGTTGCAAGCCGCACGCAACGTGCTATCGCTCCGGCGATGACACCCAGGGCCTTCGAAAGGCGTTGCCTGCGCCTGCCCGCCGTCACCAAAGTGGTGCAGTGGGAGGGCACGTCCGTGTTCAAGGTCGGCGGCAAGATGTTCGCGCTCGGCGGCGGCTTTGCCGCGCGCTCGGGCGGCTACATGTTCAAGACCTCGAACATGGCCTATGCGATGCTGATCGAGCACGGCCCCGCGCGGCCGGCGCCTTATCTGGCGCGGGCCAAATGGGTGCAGCTCATCGGCAACAGCGCCCTGCCCGATGCGGAGCTCACCGCCTATCTCGCGCAGGCCCATGCGTTGGTTGTGGCAAGGCTCCCGCGGAAGACCCGCATGCTGCTGGGGCTCGACTGAACGGAGACGTCAGCGCGTCATGCACTCCCGCGGCGCAAAGTCGTGGCCAAGGCGGAGAGTATGTCCGCCAGCCGGTCTGCGATCTCTGGAGACGGGAGCGGAACCCTGAGGCTTTGTGAGCCGTTGGTCGGGTCGCGTTCGATCCAGGAATGACTTGGCGAGCTGGAATCCACGACGGCACCGAAGAACTGCGCGCCCATCCGGACCAGCGCCTGCCATGGATCGGAGGCTGCATCGCGAGTTGCCGACGCGTCTTCTGCAGTGGCCTGCGACACCGAAGTCTCGCCTGGGGGAACGCCGGGGGCCTCGATGTCGCCGGTGCCATCGACCGGCCCCGCCTCCTCAGCCGTCGTGACCACTTCGCCGCTTCCCATGCTCCCGGTGACACTCTCGACATCCTTCATGAAGCGGGTCAGCCGCGATCCGCCCAGCGAGACCTCGTTGCTGCCGCCGTCGAGAATGCCTTCGGCCAGGGAGCGCTTGAAGGCCAGGACCGACAGCATACCTTCCTCGATGGTCCCCTTTGCGACGAAATTGATGATCTGGACCGGACGTGTCTGGCCGAGGCGATGGATGCGTGCGCTGCGCTGCTCGAGAACGGCGGGATTCCACGGCAGGTCCATATTCACCAGCGTCGAGGCGTGCTGGAGATTGAGACCCGTGCTGCCCGCATCCGTCGACAGGAACACACGACAGTTCGGGTCGTCCCGGAAGCGCTGCACCAGCTCCGGCCGCTTTTCGGACGGTATGCCGCCGTGGAAACTGACATAACCGATGCCGCGCGCCTCGAGGCGGCGGATCACGATGTCGTGGGTCCGCGTCCACTGTGAAAACACCACGGCTTTGGCGTCGGGTGCGGCAAGCAGTTGATCGAGCAGTGCGGCAAGTTCGTCGGTCTTGACGCCGTGGTCGCTTTCCTGATCGAGCAGATATGTGCTGTTGCAGGACATCCGCATATTCTGTAGCGCGCAGGTCAGCCGACGCTGATCCTTGTCCGAGAGAAATTTTGTCTTGCGCCAGCGCTTCACGATCGTGGCCACGTTGTCGGCGTTTTCCTTGTGCAGTTCCATCTGCGGCGCGGTCATGGGCACCAGCACGTTCTGATCGGTGCGCTCCGGCAGTTGCCGCAACACCTCCGATTTGCGCCGACGGATCATGACCGGAGCGAGAGTCTCGCCGATCCTGCCCAAATCTCGATAGCCCGTGACACGGCCGGTCTCATCCTTGACCTGATGTTCGTTCAGGAGCTTCCAGGTCGGCCCCAGGCGATGCTGATCCACGAACTGGACGATTGAGATCAATTCTTCGAGCTTGTTCTCCAGCGGTGTTCCCGTGAGCACGATCGCATATGGGCTGTCGATGCGCTTCAGCGCCCGCGCCGCAATCGTATTCCAGTTCTTGACCCGTTGAGCTTCATCGACGATGACCAGTTCCGGCGACCAGGCGCCAATCAGGTCAAGATCGGGCTGCAGCTTCTCGTAGTTTGTGATCTTGCAGAAATCATCCAGCAGATAGTCTTTTCGTCGTTGCGCGCGGCCACCGCCGATGACGCGGGCACCACGCTTGTCCTTTCGCCCGGAGAATCGGGCCATCTCACTTTGCCACTGGTACTTGAGCGAGGTCGGACAGATCACCAGCACTCTCGATACGCCGAAGTGACGGGCCAGGATTTCCGTCGCGGCAATGGCCTGGATCGTCTTGCCCAACCCCATGTCGTCGCCGATCAGCGCGCGGCCGGCGCGAACCGCAAACAGTGCCCCCTCAGCCTGATACGGATAGAGCGCCGTTGTCAGCAGTCGATGCAGCTTGGGATCTGCCGCGCCACGCGGAAACAATCGGGCGAGCTTCGCGGCGCGGCGCTCGGCATCCCGTCGTCCCGCCACGAAATCGAGCGCATCGTCGTAGGCGCGCAGCTCATGTCCACTCTTCGACAACAAGCCGACGAAACCGTCGAGGTCGCCCAGACGGTCTTCCGGCAGAAGGCCGTCGCGGTCCTGATCGAACAGCCGCGCGGCCGCCTCCCGCAGCTTCGTCGGACAATCGGTTCCGGCGCGGAAATGGATGCTGCGTCGTCCCTGGTTGCGCAGATAGAGTTCGGAAAACGGCGGCTGGTAGCCTCGCGCGAACGCCGCTTTGGCACCGCGCTTCTTTTCCAGCTGGGCAAGCGTAAACTCGAGGTGCTTGCAGGTGCCGAGCTCGTTGGTCGCATAGTCCGGGCACGAGCAGAAATTGCCGCCGGGCCCGATGCCGCGCACCACCACGCGATAGCTCGATTTTGAAGCCGGGTTGGTGACCCTGAACTCCGAGAAGAACGGTTCGACGCCCAGATTCTCCAGGAGGAAGGATTGCTCACGGCCGAATTGGCGGCGCAAGCCACGTTGCCATTCGATCGGCGACAGATCTGTCGGCGCCGACATACGCGACAGCTTGGCCGGTTTGCGTGCAGCGACGCGTGCTGTTGAAGATGTCATTTCGGGCTTCCGTTCTTCCAATAGTGGGAGTTGCGCCAGATAGTAGCGCTGGCGCACACGTGGCATAACCGGTTTCGGATCGAAATCCACCGGTAGCTTAGGAGCCCGATTGACAGAGACACATACCTGACTAAAGTCAGGCATCATGCTGAATCCTGTTGCCCGCGTCCGCCGCTTTAACCGTGCCGTCACCTCTGCCGTGGGCGCGCTCGATACTTCGTTCCTCGGGCGCGGCCGCCCGCTTGGCGCGGCGCGCGTGCTCAACGCGATCGGGCATGGGCGCTCGGACGTGGCGGAGATTCGCGACTATCTCGGCCTCGATTCCGGGCTGACGAGCCGGCTGTTGCGCAGCCTCGAGGACGAGGGCCTGGTCGAGACCACGGTGCATGAGGAGGACGCGCGCCGGCGCGTCGTTCGTCTGACGCGCGCGGGCCGGCGCGAGTTCGCGGCCTATGAAGCGCTGTCGAATACGCAGGCCGATGGCTTTCTCGGCCGCCATGCGCAACGCGAGGCGCTGCTGGCGGCGATGGACTTGGTCGCCTCCGCACTGACGCTCGACCGGATCGCACTGAACGAGATGGACCCGCGCAGCGACGAGGCGCGCTATTGCCTCGGCGAGTACTATTCCGAACTCGGCCGCCGCTTCAAACAGGGATTCGACGTCTCGCTGTCGCGCGACCCCGATGCCAAGGACATGCGCCGGCCGCGCGGAACATTCGTCGTCGCGATCTCGGACACGTTGCCGATCGGCTGCGTCGGGCTGAAAGGAACCGATCACGGTTACGCCGAGATCAAGCGACTGTGGGTCGCACCCGCCGCGCGCGGATTGCGGCTCGGCCGGCGCCTGATGGACGCCGCCGAGAGCGCGGCGCGCGAACTCGGCATCGCGCTGCTGCGGCTCGACACCAACAGCGCGCTGGCGGAAGCCGGCCAGCTCTACCGCCGAAGCGGCTGGAGCGAGATCCCGCGCTTCAACGACGACCCCTACCCGGACCTGTTCTTCGAAAAACACCTGTGAAGCGAGGGCGTCGGTTAGCCTGTTGCCGCGTTATGCTCGAAGCCGCGGGAGCATCGCCGTGATACGATCCGACCTTGCCGACATCTATCGCAACTACATCGCCTGCCTGAACCGGCAGGACTGGGCGAGGCTCGGACAGTTCGTTCATGACGACGTCGCCCACAACGCGCGACCGTTCGGACTGTCCGGCTATCGCGCGATGCTGGAGCAGGATTTTTGCAAGATTCCGGACCTGCATTTCAACATCGAGCTGCTGATCTGCGATCCGCCCATCGTCGCCTCCCGGCTGGCGTTCGACTGCACGCCGGTTGGACAATTCCTGGGGCTCGACGTCAACGGCAGGCGCGTATCCTTTCACGAGAACGTCTTCTACGAGTTCCGCGACGGAAAGATCTGGCAGGTGTGGTCCGTGATCGACAAGGCCGCGGTCGAGGCGCAGCTCTAGCGCGGCGCTTCGGCGAAACCGCTTACGCCGTGACTGGCGCGGCCTCCTCTCGCGGCTTGGCGAACGGGCGGAACGTCATCGCCATCAGGAACGCGCCGAGGCCCATCGCCCACGAGCCGATATAAAGCCAGGCATAGCTCGAGAACGCGTCGTAGATCAGGCCGCCGGCGAGCGGGCCCGTCGCCATGCCGAGGCTGCCGGCCATCGCGGTGCCGCCGATCACCGTACCCATCATCCGAAGCGGAAAGTTTTCGCGCGCCAGCACCGCGTAGAGCGGCATGGTGCCGGCATAGATGAAGCCGAAGAACGCGCCGACTGCGTAGAACGTCGCGAGCTGATGCGCGAAGACATAGGCGAGCGCGCCGAAGGCTTGCAACAGCAGGCCCGAGACCAGCACCCGCTTGGCGCCGAAGCGATCGCCCATCAGACCGAAGGCGATGCGGCCGCCCATGCCCGCAAACCCCTCGATGCTGTAGATCGTCACCGCCGCGATCAGCGGAATGCCGCAGCTCACCGCGTAGCTCACGGTGTGGATGATTGGCCCCGAATGCGTGGCGCAGCAGAAGAAGTTGGTAGCGAGCAGGATGAGGAATTGCGGCGAGCGCAGGGCCTCGCCCATCGACATCTCGGCCTGCCGCGCGCCCGCGCCGGTTGGCGCAGCCGGCGCCTGCGCGAGCGCCGGCGGGCGTCGCACCAGGAGCGAGACCGGGATCATGATGCCGCCGACCACCAGCGCCACGATCTGCATCGAGGTGCGCCAGTCATGGCCCGAAACGAGCCAGGCCGCGAACGGCGCCATCGTCATCGGCGCCATGCCCATGCCGGCCGACACCAGCGACACCGCAAGGCTGCGATGGGTGTCGAACCAGCCGGTGACGGTCGCCATCATCGGCGCGAAGATCGCGGCGCAGGAGGCGCCGACCAGCAGGCCGAAGACGAATTGAAACGCGATCAGCGAGGTCGCGTGGCTCGCGGCGAACAGGCTCAGGGACAGCACCGTCGATCCCGTCAGCACCACCGGCAGCGGCCCGAACCTGTCCGTCAGCGTGCCCCAGACCATGCTGGTGCAGGCCATCGCCAGAAAGCCGATGGTCATCGCGCTGGAAATGCCGGTCATCGACCATCCGGTATCCTTTGCGATCGGCTGCAGGAACACCGGCAGCGAAAACATGCCGCCGATCGCGACGCAGCCGAGCACGCCGCCGGCGGCGACGATCACCCAGCGATAGTTGGAACGGAACATTTCTTCTCTCCCGTCAGGTCTGCCTGGGTGGAAGACGAACGGGAACCGCGGGGACAGACATCGGCATCGACGAGACCACGAGATTTTTTGGCGCCCCCCAAACAAAAGACGCGAAAACAACCCCATGCACGGTAGCCGGCCGCTGTCGGTACAATGACTTAGCAGCGGCCTGCAATGACTTCCAACGTCACGCAGCGATTTGACACGTCGGGCAAAACACCGGCGCGATGTCATCATCCCGCCCAAGCCATCTCATCACGCCCCCGCCGCACGCCGCCACACTTTGACGGTGAGCCAGATCGCCGAGACCAGGAAGTAGAGCGCACCGACTGCGGCATAGCCTGTAACATTCGCGATCGACGGCGCCGCAGGCATCGCAGCCTGAAAGATGAAGAAGCCACCTGCCAGGGCTGACTGGCCACCGCTGAGCACCATGGCCCACTGCGCGCCGTAGCTTTTCCAGCGCCGGACCGCCGTTCCGAGCTGGAGCAATCCGGACAGGATCGCCCATGCACCGAAAACGCCGAGCACCCGGTTCATGCTCATCTGCAAGGCAGCAACGACCGCGACCGTGGTCGCAAGACTGACCAGGACATTCAAAGCCTGCGTGCGATTTTGATGAAGCCCGCCGCTGCGCAACGCGTCGAGCAAATTGGCCGCGGCGTCCCACGCCGGATAGGCGACGAGCAAAAATCCGCCGATCGCCGCCGACGACTGGCCGATGGCAAACGCAGCGACGACCCAGGCGACCGAAACCGCCGCGCGAAGAAAGTAGTAAAGCTTCAGCCATTGCTCTTGATCGGCGCGCGCCAAGTCCAACTGACGATCCTTCATGGTCATTTCTTTACCTACTAGTTGGTAGTCAAACGGGCGAGCCGGGATGGCCGCGGCGCGCAGATTGCTTGTGTCGTTGTGCAACTCGTCGATGTCGTTCAGTGCTTAGGGGGAAAGCCGATCCAGCAGCGGCCGGGTAATGACACCGAACATTTTCGGATCGCCGTAGGCCCGCGCCGACAGCATCGCGCCGTGAACGGTCGCCATGAACCCCTCCGCCTCGACCCGGGCCGTGCTGGAGAGTTGCAGTCGACTCTGCCGCTTGCCGCGCTCCATCACCGAGGTCAGCCAGGAGGCCAGGGAACGGAAGTGAGCCCGGACTTCAAGCGCCACGTCCTCCGGCAAGATCGGAAGCTCACTGGCAAGCAGCGCGCAAACGCAGAAGGGAGCCGTCGCGTCCTTGATGCATGCCTCCCAGTACGCGAGATAACTTCCGAGCTGTTCGCGGGGATCCCTGACATTGCGCTCCAGCGCCGACAGCCCCACCTGGGCTTCCTCGCGGTATCGCGACACGAGGGTGCGGACCAGGTCGACCTTGCTGGCGAAATGGTGGTGGATGCTCGGCTTGCGAATTCCAACGACTTCGGCCACGTCGGCATAGCTGAAGCCATTGTAGCCGCCGGCAATGATCAGCGTGCGTGCGCAGGCCAGAATGTCGTCGGCGGTCGAGGAAACATTGCTCATGCGAGCTAGCTACCTTCCAGTTGGTAGAACGTCAAGGACGGATGCTTCAACCATCCGTGAATGCGAGAGCCCGCATGACGATTCGCCCTATTCTCCGCGTCCCTTGCCTTCCCGGGCGATTGCGGCATGTGACTGGGTTCGATACGCCTCAATCGCGAAGAGCTGTTGCGCTACGCTGCGCACTCCGGGGAAGCATCCATGCCAAAAATCGAAATCGCCGCAATACCGCTCCGCAAAGGCTCCGGCTATCCCGCGCCGTTCGATTTAGCTTGTGCCGATCGGACCCGGCAACGACTCGGCGATGCCGGCCGCTTGTCGGATTTCGGCATCAACTTGATGCGGCTGCCGCCAGGTAACTGGTCGAGCCAGCGGCACTGGCATTCGCACGAGGACGAGTTCGTCTACATTCTCGAAGGCGAAGTCACCCTCATCGAGGACCGCGGCGAAACGGTGCTGCGCGCGGGCGACTGCGCAGCCTTTCCGAAGGGAAGCGGCAACGGCCATCACATGATCAACCGGTCGGGCGCAACGGCGGTCTATCTCGAAGTCGGCTCGCGCTCGCCGGGCGACCTCATCACCTGCTCCGACATCGAAATGATGAGCCCGGCTTCCGACGGCCGCTTCCTGCACAAGGACGGCACGCCGTACCGGGATCAGTGAGCGACGGCGGGCGTCATGACCATTCGTCCGATCATCCGCTACCCCGACCGCCGGCTCGCGATGCCGGCACGGCCCGTCACCGGATTCGACGAGGCGCTGCGGGTGCTGGCTGCGGATCTGCTCGAGACCATGCGCGCCGCGCCCGGCATCGGCATTACCGCGCCGCATATCGGCGTGCCCTTGCGCGTCGTGGTGCTCGAGCTCGACGCCAGGGACGGCGCGCGCACCTACGTCAATCCCGCTATCGAATGGGCCTCGCCCGAATTGATCATGCACCGCGAAGGCAGCGTCTCGATGCCCGGCGTCAATGACGAGGTCCAGCGCCACGCACGCGTGCGGATCAGCTATTGGGATCTCGACGGCAACATGCAAACGGAGGAGTCGGAGGCTTTGCGCGCCGTCTGTCACCAGCACGAGATCGACCAGCTCGACGGCATGTTCTGGATCCAGCGGCTGTCGCGGCTGAAGCGGGAGCGGCTGGTGAAGAAGTACGAGAAGATGTCGCGACCATAGGGCGGATTAGCGAAGCGTAATCCGCCATCGCGACGGGATGAGAGATGATGGATTACGCCAACGGCCTGCGCTTTCGCGCAGCCGCGGGCAAATCCACCCTACGCACTACTGAGACGCGCTTGGCCGCAGACCTCCGCGTGACGAAAGCAGCGCAGCTCGTGTCGTTGATCATGCCGACCGCGTCCATCCAGGCATGGACGGCCTTCTCATTGAAAAGGTGGTGACGAGGTCCAGAAGCAACCTGCTTTTTCGGCCTGCTTTTTCGGAACGCGTCGCTTGAAACCTCCGCACCCCCCGTTCAGATCATCCGGCGTTGCTGGGTACAGGCGTATTGAGCAGCTGCTGCTCCCACAGGAACGCGATGCCGCTACCGCCGGCATGCTGCTTGAGAACGTCCGTCAGCTCTCCGGCGTGCTCCGTCCTGGCCCAGTCACGTTGCCACTCCGAGGCCACCGCCAACCAAGTCATCATGTTCGCGCCCGCGCGGATCATGCGCTGGATCGCGACCTCGTGGGCCTCAACCGAAGTGCCGCCAGACGCATCCGTGACCACCGTCACATCCCAGCCCTCGCCCAGCGCCTGGATCGTCGGCATCGCGACACAGATCTCGGTCCACAGGCCGGCGATGATCAGCTGCTTGCGGCCCGTCGCCTTGACCGCATCGACGACCTTCCGATCCTCCCAGGTGTTGATGAAGGTCCGGTCGATCACCTCCTGGCCGGGGAACACGTCAGTGATGTGCGGGAAGATCAGACCGCCTCGCGCCGCGATCACGCTGGTCAGGATGGTGGGAACGCCGAAGGCCTTGGCGGACTTCGCCAGGGCGGTCGTGTTGTTCACCACGGCCTGCGGATCGTGGCTGTTCAGATTGGCGAGTTGGTAAGGCTGGTGGTCGATCAGAACGAGTACCGAATCTTCGGGACGAAGAAGCGAAGCAAGGCCGTTACGAAAGGTCATTGTTACATCCTTTGCTGCCGTTGTGAGCGGCATTGGGTTTGCGGAAACATGCGCCAGGGCGACGTTGCCTGGAACCAGTGTTGCCGTTCCTATTCGACATGCGGTAGCAGCCTTCCGTGGCAAGCTGTGTCGCGGAAAGGGGAACGCTAAATGGACATCGAAGAGTTGCAGACCTTCGTAGAAGTGGCTGATGCGGGGGGAGTTTCGCCTGCTGCGCTCCGGCTCGGCGTCTCCAAGTCAATCGTCAGTCGGCGGCTCTTCCGGCTTGAGGCGGAACTCGGCGTTCAGCTGCTTGCACGGACCACCCGGGGCGCCGCTCTCACGGAAGCCGGCGCCACGTTCCGAGATTATGCAGCTAGGGTGTGCGCCGAGATCGACGTGGCCAGGGAAACGATCCTACCCGCCGGTGACCTTCGCGGCCGGTTGCGCGTGGCCGTGCCGCTTTCTTTCGGCCAGTCTCACTTCGCTCCCATCCTCGCGGAAATGGCGCGCCGCCACCCCCCGCTCCAAATCCACACGTGCTACAGTGATCGCTTCGTCGATCTCATCACAGAGGGTTATGATTGTGCGATACGGGTTGGCTATCTTCAGGATTCCAACTTGATCGCAAGACGCGTCGGACCAATCCATGGGAAGTTCGTCGCGAGCCCGGACTACATCAAGGCGCATGGGTCGCCCGAGACGCCGGAGGAACTCGTCGCTCATGAGGCTCTCATGCAGGGCACCGAAAGCTGGCAACTGATGGATGGCGACAAGATCATCACGGTTCGTCCGCAGGGGCGCTTCAAGGCCGACAACGGCCCTGCTCTAGTCGCCGCCGCGGCAGCAGGACTCGGGATCGCTTACCTGCCCGATTGCCTCACCCACGAGTATGTGGCCTCCGGGGCGCTTGTGCCGGTCATGACACGTTATCCCCCACCTCCGGCGGGTGCATATGTGATCCGCCCGCCCGGTCAGCATCCCGCACGGAAGATACGGGTCCTCACCGAATTGCTGATTGAGTATTGCGGACCAGCTCCGCACCAGGCGTGAGATCCCCCGCTGGGATGGTCCCTCCACCGTGATAGTCTGGATCACGAAAGGGACGACGGACGGCCGATTCTGGATCCAGCGGCTGTCGCGGCTGAAGCGGGAGCGGCTGGTGAAGAAGTTCGAGAAGATGACGCGGGGGTGGGTGAGCGTGCCGGCGAACATCAGGCTTGTTTGAAACCGCGCCGGCTGCTCGATGTGGAGAAATCACACCACCTTGATATGATCAGACCGGTCGGCCCTGTCGGGAGGGAGACGAATGAATTATTCCGGTCGCTGCGCCTGCGGCGCGGTGTGTTACACCATCGCGGCCGCACCGATCCGTGGCTTTCAATGCCAGTGCAGCGACTGTCAGCGCGACACCGGAAGCGGCCACAGCTCCGTCTTCGTGTTCGCGCGCAACGCAGTCTCGGTGACAGGCGAGGTGCGCGAGATCGCACGCACTGCCGACAGCGGCGCAGTCAAGCGCAAGGGGTTTTGTCCGAACTGCGGCTCGCCGATCTACAACAAGCCGGAGGAGAAGCCGGACTACATCGGCATCTATGTCGGCACGCTGGACGATGCCAGCACGTTCAAGCCATCCGTCGTGCTGTTCTGCTCCCGCGGGTACGCCTGGGATCACCTCGATCCCGAGATTCTCAAACTGCCGGAATGGCATCCGGGATCGCGCTGATTTCTCGCAGATTGGGGGACAGCAAATGGGGATGAGCTTCGAGCTGTCGATGCTGGCAGCCGCGATCGTCTGGGGCTTCGTTCAGCTTGTCGCCGCCGCGCAAGCCGCAAACCTGCAGTACGGCCTCAGATGGGCTGCGAGCCCGCGCGACATCGAGATGCCGCCGCTCAAGCCCCTCCCCGGCCGCCTCAACCGAAATTTCCGCAACTACATGGAGACGTTTCCGTTCTTCGCCGCCGCGATCCTCATCTCTCACTCCGCAGGCGTTCACAATGAGCTGACTTATTGGGGATCGATCGCCTATCTTGGCGGACGCATCGCCTACACCGCGCTTTACGTATCCGGCATACCGCTCGTCCGCTCGCTGTTCTGGAATATCGCCAGCTTCGGCATGCTTGCTGTTCTGGCAGCGCCTTTCGTGCCTCACTGAAGTGAGCAAATCTGATCATGACCATCCGCCCGATTGTCCGCTATCCCGAGCGCCGCCTTGGGATCCCGGCGCAGCCCGTCGCCGAATTCGACGACGGGCTGCGCGAGGCTGAACGGGACGCGGTGGCGGCTTTGCCACTTTGTCGTTTCGGACGCGAACAGCGACGCCGCGGCAGCAGCGATCCCGCTACTGGCGCCGGTTATGATGATCGTCTTGTTTGCAAGTTCCACGGCGAGACTCTCCTGATGTCAAAAGCAGCCGAACAAGACATCAGGCATCTGCCAGACCGCCACCCGTTTCCTGAATCGCACGCGGGATGCCCTCCCACTTGAAGCGCGATCGTCTGATCAAGCGGTTTGAGAAGATGTCGCAGGGATGCAACGTCGGCGAGAGACCGGTTCGTTTCAACCCGCACCAGCCGGCGCCACGGCGTCGGTGCTGGCCCGAGGACGTGCCAGAAGACTAAATGCGGCGACGTGCGTGATCATCAGCAGCGGTACGTAAATGATCGGGATCGCATAGGCGGCGCCCAGCCACCCGGCGTGCTCGGGAAGGCCGACCTGGATGGCGTTGTAATAGTTCGTGACGAGGTCGACCGTTCCTACGACATTGAAGGCGGCCACGAACGGCCAGAACAGCAGGCGCACCCTCACTGTGAGAAGCGCCAACATGGCCAGCACCGCGGTTGCAAAGTCGCCCCAGGCGGCGAACACCGCAAAGCCGGCCGGCAGGTCCGGACTGACGACACCGGGAAGGATGAAGACCAGCCCGAAGAAGCGGAAGCTGTGCAGCGTGGCGATGGCGCGGTGCGCCTCAACCCTGTCCATCGCCTTGAGCCACGGCCAGACATACGCGCCGAAGCAAAGCAGCCAGGCGACATAACCCAGGACGAGGTGTATCCGGAAGAGAGTTTCCGTAGCCATTTTGGTCTCCGATCAAGTCACGACGTCGAGCCACGTTCCGGCTCCGGCTTATCGCACATCGCCTTTGGTGGGCCTGAGCGCGCGCCTCGCCCTTCGAGACGACCGCTCCGCGATCTCCTCAGGATGAGGCTAAGCAACATGGGCGCACACTGAAACTACTGCCGCGCACTCCATCCTCATCCTGAGGTGCCCGCAAAAGCGGGCGTCTCGAAGGATATACCGCAGCGAACCGTCGGCGGCTCCGACGGTGCAGTTGGCGCAAGCACAGGCGCGTCCCATTTGCGGGCGCTCAGGGATTGCCCATGAGCAGGCGAAGCGGGAGAAGCGGACCGACCGCGATGTACGCGTGGTCCATCAGGTCCTGCTTGGCCAATGGAAGGCCTTCCATGATCGTCGTCGCTTCGGCAACATCGCTCGCTGCAAGCAAAAGGATGACGCCGCGACCATCGCTGCGCGAATACCACTCGCGGACCTTGCCGCTGAGATAGAGCTGCACGGTCTGCCGGATTTCGGCCGGCATGATGGTCATGACTTGTTCGCGGGTGACGCCAGGCTTCACGGTCAGGATGACCATCACCCCGGTGGTTACGGGCGAGGTGGCTTGTGCTTGTGCTTGCGCAAGGGATTGATGGGCCATGGAAACGACTCCTATGAGAGTTAGGGTGACTGCCAGCGCGACGTTACGCACGGCTTTGATCCGGCTTGTTTGCTCGATCACGGCGATCACCTTTGCTTCGAGATCACGAAGGCGTTGCGAACGTTGGGCTCGGCATCGGCAACGCGCCTGATTTGTGCTTCGGTTGTAAGACCGCTTTCCGCGAGCGACTATTCGCGATAATGTCGACGGGTCATGAAGCGCAACTTCACAGTCCGGCGGGGCGCACTCGACGGTGTCGAGGCGTTCCTGAGCGTTGCCCGGCACCGCAGCTTCCGCAAAGCGGCGGCGGAGCTCGGCGTGACGCCATCGGCGATGAGCCAGGCGGTACGAGCGCTCGAACTTCGTGTCGGCGCCGCCCTTTTCATCCGCACCACGCGCAATGTCGGCCTGAGCGAAGCCGGCGAACGATTCCACGCGCGGGCGCGGCCCGCTTTCGAGGAGCTTGTCGCCGCAAGCGATGTCGCCCGCGACCTCGGGCAGCGGCCCTCCGGACTATTGCGCCTCACGGTGCCGCGGGCGGTGGTGCCGATCCTGCTGGAGCCGCTGATCGCATCCTTCTCCAAGGCCTATCCGGAGGTCGAGGTGGAGATCGCCGTCAGCGAGGGGCTGGTCGACCTCGCCGCCGGCGGATTCGACGCCGGCGTCCGGATGGGCCAGTTCATCGCGCCCGACATGATCGCGGTGCGGCTGGCGCCGCCGTTTCCGTTCGTGGTCGTCGGCAGCCCCAAATATCTGCGCCGGCGCGGCACGCCCCAGCAGATCGACGATCTGCGCCAGCATGCCTGCATCCGGATTCGCCGCTCGAACGGGACGATCGCACCGTGGTCCTTCGTCAGCGGCAACAAGCCGATCGATGCGATCGTTGCAGGGCCGCTCATCGCCTACGACTTCCCGACCATGCTCGGTGCCGCCCTCGAAGGCATGGGACTTGCGCAAGTGCCCTCGCCGATCGCGACCGGGCCTGTGAAGGCGGGAAAACTCTTGCAGGTTTTGCAGCCGTTCGCGCCGATGACGCCGGGCGTGTTTCTCTACTATCCCAGCCGCCACCAGATGATGCCGAAACTGCGCGCCTTCGTCGATCACGTGAAGCGCCGCTCGGACACCAGCCATGATGCCCGACTTCAACCGGACGACAGGCGGGCACGCGGCACGAGGAAGCGCTGAGGGCGCGTATTGTGGAGCCTGCGTTTCTTGCGATCGGAAGGACAGGCCGCCGTCGGAGGGCGCTATTTCAGCGGCAAGAAAACGTCCGCGACCGTCTCATGCTCCGGCACCTCCGGAAAGAAGCTCAGCCGCTGACAATAGATCGGGAAGTCGCGTGCTTCCTCGCCGCTGGCCGGAAGCCAGTCGCGATAAAGATAGAGCGCGGCGGGCTCCAGATTGTCGGTGTAGCCGACGACGCGCAGCACCGCGCAGCGTCCGCCGGGGATCTCGCCGGCTTTGATCTCTTCGCCGTTCGCCTCGATCGGCCGGTCGGTCCCGACGCAGAGATCCGTGCTGTACTTGGCCGGCGACGCAGGACGCCGCTCGGACCGCCAGACATTGAAGGTCGGACTTGTGCTGGGGTGCAGGCCAGCTGCCTTGCGCCACGCGATGAACCGCCGGATGGTGGCACCGAGCGTCGCCGGGTCGCCCCGATGCTCCATGATCGCCACCCTCGTGGCGGGCACGTCCCGTATCGTCACGTCGTCACTTGTAAAAGTCTTCATGAGCTTGCACCTCGCATTGTCGAGAGGCCCGAAGGCCGCAAGCCACGGCTCCCAGTCGGGAGAGTTGCGGAACGACCTCGGCGATTGCCCGAACCGTTGCCGAAAGGCGCGGGCGAAGGCGTCCGGTGCGTCGTAACCGGCATCCATCGCGATGTCCGTGACGCTTTGGGCGCCTGTGTAGGCCAGCAGGTAGGAAGCACGCTTCATACGGGCCAGCTGGACATAGCGATGCACGGACAGCCCGAAGGTCGCCGTGAACTGCCGATGGAAATGAAACCTCGAGAACGCCGCAACACCGCTCACCGTTTCCAGGTCCAGATCATCGTCGAGATGCCGGTCAATGTGTTCCAGCACCCGCCGCATCCGGGCCTGATAGTTTTGCAGCGCCGCCTTCATCGTCGTATCCTTCGTGGCGGCTTCATCTAGCCGCTGACGGCCATCACGTGCTCGACCGATCTTGCGGTTCTCACCCGCCGCCCATCAGCTCCTTCGCCAGCGACATGTAGGCCGGCAGCGTCACCGGATCATTGGCGGCGTTGCCCGCCACGGGGTGCGAGGCGTAGCGGGCGATCACCATTTCGGCCTTGGGATCGATGTAGATGCCCTGGCCATACACGCCGCGCGCCATATAGGCGCCGTGGGGATTGTGCGTGACCCACCATTGATTGCGGTAGGAGGCCCCTGGCAGCGTGGTGTAGCCGGCCGGCTTGAACTTTTCGGGATCGCCGCCGCGCGCGATGTCCTCGACCACGGATGACGGCACGATCTGGCGGCCGTTGAAACGGCCGTGATGGCGCATGGTCTCGCCGAAGCGGGCGAGATCGCGCAACGTGGTGGAGAGCCCACCGCCACCGCTTTCGGTGCCGATGCGGTCGACGTGATAATGCGCGTCCTCCTCCGCGCCGATTCGAGTCCAGATCCGCTCGGAGAGCAGGTCGGACAGCGTCATGCCGCTGGCGCGCCGGCAGATCCAAGCGAGCACGTCGGTGTTGACGGTCTTGTAGGCGAAGGCCTTGCCGTGCTCGCCCTGCTTCTTCTGCGCCATGAGAAAATCGAAGATGGTGGTCGGGCCGTCATAGCCCGGCTCGATCGGCGCCATGCCGTTGGCGCGCCGCAAGCCCCACACGGCGGAATTCTTGTCGGTGTAGATCTCGGTGTATGCAAGGCCTGTGGTCATATCCATGACCTCGTGCACGCGCGCATCGCCGAAGCCGCTCGGCTTCAGCTCCGGCACATAGTCGGTGACGGGCGCCTGCGGATCGATTTTGCCCTCGGTGACCAGCATGCCGGCCAGCACGCCGGTGAACGACTTCGTCACCGACATCGCGATGTGCGGCTTGTGCGGCTTCAACGCGCCGAAATAGCGCTCATAGATCAGCTTGCCCCGATGCAGCACGGCGATGCCGTCGGTGTAGGTTTCCTCCAGCATGGTCGCGAACGTCATGGGGCGGCCGTCCATCGTGATCGAGGCGACCGCGCCGATGTCATGGTCCTCCTGCGGCAGTACCGACGCCGGCCCTGCCCCGCGCCACACGTTCACGGTCGGCACCAGCTGGCGGATGTTGCTCCAGGCCCAGCGCAGCTCGGGGAAACTGCGGAACGAGCCATTCTGGAAGGCGATGGTGCGGTCGGGGGCTGGAGGAAAGCCGCGCATCCAGCCGAGGGTTTCGGGGTCGGTTTCGGTGGCGGTGGGTGGGAGGCTGGACATAAACTCGGGCTCCGAAGAAAACGACGCGACGTCGTATCACGGGACCACGTGGCCCACATCCAGCGTTTCTGCCGGGGTGCTCCGATGATCAGGACGTTGGCCGGAAGTTGGACTTGCGCAGCTTTGCACTATACCGCGTCGACTTCGGCAAGCCCTCGCATGAGGTTCGGCGTCGACCAGGTCGCGACGCCGGTCCCCGCAAAGTCGCGGTCCGTCGTCCAAACGTCAGCCTCGACGCTCCAGGCCAGCGCCAGCACGTGCGCATCGCGCACCGATCCGTTGCGGCCCGGCATCGCGTCGCGAAGGGCCTCTTCGCATCGGGCAAGAACAGGCTCCAGTGCGGCGACGGGAACGACCGTGAGCACCTCCGCGAGATCGTCAAGGACGCCGAGCAGCTCGGGGCGCTTCAATGCGAGCTCAATGCGCCGGCGCGCCTCCTGGACGACACGATCGGTCGTAACCAGGATCGCACTCGTGGTGGCCATCAGGATCGCGCCAGAACTTCGACCGCGAACCGCGGCGATCAGAATGGCCGCGTCGACGACGATCGTCGTCGCTGGCTGTCTCACGGCTTCGACTTGCGGGACTTGCCGCGCTTGCCCGTCAGGGCGTTCACGGCCGCGACCGACCAATCGACCGGATCGACATCGCCGAATGCCGCCAGCGCCGCGTCGTCCGCGCGCGCATCGCGGCCCTTGGCCAGCGCCGTCGCCCGCTTCAACACGGCGGCAAGGCGATCCGGATCAGCCGACTTGAGAGGAATAAGCAGCCCCACGGTCCGCTCGCCCGATTTCACGGCCGTCGGCCCCGGCAACGCGCCGATGGCTTCGCCGGAAATCTTCTGGAGATCGCGGATGCTGATGTGCGTCATGAAGATTACATGCGTCTATATGTAAATGATTGCAAGGTTTACATCGGTCGCTGGCCGCATGGGAGTTGAGTGCACTTGGGAGTTGAGTGCACTGTCACCGTAATTCCCCAGGATTTGTTCAGGAAGGAGCAGTAATCGATCCACCACCGTGTGATCGACGCCGAGAACCGGTCGCGCGCTAACTTCTTCGAGCAGCGCGCGACCGAATATTTGAAGGCCACAAGGTCGCGAGGGTTGGGTGGGCCTGACGGCGTATGTCAATGACGAGGTCCAGCGTCATGCGCGCGTTCGGATTAGCTCTCGGGATCTCGAAAGTGAGGAGTCAGAAGCCTCGCGCGCCGTTTCGCCCTATGGGCCCCCACAAGGGTCCTACTTGAAGCATGGGGAGTTTTATGCACTGTAATTCCTCCCGCTACCTCCGAACGGACTTGGCGGCTAAGCTGTCATCGCGCCGTCGACTGACGGCGCGATGTGGACGGATGGATTCGTGATATTTCCGCCGACGACGTCAATATAGGCGTGTGGTGATTACGCCTCCGGCCAATCCCCCGCGAGCGGCGCATAAGGTCAAGTGACTGCCGGCGTCTCAATCTTCAAGCGCGCCCGGATGGCATCGATCTTTGGTTCGAGCAACGTGCGATTTTTCTCGACGTAGATCGAACTCAGGCCGCGTCGTACGACAATCTCAGAAATGAAACCTAGTCTTTCTCCAAGTTTAGCGAAATAAAGGTGCGGATCCGTCGTATCAATTAAGACCAACTTGATTGCTGAGACAATCGCATCTTGCTTCACGGACGGACATTGACACCGCTGCTGGATGAAAGCCGACATTCCATCTGCATTATCGTGAATAAAACCGAAGACGATCGACTCTGGTGTGCCATCAGGCAACTCGATTACGTTGTCATTAGGTTCGACGAGCGGAGGATTGTCGCCATCGATGACTGCAACTGCTGGCACAACGACGGTAGGATTGGCGTTGTGGTGCTTAGAGCCGCCATGCTCGTTGTGCCTTCTCGAAGCGCCTTATCTCCTTTTCGTCGAGCAGCCCCTCGAGCGCCGCAACAAGGAACTCCAACTCCTTTTCCGCGAGGTCAGCCAAGTGGAAAGCGTAACGATTCATTTCGCGCTGGTTGAGAAGCGTGTCCTCGATGCGAAATTCGCCGCCATCTGCTCCGAGCGCACTTCCTTCGATGCTATCAATTACCTCCGCCTCGTCCTTCACTTGACGAGCGTTTCTGTCGGAAATCTCCTTCTTTAAATCTCGCAACGCCTGCAGAGAGATATTGTCACCTTTCATATCCTTCTGAAGCTTAGCAAGCCTCTCGAAGTCCTGAATATCGTCTCTCGTTGACTGCCCTTCCCACCATCTCTTTGAGATGTAGCCCCCGACGCTGAGTACTGCCCCCACTACGGCTCCCAACCCGACCAATAAGAATTGATCCATAGCGGTGCTCATTCGACGTCGGGGGCAGGCTCAAGGCAGGAAGGACACAACGATGCTCGGATGACACGACACCAAATCAGCGGATGCGGATAAACTGCCCTACTCCCACTCAATCGTCCCAGGCGGCTTGCTGGTCACGTCGTACACCACCCGGTTCACGCCCTTCACCTCGTTGATGATGCGCGTTGCGGTCTCGCCTAGAAACTTCATGTCGAACTGGTAGAAGTCTGCGGTCATGCCGTCGGTGGAGGTGACGGCGCGCAGGCCGACCACGAAGTCGTAGGTGCGGCCGTCGCCCATGACGCCCACCGTCTTCACCGGAAGCAGCACGGCAAAGGCCTGCCAGATTTCGTCGTAGAGGCCGTGCTTGCGGATCTGATCGATGTAGACGGCGTCGGCCTTGCGCAGGATGTCGAGCTTGTCCTTCGTGATCTCGCCGGGACAGCGGATGGCAAGGCCCGGGCCAGGGAACGGATGGCGGCCGACGAAGATTTCGGGCAGGCCGAGCTCGCGCCCGAGCTTGCGGACCTCGTCCTTGAACAGCTCGCGCAAGGGCTCGACCAGCTTCATGTTCATGCGCTCGGGCAGACCGCCCACATTGTGGTGCGACTTGATCGTCACCGAGGGGCCGCCGGTGAAGGAGACGCTCTCGATGACGTCAGGATAGAGCGTGCCCTGCGCGAGGAAATCGGCGCCGCCGATCTTCTTGGCCTCCGCCTCGAACACCTCGATGAAGAGGCGGCCGATGGTCTTGCGCTTGGTTTCGGGATCGGTGACGCCTTCGAGCTCGCCCAAAAATTGCTTCGAAGCATCCACGTGCACGAGCGGGATGTTGTAGTGGTGGCGGAACAGATCGACCACCGTCTTGGCTTCATCGAGGCGGAGCATGCCGTGGTCGACGAACACGCAGGTGAGCTGGTCGCCGATGGCTTCGTGAATCAACACGGCCGCGACCGCAGAATCGACGCCGCCGGACAGGCCGCAGAGCACCTTTCCCTTGCCGACCTGGGCGCGGATCTTCTGGATCTCCTCCTCGCGGAAGGCGCGCATGGTCCAGTCGCCGGAGAGGCCTGCGATCTTGCGCACGAAATTGCGGATCAGTTTTGCGCCGTCGGGCGTGTGCACCACTTCGGGGTGGAACATCAGGCCGTAATATTTGCGCGTCTCGTCCTGAATGATCGCGAACGGCGCGTTCGGCGAGGTGCCGGCGACGGAAAAGCCCGGCGGCATTTTGGTGATGCGATCGCCATGGCTCATCCAGACCTGGTTCTTGCCTCCGAGCGACCAGACGTCCTCGAACAGCTTGCTCTCTGCCTTCACCTCGACATCGGCGCGGCCGAATTCGCGGTGATGGCCGCCCTCGACGGTGCCGCCGAGCTGCTCCGCCATGGTCATCTGGCCGTAGCAGATGCCCATCACCGGCACCCCTGATGCGAAGATCAACTGCGGCGCGCGGGGCGAGCCGGCCTCATGCACCGACTCCGGCCCGCCGGAGAGGATCACCGCTTTCGGCTTCATCTCCAGAAAAGCCTGTTCGGCCTTGTTGAACGGGACGATCTCGCAATAGACGCCGTCCTCGCGGACGCGGCGCGCGATCAGCTGCGTCACCTGGCTGCCGAAATCGACGATGAGAATCTTGTCATGCGCCGAGGCCACCGAGGGCGTCGACGCGGAGCGGTCGTGCTGTGCTGCTGTCATGGCAAGCAAATACGCGACCATGCCCCGGGCCGCAACCGCGCGCCGACGCGCGCCCACATTCTTCTTTGGGCATGGACAAACGGATATAGGTAAGTATTATTGACATAATATGCCGCGCAGCGCCGATCAGGGAGGATGCCATGCCACAGCACCATCAGCCATCAGAGCTCGCCGCGCTCGGCCGGACCTGGGTCGAGGCCTGGAATGCGCGCGATCTCGAACGCGTGCTCACGCTCTACGACGAAGCCGCCGAGATGACCTCGGACCGCATTCCCATGATGGGGTTCGACGCCAGCGGCACCGTGCGCGGCAAGGACGCGCTTCGCGCCTATTGGGGCAAGGCGCTCGGGCTGTTGCCGGAGCTGCATTTCACAGTGATCGATGTGTTCGTCAGCCCCGACAGCGTGGTGGTGCATTACGAGAACGAGCGTGGAAAAAGGATTTGCGAGTATCTGCGGGTGAATGCCGCCGGGCTGATCGTGCAGGGATCGGCCAACCATTTGCCGCATTGAGGGCTCGTTGTAGTATGGGGATCGCCGCCTCACCCACCGCGCGAAAGCGGGGAATCCAGTACGCCGCGGCTTCTCCGCATCATATCGCCGCCTCTGGAATACTGGATCGCCCGCTCCAGTGCGCAAGTGCGCACAAGGCGGGCGATGACAGCGAGTGGAGGCACGTCCGTGCCTCAAACAGCCAAGCAATCCAGACTGGGGCGAACGGGTACGGTAACAACACGCACGCTAGCACCGACACAGGACCACCGCCATGAAACTCCCAGCCTCCCCCTTCACCGTCACCGACTGGAGCAAGGTGGAACCGACGCTGCATCCCGGCGAGACCGGGCAAGCCAAATGGCGCACGCTGAACATCGGCGACCTGCGCATGCGGATGGTGGAGTATTCGCCCGGTTACCTCGCCGATCACTGGTGCGACCGCGGCCACGTGCTCTACGTGCTCCAGGGCGAGCTCGACAGCGAGTTGCGCGACGGGCGCAAGTTCAAGCTGACGGCGGGAATGAGCTACCAGGTCTCGGACTTCGGGGACGCCGCGCATCGCTCCTCGACGGCCGTGGGCGCGACGCTGTTCATCGTGGATTGAGGGCCTTGGGCGGGCCTTTGTGCACCGCAAAATAGCAAAGTCCGGGGGACTCGCGACGAGCGCGTGCCGTCTTGAAGTTGCCCCAATAATTCGCTAGATTGTGATCATCGATCCTTGGCCGAACGACTGGGCCGCTCCGCCTCATTTCCAATGGGTGAGCACGTTTCAGGTATTTCTCCAAAATCGACCAAACGGGACGACGGGCGCAAATCATTGCGCACTAGTCCCCCTGAATGCATCCTCAATGAAGGGAAATGACTATGGCAATGGGCACAGTGAAGTGGTTCAACAACCAAAAGGGTTTTGGTTTCATCCAGCCGGACAACGGCGACAAGGACGTTTTCGTCCACATCAGCGCAGTTGAGCGCGCTGGTCTGAGCACCCTCAACGAGGGTCAGAAGGTTTCCTTCGACATCGTCGCGGACCGCCGCAGCGGCAAGTCCTCGGCTGACAACCTCCGCGCCGGCTAGTCCGCCGCGCACCTCGCAGTCTGACCGCGGACGTACCGGCCAGATCGCAGGAATCTCGAAGCCCCGTCACCGGCCTCCGGTGGCGGGGTTTTCGTTTGGGCAGGATGGTGTTGTCTCGGCGACGGGCGCGACGCTGTTCGTGAGGTCGTCATTCCGGGGCGCCCGGAGGGCGAGCTATGATGCGCAATGCGCATCATAGTTCGATGCTTTGCATCGCCCCGGAATGACGGCTCGTGATCAGCCGGCCTTCTTCAGCACCGACACGAAGAACCCGTCCGTGCCGGTCCGGCGCGGGGTCATCAGCCAGCCCTCGTCCGAGCGAAGCGCGGCTTGCGCGAAATCCTCGGCCTTGTCCCACAGCACGCTGGCGGTCTGCTCGGGCGGGACAACGGCAAACTCGGGATGGCGCGCGACGAATGCCCTCACCTGCTCGCCATTCTCCTCAGGCAGCACCGAGCAGGTGATGTAGGCGATGCGGCCGCCCGGCTTCACCAGCGGCACGGCGCGCTCCAGCACCTCGGCTTGGTCCTTGAGACGGATCTCCAGCGCGCCCGGGCGTATGCGCCATTTGGCGTCGGGGTTGCGGCGCCAGGTTCCGGTTCCCGTGCAGGGGGCGTCGATGACGACGAGATCGGCCGAGGCATGGATGTCCTGGAGCGGATCGGCCTCGCCCTTGGGCGTGCGGACATCGGCATTGTGGACGCCGGCGCGCGACAGCCGCTCGTGGATCGGCGCCAACTGCCGCTTGTCGCTGTCGGTCGCGATCAGCCGGCCCTTGCCCTGCATCATGGCGGCGAGCGCCAGGGTCTTGCCGCCGGCCCCCGCACAGAGATCGATCACCTGCTCGCCCGGTTTTGCCGCGGTGAGACTGGCCGCAAGCTGCGATCCCTCATCCTGCACTTCAACGCCGCCCTTGATGAAATCCTCTTCGGCCTGGATGCCGGGATTGCGCGCATCGGCCGAAAGCGCGATGCGCAGGCCGGTTGCCGACCACGGTGTCGGTTCCGCATGAAGATGAGCAAGCGCCCGCAGCACCTTGTCGCGATTGGATTTTAGGGTGTTGACGCGCAAATCGAGCGGGGCCCGGCTCGCCATTGCGGCGGCCTCCGCCGCGCGGTCCTCGCCGAACGCTTTGGCCAGATACGGATCGAGCCACTCCGGATAGTCGCCGGCGATCGCGGCGGGCGCGTTCTTCAGGGAGCGCGAGGCGAGCGCCGCCTGCTCGGCCTCCGTCAGCGGCGCCGGCGCGAACCGGCTGCCGTCGAACAATGCGGCCATAGTCGCCGCGTCCATGTTGCGCTCGAGGCGGAGCATGCCGATCAGCCGCGCCCGCGCGGTGTCGGCATCCATCAGGAACGCGCTCGAGGCGTAGCGGCGCAGCACGTCCCAGACCAGACCCGCAATGGCGGCGCGGTCGCCGGAGCCGGCGAAGCGGTGCGCGGTGCCCCACTCCTTCAGCGCCTTGGCCGCGGGCACGCGGTCTTTTTCGATGGTGTCGATCAGCTCGATGGCCGCGGACAGCCGGGCAGCGGGGGTCATTTCAAATCTTTCAGGTCAGGATTGGTTGTTTTTGCGCATGATCTTGTCGGAAAACCGGTATCCACTTTTCCGGATCATGCGCGCGCCTAGATCAGCAACAGCATCTTCAGCGCGAAGTAGATCCACATCGCCAGCAGCACAAGCACACCCGCAGCAACACCATTTGAACGGACATCGGAATCTTCGGCGGGACCGCCGCAGCGTCCATTAGCCACCACCGTTGCCGCTGACAATCAACGAGTTGAACCGGCGTTCCCGCTCAAGCGACCAACTGCCGATAGTTAAAGCGATTTCGGCTCCCGCGAGCCCGGCGAGATGGCGCCATGACCACCAATCTGATCAGCCTCCTCATCGAGTCGCCCGACGGCCGGCTCGGTATCCTGATGTCGGCGCTATCAGGCATCGCGGCCGCATTGGCGGTGGCGCTGGCGATGACGGTCTATTTCCGCATGAGCTATCGGACCTGGCGCGACGTCGTCAGGCATGGCCTCGCCGCCACGTCCGCCGCCGTCCTGTTCGTCTTTGTCGCCTACGACACCCGCCACGCCGCGCTGGCCTATCTCGGCCTCAACCCGTCCAAACCCGCGGTCGAGTTCGAGATCCGCATGCCCAGGGAGACCCTGACGGCGGCGTCGGATACCCAGATCGAGCTGCACACCGACCGCAACCAGACGCTGGCGCTGGTCGACGGCGTGAGTGACCTTGCCGACGGACGCGCTCTGTTGCGCGGCGCCGTGGCGCTCAACCACCGCACCGCGGACCGGGTGCTGGTCGTGAGCCTGCCCGGCAAAGGCACGTTCGAATTCCGCCTCCGCCTGCCCGCCGAGCCGCACCGCTCCGAGCAGTTCGGGCCCTGGCATCTCGCCGACCGCGTCGCCTCGCCGCTGGCGGGCAGCCTCGCGCCGCAGGACGCCTATACGATCCGCTACCGCGTGTTTTAAACTTTGTTCATTGCGATGCATGCCTGCGCCGTCATCGTTCCGACGCGCGACGACGGGTATGCTGATCCCATGTCCGAATTTCGCCTGACGCAGATTTCCGACACCCATCTCGGCCGGCGCTTTCCCGGCCTGATCGCCAACTTCCACCGCGTCAGCGAGCATATCGACGCTGATCGGCCCGATCTCGTCGTCAACACCGGCGATGTTTCCTTCGACGGGCCGACCAGCCGCGACGATGTCGAGTTTGCCAAGAGCCTGCACGACGCGCTGCCGGTCGCCTGCCGTTACCTGCCGGGCAATCACGACATCGGCGACAATCCCACCGCGATCGGGCCGGCACCCAAGCCGCCGGTCAGCGAGACGCACCGCGAACAATTCTGCGCCCTGATCGGCGAAGACCATTGGTCATTCGAGGCCGCGGGCTGGCGCTTCATCGGCCTCAACTCGCTGGTGATGAATTCGGGGCTTGCCTTCGAGGCCGAGCAGTTCGACTGGTTGGCGTCGGAAATCTCGCGCGCGAGCTGCAGGCCGGTCGCGCTGTTCCTGCACAAGCCGCTGTTTCTCGACCGGCCCGACGATGCCGAAACGCCGGACACCTCGATCCGGTACGTGCCGCAGCCGGCACGTGCGCGCCTGATCGAGATGTTTTCCCGCGTCGAGCTGCGCCTCATCGCCAGCGGTCACGTGCACCAGCGGCGCGACTTCACGTTCCGCCATACCCGGCACATCTGGGCGCCATCGGCCGGCTTCGTCATCAACGACAAGCGCCAGGACCGCGTCGCGATCAAGGAAACCGGTGTCGTCGAGTACCGCTTCCAGCCCGACCGTCTCGAGGTCCGCCACGTCCGGGCGCCCGGCCAGGTCGATGTCGATATTGAGGAACTCCTCGCGCAGATGGGCGCGCAGTAGCGACGATCGTCAGGCAACGCTCTTGAGGTCCTGCTGGATCGCGGCAAGCAGGGATTGCAGCGCCTCGCTGGTCACCGGCTTGGCCGCGCCGGAAGCAGGCCGATCATTGGGCGGCTTGGCCGCCCTGAGCGGACGTCTCGGAAATGGCGACGGAAGCGTGAGCATCGCGGATTGCGCGATGGCGCTCTCATAGTCGGCATGAACGAACTTGCCATGAATGACGTCGTCGCGACGCCCCATGACGAACATGATCGCCCAATAACCGGCGGCCAACAGCATGACGCAGAAAACACTGATCTCTAACATCGCAACACCCAAAATATGCGCGATGATTCAATGCCTTCGCTCAGCCGTCAATGAACCGCCGGTCACACCTGCGGCTTTTGCCGGCAGGTGTGGCCGATCGGTCACTCTTTGTTAACCATCTCCGGCCCCGAGAGTGGCGCCGTTGCAACCAGGCCTTGCAGCTAAGCCTTGTCCGGCCCGACCCGGACCAACTGCTTGCCGAAATTGGCGCCCTTGAGGAGCCCGATGAAGGCGCCGGGCGCGCTCTCCAGGCCCTCGGTGACGAACTCCTTGTACTTCACTCGGCCGTCGCGGACCCAGGCCGACATGTCGCGCAGGAAGTCGCCATGGCGGGCGGCGAAGTCGGAGACGATGAAGCCGCGGAAGGTCAGCCGCTTGGTCAGGATCGCGCGCATCATGGACGCGGCCCATTTCGGCGGCTTGGCCTCGGTGTCGTTGTAATGGGCGATCAGGCCGCACACCGGCACGCGCGCGAACGGATTGAGCAGCGGGAACACCGCCTCGAACACGGCGCCGCCGACGTTCTCGAAATAGACGTCGATACCCCCAGGGCAGGCGTCCTTCAGCTTCGCCGCCAGATCGGGATCGCGGTGATCGAGGCAGGCATCGAAGCCGAGCTCCTTCACGACGAAGTCGCATTTGTCCTTGCCGCCGGCGATGCCGATCGCGCGTGCGCCCTTGATCCTGGCGATCTGGCCCACGGCCGAGCCGACCGCTCCCGAGGCGCCGGCGACGACGACTGTCTCGCCTTGTTGCGGCTTGCCGATGTCGAGCAGGCCCGTATACGCCGTCATGCCGGGCATTCCGAGCACGCCGACAGCCGTCGAGATCGGCGCGAGCTTCGGATCGACCTTGGCAAGCCCCTTGCCGTCGGAGATCGCATGCGTCTGCCAGCCCGCGCGCGAGAGCACGATGTCGCCCTTGGCGAAGTTCGGATTGTTGGAGGCCGCGACCTCGCAGACCGTGCCGGCTTCCATCACCCCGTTCACGGGCACCGGCGTCGCATAAGACGGACCTTCGCTCATGCGCCCGCGCATATAGGGATCGAGCGACAGCCAGATCGTGCGCAGCAGGACTTCACCCTGCCCCGGCGTCGGGATCGCGAATTCCTCGATGCGGAAATCGGACGGCTTTGGCTCGCCGACGGGACGCGCGGCGAGAACGATGCGCTTGCCTTGGGACATGATGGCTTCCTCCAATTTTCTGTCGTTGCGAGCGAAGCGAAGCAATCCAGTCTCGTCAACACAAAAGGACTGGATTGCTTCGTCGCAAGAGCTCCTCGCAATGACGAGTTCGTGGCGCGCGCGAACCGCATACTCACTGTCATCGCCTGCCTTGTGCGCACTTGCGCACTGGGGCGGGCGATCCAGTATTCCAGAGACAGTAGTGATCAAGCCGAGAAGCCGCAGCGTACTGGATTCCCCGCCTTCGCGGGGAATGACAGCGGAATATGGCAAGCGCGCCAAATCCAGCGCGCAGCCGAACGCAGCCAACTAACCCCCACCCGGATAGTTCGGGGCTTCGCGCGTGATGGTCACGTCGTGGACGTGGCTTTCGCGCAGGCCTGCGCCGGTGATGCGGACGAACTGCGCCTTGGAATGCAGCTCGCTGAGGTCGCGCGCGCCGACATAGCCCATCGCGGCGCGAAGGCCGCCGGCGAGCTGGTGCATGACGTTGCCGACCGGGCCCTTGTAGGGCACCTGGCCCTCGATGCCTTCGGGCACGAGCTTGAGCGTGTCCTTGATGTCCTGCTGGAAGTAGCGGTCGGCCGAGCCGCGCGCCATCGCGCCGACGGAGCCCATACCGCGATAGGCCTTGTAGGAGCGGCCCTGCCACAAGAACACTTCACCGGGCGTCTCGTCGGTGCCGGCCAGCAACGAGCCGACCATGGCAATGTCGGCGCCGGCGGCAAGCGCCTTGGCCAGGTCGCCGGAGAACTTGATGCCGCCGTCGGCGATGACGGGGATGTTCGACTTCTTCGCCGCTTCCACCGCGTCCATGATCGCGGTGAGCTGCGGCACGCCGACGCCGGCGACGATGCGCGTGGTGCAGATCGAACCCGGGCCGATGCCGACCTTGATGCAGTCGGCGCCCGAATCGATCAGCGCCTGGGTGCCCTCCGCAGTCGCGACGTTGCCGGCGACGACCTGCACCGAGTTGGACAGGCGCTTGATGCGGTTCACGGCGTGAAGCACGTGGCGGGAATGGCCGTGCGCGGTGTCGACGACGACGAGATCGACGCCGGCATCGATCAGCCGTTCGGTGCGCTCGAAGCCAGTATCGCCGACGGTGGTGGCGGCGGCAACCCGCAGGCGGCCCTGCGCGTCCTTGCAGGCGAGCGGATGGGCGACCGCCTTCTCCATGTCCTTGACGGTGATCAGGCCGACGCAGCGATACTGGTCGTCGACGACGAGCAGCTTTTCGATGCGGTGATGATGCAGCATCCGCCTCGCTTCGTCCTGGCTGACATTCTCACGGACCGTGACGAGGTTTTCGTGCGTCATCAGTTCGGAGATTTTTTGCTGACGATTGGTCGCAAACCGGACGTCGCGGTTGGTGAGGATGCCGACCAGCTTGCCCGGCGTGGACTTGCCTGCGCCGGTGACGACGGGAATGCCGGAGATGCCGTGATCGCTCATCAGCTTGAGCGCATCGTCGAGCGTGGCGTCAGGGCTGATGGTGAGCGGGTTCACCACCATGCCCGACTCGTATCGCTTGACCTGCCGGACCTGGGCGGCCTGCCCCTCGGGGTCGAAATTGCGATGGATGACACCGATGCCGCCGGCCTGCGCCATGGCGATGGCCATGCGCGCCTCGGTCACAGTGTCCATGGCGGAGGCCATGATCGGAATGTTGAGCGGGATGGCGCGGGTGACGCGGGAGCGGATGTCGACCTCGCCCGGCATGACGTCGGACAGGCCCGGCTTCAACAGCACGTCATCGAACGTAAAGGCTTCGCGGATGCCTTGTTGCACCGTGGCCATGTGCCAACTCCTTCCTGCGGCCTTGCCGCAAATAGCTATGGATGAGCGCCGCCCTCGGCGTACCTTGCGGCAGCGCCGTCGAATCGGAGCCCATCAGTGGGGTTGACGCGGGTCGATAGCACGGCCGGGTGACGAATCAAAGCAATTCGGACCGCTGGCCAGCCATGCACAGGCTTTTTAGGCTAATTCAGCGCGCATAGCCCGTGCGCGACCCACCCGCCGTCATTCCGGGGCGCGACCAAGTCGCGAGCCCGGGATCTATCCCAAAGCGGTCTCTCGGCCCAATGGATTCCGGGCTCGCGCCAAGGAGGCGCGCTCCGGAATGACGAAGGGCGAGAGGTGTCACACCGTCGTTGCGCAGGATTTAGGTGCCATGCGCTGATCCGCAATGGTCCCCGCTCGGTGGCGGTGATAAGCCGCAATTCCACCCGTCCTGCCAATTTCAATTACCAATCCGTCATGATCGACAAGCAACGCGTCATTCCGCTGATCGTGGCCACCGCCCTGTTCATGGAAAACATGGACTCGACGGTGATCGCCACCTCGCTGCCGGCGATCGCGGCCGACATCGGCACCAGTCCGCTGACGCTCAAGCTCGCGATCACCTCCTATTTGCTGTCGCTCGCGGTGTTCATTCCGGCGAGCGGCTGGACTGCCGACCGCTTTGGTGCGCGCATGGTGTTTGCGATCGCTGTCGGGGTGTTCATGGTCGGCTCGGTCGGCTGCGCGCTCTCGACCTCGGTCCCCGATTTCGTGTTCGCGCGCATCCTCCAGGGAATGGGCGGGGCGATGATGACGCCGGTCGGACGCCTCGTGCTGTTGCGCTCGGTCAACAAGAGCGCGCTGGTCAACGCGATGGCCTGGGTGACGGTCCCTGCCCTGATCGGTCCCGTGATCGGGCCGCCGCTCGGCGGCTTCATCACCACCTACGCGTCGTGGCACTGGATCTTCCTGATCAACATCCCGATCGGGCTGCTCGGCATCTTCATGGCCTTGCGCTTCATCGATCCCATCAAGAGCGAGGAACGCGAGCCGTTCGATCTCTACGGCATGGTGCTCGCCGGAATCGGGCTCGCCGGCATTGCGTTCGGGCTGTCGGTTGCCGGCCTCAATCTGCTGCCGTGGAGCACCGTCGTCGCGCTTGTCGTCGGCGGATCGATCTCGATGACGCTGTATGTGCTGCACGCAAGGCGCACGGGATCGCCGGTGCTGGACTTTTCGCTGCTGAAGCTGCCGACGCTGCGCGCGGCCATTTTCGGCGGCTTCATGTTCCGGCTCGGCATCGGCGCGCTGCCGTTCCTGCTGCCGCTGCTGATGCAGATCGGCTTCGGCCTGTCGCCGTTCAAGTCCGGCCTCGTCACGTTCGGCTCGTCGCTCGGCGCCATGGGCATGAAGGCGCTGGCCGCGCGCATCATCCGCGCCTTCGGCTTTCGCAATCTGATGACGATGAATGCCATCATCAGCGCGGTTTTCCTCGCCGCCTGTGCGCTGTTCACGGTGACGACACCGCTGCTCATCATCATGATCATCCTGGTGGTCGGCGGCTTCTTCCGTTCGCTCGAGTTCACCGCGATCAACACGGTCGCCTATGCCGAGGTCGAGACCGCGCAGATGAGCCGCGCCACCACGCTCGTCAGCGTCAACCAGCAGCTGGCGGTCTCGGCCGGCGTCGCCGTCGGCGCCGCCTCGGTGGAGACGACGATGTGGCTCAGCCATGTCAGCGAACTCAACGCCACCGTATTCGCGCCGGCCTTCATCGTGGTCGCGCTGACCTCGGCGGCATCGAGCTGGTTCTTCTGGCAGATGCCCGACGATGCCGGCCACGAGATCTCCGGCCGCAAGGTCACCGAAATCTCCAGCCGCAAGGGCGCCGACAAGGGCGCGGCGAAGGCGGCCGTCAAGGCGGCGACCGAGGATACGCAGGACGCGCGGGACCAAAGGCTGGGGTGATCTCTCTTCTCGTCATTGCGAGCGAGGCGAAGCAATCCAGACTGCATCCGCGGAGACAGCCTGGATTGCTTCGTCGCAAGGGCTCCTCGCAATGACGGAGTTTACGGCTACGTCTTCGCTTCGCCCCGAAACCCGGTCGCGAGCACGTAGCGCTCGGACGAATCCTGCCGGCTGGCAGCCGGCTTGACGTGGCGCACGGTGGCGAAATCGCGCTTGAGCTGGGCGAGCAGATCGGCGTCGGCGCCGCTCTGGAACGTCTTGGCGAGGAACGTCCCGCCGGGCTTGAGCACGTCGCAGGCGAAGGCCGCGGCGGTCTCGATCAGGCCGACGATGCGGAGCTGGTCGGTCTTGCGATGGCCAGTGGTGTTGGCGGCCATGTCGGACATCACGACGTCGGCGCCGCCACCGAGCATGGCGTTGAGCTTGTCCGGCGCGTCGTTCTCCATGAAGTCGAGCTGCGCGAAGTCGACGCCGGCGATCTCCGGCATATCCAACAGGTCGATCGCCACGACCTTGCCCTTGCCGTCGACCGAGCCGACGCGCTTGGCCGCGATCTGGCTCCAGCCGCCGGGCGCAGCGCCAAGGTCGACCACGGCCATGCCGGGCTTCAGCAGGCGAAACTTGTCGTCGATCTCCAAAAGCTTGAACGCGGCGCGCGAGCGATAGCCCAGCGCTTTCGCCTTCACGACATAGGGATCGTTGAGCTGCCGCTCCAGCCAGAGCTTTGACGACAGTTTGCGCTTGCCGCCCGTCTTGACCTGGACATGCAAGCGGCCGGTGGTGTCCTTGGCCATCACCAGCTCCTGAGCGCGCCGTCCTCGCGCATCATCTCGACCAGCATGCCTTCGCGCAGGCCCCGGTCAGCGACGCGCAGGCGCGGCAGCGGAAAGGCGCGGCGGATCGCATCGAGAATGGCGCAGCCGGCCAGCACGAGATCGGCGCGCTCGGCGCTGATGCAGTTGTTGGCTGCGCGCTCCTCGTAGCTCATGCCGAGCAGCTTGCTGATAGTCGCGGTGACGTCGGCATCGTTCATCCAGATGCTGTCGATGCGGCGGCGATCGTAGCGCGCGAGGTTGAGATGAATGCCGGCGAGCGTCGTCACCGTGCCGGACGTGCCGAGCAGATGCATGTCGGTGAGATCGCGGCCGTGCTCCTGCGCAAACGGCGCCACGTGGCGTGCCACCTCCTGCTGCATCTGCGCGTAGATTTCCGGCGTGACGTCGCGGCCGCCGAACTGCTCGGCCAGCGTCACGACACCGAAAGGAATCGACATCCACGCCTTGATGCGCGGCTCCGGGTTCTCGCCGGCGGGATCGCGCTCGATCCGCACCAGCTCGGTCGACCCGCCGCCGATGTCGAACAGGATGGCGCCGCGTCCCCTGGGATGGACCAGCGGCGAGCAGCCGAGCACGGCGAGCGCGGCCTCGGTCTCGCGGTCGATCACCTCGAGCTCGATGCCGGTCTCGGCCGAGACGCGGCTGCGAAAGCCTTCCGCATTCGAAGCCGCGCGGCAGGCTTCGGTGGCGATCAGCCGCAAGCGCCGCGCTTTGCGCAGGTTGATCTTGTCGCGGCAGATGCTGAGCGCAACGATGGCGCGCTCGATCGCGGCCTCGCTGATGCAGCCGGTCGCCGAGACGCCCTCGCCGAGCCGGATGATGCGCGAGAACGAATCGACCACCCGAAAGCCGTCGCTGGTCGGACAGGCGATCAGGAGCCGGCAATTGTTGGTGCCGAGGTCCAGCGCCGCGTAGACGCCGGTTCCCGGCGCTTGCGCGGGGACGGCCGGTTCAGCGGCGAATGCCACCGCCGCCATCGACCCCTCCAGCTCACCGTGCGGCACAAGGCCGTCGCGGAGCCGCGTGTGGTCATTCATACAAACTGTCTTTCCGCGGCCGGTGAGGCCGATCTGGAATTGCTTTTTCGCCTGAAACATTAGCAGCGCGGCAGGTCTGCGCAACAACGCATCACATAGGACCATGCCCATTCGTGCGTTGTCGTGAACGGGTCCGTGGGCTATTTGGAGGGATCCGGTCCTTCAGGCGCCCACAAACCGCGCAATCGCCGGCTTTTCAGGTCAATCCCATGCAAGAACACACCAAATCGTCTACGCTCGAAAACGCTATTGCACTGCAAAAATACGGCGTCGGGCAGCCGGTCCGCCGCAAGGAGGATGACACGCTGGTGCGCGGCAAGGGCCGCTACACCGACGATTTCAACCTGCCCGAGCAGGCTCATGCCGTAGTCGTCCGCTCGACCCATGCCCATGGCGTCATTCGCGGCATCAACACCGACGCCGCCAAGGCGCTGCCGGGCGTGCTGGGGGTGTGGACCGGCACCGACCTCGATGCCGCCGGCTATGGCCCCTTCACCTGCGGCCTGCCGCTGAAGAGCCGTGACGGCTCGCCCCTGCTCCAGACCAACCGCCAGCCGCTGGCGACCGACAAGGTCCGCTTCGTCGGCGATCCCATCGCCTTCGTGGTGGCGGAGACGCTGGCCCAGGCGCGCGATGCGGCGGAGGCGGTCGAAGTCGACATCGACCCGCTGCCGGCGGTGACCGATCCCGAGGAAGCCGCCAAGCCGGGCGCGCCGCAGCTCTACGAGCACATCCCGAACAATGTCGCGCTTGACTATCACTATGGCGACACGGACAAGGTCAACGCCTCCTTCGCCAGCGCCGCCCATGTGACCAGGCTCGACATCGAGAACACCCGCGTCGCCGTCGTCTCGATGGAACCGCGCGTCGGGCTTGCCTCCTATGACAAGAAGGCCGAGCGCTACACCCTCCAGGTGCCGACGCAGGGGGTGGCGGGCAACCGCGCCAATCTCGCCAAGAACCTGAAGGTACCGAACGAGAAGGTGCGCATTCTCACCGCCAATGTCGGCGGCTCCTTCGGCATGAAGAACATCAACTATCCCGAATACATGTGCATCCTGTACGCGGCGAAGGCGCTCGGCCGCCCGGTGAAGTGGCTCGACGAGCGCTCGACCAGCTTCCTCTCCGACAGCCACGGCCGCGCGCAAAAGATCCATGCCGAGCTCGCGCTCGACGCCGAGGGGCACTTCCTCGCCGCCAAGCTCTCGGGCTACGGCAATCTCGGCGCCTACATCACCGGCGTCGCACCGGGACCGCTCTCGCTCAACACCGGCAAGAATTTTTCCAGCGTGTATCGCACGCCGCTGATGGCGGTCGACATCAAGACGGTGCTGACCAACACGACGTTGATGGGCGCCTATCGCGGCGCCGGACGGCCCGAGGCGAACTACTACATGGAGCGGCTGATCGACCGCGCCGCCGACGAGATGGGCATCAACCGTCTGACCTTGCGCAAGCGCAACTTCATCAAGCCGAACCAGATGCCGTTCCCGGCCTCCTCCGGCGTCACCTATGACAGCGGCGACTTCCAGGCGGTGTTCAACAAGGCGCTCGAAGTCTCCGACCACGAGAATTTCGCCAAGCGCAAGAAGGAGAGCAAGAAGGCCGGCAAGCTGCGCGGCATCGCGGTCGGCTCTTATCTCGAGGTCACCGCGCCGCCGAGCCCCGAGCTCGGCAAGATCGTGTTCGATGCTGACGGCTCCGTGCAGCTCATCACCGGGACGCTCGATTACGGCCAGGGCCACGCCACGCCGTTCGCACAGGTGCTGTGCGCGCAGCTCGGAATCCCCTTCGAGAGCGTCAAGCTGGTTCAGGGCGACAGCGACATCGTGCACACCGGCAGCGGCACCGGCGGCTCGCGCTCGATCACTGCGACCGGCATGGCGATCGTAGAGGCCTCGAAGCTCGTGATCGAGAAGGGCAAGCGCGCCGCGGCGCACATGCTGGAAGCGTCCGAGGTCGACATCGAATTCGAAGGCGGCAGCTTCACCATCGCCGGAACCGACCGCAGCATCGACATCATGGAGCTGGCCAAACGCCTGCATGACGGCAAGGTGCCGGAGGGCGTTCCCGACACGCTCGACGTCGACCACACCAGCGAGCCGGTGCCCTCCGCCTTTCCGAACGGCTGCCACGTCGCCGAGGTCGAGATCGATCCCGACACCGGCGTGGTGCAGATCGTGCGCTACAGCGCCGTCAACGATTTCGGCACGGTGATCAACCCGATGCTGGTCGCGGGCCAGCTCCATGGCGGCGTCGTCCAGGGCATCGGCCAGGCGCTGATGGAGCAGGTTCGTTACGACGAGAGCGGCCAGCCGATCACGGGCTCGCTGATGGACTACGCGCTGCCGCGTGCGGAGGACGCTCCCAACATGACGGTCGGCGACCACCCGGTGCCGGCCAAGAGCAATCCGCTCGGCAGCAAGGGCTGCGGCGAAGCCGGCTGTGCCGGCAGCATGTCGACAGTCGTGAATGCGGTGCTCGATGCCCTCTCCGACTACGGTATCAAGCACATCGACATGCCGCTGACGCCGGAGCGGGTCTGGCGGGCGATCCAGGATGCGAAGGGGAAGGCGGCGTAAGGGGCGCTCTCTTCCGCCTCCGCACTCTTACTGTCATCGCCCGCGAAGGCGGGCGATCCAGTATTCCGAGAAGTTAGTGATTGACCGATGGGCCGTGGCGTACTGGATTCCCCGCCTTCGCGGGGAATGACAGCGAATGTGAGGACGCGCTGTACCTCTTCCCCTACGCCGCTGCCTGCTCGCGCGGCTGGTAGATCGCGATGTGCTGGCAGTGCGCGAGCGGTGTCGTGCCGTTACTGACGACGAGTGCGTCGAGCTCGACGAAACGGTGGCCCTTCTTCTCATAGTTCGCTGTCACCTTGGCTCGTGCAATGATCTCGTCACCGGCGCGCGCGGCTGACAGAAGCTGCATGCGGCTGCCGACATGGATCCACGGGCCCAGAACGGTGTTGTCCACCAGCACCCGGTTCATGACCCGCTGGATCAGGCCGGGATGGCCAAGCCCCTCGCGCGCGAAGATCGGATCGGTTTCCCGGATGTCGGCGAGATAGTCAGCGGCCGCCTGACCAATCCACCGGCGGGGCTCGGTGCCAAGCCATTTGCCTGTCTCGAACGTCGCCGGGCTGACCGGCTTGCGCTCGGCTGCGGCCGGCACCTCGACATAATCGTTCAACGAGAACGCGGGCACAGTCGCCGGCAACGAGGCCGCTCCCGTGGCGCACAGCTCGCCGCGACTGAACGCCTCGATCGTCAGCACGTCGTTGTGCTCGGTCGCATCGACATCCGCGGTCTCACCGTCATAGACCGGCTTGATGAAGCGCGCCTCGACCAGCCCGCGCGCAAGGAATTCGCGGCCCCAGCGCGCCACCGGCACGTGCATCATATAGGCGAATACATCGACGCCCGGGACCAGCCCGCCGGAAAAGCCGAAGCGGCGCGCCACCGTGTCGTCATGCATCTTGTTTTCGGATTGCTTGGCGGTGTTGTGGGCCTTGACGCGGTAGGTTTCGAGCCGGTTCGGCATGGGGTTTTCCCTGAATTCTTGTTGTTTCGGCGTCGATCGTAGGCCGCCGGGAACCACGGTCAATCCCCCTCGCCTTTGCAGCCCGAATGGGGTACCACGCGGCGAATGACTGATACCCCCAACCGCATCTATGTCGACGCCGACGCTTGTCCCGTGAAGGACGAGATCTACCGCGTCGCGGCCCGCCATGGCGTGCCCGTGAGCGTGGTCGCCGGCAATTTCATCCGCGTGCCCCAGGACCCACTGATTGAGCGGATTGCGGCAGGCGCCGGCATGGACGCGGCCGACGACTGGATCGCGGAACGAGCCAAACCCGGCGACGTCGTCGTCACATCAGACATTCCGCTCGCCAGCCGCTGCGTCAAGGCAGGCGCAGACGTGATCGCACCGAACGGAAAGCCGTTCACGGAAGAGTCGATCGGCATGACGCTGGCGGTGCGCAATCTGATGACGGATCTGCGCTCGGCGGGCGAAGTCACCGGCGGTCCGCGATCGTTCGCGCCGCGCGATCGTTCGACATTCCTTGCGGCGCTCGACCAGACGCTGCGCCGGATCCAGCGCCGCCGCACTGATGCGGCCGCAACGAACCAGAATTCAAGCCAGGGCTGACGATGGCGCCGCCGCTGATCCAACTGAAGGACATCAAGCTGACCTTCGGCGGCACGCCGCTGCTGAGTGGCGTCGAGCTCAATGTCGCGGCAAGCGAGCGGGTCTGCCTGATCGGCCGCAACGGCTCCGGCAAATCGACATTGCTGAAGATCGCGGCCGGCATCGTCGAACCCGACGGCGGCACGCGTTTCGTACAGCCCGGCGCGACCGTTCGCTATTTGCAGCAGGAGCCGGACTTCGGCGATCACAAGACCACATTGGCCTATGTCGAGGCGGGCCTCGCGCCGGGTGACGATCCATACCAGGCGCGCTATTTGCTGGAGCAGCTCGAACTCACCGGTAACGAGAACCCAGAAAACCTTTCCGGCGGCGAGGCGCGTCGCGCGGCACTGGCGTGCGTGCTGGCGCCCTCGCCTGACATTCTTCTGCTGGACGAGCCGACCAACCATCTGGATCTCTCCACGATCGAGTGGCTTGAAAAAGAGCTCGACAGCCGCCGCAGCGCACTGGTGCTGATCAGCCACGACCGCCGCTTCCTCTCCAATCTCTCGCGCTCGACCGCGTGGCTCGACCGCGGCCGGATCAAGCAGATCGACCGTGGCTTTGCCGCATTTGAAGCCTGGCGCGACGAGGTGCTTGCCGAGGAAGAACGTGACCAGCACAAGCTCGACCGCAAGATCGTCGACGAGGAACACTGGCTGCGCCACGGCGTCTCCGGCCGGCGCAAGCGCAACGTCAAGCGACTCGGCAATCTGCACGCGCTGCGCGACCAGCGTCGCAATTACCGCGGCACGGCCGGCAGCGCCAATCTCGCAGCGGCCGAGGCGGAGCAATCCGGCAAGCTCGTGATCGAGGCCAAGGGCATCACCAAGGCCTTTGGCGAGCGCATGATCGTCGACAATTTCTCGACCCGCATCCAGCGCGGCGACCGGCTCGGCGTCATCGGACCGAACGGCGCCGGCAAGACCACGCTGGTCAATCTGCTCACCGGTGGCGCGCAGCCGGACTCCGGCACGGTGCGGTTAGGGGCCAACCTGGAAATAGCGACGCTCGACCAGCATCGCGAAAGCCTCGATCCGAAATCGACCTTGGCCGAAGCGCTGACCGGCGGCCGTGGCGACCAGATCATGGTCGGTGGCAAGCCGAAGCATGTGGTCGGCTACATGAAGGACTTTCTGTTCGCGCAGGAGCAGCGCGGCACACCGGTGGAGGTGCTCTCCGGCGGCGAACGCGGCCGGCTGATGCTGGCGCGCGCGTTGGCAAAGCCCTCGAACCTGCTGGTGCTCGACGAGCCGACTAATGACCTCGATCTCGAGACGCTCGACGTGCTCGAGGACATGCTCGGCGATTACGAGGGCACGGTCATCCTGATCAGCCATGACCGCGACTTCCTCGACCGCGTCGTCACCTCGGTGATCGCGCCGGAAGGCGACGGCAAGTGGGTCGAATATGCCGGCGGCTACAGCGACATGCTGACGCAACGCGGCGCCGACCTCAAGCGCGAGACGGCGAAGACGCAAGCCCCTGCGGAAAAGAAGGAGGATCGGCCCGCAGCGCCCGCCTCTGCACCCAAGCGGCGATTGAGCTTCAACGAGAAGCATGCGCTGGAAATGCTGCCGAAGAAGATGGAGACGTTGCAGGCCGATATCGCCAAGCTGCAACGCGTACTCGACGATCCCAATCTCTACGCTAAGGATCGCAAGACATTTGACGATACATCGGCCGCCATCGCCAAGGCGCATGACGAATTGTCCGCCGCAGAAGAGCGCTGGCTCGAACTGGAAATGCTCCGCGAAGAGATTGAACAGGTTTAACCCATGACAACCACTCTTGCCGCCAAGATCGCCCGCGAATACGGCACGCCCTGCGCCGTCATCGACATGGACAAGGTCGAGCGCAACATCGCGCGGATCCAGAAGGCCTGCGACGATGCCGGCATCGCCAACCGGCCGCACATCAAGACCCACAAGAACCCGACCATCGCGAAGATGCAGGTCGCGGCCGGCGCGAAGGGCATCACCTGCCAAAAACTCGGCGAGGCCGAGATCATGGCCAATGCCGGCATCGACAATATCCTGATCAGCTACAATCTCCTCGGCGAAGAGAAGATGGCGCGCCTCGCCGCGCTGCAGGCCAAGGCCAACATGACAGTCGCCGCCGACAATTCGACCGTGGTGGCCGGCCTGCCCAAAGCCGCGGCGGCATCGGGCCGGCCGCTGTCGGTGGTGGTCGAGTGCGACACCGGCCGCAAGCGCGCCGGCGTCGAGACGTCGGCCGAAGCGATCGCGCTGGCGCGCGAAATCGCGGCGTCCAAGGGGCTGCAATTCGCCGGCTTCATGCTCTATCCGACCGAGACCGGCTGGGCCGACGCGCAAAAATTCTACGATGAGGCGCTGGCCGGCGTACGCGCGCATGGGCTAGAGGCCACCATCGTCTCGACCGGCGGCACGCCCAACCTCAAGAACATCGGCAAGCTCAAGGGCGGCACCGAGCATCGCTTCGGCACTTACATCTACAATGATCGCATGCAGGTCGCCGCCGGCGTCGCCACCTGGGACGATTGCGCGCTGCACATCTATTCGACGGTGGTGAGCCGCGCCGCACCCGAGCGCGGCATTCTGGATGCCGGCTCGAAGACACTGACGTCGGACACCGGCGGGCTCGACGGCCACGGCCTGATCCTGGAGCATCCCGAAGCCAAGATCGCGCGCTTCGCTGAGGAGCACGGTTTCCTCGACCTGTCCCGCAGCAACACGCGGCCCAATGTCGGCGACGTCGTGCGCATCGTGCCGAACCACGTCTGCGTCGTCGTCAACATGATGGACGAGGTGGTGATGGTGCGCGGCGAGGAGATCATCGGCACGCTGCCGGTGGCAGCACGCGGGAAGCTGCGCTAGAACTGATGAAATGACGTCCGGTGGACGGCCCACGGTTCACCTCTCCCCAGCGGGGAGAGGTCGGATTGTGCCTGGCGATGCGAAGCATCGTCCAGTGCAATCCGGGTGAGGGCCGCAGCATTCGGTGAGTCTGTAACCCCTCACCCGGATCGCATCTCTCGATGCGATCCGACCTCTCCCTACGGGAGAGGTGACTTAAGCTCCGCCGCGCTCATCGATTCAACAAAGACTCATCTTGCGCTAAGCGCCGATCAGCGCTTTCAACTCCCGATCCAGCCCGTCACGAAACAGCTCGATCGGACGCGCCAATCGGCCGGCCGGCGGGCGGTGCACGATCCACGCGCGTACGGCCGGCTTGAAATCCCGAACCGCGACCGGCCTGAGCTTGTCGCGAAATGCGCTCCGCCTCAACCCAATCGGCGTCACCAGACCGACGCCGAGGCCGCGCGCGACCAGCGACAGGCGAAGCTCGCTGTCGAGGGCCTCCACCGCGATGTTGAAAGGCAAATGCTCGGCGTCGAACTGACGCTTCAGTGCGTCGCGAAATCCGCAACCATCCTGGTTGATCACCCAGGACATCTGCGACAGTCGCTCCATGTCGACGATGCGCGGCATCTTGATGTCGCGTGCGACGACGAACAGGACCGGCTGCGCACCGAGATCGTCGGCCAGGAGATCCGCCGGGGGCACGGCGCCGTCAGGCAGACAAATCGCGGCCGCATCGAGCTCGTTGCGACAGACGCGCTCGACCTGATGCGGCGACCAGCCGGAAACAACCCGCACGGCCAGAGCCGGAAATTCGGCACGCACCGCGTCTAGCGGTGCGGTGAGCCCGGCCTCGGACAGAAACGGCGTGAGACCGAGCCTGAACTCGCCGCGCACGACGCCGTCATTCGCAACACCGGACTTGAGGTCATCCAGCATCCTGAGCAGGCGCCTGCCCTGCTCATAGGCTTCATGGCCCGCGGCCGTCGGCTTGAGCGGTTTGGAGAGCCGATCCAGGAGCTGCGCACCCAACATCTCCTCGAGATTCTGGATGCGCCGGGTCACACCGGGCTGAGTGAGATTGAGACGGGCCGAGGCCGCAACGATCGATCCGGTCTCGACCACCGCGACGAAAGCGACGAGGTCATGGGTATTCATAACGAACTCGCATATTCTTTATAGGCTTATTTGAATTGTAGCATATTGTCCCGGCCGGTTAAAGGACCCGCACCATCGTTGCGAGGTCCACATGACCATTTCAGAAACCACCAGGCTTGCGCCTTCCAAGCAACTCTCCGAGCGGCCCCTGATCTGGCTCGGCGCGATCACCACCGGCGTTGTCGTCACCAATTTATTCGCACCGCAGATTTTGGTCGGTCTGATCGGCCGATCGCTTGCGATGCCAGACTGGCAGACGGGCCTCGTCAGCACGCTGACGCTGCTCGGTTATGCGCTCGGCCTGCTGTTGCTGGTCCCGCTCGTCGATCTCATCGAAAACCGCCGCCTTATCCTGCGCACGCTCGGCTGCGCCATCCTCGCCGCAATTGCGACGGCGCTGGCGCCGACGCCAACGCTGCTGCTGCTTGCCAGCTTCGTTCTCGGCGCCTCTTGTGCGGCGATCCAGATGATAGTCCCGCTGGTCGCGTCCATGGTCGCGCCGGAGCGTCGCGGCCAGGCCATCGGCGAGGTCATGAGCGGACTGATGATCGGCATCCTGTTGTCGCGGCCAGCGGCAAGCTTGATCGCCGATCTCTGGAGCTGGCGTGCCTACTACATCCTCTCAGCCGGCCTGATGGCACTGCTTGCCGGCGCGCTTGGCCGCTATCTGCCAGTACTTCAGCCGACGGCGCGCACGAGCTACGGCGAATTGCTGCGCTCCTTTCCGACACTGCTGCGGGAAGAGCCCGTGCTCCGTGTCCGGGCCTGGACCGCGGCACTGGTCATGGCCTCCTTCACCGCCTTCTGGTCTGCAGTCGCGCTGCGCCTGCCGGACGCGCCGTTCGGCCTCGACGCCAGGGGAATTGCCGCGTTCGCGCTGATCGGAGTGGTCGGCGCCGCGGCAACGCCGATCGCCGGCCGCTGGGGCGACAAGGGCTGGGCACGCCCCATGTTGCTCGCGGCCCACCTGCTCATCATCGGCTCGCTCGCGCTCTGCGCCTGGGCTGGCGTGCTGGAATCCGGTATCACCGCCCTGTGCATGTTGGGCTTTGGCACCATCCTGCTCGACGTCGGCATCACCACCGACCAGACGCTTGGCCGCCGCGCAGTCAACCTGCTGCGTCCCGAAGCACGCGGCCGCATCAACGGCCTGTTCGTGGCGCTGTTCTTCGTCGGCGGCGGGATCGGCGCCGCGGCAGCATCGCTGGCCTGGAGCTACGGCGGCTGGACGGCGGTCTGCACGGTCGCGGCTAGCTTCGGCGTGCTCGGTCTCGTCACGGATCTCATGACTCGAACCGGGACGTCGTGATCGCCCAGATCAGAAAGACGATCGCGCAATCCATCGCAGCGCGCCTCGCCCCGCGGCGGCGCCGGTCGCGAATGAGGCTTGCAGCAGGTATCCGCCGGTCGGCGCTTCCCAGTCCAGCATCTCGCCGGCGGCGAAGACGCCCGGAAGCTTGCGGATCATGAAATCAGGGTCGAGCTCCTCAAAGGCGATGCCACCGGCGCTGGAGATCGCGCGCGCAATGGGCGCGACGCCGGTGAGCTCGATCGGCACGGCGTTGATGAATTCCGCCAATCGTTGCGGCGGCATTGCCGATAGTGACTGGCCCGTGCCGATGGCGGCTTCCTGGAGCAGACCGACGGCGACGGGCGGAAGCTGCGCGGCCTTGCGCAGGAAGTTGGAGAAGGATTGCTTGCCGCGCGCGGCGGACAGGCGCTTGACCAGTTCGGCCCGACCGACATCCGGACGCAATGCGACGTGCAGGACCGCCTCGCCCTTTGCGGTCACCGCCTCACGCAACTCGGCCGACAGCGCATAGATCGCTCCGCCCTCGATTCCCGCGAGCGTGATGGTCGCCTCACCGCGCAGGCTGTGCGGGCCGAACGACAGCGCGATTCCCTTGAGCGGCTGGCCCTCGAAGCGCGTGCGGAAGACGTCGGACCAGGCGACAGTGAAGCCGCAATTCGCCGGTCGCAGTGGCGCAATCTCAACGCCCTTGTCGGCCAGGAGCGTGGTCCAGCCGCCGTCGGAGCCCAGCCGCGGCCAGCTCGCGCCGCCGAGCGCCAGCACCGTGGCGTCGGCGGCAACAGCGGACGTGCCGCCCGGTGTTTGAAACAGCAAGCGGCCCTCGGCGTCCCAACCGGTCCAACGGTGACGAAACGCGAAGCGCACGCCCGCTGCATCGAGCCGGCGCAGCCAGGCACGCAGCAACGGCGATGCCTTGAACGCCTTTGGAAATACGCGCCCGCTGGTGCCGACGAAGGTCGGCTCGCCCAACGCCTCGCACCAGGCGCGCAACGCTTCCGGCGGAAACGCTTCGATCGCTGATTGCAGGTTCGGCATCGCCTCGCGATAGCGCGCCATGAACTGCGGCAGCGGCTCGCTGTGAGTGAGATTGAGCCCGCCGCGGCCGGCCATCAGCAATTTGCGGCCCGCCGACGGCATGGCGTCGTAGACGGTGACGCGGACCCCGCCGTGCGCCAGCGCCTCCGCCGCCATCAGCCCGGCGGGACCGGCGCCGATGACGGCGACGTGGTTGTCAGGTGATGTCATGGTGGGAGTTTAGGCCAGGTGATGTCATGGTGGGAGTTTAGGCCAGGCCGGACGCGAAAGAACAGGTCGTCATGCCCGGGCTTGTCCCGGGCATCCACGAGAGCCACGCCCGCGGTGCCAAGAACGTGGATGGCCGGGACAAGCCCGGCCATGACGGAAAGTACGGTTCCGGGCGGCTTCGCGACGCCCCGGAATGACAGTCTCAGAGCTTGATACCCGCCCTAGCCGCAGCTTGCGCCACGTACTTCTGCGTCTGCTCGAATGCGCCGGTCAGCGCCCTGGCTTTCGACATGTCGCTGATCTCGGCGAAGTGGGCGGCAACCGCATCGGGGGTCCACTCGGCTTCCGGCAGGTTGATGCCCTCGCTCTCCAGAATTTTGATGACGGCAAAGGAGCCAGCGCCGGCGCCCATGATGGTGCGGGTCGGCGCCTCCTCGCTCAGCATGTATTCGACCGCCGGCGTGATGGCGTTCGGCTTCATCAGTTGCAGCGCCTGCGGCGGCAGCAGCTCTTCGGTCATGCGGGTCGCCGCAGTTGGCGAGATGATGTTGACGCGGATGTCGTTCTTGCGGCCTTCTTCCGCGAGCACGTTCATCAGGCCGACCATGCCGGATTTCGCCGCGCCGTAATTGGCCTGGCCGAAATTGCCGTAGAGGCCGGAGGACGAGGTGGTCAGCACGATACGGCCGTAGTTGCGGTCGCGCATACCCGCCCACACCGCCTTGCAACAGTAGAAGGTGCCGACGAGGTGCACGTCGAGCACCTTCTCGAAATCGGCCGCCTCCATCTTCCCGAACGATTTGTCGCGCAAAATGCCGGCGTTGGCGCACATCAAGTCGACGCTGCCCCACTGCTTCGTGGCGCGCTCGACCATCGCTGTGACCTGCTCGAAATTCGAGACATCGGCGCCGTCGGCCATCGCGGTGCCGCCGGCTTTGCGGATTTCCTCCACCACGGTTTCCGCCGGCGAGAGCGAGCCGCCGCTGCCGTCGCGCGCACTGCCAAAATCATTCACGACGACTTTCGCGCCGCGGCTCGCCAATCCCAGCGCGTGCGCGCGTCCGAGGCCATTGCCGGCGCCGGTGACGATGGCGACGCGTCCGTCAAACCTGATTGCCATGAGTGTGCTTCCTTTCTTCCTTCTCCCCTTGTGGGAGAAGATGGCGCGAAGCGCCGGATGAGGGGTTATCTCGGAGATGAGCGTGTGGAGAGAGACCCCTCACCCGGCTTCGCTTTCGCGAAGCCACCCTCTCCCACAAGGGGGAGAGGGGAAGAGCTCCGCGCAAGATTTGACAGCTTTTGAGCAGCGATGGGTTGCCGGGTCAAGCCCGGCAACGACGCCTGAGTTCAGGCGAAATAGATCAGCCCCAGCCAATCCGCGACCAGCGCGGGCTTGTCCTCGCCTTCGATCTCCACCGTGACGTTGGTGCGCGACTGCAATTCGTTGGGCTTGCGCAATTTGGCTTCCGCCAGCACGAAACGGCCGCGGACGCGTTTGCCTGACCGCACCGGCGAGATGAAGCGCAGCTTGTCGAAGCCGTAATTGACGCCCATCGTGGTGCCGGCGATGACCGGCATCACCTCATAGGACATGATCGACAGCAGCGACATCGTCAGGAAGCCGTGTGCGATCGTGGTGCCGAAGGCGGTTTCTTTCTTTGCGCGCTCGGGATCGACATGGATGAACTGGTGGTCCTCGATCACGTCGGCATAGGTGTCGATGCGCGGCTGGTCGATCAGGTGCCACGACGACACGCCGACCTCCTTGCCGATCATGGCCTGATAGGCCTCAAGCGTGATCGGCGGCTTCTTCCAGACTTCGTTCACTTAGGTCTCGCTCCGTGTTTTCGACAGCTCCGGAAAATCCTCTTCCCGGAATTCGTGGCCGCGCAGGGGATCGTTGCGGTCGTCGTCGCGCTCGAGCCGCCGCAGCTGCACCCGGCGGATTTTTCCGGAGATCGTCTTCGGCAGCTCGCTGACGATTTCGAGGCGGCGGATGCGCTTGAACGGCGCAAGACGCGCGTGGAGATGCCTGAAGATCGAGAGCGCGGTCTCCGGCGAGCGCTCCGCGCCCGACGTCAGCAGCACAAAGGCCTTGGGGATCGCGAGCCGGATCGGATCCGGGCTGGGTACAACGGCGGCCTCGGCGACGAGTTCGTGCTCGAGCAGCACGCTCTCCAGCTCGAACGGGCTGATGCGGTAGTCAGAAGATTTGAAGACGTCGTCGGAGCGGCCGACGAAGGTGAGATAGCCGTCTTCGTCAGCGAACACGACGTCGCCGCTGCGATAGAACTCGCCTTCCGCGCCCGACACCTCGCCGTCGTCGCCCTGATAGCCCTGCATCAGGCCGGCGGGGCGGTTCGAGCCCAGCATCAGTGTCACCTCGCCTTCCTTCGCTGGGTTGCCGTCGGCGTCGCTGACCTGCACACGATAGCCCGGCAGCGGGCGGCCCATCGAGCCGATCTTGATGGCCTGCCCCGGGGAATTGCCGGCGAGCGCCGTGGTCTCGGTCTGGCCGTAACCGTCGCGGATGGTGAGGCCCCAGGCAGCCTGCACCTGGTCGATCACTTCAGGGTTGAGCGGCTCGCCGGCGCCGCAGACCTCCCGAAGTGCGACCTTGAAGGACGCAAGGTTCTCCTGGATGAAGAGACGCCACACCGTCGGCGGCGCGCACAGCGTGGTGACGCCGCAGCGGCCAATGGTGGCGAGCAGGCCCTTGGCGTCGAAGCGCGGCTGGTTGACCACGAACACGGTCGCGCCTGCATTCCACGGCGCGAAAAAACAGCTCCAGGCGTGCTTGGCCCAGCCGGGCGAGGAAATGTTGAGATGGACGTCGCCGGGCTTCAGCCCGATCCAATACATGGTGGAGAGATGGCCGACGGGATAGCTGCGCTGGCTGTGCCGCACCAGCTTTGGTTTTGCGGTCGTGCCCGAGGTGAAATAAAGCAGCATCGGGTCGTCGGCGTTGGTCGGGCCGTCGGGCGCGAACGTGTCCGAGGCCCTCGTCGCTTCATCGTAGGCGAGCCAACCATCGGAAGCCGTGCCGACCACGATGCGGACGATATTCTCCGCGCCGAGGCTCGCAAACTTCGCGACCTGATCCTGTGCTGCGACCACCGCCTTGGCCTTGCCGCGGTCGAGCCGGTCGCGCAGTTCGTCGGCGGTCAGCAGCGTGGTGGCGGGGATCACGACGACGCCGAGCTTCATGGCCGCGAGCATGGTCTCCCACAGCGGAACCACGTTGCCGAGCAGCAGCAGAAGATGATCGCCGCGCTTCAATCCCTGCGCGCGGAGGAAGTTTGCGACCTGGTTGGAACGGCGCGACAGCGCCGCGAAGGACAGCTTGGTTTGCCGGTCCTGAGCGGCATCGACGATCCAGAGCGCGGGCCGGTCCTTGCTCTCCGCGCTCGCCGCCAATTCGGCGTCGAACCAGTCGAGCGCCCAGTTGAAGGGAACCGGATCGGGCCAGCGGAAACCTTGGACCGCGGTCTCGTAGTCCGTACGGTGTTGCAGAAGGAACGCGCGCGCTTCCTGAAACGTCGTCATCTCAGGTCGTCTCCCTCCGCGCAGATCCGTGTCGTCCAAGGATAGACGACCTTATTTCCCGGCCAGCCCCCTAACGTGCTTGATAATTCCGGAAAAATCCACCCCGCCCTGGCCCGCTCTATCGAACGCCTGATAAATCTCCTGCGCATGCTGGCCGAGCGGTGTCGCCGCACCTGCGGCCTTTGCAGCGTCCTGCGCCAGCGTCAGATCCTTCACCATCAGCGCGGAAGCAAAGCCCGGCTTGTAGTCGTTGTTGGCGGGCGAAGTCGGCACCGGGCCCGGCACCGGGCAATAGCTCGTCAGCGACCAGCACTGACCTGAAGATGTCGAGGCGACGTCGAACAACGCCTGATGCGAGAGCCCAAGCTTCTCGCCCAGCGCAAAGGCTTCGCTGACCGCGATCATGGAAATGCCGAGGATCATGTTGTTGCAGATCTTTGCCGCCTGCCCTGCGCCGGCGCCGCCGCAATGCACGATCTTCTTGCCCATGTTTTCCAGCACGGGCTTGGACGCGGCGAACGCCTTGTCGTCGCCGCCGCACATGAAGGTGAGCGTCCCGCCCTTGGCACCGCCGGTGCCGCCGGAGACCGGCGCATCCACCGACAGCACGCCATGCTTGGCCGCGAGCGCATGCGCCTGGCGCGCGCTTTCGACGTCGATGGTCGAGCTGTCGATGATCAGCGCGCCCTTGGTCATGGCGGGGACGACCTCGTTCCAGACGCCGAGCACGTGCTTGCCGGCCGGTAGCATGGTGACGACGACATCGGCGCCCTTCACCGCGCCGGCCGCGCTCTCGGCAATGGCCGCGCCGTCGGCCTTGGCTTGCGCGCGCGAGGCCTCGACGAGGTCGAAGGCCACCACCTTGTGGCCGGCCTTGACCAGATTGGCCGCCATCGGGCCGCCCATGTTGCCGAGACCAATGAATGCGATCGTGGCCATCTCGTTGTCCTCCGCTTGTAGCGTTGTTAGTTGAACTTGAGTTCGTCGGCGCCAATCTCGGCGAGATACGGCGCCAGTATGTCGGGCGTGACGTCCTCGATCCGCGGCGGCGACCAGATCGGATTGCGGTCCTTGTCGATCACGGCGGCGCGGACGCCCTCGCGGAAATCGTCGCTGCGGAACACCTCCAGCGCGGCGCGATATTCGCGCACCAGGCACTCTTCCAAGCTCGACGCGTTCCGCGCCAGCCGCAGCAGCTTCAGCGTCACCACCATGCCGCGCGGCGATTTCTCACTGAGCGCCTTCAGCGTCGCTATCGCAAACTCGGAGCCGTCGCGCTTGAGCGCGGCGATGATGTCTTCCATGCGGTCGAAGCCAAACACCGCGTCGATGGACGCCTGTTTTGCCGCCACCGGTCCAGAGGCCTCGCCGGTCGCAAAGCCGTTGATCAGCTTGCCCACATCGACCGCGGTCACGCTTTGAGAGACCTTCGTCAGCGCATCGCGCAGCTCTGGCCAATTCGCTGTCGGCACCACCCAATCGGCAAATCTTGCGTGGATCGCATCCGGCCCGTTCATGGTCTGGCCGGTCAGGCCGAAATAGCTGCCGATCTCGCCTGGTGAGCGCGACAGCAGCCAAGTGCCGCCGACATCGGGAAAGAAGCCGAGCCCGACTTCGGGCATCGCAAGCCTGGTGCGGTCGGTAACGATCCGGTGGCTGGCATGCGCGGACAGACCAACGCCGCCGCCCATCACGATGCCGTCCATGAACGCGACATAGGGCTTTGGAAATCTTTTGATGCGGGCGTTGAGGATGTATTCTTCACGCCACAGGATCGTGCCGAGATCGCCGTTGGCCTTCGAGCTTTCCCAGAGCGTGCGAATGTCACCGCCGGCGCACAGGCCACGCTCGCCGGCACCTTCGAGCAGGATCAGGGCGACGGCCGGATCGGTCTCGAAGCGGTCGAGCGCCTTCTCGATGTCGCGAAACATCTCCAGCGTCACGGCATTGATGGCCTTGGGGCGGTTGAGCCGGATCACGCCGGCCGCGCCCTCGATGCGGGCGACCAGGTCGCCCTCTTCCACAGCCGTCATCGCGCGCCCTCGATCAGTTTGCGCGCCACGATGAGCCGCATGATTTCATTGGTGCCTTCGAGAATCTGATGCACGCGCAAATCGCGCACGATCTTCTCAATACCGTATTCACTTAAGTACCCGTAGCCGCCGTGCAGCTGGAGCGCCTGGTTGGCGACCTCGAAACCAACATCGGTGCCGAACCGCTTCGCCATCGCGCACAGCATGGTGGCGTCCGGGTCCTTGCGGTCGAGCGCGGCGGCGGCGCGCCACAGGAAGGTGCGCGCGGCCTCGAGTTCGATCGCCATGTCGGCGAGACGGAATTGCAGCGCCTGGAATTCGTCGAGCCGCTTGCCGAAGGCCTTGCGCTCTTTCATGTAGGCGCGCGCCTTGTCGAGCGCGGTCTGCGCACCGCCGAGCGAGCAGGCCGTGATGTTGAGGCGGCCGCCGTCGAGGCCGGCCATCGCGATTTTGAAGCCGACGCCCTCCTCGCTCAACCTGTTGGCCACCGGCACGCGGGCGTTCTCGAACATCACCGCGCGGGTCGGCTGCGCATTCCAGCCCATCTTGCGCTCATTGGCACCGAAAGAGACGCCCGGCGTCTTGCCGTCGATAACCAGCGTCGAGATGCCGCCCGGGCCGTCGCCGCCGGTGCGTACCATTGCGACTAAGAGGTCGGTACCGCCGGCGCCGGAGATGAACTGCTTCTGGCCGTTGAGCACGTAATGATCGCCGTCGCGCACTGCGCGGGTGCGCAGCGCTGCCGCATCAGAGCCGGCGCCAGGCTCCGTGAGGCAATAGCTCGCGATCAGCTCCATGGTGCAGAGCTTTGGCAGCCATTTCTGGCGCTGGGTGTCGCTGCCGTAGGCATCGATCATCCAGGACGCCATATTGTGGATGGAGATGAAGGCCGCGGTGGTCGGGCAACCCGTCGCCAGCGCTTCGAAGATCAGCGCCGCGTCGAACCGCGTCATGGCGGAGCCGCCGACATCGTCGCGGATGTAGATGCCGCCCATGCCGAGCGTTGCGGCCTCGCGCATCACCTCGACCGGGAAATGCTTCTCCTCGTCCCAGCGCAGCGCATGCGGCGCGATCTTTTCCGCCGCAAACGCCAACGCCATGTCGCGAACCGCGACCTGATCCTCGTTCAGAGCGAACTGCATCGTTGCCGCTTACCTTTTGCCCCACCGTCATTACGAGCGCAGCGAAGCAAATCCAGACCGTCTCCGCGGAAAGACCCTGGATTGCTTCGTCGCTACGCTCCTCGCAATGACGGGCTGGGTGATAGCCCTACTTCATCAGCGGGATCGAGAACTCCGCACCTTCCTTGACGCCGGACGGCCAGCGCGAGGTCACCGTCTTGGTCTTGGTGTAGAAGCGAACCGAATCCGGGCCGTGCTGGTTGAGATCGCCGAAGCCCGACTTCTTCCAGCCGCCAAAGGTGTAATAGGCGATCGGCACTGGGATCGGCACGTTGATGCCAACCATGCCGACATTGACCTTGGCCGCGAAGTCGCGCGCGGCGTCGCCGTCGCGGGTGAAGATCGCGACGCCGTTGCCGTAATCATGCTCGGACGGCAGCGCCAGCGCTTCCTTGTAATCGTGCGCGCGCACGACCGAGAGCACCGGGCCAAAGATCTCTTCCTTGTAGATCCGCATGTCCTTGGTGACGTTGTCGAACAGCGAGCCGCCGAGATAAAAGCCGTTCTCGTAGCCCTGCATCTTGAAGCCGCGGCCGTCGACGGCGAGCGTTGCGCCCTCCTTGATACCGATGTCGATGTAGCCCTTGACCTTCTCGACCGCCTCGCGCGTGACCAGCGGGCCGTAATCGGCCGACGGGTCGATCGAGGTGCCGATCTTGAGGCTCTCGACGCGCGGGATCAGCTTTTCCATCAGGCGATCGGCGGTGGGCTTGCCGACGGGCACAGCAACCGAGACGGCCATGCAGCGCTCGCCGGCCGAGCCGTAACCGGCGCCAATCAGGGCGTCGACCGCCTGATCCATGTCGGCATCAGGCATGATGATGGCGTGGTTCTTGGCGCCGCCGAAGCACTGGCAGCGCTTGCCGGTCTGGGCTGCGCGCTCGTAGATGTACTGCGCGATCGGCGTGGAGCCGACGAAGCCGATGGCCTTGATATCGGGATCGTCGAGGACGGCGTCGACCGCTTCCTTGTCGCCATTGACGACGTTGAGGATGCCGGCCGGAAGACCCGCCTCGATCATCAGTTCAGCCAGCATCATCGGCACGCCGGGATCGCGCTCCGACGGCTTCAGAATGAAGGCGTTGCCGCAGGCGATGGCAGGCGCGAACTTCCACATCGGGATCATCGCCGGGAAATTGAACGGCGTGATGCCGGCGACGACGCCGAGCGCCTGACGCATGGAATAGATGTCGATGCCGGGGCCGGCGCCCTCGGTGTACTCGCCCTTCATCAGATGCGGGATGCCGCAGGCGAATTCCGCAACCTCGAGGCCACGCTGGATGTCGCCCTTGGCGTCGGGCACGGTCTTGCCGTGCTCGCGCGCGAGCAGCTCGGCGAGCTTGTCGTAGTCGCGCTGCACCAGCTCGACGAACTTCATCATCACGCGGGCGCGGCGCTGCGGGTTGGTCGCGGCCCATTCCGGCTGCGCGGCACGGGCGTTTTCGACGGCAGCGCGGACTTCGGCCTTGGACGCCAACGCCACCTTGGCCTGGACGTCACCGGTCATCGGCTCGAAAACGTCGGCGGTGCGGCCCGAAGTGCCCTTGACCTCCTTGCCACCGATGAAATGTCCGACTGAACGCATGGAATGATCTCCTTGAGGCCTGATCCGCTTTGACAAATCCTATCGACCTGCATTTTATAGGATTCAAGTCTGATATATTGCACCTTAGATGTGCGAAAATGCTGGATCAAGGTAGCATCGACTGGGACGACTTTCGCTTCGTGCTGGCCATCGTGCGGGGCGGCTCGGTCTCGGCTGCGGCAAAGCATCTCGGCGTTGACCACGCGACCGTGATCCGGCGCGTCGATCGGCTTGAAAAGCACCTCTCGGCAAAACTGTTTGACCGGCGCAAGACCGGCTACCTCCTCACCGAATCCGGCCAGCGCGTCGCCGACAGCGCGGAAACCATGGAATCGACCATCGTCGCCAACCAGGAGCAGGTCGGCGGCTCGGTGGCGCGGCTGACGGGCACGGTGCGGATCGGCGCACCGGATGGCTTCGGCACCGCCTTTCTGGCGCCGCGGCTGGCGCCGTTCGCGGACCGGTATCCCGATCTCGATTTGCAGCTGGTGGCCACCGCCCGGCTGTTCAGCCTCTCCAAGCGCGAGGCCGACATCGCCATCAGCCTGACCATGCCGAAGGAAGGCCGGATCGTCGGCCGCAAGCTGCTCGACTACCGGCTCGGGCTCTATGCCGCGCCCGCCTATCTCGAGCGCTTCCCGGCCATCACCTCACGCGAAATCCTGCCGCAGCACCGCTTCGTCGGCTACATCGAGGAACTGCTGTTCACGCCTGAGCTTGATTATCTGCCGCAGGTCTCGCCCCGGATTTCGGCGCGCCTCCGCAGCGCCAATCTGATCGCGCAGCTCAACGCCACCCTCGCCGGGTTCGGCATCGCCGTGCTGCCGCACTTCATGGCGAGCGACTATCCGCAGCTCGTGCCGGTGCTGCCGGAAGACGTCTCGATCACCCGCACCTTCTGGATGCTGATGCACGCCGACAGCAAGGACCTCGCACGGATCCGCGCGGTGGCCGATTACATCAGCGAGATCGTGGAGCGCGAGCGGGCGTTGTTCGCGGGGCGGTGAGTTGTAGGGTGGATTAGCCGACCCCAATGAACCGTGGCTCAACAACCACAGCGCAAGGCGTAATCCACCACGCCACAGCAAGAGACGAGATCGTAGGGACTAGATGGTGGGTTACGCCAGCGGACTGCGCTCCGCGCAGCCGCGGGGCTAACCCACCCTACGGCATCTCCGCCTAGTTCTGCTTCTCGCGCGGCTTCTTCGCCGGTTTCGTCGGCTCGCGGCGCGCGCCGTCGAGTGCGCTATCCTTGCCGGCCTTCAACACCTCATCCGACAGTTCGCTGGTGCCGGCTATGCGCGCCAGCAGCATGGTGCCGGCCATGGTCGCGAGCGTCGCGATCGCCTGCTTGCGCGCGGCCTTGCGCGGCTGGCCGGGAATGCAGTCCGCCATCGTCTCGATCATCTCGTCGAGCTTGCCGGCAAACGCCTTGCGCGTCTTCGGGCTCTCGCGGGCGATCTCCGCGCCCAGCGCCGGAATCGAGCAGCCGTGGCCGGGATTGTCGCGGTGCAACGCCGAGAGATAGGTCTCGACGATCTGGCTGAGCTGCTTCTCGGGGGCGACCTGATCGGACTGCTTGCGCCAATGCTCCATCGAGCGGTCCATGGCGTAGGCAAAAGCCTCAATCACCAGCGCCTCGCGGGAATCGAAATGCGCGTAGAAGCCGCCATGGGTCAGGCCTGCCTCCTTCATGAGGTCGGCGACGCCGATGCCATGGGCACCCTTTTCGCGCAGCCGCACCGAGGCTTTCTTCACGATGCGGTCGTGGGTTTCCTGCTTGTGTTCCCGGGAGTAGCGCATGTGGTGCTCATTGGATGTCGGAGGTCATCTCATAACACGCAAATGCTGAAATGGGTGCATTAATTCACGTTAAGCTGTTGCCGATCATGGAAAAGGTTGCAGTTGCATGGACCGCGAGCGCGCCCTTGCCGTCGCGGACGAAGCCCTCGCAGTAGCTGGTCTGGCGTCCCAGCTTGATCACCTTGCCTTCGGCGGAGATCATGCCGGAGCGGACCGAGAGCGGACGAAGGTAGGTCAGCTTCAGATCGAGCGTGACGGATCCCTGCCCCGCCTCCTGCCTGGTCGAGATCGCGCACCCCATGGCGGTATCGAGCAACGCGGCAGCGGTCGCCCCGTGCAGGAGGCCGATGGTATTTTCGAGGTCCTCTCGCGGCTCCAGTTCCATGACGATCCGCCCCGGCTCGACCACGGCCATGACAAGGCCAATCAGCTTTGCGAAGGGCGGAGGCGGCAGGCGGCCGTCGCGGATCCCGAGCATGGCGTCCATGCCGGAAAGCCCCATCGCGGCTTTCGCGACCGGCGCTGGCGCCTGCCAATCCACCACACGCTGGCGGCGCCGCGCCGGCGAAAACAGTTCGCCTTGATCGATGTCGATCATATCAGCCTCTTTAAATGTTCTAGATCATACTATGCCGCGAACTTTGCGCAGGCAACTCCGTCTCCCCGCCTGCTTGACAAGCCCAGCGTTTCGGCCCGGAAGTAACCGCGACCGGCGCACCGCCGCGCGCGTCCACCAAACTTCGAGATCTCATCATGGAAATGCTCAATCACCACTGCGGCGCGATGCGCGATGCGCGCGGCGTCGTTCATGTCACGATCTGCAATGCGGGTTCGCTCAATATCCTCGGCTCCCCCGTAACCGACGCGGTGCGCGAAGGCCTGCAGCAGCTCGCCACCGACCGCGGCATTCGCGTCGTGGTGCTGCGCGGCCAGAGCGAGAAAGGCATGATCGGCGGCGCCGACATCAAGGAGATGGCGAAGCTCGATCAGAAATCAGCCGAAGCCTTCATCAGCCGGTTGCGCGATCTCTGCGAAGCCGTTCGCGCCTTCCCTGCCCCGATGATCGCGCGCATGCCGGGCTGGTGCCTCGGCGGCGGGCTCGAAGTGGCCGCGGCCTGCGATTTCCGGATTGCCGCGCATGATGCGCATTTCGGCATGCCGGAGGTGCGCGTCGGTATCCCCTCGGTGATCCACGCCGCACTGTTGCCGCGCCTGATCGGCTGGGCGCGCGCGCGCTGGCTGGTGATGACGGCGGAAAACATCGACGCGCCGACGGCGCTGGCCTGGGGACTGGTCGACAAGATCGCGCCGGAAGGCGGGCTGGATGCGGCTGTCGAGCACCTTGTGACGGCGCTGCTCGAATGCGGTCCCGAGGCGCTGCGGTCGCAGAAGGCGCTGCTGCGCCAGTGGGAGGAGCTGCCGCTGACGGAGTCGGTGAATCTCAGCGTCAAGGTATTCGGCGAGTCGTTTCTGACGGACGAGCCGACACGGTTGATGCAGGCGTTTGTGGATCGGAAGCGGTAGGGTTGCCAGTCGACACAGTGGGGCCGTTCTGCGCCGCTGCCAACCGCCTCCTCGGCGTCGTCCTGGCGAAAGCCAGGACTCATTACCACAGGAAGAAATTTCGGCACGAACTCGTCACCACAAATCTTCGCCAAACTTCTCCCTGTGGGTATGGGTCCCGGATCGGCATGCGCTCAAGGCGCGCTTGTCCGGGACGACGCTGCTGAAGCACTACAGCTCGCAATCAACAAACCTCATCCAAATCACGACAATTTCTCATGCCGGGCGCGGTTGCATTTTTTGCGCCGCATCATATGATGATTATAATCTTACACGTCATCCGCTAGGGAGCCCCGCCATGGCCGAAGCCGCCGATCCCGTCGTTATCGTCTCCGCCGCCCGCACCCCGCTCGGCCGCTTCATGGGCGAGCTGTCGCCGCTGGCCGCGCACAAGCTCGGCTCGCACGTGATCGGCGCGGCGCTGGAGCGTGCAAGACTGGCGCCCGAGAAGATCGACGAGGTCTTCATGGGCTGCGTGCTGCCGGCCGGCCAAGGCCAGGCCCCGGCGCGGCAGGCAGCGCGCGCGGCTGGGCTTCCCGACGCCACCGGCGCGACCACCGTCAACAAGGTCTGCGGCTCCGGCATGAAGGCGACGATGCTGGCGCACGACATCATCCGTGCCGGTTCGGCCGACATCGTGGTGTCCGGCGGCATGGAGAGCATGAGCAACGCGCCATATCTCCTGGCAAAGGCGCGCAGCGGCTATCGCGCCGGCCATGACCGCATCATCGACCACATGATGATGGACGGGCTGGAGGACGCCTACGAGACTGGCCGCTCCATGGGCGATTTCGGCGAAGCCACCGCCGAGGCCTATCAGTTCACGCGCACGGATCAGGACGCCTATGCAATGGAGACGCTGAGCCGTGCCCGCAAGGCCGTCGAAGGCGGCGCGTTCAAGGCCGAGATTGCGCCGCTCACCCTCACCGAGAAAGCCGGCCCGCGCGTCGTCGCCAATGACGAGCATCCGCTGAAGGTCGACCCTGCAAAGATCCCCGGGCTGAAGGCGGCGTTCCGCGCCAACGGCACCATCACGCCGGCGGCCTCCTCCGCCAACGCCGACGGTGCCGCGGCGCTGGTGCTGACGAAGCGATCGCTCGCCGATCGCGACGGCCTGCCGACGCTAGCGGTGATCAAGGGCCACGCCACCCACAGCCAGGAGCCGCAATGGTTCACCACTGCGCCGATCCCGGCGATCCGCAAGCTGCTGGACAAGGTCGGCTGGAGTGCCGGCGACGTCGACCTGTTCGAGATCAACGAGGCCTTCGCCGTGGTGGCGATGGCGGCGCAGCGCGATCTCGGCATTCCCCGCGACAGGCTCAACATCAATGGCGGCGCCTGCGCGCTTGGCCATCCCATCGGTGCCACCGGCGCGCGGCTGATCGTGACGCTGCTGCATGCGCTGGAGGCGCAGAACCTCAAGCGCGGCGTCGCGGCGCTCTGCATCGGCGGCGGCGAAGCCACCGCGATCGCCGTGGAGCGCGTCTGACCTGCTGACGTGAAAGTCCGAAAATGAGGGAACCCTGTCATTTCCGACACACGACTCTCGTGCCATTCTGCAAGCTCGCGCAGGCCTCCCAAAAGCCTGCCCATCAACATTGAGGCCCAATGATCTCGAACTGGCTCGCGGCATCACTCGGCCGCCACAATATCCACTACGGCTGGGTGATGGTCGGCGTGACCTTCTTCGCTGCGCTGATCAGCGCCGGCACGGTCGGCGCGCCCGGCGTGTTCATCGTTCCCCTTCAGAAGGAGTTCGGCTGGAGCACGGCCGAGATCTCCTCCGCGCTGTCGATCCGCTTCATCCTGTTCGGGCTGATGGCGCCGTTCGCCGCAGCACTGCTCAATCGCTACGGCCTGCGTAACGTCACGCTGACCGCACAGCTGATCGTCGTCTCGGCGCTGGTCGCCTCGCTCGGCATGACCGAGGTCTGGCAGCTGGTGGCGCTGTGGGGCGTCGTGATCGGGATCGGCACCGGCATGACCGCGCTGGTTCTTGGCGCAACCATCGCCACGCGCTGGTTCGCCGCGCGCCGCGGCCTCGTGGTCGGCATCATGACCGCGAGCGTCGCCACCGGCCAGCTGGTGTTCCTGCCACTGCTCGCAAGCCTTACCGAACGCTTCGGCTGGCGCCTCGCGCTCGGCTTTGTCTGCATCATGCTCGGCGTCTCCGCGCTGGCGGTGCTGCTCATGATGCGCGACCGCCCGAGCGATCTGGGCCTGCGTCCGTTCGGCGACGAGGGCACCGAGCCCCTGCCCGCCCCGCCTGTCAGCCACGGCTCGATCACGGCCGTGGCGCTCGGCACGCTGCGCGACGCCTCCAAGTCGAGCGCATTCTGGATCCTGTTTGCGACCTTCTTCGTCTGCGGCGCCTCGACCAACGGTCTCGTCCAGGTGCACCTGATTCCGATGTGTCTCGATTTCGGCATCCCGCAGGTGCAGGCCGCGAGCCTGCTGGCTGCAATGGGCATCTTCGACTTCTTTGGCACCATCATGTCGGGCTGGCTGTCGGACCGCTACGACAATCGCTGGCTGCTGTTCTGGTACTACGGCCTGCGCGGGCTCTCGCTGATCTTCCTCCCCTTCAGCGATTTCTCGTTCTACGGCCTGTCGATCTTCGCGATGTTCTACGGGCTCGACTGGATCGCCACGGTGCCACCGACCGTGCGCCTCACTGCGCAGAAATTCGGCCCCGAGCGCGCCAATCTGGTGTTCGGCTGGATCTTTGCCGGCCACCAGCTCGGCGCCGGCACCGCCGCGTTCGGTGCGGGCCTGTCGCGCACGCTGCTGCAGAGCTACCTGCCCGCCTTCTTCATTGCCGGTGCGCTCTGCGTGTTCGCCTCGCTGATCGTGCTGGCGCTGTCGCGGCAGCCGAAACTACAGCCGGCGACAGCGTGAGCCGGCCTAATACCTGATCGTGCTGGTGACGCCGAACACTGCGGCGTCACCGATGCGCGATGTGCCAGTGGCATCGTTCGGGTTCGGGATGCCGCCCGAAGGATGGAACACATACTGGAAGTACGGCGCCACCAGCCAGCCCGGCTTGATGTGCGCCTCGTAGATCATCTCGATCAGGGTCTCGTTGCTTCGCACCGGGCTCTGGACGCCGGTGAAAAACTGGGAGTCGACATCGAGATGACGCGCGGTGTTCGATATCCGCATGTAGGCCGCCGCCACGCCGAAGCGGTCGAGCGGACGTCCCGGGACAAAGCCGACAAAGCCGATGCCGCCGTCCAGATAGAGGTCGATCAGGTTGCGGTCCGGCGGGCTGTAGGCGATGCGGGCGAAGGCAGTGACGCCCGGCAGCGAGGCCGAGGTGCTGTTTTCCGTCACCGATGGCGGACGGTAGAGCACCTGCTCGATGACCGCAAAGATCCCGTAATTGCGGCGAAGCTTTGCCGGAATTCCGGACCCGCCGGGATCGGCGATCGACGTGCCCTCCGCCGTGAAGCGCTGGCTGTCGAACGCGCCATAATGCTTCCAGGCGCCGGGCGTGAAATTGCCGGCGAGCGGGCGTCCGCCAATATCGATGTCGTAATTGAACCGGACCTGCCCGATCACCCACGGCGGATCATTGACGCGGAATGCGAGACCGTGATGGTCGCGCAGTTGCGGATCGGCCTCGCCCGGTCCCGACGGATCGCCATTGAACACCGCGCCGTAGGCGGTGATCTGGTCCGTCAACGCCGCCTTGACGCGGATGCCGGGTACCGCGATCGGCGGTGCCGGCCCGCCGGCCGGCAAGTTCGAGGCCTTGATGGCGGGCCAGCCAAACGTGCCGTTGATAAAGAGATCATCGGTCTGGCTGTCGAAGAACTCGACATCCGCTGCCTGCTGACCGGCCCTGATATTCAGCCTGTCGCCAAAGAAGCTCTGCTCGAAATAGGCGTTGTAGAGCCGCTGATCCGGCAGCGCCTCGATCTCGCTAATGGTCGCGAGATTGTGGACGTAGTTGCGGGAGAGCCCGCGACCGTAGATGACGAAGGCATTGGCGTAGAAACGGCCACCGGTCCAGCCGGACAGCTTGTCGAGATCGGCGTCAACCGAGAGATCGAGGCGGCCGAAATGCATGGCGCCGCGAGCGACACCGCCCGACACATTGCCGATGTTGTCGGCGATGTAGGTGGCGCCGAAGTTCAGGCCTTTGCCCGCGAGCCCGTCATGCCACGCGTTGAACCATTTTGGCGCCAGCCATTCGGCCGCGCTTTCGTCCTTGGCGCCGGCGAGCGCACTGCTGCTCGCCAGCGTACAGGCCAGCGCTGCTGCGAGCGAACTTCGCAACGGAGATCTCTGGGCAGTCCCGCTCACGGCTGATACCGGCTGGCGTGCGCTATTTGAAGATGCCCGTGCGCCGCATGAACAGGTAGGCGAGGCCAACCGAGCTCGCCATCAGGCCGGCGGCCCAGAGGAATCCGGTCTCGACATCGGTGAGCGGCAGGCCCTTGGTGTTCATTCCGAAGATGCCGGTGATCAGCGTCGGCGGCAGCAAGAGCGTCGTCACGATCGAGAGCGTATGGAGGTGGCGATTGCTCTCCTCCTCGTTCTTGAAGCGCAGCTCCTCCTCGAGCAATCGGCTGCGTTCCCGCAGCTCGACAATGTCGTGATCGAGCCCGTCGAGCCGCTGCGCGAGCTTGCCGGCGTGGATCCGCAAGGCCGGCGAGAGGTGATCGGTGTTCTTCTGGTCGAGGCGGTGAAACAGCACCCGCAATCCGGTCAGCTGACGATGCAGCCTGACGCAGGTCCGGCGCAGCCGGCCAAGCGTGCGGCGCATTTCGGGCTTTGCCACATCGGCGAGAATTCGCTCCTCGATGTCGTCGATCTCCTGCCCGAGCTTGTCGGCCATCCGGTCCAGGGTGTCGGCGACCTCGTCGACGATCTTCTCCAGGAGATGGGCGACATTGTCGACGCGGTAGCCGCCTTCGAGCACCCTGCGCGTCGCGTCCGCCGAGCACAAGGCCTGATGACGGCCGCTGACCAGGAGATGCTCGGTCATGGCAAAGCGCAGGAACGCGGTTTCCTCCGTCGCGCGGTCGATGTCGCGCACGAGGTCGGAGAACACGCCATAGACGCAATGGTCGATGACGTGAAGCTGCTGGAAGGTATCGTTGGACAGCAAGAGCTCGCGCGCGAGCGGCGGCAGATGCGAGGCCGCGATCCAGGGCCGCACGCGCGCGTCGGTCAGGTTGAAATGCAGCCAGAGCCGGCCGTCATGGCTGAACTCGATCGGCTGGTCGATCGGCAGTGCCTCGGCGCTGCCGTCGCCGTGCAGCCGGAACGCCCAGACCAGGCCGGGGATCGACGGCGCAGCATCCGAAATCGCGCTGACAAGCTTCGCCGCATCAGCCATGGCCAACCCTAACCGTCCACAAATGTCCCGTTCCGGAACATGGCCGACGGCACCTTCCGGATCCACGCGCGATACTCAATTACGGCTTTGTTACAGTTTGATGATGCCGCCCTACTCCGCAGCCAAACCCGTCGCGGCTACCGCCTCGGCTTCCCTGATGTAATCATGCACCACGCGGCCGAACGGCAGCGTCAGGTCGGCGATATAGTGATGCGCGCCGACGACGCGGCGAACCGGGAAATCGGCAACGGGCGCGTTGACATGCGGCACCAGATGCAGACGGCCGGGCCCCATCCACGATCCTTTCGGCACGATGTCGGTGAGGTTGATCGCGACGAGCTGGCAGATTTCGAGACGGCCGTCGACGCCGGGGATCATCTTCAGATTAACTTGCGTCTTCGACAGCGTGGCGCGGGTGAGATCGCCGTTCCCGGCCATGCTCTCGTGCTTGTAGCCCATCGTGCCCATGGCGACGAGCTGGCCGGCATATTCCAGCGTGCCCGTCAGCGTGTCCTTGACGATCTCGAGCTTGGGATGCGCGTATTTCTTGGGAAAGCCCCAGATCTCGCGCCCGGCCGCGATTGGCGGATCGTCGTCCAGATACATCTCCGAGACGAAGTTCACCTCCTCGCCGTGCAGGCGCGCGGGGATGACGAGACCGGATTCGGTGTAGCTGCCGAAGCCGGAGGAATCCGGCATCCTGATCCATTCGTAGTGCACGATCGCCTGGTCGATCGGCTCCAGCGGCTCGGGCAGCCCGGCGCAGATCAGCTCGGGATCGGTCTCGTAGGTGATGACGAGGAATTCGCGGTCGACGAAGCGATAAGGACCGGCCGGATAGCTCGGTCCGGCAGCCGGCATGGACGGAAGTCTCAGCAAATCCTCCCTGCGCATCGCTGGTCTCCTGTTGATGTCTGTGATGCCTGCCCGGCGACTTCTGGTTAGACGCAAATTGCTAGCCGGCCTCATTGACTGCGATGTGATGGATTTCCGTCAGAGGCGTGACCTTTCGCCCGGGCCGCCTTGCATGCCGGTGATGCAGCGGCGCGAGAATTGTCATCACGCCGTCACCGCCGGACGTAATCGTCCGGCCCAAGCAGGAGGCATCGGCCATGGACGCCCGCACGTATCAGACACATCAGCCGCCCTCACGTGGCTGGCGGCCCGAGCGCTGCGATCGCGTCGCGCTGGTGCTGCAAGGCGGCGGCGCGCTCGGCGCCTACCAGGCCGGCGTCTATCAGGCGCTGCACGAGGCGGGTATCGAGCCCGACTGGGTCTGCGGCGTGTCGATCGGCGCGATCAACTCGGCCATCATCGCCGGCAACAGGCCGGAGAACCGGCTCGATCAGCTCCGCATCTTCTGGGAGCGCATTACCAACCGCAAGATCTGGCACTACACGCCGGACGGCGACGTATTCCGCCAGGCGCGCAATTTCGTCAGCGCGTACATGACCTCGGCGTTCGGCCAGCCCGGCTTCTTCGCGCCGCACCAGGTCAATCCCTGGTTCAGCCCGGTCGGCGCCAGGACCGCGACCAGCTATTACGACACCGCGCCACTAAAGGAGACGCTGCTCGAGCTGGTCGACTTCGACCTCATCAACGAGAAGAAGGTCCGCTTCGCGGTCGGCGCGGTGAACGTGCTCTCGGGCAACTTCATCTATTTCGACAACGCCCATGACGAGATCGAGCCGGAGCACATCATGGCCTCCGGCGCGCTGCCGCCGGCACTGCCGATGGTGCGGATCGGCACCGATCATTTCTGGGACGGCGGCATCGTCTCCAACACGCCGCTGCAGCATCTGCTCGACCAGGAGGACGACCTCAACTCGCTGGTGTTCCAGGTCGACCTGTTCAGCGCCCGTGGCGTGCTGCCGCGCTCGATCCAGGACGTGATGGCCCGCCACAAGGACATCATGTATTCCTCGCGCACGCGCCACAATACCGACGTCTATCGCCGCACCCACAATCTCAAGGTCCAGCTCTACAAGGCCCTGGCGAAGCTTCCCGACGAGCAGTTGTCCGACGAGGACCGCGCGCTCAAGGCAAGCCTGCGCGACATGCCGGAGATCGCGATCCTGCATCTGATCTACCAGCAGAAGGCCTATGAGGGCGACGCCAAGGACCACGAATTCTCCGGCACCTCGATGCGCGAGCATTGGGCCTCCGGCTACGAGGACACCAAGCGCACGCTGAAGCGCCGCGACTGGATCAAGATGCCGGAGGAAGGCATGGGCCTCGTCGTCCACGACGTGCACCGGGAAACGGAGAGCGCGTAGCGCGCGGGGCACTCCACCAAAAGACGCGAAAACAACCCCATGCACAGTAGCCGACTTCTTACGGATCAATGACTTAGCGGCCCGGTCAGCAAGGCGGTGTGACTCGTCGGGCAAAACAGGGGCAGGATGGCATCATCGCGAATTGCCGGGCCGGCAGCACGCAGGGCGGCCTGCCGCTATTGTCAGCGGACGAGTGGCGCGCGCTGGGGGGATTTGCGGGGCGGGAAAGGTGTAACCTGTATCTCGCCCCGCTGTAGGCGGGGCGAGATGGTTGCTCCCGGAGCAACTCGCTCAGATGAGGAAGTCGGTCGGGTGCAGGTTCGCGGCGTGGACGCCGTCGAGCGTGATGGTGTCGCTCGCCGACAGATGAACCACGGCATCGCCGGCGGCATTGTCGCTGATCAGGCTGGATAGCGCCGTCCAGTCCGCAAACCCGTAATCGTGCAGGTTGATCAGATCGTGCTCGGTCGCGGTGCTGCCGACCGCCTTGTTTCCTTGATCGAAGTCGGTGATGAGGTCATTGCCGGAGCCGGTGTTGAAGACGAAGGTGTCGCTGTTTCCTCCGCCCGAAAGCTTGTCATTGCCGGCGCCGCCGTTGAGGATATCCCTGCCGCCGGTGATCGAGCCCGGCGTCGCGGGGTTATAGCGCGCGGCGTCGCCGTACAGGAAATCGTTGGTTGCTGCACCCTCGAGAATATCGTTACCGCCATGGGCATTGCCGGACATGGTCGGAGCATCGCCGTAGAGCACAGCGTGCGCGAACTCGGTGGTCGGGGGGCCGTCGGCCTTAAGGGTGAGAATGTCATCTCCCCCTTGGGCATTGTCGGTCAGTGAGGTCGCCGAATCTCCGTACACAGCTCCGCCAGCCCAGACATTCTCGGTGCTGATAGTGAAGGTGATGTTGTCGTTGCCGCCATGCGCATCGCCGCTGATGGAGCCGATGGCATCGCCGCTGGCTGTCGCTGAGCCCTCCATCGTGATCAGACTGACGTCGAGCGTGTCATTGCCGCCCTGCGCCGTGCCGCTCATGGAACCGCCGGCATCGCCGGCGTACACATTGTCGTAGCCTCGCCAGCCCACCGCGCCGGTGATGGTGTCACTGCCGCCGTGCGAATTGCCCGACATGTCGCCGGCGACATCGCCGAAAGCATGCACATTTGTGTACATCGAGTGGTCCTCGACATCGATCGTGTCGTTGCCGCCGCTGGCGTTGTCGGTCATCGCCTGGGCATCGCCGACCACGAGGGCGGCGTTCCAGCCGTAGTTGAAATTGACCGTCAACGTGTCATTGCCGCCGTGGGACTGGCCATGCAACGTCGCGTTGTCGTCGCCAAAGATCGTGACCTCTGCTTCGGGCTGGCTGATGGTTGCCGTCACGGTGTCGTTGCCGCCCCAGGCGTCCATGGTGGTCGGAAAGTTCGGATCTCCGTAGACGGTCTCGATTTGACCAAACTGGTCGAGCAGGACGTCGATGGTATCGTTCGGCAGATGTTGCATGGCGTAACTCCCAGTTCATTGTCGGAAGCGGGGCTGGCGCCGGCAAACTTCTTGCCCGACGCGCTGTGACTACGCTTCATCGTGAGGAATCTACTTTCGGTAGATGGCGGAGGTTTGCAGGAATTCGGGATAGAGTTTGATTGCGACGAAGATTGGCAGCGCGGCGGCGGAACCCGTCGCCGTGCTGTCGCAATCCCGGTGTCGCCCCGCGTTGCGGGGCGACACCGCCGCTTTTGATTCAACTTCCTCAGATGATGAAGTCGGTCGGATGCAGGTTGGCCGCCTGAACCCCGTCCAGCGTGATCGTGTCGCTCGCCGACAGATGAACCACGGCATCGCCGGCGGCATTGTCGCTGATCAGGCTGGATAGCGCCGTCCAGTCCGCAAACCCGTAATCGTGCAGGTTGATCAGATCGTGCTCGGTCGCGGTGCTGCCGACCGCCTTGTTTCCTTGATCGAAGTCGGTGATGAGGTCATTGCCGGAGCCGGTGTTGAAGACGAAGGTGTCGCTGTTTCCTCCGCCCGAAAGCTTGTCATTGCCGGCGCCGCCGTTGAGGATATCCCTGCCGCCGGTGATCGAGCCCGGCGTCGCGGGGGCATAGACCTTCGCATCGCCATACAGACGGTCGGTGGCCGCTCCGCCGGTGAGGATATCGTTGCCGCCATGGGCATTGCCGGACATGGTCGGAGCGTCGCCGAACAGCACATCGAACGCATCGTCGGTGTACTGGGTGCTGATCTTGACAGTGAGGATGTCGTCGCCACCCTGGGCGTTGTCGGTCAGTGACCTAGAGGAATCTCCCGACAGCGCGGCGCCGGCCCAGACGTTCTCACCGCTCATGGTCAAGGTGAGGTTGTCGTTGCCGCCATGCGCGTCGCCGCCCATGGAACCGATGGCGTCGCCGCTGATTCGCGCTGAGCCCTCCCGCGTGATCAGACTGACGTCGAGCGTGTCGTTGCCGCCCTGCGCCGTGCCGCTCATGGAACCGCCGGCATCGCCGGCGTATACATTGTCGTAGCCTCGCCAGCCCACCGCGCCGATGATGGTGTCACTGCCGCCGTGCGAATTGCCCGACATGTCGCCGGCGACATCGCCAAAAGCATGCACGTTCGTGTACAACGAGTGGTCCTCGACATCGATCGTGTCGTTGCCGCCCCTGGCGTTGTCGGTCATCGCCTGGGCATCGCCGACCACGAGGGCGGCGTTCCAGCCATAGTTGAAATTGACCGTAAGCGTGTCGTTGCCGCCGTGGGACTGGCCATGCAACGTCGTATTGTCGTCGCCGAAGATCGTGACCTCTGCTTCGGGCTGGCTGATGGTTGCCGTGACGGTGTCGTTGCCGCCCCAGGCGTCCGTGGTGGTCGGAAAGTTCGGATCTCCTAGACGGTCTCGATTTGACCAAACTGGTCGAGCAGAACGTCGATGGTATCGTTCGGCAGATGTTGCATGGCGTAACTCCCATTTCATTGTCGGACGCGGGCCTGACGTCGGCGAACTTTTTGCGCGACGTGCTTTGACCACGCTTCACCGTGAGGAATCTACTTTCGGTAGATGGCGGAGGTTTGCAGGAATTCGGGATAGAGTTTGATTGCGACGCTTTTGATTCAACTTCCTCAGATGATGAAGTCGGTCGGATGCAGGTTCGCTACGTGAATCCCGTCGAGCGTGATCGAATCATTGGCGGAGAGATGGATCACGGCATCGCCGGCGGTGTTGTCGCTGATCAGTTTCGACAGTGCCGTCCAGTCTGCAAAGCCGTAGTTTTGCAGGTCGATCAAATCGTGCTCCACCGCGGTGCTGCCGACAGCCTTGTTGCCCTGATCGAAATCGTTGATCGTGTCGTTGCCGGAACCGGTGTTGAAGACGAACAAGTCGCTGTTTCCCCCGCCCCACAGCTGGTCGTCACCCGCTCCGCCGTTGAGCGTATCGCTGCCGCCGGTGATCGAGCCTGGCGTCGCCGGTTCATAGGTCCACGCATCGCCATACATGACGTCCCGGCCGGCGCCGCCGTTAAGGATATCGTTGCCACCATGAGAATGACCCGCCATGATCGGCGCGTCGCCGTACAGTGACGAGATCGCATCCGCGGACTGGCCGTCGATCTTGACGGTCAAGACATCGTCGCCGCCTTGGGTGAGATCCATCAGGGACGTCGACGAATCCCCCGACAAGGTTGCGCCGGATATGGGGTTATCGCCGTCCAAGGTGACGGTGAGATTGTCATTGCCGCCTTGTGCAAGGCCGCGCAGGGCGCCGATGGCGTCGCCGCTGACAGTCGCCCCGCCGTCCGCGGTGAGTACGCTGACATCGAGCGTGTCATTGCCGCCATGCGAGGTGTCGATCATGGAACCGCCGGCATCGCCGGCGAACAGGTTGGCGCCACCGCGCCACGCGATCGAGCCGGTCATGTCGTCGTGGCCGCCCTGCGCATTGCCCGACATGTTGCCCGCGACATCGCCGAAGGCCGAGATAGTGGTGTAGACCGTGCCATGGGCATCCGCGACGATGGTGTCATTGCCGCCCTTGGCGTCGTCGATCATCGATTGGGTATCGCCCACCACGAGGGCGGTGTTCCAGCCGCCGCCGATGTCGGCGATGAGCGTGTCGTTTCCGCCTTGCGAGTGACCAAGCAAGATCGTGTGGTCGTCGCCGAAGATCGTGAGTCGCGTATTGAGCGCGGTGACGGTGGCCGTCACGGTGTCGTTGCCGCCCCAAACGTCCTTAGCTGCGGGAAAGCCGGGGTCTCCGTACACCGTCTCGATTTGACCAAACTGGTCAAGGGTGACGTCGAAAGTATCGTTCGGCAGATGCTGCATGACGTAACTCCCATTTCATTGTCGGAAGCGGGCCTGACGCCTGCAGAATTTTTTGCAAGACGCGTTGTTGACCACGCTTCACCGGGAGCGTTCTACCTTTGGTAGATGGCAGAGATTTGCAGGAATTCGGGTGAGAGTTTGATTGCATGCATGGAACCGCGGCGGCAATCGTGGAGATCGCCCACGCGGGTTGCGCATTCCGTGAAGGTTTGATGATCTACTTGCAGAAGCACGCTGGCGTGAACAGGCCGGCTCATGCGGAGGCAGCATCGCCCACTCCCCGCGGACTGCGCTCGTCCCGGTTTCCTATTCAAGTCATATTGCCATTAGACTCCACGGCCCAAACGTGGACAATACCCTGACCACGTCACGTGCGCAGTACACGCCAAGATGTACCGGGGGAAGCAAATGCCGGCTGCAATATTGTCGTCCGAACCGATTATCCCGACCACCCCACTGACAGCCCAGATGCGCGATGCATTGCGCGCGATCGTCGGCGAGAAGGGTCTCATCGAGGACGAACACGGCAAGCAGCCGTTCGTGACGGATTGGCGTGGATTGCTGGTTGGCGGTGCCGGGGCCGTCGTTCGTCCCGCCAGCACCGAGGAAGTCTCGAAAGTGGTCCGGCTTTGCCATGAGCACGGCGTCGCGATCGTGCCGCAGGGTGGCAACACCGGGCTGATGGGCGGAGCCACGCCCTGGCCTGCGCACACCGGCATCGTATTGTCGCTCGGCCGCATGAACCGCGTTCTCGACGTCGACCCTGTGGGTTACGCGATGACGGTCGAGGCCGGCTGCGTGCTGCAAACGCTTCAGGAGACTGCGGCCAACCACGACAGGTTCCTGCCCCTCAGCCTGGGCGCCCAGGGCTCATGCATGATCGGCGGCAATTTGTCGACGAACGCCGGCGGCGTGCAGGTGCTCCGCTATGGCAATGCCCGCAATCTCGTGCTGGGGCTCGAGGTCGTGCTGGCCAACGGCGACGTCTGGGACGGGTTGCGCGCCCTCAAGAAGGACAACACGGGCTACGACCTCAAGCATCTCTTCATGGGCGCCGAAGGGACGCTGGGCATCATCACCAAGGCCGTTCTCAAGCTATGGCCCGCGCCCAAGGACGTCTGCACGTCGTGGCTGGCAGTGCGGGATCCAGGCGCTGCCCTGCAGATCCTGTCCGAAGCGCATGCGGCATCGGAGGACAATGTCGGTTCCTGCGAGCTGATGAGCCGCGCCGCCGTCGACCTGGTGTTGCGCCACACTCCCGGCACCCAGGATCCGCTCAAGGCGGACACGCCTTGGTACCTCCTGCTTGAATGGTCGTCCGCGCGGGCACGCCAGGACGGGACCGAGGGCATGTCCGATAAGATGGAGCAGTTCCTCGCCGATCAACTCGAGGCCGGCCGCGTGCTCGATGCGGTGATCGCGCAAACGGGAAATCAGTCACGCAACATGTGGCGCATCCGCGAAAGTGTCGCCGAGGCCCACCGAGCCGAGGGGCCGGGGCTGAGCTTTGACGTCTCGGTCGCCATCTCCAGGATTCCGGAGTTCATCGACAAGGGACTCAAGGCCGTGCTCGACATCCTCCCGAGCATTCGACCCTATCCGCTGGGACACATCGGAGACGGCAATCTGCATTTTTCGTTCATGGGCCCCAAAGGAATGGATGAGCCGACGCTGAGCCAGTACAAGGGCGCCATCACGCGGGCCGTGAACGATCTCATCACCTCCATGGGCGGCTCGATCTCGGCCGAACACGGCATCGGCATGGACAAGCTCGACGAGCTCAGTCACTACCGGTCGAAGACCGAGCTCGACATCATGCGCACGATCAAACGCGCGCTCGATCCGCAAAACATCATGAATCCCGGCAAGGTGCTGCGGCTGTGATCGACACCGGGCAGCTTCAGCCGCGCCTCACAGCCTGCATTCCTGTTAACCGCCGATGCTTCCTCGACTAACAGGTCTTCTGTTGCAGATGCTGGATGCATGAGCACGTCGCCGCCGCGGGATACTTCACGTCGTAGTACGGAAAGCTCGACGAGGCCGGGCTGTTCGTCGAGCAGCGCGGGAACAGGTAGTAGCTGTCGGTCAATTTGACCGTGCCGGCGATCGTGTAGCCGAGGTTGGGCGTGTAGTCGTAAGAGACCTCGCTCAGGATGAGCGAGATGTTGGCATTGTTGCCAGTTGAGGTGAACGAAGACAGGGTCATCTCCTGACCAACTGCGCGCGCTCCCGACGTGCTGGTCGACTTGCTCCATTGAACCGTCGCCTTGCCGGTGCTATCGGTCGAGACTTCGGAGACGGTAATCGTCATCAGCGAGGTGCTGCCATTCTTGACGGGATAGGGAGCCATGATGGCCGTCGAAGCCGCAAGAATGCCGTCCATCTGGGCCGACGTGACCTGCGTGTTCTGCGACACCATGTCGGCGACACTGTGTGCAGTTGCGGAGACCTTGACGTTCATGGCGAGCCCGTTGCCGAGCTCGACGCCGCCGACATAGAGCACCAGCATGAACGGGGTCACGATAGCGAACTCCGTCGCCGCAACGCCCCTGACATCGGTCCACAGGTGCCGCGCGCGAAACGACAGGCCGGCAATCATGGCAAACTCCTTCTAAGGCTCGTTCTGGAAAGCGGCGGACGACATGATCAGCCGGTTTCCGTTCGACATATTTGAAAGATTGAAACCGAGCGGGCCGAGGACAACCGGCCAGACGTACATCACCCGGAGAACGACGATATCGCCGGCATCCCCGGGATTGAATTGCCAGTTGTTCGTGACTGTGCCCGTGCCGTCGAAGGTCAAGGAGGGCATGGCCGTATTCGCGGACGACCACGCATTGGCGACCTGCACGTCGACCATCAAGCCGCTGCAGGTGAAAAATATGACGACCTGATCGCAGACCTTCTGCTTGAATGCAGCCTGCGTCATCGCCTGATCCTTCACCTGTCCGGTCAGGATCAGGCGACTGGATTGACGCACCACGGATTCGAGCAGCTCCTGAGCGAAGAAAACGATAAACGTCTGAATCAGCGCGATGAGGAGCGCGAGGAACGGGGCGGCCACGAGCGCGAATTCGACCGCGGTGGCCCCCTTGCTGTCGCCTACGAAAGCGGCGCAGCGATTGCGGCGTCTCCTCTTTGTTGCGATGTCCGGTGCGGTCATGGCGGCTTCCTACTGCACCAGGTTGGCAGTGCTTGACGCAACCTGGATGAAGAGGTCCGTCAACGCTTTGGAAATGTCGCCGCCGCTTTGAACGCTCTTATAGAAGCCAGGCGAGGCGCACGCTTGGAGGTTTTGCGCGATCTTGCCGGTTGAGGAAGTAGGCTGGTCGTACTTGTCTATCCAGCTCATGTACCAGTTATCCGTTTTCTGGATACCGGTGGCGGAATTGGCGATAAGTTGCAGATACTCCGTGTAGAGGACGGCGATCTTGATGCCCCGGTTCTTGATGGTCGTGCACATCGTCGTGTCGAGCGGCTGCTGGCATCGACTGTTGGGGGCGAAGCTCGCGTTGGGGCAAGTCGCGGAGATCTTGTCTTCGACGCCGTCGGTGACAAGGAACACCACTTCCTGCGGCGTATCTCCCGCCACGTTGCTGCCAAGCCCGGGAGTGGGCATGATGCCGTTGATGCTTGTAAGCGCACCGGCGATATTTGTGCCATTGTCGGTCTTACAGTTGGTTGTCACAACGACGCAGTTCTGGTAGGCGACCGGCATCAGCGCGATGTTGGAAACCTGGAGTCCGGCGCTGGTCGGTGTGGTCAGCGAAGCCAGTGTGTTCAAACCTAAGTCGAACGTATAGAGCGCCGCTTTGTAGGTGGTGTTGTTGAGCGCCGCCATGCACTGCATGACGCCCCCCGAAACGCCCGACTGCGGGCAGTTCGACCATGTATTGAGCAACTGGTTGACGGCACTCGTCACGAGATCGATCCGCAAGGTGATATTCCTGGATCGTGCGATCGCGAGGTTATCCTTGGTCCCGCCGTCGTGAGCGATATTGGTTTGATGACAGGCGAAGCCGCAATTCTGCGAGGCCCCCGCTGACTGGTACGCGGGGGCGGTGTACTTGATGAGATTGCTGATGTCGTCCGTGGTCGCGCCGATCCCCATGGACGGCGAGTCATCCATCAGCAGATAGAAATTCATGTTGGGCGCGCTCGAAGCCTTAGCCGTCGCGGAACCGTTGATCTGCCAGGTCGGCGTGCGGAGAACGCCCGGGAAATTATTGACGGACTGCGCGGTATAGGAAACTGTGATGGTCCGCGAGAGCCCGGAATCGACGACAGTGACCGTCGGTGTCGGGGTCGTCGCCAGGCCGGGAAGGTTCGCCTTCGCCGCAAAAACGGCTTCCGCGGTCGCCCTGATGACGCTGCTGTCGGTCTGCGTCAGCATCGCCGGCCTCACGGCCGCGATCGCAGCCGCGTCGGCAGCCGCGTTCAACTGCTCGCGCTGGCGCAAGGCCAGCGTGTAGTCGAGCGCCATGCCGAGGAGAAAGATGATCGGGACCAGCATAAGCGCAAAGATGATGGCGACGTTGGCCTTCCGATCTCTCGCGAAACGAAGCACTGCGCGGCGGAGCATATGACCTTCATCCTGATTGCCGTCGCTGCGGCGCAGACCATTCCCTGAACACTTGCGACCGCAGGAGATGGTCAGGGTCTCGCCGCCGATCCCTCGCTCGTCACAGCGGAAATATGGCTATAGCCCCCTTAATCAACGCTTACGGGCAATCCATAAACATGGAGGCGACAGATTGAGATGTGTCATATTGAGAAGGCATCATTAACGCCAACTAAACGGGCTCGTCGTGATTCAGGCGACAGGATATCCGGGAGCCCCGTCGGGTCAGCCCGCCTCATATTCGGTGTCGTCCCGGCCGGAGGCATGGCTATCGCGTATGGCACTTGGGACGCCATGAAAGGCTCGGCTTGCATGGTTCGAGAGGCCCGCTTTGGCGGGCTCCTCACCATGAGGGTCTAAGGTTATGCCGAGAAACAAGACCTCATCCTGAGGGCCCGCCAAAGGCGGGCGTCTCGAAGGATGGGCCACACGGAAACCGCACGCCGACTTCCTTCTTATATGCGATCGCCCTGCCGGCGAAGGCGAGGCCACTTGCCGCGAAAACCGAAAGGTAGCCCTCGCGTCGCTTCGCAATGACGGGCCGAAGCTACGGCCTGATCGACATATTCGCCGCCGGACCCGGCTTGCGCAGCGGCTCGGCCAGCCGCGCAAACTCGCACAAGAGCGAGCGCGTCTTGCGGGGGTCGACGATCTCCTCGACCCAGAATTTTTCGGCGGAGCGGAACGGCGAGCGGAGCTTGTTGAGGCGGTCCTCGATTTCCTTCAGCTTGGCTGCCTTGTCCTCGGCCGCGTCGATATCGGCGCGGTAGGCGGCTTCGATGCCGCCTTCGAGCGGCAGCGAGCCCCAATAGGCCGACGGCCAGGCGTAACGGATCGAGAACCGGTCGGCCGGTTGATGCACCACGCCGGCAACGCCGAAGGCGTTGCGCAGGATCACCGTGCACCAGGGCACCGTGGTCTGGTTCACCGCCGCCATGGCGCGGACGCCGTGGCGAATGGTGGCCGCCTTCTCGGCGTCGAGGCCGATCATGAAGCCGGGGCAATCCATGAGATAGACGATCGGCAGATGGAAGGTTTCGGCGAAATCGACCCAGCGCACCACCTTCTGGCAGGCATCCGCGGTCCAGGAGCCGCCATAGTGAAAACTGTCGCTGGCGAGCAGCAGTACCGCCCTGCCCTCGAGCCGCGCGAGGCCAACGATGATCGGCCTGCCGAAATTGGACGCGACCTCGAAGAACGAACCCTTGTCGACCACGGACTCGATGATGGGGCGCATCTTGTAGACCTGCTTGCGGTTGCGCGGCACCACGTTCATCAGCGCCTCTTCGGTGCGCTCCGGATTGTCGGTGCAGGGCAAGGTCGCCGGCAACTCGTAGACCGATGACGGGAGGTACGAAAGGAAACGCCGCGCGCAGGCAAAGGCCTCCTCCTCGGTCTCGACGGCATGATCGATCGCGCCGGCGCGGGTCTGGATATCGGCGCCGCCCAGTTCCTCCTTCGAGAGGTCCTGCCCCAGTGCCTTCACCACCGGAGGGCCTGCGACAAACATCGCGGACTTTCTTGTCATGATCGAATAGTGGCTGGCGGCAAGGCGCGCTGCGCCGAGGCCGGCGACCGACCCCAGTCCCAGCGCGACCACGGGCACGCGCGACAGGTTCTCAGTCGTGAAGCGATACCAGCGTGTGCCGCCGATGCCGCCCGGCAGATTGGCCGCGCCCTTGGTCTCGATTGTCTTCACCGAGCCGCCGCCGCCGGAGCCTTCGATGATGCGGACGATGGGCAGGCGGAAATCGTGCGCCATCTCCTCCGCCATCAGCGGCTTGGCGGAGATCGACGCGTCAGCCGAGCCGCCGCGCACGGTAAAATCGTCGCCGACCACGACCACGGTGCGGCCCTCGATGCGCGCGCGGCCGAACACGCAGTTCGCCGGCGTCACGCTTTTGAGTTCGCCCGCTGGATCGTATTCGCCGACGCCGGAGACGGCACCGATCTCGTGAAAGCTGTCTTTGTCGATCAGTCTGTCGATACGCTCCCGAACAGTCAGCCGGCCCTGGTCATGCTGTCGCTTGACCTTGTCAACGCCGCCCATCTCCCGCGCGAAGGCCTCGCGCCGGGCGAGCTCGTCGAGTTCCGGCTTCCAGTTCATTCACTCCCTCCGAATTGATCGGCTTGTTATTGTTATGCACGGCCATCGCGATCGGCTTGCGCGCGTGACGGTTGTTGAAGACGTCGCCATCCGCGCCCTCGAGCAGGCTGCCGAGCGACCTGCCGAGCTCGACCATCAGCGGCGCGACTTCCGCATGCAGTCGTCGCTCGTCATACATTGCGGAGAGAAGGCCGATCGTGACGACGACGAAGGTCCGGTACTGCGGCGACCAGATCGGCACCGCGAGACCATTGATGTGCGGGCTCCACAGGCCGCAGGCCACGACATAGCCGTGCTCGCGCAAGGACTGCCGGTTGGCCTCGATGCGGGGCCTCAGGATTTTGGCAGCCTCGGGGGCTTCCCGTTCCATCTCCGCGATGAAGGCATCGCCGACCTCCGGCGCCATCGCCGCGGTGTAGGCCGCGCCCGCGGCGGTCGAGGCCATCGAGATGCGGCTGCCGGTGCCCTCGTGCAGGCCGAGTGCGGTTGCCGAGCGCGCGAACTGGAGATAGACCAGATGAAAGCGATCGGGAACGACGAAGCCGACCGTGCCCGGCAACTGCTCGGCGACTTCCTGGAGCCGCTGCCGGATCATGCTGCGCAGCTGCGCGCCCTTCATCATCGAGGCGCTCATCGCCACCGCGCTTGGGCCGATGCGATATTTCTGGTCGCGCGGCAAGTAGACCAGTTGGCCCATCCGCGTCAGCGTGTGCGTGAGCCGCGATACCGTCGAGCGCGGCAGGCCGCAGCGGTTTGATATTTCGAGATTGCCGAGCCGGGCCTCGTGGCCCTCGAAGCATCGCAACACGTCGAACGCGCGCGAGACCACCTGGATGACATCACCCTCACCGGCATCGCCAGCGAGCGCACCTTGCCTACTCAACCGCTCCGAACGTCGTCCCATGTTCCCTACCAGGTTGTTCCGCTGTGCGGAATTAAATTCCGCTTGCAGACGAAGCTACCTCAGGCATTTTGCGACGACAACAAAAAGGCGATTGGCATGCCAGAAATAAAGATCGTCACTGAAGTCGCGGGACGCATCTGCGCAACTCCCGTGCAAGTTGGAGGAACAGTGGCAGATGGCGACGAGATTGTGGTGGTCGAGGCGATGAAGATGGAGATACCGGTGCCCTCGCCCGCGGCCGGCACGATCAAATCGCTGCTCGTGAAGCTCGACGATGTCGTTGCCGAAGGCCAGGCCATCGCGATCGTTGCGAGTTGAGCTCGCACCGTTGCCGATTGTGGCCCGCGACAATCTGAAACACGTGACATTGCGATGGTGCACGGCGTCTTGCGCTTGGGCGTCACCACGGATGGCCTTCGGATACCAGCGGGTTGCGCGTGCCCTGATTGCGTTGCACAACAGGAGGTGATGAAACCGCAATCGCCTTCCGCCTCTGCCTGGACCCGCTCGAGACCGCCGTTGCTGCGGTTTCTGGACACTTGCCTCAACGAATTCTCAGCCGAGACCTCGGGCGCAGTGGCCGACTACATCCCCGAGCTGGGCAAGGCCGATCCTGCCTATTTCGGCATCAGCCTCGCGACGCTGGACGGCCATGTCTATGAGGTCGGCGACAGCCGGGTGCCCTTCACCATCCAGTCGATGTCGAAACCGTTCGTGTTCGCGCTGGCGCTCGACCTGCTCGGCGCAGGCAAGGTCGAGAGCGCGATCGGTGTCGAGCCGTCGGGCGATCCCTTCAACTCGATCCGGCTCAACTCCGAGAACCACCCGTTCAATCCCATGGTCAATGCCGGCGCGATTGCCTGCACCGGGCTGATCCAGGCGAGCAAAGGCGCTGACGCCTTCGAGCAGATCCGCCTCGCGCTCGGGCGTTTTGCCGGGCGCGACCTCAGTGCCGACGAAGCCGTATATGCTTCCGAAAGCCAGACCGGCGACCGCAACCGCGCCATCGCCTATCTGCTGAAAACAAATGCCGTGATCTCGGACAACGTTGCTGATGTGCTCGATGTCTATTTCCGGCAATGCGCGGTGCTGGTGACAGCGCGCGATATCGCGGTGATGGCGGCGACGCTCGCCAATCGGGGCGTCAACCCGGTCACCGGCGAGCAGGTGCTGACGCCCTACGCGATCTCGCGCACGCTATCGGTGATGACGTCGTCGGGCATGTACGACTATGCCGGCGAATGGATCTACCGGATCGGCATCCCCGCCAAGAGTGGCGTCGGCGGCGGGATTTTGGCCGCCCTGCCCGCGCGCCTCGGGCTCGGCAGCTATTCGCCAAAACTCGACAAGCACGGCAACAGCGTGCGCGGCATCAAGGTCTGCCAGGCGCTGTCCTCGCATTACGACCTGCACATGCTCAACCGCAGCGACGACGCCCGCAACGCGATCATTGCCGATTACGACATCGGCAAGAGCCCGTCGCGGCGCGTGCGCCGGCCGCAGGAACGCGAGATCCTGGCGGCCCATGAGCAGGATGTGCGGGTCATCGAGCTGGTCGGCACGCTGTCGCTCTCGGCCGTCGACTATGTCTCGCGCCGGCTCGCCGGGCGGCCGCGGCCGCAATTCGTGGTGTTCGACCTGCACCGCGTCACCTCCACCACGCGCGCCGGCGCACGGCTGGTGGCCGAGGCCTTCCAAGAGCTCGCAGCGCTGAACGTCACCGTCATCATCTCCGGCGTCAAGCGCGCCTCGAAGGAATGGAACACGTTGCGGGAATGGACTGCCGAGCTGAAGAACGTGCGCGACTTCTACCTGCTCGATACCGCGATCGAATGGGCGGAAGACCAGATCGTCTACCGCTATGGCGGCTCGATCGACTTCCACGAGACCACCGAGCTCACCGAGCAGCCTTTGCTTGCCGGCCTCGGCGGCGACGAGCTGACGGATCTGGCTTCGCTATGCACGATCCGCACCTATCAATCCGGCGCCAGGATCGTGGCGGCCGGCGATCCCGCCGCTTCCCTGTTCTTCCTGCGCAGCGGCGCCGTTCATGTCACGCTGCCCGACGGCGTGCGGCTGGCGACACTGACTGCCGGCATGGCCTTCGGCGAAATGGCGCTGCTGGAAGCCACCCGCTCCGCCGATGTTTTCGCCGACATGGCAGCGACCGCGTTCGAGGTGCCTCTCAAGGCCTTCGAGCGCTTCCGCAAGCAGCACCCGCACGCCAGCGAGCGCATCATGCGCAATCTGGCGCAGCTCCTGGCCGACCGCCTGATCGTCGCCAACGCCAAGGTGGATATTCTGACCTCGACGTGAGCGGCGGCCGAGGTCTTCACCTCTCCCCGCCGGGGAGAGGTGATCCGAACCTCCACTCACACCCAGCTCAGCGGCTCGCCGCCTCGCTCAGCCGCCGGTTGATCCGCGCCGCGCTGGCCTTGAGCAATTCGGACGGCTTCTGGCCAGTCGCTGCGCACAGGCAGGCCCAGTAGTAGATGACATCGCCGAGCTCATTGACGAGACCCGCCTGATCGAGCCAGCCATCGCGCAACAGCTTCTTGATATGATCGGCGACCTCGCCGGACTCACCTGCGAGGCCAAGACCGAGATAGGACAGCCGCTCGTTCGACGGATGCTCATCGACTTTCGCAACGCCAGCGGCCCAGGCCGCATATTCATCGATCGTCATCGGCATCTCCAGGCGTTTTCGGTTCAGCCCACCACTTCCGTGACCGGCTGGAGATCGATCTCGAAGGTCTCCAGGAATTTCGAGGTCATGATATAGAAGCCGACCGACAGTTGCAGCTCGACCAGTGCACCTGGAGTCAGTTTTGACGCGATCGCCTTGAAGGTGGCCTCCGTCGGCTTGTTCAGTTTCACGATCTCGTCGGTGAAAGTGAGTGCCGCGCGCTGCACCTCATTGAAGCAAGTCGCGGCCTGCCAGTTCTCAAGCGCTTCGTTCTGCGCGTCGGTGACGCCGACATTCTTGCCGATGCGCTTGTGCGCGACGATCTCGTATGGCGCCTCGCACAAAATTCCGGTGCGCGTGATCGCAAGCTCGCGCACGATCGGATCGAGTTCCCCCTTGTGGCGGATGGCGCCGCCGAGCCGGCAGTACTGCTCAAAATAACTCGGCGAATGTGCCATCATCCGGAAGATGTTGGCGTTGCGGTTCTTGTCGAGGATCTCGCGGGTGCGGTCGGAGGCCTTGAACGGATCGCTGTAGTTGATGCGGGCCATGATTTTCCTGAAGATTTTCCCTAAGCCTTTGATGCTTATTGTCGTTACCGGGATCGGTTCCCTGAAATTCTATTCGCGCGGGGACGCAGGAGCAACAACATCGAGTCAAAATGCCGCCGCATTGCTGATCGACCTTGGCACAGTCGATATTCGCCGCGTGGGGACACATTGCAGCGGATACTCGAAGTGGGGTGTTCCGAGTAACAAAATAAGGCCGTCGCCTGCGCTCGCGCGCAACGATGAGTCACGCCCAAGTCTAGGGAGAAAATGGCATGAAGGAAGCCACCAAGGGGGCAGCCTCGGGAGCGCTCGCGCATATGCTGGCGGTGACGGCGATGCTGGTCATCGCCAGCATCTTGTTCTACGGGCGTTAGTAAGAGCTGTAAGAGTTTTCGTCATTCCGGGGTGGCCCTCGCACGAGCCAGGCCCAGAATCCCGTTCCAGGCTCGGTCCCTTGTTGTTTTTCTTGGGACCGCCCCCGAATGACGAATCCTGCTGCTCACTGCGTAGCCCGGATGGAGCGCAGCGCAATCCGGGAAAGTCTATCGGTGAGGTGAAAACCCCGGATTTCGCTGCGCTCCATCCGGGCTACATTCGAGCATCCAAATTTCACTATTTGTCTTTGGCGAAGAACGGCACGAGCTTGCCGGCAAACGGCTTGAAGCTCGCAGTGACCTCATCGTCGATGGCAAGGCCCCTTACTCCGGCGCTGCACGCGTGACGCCATCGCGGACCATGGCGGCGATCTCGTCGGCGGAACAGCCGATCTCGCGCAAAATCTCCGCGCCGTGCTCGTTCAGCCGCGGCGCCAGCCGGACCGGCTCGGCTTCGGTCTCCGACCACGTCGCCGTCACCTTCATGCTGCGGATCGGGCCCTCGGTGGGATGGTTCACGACCGGGAAGAAATTCGTCGCCTCCAGATGCTCGTCGTGCAGGATCGACGCGAGGTCGTGCATCGGCATCACCGGCACGTCGGCCTTGGTCAGCAGGTCGATCCACTCGGCCGTGGTGCGCGTCTCGAAGATGCGGGCGAGCTCGGCATAGACGACGTCGATATTGGTGGCGCGGCCGGCAAAGGTTGCGAATTTGGGATCGGCACGAAGGTCGTCGCGTCCCGTCGCCTTGAAGAAGTTCTCCCACTGCTTGTCGTTGTAGACGATGACGCTGAGATAGCCGTCCGACGTCTTGTAGGGCCTGCGGTCGCGCGAGAGGTGGCGGGCATAGCCGCCCTTGTCGAGTGGCGGCTCATAGGTGAGCCCACCCATGTGGTCGCCCATGACGAAGCCGGCCATGGTCTCGAACATCGGGATGTCGACGCGCTGGCCGCGTCCGGTGCGATCGCGATGCACGAGGCTGGCGCAGATCGCGCCGACGGCGGTCAGGCCGACGATGCGGTCGACCAATGCGTTCGGCACGTAGCGCGGCACGCCATCGCCGGTCTGCGCCATCAGGGCCGGCAGCGCAGTGGCGCCCTGGATCAGATCGTCATAGGCGGGCTTTGCGGCATAGGGCCCGTCCTGGCCGAAGCCGAACACGCCGGCATAGACTAGGCGCGGATTGATGTCGGAGACGACGTCGTAGCCGAGTTGAAGCCGCGCCATCGCCTGCGGGCGGACGTTGTACACAAGAACGTCCGCGTCCTTCAGCAGCCGCAGCACGGCCTCGCGGCCGGCGGGCTTCTTCAGATCGAGGCAGATCGAGCGCTTGCTGCGATTGGTATTGAGGAACACCGGGCCCATGCCGGCATGGCGCATCGGGCCGATCAGGCGGGTGACGTCACCGTCGAGCGATTCCACCTTGATGACGTCAGCGCCGTAGTCGCCGAGCATCTGGGTCGCATAGGGCCCCATCAGCACGGTCGTCATGTCGATGACCTTGATGCCCTGTAGCGGCCCCATCGCTTGCTCCCGATTGCGCGGGCTCAAATCAGCCCGCGGTCGGTCCAGCTAACGGCAGTCGCAGTGCGCGCGCAAGGGCGGCCGGGGTATGGCCGCATGCGCCGCGCGGCGAAACGGCCGCTATTTCTTCTGGCGGGATTCGCGGATCTTCAAGAGCCTATCGAGCTCGTCGTTCTGCTGATTGATGCGGTCGGCGATGCGCGCCTCGTTCTGCTCACCCGAAGCGGCTGCGGCCTGCTCGATTAGCTGGCGGATATTGTCCTCGAGGATCGCGATGCGATCGTTGAGTTGGTCGAGTGAGAGTGTGTCATCGCTCATGATGCATTCCTTGCAAATCAATCAAGAACAGTAGGGTGGGCAAAACGAAGCGTGCTCACCATGATCTAGCGCAAGAAAGTAAGGTGGGCACGGCGCCCGCGCGCCTTTGCCCACCCGACAATAACCTACTTCAGCGGCTCCAGCACGGAGACGTAGTTGGCGACCGCGGCACCGCCCATGTTGAAGATGCCGCCGAGCCTGGCGTTCTTGATTTGCATGCCCTCGGGTGCCTGGCCCGCGAGCTGCATCGCCGTCATCACGTGCATGGAGACGCCGGTGGCGCCGATCGGGTGGCCCTTGGCCTTCAATCCGCCGGACGGATTGACAGGCAGCTTGCCGTCCTTGAGGGTCCAGCCTTCCTTGATCGCACGGGCGCCCTGCCCCTTCGGCGTCAGGCCCATCGCTTCGTACTCGATCAGCTCGGCGACCGTGAAACAGTCATGGGTCTCGACGAAGGAGAGGTCGGTGAGCGCCACGCCCGCCTTCTCCAGCGCGCGCTGCCAGGCGACCGTGCAGCCCTCGAACTGGAGGATGTCGCGCTTGGACATCGGCAGAAAATCCTGGGCATGCGCGGTGGCGCGGAAGCCGATCGACTTGCTCATGCCCTTGGCGGTCTCGGCATCGGCCAGCACCAGGGCGGCGGCACCGTCGGAGACCAGCGAGCAGTCGGTGCGCTTCAGGGGACCGGCGACGTAAGGATTCTTCTCGCTCTCGGCGCGGCAGAACTCGAAGCCGAAATCCTTGCGCATCTGGGCGTAGGGATTGGCGACGCCGTTCTTGTGGTTCTTGGCCGCGATCAGCGCCAGCGCATCGGACTGGTCGCCGTATTTCTGGAAATAGGAACTGGCGATCTTGCCGAATACCCCGGCAAAGCCGCCGACCGTGTCGCCGTCCTCCGGCAAATAGGACGCCTTCAACAGGTTCTTGCCGATCTCGGCGCTCGGCGTGCGCGTCATCTGCTCGACGCCGACGACCAGCACGATCCTGGCCGCCCCTGCGGCGATCGCGCGAACCCCCTGGTGAACGGCGGCGGATCCCGTGGCGCAGGCATTCTCGACACGGGTCGTCGGCTTGAAGCGCAGCTTCGGGTCGGCCTGGAGCACCAGCGAGGCGGTAAAATCCTGCGGCGAGAAGCCGGCATTGAAATGGCCGAGCACGATCTCGTCGACGTCGGAAGCGGAGATGCCGGCATCGGCCATCGCCTCATTGGCAACGCGGGTAATAAGGCTTTCGACGGTTTCGGTGTCGAACTTGCCGAACGGCGTATGCGCCCATCCGACGATGCTGGCGGTCATGGTCATTCTCCCTAGGATCTCTTGCTGACCTAAGTCTTAGCCCAAGGATGGCAAGACTTCACGCGGCTTTCAGGGCCTTGAGCGTGCGCTGGCAGATGGCAGTTATGCCAGCCCAGTTGCCGGCCCTGATCTCCGTGGCCGGGCACAGCCAGGAACCGCCGACCGCCACCACATTGGGTTCGGCGAGCCAGGTCGCCGCATTGGCTTCGCCGACCCCGCCGGTGGGGCAGAACCGCACGTTCGGGAACGGGCCACCGAGCGCGCGCAGGCCCTTGATGCCGCCGGCCTGCTCGGCCGGGAAGAATTTCGCGACGTCGAGGCCGTGCGCCAGCGCCATCATCAGCTCGGAGGCGGTGGCGATGCCCGGCGCGAACGGCAAGGCGCTGTCGGCCGCGGCCTTCAGCAGATCGGGGGTCAAACCGGGGCTGATGCCGAACTTGACGCCGAGCTTCTCGACACGGGCGAAGTCGGCCGGATTGAGGATCGTGCCGATGCCGACGTTGGCCTCGGGCACTTCAGCCATCATCGCCCTCGCGGCCTCGATCGCAACGGGGGTGCGCAGCGTCACTTCCAGCGTGCGGACGCCGCCGGCGACCAGCGCGCGCGCCAGCGGCACGGCATCCTGGATACGCTCGATGGTGAGAACGGGGATGACGGTCGCGTCGCGAAACAGCGCGACGAGGTGATTTTGTTGGGCAGTCGTGGTCATCGTTTCGCTTCTTTACTTGGTCGCCTGACGGGAGGTCGCCGGCCGGTGCCGCTTCTTCGGCAGCATGGCATAGCCCGGAATGATGGCGCCGGGATAGCAGATCACGAGGCTGGCGAGCCGATGCCCGGCCTGGGCGGCCTCGACCGGATCGGAACCGCCGAGCCGGGCGGCGATATAGGCTGCGGCAAAGCTGTCGCCGGCGGCGGTGGTGTCGGCCACGGGCCTGGTCATGGGTTCGGCGTGCACCTCGCTGGTGCCGCCGGGAAAGCGCAGCAGGCTCACCGGCTCGGCGAGCCGGAACACCAGCTCCGGCGAGGGAATGCGCGCCATCAACTGCTCGTGGCTCTCGCCGGGATAGAGCGCGAGCAAATCCTCGGTCGAGGTCAGCACGATATCGGCCGCGGCGAAGGCCGCTGCAAAAACCTCGCGGGCGACGTCGCGATCGGGCCAGCCGCGCGCGCGGAAATTGGTGTCGAACACGAAGCGCGTGCCGAGCAGGCGCGCACGCTTGATCGCCGCAAACAGGCGCTCGCGCCCGGCCGCCTCGTAGATCGACAGCGTGATGGCGGAGAGATAGACGATGTCGTAGCTCATCAGCGAGTTGAGCAGCTCGTCCGTCTCCGGCAGATCCATCAGCAGACGCGCCGCCGCGCTGTCACGCCAGTGAAAGAACTGCCGCTCGCCCTTTGCATCCAGCTGGATCATGTAGAGGCCGGGCAGCTTGCCCGGCAGGCGCACGACGCGCCGGGTCCCGACCCCCTCCGCGGTCCAGGCCGCAATCATTTCATCGCTCAAGGCGTCGTCGCCGAGCGCGGTGAGATAATCGACCTTGACCTCGAGCCGCGCGAGATAGACCGCGGTGTTGAGGGTGTCACCGCCAAAGCCGCGCGAGTACAGGCCACCGCCCTGCCCGACGGATAGTCCAGCAGACTGTCCGGCATGTTGCCCCCCTTGGGCCTGTCGGAGCTCGACCATGCATTCGCCGATGCAAGCAACGCTCGCCATTACTTTACCCGCTCGGTCACAGATCAGGCGACGAAATTGCCGCCGAGCTCGTCTTCGATGTGAATGCGGATGATATCGTCGAAGGTTTTCTCGGCGGTGGTGAATCCGAGCTCGAGCGCCCGCTTTGGATTGAAGTTGCGCGGCCAGCCGCCGACGATGCCGACGATGAAGGGATCCGGCTCCCGCTTGATGCGGGCGGCGACCTTGTCGCCCGCGACCCGCCTCAGCGCCGCGATCTGCTCGCCGACCGTGGCCGACAGGCCCGGCATGGTCAGGTTCCGGCGCGGGCCGACCGCAGCGAGGTCCATGGTGCCGGCATGGAGCAGGAAGCCGACGGCGGAGCGCGGCGTCGCATGCCAGTGGCGGACGTCCTCGGAGACCGGCAGCACGGCCTCCTTGCCGGCGAGCGGCTCGCGCAGGATGTTGGAGAAGAAGCCCGATGCCGCCTTATTGGGCAGGCCGGGCCGGATGCAGATGGTCGGCAGGCGGATGCCGATGCCATCGAGGAAGCCGCGGCGTGAATAATCGGCGAGCAGCAGTTCGCCGATCGCCTTCTGGGTGCCGTAGCTGAGCAGCGGCGTGTGGAAGAACTCATCGCCGATCGCGTCCGGGAACGGCGCGCCGAACACCGCGATCGAGGAGGTGAAGACCACGCGCGGCTTGTAACCGCCGCCTGCGAGCCTGACAGCATCGAGCAGCATCCGGGTGCCGTCGAGATTGATGCGGTAGCCCTTGTCGAAGTCGAGCTCGGCTTCGCCCGAGACGATCGCGGCGAGGTGGAAGATCACATCCGGGCGGCCGGCGATCAGTTTTTCAGCCGCGCCGGGGACGGCAAAGTCGCCCGACACCGTCTCGACCGCAAAACCGGCCTTTTCCGGCTTCTTCGGCTCGACCACGTCGTGCATGGTCAGCTTGGTGATGTCGCTCTTGCCGAGACGGCCGTCGCGCAACAGCCGTTCACACAATTTGCGGCCCACCATGCCGGCGGCGCCCAGAACCAGAATGTGCAAGAGCCTACTCCTTTTTATTGGCCGGAACGCGCTTATTGGCCGAAACGCGCCGCTCCTGGCACGTTCGCTTCGTTTTTCCCTTGGCGCGCTCTCAAGGCAGGCCCCGCGATCACTCCTTCACGGCGCCGGTCATTGCCGACACATAATGCTCCACGAAGAAGGCGTAAAGGATGACCAGCGGCAGCGAGCCGGCCAAGGCACCCGCCATCAGCGAACCCCAGCGGTAGATATCGCCGTCCACGAACTCGTTGACGATCGCGACCGGCACCGTCTTGTTGCTGGTCGACTGCAGGAAGGTCAGCGCGTAGATGAACTCGTTCCAGCACAGCGTGAAACAGAAAATAAAGGCCGAGATTAGCCCGGGGATGGAGAGTGGCAGCACGATCTTGACGAGGATCTGCCAGCGGCTCGCGCCATCGATCAGCGCGCATTCCTCGAGTTCGAACGGGATGGTCTTGAAATATCCCATCAGGAGCCAGGTCGAGAATGGGATCAGGATGGTGGGATAGGTTAGAATCAGGGCCATCGGCGAGTCGAACAGGCCGTACTGGAACACGACGGTGGCGAGCGGGATGAACAGGATCGAGGGCGGCACGAGATAAGCGAGGAAGATCAGGCCGCCGACCAGATTGGCGCCCTTGTAGCGCAGCCGCACGATGGCATAGGCCGCAAGCACGCTTGCGATGATCGACAGCACGGTGGCGCACACCGCCACATACATCGTGTTCCAGAGCCAGTGCGGATAATAGCTTTCAAAAAGCAGCTTGTGGAAGTGCTTGAACGTTGGGCTCCAGGTCCAGAACGGGCTGTAGGTCTCCATGTCGAGCAGTTGCTCGTCCGGTTTCACCGAGGTCAGCGCCATCCAGTAGAACGGAAACAGCAGGATCACGACGATGATCGTGAGCGGCAGATAGAGCGTCACGATCCGCCGCGGCACCGACTGCAGATAGCTCATGCCCTCGCTATGATCGGCCGTCGGCGAAGAGGCAGTCAGTACGGCTTTGAGATCGATGGATCTGGTGGGCAAGTCAGTCATTGCTTTCTCCCTGCTGCCACTTGCGGCGCTGCAAGCCGAACCAGGAGATCATGATGGCCGCGAGCAAGAAGGGAATCATGGCGCTGGAGATTGCGGCACCCTCCCCCAACTGTCCCGCGATGATCGCGCGCTGATAGGACAATGTCGCCATCAGATGCGTGGCGTTGACCGGACCGCCGCGGGTCATCGCCCAGATCAACTGGAAATCGGTGAAGGTAAACAGCACCGAGAAGGTCATCACGACGGCGATGATCGGGGTGAGAAGCGGATAGGTGATGTAGCGGAACCTCTGCCAGCTGGAGGCGCCGTCGAGGGTTGCGGCTTCGTAGAGCGACGGGGACACGGTCTGTAGCCCCGCGAGCAACGTGATCGCGACGAAAGGCACGCCGCGCCAGATATTGGCGAAGATCACGCAGATCCGCGCCCAGGTCGTGTCGCCGAGGAAGTTGATGTTCTGGCTGATCAGGCCGAGATGCTTCAGCGACCAGGAGATGATCGAGAACTGGGAATCGAAGATCCACCAGAAGGCCAGCGCCGACAGCACCGTCGGTACGATGAAGGGGATCAGGACCATCGCACGCAGCATCGCCTTGAACGGCATGTTCTCGTTCAGGAGCAACGCAAGATACAGTCCAATCGCGAATTTGAGGGCGCTGGCGACGAAGGTATAGAGCAGCGTGTTGAACACCGACAGCCAGAAAATGGAATCATCCCAGAGCCACTCATAATTTTCCGTGGCGATGAAGTGCCCGACCCGACCGATACGGGTGTCGGTGAAGGACAGCCAGATGCCGAGCCCCAGCGGATAGGCCAGGAAGAAGATCAGGAACCCCATGGCCGGCAGCATGAACCAGAAACCGAGCCAATTGCGGTTGTGCCTGAGCTGATCCCAGGCGGTCGCCTCGCGAAGTTGAGGCTTGGCTCGGGGGGCAATTGCGATATCAGCCATACCCGACATCCCTGATCGGAGTGCAAATGAGCGGGCGGCGAAAACCGCCCGCTCCATGACCTTAGCGATAGATCCGCTTCAACTGCCGCTCGGCTTCCGCGACGGCGCCCTTGGCGTCCTTCGCCCCGGTGCAGTAGTTGGCGAACATGTCGACCACGATGAAATCCGCGATCGCGGTCGCAGCCTTCTCGCCCGGCGTGCCGATGCCCGACGCCGGCAGTGCGCGCTTACTCGCCTGAGCGAACACCGCATTCTTCGGATCGGCGGTCCAGACCGGCGCCGAATCGTAGGCATTCAGCGTATGGGTGAGATAGCCGCGGGCACCCGACAGCCACTTCTCGAAATTTTCCTTCTCCAGCATGAACGCGGTGAAGGCCTTCGCAGCGTTTGGATATTTCGTGAAGTTGAAGGCGAGGATCGGAACCGTGAGCTGTAACTCGGTCGGCTTCCCGATCGGGCCGACAGGCCACAACGCGTGATAGGTATCTTCCGCAAGATCCTTCTTGGTCGCATCGTCCTTCGCGGCGACATAGATTGAGATACCGTTGGAGGTGCAGAAGAGCTCGCCGGCAAGAAACGCCTTGTTGTTGGAGGAATCGTTCCAGGAGGCGACGCCGGGGATGAAAGTGTCCGACAGCGCCTTGGCGTATTCCAGCGCCTTCAACGTCTCAGGCGAGTTGATGATGACCTTGTCGTCCTTGTCGACGGTCCAGGCGTTGTGACCCCAGAGGACCCAGTGCAGCCAGGCATTGGCGTCACCGCTGGCGTGTCCAAGCGCAAAACCGGCCGGCGTGTTGTTCGCCTTCATGGCCTTGCACATTTCGAGGAAGCCAGGGAAATCCTTCGGAAACTCCTTGAAGCCGGCCTTGTCAGTCGCCGACTTCCGGTAAGTCATATAGCCGCCGACGGTTGCGACGGGGATACCAAGCCAGTCATCGCCCTTCTTGCAGGTCTTGGCAGCGGCGTCGGTCCATCCGCCATACTTCTTGCCGAGATAGTCCGCGACGTCGTTCATCTTCAGAACCTTGGTCGGGAACAGCTGCGGCAGTGTGTGGAGGCCCCACGCCATGTCGAGGCCCGAGCCGGTGTTGGCGGCCACGGACGCCTTCGGCTGCACGTCCTCGAAGGACTCGCTGAACACATTCATGTCCGTACCGGTCGCGGCCTTGAACGCGGCAACCGTGGCATTGAACGCATCGTCTTCCGCCGGCACGAAGCGCTTCCAGCGCATCACCGTCAATTTGGCGCCCGCCTCGGCCTTCCAGGGCGAGTCCGCCGCCCAGGCCTTCGCGAACTCAAACAGTGCCGGCCCGGTCAGTGCGCCGGTGGCGGCCAGTGCCGTTCCGCCTTGAAGCAGAGCCCGGCGGGTAAAATCTTGCATGGTGTCCTCCCTGTGATGCTTTTTTTGTAACTTGCTTTATTCAGCTTGCCTTACGTATTGAGCCGTTTCCCTGTCGCCTCGTCGAACAAGTGAATCACGGACGGATCGGGCTTCAGCCGAACCTTGTCGCCGGGGTTGAATTGGTGACGCTCGCGGAAGACCGCGACGACCTGCTCGCCACCGAGCTTTGCAAACACCTGGGTTTCGGAGCCGGTCGGCTCGACCACGACGATCTCGGCTTCGGCACCGTCGTCGGCGATGGTGAAATGCTCGGGCCGGACGCCAAAGACCACAGGACGGCCGTCGGACGCCGCCGGCGCGGTCCGCAGCGGCAGCTTGACCCCGTTCGGTCCCTCGAAGGTCGCAACGCCGTTGGTGCGCACATGGCCCTTGAGGAAATTCATCGCAGGAGAGCCGATGAAGCCGGCGACGAATTGGTTCTCCGGCTTGTCGTAGAGCTCGAGCGGTGTGCCCATCTGCTCGACGATGCCGTCGTGCATGACGACGATCTTGTCGGCCATGGTCATGGCCTCGATCTGGTCGTGGGTGACGTAGACGGTAGTCGTCTTCAGCCGCTGATGCAGCTCCTTGATCTCGGTGCGCATGGCGACGCGCAGCTTGGCGTCGAGGTTCGACAACGGCTCGTCGAACAAGAACACCTGCGGATCGCGCACGATGGCGCGGCCCATAGCGACGCGCTGACGCTGGCCGCCGGAGAGCTGGCGCGGATAGCGCTCGAGCAGCGGCGACAGCGCTAGAATTTCGGCCGCGCGCTTGACGCGCTTGTTGATCTCGTCGGAGCTGGCATTGCGCAGCTTGAGCGAGAAGCCCATGTTTTCGCCGACCGTCATGTGCGGATAGAGCGCGTAGTTCTGGAACACCATCGCAATATCCCGCTCCTTGGGCTGGACATTGTTGACGACGCGGTCGCCGATCGAGATCGTGCCGGAGGTGATGTTCTCGAGGCCTGCGAGCATGCGCAGAAGCGTCGACTTGCCGCAGCCGGAGGGGCCAACCAGGACGACGAACTGGCCATCCTCGATCGGGATCGAGACTCCGTGCAGGACTTCAAAATTGCCGAACGATTTCCGCACGTCGCGGATTTGCACAGACGACATCTAGCTCCCTCCTTCGACTCGACGACGCAACTGTCTGTCGCGCCGCCACCGTCTTGTTTTTTCAGACTTCACCGAACGAAGCCCGACCTACTCGGACGACATTGTCGGCAGTTTGCGCGGTTTTGGCAATTTGTCTTTGGTTAGTCGTTGGTGGTAGCGCTGTCAACGTTCCTTTGTTTGCGGGATCGACTGTGTTAAGAGCAACATATGGGTCGAAAGCGCACCAAGTCAGGCAAGATCCGGCTGGCGGAAGTCGCTGAGCACGCCGGCGTGAGCCCGATCACGGCCTCCCGCTTCTTTCGCAATCCCGAGGCGCTGTCGGAGGCCAAGCGGGCGCGGGTCGAAAGCGCGGCCAAGGAGCTCGGCTACGTGCCGAACCTCGCCGCACGCGCGCTGGCCTCGCATCGCACCGAGGTGATCGGTGTCCTGATCCCGTCACTGACCAACAATGTGTTCTCAGACGTGCTGCGCGGCATCTATGATGCATCCGAGAACAGCCGTTACTCGATTCAGCTGTCCAACACACGCTACAGTATCCTCCAGGAGGAAAAACTGCTGCGGCTGTTTCTCGCGCAGAAGCCAGCCGGGCTGATCGTCACCGGCATCGACCAGACGGCGGAATCGCACGCGATGCTGGAGGCGGCCGACTGCCCGATCATGCAGATCATGGAGATCGGACCCAATCCCGTCGACATGATGATCGGCTTTTCGCACTATGATGCGGCCCGCGCCGCGATTGCGCACCTGTTCGAACAGGGCCATCGCAGAATCGGATTCCTCGGCGCGCGCATGGACCCGCGGGTGCAGCGGCGGCTCGACGGCTACCAGGCGGCGATGAAGGATGCGGGCCTGTTCGACCAGCGCCTGATCGTTGCCACGGCGACGCCGACCTCCGTCACGCTCGGCGGGGCGCTGTTCACCGATCTGCTGGCCAAGTCGCCCGATATCGATTCGGTGTTCTGCGCCAATGACGACCTCGCGCTCGGCGTGCTGTTTGAATGCCGCCGCCGCGATATCGCGATCCCCGAGCAGATCGCCATCATCGGATTCAACGACCTGGAATTCATGGCCTCCGCGGTCCCCACCCTCACCAGCATACGCACCAATCGCTACGAGATGGGCCGGATGGCCGCCACCATGCTGATCGATGCCATCGAGGGCCGCCGCCCGGAGCAACCGGTGCTCGACCTCGGCTTCAAGGTGATCGAGCGCCAGAGTTCGCCGGTGCGGCGTTCGGACAGCAGGCCCACGCCGACCGGCGCGGGCACCGCGAACAAAATGGTAGCGTTACCAAGCAGCCATGACTAGTATCGCATTTGTGAGGAAACCACCCGCCAGCGGGCCTGCGATTTATCGCGCGCGCCGTTGGGCATCGCACAAGCCGACACTATAGGACCGACGCCAGTGCGTTTGCATTGCAGGAGAGATCAATGACAAAAAAGCCGACCAACGGGCCTGCGCCCGCCAGCAACGGCAGCCGCCGCCACCTTCGCTCGCAGGAGTGGTTCAACAACCCGCATAATCCGGGCATGACCGCGCTCTATATGGAGCGCTACCTGAACTACGGCCTCACCCGCGCGGAACTTCAGTCCGGCAAGCCGATCATCGGCATCGCCCAGACCGGCAATGACCTCTCCCCTTGCAACCGCCACCATATAGAGCTCGCGCACCGGGTCCGCGAGGGCATCCGCGAGGCCGGCGGCATCGCGATGGAATTTCCGACCCACCCGATCCAGGAGACCGGCAAGCGCCCGACCGCCGCGCTCGATCGCAACCTTGCCTATCTCGGCCTGGTCGAGATCCTCTACGGCTATCCGCTCGACGGAGTGGTGCTGACCACCGGCTGCGACAAGACCACGCCGGCCTGCATGATGGCGGCGGCGACCGTCAATCTGCCCGCGATCGTGCTGTCGGGCGGGCCGATGCTAAACGGCTGGCACAATGGCGAGCGCACCGGCTCCGGCACCATCGTCTGGAAGTCGCGCGAGCGGCTCGCCGCCGGCGAGATCGACTACGAGGAATTCATGGAGATCGTGGCCTCCTCCGCTCCCTCGGTCGGCCATTGCAACACCATGGGCACCGCCTCGACCATGAACGGGCTGGCCGAAGCGCTCGGGTTCTCGCTGCCGGGCTGCGCTGCGATCCCTGCGCCCTATCGCGAGCGCGGCCAGATCTCCTACGAGACCGGCAAGCGCATTGTCGAGATGGTTTGGGAGGATCTGAAGCCCTCGGACATCCTGACCCGCAAGGCGTTCGAGAACTGCATCGTGATCAACTCGGCGATCGGCGGCTCGACCAACGCGCCGATCCACATCAACGCCCTGGCCCGCCATATCGGCGTGGAGCTGTCGATCGACGACTGGCAGAAAGTGGGCCACGACGTGCCGCTGCTGGTCAACATGCAGCCGGCCGGCTTCTATCTCGGCGAGGAATTCCACCGTGCCGGCGGCGTGCCGGCCGTGGTGCGCGAGCTGATGAAGCACAAGCGCATCCATGAGGACGCGGTCACGGTCAACGGCCGCGGCATCGGCGAGAACTGCGCCAACGCGCCGAAACCCGACAACGACGTGATCTGGGCCTACGACAAGCCGCTGGTCAAGGACGCCGGCTTCCTGGTGCTGCGCGGTAATCTGTTCGATTCCGCGATCATGAAGACCAGCGTGATCTCCAAGGAGTTTCGCGACCGCTACCTCAGCAACCCCAAGGACCTCAACGCCTTCGAGGGCCGCGCCGTCGTGTTCGAGGGGCCGGAGGATTATCACGCTCGGATCGACGATCCCGCGCTCGATATCGACGAGCGCTGTGTGCTGTTCATTCGCGGCACCGGGCCGATCGGCTATCCCGGCGGCGCCGAGGTCGTGAACATGCAGCCGCCGGCGGCACTGATCAAACGCGGCATCCACTCCCTGCCCTGCATCGGCGACGGCCGCCAGTCCGGCACCTCGGGCTCGCCCTCGATCCTCAACGCCTCGCCGGAAGCCGCCGCCAATGGCGGGCTCGCGATCCTCAGGACCGGCGACCAGGTCCGCATCGACCTCAACAAGGGCAGCGCCAACATCCTGATCTCCGACGACGAGTTGAAGAAGCGCCACGCCGAGCTGATGGCCAATGGCGGCTTCAAGCATCCGCCCAACCAGACGCCGTGGCAGGAGCTCTACCGCAACACCGTCGGCCAGCAATCGACCGGCGCCTGCATGGAGCTCGCCACGCGCTACCAGAACGTCGCTGGCGCGTTTGGCGTGGCGCGGGATAATCACTGAGTTAGGCACCCGTAGCCCGGATGGAGCGTAGCGCAATCCGGGGTCAACCTCGGTGAACGCAACATCCCGGATTACGCTGGCGCTCCATCCGGGCTACGGCGCTACGGCAATAAGGAAATCGAGGAAAACAAGAAAATGGCAGACCGCCTCAAAGGAAAGCGCGCTGTTGTCACCGCCGCAGCCGCTGGCATCGGGCGTGCATGCGCCATCGCATTCGCGCGTGAAGGTGCAACCGTCATCGCCACCGACATCAATGAAAGCGGCATCGCGAGCCTGGCGAAGGAAGGCATCGCCGAGACCGCAAAGCTTGACGTTCGCGACACCGCCGACGTCAACGCATTTGCCACGCGCATCGGCAAGGTCGACATCCTGCTCAATGCAGCAGGCTTCGTGCACCACGGCACCATTCTGGACTGCTCGGAGGAAGATTGGGATTTCTCGTTCGACCTCAACGTCAAGTCCATGCACCGGACCATCAAGGCGTTTCTGCCGGCGATGCTGGCGGGCGGCGGCGGCAGCATCGTAAACATCTCGTCATGCGCGGCGTTGCGGCCGCCGGTGAACCGCTATGCCTACAGCGCGTCCAAGGCCGCGGTATCGCTGTTGACGCGCGCGGTTGCGCTCGACTTCATCACCCAGGGCATCCGCTGCAACAGCATCTGCCCCGGCACGGTGGAAACGCCGTCGATGCTCGACCGCGCCGCCGCTCAGGGCCCGCAGGGCAAGGAGCAATTCATCGCCCGCCAGAAGATGGGCCGGCTCGGCACCGCGGACGAAATCGCGTCGATGGCGGTCTATCTCGGCAGTGACGAAAGCGCATTCACCACCGGCGTCGACCTCGTCGTCGACGGCGGTTACATGCTCTGATCACTCCTCATCCCGAGGAGGCGCGACCAGCGCCGTCTCGAGGGATGGACCACGGGCTCCATGGTTCGAAACGCGCGCAAGTGCGCGCTCCTCACCATGAGGGATAGATAAGGGGTTTCCGGCATGAACAAGATCGATCTCAACGGCCGTGCCGCCATCGTCACCGGCGGCGCGCAGGGGTTTGGCCGCGCCATCGTTCAACGCTTCGTCGATTCCGGCGCCAAGGTCGCGATCTGGGATTTCGATGCGACGTTGGCCGAGAAAACCGCAAAAGAGATCGGCGGCGAGACCAAGGTCTTCAAGGTCGACATCACCGACACTGCCGGCGTCGAGCAAGCGCGCGATGCGACGCTCGCCGCCTTCGGCAAGATCGACATCCTCGTCAACAATGCCGGCATCGCCGGCGTCAACAAGCCGGTCTGGGAGACCGAGCTGGAGGAATGGCGCAAGGTGCTGCGCATCAACCTCGACGGCCCCTTCATCTGCTGCAAGGCGGTCGTGCCCGCGATGCTCAAGCAGGAATACGGGCGGATCGTGAACATCGCGTCCATTGCCGGCAAGGAAGGCAATCCGAATGCCTCGCACTATTCGGCCTCCAAGGCCGGCCTGATCGCGCTGACGAAATCGCTCGGCAAGGAGCTCGCGCAACACGACATCCTCGTCAACGCGGTGACGCCGGCGGCGGCGAAGACCGCGATCTTCGACCAGATGACGCAGCAGCATATCGATTTCATGCTGTCGAAAATTCCAAAAGGCCGCTTCGTGCTGGTGGAAGAGCTCGCCGCGATGGTGGCGTGGCTCGCATCCGAAGATTGTGCCTTCTCCACCGGCGCGGTGTTTGATATTTCCGGGGGACGGGCGACGTACTGAGACATTGGCCGCCCGAGGGGGCGGACCATGCAGTTTGGGCGTCGGGATTTTGTGAAGCTCGCAGCGGGCGCAGGCGCGCTGCCGCTGCTGTCATCGACGACACTCGCGCAGTTCGCGCCCAACCCGCCGAGCATCCGCCCGCCCTCGCCGGCCGAGCGCGGCGCCATGGCACGGCTCGCGCACAGCTTCATGGACAAGTACGGCGTGCCTGCGCTGTCCTTTGCGATCGGCTATGCTGGCACTGTTGTCCACGAGGACTCCTTCGGTCTTGCCGATATCGAGCGGAACGAGGCCGTGACGCCGCGGCATCTGTTCCGGATCGCCAGCGTCAGCAAGATGATCACCTCGGTCACGATCTTCCGCCTGATCGAAGAGAACCGCCTCAAGCTGACGGATCGCGTGTTCGGCCCCGGCGCGTTGCTCGGCACCGACTATGGGCAGCCGCCCAACTCACCCGGTATCGACCAGATCACGCTCGAGCATCTCCTGACGCACACCGCCGGCGGCTGGAGCAACGACAACCGCGATCCCATGTTCACGCATCCGCGGATGGATCATGCACAGCTGATCGCGTGGACGCTCGCCAACCGGCCGCTGGACCGCCCGCCGGGCCAGCACTACGCCTACTCCAATTTCGGCTATTGCGTGCTGGGGCGGGTCATCGAGAAGCTCACGGGCCAACCCTATGCCGAGCACGTCCGCGCCGAGGTGCTGGCGCGCTGCGGTGTCGCCGACATGACGATCGCCGGCAACACGCGCGACCAGCGCCAGGCCGGCGAGGTCGCCTATTACGGCCAGGGCGAAGGTCCCTACGACATGAATGTCAGGCGGATGGATTCCCATGGCGGCTGGATCGCGACGCCGTCGGATCTCGTCCAGTTTCTGATGCATGTCGACGGCTACATGAGGCCAGCGAACATCCTGCGGCCGCGCACGATCGAGGTCATGACCACCGCGCCCGCCTACAGCCCCAACTATGCCAAGGGCTTCTGCGTCAACAAATTCGACAATTGGTGGCACAATGGCAGTCTGCCGGGCACCAGCACGATTGCCGTGCGGACCCATGGCGGCTTCTGCTGGGCCGCCTTCAGCAACGCCAGACGGAGGAATTCGAGCATGGATGGCGATCTCGACAACCTGAACTGGAGCATGGCGCGTCAGGTCGCCGAGTGGCGGGTCGCATGATCCGGGAGGGCGGATGCCTGTGCGGCGCGGTGCGGTTCAAGGCGGAGGGCGAACCGCTGAACGTCCGCATCTGCCATTGCCGCGTATGCCAGAAGGCGATGGGCTCGCCCTTCTTCGCCCGCGCGCAGTTCGACCAGAGCGCGCTCACGGTCGAAGGTGAGACCGCGCGATATGCATCCTCGGAAAACATCGACCGCGTGTTCTGCAAGCGCTGCGGCACGCGGCTGTTCGCCTGGCGGCGCAACGGCACGCTGGCGGGCGTCGCGCTCGCGACCTTCGACGATCGCAACGCCTTTGCGCCGACCGAGCACATCTGGGTCTCGGAAAAGCTCGCCTGGCTGAAGCTCGACGACGGCCTGCGGCAATATCAGACGACGATCCCGACGTGATATCGCGTTAGCCTGAGGCACCGGCCGCTTCAACGCGCCGGCCCGGCGTGGTCGCGATCCAGATCCCGGCAAGCACCGCGACGATTCCCGCCGCCAGATTCCAGCGCAGCGGCTCGTGCAGCAACCACGCCCCGACCAGCGACGCCGTGACCGGGTTGACCGTGACCGAGATCGCGACGCGCGTCGGTGTCGTCCGCTCCAGTGCGAAGGCCCAGAGATAGAATGTCAGTGCCGCGCCGAAGGCGCCGAGATACAGCGCCGCGAGCCATTGCGGCGCGGCAAAATTCGCGACCGGTGCAAAGCTGCCGCGCACATCGGAGAGCAGAATCAGGCAGGCCGCGCCCGCCGCCATGCTCATGGTGGTGAAGGCGATCGGGCTGGAGCGCCGGATCAGCGGCTTCGACCAGATGCCGTACAGCGCCATGCACAGCGCCGCAGCCATCATCAAGAGATCGCCGCGCCATGCGCCCGCTGGCGCCGCGGTCAGGTCGGACAGAAGCGCAACGGCAACGCCAGAGGTCGCGATCACGACACCGACCGATTTGCGCCAGGTCAGTGCTTCGGCGCCGACCGCAGCCCCGATCACCAGCGACAGCAGCGGAAGTGTCGACAGCGCGAGCGCGCCGCGCGCCGCGGTGGTGAAGATCAGCGATGCATTGAACAGGATCGGGAACAGGGCGAAGAACAGCAAACCGAGTCCGGTCGCAACCGCCCAGTCCCCTCGCCCCGGCCAACGATCGCCGCGCAGCAGCGCCAGCGGCAACAGCAGGAGAAAGCCGATACCGAACCGGAACGAGCCGATCGCCAGCGGATCGATCGCGTCGACGAGATAGCGCGTCGCGCCGATCGACGTGCCGCCCAGCGCGCTCGACAGCACGGCGGCCAAGACGCCAAAAATCTCGCCCACAGTCCCTCCCGTCGAACGGCTTTGCGCGCAGCATACGAGGCGCGCCGAAACTGGGAATGGAATTTCCGTCATGCTGGGATAAAGTTTCGTCATGAACGCGCCCGATCTCGATCCCGATCTGCTCAAGGCTTTCCTCGCCGTCGCCGAGCATCGCTCGTTCACACGCGCGGCCCACTTGCTCAACCGGACCCAATCGGCGGTGAGCCTCCAGGTCAGGCGCTTGGAGGAGCGGCTCGGCACAAAGCTGTTTCAGCGCGACAGGGCCGGCGTCTTGCCGACCGCGGCAGGCAACGAGCTGCGCAACTATGCGCGTCGCATCCTCGCCCTCAACGCGGAGGCGGTCGGCGCGCTGCGCGCACGCAAGACCGAAGCTGAGGTCCGCCTCGGCGTGATGGACGACTATGGCACGATCGTCATTCCGCCGTTGCTGGCGAGCTTTGCCCAAAACCATCCGCTGGTCAGGGTCGAGATCGAGACTGGCCTGACCGCAATGATGCCGGCGCGGCTTGGTGAGGCCTACGATCTCGTCATCGCCATGCATCCGCAAGGACGCGGCACCGGCGACCTATTAAGGCGCGAGCAGGCGGTCTGGGCGGCCGCCTCGTCTTATCGGACTGCGACGCAGGCGCCCCTCGCCATGGCGCTCTATCCGTCGGGCTGCCTGTTCCGCCAATGGGCTGCGGAGGCGCTCGATGCTGCGGGCCGTCCCTGGCGCCTTGCCTATGTCAGCCGGACGCTCGCGGCGGTCGAGCAGATCGCCGCCGCGGGCCTTGCCGTGACCGTGGTGAAGGCTGGCACTATGCCCGCTCGGCTTCGCCGTCTGTCAGGGCGGGATGGCTTTCCGCCCCTGCCGGCGGCCGACATCCGCCTGCACCGGGCTCGAAATCTTTCGCGTGCCGGCGCGCTGCTCGCCGATCATTTGCAGCGTGGCATTTCGGAACCTGCCGCCCTATGTTGACTTGAAGCGTCGCTGCACCGCCGGTTTGGCTGGGACGGCTGCAAGGCCGCAGGCAAAAAACCGGGACAGACGAGCCGTGAACATTTCCATTTATGACATCTCCGTCTGGGTGCTGCCGCTGGTGCTCGCCATTACCTTTCACGAGGCCGCCCACGGCTTCGTCGCGCATCGCCTCGGCGACGACACCGCGTCGCAGCTGGGCCGCGTCAGCTTCAATCCGCTCCGGCACATCGACCCGTTCGGAACCCTGATCCTGCCGGCGATGCTGTTGTTTGCGCATTCACCGTTCCTGTTCGGCTATGCCAAGCCGGTGCCGGTGAATTTCCGCAAACTCAACAACCCCAGGCTCGACATGGTCTGGGTGGCACTGGCCGGGCCGGTCACCAACATCCTGCTGGCACTGGTGGCGGCGCTCGCCCTCCACGCGCTGCCTTGGGTGCCGGCCAACTCGGCGCAATGGATCTTTGACAACCTCAAGAATGCCCTGTTGATCAACGCCGTGCTCGCGGTTTTCAACATGATGCCGATCCCGCCGCTCGATGGCGGGCGGGTCGCGGTCGGGCTGTTGCCCCGACCGCTCGCCCTGCCACTGGCGCGGCTCGAGCCATTCGGCATGCTAATCCTGATCGCCTTCCTGATCCTGCTACCCTTGGCGGGTTCCCAGTTCGGTCTAAATCTTGATGTTATTTCAGCGATACTACGAATGTTGACCGGTTATGTGATTCAAGCTGTTCTCTTTCTGACCGGCAATGCGTAGTTGAAGCGCAACAACCGAACACACGCCGAAGGGCCCGAGGCCGACTTGGTCAAAGCTGCCGATATGCTGATCGCGCGACGCGCCGACACCCGCGCCCGCGCCGATTTCGCCACCTGGAAGATGATGGCCAAACTCAACGGGTTGTCCGCGCTGCCGCCTGAGGCTCAGGAATTCCTCGCCAGTTACAAAAATCTCCTGGCGCAGATGGGCGAAGGCGAGGCCACCGAGGCCACCACGGCTGCGATCTACAAGGCCTACTATACCGAGATGGGCGGCGCCGGAATCGCGCCGGACGTCCGCCCCCGCCCGCCCGAGCCGGCGGCGGACAATGTTACCGCTTTCCGCCGTCCGGCGCCGAAGCCGAAGAAGGCGGCCTCCTTCGCGGCATCGACGTTTGGCGGGAGCCAGAAGCGTCCGCTGCCAGTGGCACTGATCTTCGCCTGCCTGGTCGTGGTCTATGTCGGGATCCGGCTTTACTGGCGCTGACCAAGCTATCGCCGCATCGCGGCCTCAGCCCTTACTCGCCGCCTTTTCGTTCTTCCTGAAGATCACCGGCAAGACGAATGTCAGCCCGTCGTCGGCGACCAGCGGCGGCGGCGTCGGCACGGGATCGGAGCGCTTCACCATGCCGATGGCGGCCTCATCGAAGGCCGGATCGCCAGAACCCTTTTCGATGGCGACGGTGACCACATGCCCGAGCCGGTCGAGCGTCAGCCGAACCGAGAGTTCAGCGGCCTTGAACAGGCCCTTGGGATAGCGCTTGTGCCGGTCGAGATGCGCGACCAGGTCCTTTTCCCAGCCCTGGCGAATGCGAACGGAGCGGTCGCTCTTCTTCTCGGCGTCCGAGGTCGGCATTGCCGTCGCTTCCGCGGCGGGCGACGCCACCGAGGCGTTGGTGGGGACAACCGACTCCTTGGTTTCCTCCTCGACCGGCTTCTTGGCCTCGTTCATCGTCACGGCCCGGTCAGCCTGTTCGGCCTCCATCGGGACGTCCTTCGGAAGGCTGCTCTCCTTGAGTTCCGCCTTCTGTTCGGTCAGCTCGGGGGACGCCACGGATTCGTTGGAGTCCGGCCCCGGCGGCAATTCGCTGGGTTCGCCGTTGGGCGACATTGCCTCGAGGCCGACCTCGATACCCTGCGGATCGGCGATGAAGTCCGGCTCGTCGCCACGGAGATTGGCGAGCGCCAGCGCTGCGCCGCCCAGATGAAGCGCGAGCGCGCCCACTGCGGCGGCGACCCATAGTTTCCGAGAGGGCTTCAGTTCGAGATCGGACATGGGCCTCAAGCCTTCGTCACGGCTTTGGTGCTTCCGGCGGCGCGCCCTGCGGCGGCGCAGCCCCCGGGACACCCTCCAGCGTCACCAGCTTGACCTTGGAATACCCCCCCTTGTTCAGGAACTCCAGCACCTCCATCAGCTCGCCATAGGGCACGGCGCGATCGGCGCGCAGGAAGATGTATTTGTCCTTGCTCATGTCCGCCGTGTTGTCGAGTGCACTGACAAGATCGACTCGCTTGACGAAGTTCTCCCCGATCGCCACCGAAAGATCCGGCTTGATGGTGACGTAGGTCGGCTTGTCCGGCTTCTTCTGCGGCGTCGATGTCGACGTCGGCAGATCGATCGGCAGATCGACCGTCGACAGCGGGGCTGCGACCATGAAGATGATCAGCAGCACCAGCATGACGTCGATGAACGGCGTGACGTTGATCTCATGCGTTTCGGCGAAATCGTCGTCATCGACGTCATGGTCTGCGATCGAAGCGCCCATCGTTCACTCCGCCGCGCGCGAATGCACGCTGCCATGGCTGCGATCGAGATCGCGCGACAACAGCCGCGCCGCCGCACCCGAGGCACGGCTGACGAGCTCGAGATAGCTCTTCGTCACGCGCGAAAAGTGGTTGTAGATGATAACGGCGGGGATCGCCGCGACGAGGCCGATCGCGGTTGCGAGCAGCGCTTCGGCGATGCCGGGCGCGACCACGGCGAGGTTCGTAGTCTGCGACTTCGAGATGCCGATGAAGCTGTTCATGATGCCCCAGACCGTGCCGAACAGTCCGACGAAGGGCGACGTCGAACCGATGGTCGCGAGCACGCCCATGCCGATGCGGATGCGCCGCCCCTCGGCGCGCACGATCTCGGCAAAGCTCGAGGCTGCACGCTCCTTGATGCCGGTGTCGCTGGAGATGCCCGCCGACATTCGCGCCTCGCGCAGCGCCAAGGCCAGGAAGGACGGCAACACGCCCTCCTTGGTACCGAGCGCCATCTGCGCTTCCGCGAGCGAGCGCGCGTCCGCAACCTTCTTCAGCGCCGAACGAAGCTTGGCGGAGGCAACCGACAGCTCGATCGACTTGGCGAGGAAGACGGTCCAGGTCATCAGCGAGGCGAAGGCAAGCCCGATCATCACCGCCTTCACGATGATGTCCGCTGACATGAACATCACCCAGGGTGACAGTTCCTTCATGGCCGGCGCGGCCGACTTCAGCGGACGGCTGCCTGCATCGGCGGGCGCCGCGTCCGGCGCAGAGGCCGACGGAGCGGCGGGCGCGGCGGACTGCGCCGCAGGCGTTGAGGTCGCAGGGGTGGAGCTCGCAGGCGCAGGGCTGACTGCCGACGGCTGAGTCACCGCCGGCTGGGGTTGTTGCTGGGCAGAAACGGGAGATGCGAGCCAGGCGGTCGCCAGCATCACGGCTGCGGCAAGGCTTGCTTGGACAAGGCTTGCTTGGAAAGATGTGCGCTTCATACTTCGGCCCAGTAGCGGATGAGGTTGTGATAGATGCCCGTCAATTTGACCGTTTCGGGATCGTCACGCCCGAGCCGTTTCACGAGCGCCTGAATGGCGGTGTCGAGGTCAAAGATCATGCTGCGGGCTTGATCGTCCCGTATCATGCTCTGAAGCCAGAAGAAAGACGCAACCCGCGTTCCCCGGGTCACCGGCGTCACGAGATGCAGGCTGGTCGAGGGATAGAGCACACAGTCCCCGGCTTGCAACTTGACTTCGTGCGAACCGTAGGTGTCCTCGATCACAAGTTCGCCACCATCGTACTCTTCCGGCTCGCTGAGGAATAGCGTCATCGACAGGTCTGTGCGGATGCGAAGGCCGGTCAGACGGTCGCCGCGGATCGCATTGTCGACGTGAAGGCCGAAATGGTGGCCGCTGCTGGCCGCATAGCGATTGAACAGCGGCGGGAAGATCTGGAGCGGGATGGCCGCGGCCAGGAACCGCGGGTTCGATGTCAGCGCCGAGATGATGCGGTTGCCGAGTTTTCGCGCGACCTCGCCGTCCGGGGGCAACTGCTCGTTGCGCTTGACCATTGCCGACTGCGCGCCCGCGGTGGAACGGCCGTCCTCCCATTCGCTGGCATCCATGATGCGGCGGAACTCCGCCACATCATCTTTGCTCAGGATGCCCTCGATGCATGTCAGCATGGTACCTCGTTGAAGCTTCTCAATAGCGCGCCGAGAGCACCAGATAGGCGGCGCGTCCCGGCGCCTCCAGCACGAACGGCGCAGCGCTCTGATACAGCGCGTCGTAGTAGCGCTTGTCGAAGATGTTGTTGACGAAGAGCTTGACCTGCCAATTCTTGTCGATCTTGGCTTCCGCGAACACATCGAAACGCCAGTAGCTCGGGATCGACGTGCCCTGGTTCGCCGCGAGCAATGTGCCGCCGTAGATCTTCGAGCGGTACACCGCCTGCCCACCCAGCTCCCAGGTGTCGCTGAGCTGGTACTTCGACAGCAGGCTGAAGGACTGATGCGCGATGTTGGCGAGCGGCAGCCCGACATTCGTTGGGTAGAGCGTTTTGTTCGCCGATGGAGCCAGTGACTTCGTGACCTCCGACTCCATGAGAACGAGACCGCCGAATACGCTCCATTTGTCCGTGATCTTGCCGCCGACGCCAAGATCGATGCCGCGGATGCGGTAGGAAGCGCCGGCCGTGATGCAGGAGATATTGCCCGTCGTTCCGGCTGGATACGAACATCCAAGCGCGGCAGCAGCGACTGCATTGCCCACGTTCTGCGACTCGCGGGCGTTTTCCTTTTCGGTCTGGAACAGCGCTGCAGTCAGCAGCAGATGGCGGTCGAACAGCTCCCATTTGGTGCCGACCTCGATGGCCTTGTTCTTCTCCGGCCCGAATATCTGGGTGTTGCCGCCGGCAAGGGTCGGGTTGAGGCCGCCATAGGCCGTGCTGGTGCCGTCGAACTCGGCGCCAACCGGATTTGCCGAGGTCGCATAGGCCACGTAGACGCTGCCGTTCGGCAACGGCTTCAAGGTGAGGCCGAGATTGAAGTTCGGGATCAGGAACTCCGCCGACTGCTGGCCGAAGGCGCCGCTCGCCGCATAGCCTGACGTCTTGATGCTGTAATCGTCATAGCGGAAGCCGCCGTTGAGGATCACCAGGTCGCGATAGTTCGCGCTGTCCATGACGTAGCCGCTGACGGTGTCGATCGCGATTTTGGTCGGCAATCCGGTGAGGCCTCCCGGTATCGGGAACGGAAGATTGGTGTATTGCGGATAGAACACGCTGACGTCGCTCTTTGATCCGCTGCCGCTGAAGGGTGTGCCGGTCGCCTGCTCGGAACTGAGACCGGTGTACCTGTCGATCGACGAACGCTCGCGGTCGTATTCGACGCCGCCGAGCAGCGTGTGCTTGAACCCGGCATCGTCGTTGAACTTGTAGGTCGCCTCGGTCTGGTTGGCGAACACATCAGTGACTTGGTAGCGGCTCTGCGGATTGGCGCTGAGGGTCGAGGCCGAGAGTGGATTTTTCAACGACGGCGCTTCGGGAAGCGTGCCGATGTAGTTCTGGGTCGAGCGCGAGTCCCGGATCTTGTTGCTGAGCATCAGGTCGGGCGTAATCTGGATCTCGGCATTGATGGTGCCAATGTCCTGGCCGGTCCGGAAGAAGTCGCGGTTGACGAAGCCGTAGAAATTATTGCGGTTGACGCCGAAGTCCGGGAACGGACCGCCGGCGGTCGACGACGTGCTCGGCCGATAATAAGGCACGCCGAAATCGGGAATGCCGGTCAATTCGGTGTGGATATAGCTGCCGGTGACCTTGATCGCATCGGTCGGATTCCAGGTCGTGGCGACGAAAGCACCGTTGCGATTGTCGGTGACATAGCTGCGTCCCGCGACATCGGCGTCCTGGAACAGGCCGCCGGCGCGAACGGCGAGCGTCGGGTTGATCACCTGGTTGACGTCGAGCGTCACTCGCTTGGCGTGATCGGTGCCAAACGTGGTGTCCATATTGTAGAAGCTCTTCTCCGTCGTAGCCTGCTTGGTGACGATGTTGATCGCACCGCCGGCGATACCGCGGCCGGAAAAGGTCGAGCCGGGACCGCGCAAAATCTCGACCTGCTCGGTGAAGAAATTCTCGCGGACGCTGACGCCGGAATCGCGCACACCATCGATGAAGATGTCATTGCGGGCATCGAAGCCGCGGATGAAGAAGCGGTCGCCGAAGGCGTTGCCGCCCTCGCCCGTGCCCAACGTCACACCGGCCGTGCTGAGAATGGCCTGCTTCAGCGTCGTGGCGTTCTTGTCCTCGAGCACTTCCTTGCTCAGCACGGTGATCGACTTCGGCGTGTCGACCAGCTTCTCCGGGAACTTGCCGCCGGCCTGCACGTGATCGACCTTGTAGGGCGCAGCGGGATCCGCATAGGGGTTGCGGTCTGCTGCCGGTCCGTTCGTATTGACGATCGGGGCCTGCGCCGCCTGCTGCCGCTGCGCCGCGCGCCGCAGCGCATTGCGCGCGCGGACTTGCTCGGCGGTCGGCTTCGAGGCGGCCGGACGCGGACGTTCGACGGGAGCGTCGACCGTCACCGGCGGCAGGTTCGATTGCTGCGCCTGGGCGCCGGTCGACACCGACGCCACCGCGATCAGGCTCGCAACTGCCGAGACCGTCTTGCCAGAACCACCCCACGATCTTTCATCCATCGAATCGAACGCTGCGACCGAACGCAACGACTTCGGTGCGACCACCTGCCCCATTACAACACGCCCCATCTTCTTATTCGCTCGCTCACTTCGGCGAACGATGGGAACGTTGGTATCGGCCGCAAAATAGCCGGTCAATGCGAGCAACTCGCAAGAACGCTTGAATAGGTCCAGATCAAAACGATTCTAAACTGTGGTTTGAAATCGTTCTAAATCGAGATTGGGATTCGTTCTAAAACCAGCGCGAAAAAGTACCGCAACACTCGGCGTCGCGCGCTCAATCGCTGCTTGAATCGCTGCTTGGCGGCTTCATCAGCGAGAACAACTCGTCGACGGTGTGCTGCGCGACCGTACGCACGCGATCGGAATTGTCCATGCCGGCGATGTTGATGCCACTGACGACGGCTTTGATCTCGTCGCGGAAGTCGGTCAGGAAGCGCAAGGGATCGCGCTGCTCGTTGGCAACGCGCGCGATCAGTCCCGTGATCAAGATCTGACACGCGATCAGCTTGCCGTTCAGCTCGTCCATCCTGCGCTCCCGTTGTGACGGGTCGATATGAACGATGCCGGTTTTCCTTGGCAACCCAAACACCGTGCGGACGATTTAGAACCGTTCTCGCGAAATTGCGCGAAGTGTCCCTTCGCTGGACCTCCTTCGGCTTTGCGGACGGCTGGACAGGTCAGCGCACACCGCCTCCGAGCATGTCCCAAGTTTTGCACGTGGATCGGTCGCGGCGGAAAAATGCAGCACTGCACACCGCTGCGGCACAAGGTTGCCTAAGCAATGCAAAGCTTTCCAATTGTTTAGGATTCTCAACTGATAGTGCTGTTTACACTGGAACTTGGCGTGTATTATACAAGCCTTGGAACCCTTCGATTGCCCTACAATTCGTTCGTTTTGGGCATTACGAGCCGACGCGAGCCGCTATGAAAAAAACACGGCCGATCCTCTGGATTCTGATCATCGCGGTCGCGGCCTTCGCAGGTTACTACGGCTGGCAGAAATTCGCCGGCCCTGACGCCAGAAAAACTCAAACCGCCCAGAAGGGGCCGCCGCGTCCGACCGCCGTCCCCGTCAGCGTCGCGCCGGTCCAGAAGGTCGACTTCCCGGTCTATCTGACCGGCCTCGGCACGGTTCAGGGTTTTAACACCGTGCAAGTCCGAAGCAGGGTCGACGGCCAGATCGACAAGATCGCCTTCACCGAAGGCCAGATCGTCAAGCAGGATGAGCTTCTGGTCTCGATCGATCCCCGCCCCTATCAAGCCACGCTCGACCAGGCCAAGGCGAAGAAGGCGCAGGACGAGGCCAATCTGGCCAACGCCAATCTCGAACTCCAGCGTGCCATGAAGCTCGGCGAATTCGCCACCGCGCAGCGGGTCGATACCCAGCGCTCGACCGTCGCCCAGCTCAACGCCCAGATCGCCGCCGACGAAGCCGCGATCTCCAATGCCCAGACCCAGCTCGACTACACCCAGGTCAAGGCACCGATCACCGGCGTGGCCGGCCTGCGCCTGGTCGACATCGGCAACATCGTCAACGCCTCGACGCAGACGGGGATTGTCACCATCTCCCAGGTCGAGCCGATCTCGGTGATCTTCACCGCGCCGGAGGATCAGCTTCCCTACATCGCCGAGGGCCAGAAGGCCGGCGCGCTCAAGGTGATCGCGTTCACCACCGACGGCAAGAAGACGCTGGCCGAAGGCAAGCTCGCGGTCATCAACAACCAGGTCGACACGACCAGCGGGACTATTCGCCTCAAGGCGGTGTTCGACAACAAGGACCACACGCTGTGGCCGGGCCAGTCGGTTTCGACACGCCTTCTGGTGCGGACCCTGAAGGACGCGACCGTGGTTCCGGATGATGCGGTCCAGCATTCGACCAACGGCCTCTACGCTTATACCGTCAACCAGGACAACAAGGCCGAGGTCCACAAGATCAAGGTGAGCTACGCCATCGACGGTCGTTCGGTGATCGACGAAGGGCTCACGCCGGGGCAGCAAGCGATCACCGGCGGTCAATTCAAGGTCCAACCCGGAAGCCTCGTCTCCACGGCCGTGGCGAGCTCTGATCCGGCCCAGAACAAGGTTCGACAGGAATGAACGCGGGCGGGATTTCGGCACCTTTCATCCGTTATCCCATCGGCACCTCGCTGCTGATGGCCGGCATTCTCTTTGTCGGTCTCGTCGCCTATCCCCTGCTGCCGGTCGCGCCGCTGCCGCAGGTGGACTTCCCGACCATCCAGATCACCGCCAATCTGCCGGGCGGCAGCCCCGAGACGATGGCCTCGTCGGTGGCGCAGCCGCTGGAGCGCCAGTTCGCCCAAATCCCCGGCATCGCCCAGATGACCTCGACGAGCTATCTGGGCACCGCGTCTATCACCATCCAGTTCGACCTCAACCGCAGCATCGACGGCGCCGCCAATGATGTGCAGGGCGCCATCAACGCGGCCAGCGGCCAGTTGCCCAAGAACCTGCCCTCGCCGCCGACCTACCGCAAGGTCAACCCGGCGGATGCCCCGATCCTGCTATTGTCGGCGACCTCGGAGACGATGCCGCTGACCAGCGTCAGCGACGCGGTCGACGCCCAGCTCGCCCAGCAGATCAGCCAGCTCTCCGGCGTGGCCCAGGTCTTCATCGGCGGCCAGCAGAAGCCCTCCATCCGGATTCAGATCGACCCGGCCAAACTGGTGGCCAAGGGCCTCTCGATGGAGGACGTGCGCAGCCAGATCGCAATCACCACGGTCGACAGCCCCAAGGGCAATATCGACGGCGAGAGACGCGCCTACACGATCTACGCCAACGACCAGCTCACCCAGTCCAAGGACTGGAACGATGTCATCATCGCCTACCGCAACGGCGGCCCGCTGCGGATTCGCGACATCGGCCAGGCGGTCAGCGGCCCCGAGGACGCCAAGCAGGCGGCCTGGGCCAACGGCAAACGCGGCGTATTCCTGGTGGTGTTCAAGCAGCCGGGCGCCAACGTCATCGAGACCGTCGACAGGATCAAGGCGACGTTGCCGCGCCTGGTCGCGGCGATCCCGCCCGCGATCAAGATCGAGCTGATCAGCGACCGCACCACGACCATCCGCGCCGCGGTTGAAGACGTCCAGTTCACGCTGCTCCTGACCATCGGCCTCGTGGTCATGGTCATCTTCATCTTCCTGCGCAGCTTCTGGGCGACCGTCATTCCCGCCATCACTGTCCCGCTGGCGCTGTTGGGCGCCTGCGCGCTGATGTGGGTGTTCGGCTATTCGCTGGACAATCTGTCGCTGATGGCGCTCACCATCGCGGTCGGCTTCGTCGTCGACGACGCCATCGTGATGCTGGAGAACATCACGCGCTACATCGAGGAGGGCGAAAGTCCGATGGCCGCGGCCTTCAGGGGCTCGAAGGAAATCGGCTTCACCATCGTGTCGATCAGCGTCTCGCTGGTGGCGGTGCTGATTCCGCTGCTGCTGATGGGCGGCATCATCGGACGTCTGTTCCGCGAATTCGCCGTCGTGCTGGCGATGACGATCTTCGTCTCGATGTTCGTGTCGCTGACGCTGACCCCGATGATGGCCTCGCGCTTCCTGCGTGCCCATGGCGAGGTGAAACACGGCCGGTTCTACCAGTGGAGCGAACGCGGCTTCGACGCGATGCTGCGCGGCTACGAAAACATCCTCAACCACGCGCTGAGCTGGCGCCGCACGACGCTCGCGATCTTCTTCGTCACGCTTGGGCTGTCGGTCTACCTGTTCGTCCTGATCCCGAAGGGCTTCTTCCCGCAGCAGGACGTCGGCCTGATTACCGCGACCGCCGAGGCATCGCAGGACATTTCCTTCAAGGAGATGGTCAGACGCCAGGAGAAACTCGGAACGATCATTATGGCTGATCCCGACGTTGCCAGCGTCGCGATGGCGATCGGCGGCAGCGGCCGGGCCGGTAACAATGGCAATCTGTTCATTACGTTGAAGCCGCGCAATGAGCGCGAGGCCTCGGCACAGCAGATCATCGCGCGGCTGCGCCCGAAGTTCGACAAGGTCGAAGGCGCCCGTCTCTATATGCAGGCGGCCCAGGACGTCCGGCTCGGCGGTCGCCCGACGCGTACGCAGTTCGAGTTCACGCTGCAGGATGCTGATCTTGCGGAGCTCAATGAGTGGGCCCCAAAGATCCTCGCCAAGATGCAGACCCTGCCGCAGCTGCGCGACGTCGCAACCGATCAGCAGACGCAGGGCACCACAGTCCAGCTCAAGATCAACCGCGATACCGCCTCGCGCTATGGCATCCAGCCGCAGCTGATCGACGACACGCTGTATGACGCCTTCGGACAGCGCCAGGTCACGCAGTATTTTACCCAGCTCAACACCTACAAGGTGATCCTGGAGATCGTGCCGGAGATGCAGGGCAGTCTCGAGAGCCTGAACAAGCTCCATCTGAAATCGCCGCTGACCGGCGAGCAGGTGCCGCTGTCGACGTTTGCAACCTGGACTACCGACCCGGTCCGCCCGCTCTCGATCAGCCACCAGGGCCAGTTCCCAGCGATCACGATCAGCTTCAACCTCGCCCAGGGCGTCGCGCTCGGCCAGGCCACCGAGGCCGTGCAGAAGGCGATGGCCGATCTCGGCGCGCCGCCGACGCTCAATTCAAGCTTCCAGGGCACCGCACAGGCGTTCCAGCAATCGCTCGGCACCGTGCCGCTCCTCATCCTCGCCGCGCTGGTCGTGGTCTATCTGATCCTCGGCATCCTCTATGAGAGCTACATCCATCCGATCACGATCCTATCGACCCTGCCCTCCGCCGGCGTCGGCGCACTCGCGATCCTGATGGCGGCCGGTTTCGAGTTCAGCCTAATCGCGCTGATCGGCATCATTCTCTTGATCGGCATCGTCAAGAAGAACGGCATCATGATGGTCGACTTCGCCATCGCCGCGGAGCGCGACGAGCACAAGACGCCGGAAGAATCGATCCGCCAGGCTGCGCTGCTGCGCTTCCGTCCGATCATGATGACGACGATGGCTGCCCTGCTCGGCGGCGTGCCGCTGATGCTCGGCCATGGCACCGGCGCCGAGATCCGCCAGCCGCTCGGCTACGCCATGGTCGGCGGCCTGATCGTCAGCCAGGCGCTGACGCTGTTCACCACGCCTGTCGTCTATCTCTATCTCGACAAGCTCAACAACTGGTTCTCGGGCTGGGGCCGCTCGGGTGACGGCGAAGGCGACGAGACGGTCGAGCACGGCACCGTTAAGGAAGCTGCAGAGTAGCAGCTTGCGCGGTGCGTCCGGCGACGGTACAGCGAGGCCCTCGGTTCATGCCAGCGCGGTACGTCATGTCCATGCAATCCAGACTTGTCGCCCTCGCCGCCACCGTCCTGTTGTCAACGGGCGCCGCGCACGCCCAGCAGGGCGCCAAGAAGAACGCGGCTCCGCCGGCCGCTCAGCCCGCGCCGGCTCCGACGCAGGCGCAGGGCGATGGCACGCCGGCGCAACAGCCAGGTTGGATTGCGCGCTGCACCAGCCCGGGCCGCGACGCGCCGCTCGAATGCGCGATCGAGCAGAACGCGGTGCTGACCAAGACTGGCCAGACCATCGTCCTGATCAACATCCGCATCCCGACCGACACTCGCACGCCGGTGGCGCTGCTGCAATTGCCGCTCGGCCTCAATCTGCCGGTCGGCGCAAAGCTCCAGGTCGACGAAGGCAAGGCGGTCGATCTCCAGATCCAGACCTGTGAAAATCGCGGCTGCTATGCCTCGACGCCGATCGCGCCTGATCTGCTCGCCAGCCTGAAATCGGGCAAGCAGTTGAAGGTCTCCTTCCAGAACATGGCCAAGGAGACGATCGCAATCCCGATGCCGCTGAACGACTTTGCGGCGGCCTACGACAAGATCAAGTAAGGCGCCGCTCTCCTATTGCCGCGCGCGCGTTGAGACAAGGCTCGCTGCCGGCGCGCCAGCGCTCAGCCGGTCACGTCGCGCGCCTGAAGCAGCGTGGTGAAGCCGCCATAGATCATGCGCTTGCCGTCGAACGGCATCCCGTCCAACTTCAACCGCGGATCGGCCATCACCTTCTTGTTGACGGCATCTCGGGTCTCGCGGTCGCGGTAGACGATCCAGGAGAACACCACGATCTCATCCTCTTTCGCCATCACAGCGCGCGGGAACGAAGTGAGCTCGCCATAAGGAACGTCGTCGCCGATGCATTCGACATAATCGAGCGCGCCATGTTCCATCCAGACCGCGCAGGCCGTTTTCGCCAGCGCCTTGTAAGCCTCGATCTTGTCCTTGGGCACGGCCAGCACGAAACCATCGACATAGGGCATCACGGATCTCCTTGGGTGACGTTGAGCTCCAAGGACGATGCGGCTCACGGCGATCCGACCCGCAAAGGCACTTTTCAGATGAGGCAAACCGTCGCGAGCGGCCTCGACCGCTGCGGAAGCACCAGCCTTCTGGCCGGCTCGCCGCCCTCATGCAGCCCGCAGAGCACCCTTTCACTGCGGCGCTTGCCAGCCCTGAAGCGAGCGGGTAGAAACCTGCCACGCCTGAGCCGTGATTTGCGCAAACCGCGCTTTCGGCAACAGCCGGACAAATCAACAAGTTATTGAATTTGTTCGGCTATTCCGTTGGGGAATGGTGTAACGGTAGCCTAGCCGTTTTGGGCTAGCTCACTAATTTCTCTCAGCTGGTTTTGCAATCCTATCATATCTTGATCCGGCCAAATCCGACCACTTCTGAGACGTCTGCAAAACTCTCGACGCTGTTGGTTTGCGTCGGTATGGGCAAAAGCCGTCGCAACCAAAGCAATTCTGCTGGCGATCGCGCTCGCATTCGCTCTGGTTGCAGGGCGCGACCAAATCCCTTCCCCAGAGCAACACGCTCCACCCCTTGCACCTACCGGAGTTCGATCTCACAATTGCACCTTGGGTCGGGGGCTTACCTATGGTCGTGGTATTCGGGGACAACCTACGCCGGAAGCGCATAGCCGTCGCAATCTACATTATTGCCGCCACCTGTTTGGTCGCGACGCTTGCCGTCGTGGTCCCGGTAGACGCGGGCGCAAAGGTTTTACGGGTGCTCGCGTTCGTGCCGGTAGACTTCAGCCGGCATCCCGTCGTGTCGCTCTACACGCTGTTCACCGCCGAGTTCGTTCACTCGGGACCGGTGCATCTTGTCGGCAACCTGATCTTCCTGGTCGCCTTCGGACGTTCTATCGAGAACCTTGTAGGCCCGGCCATCTTCGGGACAGCATTCGTCGGACTCGGAGCATTGTCGTTTCTAGGCTCTTGGCTGATCGGCCCGGCCTCTACTGTTCCGATCGTGGGCGCATCTGGCGCGTTGTCGTTCCTCATGGGGGCCTACACGATCGTATTCCCCAAGGCCAAGCTGCGCATGATCCCTTTCTTGCGCGTGCCGTATCTACGCGCATGGCAGTTCGCATCAGTATGGATCGCGCTCCAGATATGGAGCGCCGTAGCTGTCGGCGAAATGGCAAGCGGCGTTGCCTATGCCACGCACCTCGCGGGCTTCGTCATAGGCCTGGTTGCCGGCGTCGCCTGGAAGGAATTTGCACTCGACACTGACCGGCTTATTGCCGAACTTACCGACGAGGTTTCGTCATGAAGCACATCATCCTTCTGATCTCGATGGCAATCACCTGCATCCTGGCCGCTGTCGCCAACGTCATCATCACTAGGATGGTCGGGCTCAACATTTTTACGCTCAAATTATGGTTCATCGTCCCTGCCGGTGCGGTATGTGTGGGGATGCTTGGGGCGAGCGGTGCAATTCTCGCCGCGCGCTACTTCAACATCCGGCCAACACTCGTCGATGCCATTCTCATGGTGGTCATCGCCGCTGCGACCATGGTCCTCATCTATTTTCTCGACTACACAACGTTCGTTCTCGACGATGGCCGCAAAGTCGCAGATATTATCGACTTCGGCAGTTATCTTGATCTCGTCCTTACGAAAACACACATGCGCATCGGCCGAGGCGCTGGAGTTGATTCAGGAGAAGTAGGCCAGATGGGTTACGCGCTGGCCGGCATCGAGTTCGTCGGTTTTCTGATCGGCGGCGGTGCCACGTTCCTCTTAATCAAGGGCCTGTGGCGCTGTGCGGAGTGCGGTTCGTATCTGCGGAAGCTCAAAAGCAAGAAAACGAAAGAACTGACGTTCGACGAGGCGAGCAAGATCATAGATCTGTTCAAGGAAGGCAATTTTCAAACGGTGCAAGGTGTGATGGCGTGGTCACCGGCAGAGCGCACTCTTGATCGCGGTGGGCAGAAGGCGCTGATCTCGTTTGATCTCCATGGCTGCCCGAAGTGCAAGACTGAGGTGATCTCAGCCAAAGTCAACGCCTTTAACGGGAAGGAATGGAAGGACGTGCCCGCACTGACAACGCGGCGCGACCTGTTGAGCGGCGTGTCGTTACGGGATCAATTCGCCTAGGTAGCGTAGCATAACTCACCTACCAAGCTTGCGCTCAACCAACTACCTCCCGCGCCTGCAAGAGCGTCGCGAACCCGCCATAGATCATGCGCTTACCGTCGAACGACGATGCGGCTCATGGCGATCCGACCCGCAAAGGCGCTTTTTCAGATGAGGCAAACGGTCGCGAGCGGCCTCGACCGCGGCGGAAGCACCAGCCCTCTGGCCGGCTCGCCTGCCCTCAGGCAGCCCGCAGAACACCCTTTCACCGCGGCGCTTGCCAGCCCGGAAGCGAGCGGGTAGAAACCTGCCACGCCTGAGCCGTGATTTGCGCAAACCGCGCTTCCGGCAACAGCCGGACAAATCAACAAGTTATTGAATTTGTTCGGCTATTCCGTTGGGGAATGGTGTAACGGTAGCACAACAGACTCTGACTCTGTTTGTCTAGGTTCGAATCCTAGTTCCCCAGCCAAAAGCGTCTCCCTCTTGCCGACTGCGCCTGAAAGCTGGCGATGAGCGATCATGCCGCGACACGATCCGCAGACGTCAGTAACTGCGTAGCCTGGCTCGACAGGTGGTGCGCGGTCGCAAGAACGGTGTCGACAAATCGGCTGGCGAGTCCAGGCGGCGCGATCGCAGCGTCGGTTATGCCGTCCCGCTTCGGGTCTGCTTCGAGGGTGTCTGTTTCACGGCCGGCGTCGGAGGATACTTCCCCGATTGCGCCTCGATCGCCTGCACGGCCACGGTCGCCACCTGCCGCAGCGCCTCGCGGTCCGCGCCTGAGGACGCCATCACGCCCATGCCGACGGCGACGGCGGAGACGTAGCGCGCGAGCGCTGCCGGATCCGACGCCGGCTTGAGATCGCCTTCGGCCTTGGCGCGGATGAAGCGGTCGCGGAGCTGATCTTCGTTCTGGCTGCGGCGTGCGGCGAGCTCGAAGGGGACGTTTTCGGAGCCGGTGCCGCAGGCGATGCCGCCTTGCACGAGCAGGCAACCGGGCGGATTGGCGGGATCGGTCTGCTTGTCGGCGATGCCCATCAGCATCCGCTCGGCGACGTCGCGGGCGGTCGCCGCGGCGACCACCTCGTCCATCCAGACGCCGCGCAGCTTGGTGTAGCGGTCGAGCGCGGCCTTCAGCAGGCCTTCCTTGTTGCCGAAGCAGGCATAAAGGCTCGGCGGGTTGATGCCCATGGCCTCGGTCAGCTGGGCAATGGTCGCGCCCTCATAGCCGTGGCGCCAAAACACTTCCATCGCCTGGTCCAACGCCGTCTCGGCGTCGAATTCCCGGGGGCGTCCCATGCCCATGTGCCTGTCCTCCTTGAGAATCGGCGTCGCGCCTCGCGCTAACGCCTGATCCTATCTATTTGTTCTAACTTTCTTTTCTCTGCCGTCTTCCACTTTTCGCATTCCGCGGCTAAGATTTTTACAAGTGAACGGTACATAGGTATCTTGCACTGCGGCATCCAGCTCCACATCTGTAGTGAACACTACATATCTGGAGCGCGCAAATGCCCCCCTCCCAAAATACCTCTCGCCCTGGCCGCGTCCGCCGTCTTCTCGGTGGTGTTGCCATTGTTGGCGCCCTCGCGGTCGCCGGTTCGATCGCAACCGGCCGCTATTTTCACGCGGCGCAGGCGACCGCGCCGGCCGCCGCGGCCGAGCAGGCTGTCTCCGTCACGGTCGCGATGATCGAGCCGCGGCAGACCGTCCTGTGGGACGATTTCTCCGGCCGGTTAGAGGCCATCAACCGCGTCGAGCTCCGCCCGCGCGTTGCCGGCGCGATCCTGTCGGCCAATTTCACTGAAGGCGCGCTGGTGAAAGCCGGCGACGTCCTGTTCAAGATCGATCCGGCGCCTTATGCGGCCGAGGTCGACAAGGCCAACGCCCAGCTTGAAGCCGCCAAGGCGCGCGTCGTCTTCACCCAGAGTGAACTCGAGCGCGGCGCGCAGCTGGTCGGCAACGCCGTGGTGACCCGCCGCGACTACGATCAGCGCGACAACGCCCATCGGGAGGCGATCGCCAACGTCAAGGCGGCGGAGGCGACGCTCCAGACCGCTAAACTCAATCTCGACTACACCGAGGTGCGCGCGCCGATCGACGGCCGGGTCGGCAAGATCGAAATCACTGTCGGCAATCTCGTCGCCGCGGGCACCGCCTCCCCGGTCCTGACCTCACTGGTGTCGGTCAATCCGATCTACGCATCGTTCGATGCGGATGAGGAGGTCGTGCTACGGGCGCTGAACTCGATCGCGGATGGCTCGGGCAAGCGCGGCAATCTCGACCAGATCCCGGTGGAGATGACAACCTCCGGCGGCCTTTCGGCCAAGGGCCACATCCAGCTGATCGACAACCAGGTCAACGGCCAGAGTGGAACGATCCGTGTCCGCGCGGTATTCCGGAACGAGGACGGCCGTCTCATTCCCGGTCAGTTCGCGCGCGTGCGCATGGGCCAGCCGAAGCAGCAAACGCTGGTGATGATCGACGAGCGCGCGATCGGCACCGACCAGGACAAGAAGTTCGTCATGGGGGTCGGCGACGACAGCCGCGCGATCTACCGGCCGATTACGCTCGGCGGCTCCGTCGATGGGTTGCGCATCGTGACGGCGGGGCTGAAGCCCGGCGACCGTATCATCGTCAATGGCCTGCAGCGCGTGCGTCCGGGCGCCCTCCTCAAGACCGAGGTCGCGGCGATGGGGGCACGCGGGCCGCAGCAGGCCTCCAACCACAGCAACCAGGACGTCGTGCAGCGCTAATTGCGTCGTTCCGGGCGCGTGGGCAGCACGAACCCGGAATCGCGAAGTTTGAAAACTCCGAGCACATCACCTCCGGATTCCGGGTTCGCGCGCCTCGCTCGCGCCCCGGAATGACGGCGGAGCGGTCGGAGACTCGCAAGAAATTGCGCAGGGGCAAAGCCATGAATCTCTCAAAATTCTTCATCGACCGTCCGATTTTTGCCGGCGTCCTGTCGGTCCTGATCTTCCTCGCCGGCCTGATCTCGCTGTTCGCGATGCCGATCTCGGAATATCCGGACGTGGTGCCGCCGTCGGTGCTGGTGCGCGCGACCTATCCCGGCGCCAATCCCAAGGTGATCGCGGAAACGGTGGCAACGCCGATCGAGGAGCAGATCAACGGCGTCGAGAACATGCTCTACATGTCGAGCCAGGCGACCACCGACGGCGCAATGACGCTGACGGTGACATTCCGGCTCGGCACCGATCCCGACAAGGCGACGCAGCTGGTGCAGAACCGCGTGCAGCAGGCCGAACCGCGCCTCCCCGCGGTGGTGCGCCAGCTCGGCATCATCACCAAGAAGTCGTCGCCCGACCTCACCATGGTCGTGCATCTGCTGTCGCCGAACAACCGCTACGACATGACGTATTTGCGCAATTACGCAGTGCTCAACGTCAAGGACCGGCTGGCGCGGATCGACGGCGTCGGCGACGTCCAGCTCTACGGCGCCGGCGACTATTCGATGCGGGTGTGGGTCGATCCGCAGAAGGCCGCCGAGCATGGGCTGACCGCAAGCGACATCGTCAAGGCGATCCAGGCGCAGAACGTCGAGGCCGCCGCCGGCGTGGTCGGCTCCTCCCCGAACGTCAAGGGCATCGACCTGCAACTCTCCGTCAATGCGGAAGGACGGCTCGCGAACGAGGAGCAGTTCGGCGACATCGTGGTCAAGGCCGGAACGCGCGGCGAGGTGGTGCGGCTGCGCGACGTCGCGCGCATCGAGCTCGGCGCCTCTCAATACGGCCTGCGCTCGCTGCTCGACAACAAGCAGGCGGTGGCGATCCCGATCTTCCAGGCGCCGGGCTCCAACGCGCTCGAGATCTCCGACCACGTCCGCGCCACAATGGCCGAGATCAAGAAGAACATGCCGGAGGGCGTGTCCTACCAGATCGTCTACGACCCCACCCAGTTCGTACGCTCCTCGATCGAGGCGGTGATCCACACGCTGCTGGAAGCGATCGCGCTGGTGGTGCTGGTCGTCATCCTGTTCCTCCAGACCTGGCGCGCCTCCATCATTCCGCTGCTGGCGGTGCCGGTATCGATCGTCGGCACCTTTGCCGTAATGCACGTGTTCGGCTTCTCCATCAACGCGCTCAGCCTGTTCGGTCTCGTCCTTGCGATCGGCATCGTCGTCGACGACGCCATCGTCGTGGTCGAGAACGTCGAACGCAACATCGAGGCCGGACTGTCGCCGCGCAACGCCACCTACCAGGCGATGCGCGAGGTTTCCGGCCCGATCATCGCGATCGCGATGGTGCTGATCGCCGTGTTCGTGCCACTCGCCTTCATCTCCGGCCTCACCGGCCAGTTCTACAAGCAATTCGCGCTGACGATCGCGATCTCGACCGTGATCTCCGCCGTCAACTCTCTGACGCTGTCGCCGGCGCTGTCGGCGCTGCTGCTCAAGGGCCACAACGAGCCAAAGGACACGCTGACGCTGATCCTCGAAAAGGCGTTCGGCTGGTTCTTCCGCGGCTTCAACCGCGTTTTCACCCGTTCCTCGGAGAATTACAGCGGCACCGTCACCAAGGTGATCTCCGGCAAGGCCGCCGTGATGGGGCTTTACGTGGTCCTGGTCGGCCTCACCGCTCTGCTCTTCCAGCAGGTGCCGAGCGGGTTCGTGCCGGGCCAGGACAAGCAATATCTGGTCGGCTTCTCGCGGCTGCCTGATGGCGCAACGCTCGACCGCACCGAAGAGGTGATCCGCAAGATGAGCGACATTGCGCTGACGCAGCCGGGTGTCGAGAGCTCGGTCGCGTTTCCGGGCCTGTCGATCTCCGGCTTCACCAATTCCTCCAACGCCGGCATCGTGTTCTCGACGCTGAAACCGTTCGACGAGCGCAAGAGCCCGGCCCTGAGCGGGAATGCAATCGCGGCGGATCTCAACAAGAAATACTCCGGGATCCAGGAAGCTTTCATCGCCATGTTCCCGCCGCCGCCCGTCAACGGCCTCGGCACCATCGGCGGCTTCAAGCTGCAGATCGAGGACCGCGCCGGTCTCGGCTATGAGGCGCTGAACGAGGCGACGAAAGCGTTCATGGCGGCGATGCAGAAGGCTCCGGAGATCGCCGGCGTGTTCTCGAGCTTCCAGGTCAACGTTCCCCAGCTCTTCGCCGACATCGACCGCACCAAGGCGCTTCAGCTCGGGGTGCCCGTGACGGAAGTGTTCAACACGCTGCAGATCTACCTCGGCTCCTACTACGTCAACGACTTCAACAAATTCGGCCGCACCTATTCGGTCTATGTCCAGGCCGACGCACCGTTCCGCGCACGTGCCGACGACATCCGGCAGTTGAAGGTGCGCTCGTCATCCGGCGACATGGTGCCGCTGTCAGCGCTGCTCAATATCCGCCAGAGCGCGGGTCCTGAGCGCGCGATCCGCTACAACGGCTTCCTGTCGTCCGACATCAATGCGGCGGCTGCGCCAGGCTACTCCTCCGGTCAGGCGCAGGAAGTCGCGACGCGGATTGCTGCCGAAGTTTTGCCGACCGGCTTCGCCTTCGAATGGACCGACCTGACCTATCAGGAGTTCATCGCCGGCAATTCCGGCCTCTGGGTGTTCCCGCTCGCGATCCTGCTGGTGTTCCTGGTGCTGGCGGCGCTCTATGAGAGCCTGACACTGCCGCTCTCGATCCTCATGATCGTGCCGATGGGACTGCTCGCAGCAATGTTCGGCGTCTGGATCTCGAAAGGCGACAACAACGTCTTCACCCAGATCGGACTTATCGTTCTCGTGGGACTCTCTGCCAAGAATGCGATTCTGATCGTCGAATTCGCGCGCGAGCTCGAATTCACGGGCCGCACGCCGATCCGGGCCGCGATCGAGGCGAGCCGGCTGCGGCTGCGCCCGATCCTGATGACGTCGATGGCGTTCATCATGGGCGTGCTGCCGCTGGTGCTTTCGACTGGCGCCGGCTCCGAGATGCGCCGCGCCATGGGCGTGGCGGTGTTCTCCGGGATGATCGGCGTCACCGTATTCGGCCTGTTCCTGACGCCGGTGTTCTATGTGCTGCTCCGCACCGTCACAGGCATGAAGCCGCTCACACATCACGGCAGCGACACCAGCGCGGCGCCGGTTCAAGGCCTTGGGCATTAGCCTTGGGCATTCGCCTTGGGCATCAAACCAAGGAAATGCCTGACAACAGGAGAATGAGTGCGGTCTTGCGAAAGACCGTCTCGTTGGCGCGGTGAAAGGCGATCACACCAAGCGCGGAGCCGACGGGCAGGCTGATCGCGAGATCGATGAAGACGTCGACGAGAGGTCCCGATGTCCTCGCCGCGCTTTACTTCCGGTTCTCCTCACAAAACTTCAGCGCTGCCAGCGCTTCGCCGGCGCGCGGTATCTGCATCTCGATGCTGTCGTCGTCATCGTCCTCGAAATCAAGCGTGAGGCGCTTGGCCTTCGACAGGCGGTCCATGATCGACTGATCGTACTCGAAGATGCCGCGCACGGTGGTCTTGTCCATGACCTCCCACTTCGCCTTCTTCATGATCTCGACGTCATCGGTGCCGACATCGCCCTTCAGGATCTCGCCGACCTTGTCCCACTCCCAGCCGTCATAGATCATCACGATCACGATGGCTTTGTCGGAATAGGTGATGACGACGACGTAGTCGCGGTTCTCGTCATCCTTGTCCTTGTAGCCGCGGCTGGCGTTGCAGTGCGTGTCCTGGGTGCGCTTCTCGATGGTCCAGTCGCCGACCTTGGATTGTTGCGCGAGCGCCGGCCCGGCGCTCGCGACGCTTGCAAACAGCAAAGCGGCGAGAAGGACTCGTTTCATATCAGCCTCCAGGGTTCCCCGACCGAAGATGACCACCTCTCCCGGCAGGCCGCAAGGGCTCACGAGGCAAGCCAGTCGGCAAGCAGCTCTACTCCCGCCGCGGCACGATCACGATCGGGGTGAAGGTGTAAACCTCCTCGCCGTTCTGGTTGAACATCGTCCATTTCACCAGGGCGACGCCCTGCGGCTTCGACTTCGACGGCGTCAGGCTCATGACCTCGCCTTCGAGGTGGAGGCAGTCGTTGGGCCGGACCAGAATTGTCCAACGCAGGCCGTCGACGCCCGCGCCGATCAGCGGATGCGGGCCGAAGGGGCGGGCCTGGATTGCGAGATTCATGGCGATCGCCGCGGTGTGCCATCCCGACGCCGCGACGCCCTTGAACAGGGTGCATTGGGCAGCCTCGTGGTCGAGATGCATCGGCTGCGGGTCGAATTCGGCGGCAAAGCGCTTGATGTCGGCCTCGGTGACGCGAATCTCGGGAGACTTAAAACGCATTCCACGGTGAGATCGTCGAACCATTCCACCTTGGCCATTATTTTGGGCCATTATTTTGCCTCGCAACATAATTGCCACCCGCCGGAGGCGCGCGAGTTTGACTGACTGCGGAATGCACGGGTCCGCGGCACACAAACCAGCCTGAGGGTTCCCCGCGAAACCCCTTTCCCAATGCGACGAAATACGCCTGAAACAGAGGGGCGGCTATCTGGTTGTCAAAATCAAACAGGGACGGCCACCATGCAATTCTTGCTCGACCTCATCTGGGATTATTCCTGCTGCCAACATCTCGTCGCCCATCCGCTGCTGGAGGACGATCTATGATCGAACTTATCTCGGCCCTGCTCGCCCTTTGCAGCATCGGCGTCTTTGCAGCGCATGCCGTGGATGCCTACCGCACCACGCATTCCTGACCGGCCGGCGCCGGCGGCGCTGATCTAGAACGGCCGCCGGTAGAAATGCTCCGAATGCGTCGCCGCCGGAAACCGGTTGGCGAGCGTCAGCGCCCCCCTCTCGTCCGTCTCGAGCGCGATCTTCTGCGCCAGCATCACGTCGCCTGGCGCGAGGAAGCCTGACGGGACAAAGCACCAGCCCATCGTCGCAACCCCGGCGTCGTCGATTTCGTGAACATTGGCGGCGGTGCCGTAGTGGATGCGATACCGCTTGCCGGTATCGCATCCGATCACGTCGAAATACCGGTGCTGCTCGAACTGCGCACGCTGGGCCGGCGACAGCCATTCGGACAACAGCCGGCGGCCGCGGGCATCCGGCGTGTTCTCGCCGAAAAAGCGCCGGTAAAGCCCGCGCAGCGCGTGCAGGCGTGCTCGCGCCGGTGCGCGAAACCAAACTGCCGCAATCATGAGCAGCTCAGATCAACCGCCAACCAGGCGGGGATAGAACAGCGTTTCATGTGCGGTCGGGTCGAACGACCGGATACGGGTGACTTCGCCAGGCCCGGTTCGCAAGGCGGCGGTAAAGCCGGCTCCGGTCAGCTCCCGAAAACGCTGCTCGGCCCGCGCCAGCGCTTCGGCATTGTCCGGATCAAACTCGTGACGCGTGTCGCCGGTCTGATCCATCACGATCTGGGTAGCCATATCGAGTCTCCTCATGCCCAGCCCTGCCCTGATCAAGCAATCCTCATGCCGACGGTTCCTGACGGCAACAACTTTCTCGCGTACGGCGGTCACACCTTGCGGAGCTAATCCCTCGACGCCGCCGCCCCTCCGCCCTCGTCGATCTGCCGCCCCATCAGCGCGATCGCCTTCTGATAAACGCCGGCGGCATTCCAGGCCTCGATCGCGGCGAAATTCGGCTCGCCCGGCTGGTAACCGGCTCCCGCGCGCCAGCCATGGGCCTTGAGGAAATTCGCAGTCGAGCTCAGCGCGTTGGCAGCGACCTCGAGGTTGCCGGTGCCGTAGGCCAGGATGTTCTTGGGCATGAACTGGGTCTGGCCGACCTCGCCATGCATGGAGCCGCGGGTTGCCCCGGACAGCGTGCCGCGGTCGATCAGCTTCAGCGCGGCATAGAGCTGGTCGGCGAAGAATTCGGGGCGACGGCAGTCATAGGCGAGCGTCGCGATCGACGACAGCATGTTCTGGTTGCCGCGCTGGCTGCCGAATCCGGTCTCCATGCCCCAGATCGCGATCAGCGGCCCCGGCGGCACGCCATAGCGCTGCTGGATCGAGGCGAACAGGGCGGCCTGCGACTGCTTCAGGGAGCGGCCACGCGCGACGATGGTGGTGGCGCCGCGCTTGGCCAGGAACTGGTCGAGCGACAGCGAAAAGCTGCGCTGGCTGCGGTCGGCCGCAATGGTGGCGCTGGCGTAATTGGCCTGCATCAGCGCCGCGAGCGCGGTCGGGCCAATGCCTTTGGTCTGTGCCTCCGCACTGAACTCCCGCTTCCAGCCTTCGAAGCCGGCCGGCGTGCTGCCGCATTGCGCGGCCTCGGCGGCGGGCGCCAGGCAACCAAACAGCGCGATAGCGCCAAGAACCGCGCAAAGAACCGCCCCCGCAACAGCCCTGCCCCTGATCATACCCGCTATCTCCGTCCTGTACCGTTCGGCAGCGCAATCCTACCCGCTGGAAGGCGCCGACTCCATGGCCTGATCATGGGACAATTCGAGGCCTTCCAGCCCGCCCTCCTTGCGCCACCTTTCGAGCAGCCGCAGGAACGCCACCGGCCCGCGCCAATATTGGCTGTTTCTTGCCGCGATTGGATCGAACACGCCCTCATTGTTGTAGTAACCCGGCGTGCATTCAGCGAGGTAGGTCTGGCGGCCGAGCGCCGCCTTGACGACCTCGTCCACCCAGGCTTTCTCGGCGGCGAGCGTCGGCTCCAGCGTCCGGGCGCCGCGCTTGCGCGCTTCTGCGATCACATAGGCGATGTGCTGCGACTGTTCGTCGATGATGTGCGGGAAATTTGCGCTCTGGCCGGCCTGCACCATGACGATCAGGAAGCAGTTCGGGAAGCCGCGACTGTAGAAGCCGTGCAGCGTCTTGACGCCGTCGCGCCAGCGCTCCGAAAGACTCAAGCCGTCCCGGCCATAGACCTCGAATCCCATCCGGCGGGCGTAGTCCGTGCCGACCTCAAAGCCGCTGGCATAGATCAGGCAGTCGAGCTCGTAGGCCTTGCCGTCGACGACGACGGCGTTCTCGGTGATGCGCTCGACGCCCTCCCCTTTGGTGTCGACCAGATGCACGTTGGCGCGATTGAACGTGTCGAGATATTCGTCGTGGAAGCACGGCCGTTTGCAGAACGCCTTGTACCAGGGCTTTAACGCCGACGCAGTCGCTTCGTCCGTCACGACGGCATCGACGCGGGCGCGGATCTCCTCCATCTTGCGGTAGTCGGCTTGCTCGATGACCTTCAGCGCCTCCTCCATCGAGGTCACCGGCTGCGGCTGCCGACGCGGCGCGAGCAGTATCTCGCCGAGCAGGCCGGTCCAGCCGTCCTGCACCAGATCCTGTTCGAACGGCTCGCCCGAGATCACCGCGGTGAAATTGTCCATGCGCTCGCGCTGCCAGCCGGGCTTGAGGTTCTGCGCCCAGGACTGATCCGTTGGCCGGTCATCGCGCACGCCGATCGCCGACGGGGTGCGCTGGAAGACGTAGAGTTCTTTCGCGGAGCGGCCGAGATGCGGCACGCATTGCACGGCGGTGGCGCCAGTTCCGATAATGCCGACGCGCTTGTTGGCAAGGCCGGTGAGCCCGCCTTCGGCGTTGCCGCCGGTGTAGGTGTAGTCCCAGCGGCTGGTGTGGAAGCTATGGCCCTTGAAACATTCGATGCCGGGAATACCCGGCAGCTTCGGCCGGCTCAGCGGGCCGCCTGCGAGAACGACGAAGCGCGCGCGGATGCGATCACCGCGATCGGTCTCGACCAGCCAGCGCCCCTCGCGCTCCTGCCACGTCATCCGCGATATGACGGTCTGAAACAGCGCACGCTCGTAGAGACCGAAGTGACGGCCGATGCGGCGCGAGTGCTCGTAGATCTCCGGCGCGCGCGCATACTTCCGCACCGGCATGTAGCCGGTCGCCTCCAGCAGCGGCAGATAGATGTAGCTCTCGGTATCGCAGGCAGCACCGGGATAACGGTTCCAGTACCAGGTGCCGCCGAAGTCGGCAGCCTTCTCCACGATGCGAAAATCATCGATGCCGGCCTCGCGCAGACGCGCGCTGCACAGAAGGCCACCGAAGCCGCCGCCGACGATGAGCACCTCGGTCTGTTCGCTGACGGCCTCGCGTGCAAATCCGGGATCGGCCCAGGGATCGTCGAGATAGCGGCCGAAGTTGCCGCTGGCCTCGACATATTGCGCCTTGCCTTCAGCACGCAGCCGGCGATCCCGCTCGTCGCGGTAACGCGCACGCAGTGAGGCAATGTCGATCGTAGAGGCGCCGGCTGCGCCGGTCTTGTGTTTTTCCGCTGACATTCATCTCCTCCGCGGCGGACGCCGTTTCGCCGGCAGCTCACATCAGTTAGCCCCGAAAAAGCGACGCATGCAATCGCGTCCGCCGCTTTTTACGTGAACGTCGCGTGACGTTCCGCTACCCTGCCTTCAAATCACAAGCGTACGCCATGCAGCGACATGGCGACCCGGAGGAAACGATGCAGGGATTGATGATGGACATGCCGCTCCTGATCAGCGGCCTGATCCAGTACGCCGCCGACTATCACGGCGAAGCGGAGATCGTCGCGCGCGAGATAGAGGGCGATATCCACCGCTACACCTATGCCGATGCGCATCCGCGCATCAAGCGCATGGCGCGGGCCTTGCAGCGGCTCGGCATGAAGGCGGGCGACCGCGTCGGCACGCTCGCCTGGAATACTCACCGCCATTTCGAGATGTTCTATGCGGCACCGGGAATGGGCTATGTGCTGCACACCGTCAATCCGCGGCTGTTTCCCGAGCAACTCGTCTACATCATCAACCACGCCGAAGATCGACTGCTGTTCGTCGATCGCGCCACGCTGCCGATCGTCGAGGCGATTGCGCCGCAGCTCAAGACGATCGAGGCGTATATCGTGATGTCCTCGCGCGAGCGGATGCCGGAGACAAGGCTTGAGAACGCGCATTGCTACGAAGAGCTTCTGGAACAAGAGAGCGACGTCGAATTCGCCTGGCCAGTATTCGACGAAAAGTCCGCATCCACCATCTGCTACACCTCGGGGACCACAGGCAATCCCAAGGGGGTGATCTATTCGCACCGCGCCGCGATCCTGCAGACCATGACCAGCTGCAATTTCGATTTCCTGCCCGGGCATCTGGAAGGCGTGCGCGAGGTGATGATGCCGATGGCGCCCCTGTTTCACGGCAACGGCTGGAACATGCCGTTCACGGCGCCCTACACTGGCTCGAAGCTGGTGCTGCCCGGCCGCAACTACGAGCCCGACAAGCTCTATGAACTGCTCGAAGGCGAGAAGGTGACGCTCTCGGCGGGCGTGCCGAGCTTCTGGCTGATCCTGCTCGACTGGCTCGGGCGCACCGGCAACACATTCTCGACCCTGAGGGCGACACTGTCGTCGGGCTCGGCGCCGCCGCGCGCGATGGTCGAGAAGCTGAAGCGCGACTACGACATCGACTACATACAGGCCTGGGGCATGACCGAGGCCCTGGGCTGCTCGATGCCGGGCTTGCGGCCCGGATCGGAGCATCTCAGCGACAAGGAGAAATTCGACCGGCGCCAGGTGTCGGGCCGCGCCTGTTTCGGCACGAGCTTGCGCATCGTCGACGACGGCGGCAACGAGCTGCCGCGCGACGGCAAGACGGTGGGTCATCTGCGCGCCCGTGGTCCGTGGGTCGCCTCCGGCTACATGAAGCTGGACGAAGGCCTCGACCGCGACGGCTGGCTGATCACCGGCGACATGGCCGTGATCGATCCCCAAGGCCACGTCACGCTGACCGATCGCTCCAAGGACGTGATCAAGTCCGGCGGCGAATGGATCTCCTCGATCCAGCTCGAAGACATCGCGCTGTCGCATCCCGACGTGCTGCAAGCCGCGGTCGTCGCCATCACACACGAGAAGTGGCAGGGAGCGGCCGCTCCTGCTCGTCGTCCGCAAGAAGGGAGCGACCGTCGACGCCAAGACGCTGCTCGACCACATGCGCCCCAAGATTGCGAGCTGGTGGATGCCTGACGCCGTCGAATTCCTCGACGAATTCCCGATGACCGGCACCGGCAAGGTGCTCAAGTCGGCCCTGCGTGACAAGTTCAGGGAGTACCGCGTCGCATAGCCGGCGCACGATCTCGCAGCGCCCCATCGCCATGCGCGATCGTCTTCATCTTTTGGTAGATTCGGAAGCGATATATCGAGACGTCGCTGAATCCTGGATCGAGGACATCATGGCGTTTTCCGGATTGGGCATGCATCTCGGCAACCTGTCGCGCCTGTCGAATGCGCAGACGCGCTCGATCAGCCCCGAGAATTTCACCGGTGAGAAGGGCAAGGGCGGCATGTCCGTCGACGGGCCCGCGGCCCATCAGGCCCGTGATCTCGGACAGGGATGGAAGGTCTCGCCCTACGTCGTCATCGAACCCGGCGCGACGTTCAGCCTTGCTGACATCGCCGGCCAAGGCGCGATCCAGCAGATCTGGATGACGCTCGCACGGGGGCGCCTGCGCCATTCGATTCTGCGCGTCTATTGGGACGATCAAACGCTGCCGAGCGTGGAATGCCCGGCCGGCGATTTCTTTGCCTGCGGATGGGAGGAGTTTGCGCAAGTGTCCTCGCTCGCGGTCTGCGTCAATCCCGGCCGCGCCTTCAACTGCTATTGGGAAATGCCGTTCCGCAAGCGTGCACGCTTCACGCTGGAGAACCGCAGCGAGGAGCCGCTGACCGTCTACTACCAGATCAATTATACGCTGACCGAGGTGCCTGAGGACTGCGCCTATTTCCATGCCCAGTTCCGGCGCACCAACCCGCTGCCCTACAAGGAGGTCTACACCGTCCTCGATGGCGTCACGGGCCGCGGCCACTATGTCGGCACCTACATGGCCTGGGGCGTCAACAACAACGGCTGGTGGGGCGAAGGCGAGATCAAATTCTTCCTCGACGGCGACGGCGAATTTCCGACCATCTGCGGCACCGGCACCGAGGACTATTTCTGCGGCGCTTATAATTTCGATCCCTATGTCGCCCATTCCGGCCAAGGCCCGGCGCAGCAATCGCGCTACCAGGAATTCACCACGCCCTATGCCGGCCTGCCGCAGGTGATCCGACCCGATGGCGTCTACAAATCGCAGCAACGCTTTGGCATGTATCGCTGGCACATCCCGGACCCCGTGCGCTTCCAATCCGATCTTCGCGTAACCATTCAGGCGCTGGGATGGCTGCCCGGCACCAAGGAGGCGAAGTATCTTCCTTTGCAGGATGACATCGCCTCGGTCGCATTCTGGTACCAAACGCTGCCGACGCCGCCTTTCCCGCAACTGCCCGGCCCGGACTATCTCGAGATCGGCTAGACGCTGCCGCCGCCTCTCGATCAAGGAGACGAGGTCCACAGAAACCAGATCACGCGGCTGGAGCTGAAGAAATATTCGAACGCGTAAGAGAAGGGCGTTCTGCTCGTGATGCGACAGCGGCCCCTTCTTCCCTTCTCCCCTTGTGGGAGAAGGTGGCGCGAAGCGCCGGATGAGGGGTCTCTATCCGTGGAGACAGACCCTCACCCGAGTGAATACCTGTCCACCAGCGGAGCTGCCCTCTCCCACAAGGGGAGAGGACACAATTGTGCGCACCGCGATCGCTTCCTCGGCGCCCTCGCCTCAGTTCACCACATACACATCGGGATCGAATCTCGAGCTTGGCTTCTTGAAGGCATTGCGCAGGGACGGCGACATCGGGACGTTGTAGTTCAGGCCGTTCGGCGGCGTCGGCGATTGCAGCCACTTCTTGTAGAGGACATCGATCTCAGGGCTCGCGTAGAGTTCCGCCGTGGCGCGATCGGCGAGCGCCTTGAACGCCGCATCCTCCCTGCGCAGCATGATCCCGTACGGCTCGGGCTTAGAGAAGGTCTCCTGGCTGGTCGTGAAGAGCTGTGGTTCCTTCGATCGCGCAATCGCCACCGCAAGCTGGACGTCGTCGAGCGCGTAAGCCTGGGCGCGATCGGTCTCCAGCAACAGGAAGGCCTCGGCCTGATCCTTGGCCGGCATCAAATTGATGGCGAGATTGCGCTCAGTGTTGACGCAATCCGCTTTACGCTTCGATGCCGCGCCGCACCAGAATGCGCTCCGCGCTGTCGTTCCAGACGTCCATCTTGGTGATCTTGCCGTTCCTCACCACAAAGCGATCGACATAGCGATTGCCTTCGAATGCGGTCCCATCCTTCCACTCGCCGTACAACGTGCCGACGCTGTAGACGATGGTCTCGCCGTTACCCGGACAGACATCAAACCGATCCATCTTCTTCTTGACCCAGCGGTAACGCATCGCATTGAAGGAGGTGGGACCCCGCGGATGATCGAACTCACGCCCGCCCGTGAACGTGATGATCGTGCCCGGCGCCATATAGGCCGCCGCGGCGTCGGGGTCGGGAATCATCGATGCCGTAAGGTAGGCTTCCACGATCTGCGCGTCCGACAAGGACGTGCTTTCGCTTTTCACGGCAATGGACATGGCTATATCTCCCGGAGACTCTTCGAAATACTATCTCCCGCCTCGGGGAAGGAATGCACATATTTTGATCGGTTTCCACACCCCTTGCCGCCAAACCAAGCCGCCGAACGCAGCGAACTGCTATAGATACACTCCGTAAGATCCAGCACCATGATCGCCCAGACCGCTTTTGACCTGATCTTCCGTAACGCACTGTTGCGATCATCCGCCGCACCCGTCGATATCGGCGTGAAGGATGGCCGCATCGCTGCGATCGAACCAAGGCTCGCCTGCGAGGCTGTCGAAGTCGATATCGGCGGCCGGCTGGCCCTGCCCGGGTTCGTCGACAGCCATATCCATCTCGACAAGGCCTGCCTGCTCGGCCGCTGCGGGCACAATCTCGGCAGCGTCTCGGAAGCCATCCGCGCCGTCGCCGGGATGAAGCGGGATTTCACCGTTGAGGACGTCTACACACGCGGCGCCAAAGTGCTCGAGCGTGCTATCGTGCACGGCACGACGCGCATGCGCACCCATGTCGAGATCGATCCGCGGATCGGCTTGCGCGGCTTCCAAGCGGTCAAGGCGCTCAAGCGCGACTACGCCTGGGCGATCGACCTGTCGCTCTGCGTCTTCCCGCAGGAGGGCCTGACCAACGATCCCGGCAGCGATGAGCTCCTGGTCCAGGCGCTGCGCGACGGTGGCGAGACGATCGGTGGCTGCCCCTACACGGACACCGATCCGAACGCCCATCTCGCGCGTGTCTTCGATCTTGCACAAGAATTCGACGTCGATGTCGATCTGCATCTCGACTTCGATCTCGATCCGTCATGGTGGCACCTCGACGAGGTCTGCCGGCAGACCGAGCGGCGCAACTATCAGGGGCGCGTCGCGATCGGCCACGCCACAAAACTTTCGGCGCTGCCACCGGAGCGGCTGAAAGCCGCCACCGCCCAATTGGCGAAAGCTGGCGTCGCCGTCACCGTGCTGCCCGCAACCGATCTCTATTTGATGGGACGCGAAGCCACCTACAATGCGCCGCGCGGGCTGACTCTCGCCCACAAGCTCGTCGATAACGGCGTGCTGTGCTCGGTCGCTACCAACAACGTGCTGAATCCCTTCACGCCGTTCGGCGATGCCTCGCTGCTGCGGATGGCGAACTTCTACGCCAATGTCGCGCATGCCTCGGTCCGCGATTTCGACACCTGCCTCGACCTCGTGACCGAGCTGCCGGCGCGGCTGATGAACCTGACAGATTACGGAATCGAGGTCGGAAAGCCCGCCGATCTCATCGTGCTCGATACCGAGGACAGCCGCTTCGCCATCGCGGCGCTGCCTGAAATCCTGATGGGGTTCAAGAGCGGCCGGAAGATCTTCGAGCGGCATCAAGCCGTGCTGTTTCCGCCGTCCGAGTCAGGTAAGGCGCGGGCCGTCATCCCTCACGCTTGATCCTGGCCAGGATCCGGTCCGCTTCGGTACGCCAATCGGCGCTGCGGGCAAACTCCTTTGTCCCCCTCACGCCGAACAGACCCTCGTCGGCGAGGTCGGCCACCCAGGCCTGCCGTTCGGCCGTGCCTTGCGCGGACCACGGCGTCAGCCCGGCCTCGCGAACAGTCTCCGCGACTTCGCGTACCTCTTCGGCACGGCGGCGGCCGTGCTCGATCACGCGCTGGAAGAAATAGGCGCCCTGCTTCTCCCAGTCGATCGCGGGAAAAGTTTCCGCGAGTGAGGCCAGCACCGCGTCCTCGACGCCGTACGCACGTGCGGTGGTGAAGCTTTCGATGACCATGGCCTCAAGGCCCTTGATCATGATGCTGCGGCACATCTTTACCGCAGATGATACGCCAAGCTTGTCACTGGCAACCTTGGCCGAGAAACCGATCGCGTTCAGAAACGGCTCGAGCTCCCGCGCGCCGGGACCGCCGAGCAGCAGCGGCACCTTGATGCGATATGGCGGCACGGACGTCAACACCGCGCCCTCGACATAGCGGCCGCCGGCATCGTCAACCAGCGCGGCGGCGCGCTGCTTGGCGCCGGGAGAGGCCGAGTTGAAATCGAGGAACCACGTGCCCTGGTTGATCGCCGCAGCGCAGGCCTTTGCCACCGGCACGGTCTGGCTGGCAGTGACGGCAGACACGATGCAATCGGATCTCGCGGTGAGCTCGGCATGAGACGCCGCCAGCGCCACGTCGAACTTCGCCGCATGATCCCTCAGCGGCGCGTCCTGCTCGCCGCCGAGCTTGATGTCATAGGCTGCGACCTTGATGTCCTGCTGCCGCAGATCCTCTGCCAGAATCCTGCCGACCTCGCCATAGCCGACCAATCCTATCTGCCATCGCCTGGGATCCGACATCAGTTCAGTCCTCGTGTCGTCTCGTCGAAGAGTTCTTCAACGTCATATCGGCGCGGAATCAGCGCCTGCTGGAACGCATATTGGACGATCAGCTCCAGCGGCTTCCTGTTTGCTTCGACGCCGAACGGGACGAGGTCGGGCGTTGCCGGGAGCCCGGCCTGCATCTTGTTCTGCTTGAGAAGATCATAAACATCTGCGACCACGTCGGGATGCGATTTCGCGAGTTGCTCGGTCACGACCACGAGATGGTTGACCGGAACGACGCCGCGGCGGGCGTACCATTTCGTCGCCTCCGCCGCCGGATCGGGAAACAACGGTTTCAGGCGTGCATCGTTCGAGGTCTCGCCAAGGACGGCGTCGAGCTCACCGTCGATCAGCATTTGCAGGATCTTCCTGTCCTTCGGCGCACGCTCGGTGGTGTCGACATATTCGGCGACATGCGGATCCTCGAACGTGACCCAGCGGATGTTGTCGAGATTGACGCCGTAGTCGTTGGCGAGGATGCCTCTGATCCAGGCACCCGTCGTCGTCGTGAACGAGCGAATGCCGACGCGCTTGCCTTCGAGATCTGACGGCCCGAGCGTTCCCTGCGCGGGATTGTAGAGCGCGTAAGCGTGCTGAAAGCGGCCGAGCATGGTCGCCGGCAGCAGCACCAGCGGCTTGCCGTGCGCCTTCGCCATCAGATAAGTGACGATTGCCATCTCGCAGACGTCGAAGGCCTGCTCGCGCACCATCGGCTTGAACGCGGTGTTGGTCGGCGTGTACTCGATGAAGTCGAGCTTGAAACGGTCGGAGCGGAGCTCGCCGCTCTTCACCGCCTGGACATGGGGGTGGCTGCCGAGCACGGTCTTCAGCTTGAGACGATCCATCCGCCCGCTCCGCTTCTGTTCTGTCGCTCAGACATCCTCGGGATTGTCGACATAGACGAGCCCGGCCTTCGCCAGCGCCTCGCGCATGCCGTACATGTCGAGGCCGAGTTCGCCCGAGCCAAGCCGCTTGCGCTTGCCGCCTTCGTCGGCATTGCGCTTTTTCGCCTTCTCGGCGACCTCGGCGGCATATCGCTTCGGCACTACCACGACGCCGTCATCATCGGCCACGATGATGTCTCCGGGATCGACGTTGACTCCGGCACAGACCACGGGAACGTTGACCGAGCCGAGCGTGGCCTTGACCGTGCCCTTGGCCGAGATCGCGCGCGACCATACCGGGAACTTCATCTCGTGCAGCGCTTTGACGTCGCGGCAGCCGGCATCGATGATCAGGCCCTGCACGCCGCGCGCCCTCAGCGAGGTCGCAAGCAATTCGCCGAACATGCCGTCGGTGTTGTCGGTGGTGCAGCCGACGACCAGAATGTCGCCCTTCCTGCACTGCTCGACCGCGACATGGATCATCCAGTTGTCACCGGGCTGCGCCAGCACGGTGACCGCGGGACCGGCAATCGCCGCGCCCGGCCAGACCGGCCGCAAGTACGGCTTCATCAGCCCGATGCGGCCATAGGCCTCATGCACGGTCGAGACGCCGTACTCCGCCATTCCGGCGGGATCGGCTCGCTCAATGTTGCGAACGACGACCGGCTTCATTTCAGGATCTCCTCGACGGTCGGGAACAGACGGTGATAGGCCTCGCCATAGGTCATGGGCACGCCGGTGTTGCGGCTGCCCTGGATGCCACGATTAAGCGCGACACGCTCGTAATAGCCCCAGAGATGCTTTTGCGCGGCCAGAATCTGGAACGCTTCGTATTTCTCCTTCCAGACCTCGTCGATCTTGAGGATCAGGTTCGGCTTGAAGTTGCACATCTCCGGCTGGTGCGGCTCGAACAGGAACACCGGGGGCGCGGAATATTTGTACTGCGCGCCAGGCTTGTGGCCCATCGCCTGCGCGACCACGCGGGTCTCCTGCGCGAAATGCGCTGCGTTCGGGTGGTCGAAATTGTAGGGATCTTCCAGCGCATGCGTCAGCACGAAGCTCGGATTGAGCTCGCGGTAGATATCGACCATGCGGTCGAAATGCGCCTCGTTCAGCTTCAACGGATAATCGCCGCAGTCGAAGAATTCGATCTCGGCGCCGAGCAGTTTTGCGGCCCGCTCCGCTTCGTCCTTGCGCCCGGCCTTGACCGACGCCGATGTCGCGCCCGCCTCCTTCCAGGCAAACTGGCTCTCGCCGCGCTCGCCGAAGGACATGCACACGATCTTCATGCGATAGCCCTTCTTCGCGTGCAGCGCGATGGCTCCTCCAGCGCGCCAGACGAAGTCACCCGGATGTGCCGTGATTACGAGACCGGTCTTCATGAGACAAACTCCCCTCTTTCGTTCGCAAGCATCATAGGCTGCCTGCGCCATGCAGGAAGCCAATTCATCAGGCCGCGGCTACCGCGGGTTCCTCGCCATCGAGCACGCGCTTCAAGCGCTCGCCGTCGAGCGCGCCTTCCCATTTGGCAATCGCAATCGTCGCCACCGCGTTCCCGATCAAATTGGTTGGCGTCAGTCCCTGCGACATCAGGCGGTGAATACCGAGCACCAGCGCAACGCTCGTCACCGGAATAGTGCCGGTGGCCGACAGCGTCGCCGCCAGCACAACAAAGGCGGCGCCTGCAATTCCTGCCGCGCCCTTGGAGGTCACCAGCAGGATCAGCAGCAATTCGATCTGCTCGGCGAACCCGAGCGGCGTGTTGGTCGCCTGCGCCAGGAACACCGAGGCCGCAGCAAGATATAGGCAGGTGCCGTCGAGATTGAAGGAATAGCCGGTCGGAATCACCAGCCCGACCACACTCTTCTCGCAGCCGGCCTTCTCCAGCTTGGTCAGCATGCGCGGCAGCACGGTTTCCGACGACGTTGTGGCGATGCAGATCAGAAGCTCTTCCCAGATATAGCGGATCAACTTGAGCAGGCTGAAGCCACACAACCGCGCGACCGGGCCGAGTGCCACGATGATGAAGATCATGCAGGTGAGATAGAAGCCGCCCAGCAGCTTGCCGAGCGAGGCCAGAGAGCCGACGCCGAACTTGCCGACCGTAAACGCAATGGCGCCGAACGCGCCGATCGGCGCCGCCCACATCACGAAGCCGACGACGGCGAACACCATCCTGGCGGCGATGTCGATTAGATTGACCAGCGGCGCCGCGCGTTCGCCGAGCTGTACCAGCGCAAAGCCGCACAGCACCGAGATGAACAGGACCTGGAGGATGTTGCCTTCAGCGAAGGCGCCGACGAAGGTGGCGGGAACGATGTTCATCAAGAATGGCACGAAGCCGATGGCGCCGGTCTGCTTGACGTAGGGCTCGATCGCGCTGGCGTTGATGCTGGCGGGATCGATGTTCATGCCGACGCCGGGCTTCAGCACGTTGACAGCGACAAGGCCGATCACCAGCGCGATCGCGGTCATGATTTCGAAATAGATGATCGCCTTGACCGCGACGCGGCCCACCCGCGCCATGTCGGCCATATGCGCAATGCCGTGCACGACGGTGCAGAAGATGATCGGCGCGATCAGCATCCGGATCGACTTGATGAAGGCGTCGCCGAGCGGCTGCATCCTGGCGCCTGTCTCGGGACTGGCGATCCCAAGCACGATGCCGGCTGCCATGGCGATGAGCACCTGGATCCAGAGCTCCTTCCACCAGGCGCGGCCGCGCGGCTTGTCGATCGCGAGCGCCGTCATCGGTCGAACTCGAACAGGTGCGCCGGATTATCGACGAGGATCTTCTGCTGGAATTCAGGCTCCGGCGCGAACAGCGGAATCAGGTCGACGAGATCGCCGTCATTCGGCATCGCCTTGACGTTGGGATGCGGCCAGTCGGTGCCCCAGATGACGCGATCGACCGCGGTCTCTATGATTTTGCGGGCAAACGGCACCGCATCCGTGAAGGGCGGACCGGCCGAGGACACGCGCTCGGAGCCGCAGATCTTGACCCAGCACTTCTCGTCGCGCCGCATCAGTTCGATCAGGATCTTGAACGGAAGCTGATCGAGCCCTTCAGATGCTTTCACCCGCCCCATATGGTCGATCGTGTAGCTCAGCGGCAGCTTGGCCAGCATGTCGGCATAATCAGGCAGATCGATCGCATCGAAATGCAGGTCGATGTGCCAGCCGAGCGGAGCGACCATCGCGATCACCCGGTCGAACACGCCCTTGTCGGGCACGCCGCCGAGGTGACGGACGAAATTGAAGCGGCAGCCGCGGAAACCACCCTCGTGCAGATCGCGAAGCCCGCGCTCGGTGATGGTGTCGTCGATATTGGCGACCGCGCGGTAGGCGCCGTAGCTCTGCGCGATGGCATCGAGCGCCACGGTATTGTCGGTGCCATGCACGCTGGCATTGACGATGACGGCGCGCTCCACGCCCAGCTTTGCGTGCAGCGCCCTGAAATCCTCGAGCGGCGCGTCGGGCGGCGTGTAGGAGCGATCCGGTGCATAGGGATATTTCGCGCCTGGCCCGAAGATATGGCAATGCGCGTCGCAGGACAGTTTTGGCAGCTTGAATCTCGGCCTGCGCGTGTTCGGGTCGGGCGGTGGAATGGTGGGCGTGTACATCATTTGGACGCCTGCCCGCACGCGTCCATTACCCATGCGGCTCCGGCCAACCCGGTCAAGAGATGCAAGCACGCCCGCCTGTTCATTTCCTCAACACCCCGTCACATGGACCGTTTGCGAGCGGAAACGCTGACGCGCCCCCTCGACGGTTTCTTTCAAGTCTTCGTGGTTGCGACCGTGCGCCGGCGCGTTGGCGCGGCCTGATCGAGCGCCGGCGCCTGGAACGCAGCGACGGTTGCCTGCACCAACTGCTCGATGGCATTGGCGGGATCGCCGCCATCGGCCTCGCCGCGCGACAGGCGCGAGACGCGCTCCGGCGTCACCAGCGAATAATAGAGCGCGCCAAGCAAGAAATGGCTGCGCCAGACGATGTCGGTGCGCGGAACATGCGGCAGACTGTCGTGGATCGCATCGATGAAGGCGTGGCTGGTGTCGTCAAAAGTCTGCGCGATGATTTTCCGCGCGACCTCGTTGCCTTCCGCCGACATCACCGCGCGAAGCCGCGTGAAGCGCGCCCCACCGCCGGCAAGATCGCTGCCCGAGGTGAATGCCGGCACCACATAGGCTCGCACGATCGCTTCCAGTCGATCCTGGAGATCGCGCACACGCCTGGCGGCGGTGAGAAGCTCCGAGCGGCGGAGATTCATCGGCCCGCAATGGCGGCGATAGATCTCCAGCAGCAGGCCGTCCTTGGTCTTGAAGTGATAGGTGACGCTGCCGGGATTGGCGCCGGCGGCGTGCGCGATATCGCGTACCGACACCGCGTTGAAGCCGTTGGTCGCGAACAACTCTTCGGCCGCGGCGAGGATCGCCTCGCGCATGTTCGGCTTGCGGGCCGTTTCCTTGCTGGTGGGCTTGCGTACCATGAGATTTGTACCATCGTACAAAAGATCAGGTCTCGTCAACAAAAACCATGGGCAGCGTCCGGAGCAGCTTGGAATTCGCCGCAGGGACCCGAATGCCTCAGGAGTGCAGAAAAATGCTGGGTTCGAACAAGAAGATCGGCGGTTTGTTGCTCGGTGCCGGTCTGCTGCTGGCGGGCAGCGCCGCGCAGGCTGACAATTATCCGAGCAAGCCGGTTCACATCCTCGTGCCCTACGCGGCCGGCGGCGCGGTCGACGTGCCCGCACGCACGCTGGGCCAGGCCCTGGCGAAGACCTGGGGCCAGCAGCCCGTGAAAGTGGCGTCCGCGCTCAACGCGTTCACAGCGACTTCGCTCCCGCGCCTAGTGCAATGCACCATCCCTCTGGTGCAATGGCCGGCGAACTGCGCTATTTCTAGGCAATCATGACTCGACGTACCGGCAGTGCCGATCTTCCCCTGCACACAGGCCGGGTTCCACCCTGGCTCGCGAGCCGTATGGCTTCGCTCGGGGCGATCGTCACGCAGGCCATCGTGCATCATTACGGACGCGACGCGTTCCTCCAGCGGCTATCGCATCCGTTCTGGTTCCAGTCGTTCGGCGCTGTGATGGGGATGGACTGGCACTCCTCCGGCATCACGACATCGGTCATTGGCGCGCTGAAGCGGGGGCTCGGTCCACTCCAGGATGAGCTTGGAATTTACGTTTGCGGAGGGCGCGGCCAGCACTCGCGCAAGACACCGGACGAACTGATGCAACTCGGCGACCGCGTCGGCTTCGACGGCGCGAAACTCACCCGCGTCAGCCGCCTTGTGGCAAAGGTCGACAGCGCGGCGGTGCAGGACGGTTTTGACCTTTACCTGCACGGCTTCTTCGTCACCGCCGATGCCAAATGGACTGTGGTGCAGCAGGGCATGAACGGCGACAAGCGGCAGGCCCGCCGCTATCACTGGCATTCCGAGGCGCTGAAGAGTTTTGTCGACACGCCGCATAGCGCGATCGACGGTCCCGAGCAGGGCGAGATCGTCAATCTCACCGACCATCGTGCTGACGTCTCGCGCACCGCCCAGCTGGAGTTGCTATCCAACCTTGGCCCCGACCGCATCATCACCGAATTCGAGCGGCTGAATGGGACAGAGCCCGCGCAGGCCATGCTGCCGCATCTGATCATGCCTGCCCATCACGACGTGCGGCCGAAGGATGTATTCGCGCGGCGCCTGCACGGCACGCTTGCCGCGGCGGCCGAGCGCGGCCCGGTCGACTTTCCGGAGCTGCTGCTCACGCCCGGCGTCGGCGCACGCACCGTGCGCTCGCTCGCCATGGTCGCCGAAGTCGTGCATGGCGCGCCCTATCGCTTTGCGGATCCCGCACGCTTCTCGCTCGCGCACGGCGGCAAGGACCGACATCCCTACCCCGTTCCGATCAAGGTCTATGACGACACCATCCGTGTGCTGAAGGACGCAATCCAGAGCGCAAAGCTCGGGCGCGAGGAGGAGATGCAGGCGATCAGGCGGCTCGACGATCAGGCGCGGCGGCTGGAACGCAGCGCGTGCGGGCCATCGGTCGAGTCCTACATTGCCGGCGAGCGCGCGGCCTCGCCCGATCTTGACGGCCGCTCCGTGTTCGGCTGGGAGCGCGATCTCGCATCGACAAAAAAGTGGACCGCCTGAACATCGGTCCGCGAGTTGGTCGGGAGGAACAGCTCTCAGGTCTCGTCGCCTTCATTATCCTCGTGCAAGATCCGGTTGGCCGAGTGATCCTGGTATTGCTCGGTCTGGATGAACTTGCCGTCCATGCCGCGAATGTCCGAATGCTGCGCCTTGTCCCGGTTGGACAGCACCATGTTGTCGCCGATCTTGTCCTTGGGAATTTCGGCCATGGCGCCGGTGCCATCGCCCTTGCCATGCATGCCGGATCTGAAGTGCGTCTTGCTGCCGTGCCCGCCTGGCATCAATCTCTCCTCTGCAGTGCCCCTTGAAGGTTCAGCGTTTCTGTTGCGCCGGCGTTGGCTTCGGCCGCATGTGGCCACTCTGGCCAGCACGGTTGTGCTTGTTGTGGTCGCTTTCCTGGTTGAGGCCACCGCGGCTCACAGGGAATTCGCTATGCCGCGCCTCGCTTTGCGCGTGGTGCGCGCGGCGGTCCTCGGGATCGCGGCCAAGAGCTCGGTCGAGCTCTCGCGCATCAGGTTCATCCGGTTTGCGCTCGAGGATGCGCACCAGCTGTTCGTGTGTTTTCTTGCCTTGCATTCTACGGTCTCCGGCCTCGTCGGGGAGCTCCGCTGTGCGCGACGTCCTTGTCGATGCCGCCGGCGAAGTTCACGTCGTTCTCGAGGTCGCCTTCGATGGTATTCTCGCCGAGTGCATCCTCGATATCATCGGGCGACGCGCCGGCCATGTTCGCTCCCTTTGATCCGCCGATCAGCGGATTGTCGCGGAGATCCTTGCTTGTCGGGATATACAGTTTTGGCTGTTTACTGCTCATGACCGGATTACCCTCCGCTCTTATCTCTGGGGTCGTGCCTGTGATGGGAGTCGCGTTCGCCTCCACCACCGGAAACGCGGCTATGCCTGCGCCGCGGATCATCGGCCGGCGGCTTCTTGACTTCCAGCGGCGCCTTGGCGTTCTCGTGGGATGCGCCGGGTCCGCCCTGACGAATGCTGTTGGGTGTCTTGGTGGATGTCGACATAAGGCCCTCCTCAGCGGTCTTGCTGGTAGCCCTGATTCGTCGTGTTCTGCTTGATGTTGCCCTGCTGACCCTGCTGATCCGGATTCTGCACGCGCTGCTGGCCGTGCAGCGCCTGGTCCACGGACATCTGCTTGTTGTCCCCGGTTCCCTTTGGGCTCTGATTTTGAGGGGGAACAGGTGGCTTCTTACTGGTCATGATCCTGTCTCCTGCAAAGACGAAGCGAGCGGAAAGAAACTCGTCGCTGCTTCAAGGTCTTGATGACAACAGGAAGCGCCGCAGACCGTTCCTGGCTGATGCCGCTCAGGGACAATTTTCCGAAGGAACGCGCATGTCAGTTCGCCGCACTGAGGGAACGACCGGCCATGCTGTGTTCGCACGTCGTTTCCTGCGTTCCCCGGCCGGCCGCCACGACTGGAAGCTGCCGGATCGCGCGCAGGCCCGGGCGCCTGCGCCAACGGACCTGCACGGGATCGATGGCCAGGCCAAGTTCAGGCCATCGTACGAAGAGCGCCTCGAGCGCGCAGGCGGCTTCGATCCGCGCGAGCTGATGACCAAGGCAGAAATGGATGCCCGTGCCAAACGAGATGTGCCGATTTGGCTTCCGCGCGAGATCGAGCCGTTCGGGCTGGTCGTGGATCGCTGGATCGATGTTCGCGGCGGCGAGCATGACCATGACGCGGTCGCCCTTCTTCAGCGGCACGCCCTCGATCTCGACGTCTCGTCGCACATAGCGCGGCTTGGAGAACTGCACCGGCGAGACGAAGCGCAGGAACTCCTCGACGGCGAGACCGACACGGCTCCAGTCCTGTTCCAGCCAATCGCGCAGACCAGGATTTCTGAGGAGTTCGTAGACCGAACCGCTGATGAGGTGCGTCGTGGTTTCCGAGCCCGCGGCGAGCAGCAGAAAGACCATCGATACCATTTCGTCCGGCGTGATCTGGCCGCCTTCGCGTTCGACCTGGATCAGTTCGGCGATCAGGCCTTCACCGCCCTGCACGCGAGCAATCCGCAACTGCTCTTCGAGATAGTCTCGCATCTTTCGGAATGCGAACAGCAGCCGGAAGAAGCTCAATACGTTCGTCAGCGACGACATTGCATTGGCCCAGGCGATGAACCTCGGGCGATCCGCCGCCGGCAGCCCCAGGAGTTCGGAGATCACCGACAGCGGCAGGATGCGCGCATAGCGCTGGACGAGATCGGCGGGGCTGCCGTCCGCAAACAGGTCGGCTGCAAGACCATCGGCAATGGCGCGAATACGCGGCTGCATATCCATGATCGCACGGCGGCGGAAAGCCTCGTCCACGATGCTGCGCAGCCTGGTATGATCCGGCTCGTCCATGGTCAGCATATTGTTGGCGATGGTGGTGACGAGTTTTGGCATCCACCAGCGCAACCCCGCGACTTCCCCATCCTCCTTGCGCAGCGTGAACGTCGCCCCGTCCTTCAGCACCTGAGCCGTCGCGTCATGCGTGGTGGTGACCCAGACGTCGCCGACCAGGGGAAAGCGTGTCGCGACCACAGGGCCGGACGCCCGCAGCGTCGCAATGGCCTTGGACGGATCGCGAAAGAAGGCCTCGCTGGTAAAGTCGATACGCGGCGTCACGGATCACCGGCGTGGTTAGTGGCGCCCAACCAGATGGTATGCATGCAGCGGCGCGCAAGGACCGGAACAAGAGCCGGAACCTGCGTTGGCCGCGGCGAAAGGGCCGAGACGAAACTATCCACGCCCTGGCGAGCGCTGGCCGGTCTTGCGCTGCTGCTGACTGGTATAGGCGTCCCAATGGCTCCAGCTGCCATTGCTGAGACTTTGCAAATCGGTGCCAAGCGGACGGCGTGTCCGCTTGTCATAGTCGGCGATCGAACGCTCCGACTGTGCGATCTTGCGCTTCAGTTCCCCGATCGCCTTCTGGGCCTGGCCGGCGCGTTTCGAGGAGGCGATCTCGCCCATCGTGAAGCGCGCGGTCTCGAGCGCCTTCAACTCGGCACGGTTCTTTTTCAACTGGACCCGGTGCCAGGCGATGTTGCTGTCGCTGTCCGCAACCATGTGGGATCTCCGCTGATTCGCACCCACATAGTATCGCGCGCCGAATCGGCACCGCAACGCCCGCGCGAGGGCGAAAATACGGCCTTATTGGGCAGAGGGCATGGACAGGACCCGTATCGCCGCCTTAGCGCCAAGTGTGAAGCGGTCTTCCGAACAGACCATGCCCCCCATAGGGAGCCCGCGTTCACCGCTCGGCAAAGGCCTTTTCGACCACGAACTGGGCCGGCTCGCCATGGTTGCCCTCGACGAAGCCGCGCTCGGTCAGGAGCACGCGGGTGTCCGCAACCAGCGCCGGGCTGCCGCAGATCATGATGCGGTCGTGGGCCGCTTCCAGCGACGGCAGGCCGATATCGGCGAAGAGTTTGCCGGAAGTGATGAGGTCGGTGATGCGGCCTCGATTGCGGAAGGGATCGCGCGTCACGGTCGGGTAGTAGATGAGCTGGTTGCGGATGTAATCGCCGAGCAATTCATCCTTCGGCAGCGTCTCGGTAATCATCTCGCCGTAGGCGAGCTCCTTGACGTGACGGCAGCCGTGCAGCAGCACGACCTTCTCAAAACGCTCATAGGTCTCGGGATCCTTGATCACGCTGAGGAACGGCGCAAGCCCCGTACCGGTGCCGATCAGGTAGAGGTTGCGGCCCTCTTCCAGATTGTCGATCACGAGCGTGCCGGTCGCCTTGCGGCTGACGATGATCTCGTCGCCCTCCTTCAGGTGCTGGAGTCGCGATGTCAGCGGACCATCCGGCACCTTGATCGAAAAGAACTCGAGCGTGTCCTCGTAATTGGCGCTGGCGACGCTGTAGGCCCTCAGCAGCGGCTTCTCGCCGACCTTGAGCCCGATCATGGTGAATTCGCCGTTGCGGAAGCGGAAGGTCGGACTACGGGTGGTCTTGAAGCTGAACAGCGTATCGGTCCAGTGGTGGACGCTCAAAACGCTTTCCTGGTTGAAATTGCTCATCTCACCTTCCCTATCGCGGCCTTGCGGTTCCGGGGCGAATGTCAGCCATGCGTCGTTTGTATACGATCATTCGTATACTAATGAATAATCCGGCTTGATCCCGCGGTCAAGGCTGCCCAAGATCGACAGCGTTGCAGTTAAGGACAAGGACCCCTTCCATGGCGCATGACGCACCCCAGGCCACCGGACCCTCGAAGCTCGTGATCCGCAATATCGGCCTGATCCTGTCCGGCGCGCTGGAAAAGCCGATCCTGGACGGCGACACCATCGTCGCCGACAACGGCAAGATCACTGCGATCGGCCGCTTCAAGAACCTCGACACGGAAGGCGCGACCACCATCGTCGATGCCAACGGCACGACCGTTGCGCCGGGCCTGATCGACAGCCACGTCCACCCCGTTGCCGGCGACTGGACGCCGCGCCAGAACCAGACCAACTGGATCGACAGTTATCTCCATGGCGGTGTCACCACCATGATCTCGGCCGGCGAGGTGCACATGCCCGGCCGCCCGCGCGACGTTGTCGGGCTGAAGGCCATGGCGATCTTCGCCCAACGCGCGTTCTGGACCTTGCGTCCGGGCGGCGTGAAGGTTCATGCCGGAGCGCCAGTGATCGAATGCGAGATGGTCGAAGAAGATTTCAAGGAATTGGCCGCGGCCGGCGTCAAGCTGCTCGGCGAGGTCGGGCTCGGCGGCGTCAAGGACGGCCCCACCGCGCGCAAAATGGTCGGCTGGGCGCGCAAATACGGCATCCAGAGCACGATCCACACCGGCGGCCCCTCAATCCCCGGCTCCGGCTTGATCGACAAGGACGTGGTGCTGGAGGCCGATACCGACGTGGTCGGGCACATCAATGGCGGCCACACCGCGCTCCCCGACGACCAGATCCGATGCATCTGCGAGGGTTGCAAGCGCGGCCTCGAGCTCGTTCACAACGGCAACGAACGCTCCGCCCTGTTCACGCTGCGCACCGCGCGCGAGATGGGCGATCTGCACCGCGTCATCCTCGGCACCGACGCACCGGCCGGCTCCGGCGTGCAGCCGCTCGGCATTTTGCGGATGGTCTCGATGCTGTCCTCGCTCGGCGAGCTGCCGGCCGAACTCGCCTTTTGTCTTGCCACCGGCAACACCGCGCGGATGCGCGAACTCGATTGCGGCCTGATCGAGGTCGGCCGCTCCGCGGACTTCGTCATCATGGACAAGGCGCAGCACTCACCGGGCAAGAACATCCTCGAGAGCGTCCAGCTCGGCGACCTCCCCGGCATCGGCATGACCATCATCGACGGCATCGTGCGGACGCAACGCAGCCGCAACACGCCGCCGGCGGGCAAGGTACCGGAGGTGGTGGCGAAGTAGCGGCGGCCGAAGCTCGAGACCCGTCATCCCTGCGCAACGGCGAAGCCGTTGTCGCTGGAGGTGCGCGGCGCAATGCGCTGCGTGCGAGCCTCGAAGGATGAACGGCTGAGATGCAGCTGGGCCATCGCCCTTCGAGGGCCGCTGAAGAAGCGGCCACCTCAGGGTGACGGCGACACAGCTGAGTTCACCGCAGCTTGTCCAACAGGGCGATCAGCATCTCGCGCTCCTTGGGCTCGAGCGGCGCGAGGGTTTCGCGGGTGATCGCGAGCGCGTTCGGCGCCACTTTTTCCGCAAGCTGCTGGCCAGCGCGCGTCAGGCTCACCAGCAGCCGTCGACCATCTTCGGGATCCTGACTTGTCTCGGTCAGGCCACGCGCCGTCAGCCGGTCGATCACGCCCTTGATCGTCGCGACGTCCATCGCCGTCAACCGCCCGAGCTGGTTCTGCGAGCACGGCCCGGTCTCGGCGAGCTTCGAGAGCGCCGCCCATTGCGTCGGCGTGATGTTGGTGCCGATGTCGCGGGCGAAGATCGAGCTGTGGCGCTGCCAGACCAGGCGCAGGATGAATCCGACCTGTTCGTCGAGCACATAGGCGGGCTTCGCCTGCTTGACGCCCTTCTTCACCGCGACGCTTCTTGCCATCGACTACCCGTCCCCCTCACAACGACAGATGCGCATCGCGGATATCCGGGCGCGCGTCGAGCTCGGCCATGGTGCCGCCGAAGCAGATGCGGCCGCGCTCGATGATGTAGGCGCGATCGGAGATCAATCGCGCAAAGTGCAAATTCTGCTCGGAGACGACGATGCTGACGCCCTCCTTCTTCATGGTCAGGATGGCATCGACCATCTGCTCCACGATCTTCGGCGACAGGCCCTCGGACGGCTCGTCGAGCAGCACCAGCGACGGATTGCCCATCAGCGTGCGCGCGATGGTGAGCATCTGCTGCTCGCCACCGCTCATGCGGCCGCCCGGGCGATTGCGCATCTCGCTCAGGTTCGGAAACAACGCAAACAGCTTTTCGCGGGTCCATGATGGCGCATTCGGACGCTTCGGCTGGCGGCCGACCTCGAGATTCTCCTCAACCGTGAGATCAGTGAAGATGCGGCGCTCTTCCGGCACATAACCGAGACCGCCGCGGACGATCTCATGCGTCGGTCGCACCGAGACATCCTTGCCCTCGAATACGATGCGGCCGGAGCGCTGCGCCACGAGGCCGACGATCGAGCGGAACGTCGTCGACTTGCCGGCGCCGTTGCGCCCGAGCAGCGCCACCACCTCGCCCTCGCCGACCTCGAAGCCGATGTCGAACAGGATATGCGCGGGACCGTAATGGCTGTCGAGCGCCTCGACCGTCAGCTTCATGCCGGGGCTCCCTCGCGATGGCGGGAATCGTAGACAAGGCCTTCGCCGAGATAGACCGCCTGCACCTGCGGATTGCCGCGCACCTCGGCCGGCGAGCCCTCGGCGATCAGCGTACCGCGGTTGAGCACGATGATGCGGTCGGCATGCTCGAATACCACGTCCATGTCGTGCTCGGTGAAGAGCACGCCGATCGACTTTTCCCGCGCGATCTGCGCGGTCAGGCGCATCAGGTCGACACGCTCGCGCGGCGCCATGCCGGCCGTCGGCTCGTCCATCAGCAGCAGTTTCGGCTGGTTGGCGAGCGCAACCGCGAGCTCGAGCCGCTTGAGGTCGCCATAGGCAAGCTCGCCGCAGGGTCGATCCGCGTAGCCGCCCATGCCGACCAGCTCGAGCAAACGGCCGGCCTCGCCGCGGTCGAAGCTCGGCGTCGAGCCCCAGAGATTGAACAATTGCTTTCCGTGCGAGATCAGCGCGACCTGCACGTTCTCGCGCACCGTCATGGTCGCGAACGTCGCGGTGATCTGGAACGTGCGCCCCACCCCCAAGCGCCAAATCTCGCGCGGCTTCTTGCCCGTGGTGTCCTCGCCGAGAAGACGGACATGCCCCGTGTCCGGCCTGTTCTGGCCGTTGAGCATGTCGAAGCAGGTGCTTTTTCCCGCACCGTTCGGGCCGATCAGCGCCAGAATTTCGCCGGCGCGCAGTGAGAACGAGACGCCGCGCACGGCATGGATGCCGCCGTAGGATTTGGTCAGGCCTTCGACCACGAGAAGCGGGGGTGCGACACTCATTCGGCGGACTCGATCGGCTTGGCAAGCAGGGTTCCCCCCGGCGGCGACGTGCTTTTGCGCCGTTGCGCGAGCATCTCCAGCATGCCGACGATGCCCTTGGGGAAGACGACCACGATCAGCACGATGAAGCCGCCGAGCACCAGTTTCGACAGATCGGTCTGGCTGACCAGCCAGATATTGAGCGCCTTGTAGACGATCGCCCCGATCACCCCGCCCGAGACCGTCTCGACGCCGCCGAGCAGCACCATGACCAGCGCGTCGACCGAAAGCGAGATACCGAGATTGTCCGGAAAGACGCTGCCCTTCAGGTACGCGAACAGCGCGCCACCGATGCCGGCTGTCGTTCCTGCGATGACGAACGCCGTCCACTGCATGCGCTTGACGTTGACGCCAATGGCTTCGCTGCGCAGCGCCGAATCCCGCGTGGCGCGCAAGCCGTAGCCGAACGGAGAGAACACCGCCAGGCGCAGCGCGACCGTCACCAGCGCGGCGACACCGAGCGCCAGCCAATAGAAATGCGACGGGCTCGCGGCCCATTTCTCCGGCCACACACCCAGGATGCCGTTGTCTCCGCCGGTCACGCTCACCCACTGGAACGCGATCGACCAGACGATCTGCGCAAAGGCCAGCGTCAGCATCGCAAAGTAGACGCCGGAGAGCTGCACCGCGAAGAAGCCGAACACGGCAGCACCCATGCAGCCAAGCAAAGGCCCGAGCAGCAGGCACACGATCATCGGCAGTCCCGCCATCTTGGCAAGGAAGGCGACGCCGTAGGCGCCGAGGCCGAAATAGGCGGCATGGCCAAATGACGCGAGCCCGCCGACCGCCATCAGGAAATGCAGGCTGACGGCGAAGATCACAAAAATCGCGATTTCCGAGCCGACCGTCAGCGCATAATTGCCGGCGAACAGCGGCAGCGTCGCGGCGATGACGAGTGCTGCAAGCGCAGCCAGCCGCTCGTTCGACGTCAGCGGCCGCCACGGATTGACGGTGAGGCCCGGCGTCTTGCGGGCGGGCGCCTCGGGCCTGCCGAACAGGCCCCAGGGCCGCACGATCAGCACCACCGCCATCACCAGGAAGACCAGGATGATGGAGATTTTCGGAAAGATCAGGATGCCGAAGGCGTTGAGCTCGGACACCAGCACCGCCGCGACGAAGGCGCCGATGATGCTGCCGAGGCCGCCGATCACGACGACGACGAAGACCTCGACGATGATGCGTAGGTCCATCGCGTGATGCACGGCATCGCGCGGGATCTGGAGCGCGCCGCCGAGCGCGGCGAGGAACACGCCGACCGCAAACACGCTCGTGAACAGCCATTTCTGATTGACGCCGAGCGCCGCCACCATGTCGCGGTCCTGCGTCGCTGCGCGCACCAGCACGCCCCAGCGCGTGCGTTGGAACAGGAGCCAGAGAATGCCGAGCACGACCGGCCCGAGCACGATCAGGAACAAATCGTAGCTCGGGATGTTCTGGCCGAAGAAATCGACGGCACCCTTGAAGCCCGGAGCGCGGCGGCCGACGAGATCGTCAGGCCCCCAGATCAGGACCACGAGATCCTCGACCATCAGGGTCAGACCGAAGGTCGCGAGCAGCTGGAACAGCTCGGGTGCGTGATAGATGCGGCGGAGCAGCACCATCTCGACGATGACGCCGATCAGAGCCACGGCAAGCGCGGCGGCAACAATACTGCCCCAGAAGCCGAACGTTCCCGAAAAACGCTCCGTCAGGGTGAAGGCAACGTAGGCGCCGATCATGTAGAAGGCGCCGTGCGCAAAGTTCACGATCCGCGTCACGCCGAAGATAATCGACAGGCCCGACGCCACCAGGAACAGCGACGCTGCACTGGCGAGACCGGTCAGAAACTGTACGACATAAAAGGCCATCGGCGGTCCGGGTTAGTGTTGGATCACCTCTCCCCGCTTCCGGGGAGAGAGCTTCGTAGGGTGGGTTAGCTGAGCGATTGCGCGGAGCGCAGTTCGCTCGACGTAACCCACCATCTCTCGTGTGGCACCGAAAGTGGTGGGTTACGCCTACGGCTAACCCACCCTACGGCCGCGGAGATCAATCCTTCGGGCGCAGCTTCTCGACTTCGGCGTCGCTCGGCAGATAGTCCGAGCCCTTCTTGTAGACGGAATCCACCATGACTCCCTTGCCGTCCTTCAGTGCGGTCTTGCCGACATAGGCCCCTAACGTCGACTGGTGGTCGATCTTGCGGAAGGTGATCTCGCCCAGCGGCGACGACATCGACAGCCCTTCCGCCGCGGCAATCAGCTTCTCCGGATCGGTGGAGCCGGCCTTCGCCAGAATCGCCGCCGCCGACTTGATGGTCTGATAGCCGACGATCGAGCCGAGACGCGGATAGTCGTTGTACTTGGCCTGATAGGCCTTCAGGAACGCGTCATGCTCGGGCGTCTTGATCGAGTACCAGGGATAGCCGGTGACGATCCAGCCCTCGGGCGTCTCCTCCTTGAGCGGATCGAGATATTCGGGCTCGCCGGTCAGGAACGAGACGACCTCGCGCCCCTTGAACAGGCCGCGGGTGTTGCCTTCGCGCACGAGCTTGACGAGGTCGGCGCCGAAGGTGACGTTGAGGATCGCTTCGGGATTCGCCGCGGCAACAGCCTGCACCACCGGGCCTGCGTCGATCTTGCCCTGCGGCGGCCACTGCTCGTCGACCCACTGGATGTCGGGCCGCTTTTCCGACATCAGCTTCTTGAACACCGCGACCGCAGACTGCCCGTATTCATAGTTCGGCGCGATCGTCGCCCAGCGTTTTGCGGGCAGCTTGCTGGCGGCTTCCACCAGCATCGCCGCCTGCATGTAGTTGGAGGGCCGCAGGCGGAAGGTGTATTTGTTGCCCTTCGACCAGGTGACGGCGTCTGTCAGCGGCTCGGCCGCGAGAAAGAACACCTTCTTCTGGTTGGCGAAGTCGCTGACGGCAAGGCCGATGTTCGACAGGAACGTGCCCGTGAGCATCGCGACGCCCTCGCTCGAAACCAGCTCGTTGGCCGCGGTCTGCGCGTCGGCCGGCTTGCCGCCGTCGTCCTTGGAGACGACGACAAGCTTCTTGCCGTTGATGCCGCCGGCCGCGTTGATCTGCTCGACCGCGAGCTGCCATCCCTTGCGATAGGGCTCGGTGAAAGCCGGCAGCAGCGAGTAGCTGTTGATCTCGCCGATCTTGATCTCCTGCGCCAGGGCCGAATGAGCCATGCCGCCCGCCAGAAGCGCGAAGGCCGCGCCGACAAAATAGTTTCTTGCTCGCATCCCAACCTCCAGTTTTAAATTCGCTATTCCAGACCGTCTCTATCTCAGACCGTCTTCGCCCTTGATCTCCGCAACCGTGAGCCCGCCGACGCGCGGCAGCGGACGGCCGCTGTCGGTGACGGCGACCGCAACCATGATCTCGTTGGCGCGCGGCGCGTCATTGATCTGTACTTCCATGCCATCGAAATGACTACGCACGAAGGCTGCGTCCTTGTGACCGAGGGGAATGTCGAGCGTCGTACCGGGCCCGCTGCGCTTCTTCGACGAGGGGATCAGCGCAGCGCCCTTGGTCAGCACCTTCCGCACCGGCGCCCCCATTTTGGGGTGAAGAATCGCGGCCGCATGCTCCAGCTCGCCATTCTCGCCAACGGCTGCCGCCTTGCCATAGCTCTGCACCTTGGAGCCATCGATCCCGAGCGCGGCAACTGCGCGCTTGGACAGGAGATCGCCAAGCTCCTCCCCGATCGCAATCAGCGGCGCGAGATCCTCGACATATTTTCCAGCAAAGGGATTTTCGATCACGGCGATCGCCGCGGCGCGCCGGGTTGGCGGCGACACGGGCCTGCCCATCTCCATCTGCGTCTCTTCGACGACGGTGACGATCTTGCGGATGATCGCGCTCATGATTGTTTCCTTAGGCTCTTCCCTGCTCAGGCATGAACCGCGTTCTCCAGCACGGGCATGCGCGATCGTTGCCGTTCAATATCTTTGGTTCCGATGACAAGCATATCACCACACAGCCGCAACACGGCACCCTCGATCAGCCCGCGATCGAACAATTGCCGTGCACATTCCGCGCCAGATTCGAGCGCCGTTGCGATTTCGGCCCGCGACAACTCACCAACATCGTGGGTCACGAGATGCGCGCCGAGGTCGCTGTCAGGCTGAAGCTCATTGGCCGGCCGCCGGACGATGGCGGGATGCCCGGGCAGATCGACCGCGTTGGCGATAACCGTCGCCGCCGCATCGGCCTTCGACGCAGTCGCCGCAAGCACGGTCACGGCATCAGCAATTCCGAGCGAAAAACTGCGGCCGTGGCGACCACTGGTGGCGATCCCTCGCACGGCATCGCTCGCATCGACCCTTATCGTCTGCATTACGCCGTCGCGATCGGGCCGGTCCATCAGGCCCACCGAAAAATGCGCGCCCTCGCCGAGATGGAGGGCAATATCGCCGCCATTGTTGACATAGGCCTGATCGAGCGATGCAGCGTTCAGCATCGCCCCCAGAATCTCCTCGGCGACGCTGCCCGCCACCGCAGCCATCGGCGTGATGAAGCAATCGGCGGCATAGGGCGCGACGGCGGCATACATGCGGCGCACAACAACGCCGTTCAGCGCGCACTTTCCGCGTTGCGCGGCTTTGCGGAGTTCCGGCAGCTCCGCACAAAGTTCGTCGAGCAACCCGGTGAACCGGCGCGACGCCCCCTTATAGGCCGCCCGGACCTCACCTGCATCTCCCCTCGCTTCCACGATCAGATCAATCGGACCATCCTGCAAATGCAGCCGCCGGCCATCAGACAGCATTGCGATTTGCGGGAGCCTTGTCATACCCGATGTCCCGGAATCGGATTCTGCCAGGGCAACTGACGAACATCATCGCCACCCCTCACCTCGGCGAGCGGCTTCACATAGTCCATGTGCCCGCCCAGCGCGGCATAGTCGGACAGCTTCATCGTGAACTCGATCGGCGCGACCAGCGCGGGCGTCGGCACATAGCCGAACGCGCCTGAAGGCATCTGCGTCACGTCCACCATGTAGGTGATGCCGCCGCCGGGCCAGACATAGACCGGGGCGCCGCCGCTGCTGACGCGGGTCAGCGCGTCCTTCACCGAGCGCGTCAGCCGCACCGGATTGTCGGTCACGCCCGCTCGCAGCGAGCCGCCGGCACCGGCCATGAACAGCACCGTGCACAGCGCCGGTTCGCAATTCTCCTGGATGCGCTCGACCGAAAATTTCAAATCGGCAGGCATCTCGGTCTCGACCGGCTTCAAGGCCTCGTCGAGCACGTAGTAGGACGAATGCTCGCCGGTCGTGGAGACCATCAGCATGGTCAGACCGGGCCTGGCTTGCTTGGCATCGAACGGACCGAGGATCGCCAGCGGATCGGAAATGTTGGTGCCGCCCCAGCCCGTGCCGGGATCGGCGACCTGGAAATAGCGGCCCGGCGTCGAGCGGCGCCCTTTCATCTTGATACCGGTGTCGGCGATATCAAGCAGCTTGCCGGCCTGGTGCTCGCTGAGCACGCCGGTAATGTGATCGTCGACTACGACGACCTCGTCGACCTTGCCGTGCCATTGCTTGGCGAACATGCCGATGGTCGCCGAGCCGCAGCCGACGCGCATGCGCTCTTCCCTGACACCGTTGACGATCGGCGACTGGCCGGCCTGCACCACCACGCTTGCGCCGCCGTCGATGGTGAGCTCGACCGCCTTGCAGTTGGCGAGATCCATCAGCGTGTCACAGGTGACGCGGCCCTCCTTCTTGGATCCGCCGGTCAGATGATGCACGCCGCCGAGCGACAGCATCTGCGAGCCGTATTCGCTGGTCGTGACGTGGCCGACCGCCTCGCCCTGCGCACGGACGGTCGCGGTCTCCGGCCCGAGATAGCGGTCGGTGTCGATCTTCACCTTGACGCCGCAATAGGAGAAGATCCCCTCGGTGACGACCGTCACCATATCGACGCCGTCGACTTCTGCTGAGACGATGAACGGCGCCGGCTTGTAGTCGGGATAGGTGGTGCCGGCACCGATCGCGGTCACGAAGGTCGAGGGCTCGTGGACGATCTTGCCGTCCCAATCCTCGGTGCGACTGAACGGCACCAGCTTGCCGCCCTGGGACACCGTGCGCTCGAGGATCACGTGCGGATCGACGCGGACGAGCTTGCCGTCATGATTGGCGTAGCGGTCGCAGGCGCCCGCCGCACCCGGCTTGATGTAGCACATCACCGGACAGGCATCGCAGCGGATCTTGTCGGTGGCGGCGCTCGTCGTTTCAGTCACCATGTGCAAGCCAGCGGATCACGGGGCTTATCATTCGTATACGAACGATGTTGCGCGCGCTCCGGATGGCTGTCAAGCGGCGGTGCCGGTGAAAAGACGCCGCTGCCGAATAAACTCTCATTTGCCTCCCGCCTTTGTCCACAAAGCGAGCAGTTGCGCTGCACTGCGGCATGCCGACTTGCACGTTTGTGTACAAACGGTATCGTCACGACCGACAGTTTTTGCGACCGTGTCGTCGCGGGGCCTGACGAGCCGACTTGGGAACGAGGATGACGCAGCCACCGATCCGCCTCACAGTGAATGGCAGCATCCACGACGTCGCGGCCGCGCCGCAGACGCCGTTGCTCTACGTGCTGCGCAACGATCTGGCGCTCAACGGTCCGAAATATGGCTGCGGCCTTGGCGAATGCGGCACCTGTACCGTCCTGATCGACGGCGCCGCGGCACGTGCCTGTGTCATTCCGATCAGCGGTTGCGAAGGACGCAACATCGTGACGCTCGAAGGACTCGGCACGCGTGACAAGCCGGATGCGGTCCAGCAGGCCTTCATCGACGAACAGGCGGCGCAATGCGGCTATTGTCTGAGCGGCATGATCATGACCGCCAAGGCGCTGCTCGCGATCAATCCGCGACCGACCGAGCAGGAGGTACTGGCGGCGCTACGCTACAATCTCTGCCGCTGCGGCACGCATGTCGAGATTGTTCGTGCGGTGATGCGGGCGTCCGGCCAGCTTGCCGAGGCCGGTGATTGATGGCCTCCCCGCATCCGACCGGAGCTGAGCGGCCATCGGGTTCGGTTGTCGTCGTCCGCACCATAGACGAGATCACATCCGAGACTTTCGTCCGGATCAGCGCGGATGGCGCCGTCACCGCCTATAATGGCCATGTCGATCTCGGCACGGGCATCCGCACCGCGCTGGGCCAGATCGTGGCCGAAGAGCTCGATGTGTCCTTTGCGCGCGTCGTCGTCGTGCTCGGCGACACCGCTATCGTGCCGAACCAGGGCGCGACAATCGCGAGCGAAACCATCCAGATCACCGCCGTGCCGCTGCGCAAAGCGGCTGCGCAGGCGCGGCACTTTTTGGTCGCACGCGCGGCGGAGCGGCTCGAGCTGCCGGCTGCCGAACTCACGATCGAGGACGGCCTCGTCCGTGGGCATAATCGCAGCGTCAGCTATGGCGAGTTGATCGGCGGCGAGACTATTCGCCTCGAACTTGCCGACGACGTCGCCGTCAAGCCCGTTGGCGATTACGCCATCGTCGGCCAGTCGATGCCACGCGTCGACCTGCCCGCCAAGGCCACGGGGGGGTTGACCTTCGTGCACGACATCCGCGTGCCCGGCATGCTGCACGGCCGCGTCATCCGTCCGCCCTATGCAGGCGTCGATGCCGGACCGTTCGTCGGCACCAGCCTAGTGGCTGTCGACGAATCCTCGGTCCGCGACATCCCCGGCCTCGTCGCCGTCGTGCGCATCGGCGATTTCGTCGGCGTGGTCGCCGAGCGCGAGGAGAACGCAATTCTGGCCGCCATGCAGCTCAAGCTGAGCTGGAAGCCGACGCCTACCCTGCCAGATCTCGCCGATCTCGAAAGAGCGCTGCGCGCCAATCCATCGACACCGCGCACACTGATCGACAAGGGCGACGTGACCGCGGCGATCGCCGGCGCGGCCAAGCCGATGCCGCGGACCTATGTGTGGCCGTACCAGATGCACGCCTCGATCGGTCCCTCCTGCGCGGTCGCTGATTTTCAAGTTGGCAACATCCGGGTCTGGTCGGGCACGCAGAACCCGCATTTGCTGCGCGGCGACCTTGCTCTGCTGGTCGAGCGACCCGAAAGCGAGATCGAGGTGAACCGGTTGGAGGCGGCCGGGTGCTACGGCCGCAACTGCGCCGATGACGTCACCGCCGACGCGCTGCTGTTGTCGCGCGCGGTCGGCAGGCCCGTACGCGTGCAGTTGACGCGTGAGCAGGAGCACGCCTGGGAGCCGAAGGGCACCGCGCAGCTCATCGACGTCAATGGCGGCCTGAACGCCGATGGCAGCGTCGCCGGCTACGATCTCGCCACGCGTTACCCCTCGAACGCCGCGCCGACGCTGGCGCTGTTGCTGACGGGACGGATTTCGCCGGATCCTGCCGTGCTCCAGATGGGCGACCGCACCGCGATCCCGCCTTACGACTACGACCACATGCGCGTCGTCGCGCATGACATGGCGCCGATCGTGCGCGCGGCCTGGTTCCGCGGAGTTTCGGCGCTGCCGAACACCTTTGCCCATGAATCCTACATCGACGAGCTCGCGACCGAGGCCGGCGTCGATCCGGTCGAATACCGCCTGCGTTATCTGAAGGACCAGCGCGCCGTCGATCTCGTCAACGCGGTCGCCGAGCGGGCGGGCTGGACGCCGCGGCCGGTGCGTGAAGAGAAAGATGGCGAGGTCGTGCACGGGCGCGGCTTTGCCTACGCGCTCTACGTCCACAGCAAGTTTCCCGGCTATGGCGCGGCATGGTCGGCCTGGGTTGCCGATGTCGCCGTGAACAAGACGACGGGCGAAGTCAGCGTGACGCGGGTCGTCGCGGGCCAGGATTCCGGCTTGATGATCAATCCGGACGGCGTCCGCCACCAGATCCACGGCAACGTCATCCAGTCCACCAGCCGCGCGCTGATGGAAGAGGTCCCGTTCGAGCGCGGCGCGGTGGCGGCGCGGGAATGGGGCGCCTACCCGATCATTCCCTTCCCCGACGTGCCCAAGATCGACGTGTTGATGCTGCCGCGGCCGGACCAGCCGCCGCTCGGCGTCGGCGAATCCGCGTCGGTGCCGAGCGCAGCGGCGATTGCCAATGCGATCTTCGATGCCACCGGCGTGCGCTTTCGCGAGCCGCCGTTTACGCCCGAGCGCATTCTCAAGGGGCTGCACGGCGATACGGCAGCCACACCGCAGGCGCTGCCCGCGCCCGCCACTCCGCAGTCGTCTCGCGTCTGGCAAAATCCGCTCGCTGGGCGAACCGGCATCTTCGCGACGATTGCGGCAGTCGTCATGGCTGCGATCGGCATCGGTGCGGCGTGTCTTCCGGGCCGCGCCATCGCGCCGATCGCGCGGCCAGATGCGTCGGTCTATTCCGCCGCGACCATCGCGCGCGGTCAGCAATTGGCGGCGCTCGGCAATTGTGCGGAGTGCCACACCACGCTCGGCGGTGCGCTCAACGCAGGCGGCCGGGCGCTGGAGACGCCGTTCGGCATCATCTACTCGACCAACATCACGCCCGACGTCGAGACCGGTATCGGCGCCTGGTCCTATCCCGCCTTCGAGCGCTCGATGCGCGACGGGCTTCATCGCGACGGCCGCCAGCTCTACCCCGCCTTCCCCTACACGCATTTTTCCAGGACGAACGACGCCGACATGCAGGCGCTCTATGCCTATCTGATGGCACAGCCTTCAGTGGGTGCGACGGCACCGGCTAACGCGCTCGCCTTCCCGTTCAATCTGCGCCCGCTGCTTGCGGGCTGGAACGCCTTGTTCCACCAGACGAAGGAGTTCAAGCCCGATCCCGCGAAGTCGGAAGCTTGGAATCGCGGCGCCTATCTGGTCGAGAGCCTCGGCCATTGCAGCGGCTGCCATTCACCGCGCAACGCGCTCGGCGCCGAACAGCGCGATGCCTATCTCGCCGGCGGTTTTGCCGAGGGCTGGGAGGCGCCGCCGCTCACCTCGCTCTCGCATGCGCCGATCTCTTGGAGCCAGGACGACCTCTTCGCCTATCTGCGCACCGGCCATTCGCGCTATCACGGCGTCGCCGCCGGACCGATGGCACCGGTCGTCAGGGATCTTGCCGCCCTCCCCGACCAGGACATTCGCGCGATGGCGGTCTATCTTGGCTCGTTCAACGATGCCGCGAGCAATGCGCAGACGCAGGATACGCTCGCCGCCAGCCTCGAAGCCGCCACGCAAGTCACCTTCGCCTCGTCCACCGGCGCGCGGCTCTATCAGGGCGCCTGCGCCGTCTGCCACGAGGTCGGCGGTCTGCCGCTGTTCGGCAGCCGGCCCTCGCTCGCGCTCAACAGCAATCTGCACAGCAATACACCGGACAATCTCGTTCAGGTGATCCTGCACGGCATCAGCGAGCCTGCCTCCAGCGACCTCGGCTACATGCCGGCCTTCAGGCACAGCATGAGCGACGCGCAGGTCGAAGAGCTCGTCACTTTCCTGCGCGGGCAGTTCGCGCCGGACAAGCCTGCCTGGACCGGCGTGCGCGAGACGATCACACGCGTGCGCGCATCCGCTGATTAGCCGTGCTTCTTAACCTCCACCGGCGGCGTGCCATGGGTGTGGAAGGATTCGATCGTCTTCAACCCCCACGCCTGCCCCTTCTTGCGCTCCTCCTCCGTCCATACGATCGGCTTCCAGTCCGGCGCGAGGATCAGGCGCGCGCCGGCATTGGCGACTTCGACGCGGTTGCCGCCGGGCTCGTAGACGTAGAGGAAGAAGGTCTGCTGGATCGCGTGCTTGTGCGGCCCAGTCTCGATATGGACGCCGTTCTCCAGGAAGATATCTGCAGCGCGAAGAATCTCCTCGCGACTGTCGAGCGCGTAGGTGACGTGGTGGAAACGTCCGGGCAAACCGGAATGGTCGAGTGAATAGGCGAAGTCGTAGCTCTTGTTTGACATCGTCAGCCACATCGCGGCTTCCCGTCCGTCATTAAGGACGATCTGCTCGGTGAGGCGGCAGCCGAGATAATTCTCGAAGAATTCTCGATTGGCCTTGATGTCGACGGCGAGGCAGTTGAGGTGGTCGAGGCGCCGCACATTGACGCCGCGCGCGGGAAAGCGCTGCGCCTGGTTCTTCAGCGCAGGCTTCAACTCCGGCGGCGCCTGATACCATTCGGTCTCGTAATAGAGCTCGACGATGTGGCCATCGGGATCGCGGCAGCGGAAGGTCGGTCCCTGCCCCATGTCGCCCTCGATCCAGCCGATGTCGAAGCCCGACCCCTTGAGTGCCGCGACGCGACGCTCCAGCGCCTGCTGACTGCGCGCGCGCAGCGCCATGTGCTCCATGCCGGAGGTTTTCGACGCCGTCAGCTTGAGCGAATAGCGCTCGTAATCGTCCCAGCCACGCAGATAGACCGACTCGCCCTTCTGCCCGCTGATCGTCATGCCCATGACGTCGACGAAGAATGTCAGGCTCTCATCCGGCTTCGGCGTCAGCAGTTCCATGTGGCCGAGATGAGCGAGATCCAGGATCGGTTCGGGCTGCATGGTCTCCTCCAAGGCGTAGCTGCGATCCAGGCACCGGATCGCGCAATCGGGCACGGCGCGCAACGGCAATGCGTGCGCAGGTATCCAGGCACGACTGACGGTCGCTATTATTTGTACTAATGTACAAATGATTAGGTCCCGTCAACAAACCAAAACGATCCTGTACCGCAACCGGCGCCGCGGCCGGCAGCCGCTTTGCAGCACGAAAGCCCGGCCAGCTGCCCGAATGGTAAAGTCTTCCTTAAGAGCGGTTTCGGTCAACTGACCTGAAAATGCAGCTTTTTCCCGCCATTTCTGCCCGCAAATATGTATCGGGTACAAATCCTACCGGCGGAATTGTCGCGGATTTAACGAAGCACCCGCGCTTGCCGTTTAACCGTTTGTGCAGCGACGGCCGGGCATAGTCTGGGAGCAAATCTCCTCGTTCTTGCCAGGTTCATCCATCGTGACATCCTTTGGACGCGTGATTTCGGTTCGCGGATCGCTCGCCCGGGTCGGGCTTTTGGCGGAAAGCCAAATGCCGATCTCGGAGGTGCGGGCGACCGTAGGCCGTTTCGTCAGCATCCGCTGCGCCAGTTCGGTCATCGTCGCCATGATCACCGAGGTGTCCTGTGAGAATCTTTCGAGCGCCGACAACTACATCGCCATCGCGTCTGTCGATCTGCTCGGCGAAATCCTCAATGCGTCGGACAAGGCCAAATTCCAGCGTGGCGTCACCAATTATCCGACCATCGGAGATTCGGTCGACCTGATCACGAGCCAGGAGCTGCGCACGATCTATGCGCCGACCGGATCGGACCAGATCAATGTCGGCTTCCTGCAGCAGGACCGCTCCGTTATCGCCTATGTCGACGTCGAGGAAATGCTGTCCAAGCATTTCGCGGTGCTGGGATCGACCGGCGTCGGCAAATCGACCGGCGTCTCGTTGCTGCTCAATGAGATCCTCAAGGCACGCCCGAACCTGCGCATCTTCCTGCTCGACGTGCACAACGAATATGGCCGCTGCTTCGGCGACCGCGCGCTGGTGCTGAACCCGCGAAACCTCAAGCTGCCGTTCTGGCTGTTCAACTTTGAGGAAATCGTCGACGTGCTGTTCGCCGGCCGCGCCGGCGTGCCCGAGGAGCTCGACGTGCTCGCCGAGGTCATCCCGATCGCCAAGGGCGTCTACACGCAGTACCAGAACGCCGACCGCATCGGCTTGAAGCGCATCGATCCCAAGCAGATCGGGTTCACCATCGACACGCCGGTGCCGTACCGCCTCGTCGACCTGATCTCGCTGATCGACGAGCGCATGGGCAAGCTGGAAAACCGCTCGTCGCGCATCATCTATCACAAACTGATCTCCCGCATCGAGGCAGTCCGCAACGACCCCCGCTACGCTTTCATGTTCGATAACGCCAATGTCGGCGGCGACACCATGGCCGAAGTGATCAGCCATCTGTTCCGTCTGCCCGCCAACGGCAAGCCGATGACGGTGATGCAGCTCGCCGGCTTCCCGGCCGAAGTCATCGATTCCGTCGTCTCGGTGCTCTGCCGTATGGCCTTCGACTTCGGCCTGTGGAGCGACGGCGTCTCGCCGATGCTGTTCGTCTGCGAGGAGGCCCACCGCTACGCCTCCGCCGACCGCAATGTCGGCTTCGGGCCGACCCGCAAGGCGGTGTCGCGCATCGCCAAGGAAGGCCGTAAATACGGCGTCTATCTCGGCCTCATCACCCAGCGTCCGGCCGAGCTCGACGCCACCATCATCTCCCAATGCAACACGCTGTTCACGATGCGTCTTGCCAACGAACGCGACCAGGCGCTGCTGCGCGCCGCGGTGTCGGATGCGGCCGCGAATTTGCTGTCCTTCGTGCCCTCGCTCGGCACCCGCGAGGTGCTGGCGTTCGGCGAAGGCGTCGCGCTGCCGACGCGGCTGCGCTTCAAGGAGGTGCCGCCGCACCAATTGCCGCGCGGCGAAGCCACAATCAGCAGCGTTCCGTCCGTGACCGCTGGTCACGACATGCATTTCGTCGGTGCCGTGCTCGAACGCTGGCGCGGCGCCACCTCGCAGCGCGACGTGCCGAACGATCCGGTGTTCTCGGCGCCGCCGGCGAAGACGCTGGCGAGCGCCGAAGCGCCGATGCTGCAGCCCTCGATGGGGCTCGATCCGGACCGCTTCTCGCTGCTGAAGAAGCCGCTGCGGTAAGGGCGCGCGAGTCCCCCCAACCTCGTCATTGCGAGCAGCGAAGCAATCCAGAATCCCTCCGCGGGGACGCTGGATTGCTTCGCTGCGCTCGCAATGACGGGGCAAGGGCCACGGTGCCGTTTCTTCAATTTGGCCTTGTAGCGGGCACATTGAGGCGGCCACCCGCATGGATTATGCTTGCCGCCTCAGTACGAGAAAGCATGTCCATGACAAAGCCCACCACGCAACGCTTCCCCGCCCCCGCTCTCGACACGCTGCCGGAGGACATCCGCACGCGGCTCCTCGCCGTGCAGGAGAAGAGCGGCTTCGTGCCGAACGTGTTCTTGACGCTGGCCTACCGTCCCGACGAATTCCGCGCATTCTTTGCCTATCACGACGCGCTGATGGAGAAGGACGGCGGCCTCACCAAGGCCGAGCGCGAGATGATCGTGGTGGCGACCTCGGCCGCCAATCAATGCCAGTATTGCGTGATCGCGCACGGTGCGATCCTGCGCATCCGCGCCAAGAACCCGCTGATCGCCGACCAGGTTGCGGTGAACTACCGCAAGGCCGACATCACGCCGCGGCAGAAGGCGATGCTCGACTTCGCGATGAAGATCTCGGCGGATGCACAGCGGATCTCGGAGGAGGATTTCGCCGCGCTTGGGCCGCACGGCTTCAGCGACGACGACATTTGGGACATCGCCGCAATCTCCGCCTTCTTCGCGCTGTCGAACCGGCTGGCGAATTTCACCGGCATGCGCCCGAACGACGAATTCTATCTGATGGGACGCCTGCCGAAGAAATGACCGACCGTCTCCAGCGCGGTAAAGGCGTCGCCGGCAACGCCGGGGGACGGGTTCCCGTTTGACGGGAACTCTAGGTTTTCGCAATCGCACACGTTTTATTAAGAAACTCACCCTCAACTAGCACAAACGTTTCGGCACAACTTGCGTAGTTTCCGTCACCGGAGACGCGGATTAGTCGTGCCTGCAGAGGGGCCGTCTCATGAACGTGCGGGCATTTGTTACCGCGACCTGCGTTGGCGCAACGTTCTTCGCGGCCGGATACGCATGGAACTATCAGCCCGACGTCATCAACGCCAACGAAATATGGAGCATGTTGGAATCGGAACATGGCAAGGCGCGGGCCGCCGTCTCACGTGTTCTCATTGCGCCGAATTCAGCTCACTTCAACGGCCTACGAACGGTCGAAGCAGACCAAGCAAGATACGTGTGCGGCTCCGTGAAGGCGATGGATAAAGAGAGGCAGTATGTCGAGACCGCCTTCGTTTACACTGTCGCGATCGATTTTGCCCGTATCGACGACGACGGTCGGATCACGTCGCAGCGCTCTGCATACAAGCCCTGCCCCACCGCGGCCGACGATAGAATTGCCGACCAGAAGACGCTGATATCGCCAGGCGCGCTGTCGATGGTCAAGACCGTCGAAAAAATCATCCCCAAGTCCAGCGGCGGGACAATGGAACAACAGCTTGGCCAGCTGGCCGGACAGACAGCAGCAGTCACGCCAGGTTCGGCAGCCGCGCCGAAATCGGCCGGCTCATCAGCTTCGGCAGGGGCAGGATGGGCGCCAGCAGCGCAGCATTCACGTTCGGGCGCGGAGGCATTCCAGGGAGACGAACTGAATTGGCGTGTCGACCAGCCGCCGGCCGCATGGCCAACGTTCCCTTCCGGCCACGCGCTGGCGAAATCAACGCAGAAGTGGACGAGCGCCGAGGCCCTGGCTTTCGCGAGAGATATCGAGGCTCGCTGGGAGGAAGCGAAATCAACCGGCGCTCCGACCAAGCGTCCTTCGCCCGAGGAGATCAAGGAAGCATGCCGCGCGCTGCTTGCGATTGATCCCACGGACAGGGAATATCCGCGGGCCTGGGCCGCCTTCGTGCGCTTACGGAAAATCGATCGCGACGCGGCTGCTTGAAGCGGACGCGCAATCGATCCGTGGCGCCGGAACGGCCAATATCCCGACGAGGACGATGGACGCGAGGCGCTGAGTGTCGCTCAGGTCTTCCGCCACTGGCTCCAGAAACTGCCGAGACCGACGATGGCGGTGACGAGCAGAACGGCGACGAAGGTCTGGATGATCGTGAAGTTCAGGGCATCGCGCGCAACGAACAGCGCGGTAATGGCGCCGGCAACGATAAAGACAATGCGAAAGACGGCGCTCATGGTAAGGTCTCCGGGGCCCGCACGACTTGGAGCCCACCTGAGCAATCTGTCTGGCATTTCGACGACAGGCGCACGCTGGTTCAGCAATCATGCCGGCAGACCTTAGCGGTCCGCACCGGAGAGAATTTGCGGCAGATCAAGCGTGTCCGCGCCGGCGTCGGCGCCGATGCCCACGCTACTGCCAAGAAGCGGCCCCCCGCTTATCACCCTTCCCAGGCCGGAACCCTTCTCGCACCGCAGCCCGAAGGTCCCCGCGGCAAGCACGCCCTAGTCGTCCTGCGCGGGTCCGCACCAGCCGGGCAGATAGATCGCATCCTTGCTCTTGGCAGCCGACATCGCCTTCTCCAGCGCCTTGTCGAAATTGGCGTCGACCGCTTTGCGCGGCAGCTTGCGGCGCAGATAGTCGGCCCACAGGAATTCGGAGAACGGCGTGGTGTCCTTGGCGAAGCCGCCCATGCGGCGGAGCTCGCCGGCGAGGCTGCGGAACGGATCGTCCTTGAGATCGGTGACCGATTTCGGCAGCTCGCGGAACGGCCGCCGCTCGCCCTTGGCATCGTAAGGATAGACCCAGCGCTTGTTGTCCATCACGCCCCAGAACGCCTCGCGCTCGACCATCCTGAGGTCGCCGACCACCGTCACCAGCACCTCCTTGATGCCCTCGTCGTGCAGCGCGCGGCCGAGATGATGATGGTCGATCACGTAATAGCGCTCGTCGGGGCCGTGCACGACCGGGATCATGTGGGTTCCGAGCAGCTCGGACTGCTTCTTCTTGCCATGCTCACGCCAGCGTTGGCGCTTCTCCTTGACCTCGCGCATGCCGACCGTCATCTGCGTCGGCCGGAGCGACAGGATCGGCACCGGATGCACTCTCGGCTCGCGCATATTGGTCATGGTCGAAGGGCTCCTCAAATGATTGCGACAGGCGGTCCCGATTTCGCTGATTATGGCATGAGCGCTGCGACCGCAAAATCCGAGCGGCCCGCGGATGTTCGCCGGCGGGACGCGCATATTCCGCGGCGACTGTTGTTGCAACGCAACCCGCCGATGACACCAGGACGCGACCCATTCCGCGATCCGTCGCCGCGTCACCTGCAAGATCAAGATAGTGTGAAACCGCAATGCACGTGCGCGTTGAGAAGATTTTCTGCAACGCCTGTGTGACGTGTGCTATCTAAAAATCGCTGCTTCGGAGTGATCCCCGCGCCATGAAGACCCAGCGGCCCATAACCTCGGACGAGGAGCACCGGGTGCTCCAGTTCAGGCCGCGCACGGCATCCCCTACGCCAATCCGGCGGAGCGGCGGAACGGTGCAGCCGCTGCACGCGACACCCGAGCCGCTCGACCTGTCGCGCTACGAGCAGCCCCGCGCGGAGCGGGACGATTTCCGTCGCCGCATGCTCGCCAACATCGCCGCGCTCGCCTTCACCATCGCGCTGACTGCGATCGGGATCTGGCTCGCAGTCAGCATCGCCGACTTGCGCCGGACCCAGGATTGCGTGTTGATGGGCCGGCGCGACTGCGTCAAGATCACGACGCCGCATATCTAGGCATACCCCCGCCCCGACGACTCGCTTCGCAGCCCCGATAACAGGCATCCCCAGGCTACCTCCAGCCGCGCCAGGCTCCATTGAACTCGGGGCGGCGCTCCGATATACGGGCTTTCGACCCGGCCAGAGGGGGATTTGAGGGCGTCACTCGGGGCGCGATGCCCACCCACCGTTCCGCTCTGGAACATCTGCAAATATATACAATATATCAAAGGCTTAGTGATGTCCTCCACATTCGATCAGGTCGCTACGATCATCGCTGAAACCTGCGACATCCCTCGCGACACGATCACGCCGGATAGCCACGCCATCGATGACCTCGGCATCGACAGCCTCGATTTCCTGGACATCGCGTTCGCGATCGACAAGCAGTTCGGCATCAAGCTGCCGCTGGAAAAATGGACCCAGGAGGTCAACGACGGCAAGGCGACCACCGAGCAGTATTTCGTGCTGAAGAATCTTTGCGCTCGCATCGACGAACTGGTTGCGGCCAAGGGCGCGAGCGCCTAAGCGCGCGGTCATGCAACTCGAATACTTTCACATGATCGATCGCATCGTCGACCTCAACGTCGACGAGAAGAAGATCGCTGTCGAAGCGCAGGTCCCGAAGGAGAGCACCGTCTTCGAAGGGCACTTCCCGGGTTATCCGCTGATGCCCGGCGTGCTCCTGATCGAATCGATGGCGCAGGCTTCGGGCTGGCTCTTGCTTGGCGTGCTGAAGTTCGAGCGCATGCCGATCCTCGCGGCCGTGAAGGAAGCCAAGGTGCGCGGCTCGGTCCTCCCCGGCGAGCTCATGAGCATCGAGGCGAGTCTCGTCCACGAGGGCTCGGGCTACGCCATGACCGAAGCCAAGATCAGGGTCGGCGGCAAGCTGCGCGCGAATTCGACGCTCACCTTCACACTGATCCCCTTCCCCAACGCGGATATGCGCTCCCACATGGACGCGATCGCCAAGCGCGTCGGCTTTCCGCAGCAGACTGTGTCGCCATGACCGAGACCCCCGTTTCGAAGCCCGGCCAGACCGAAGTCTGGATCACCGGCATTGGGCTTGCCACCTCCCTCGGTGAAGGGCTGGACGCCAACTGGGCCGCGCTCCAAGACAAGCGCATCAATGTCGACGAGAACGGCTTTGCGCCCTACGTCGTGCATCCGCTGATGCCGGTCAGCTTCGACAGCCAGATCCCGAAGAAGGGTGACCAGCGGCAGATGGAGGCCTGGCAGCGCATCGGCACCTATGCCGCGGGGCTGGCGCTGGATTCCGCAGGGATCAAGGGCAACAAGGACATTCTGTCGAAGATCGACATGGTGGTCGCCGCCGGCGGCGGCGAGCGCGATCTCAATGTCGATACCGGCGTGCTCACGGCCGAGGCCAAGGGCGCCAATGCGCCCGGCTTCCTCAACGAGCGGCTGATGAGTGATCTGCGGCCGACGCTATTTTTGGCCCAGCTCTCCAACCTGCTTGCCGGCAACATCGCCATCGTGCACGGCTTAGGCGGCACCTCGCGCACCTTCATGGGCGAAGAGGTCGCGGGCGCCGATGCCGCGCGCATCGCGCTGGCGCGGATCGCCTCGGGCGAGAGTGACATTGCGCTGGTCGGCGGCTCGCATAATGGCGAGCGCAAGGACTTGCTGGTCCTCTACGAATTCGGCGACTTCAATCTGAAGGACAAGTTCGCGCCTGTCTGGGCGCGCAAGGACCACGCCGGCTTCGCGCTCGGCTCGGCCGGCGCGTTCCTGGTGCTGGAATCCAGGACTCACGCCGAAGCGCGCGGCGCAAAACCATTCGCCAAGCTCGCGAGCGTCGTCGCCGATCTCGCCCGGCGCAAGCAACCCGGCGACATGGCTGCAACGCTCGAGAAGCTGTGGGCGCAACTGCCCAAGCGCGAGGGCAAGGGCGCGATCATCACGGGTGCAACCGGCGCAGAGCCGGCCACTTCCGAAGAACGCGGATTTCTGAAGCGCCATACCGACTTTCCGGTGCGCTCGACCGGTACGATGTTCGGCCACACCATGGAGACACAATTCCCGCTGGGGTTGGCGCTCGCCGCGCTGTCGATCTCGCGCGGCGCGCTGTTTCCGCCGAACGATTCGACCGGGACCGAGATTGAAATGCAGGGCGCCCCCACCCAGATCGTGGTGGTGGGAGCCGGACACTGGCGCGGCGAAGGCATGGCGCTGGTCGAAGCGGCCAGCTAACGCAAGCGGGGATACATGACTGCACCACGCGACAAACTCGGACGTCCCGTCGTCGTCGTCACCGGCATGGGCATCATGACCTCGCTCGGCGCCGGCAAGGCCGACAATTGGTCGAAGCTCGTCGCCGGCGAATCCGGCATCCGCACCATCACGCGCTTTCCGGTCGACGGGCTGAGGACCACCATGGCCGGCACCGTCGATTTCGTCAGTGTCGATCCGTTCTCCTCCACCGCCCTGTCCGAGCGGATGGCCGAGCTGGTCACGCAGGAAGCGCTCGACCAGGCCGGCATCGGCGCCAAGGGCGATTTCCCGGGCCCACTGTTCCTGGCAGTTGCGCCGGTCGAGGTCGAATGGCCGCAGCGCCGCGAACTCGGGCGCGTCGTCGGCAAGCTCGACTTCAACTACGACGATCTCCTGCGCATTTCCGGCGGCGGCAAGTTCACGGCCTATCATCACCGCTTCATGTTCGGCTCGGTGGCCGCCCACCTCGCCGAAGCCTTCGGCACCAAAGGCTCGCCGATCTCGCTATCGACCGCCTGCGCCTCGGGCGCGACCTCGATCCAGCTCGGCGTCGAGGCGATCCGCCGCGGCGAGACTGATGCCGCGCTGTGCGTGGCAACCGACGGCACGGTGAACCCTGAAGCGCTGGTGCGTTTCTCGCTGCTCTCGGCGCTGTCGACCCAGAACGAGCCGCCGCAAGCCGCTTCCCGCCCCTTCTCCAAGAACCGCGACGGTTTTGTCATGGCCGAAGGCGCCGGCGCCCTCGTGCTCGAAAGCTACGAAGCCGCAACCGCGCGCGGCGCAAAGATCCTCGGCGTGATCGCCGGCTGCGGCGAGCTCACCGATTCCTTCCATCGCACCCGCTCCTCGCCCGACGGCAAGCCGATCATCGGCTGCATGAAGAAGACGCTGGCCGATGCCGGCATGGAGCCGGGCCAGATCGACCATATCAACGCGCACGGCACCGCGACGCCCGAAAACGACAAGATGGAATTCAACACGACATCGGCCGTGTTCGGTGAGCTCGTGCAGAAGATTCCGGTGACCTCGAACAAGTCGATGGTCGGCCACACCATCTCGGCCGCCGGCGCGGTGGAGGCGATCTTCTCGCTGCTCACCCTGGAGCATCAGCGCATTCCGCCCACGATCAACTACGAGACTCCGGATCCCACGATCCTGTTCGACGTCGTCGCCAACACGGCGCGCGATGCCCGCGTCACCGCGGTCATGTCGAACTCGTTCGGCTTCGGCGGCCAGAACGCCTCGCTGATCCTGACCCGCGAACCGGCCTGACCGGTCGCATGGCGCTGTTACCTGCGAGCATCAAGGCCCGCGCGCGGGAGGCTGCCAAATCAATCGGCGGAAGTCTGGTCGGGGCTGCCACCGTCGGCATGCTGCGCACGACGCGCTATTTCGATCCGGCCAAGACCTCGGATTTCTTCTCGCGCGTCACGAAACTGATCGGCCCGCGCTTGCGTGAGCACCGGATCGGCCGCGCCAACCTCAGCGCCGCGTTTCCGGAAAAGTCACCGGAGGAGATCGAAACCATCCTGATGGGCGTCTGGGACAATCTCGGCCGCGTCGGCGCCGAGTTCGCCCACATGGACCACGTCTGGGATTACGATCGCGATCATCCGGAGACGAGCCGGATCGAATTGCCGGCGCGCAGCGTCGAATTGTTCGATCAGATCAAGGACGACGGCAAGCCGGCGCTGATCTTCGCCGCGCATCTGGCCAATTGGGAATTGCCGGCGCTCGCCGCCGTGGCGCATGGGCTGGACGCCGCGATCCTCTATCGTCGGCCGAACATCGCATCCGCCGACCGCATCATCCAGGAGATGCGCCAGGTCAAAATGGGCACGCTGATCCCGGCGGGGCGCGACGCGCCGCTACGGCTCGCGCAGGCGCTCAAGGACGGCAAGCACGTCGCCATGCTGATCGACCAGTATCTGACCGGCGGCGTCGAGGTCACCTTCTTCGGCCGCAAGACCCGCGCCAATCCGATGCTGGCGCGCCTCTTGCGCCAGGTCGAATGCCCCATCCACGGAGTCCGCATCATTCGCCTGCCCGGCGGCCGCTTCCGCGGCGAGCTGACCGAGGAGGTCAAGCCGGTACGCGATGCCGACGGCAAGATCGACATCCAGGGCACGACCCAGGCGATCACGAACGTGGTGGAAGGCTGGGTTCGCGAGCATCCCGAGCAGTGGCTGTGGCTGCATCGGAGATGGCGGTAATTTGCCCTGTCATTGCGAGCGACGCGAAGCAATCCAGGCTGCATCCGCGGAGAGATTCTGGATTGCTTCGCTTCGCTCGCAATGACGCAACGTAGTTTGTCACCTTCCCGTCTTCACCCTGGTCCAAAGCCTGTTGATGACGCGCTGCGTCGCCGGCTCACGCGCCGTGATGACGAACAGCTTTGAGAGCGTCGCCTCGTCCGGATAGATGTTCTTGTCGTTCAGAATCTTCGGATCGACCAGCTTCTGGCTGGCGAGATTGCCGTTGGCGTAGGACAAAAAATCCGAGTTCTTGGCGGCGACATCGGGGCGGTAGAGATAGTTGATCAGCTCGTAGGCTTCCTTGACGTTCCTGGCGTCCGCCGGGATCGCGAGATTGTCGAAGAACATCTGCGCGCCCTCCTTAGGGATCGCGTAGCCGATCTCGATGCCGCCTTTGGCTTCCGCCGCGCGGGCGCGGGCCTGCATGATGTCGCCGGACCAGCCGACCACGAGGCAGATCTCGCCGGTGGCAAGCGCGCTGAGATATTCGGACGAGTGAAACTTGCGCACGTAGGGGCGGACCTTGGCCACGACGTCAGTGGCTTTCTCCAGGTCGGCCTGCTTGGTCGAGTTCGGATCGAGCCCGAGATAGTTCAGCGCCGCCGGAAATATATCGTCGGCGGAATCGAGCATGTGGACGCCGCAGTCTTTGAACTTGGCCAGGTTCTCCGGCTTGAAGACGATGTCCCAGCTGTCGATCTTGGCGTCCGGCCCGAGGATCTGCTTCACCTTGGCGACGTTGTAGCCGATGCCGGTCGTGCCCCACATGTAGTTCGCGGCAAACTCATTGCCGGGATCGTAGGTTGCGAGATTCTTGGTCACCATCGGCCAGGCGTTGGCCAGATTCGGCAGCTTCGACTTGTCGAGCTTCTGGAAGATGTTGGCCTTGATCTGGCGCTGGAGAAAATAGGCGGTCGGCACCACGACGTCGTAGCCGGACTTGCCGGCCATCAGGCGCGTCTCCAGCGTCTCGTTGGCGTCGAAGGTGTCGTAGACCACCTTGATGCCGGTCTCCTTGGTGAAGGCCTCAAGGACGTCCGGCGCCATGTAATTGGACCAGTTGTAGAAGTTGACGACGCGCCCGTCGGCGGCGGCCCCTTGCGAGAGCAGCGTCAGCGCCGCGGCGGTCGCAAGACCAAGGAAAACGCCGAGACGGCTGACCTTCTTCATCATCTACCCCTTGCGCCGGCGCACGGCGTCCGACAGCCGCTCCAATGCGGTGTCGAGCGTCTCGTCCTTCTTGGCAAAGCAGAAGCGGACCACCGAGGTCACCGGATCCTGCTCGTAGAAGGCCGAGACCGGGATTGCCGCCACCTTGTAGTCCTTCACGATCCGCCAGCAGAATTCGGCATCGCTCTCGTTGAGCCCGAGCGGCGACAGGTCGACGGTCAGGAAGTAGGTGCCCTGCGACTTCAACACGGGGAAGCCGAGGCTCTCGAGGCCCTTGGTCAGACGATCCCTGCTCCGGGTCAGGTCCTTGCGCATTGACAGGAAATACTCGTCCGGCTTGCCGAGGCCGTAGGCGACGGCGGCCTGCAGGTTCGGCGCGGTCGTGAAGGTCAGGAACTGGTGCACCTTGGCGGCGACGCGCAACAGCTGTGGCGCGGCGCAGACGAAGCCGATCTTCCAGCCCGTCAGCGAGAAGATCTTGCCGGCCGAGCCGACCTTGATGGTGCGCTCGCGCATGCCGGGGATGGTGATCAGCGGGATGTGCTTGTGCTCGTCGAAGGTGACGTGCTCCCAGACCTCGTCGCAGATCGCGATGACGTCGAACTCCTGGCAGTAGCGCGCCAGGAGATCGAGGTCCTCGCGCGGATAGACCACCGCGGATGGGTTCAAGGGATTGTTGAAGAGCACCGCCTTGGTCTTTGAATTGAAGACGCTTTTCAGCATGTCCTCATTCAGCCGCCAGCCCGGCGGCTCGAGCCGCACGAGACGCGGAATGCCGCCAGCCTGGCGGATGATCGGCAGGTAGGAATCATAGACCGGCTGAAAGCAGACCACCTCGTCGCCGGGCTGGACCACCGCCAGGATGGCCGAGGTCAGGGCCTCGGTGCCGCCCGAGGTCACCATCACCTCGCTCATCGGGTCGAGCTTGAGGCCATGCCAGTGGCCGTAATGGGTCGCGATCGCCTGGCGCAGCTCCGGCAGGCCCATCATCGACGGATATTGGTTGTAGCCGTTGAGCGAGGCGTCGGCCGCGGCGCGGCGGATGTCCTCGGGACCGGGATCGTCGGGAAAGCCCTGGCCGAGATTGATGGCGGCGTTGTCGCGCGCGGCCTGCGACATCGCCTCGAAGATGGTGACGGGAAGGTCGGCGAAGACCTTGTTCAGGGAGGAGCTCTTGTTCAGGGAAGGATTGTCGGACATCGGCCGGGTCAGCCGCCGACCTTGCTGGGAAGACCCGCCGCCTTCCAACCCAGCATGCCGCCGGCGAGATGCTTGTCGTAGGGAAGGCCAGCCGCCTGCGCTGCGAGCGAGGCCGTCACCGAGCGCTTGCCGGATCGGCAGGCGAACACGACTTCCTTGCCTTGCGGATCGGGGATCGCCTTTGGGTCGAAGGTCGAGAGCGGAACCACGACACCGTAGGGATAGGCCTCGGCTTCGACCTCGTTCGGCTCGCGAACGTCGACCAGCAGATAGCGCCCTTCCGCGACACCCTTGGAGACCTCGTCCGGGGTCAGATCCTGTACCTGGTTTGCCACATCATCCTCCAACATTCGAGCTCGCGCCGGGACGATGCCGGCCGGCGGCAACCTCGCCTCTCGGCTCACGAAAATCAAGCGCTACAAAGGCTTGAGCGATACGCTGCAAGTTAAAGCTAAATCGCAGCGACTTGAAGTGCGCTTTCAGGCCCATGCCTGGAGAGCCTGCGTCACCTCTCAGGCTCGGCTGGGAGGTCGCTCATCAAATTCGGTGTCATTCCCCGCGAAGGCGGGGAATCCAGTACGCCGTGGCCTCACTATATCCCCCGCACTGTCTCTGGAATACTGGATCGCCCGCCTGCGCGGGCGATGACAGCGGACGGTATGGAAGCGGGGCGGCCGCCTCGATCGTCAGCTTAGATCGTCACCTGCGTGCCGACTTCAACCACGCGGCCGCTGGGGATCTGGAAATAGTCGGTGGCATCGTTCGCCGAGCGGCTGAGCGAGATGAACAGCCGGTCCTGCCAGCGCGGCATGCCGGAATGGACCGCGGGCTTGAGCGCCCGGCGCGACAGGAAGAACGACGTCGACATGATGTCGAATTGCCAGCCGAGCTTGCGGGCGATCGCCAGCGCCTTCGGCACGTTGGGCGATTCCATGAAGCCGAACTTGAGCGTCACCTTGGAGAAGGTCGGGCTGATCTGCTCCAGCTTGACGCGCTCGGCCGGATCGATCCGCGGCGTATGCGCGGTCTCGATGGTGAGAATGACGTTCTTCTCGTGCAGCACTTTGTAGTGTTTCAGACTGTGCATCAGCGCGGTCGGCGCGCTGAGGGGATCGCTGGTCAGGAACACGGCGGTACCCGGCACCCGGGTTGGCGGGCGCTTCTCCAGCATTGCCACGAGATCAGCGAGCGGGAACTCGAGCTTGCGCGACTTCTCGAACAGCAGCCGGCTGCCACGCCGCCACGTGTACATCAGGAGGATCATAACAGCGCCGAGCGCGAGCGGCACCCAGCCGCCCTCGAAGACCTTGAGCAGGTTTGCCGCCAGGAAGGTCAGGTCGAGGAACAGGAAGGGCGCAATCAGCGCGGCGGCAGCAAACGCAGACCACCGCCATACTTTCCAGATCACGACAAAACCCATCATGGCCGTAACCACCATGGTTCCGGTGACCGAGATGCCATAGGCCGAGGCCAGCGCGCTGGACGAGCGGAACATCAGCACGAGCAATAACACGAACACCAGGAGCAGCGTATTGACGCGCGGGATGAAGATCTGCCCCGAATGGGCTTCAGAGGTATGGCGAATTTCAAAGCGCGGCAAAAGTCCAAGCTGGATTGCCTGGCGCGTCAGTGAATAGGCGCCGGTGATAACGGCCTGGCTCGCGATGACGGTGGCGGCGGTGGCGAGAAGCACCATCGCGCCGCGGATCCACCCTTGAGGGTACAACTGAAAGAAGGGACTCTCGATCGCCTTGGGGTCGGCAATCACAAGCGCGGCCTGTCCGATGTAGTTAAGCGCCAGCGCCGGGAGCACGATGAACAGCCAGGCGGTCTGGATCGGCCGCTTGCCGAAATGGCCGAGATCGGCATAGAGCGCTTCCGCGCCAGTCACGGCCAGAAACACCGCGCCGAGCGTGACGAAGCCAATGATGCCATGATGGAGCATGAAGGACACGGCATAAAGCGGGTTCAGTGCGAGCAGCACCTGCGGCTGGTTCAGGATCGGACCGATCGCCGCCACTGCAATGGCCGCGAACCAGATGCATGTGATTGGGCCGAAAAGGGCCGCAACACGCGCCGTGCCGCGCGATTGTGCGGCAAACAGCACAAGCAGGATCAGAACTGTCAGCGGGACGATATAGGGCTCGAAACTCTCGGTGAGGTCCTTGGTCCCTTCCACTGCCGACAGCACCGACAGCGCTGGCGTGATCACCGCGTCACCGTAGAACAGCGCACCCGAGATGATACCGAGAAGGACAATCGCGCCCCCCTTCTTTCCGACCGCGCGCTGGGCAAGCGCCATGAGGGCTAGCGTGCCGCCCTCGCCATTGTTGTCGGCACGAAGCAGAATCACGACGTATTTGAGCGTCACCACGATGATGAGCGCCCATAGGATCAGCGAGAGCACGCCCAGCACGGCGGCCGTCGTCGGCACACCGCCTGCGCCCGAGGCAGCGACCACCGCCTCGCGAAAAGCGTAAAGCGGGCTGGTCCCGATGTCGCCGTAGACGACACCGATGCTGCCAAGCGTCAGTGCGCCGAAACCGGCCGTGGTGTGGGCTTCGCCATGCCCATTGGCAGCCGCCGTTTCCGGGGCGGGAGCAGCTACTTCACTCGTCATGGGAGAGACTGATGGCCTCTAAAAAAAAGCTTCACTGCACGGCAGCAGAGCGCGCGGGCTTATAGTCTTGCGCTGCCGGCATAGCCTAGCGCGATTTTAGGCTCTTGCCATGCAAAAATCGCATACATCCGCCCATCCGGTCAAATGGTGACTTGGGTCCCGACTTCAACCACCCGTCCGGTGGGAATCTGGAAATAGTCGGTGGCATCGTTGGCGGACCGGCTCAGCGCGATGAACAGGTGGTCCTGCCACAGCGGCATGCCGGACTGCGCCGAGGCCTTCAGCGAGCGGCGCGACACGAAGAACGAGGTCGACATGATGTCGAACTGCCAGCCCTGCTTGCGCGCGATTGCGAGCGCCTTGGGAACGTTCGGCTGCTCCATGTAGCCAAAGCGCAGGCGGACCTTGAAGAACTTGTCGCTGATCTTCTCCATATGGAACCGCTCCGACAGGTCGACCCGCGGCGTATGCGCAGTCTCGATGGTCAGGACCACGTTGTGCTCGTGCAGCACCTTGTTGTGCTTGAGGTTGTGCAACAGCGCGGTGGGTACGAAGGCGGGATCGCTGGTCAGGAACACCGCCGTGCCCTTGACGACGTGCGGTGGCCGCTTCTCCAGGCTCCGGAGCAGATCGTCGAGCGGGACCTCGATCCGGCGGGTTTTCTGGGTCAGGATTCCCGAGCCCCTACGCCAGGTCCAGATCGTCGCCGCCATCGTCGCGCCAAACAACAGCGGCACCCAGGCGCCTTCGAGCAGCTTCAACAGATTGGCGCTGAAGAAGGTCATGTCGACCACGACGAACGGCAAGATCACGACCGCGGCCGTCGCAGCGCGCCAGTTCCACAATTTCCAGATCACGATGAAGCCCATGATGCCGTCGGCAACCATGGTGGTGGAGACCGCGATGCCGTACGCCGAGGCAAGGTTGCTCGGGGTGCGGAACAACAGCACCAGCAACATCACGCCGATCAGGAGCAGCCGGTTCACGCGCGGCAGATAGATTTGGCCTGCATGGGTTTCGGAGGTGTAGCGCACCTCAAAGCGCGGCAAGAGGCCGAGCTGCACCGCCTGATAGACCAGCGAATAAGCGCCGGTGATCACCGCCTGGCTGGCGATCACGGTGGCCGCGGTCGCAAGCCCGACCAGCGGCAGCACCAGATACTCGGGCACCATGCGATAGAAGGAGTGTTCGATCGCGCTGGGATCGGACAGCACCAGCGCGCCCTGTCCGAAATAGTTGATCAGCAGCGAGGGCAGCACGAGGAACATCCAGGCCGACTGGATCGGCTTGCGGCCGAAATGGCCGAGATCGGCATAGAGCGCCTCGCCGCCGGTCACGGCCAGGAATACGGCGCCCAGTGTCACCAGGCCGATCGTGCCGTGCGACAGCAGGAAGTGCACCGCGTAATAGGGATTGATGGCCACAAGCACCGAGGGATCGTCGGCGATGTGGACCATGCCCATCACCGCCAGACAGGTAAACCAGACCACCATGACCGGCCCGAAGGCGGACGCCACCAGCGCCGTGCCCTTGCTCTGGACCGCGAACAGCAGCACCAGGATGAGAACGGTGAGCGGCACCACGTAATGCTCGAAGGCAGGCGTGGCGAGCTTGAGACCTTCGACCGCCGACAGCACCGAGATCGCCGGCGTGATCATGGAATCGCCGATGAACATGGAGGCGCCAACCACGCCAAGCGCCATCAGGAACCAGCTCCGCCGCCCCAGCGCGCGCTGTCCGAGCGCCATGAGGGAGAGCGTCCCGCCTTCCCCGTTGTTGTCGGCGCGCAGCAGCAACAGGACGTATTTGGCGGTGACGACGACAAAGAGCGCCCAGAGGATCAGCGAGAGCACGCCGAGCACGATGACCCGCGACACCGGCTCGCCGTGGGCCGCGCCCCTGACCGCCTCGTGAAACGCGTAGAGCGGCGAGGTCCCGATGTCACCGAAGACGACGCCGATGCTCCCAAGCGTGAGGGACCAAAAACCCGAGGTGACCGGCCCTTCCTGGGTCTCGGTCGATGTGATGCTCGCCGTCATGAGGGTGGAGAACGCTTCGTCCACTGGAATTGATCCGGCGCCTTTTGACGCTTCCGGCGCGCCTGTCAATTGGCCCACCATAGCAGGCACCGCAGCGGATGCTGTGACGGCGCGGCCACGTTCATCGCCATAGCGACGATATGCTTCAGGTAAAATGGTAGCGCAAGTGCACTGGGGAGCCGCTTCCGTCGCGTCGAATCGGAACGGCTCTCGATCCCTGTCTTGACGCTTTTTCTTGGCGCGAACTCGTCCACTTCGCTGGAAAACGCCCTAGGGCTTCAAATTCGGCGGCAGCGGTGGATCCTCGCGCATCAGCGTGATGGTCACCCGCCGGTTGGCCGCGAGCGAAGGATCGTCCGGAAACAGCGGCTGCGTATCCGACTTGCCGGTGACAGCGAAGATGTGCGACGGCGGCAGGCCCTCGCGCTCGAGGATCTGGCGCACGGCATTGGCACGATCGGCCGACAGGTCGAAGGCGCCGTAATCGCCGCGGGCTGGTACGAAGCCGGCAGCAGTGTGGCCGGCGATGGAGACACGCAGCGGCGTCGCCTTGAGCGGAATCGCGAGCTTCTCGATCAGGCGACGGGTGCGGTCGTAGGGCACCTTTGAGCCGTCGGCAAACATCGAGCGGCCGTCCTGATCGACGATCTCGAGGTTGAGGCCCTGCTTGGTCTCCTCGAACATGATGTGCTTGGACATCTCGGTCAGTTCAGGCATGTCCTGCAAGGCCTGGCGCAGCGAGGCGGCGGCGAGCGCGAAGTTGCGGTCGACCTTGATCTTCGCACCCGAGGTGCGGTCACGATCCTCCTGATCCGGCGTCGGTGTATTGGAGGCGTCTTCGGGCTGGATGTGATCGACGTTTTTCAGCCGCGGCCGGGTCGGCAGGCCGTCGGACTCGACGATGCCGGCGTAGCGCGCCTCGGTCTGCACGCCGAAGGCATCGCGCATCGAGCCTGCGACGACCTTCAGCTTGTTGGCATCCTGGGTGGAGAACGCGACGAGCATCACGAAGAAGCTCATCATCAGGCCCATCAGATCGGCGAACGTCACGAACCAGCCGTGACCGCCTCCGTGTGAATCGCCACGCTTCTTCTTGGCCATTGGTCAGCCCCCGGCGTCCGGCGCTACGCCGGAACCGGCTCGCCTTCGGCGTGGCGGTGCTTCTCGGGCAAATAGGCCAGCAGCATTTCGCGCACCAGCGTCGGGCTCTTGGAGTCGCGGATCATGAGGATGCCGTCGATGATCAGCGTACGGTTGGTCTCTTCGTCCAGGAGCTTGCCGTGCAGCTTGTCGGCGATCGGTATGCAGAAGAGGTTCGCGACCAGCGCGCCGTACAGCGTCGCGAGCAGCGCGGTGGCCATGAACGGACCGAGCTTGGAGGGGTCGGTCATGTTGGCGAACATCTGCACCATGCCGATCAGCGTGCCGACCATGCCGAAGGCCGGGGCGCAGTCGCCGATGGCGCGGTAGATCTTGCTACCCTCGTCCAGATGCATGAGGAAGTTGTCGCGGTCGCGCTCGAGATTGTCGCGGATGAAATCGAGGTCGTAGCCGTCGGCGACGAAGCGGATGCCCTTGGCCAGGAACGGCTCGTCGGTTTCGACCTTCTCCAGGCCCACCGGGCCCTGCTTGCGGGCGATCTCGGCGATGCGGGCGAGCTCGTCGACGAGGTCGTGCGCCGACAGACGGCTCATCGTGAAGGCAAATTTGGCGCCGAGCGGCAGGCCATGAATCAGCGTCGAGAGAGGAAAGCGGATCATGGTCGCTGCGGTCGACCCGCCGAAGATGATGATCATGGCATGTTCGGAGATGAACATGTGAAGATCGCCGCCCAGCAGCATCATCGTCGCAATGACGATAATGCCCACCACGAGGCCGACGCTCGTCATGATATCCATGGGAGACTCCAACGCGAACGCAACAACGGCCGTCCTGGCCGATGGCGCAGTCCAACCCCGAACCGCATCGAAAACCCTAGTGGGCCGCGATTAAAGACGCGTAAAGGTTAAGTCGGAACAGCGTGGGGCGAACGCAACGCGCGCGCCGCAGCGGCACAGTTGCCCGCCGCCGACAGCAATCTCAACGCTTTGCTAACCATGATGGAGCCGCGCTAGCATGATCCGGAAAAGTGCGAAGCGGTTTTCCGAAAAGATCATGCTCCAACAACAACCTAAAGCGCGATGATGATTCATCCCCCCTCTCATCGCGCTTTAGGCCGACAGGCCCGTCAGATCCAGGCTGAGCGCGCGCAGGCGCCTGCGTGCATCGGCATCATAGGCCTGCGGGTTGGCGCGCGCCTCGTTCATGCCGTTGAAGAACAGGCCGCTCTTGCCCGCGACGTCGTCGCCTTGGACCAGGTGCAGGATCGCCGCGCCGCCCTGCTCCACCGTCGAGATCGGCGCGATGCCGCCGGCACGGACCATCGTGGTGTTCATGTAAGTCGCCGGGTGCAGCGCGTTCACGGTGATGCCGGCGGCCCTGAGCTCTTCGGCAAGATCGATCGTGAACATGATCTGCGCGAGCTTGCTTTGCGCATAGGCGCGCGAGCCGCTGTAGCCCTTCGTAATCATGACATCATCGAAATCGATGGGGTGCTGGCCGAGCGAGGCGACGTTGACGATGCGCGACGGCGCAGCGGCCTGCAGCAGCGGCAGCAACAGATGGGCGAGCAGGAAGCCCGGGAGATAGTTCACGGCAAAGCGCAGCTCGTGACCGTCGCCGCTGACCTGCCGCTGCGGACCGTCGTTTTGCGAACCGATGCCCGCATTGCTGACGAAGACATCGAGACGCCGGTGATCGCGGATCACGGCCGCGGCGAGCGCGCGCGTGCCCGACATCGACGACAGGTCAGCTTGATAGAAGGAAGGCGCGGCGTGGCCAGCCTCCACGATTTCGTCGATCAGCGTCTTAGCGCGCGCGGCGTCGCGGCCATGGATCAGAACCCTTGCACCGTCTTCGGCCAGCCGGCGAGCGACGTAGCGGCCGACGCCGTCGGTCGAGCCGGTTATCAGGACGGTCTTGTCTTGCATCTTCATTGCGCGCCTCCCGCTGCGGCCCTGCGCCACATCCGCGACGAGGGATCAGGTAGTATTGTATAACCCTGCGGCATGCTCATGGCGGAGCCATCGCAATGATCACACTGTTCAGCCTGCTCACAGCGCTTCCCGCGGTTCTGGCCCTGCACCTGCTTGGGCCGGAGCTCGTCCTGCCGGCGTTCAGCATCCTGCTCTTTGCCGAGGCTGCCCTCGCCGTGATCGCAGCGCGCTTGCTTCAGGTCCCCGACAATGCGGAACGCATCACGCTGTGGGATCTTGCCGGCGGCTTCGCCTTGATCGGATGCGCGGCCGCAGTGTTCGGCGAGCCGGATCAGGCCGCCCTGTCCTTGACGGAACAGGGCGGCCCACGACCGGCGTCGCGGCCGTAGATCTTTCGCGCCGTCAGTGGATCTCCGACGAGCGCTTCAGCGCGGCCTTCAGCTTCTCCAGCGAGAAGTCGGGGCTGCGGGCGATCTCCAGGATCGGCGTCTCGCGGCGGCCACAGAGCTCGGCCGCCTCGGGAAGTTTTGCCGCAACGTCGAGCGGGATCACGATGGCGCCGTGCTGGTCGGCGTGGATGAGATCGTCGGACCTGACGGTCATACCGGCGACGCGGACCTCGCCGCCGAAGCTCTCGGCATGCACCCATGCATGCGACGGGCCGATCGAGCCGGCGAGCGCCTGGAAACCGGGAGCCCATTGCGGGATGTCGCGGATCGAGCCGTCGGTGATGACGCCGAGGCAACCGAGCGCCTTGTGCACGTTGCTCTGCACCTCGCCCCAGAACGCGCCGTAGCCGACGTCGGGGCCGTCGATGTCCTGGATCACCGAGATGCGCGGTCCGTGGCCGGTGCCGACATATTCGTAATAGTCGATGCGGCGCCTGGACTGCTCCTCCGGTGCCAGCGAGGATTTCAGCACCGAGCGGATCGCAACAGTGCGGGCATAGCCGACGATCGGCGGCAGGTCGGGGAACGGGCAGACCAGCTGCTTGGTCGTGTAGCCGATCAGCCGCCGCTCGGGCGCCACGATCTCCATGGCGTTGCAGATCGTCGGCGTGTCATAGCGGCCCAGCGCTTCGAGGACGGAAGCGGGCAGCGGCCCGGTCGCGGTATCAGTCACGGCGTTCTCTCCCAGATTGGCGGCGGCTGTTTGTTGCGATGCCGCCGGCACTGGGCGGATATAGCCGAGATCGGGCGTTTACCCAACTCAGCACGCCCTCATGGCAGATATCTCGAGTGTCGCTGCTCAGTGCAGCCGATCGGGCCGGTCGTCGTGCAGCGGCTCCGGCGGGCTTGCCGTCAGGGCCGAAGATGATGGCGGCGCCGCGACATCGGCTCCGGACGGCGCGACAGCTTGCGTGGCGCGCGCCTGGTCACGATAGGATTTGTAGCCGAGCGGCAAGCCCAGCAGATACAGCACCGTGCCGATCGAGAGCACGTGCCAGGGATAGGCGATCAGGATCGCGATGAAGACGATCACCGCAACAAACGCCGGCAGCACCAGCTCGGGCGGCACGCGCATGCGCTTGGTCTTGCCGGAGAACACCGGCAGGCGCGATACCATCAGGAAGGCGATCAGCAGCGTATAGCCGGCCGTCAGCGCCGCCGGCCAACGGCCGAGATCGAGGAACGCGACATAGATCGGCAGCAGCACCGTGATCGCGCCGGCGGGCGCCGGCACGCCGGTGAAGAAATTGGCGGCGAAGGCCGGCTTGTTGGGATCGTCCATGGTGGCGTTGAAGCGCGCGAGCCGCAGGCCGCCGGAGATCGCGAACACCATGGCAGCGATCCAGCCGGCATTGCCCAGCTCGTGCAACTGCCAGAAATACAGCATCAAGCCGGGCGCAACGCCGAAATTGACGAAGTCGGCGAGGCTGTCGAGCTCGGCCCCGAACTTCGACTGGCCCTTGATCAGGCGCGCGACGCGGCCGTCGATGCCGTCGAGCGCGGCGGCGAACACGATGGCGTAGACCGCGAGCGACATCCGCCCCTCGATCGACAGCCGGATCGAGGTCAGGCCGGCGCAGATCGCCAGCAGGGTGATGACGTTGGGCACCAGCATGCGCACCGGAATCGGGCGGAACCGCCGGCGGCGCACGTCAGGATCTTTGAAGTCATAGGGCGTCATTGGCTCGTCCTCACCTCAGGCGAGATATAGCAAGCCGCGTTCCCCTCCGCCATTGCGGCGGAAGGCCCCGATGCCCCGACTTAATGGTTAATTGGCGCGGTAAGTGCGGCTCGGGTCGTCACCGGCAAGATCGGCCAGGATGGTCTCGCCGGCGATCGCGGTTTGCCCTTCCGAGACCAGCGCCTTGGTGCCGATCGGCAGATAGACGTCAAGCCGCGAGCCGAATCGGATCAGACCGAACCGCTCGCCGACGCCGATCGCCTGCCCTTCCTTGACGAAGCAGACGATACGCTTGGCGACCAGGCCCGCGATCTGGATCACGCCGATCCGCGCCGTGGGCGTCGAGATCACCAGCGAATTGCGCTCATTGTCCTCGCTCGCCTTGTCGAGCTCGGCATTGATAAAGAGACCAGGCCGGTAGGCGATGCGATCCACCCTGCCCGCTACCGGACTGCGATTCACGTGGCAATTGAACACACTCATGAAGACCGAGATACGCGGCAGCGGCCGATCGCCGAGCCCAAGCTCGGCCGGCGGCAGCGCCATGGTGATCATCGATACCCGCCCGTCGGCCGGCGACACCACGAGCCCCTCGCGCACCGGTGTCACCCTGACGGGGTCGCGGAAGAACAGCGCGCACCACACCGTCAGCGCGGTGCCGATCCACCCGAGCGGCGACCACAGCCAGAACAGGAGAAGGCTTGCCAGCGCAAAGCCACCGATGAAGGGATAGCCCTCCTTGTGGATCGGCGGGATCTGACGCTGGATCGAATCGAGAATGGACATCGCAATCTGCCGCTCAGGGGTTGATGGCGCGGGTCGTCTCGCGCGGTGGAGTTGTTTAGGCCAGAGTTGGGACCGGAGACAAGCTCACTCCGCGGCCGCAGGCGTCGTCAGGACGTCGTCGACCGGCGGCGGCGCCCGGTTCGGCGCCTCGCCGCTGTCGGCCATCCTGGCCAGTTTCTCGCGCGCGGCCTCCGCCTCGCGCTGCCTGTTCCACATGCTGGCATAGAGGCCGCCCTGCGCCAGCAAATCGGCGTGGGTGCCGCGCTCGGCGATCCGGCCCTGGTCCAGCACGATGATCTCGTCGGCGCCGACGATGGTCGAGAGCCGGTGCGCGATCACGAGCGAGGTGCGGTTTTTCGCCACGCGGTCGAGCGCGCCCTGGATCTCGTGCTCGGTATGGGTGTCGAGCGCCGAGGTGGCCTCGTCCAGCACCAGGATCGGCGGCGCCTTCAGCACGGTGCGCGCGATGGCGACGCGCTGCTTCTCACCACCGGACAGTTTCAAGCCGCGCTCGCCGACCTGAGTCTCGTAGCCCTTCGGCGCCATGCGGATGAAATGGTCGATCTGCGCCAGCCGCGCAGCCTGCTCAACCTCGGCATCGCTGGCGTCCCAGCGGCCATAGCGGATGTTGTAGCGGATGGTGTCATTGAACAGCACGGTGTCCTGCGGCACCATGCCGATGGAGGCGCGCAAGCTGGCCTGCGTGACCTCGCGGATGTCCTGGCCGTCGATCGAAATGCTTCCGCCGGAGATGTCGTAAAGGCGGAACAGGAGCCGCGAGATGGTCGACTTGCCGGCGCCGGAGGGGCCGACGATCGCAACGGTCTTGCCGGCCGGCACCTCGAAGCTGATGCCCTTGAGGATCGGCCGCGCCGGCTCATAGGCAAAGCGCACGTCCTCGAAACGCAGATGGCCTGTGGCGACCACCAGCGGCTGCGCATCGGGCGCGTCCTTGATCTCGGCCTCGCGGCCGAGAACATTGAACATCTTTTCGATGTCGATAATCGCCTGCTTGATCTCGCGATAGACCATGCCCATGAAATTCAGGGGCTGGTACAGCTGGATCATCATTGCGTTGACCAGCACGAAATCGCCGACCGTATTGGTGCCGTTGCGCACGCCCATCGCGCACATCAGCATGGTCGCGGTCAGCCCCAGCGTGAAGATCACGGCCTGCCCGGTGTTGAGCACGGCCAGCGAAGTATAGGCGTTGACGCTCGATTCTTCGTAGCGCGCAACCGATCGGTCGTAGCGCTGTGCCTCGCGGGCCTCGGCGCTGAAATATTTGACGGTCTCGTAGTTGAGCAGCGAGTCGATCGCCTTGGTGTTCGCCTCGGTATCGGAATCGTTCATCTTGCGGCGGATGCCGATCCGCCACTCGGTCGCGATGTAGGTGTAATACATGTAGACGGCGACCGTGATCAGGGTCGCGAGCACGTAGCGCCAGTCGAACTGCCACAGCAGCACCGCGAGCAGCAGCGAGACCTCGACGATGGTCGGGATCAGCTGCAGGATCACCATGCGCACGATGACCTCGATGCCCTCGCGGCCGCGCTCGAGCACGCGCGTCAGGCCGCCGGTCTTACGCTCGAGGTGAAAGCGCAGCGAGAGCTCGTGCATGTGAATGAAGGTGATGGTGGCGAGCTTGCGCACCGCGTGCATGGCGACGCGCGCGAAGATGCCGTCGCGCCATTGCGTCAGGACCGCCATCACGATGCGCATCGCGCCGTAGCTCGCCGTCAAAAGCAGCGGCGATGCGATCACCCAGAGCTGCCAATTGTCCGCCTGCACCGGCGCAGTGTTGGCGCCCGTCAGCGCGTCCGTCGCCCATTTGAAGCTGAACGGCACCGTCAGCGTGATCAGCTTGGCGGCGAGCAACAGCACCATCGACCAGACCACGCGCATCTTCAGGTCGAAACGGTCGCCGGGCCAGATATAGGGCCACAGATGCGCCAGCGTGCCCATCAAGGTGGCCCGCTCCAGCGGTCCGCCGGCAGGATCAGGAACGTCGGCGCCGCCGAGCGATTGAGGTTGGTCCATCAAAAAGCCTGAAGGCCCGCCGGATGCGGGCAGCGTTGCGATTTTAAGATTTTCGCCCGTCATATAGAGACTTCCGGATGCCAGCGCACCCCGCCAGATGGCGAATCTTCGATTGTTTGTCGCCATTTACCGGTAGATTTCCGGTAGGTCCGAATCACCGATTGGGCTTGACGCCTCTTCGCTGCAATGCATCATGGCACCAATGAGCACGATCAAAACCGTCTGTGTCTATTGCGGCTCCGGCCCCGGAACCAATCCCAACTTCACCGAAGGCGCCAAGGCGTTCGGCAAGTCGCTCGCCGAGAGCAACATCCGCCTCGTCTATGGCGGCGGTTCGCTCGGCCTGATGGGCGCGGTCGCGACCTCCGTGCTCGATCACGGCGGCACCGTCACCGGCATCATCCCCGACTTCCTGCGGCTGCGCGAGAACGCGCTGACCCGGGTGCAGGAGATGATCGTCACCCCCGACATGCACGAGCGCAAGCGACTGATGTTCGAACGCTCCGATGCCTTCGTGGCGCTGCCGGGCGGCGTCGGCACGCTGGAGGAGTTGGTCGAGCAGTTGACCTGGAAGCAGCTGGGGCGTCACGCCAAGCCGGTGCTGCTCGCCAATATCGACAATTTCTGGGAGCCGCTGTTCTCGCTACTGTCGCATATGCGCCAGACCGAGTTCATCCGCGCCGGCCTTTCGGTCGACATCCTCAAGGCCGACCGGATCGAGGAGATCTTGCCGAAGCTGAAGACGGCTGCGGCCCAGATCGGCGAAGCCGAGAAGGAAATGGCGCCGGAAGTGGCGCGTAGGCTGTAACGCTCTACTCTGCCGGAAACGTCACCGCCTCGATGCGGTTGCCGTCGGGATCGACGACGAAGGCGGCGTAGTAGCGCACGCGGTCGTGCGGGCGGATGCCCGGCGCGCCATCCGATACGCCGCCGGCCGCAAGCGCTGCGGCATGAAATGCATCGACCTCGCCCGTCGTCTTGGCGCGCAGGCAGATATGCACGCCGCTCTCCGGCGCTACCGCCGCCATGCCATCGCGCAGATTGATCCAGAATTCGGGATAGGCCTTGCCGAACCCGACCGTCCGCGGCCGCGTCACGAGGCGCGTGAGCCCAAGGGTGGCGAGCGTGACTTCGTAGAAGTTTGCGGAGCGACCGAGATCGCTCACGCCAACCGAGATGTGGTCGATCATTTGCTTCCCCCTTCCAGGCGCAGCAACAGTGCCAGCTCCTCACCCTGAGGAGCGCGCCCTTCGCGCGCGTCTCGATGGGCGAGGCCAACAGCCGGGCCTTCATCCTTCGAGACGCTTGCTTCGCAAGCTCCTCAGGATGAGGGATCAGCGGTCCGAATGACGGCGTTTGTGGCGCCGCCGTCGTCCTACGCCGGTGCGCCCGATTTCACGAGCTTGTAGATCACCGAATCCATCAGCGCCTGGAACGAGGCGTCGATGATGTTCGGGGACACGCCGACCGTGGTCCAGCTGTCGCCGTTCTCGTCCTCGCTCTCGATCAGCACACGCGTGACCGCGCCGGTGCCGCCGTTGAGGATACGCACGCGGTAGTCGATCAGCGTCAGCCCCTCGATGTATTTCTGGTACTTGCCGAGGTCCTTGCGCAAGGCGACGTCGAGCGCGTTGACCGGGCCGTTGCCTTCGGCGGCCGAGATCAAATGTTCGCCGGCGACGTCGACCTTGACCACGGCCAGCGCGACGGTGACGCGCTCGCCGAGCGCGTTGTAGCGCTGCTCGACATTGACGTCGAACTGCTCGACCTCGAAATAGTGCGGCACCTTGCCGAGCGTGCGGCGCGCCAGAAGCTCGAACGAAGCATTGGCGGATTCGTAGGCGTAGCCTTGCGCCTCGCGCTCCTTCAACTCCTCGACCAGCCGCGTCAGCTTCGGATCGCTCTTCTCGTAGGCGATGCCGGCGCGGTCGAGTTCGGCAATGACATTGGAGCGGCCGGCCTGGTCCGACACCAGCACCCTGCGACGATTGCCGACCAGCTCCGGCAACACATGCTCGTAGGTCTGCGGATCCTTCATCACGGCGGAGGCGTGGATTCCGGTCTTGGTGACGAAGGCGCTCTCGCCGACATAGGCCGCGTGCCGGTTCGGCACGCGGTTGAGCATGTCGTCCAGCGTGCGCGAGACCTTGACCAGGGTCGCCAGCTTCTCCGCTGTGATGCTGATCTCGAAGGCGTCGGCAAATTCCGTTTTCAGCTTCAGGGTCGGGATCAGCGAGCAGAGATTGGCATTGCCGCAACGCTCGCCAAGGCCGTTCAGCGTGCCCTGGATCTGCCGCGCGCCGGCCCGCACCGCGGCGAGCGAATTCGCCACTGCCTGCTCGGTATCATTATGGGCGTGGATGCCGAGATGATCGCCGGGAATATGTTTCGTCACCTCGGTGACGATGGTCTCGACCTCGTTCGGCATGGTGCCGCCATTGGTGTCGCACAGCACCACCCAGCGCGCGCCGGATTCATAAGCGGCTTTGGCGCAGGCGAGCGCGAAGCTGGCGTCCTCCTTGTAGCCGTCGAAAAAATGCTCGCAATCGAGCATGACCTCGCGGCCGGCAGCCTTCGCGGCTGCGACGCTGTCGCGGATCGAGGCGAGGTTTTCCTCCTTGGTGGTCTCCAGCGCGACGCGCACCTGATAGGCGGAGGATTTTGCGACGAAACAGATCGCATCGGCCTTCGCTTCCAAAAGCCCGGCAACGCCCGGATCGTTGGAGACCGAGCGCCCTGCCCGCCGCGTCATGCCGAACGCGGCAAAGCGCGCATGCGCAAGCTTCGGCCTGGTGCCGAAAAACTCGGTGTCGAGCGGATTGGCGCCGGGATAGCCGCCCTCGACATAATCGATGCCGAGCTCGTCCAGCATCGCGGCGATGACCTGCTTGTCGGCGAGCGTGAAATCGACCCCATTGGTCTGCGCCCCATCGCGCAGCGTGGTGTCGAACAGATAGAGACGCTCTTTTGATTGCGTGCTCATGAGCGCTGCCAATTGTTGCTACCTCCCCCCTTGTGGGGGAGGTCGACGATGCGCAGCATCGTCGGGAGG
>NZ_JAACFT010000015.1 GCF_029051685.1 Bradyrhizobium sp. CSA207 | reverse complement strand
CTCCCGCGCCACCGGCTCCGCCGCCGACCACCACCGCCAACAATGCGCCGGCCGATACGGCTGTGCTGCCACCGCCCGCACCGCCTCCGGCTCCTGCTCCGATCGAGCAGCAGGCGGCTCCCGCCGTGACGCCGCCGCCGGCGCCGACCGCGGCTGCCGCTCCGCCCGCGCCCCCTGCGCCGCCTCCGCCAGTTGCCCCGGCGGCGCCCGTTCAGTCGGCCGCCGTCGCGCCGGCTCCCGCAGCCGCGCCCACGCGCGATCTCAACTCGCCGCTTGGTGTCTGGCTCACTGAGGAGAAGGAAGGCAAGGTCCGCATCGAGCAATGCGGCACCAATCTCTGCGGCTATTCGCTTGATTCCAAGTCGAACCAGAACGGCGAGCAGGTCCTGATCAATATGAAGCCGGGCAAGGACCAGAAATGGTCCGGACGCATCCTCGATCCCAACTCGGGCTCGACCTATGATTCCACGATCGCGCTGAAGGGTACCGACCGCCTGCGCGTGCAGGGCTGCGCCTTCGGCGGCATGTTCTGCGGCGGCCAGACCTGGACACGGGTGAACTGAGTCCGCGTTCAACGTTGTGACGGAAGCAAGGGGCCCGCGATCCGGGCCCCTTTTCTTTTCACGTTGATAGCCGTGTCATCGCTAGGTGCGCCACCTCACACAGAACCTGGCGCGCGTGACAGCCCTCACATCGCCGGTTCCGCGGCCATGCCAAGATCCCCGCATGGTCAACCCACAGGGGCGTGTCATGAACGGTTTTCGCAAGTGTCTTGTCGCCACGATCCTCGCCATCGCGTTGCCAGCCACGCAGGCAAGCGCCAGCACTTTCGACGGCGCATGGAATGTCCGTATCGCATCGTCGAGCCAGACCTGCGGCAACGGCTCAACCGTCGCAATCGGTATCAACAACGGTCAGATCGCCTCGAGCAGCGCCGCGGTGGCGGCGTCCGGCCGTGTGGCGGATGCCGGCAGCATCAACGTCACCTTGAGCACCGGCATCAAGCGCGCGGTCGCCTTCGGCCGGCTCAGCGGCACCTCGGGCTCCGGCACCTGGCGCGGCGCGATGTGCACGGGAACGTGGACCGCCGAGCGGATGTAAGTTGTCGTGTCCCGGACAAGCAGCGACGCGAAGCGTTGCTGCGCAGAGCCGGGACCCAGCAGTCTTGATGCCGTCAAAAGTTCTGGGCCCCGGATCGGCGACGCATCGCCACGGGGCGATGCGTCTTGTCCGGGGCACAAGAGCTAGCCGACCGCCGCGCCATACTCCGCGTCGGTCACCGGCTCTAGCCAGGTCGAATAGACGCCGTCGAGCGCTTCCTGCATGGCGATGTGGGTCATGCCGTTGGTCGGCGAGCCGCCGTGCCAGTGCACCTCGTTCGGCGGAATCCAGACGGTGTCGCCGGGACGGATTTCGATGACAGGCCCGCCCTTGGTCTGAACGCGCCCGACGCCCGAAATCACGTAAAGCGTCTGCCCGAGCGGATGATGGTGCCAGTTGGTGCGGGCACCCGGCTCGAACGAGACACGCGAGCAGTTCAGCCGCGCCGGCGCGGGCGCCATGATGACGGGGTCCTGCCAAACCGTGCCGGTGAAGTGTTCCTTGGGCGCGCGGCGGGTCGGCCGCGTGCCTGCGACGGTGATCTCCATGGGGTAACCTCGCTTGTTGTCTCGTTACTTCTTGCTGGCGGCGTAGCGCGCCTTGGTCTCGGCGTTCATCGGATAGAGGCCCGGCAGCACCGCGCCGTTGTTCACCTCGTTGACGATCCAGGCTTCCATCCGTTCCTGCTCGACGCCCTCGGCGAGCACGTGATCGAGCATCGCCTGCGGGATCAGTACGCAGCCGTCCTGGTCGGCGACCACGATGTCGTTCGGGAACACCGCGACGCCGCCGCAGCCGATCGGCTCGCCCCAGCCGACGAAGGTGAGGCCCGCAACCGACGGCGGCGCGGCATAGCCGTCGCACCACACCGGCAGATTGGTGCCGAGCACGCCCTCGAGGTCACGCACCACGCCGTCGGTGACGAGCGCGGTGACGCCGCGCTTGACCATGCGCGCGCAGAGGATGTCGCCGAAGATGCCGGCATCGGTGATGCCCATGGCGTCGACCACGGCGATGCAGCCATCCGGCATTGCCTCGATCGCGGTGCGGGTCGAGATCGGCGACGACCAGGATTCCGGCGTCGCCAGATCCTCGCGCGCCGGCACGAAGCGCAGCGTGAAGGCCGGTCCCACCAGGCGCGGCAGGCCCGGACGCAGCGGACGGGCGCCGCGCATCCACACGTTACGCAGGCCCTTCTTCAGCAGGACCGTGGTGATGGTGGCAGTGGTGATGCCGGCGAGGGTCTTGCGGGCTTCGGGGGACAGCGACATGGAAAAACACGAGCTCCGGATGGGCGGGAAGGAACGCCGCGCATGTTGCGAGGCGGGCGCTTGGCGTCAAGGGCCAAGAACGCGGATCAAGAACGCGGATCAAGAACGCGCCCCGCGCGGCTGTTATGCAACGCGATAACAAGGCTTTATCGCCTGCCCTTGCATTAATTTATTGGACTTGCGGACGCATTTACGCGAAGCAAGGCGATGCGGAACTCAAGGCTGAGCCCGCGTTACTCCAGAAGCCCGATTTCGACAGCTCATGGCCGCGACGCTTCCCCCGCCCCGCCTTTTGCCCAGTGGCGACAGCGCCGTCACGGTCGAGTTCAGCCGCACCATCGACGACGCCGCCAACCAGCGCGTGCTGGCGCTCGACAAGGCGCTCGCAGCAAGCCCCATCGATGGCATCACCGAATCCGTGCCGACCTATCGCTCGCTGCTGGTGCATTACGATCCCGGTAAGATCGGCTTCGATGCGCTAGGCGAAAAGCTGCTCGCGCTCGCGAGCCGGCCGTTGCCGCCGGCCACGACAGCGCGGCGCTGGCGCATTCCCGTCGCTTATGGCGGCGAGCACGGCATCGATCTTGAGGATGTCGCCAAGGCGCTGAACACCACGCCCGACGACATCGTCGCCAGGCATGTGGCCGGCGACTATAAGGTCGCCATGATCGGCTTCACGCCGGGCTGGTCCTATCTCAGCGGGCTGGACAAATCCCTGCATATGTCGCGGCGGCAGAATCCGCGGCTGCTGACGCCCGCCGGCACGATCTCGATCGGCGGCATCCAGGCCGGAATCCAATGCCTGGCTGCTCCGAGCGGCTGGCACCTGCTCGGACGCACGCCGGTGCGGACCTATCAGCTGCACCGGAATCCGACCTTCCTCACCGAACCCGGTGATCGCGTGACGTTTTTCGCCATCGACCACAAGACCTTCGAGGAGCAGGACCGCGCCGCGGAAGCCGGCGAGATCATCGCCGAGCAGGTGGTCGCATGAGCCGGCTCGTCGTCGCCAGCATCGGGCCTGCAAGCTCCGTCCAGGATGGCGGGCGTCTGGGCGCGCAGCGCTATGGCCTGACGCCGAGCGGCGCAATGGACCGGCTGGCACTGGCGGCGGCCAATTGTTTGGTTGGCAACGAGCTGTTCGCAGCCGCTGTCGAGATCGGCCCGTTCGGTGCCACCTTCACCGCCCGTGACGGCGCCGTACGGGTCGCGATCGCGGGCGCGCCGCGCAATGCCGAAATTGCCGGGCGACCGCTCGCCATGGACACATCCGCGACGCTGAAGGACGGCGAGACGCTGACGCTGGGCTTTGCCCGCGGCGGCGCCTTCACCTATCTCGCGATCGAAGGCGGTATCAAAGGCGAGCCCGTGTTCGGCAGCCTCGCGGTGAACGCACGCGCGGGCCTCGGCAGCCCCTACCCGCGCCCGCTCCAGGCCGGCGACGAATTCACTGTCGATGCCGCGAGCGGCGCGCCCGAATTGCGGATCGAATTGCCGAAGCCTTCGAGCGGCCCGATCCGCGTCGTGCTGGGTCCTCAGGACGACGAGTTCGACGACGCCAACAAGGCGCTGTTCTTAGATAGCGAGTGGAAGATCTCGGCGACCTCCGACCGCATGGGCTACCGGTTCGAAGGACCCGCGATCAAGCATCTGCACGGCCACAACATCGTCTCCGACGGCACCGTCAACGGCAGCATCCAGGTGCCCGGCAACGGCGCGCCGATCGCGCTGATGATGGACCGCGGCACCTCCGGCGGCTACCCGAAGATCGCAACCGTGATCACGGCCGATGTTGGCCGCCTCGCGCAGACCTCGGCGGGAACAGCGTTCCGCTTCAAGCAGGTCACCATGGCCGAGGCGCAGGACGAGGCACGCAAGTTTGCGCAGTTGATCCGGAACCTGCCCGATCGCCTGCGTTCTTCCGACACCGTCACGCTCAACATCGAGGCGCTCCAGGATGCTAATGTTGCGGGCTATGCGGTGAGCGCCGTCGATGCCGGCACATGGCAGGTCATTGCGGAGCCGTAAACCACAAGACGACCAGAGGCGGAGAGCACCCCATGAAGACCATCGATCTCAATTGCGATCTCGGCGAAGGTTTTGGCGCGTGGGAGATGGGCAACGACGCTGCGATGATCGAGCTGGCGAGCTCGGTCAACATCGCCTGCGGCTTCCATGCCGGCGATCCCGATATCATGCGCCGGACGGTCGAGCTTGCGAAAGCGCGCGGCGTCTCAGTCGGCGCACATCCCGGCTATCGCGACCTGCACGGCTTTGGCCGGCATCCGATCGCGGGCCTGAAGCCCTCCGAAATCGAGAACCTCGTCGCCTACCAGATCGGCGCGCTGCAAGCGATCGCAACCGCCGCCGGCCACAAGGTGACCCATGTGAAGGCGCATGGCGCGCTCTCCAACGTCGCCTGCGAGGACGACATGACGGCCAAGGCGATCGCCGCCGGCATTAGGGCGGTCGATCCCAGCCTGATCTTCGTCGTGCTCGCCAATTCGAAGCTGGTGAAGGCCGGCGAAGCAGCCAATCTGCCGATGGTGCACGAGGTGTTCGCCGACCGCGCCTATGAGGACGACGGCAATCTGGTCTCGCGCAAGAAGCCCGGCGCCGTGCTGCACGACGCCAAGGCGATCGCCGACCGCGTGGTTCGCATGGTGCAGGATGGCGCGGTGGTCTCGGTCACCGGCAAGGTCATCAAGATGCGGACGGACACGGTCTGCATCCACGGCGACACGCCCGGCGCGGTCGACATCGCGCGCGGCCTGCGCCAGGCGTTGAAGGATGCAGGGATCGAGGTGGCGCCGTTCAAGCGCGGGTGAGACGGGGCTCGGGTGCTGTAGGGTGGGTTAGCGAAGCGTAACCCACCATGCTTCAGCGAATGCCGGACGACGTTGGTGGGTTACGCCTTTCGGCTAACCCACCCTACGGACCTACGAAGCTTCGTTAGAACGGATGCACCGACAGCGTCCCGAACACGATGGCGGCGATGACGGCGAAGGCACTGTAGAGCGCCAGATGATGGGCACTCGCCCCGGTCCGCCGCGAGAGCGAGCGCGCGTAAAAGTGCAGTCTGGCTTCCGCCGATAGTTCGCGCATGGTCGATCTCCAACGCCCCATTTGCGGGATTATGAAGGCTCAACCCTGGGTGCAGGCAAGATCGCGGCGGAAATAGCGATGGAGGTTCTCTTGGGAAGCCCCATCGCAGGTAGAAATTCTCCTCGTCGGCTGGTTCCGAGAATCTTATTCGTTAAATTCGGAGCCGATTGGAACCGAGTCAAGACTCCCAGAAGCACGAGGCGTTGGGATCGCGCTTTAGTAGACGTCAGCCTGGAAGCGTCCGGTCTTCTTGAGCTCGGCGACAAAACTGACGGCTTCATCGGTCGAACGTGCGCCGAACTGGGCGACGATGTCGACCAGCGCGCGCTCGACGTCCTTGGCCATGCGCTTGGCATCGCCGCAGATGTAGAGATGCGCGCCCTCGGCGAGCCAGGTCCACAGCTCGCGGCCGACCTCGCGCATGCGATCCTGCACGTAAAACTTCTTCTCGCCGTCGCGCGACCAGGCCAGCGACAGGCGCGTCAGCAGGCCCGAGGTCTTCATCGCGTTGAGCTCGTCCTGGTAGAAGAAGTCGCAATCGCTGCGCTGGTGGCCGAAGAACAGCCAGTTCCTGCCGGGCGCGCCGGTCGCCTTGCGGTCGAACAGGAAGGCGCGGAACGGCGCGATGCCGGTGCCGGGGCCGATCATGATGATCGGCGTCTTCGGATCCTGGGGAAGACCGAAGCCGTGCGCCTTCTGCACATAGACCTTGAGCTTCTCGCCCTCGGAGATGCGCTCGCCGAGGAAGGTCGAGGCGACGCCGATACGCTTGCGCTTACCGATGACGTAGCGCACGGAATCGACCGTCAGCGACAGCTTGCCGGGCGTCGCATTGTGTGAGGACGAGATCGAATAAAGCCGCGGCTGGAGCGGCTCGAGCGCTTCGACGAAGGCCTCGGGATGCGGCCGCGTGCCGGAAAACTTCTGCAGCGCGGCCATGACGTCCAGCGTCGCGGCATCGCCATCGGGATCCTCGCCCTGCGCCAGCGCCCGCGCCTTCTCGCGCTGCGCGCCGCCGGTGATGAACGAAATCAGCTCGAACAGCGTGTCCGGCGCCGGCGACAGCGAGACGTCGTCGATCAGCACCTCGCGCAGCGTCTTGCCGTTGACCTTGGTGATATGGGAGGCACCGAGCAGCGCGATGATCTGGTCGACGAGGCCGACATCGTTGCGCGCGAACACGCCGAAGGAGTCCCCAACGACGTAGTCGAGCTTGCTTTCGGAAAGATCGAAGTCGACGTGATAGGTCTCCTTCTCCGACTTCCCCTTGTTGAGCAGGCGCCGCGACAGGAAGGTCGCGGTAACAGGGTTGTCGCGCGAGCGGCCGGGTTCGGCGATCGTCACCGTCACTGCCGGCGCGGTCACTGCGCCCTGCTTGTCGGGAGCTTTGGCCGCCGGCGCCTTGTCCAGCTCTTCGTGGAGTGCCTTGAGCATCCGCGCGGTTTCCTTGCCGCCGGGGACGCAAAGGTTGAGCCGCGCTTCGCTGCGGCTGGCGATCGCCTCCGAATAGTCGTGGCAATTATAGCCGCATTGGCCGCAATCCTGCTGCGCCATCGCCGCCATCATCTTGCGGCGCACGGGGCGGCCTTCGGCGAGCTTCATCCGGTCGGCAATCGGCATGGTCTGGTCGTGCCATGGCGCTTCGCCATCATCGCCGTCGCCGGTTGCGCCTTGCATGACGGCAGCGCCCTGCTCCGCCGACAAAGGCGCGGCGGCGTCGGGCGACAAAAGGCCGGCAAAGAAGCCATTCAGCCAGGAGCGCTGCGCGTCGGAAAACGGTGCACTCTGGGGAATGATGTCGAGTTTGGGCGGAGGGCTGATCTGGTTCATGAGGACACCTCTGCATCGGCAAGCTTGCGCAGCGTCTCGCCATCGTGGCGGCGCGCAAAGGAAAGGAAGGATTCTTCGGCAGACGCGCGATGGGCGATATAGGCCTTGAGCAGACCTTCGACCGTTTTCGGCGCGTCCTCGGCCTTGAGGTCGTGATAGACTTCCTGCCCGACATCGGCATCGGGACCGAACCCGCCGCCGGTGAAGAGATGGTAGCCCTCGACCGTATCCTCTTCGCCCACCGGCACACGCGCACCGATCAGCCCGATGTCGCTGATGTAGTGCTGCGCGCAGGAATGGTGGCAGCCGGTGACGTGGATGTTGACCGGCTTGTCCATCGCGACGCGCGGCTCGCACCAGTCGCCGATCTCGGCGGCATGGCGCTTGGTATTCGACGCGGCGAAGCGGCAACCAGCATTGCCGGTGCAGGCAATCAGGCCGGCGCGGACGTGCGATGCTTCGACCGCAAGCCCGATCTGCTTGACCGCTGCAATCGCCAGCTCGACATTCTCGTCGCGCACGCCCGGGATCAGCAGGTTCTGCCAGACGGTCAGGCGGATATCCCCGTCGCCGAGATCCCGCGCGACCTTGGCGAGGCCCCGCATCTGTTCGCAGGTGATCTTGCCGAGCGGCACTGACACGCCGATCCAGTTCAGTCCATCCTGCTTCTGCTTGTGCACGCCGATATGCGCCATGCGGTCCGACGCAGGCCGCGGCGCAAACGCCTCTGCCGGCACGCGCGTAAACGGCTTCTTCAGCCGCTCCTCGACAAGCTTGAGGAAGCCGTCATGGCCCATGGCGTCGAGCACATATTTCAGCCGCGCCTTATTGCGGTTGGTGCGGTCGCCATGCTCGATGAACACGCGCACGATGGCGTCAGCGACGGCCGTGGCCTGTTCCGGCTTGACGATGATGTCGGAGTATTTTGCGAAATCCTTGTGTCCAGTGATGCCGCCAAGGCCAAGGCGAAACCAGACCCCGGGCTCGACGCCGAAACCGTCCTTCACCTCGAACGCCGTGAATGCGATGTCGTTGGTCTCCTCGAGCACGGCAATCCTGCCGGCGCCGTCGAAGGCGACATTGAACTTGCGCGGCAATCCATACAGCGAGCGATCATTCAGGATGTGGTAGTGCCACTCGCGCGCGTAGGGCCGCGTGTCGATCAGCTCCTGCGGATCGATGCCTGCGGTCGGCGTTCCCGTGACGTTGCGGATGTTGTCGGCGCCGGAGCCGCGCGAGCACAGGCCGAGATCCTGGATGCCCTCGATCAGCTTCACGGCGTGCTTCGGCGGGATTTCGCGAAGCTGGAGATTGGCGCGCGTGGTGACGTGGCTGTACGGGCCGCACAATTCCTCGGCGAGATCGGCAAGACCGGACAGCTGCCAGTGCTTCATGATGCCGTTCGGAATGCGCAGGCGGCACATGTAGGAGTCCTGCGTCGGCGCGACATAGAAGATCCCGAAATAGCGCCAGCGGAAGTTGTCCGCGGGGCTCGGCGGCGCGTTGTCGAGGGCCTGTTGGCGCAGCCGCGGATAGGCGTCGAAGGGATGCTCGTCGCGCTTGAATTTCTCCTGGTCGGCGAGCTTCTTACCCGCGGCGATGACCTTGTCCTGCGCCTTGATGTGCACGGCATCTGGACCGGTGGGCTCAGCGTTCGCCTTGCCGGCGCCACCGCCGAGACCGCGGCCGACCCGGCTGATCTGCAAACCGGTCGTGAAGCCCTCGAGATAGCGTTTCTGGTCGTCGGTAAAGTCGACTGAGACAGTGTCGATTTTCATGGTCGGTAACGAAGCTCCTGCGGCCACCTCGGTGGCATCGACGGAAAAGTGCACGACCCGCGAGGAGCTCGGCTGGCTCGATAGCCGGCTTTGCACCCAACGGTCCGGTCAGCTTCGTTGCTGTGGGACTCGGCTCAGCAGGCATCTGTGACAGGCTGGCCGCAGTGCAACATTCAAGTTGCGTGCCAGCTTTGAGGAAATGGAAATTGCTGTAATTTCAGCTAATTATGGGTGACGCCGCGAGATCCAGGTCCTGGAACTCTCACGAAATTCGTGCAGCCAGCTCAAAATTTAGACGATGATCCCGCGCGCCCAAAAACGGTGCAGGACCGAATCAGGCCTTCCAGCGGCCCACCTCGAAGGCCTCGAGATGCCCTCGAATGTTGTCGGGATCGAAGGCGGGGCCGGCGAACGCGCCGAACGCCGCGGGGGCCTCGGCCGGCGGCCGCTGGCCGAGGGCCGCGTCGTAAAGATCCGGCCTGAACACGGCCATGGCCGTCTTGACGCCGTCGGGCGTCAGCGTCGCCTGGCCCCAGCGCACCATCTGCGCATAGAGCCAGGCCGCCTGGACCGGATCCGGGCGCCCTGCCCCTTCGCGTCCGACCAGAAGGTAGCGGCTGCTTTCGCGGAAGGTACCGTCGGGCGAGATCTTCAGGCGTCCATCAAGCGTGCGCTGGATCACCTCGGCGTCGACGCCGATCCGTTCCGGCTGCGCCAGAATTCGCGCCGCCTCAGCCAGGTTCGCGGGTTGCTCAATGAACGCCGCGGCCTTCACCGCCGCACGCACCAATGCTGCAACCACATCCGGATGCGTGTCAGCCCAGACCTGGCGAACCGCCAGCACCTTCTCTGCCGCACGGTCGAGAATGTCGGAGACGAAGTGCAGGATATGGCCGATGCCGAGATCGACCGCGACCGAATTCCAGGGCGCGCCGACGCAGAATGCATCGACCTGGCCGTTGGCGAGGCTGTCCACCATGTAGGGCGGCGGCAGCACGACGAGGCGAACATCCTCGTCCGGATCGACGCCGGCCGCCGCCATCCAGAACCGCAATTGGTAATTGTGGGTCGAGAACGGGAAGGTCATGCCGAAGGTCAGCGGATCGGCCCCTGCCTGGCGGCGTCTGGCGACCACCTTCGCCAGCGCCTTCGCCGTGACCAGCGGATCGAAACGATCGCCGTCGATCTCCTCCATCAGCGCCGCATGCAGCGTCGGCGAGACCGTGATCGCATTGCCGTTGATACCGAGGTTGAAGGGCGCGGCGATCGGAACCTTGACGTGGCCGAGCCCGAGCGAGGACGCGATCGCGACCGGCGCGAGCAGATGCGCAGCGTCGAACAGGCCGATATTGAGCTTGTCGCGGACGTTGGACCAGGACACCTCGCGCACCAGCTCGACCTCGAGCCCCTCGGCGGCGGCAAAGCCCTTGTCGACGGCGACGATCAGGGCGGCGGCATCGACCAGCGGGATGAACCCTATGCGGAGGGCAACGGTCATTTCAGCATCTCCGACGCGGTGATGATCGATTGTGCGATCTCGCCGATTTTCTTCTTCTCGCGCATCGCAGTCGAGCGCAGCAGCACATAGGCCTCATCCTCGGTGAGGCCTTTCACCTTCATCAAAATGCCCTTGGCGCGCTCGATGATCTTGCGGTCCTCGAGCTGCGACTTGGTGCGCTCCAGTTCCTCCTGGAGCTTGGCGAAGGCGTTGAAGCGCGACACGCAGAGGTCGAGGATCGGCTTGATGCGCTCTTTCTTCAGCCCGTCGACGATGTAGGCGGACACCCCGGCCTCCACCGAGGCCTGGATCGACGCCGAGTCGCTCTGGTCGACGAACATCGCGATCGGCCGGCGCACGGCGCGGCTGACCTGGAACATCGCTTCGAGCACGTCGCGGCTGGGGTTTTCCAGATCGATCAGGATGATGTCGGGGTCCACCGCGTAAATACGGGCGAGCAGGCTCTGCATTTCACGGATATGGACGACCTGCGTGAACCCGGATTCCCGCAACCCTTCCTCGAGGATCGCAGCCCGGATCGGGCTTTCGTCAACGATCACGATTTTGGGCGACTGTTCGGCGCTCATTGCTCACTCACGTCAGGCGATTCATCCATAGCACGCCCGCGGGCCATGCAAAGGGTTGTAATTATGGGCAATTGGGACTAGCTCAGGCCGGTCAATCAGGCAGATTAGATATGGATCAGACGGCTGCGCCCAAGGTCAGCTTCGTGTCGCTCGGGTGTCCCAAGGCATTGGTGGATTCCGAGCGCATCATCACGCGCCTGCGCGCCGAAGGCTACGAGCTCGCCCGCAAGCATGACGGGGCCGACATCGTCATCGTTAACACCTGTGGCTTCCTCGACAGCGCCAAGCAGGAATCGCTCTCGGCGATCGGCGAGGCCATGGCCGAGAACGGCAAGGTGATCGTGACCGGTTGCATGGGTGCGGAACCCGAGCAGATCGAGCAGGCCTATCCCGGCGTGCTCTCGATCACCGGCCCGCAGCAATATGAGAGCGTGCTGGACGCCGTGCACCGCGCGCTGCCGCCGGCCCACAATCCGCATCTCGATCTGGTGCCGCCGCAGGGCGTCAAGCTGACGCCGCGCCACTACGCTTACTTGAAGATTTCCGAGGGCTGCAACAACCGCTGCACCTTCTGCATCATCCCGAAGCTGCGCGGCGATCTCGTCTCGCGTCCGGCTGGCGACGTGCTGCGCGAGGCGGAGCGCCTGGTCGGCGCCGGCGTCAAGGAGCTGCTGGTGATCTCGCAGGACACCTCGGCCTACGGCGTCGATCTGAAATATGCCGAGAGCCCGTGGAAGGATCGCCAGGTCCGCGCCAAATTCCTCGACCTTGCGCGCGAGCTCGGCGAGCTCGGCGCCTGGGTCCGGCTGCAATATGTCTATCCCTACCCGCACGTCGACGAGGTCATCGCGCTGATGAACGAGGGCAAAGTGCTGCCCTATCTCGACATCCCGTTCCAGCATGCGAGCCCCGAGGTGCTGAAGGCGATGAAGCGCCCGGCGGCGCAGGACAAGACGCTGGCGCGGATCAAGCGCTGGCGCGAGGAATGTCCCGATCTCGCGTTGCGCTCGACCTTCATCGTCGGCTTCCCCGGCGAGACCGATGCCGACTTCGCCTATCTGCTCGACTGGCTGGACGAAGCCGAGATCGACCGTCTCGGCTGCTTCAAATACGAGCCGGTTGCAGGCGCCACGTCGAACGCGATCGAAAATCCGGTACCGGAAGAAATCAAGCAGGAGCGCTACAACGCACTGATGGCGCGCCAGCAGAAGATCTCCGCTCGACGGCTGAAGCGCAAGGTCGGCACCCGACAGCAGATCATCATCGACGAGGTCAGCCCGACCGTCGCAAAGGGCCGCTCCAAGGCCGATGCGCCCGAGATCGATGGCGCGGTCTACCTCACGAGCCGCCGCCCCTTGCGCGTCGGCGAGATCGTCACCGCGAAGATCGAGCGCGCCGACCAATACGACCTGCACGGCAGCGTGGCGGGATTCTGACGCTTCAACGCTCCGCTGCACGACTGGTCTAGGCGCGAACTCGTTGCTACCTCTTTCGCTTGCGGCCGCACGCAAGAGCAAGCGCGCCAAGATGTGACACTATAGTGCATTCACGCAGCAGTCATCGACTCGGCCTAACTGTGCCGCGCCTTCAACGCGAGCGAGGACTGATGATGAGCCGTCTTTCGGACATGCTGCGAACACAGCGCTTCGACGATTATCGCTTTTACCACCAGAGCACCATCAATCAGACGCTGCACCTCTTCAGCGCCGTCATCTTCCTCGGTTGTTACGCGCTGCTGTTTCGCGATGCCGCCCTTGCGGGACTCGTCGGCTGGCTCGCGATGCTGACGCGGCAGAGCGGGCATTTCTTCTTCGAGCCCAACGGCTATGACGCCGTCAACGACGTCAGCAACGAATACAAGGAAGCGGTCAAGGTCGGCTACAATCAGACCCGCAAGATCATCCTGCTCTTGATCTGGGGCAGCGCGCCGCTGGTGCTGTATGCGATGCCCACGCTGCTGGGCATCTTCGATCCGCCGACCGGCCAATTCGACTACGTCCGCCATGTCGGCGCGGTGTGGCTCGTGATCGGGATCGGCGGCGGCCTCACCCGCATGCTCCAGCTCTTTGTCACGCGCGATGTCACGACCGGATTGGTGTGGGCGTTCAAGGTGCTGACCGATCCCTTCCATAACATCGCGCTGTACTGGAAATCGCCGCTGAAGCTGATGCGCGGCGAGCTCATCGACAGCGCGATCGCGGATGCGGATTGGAGCGATGAGAACGCCGAAGAAGCCGCAAGCCCGACCTGACCATGCACGCCAAGCGGGTGCTTAGCAAAACGCCCGCTTGACAAGCCCCGCCATTCGCCTGTATTGCCGCGGCCCATGATCAGCTCCCGGACTCACCTGCGCCAAGCCATGCGTCGTCGCTCCCGCGACGATGATGGGTTGCGCCATGTCCGACGACACCGCTGAAGCACTGACATCAGCAGAGTTTTCGAGAAGGCCGCACCCGCAAAGTGCGGCCTTTCTGCTTTTCGCGCGCCCCTTCCACCCGCCTCCAGAGGAGTTCGACATGACCGACGCCACCCATCCGTATGACGCGCTGATGGACATCACCGCACGGCCCAAGACGGTGTTCGTCCGCGGCGCCGGCTCCTACCTCTGGGACGACAGCCGCAAGCGCTATCTCGATTTCGTGCAGGGCTGGGCCGTGAACTGTCTCGGCCACTCGCCGCCGGCGATCGCGGACGCGCTTGCCGCGCAGGCCAAGCGGCTATTGACGCCGAGCCCGGCCTTCTACAACGAGCCGAGCCTCAAGCTGGCGCAGGCGCTCGTCGCAAACAGCGCCTTCGACCAGGTGTTCTTCGCCAATTCCGGCGCAGAGGCCAACGAGGGTGCGATCAAGCTCGCGCGCAAATTTGGCAGCCTGCACAAGGGCGGCGCGTTCGAGATCATCAGTTTCGAAGGCGGTTTTCACGGCCGCACGCTGGCAACGATGTCGGCCTCGGGCAAGAAGGCCTTCGAGCCGCTGTTCGAGCCAAAGGTTGCCGGATTCAAGAAGGCGAAGCTCAACGATATCGCCTCTGTCGAAAAGCTGATCAACGGCAACACCGTCGCTGTGATGCTCGAGCCGATCCAGGGCGAGTCCGGCGTGTGGCCTGCGACCGATCAGTTCCTGCAGGAATTGCGCGCGCTCACCGAGGCGCACAGGCTGCTCTTGATCTTCGACGAGATCCAGACCGGCATGGGGCGGACCGGAAAGCTGTTCCACTACGAGCACACAGGCATAGCGCCCGACATCATGACGCTCGGCAAGGGCATCGGCGGCGGCGTGCCGCTCGCAGCCCTGCTCGCGACCGAACGCGCGTCCTGTTTCGAGCACGGCGACCAGGGCGGCACGTTCAACGGCAACCCGATCATGTGCGCGGCAGGCCTTGCGGTGCTGGAGGAGGTCGGCCGGCCCGACTTCCTGAAGTCGGTCGCGGAGACTGGCCTGCTGCTCGAAAGCGAATTGCAGAAGGTCTCGGCCCGGCATGGCCTCGGCGAGGTGCGGGGCCGCGGCCTGCTGCTGGCGCTCGACCTCAAGCTGCCGATCGCGCCCGGCATCGTGGCGCAGGCGTTCGAGGCCGGCGTGCTGCTGAACGCGCCGCAAGTCGACGCGCTGCGCTTCATGCCGGCGCTGAATGTCACGAAGGCGGAGATCGCCGAGGTGATCGACTGTCTCGACGGGATCTTGACGAAGGCGGGTGCGGCAAGGCGCGTGGCGTAAGCCTCGTCATTGCGAGGCGCGAAGCGACGAAGCAATCCAGACTGCCTCTGCGGAGGCAACCCTGGATTGCTTCGCTTCGCTCGCAATGACGAAAGAAACTAAGGCTTCAAAATCGACGCGCCCGTGGTCTTGCGGCTTTCGAGATCGATATGCGCCTTGGCGGCGTCTTTCAGCGCGTAGGCGTGGTTGATCGGCACGTGCAGCGTTCCGTTGATCACGGCGGCGAACAGCGTGTCGGCGCCTTCCAAAAGCTCCGAGCGCTTGCCGATGTAGTCGTTGAGCTTCGGCCGCGTCGCAAACAGCGAGCCGTGATTGTTGAGCTCGGCAATCGAGAACGGCGGCACGGGCCCAGAGGCATTGCCGAAGGAGACGAACATGCCGCGCGGTTTCAGGCAGGACAGCGAGCCCGGGAATGTCGACTTGCCGACGCCGTCATAGACGACGTCGCAGCCCTCGTTGCGGCTGATCTGTTTGACGCGGGCGACAAAGTCTTCCTCGTTGTAGAGGATGACGTGGTCGCAGCCATTGGCTTCTGCGAGCTCGGCCTTCTCGCGCGAGCCAACCGTGCCGATCACATGAGCGCCCATCGCCCTCGCCCACTGGCAGGCGAGCAGGCCGATGCCGCCGGCCGCGGCGTGGATCAGCACGCGGTGATGCGGCTCGACCTTGAAGGTCTTGTGCAGGAGATACCAGACCGTGAGCCCCTTGAGCATCAGCACGGCGCCCTGCTCGTAGGTGATGTGGTCGGGCAGCTTGACCAGCCGCTCCAAGGGAATGTTGCGCTCGCCGGCATAGGCGCCGAGATTGTAATAGTAGGCGACGCGGTCGCCGGGATGAAAATTCGTCACGCCCGGTCCGACCGCGACGACCTCGCCCGCGGCCTCGTTGCCGGCGATGAAAGGCAGCCCCGGCGCCTTGTAGAGCCCGGTGCGATAATAGACGTCGATGAAGTTCAGCCCGACGGCGTGCTGGCGGATGCGCACCTCGCCCGTAGCAGGCGCCGGCACGTCGACGCTTTCATAGACCAGGGCTTCGGGGCCTCCAACCTTGTGCACACGGACGGCTTTGGTCATCGTTTGACCTCCTCTCGGTCTTTTCGCGGATAAGCGAAAGACATCGCGCCCGCCTTGTCAACTCGACGCCAGCACTGAACGGAGGAACCGAACTATTTGGCGGCTTTCCTGCGGTTGCGCTTCGCCAGCACGTTGAAGAACTCGACCGCCGCCGAGAACGTAATCGCGAAATAGATATAGCCGCGCGGAATGTGGAATTGGAATCCGTCCGCGACCAGCGCGACGCCGATCAGCACCAAAAACGCCAGCGCCAGCATCTTCGTGGTCGGATGTTCCGCGACGAATCGCGACACCGGTCCCGAGGAAATGTACATGATCAGGCAGGCGATCACGACGGCCGCGATCATGATCTCGATATCCTGCGCCATGCCGATCGCGGTGATGATCGAATCCAGCGAAAACACGATGTCGATGACGATGATCTGGAGGATCACCCAGAAGAAGGCGTTACGGCCGGGAGCACCCTCGCTGTCGTCCTCGTCCGCGTCGACCTCGGCATGGATCTCGTGGGTCGCTTTCGCAATCAGGAACAGGCCGCCGCCGATCAGGATGAGATCGCGCCAGGAAAAATCGTAACCGCTGAACGAAAACACCGGTGCGGTCAGGCCGATCAGCCAGACCAGCACGCTGAGCAGGATGATGCGGAAGACCAGCGCCAGCGCCAGCCCGATCTGGCGGGCGCGATTTGCCTGCTTCTCGGGGATGCGCGAGACGATCACCGACAGGAAGATGACGTTGTCGATGCCGAGCACGATCTCGAGCGAGGTCAAAGTGAGCAGCGCGGCCCAGGCTTCGGGGCTGGTGAGGAGATGCATCATGCGAAGGATCTTACGAACCGGATCAATGCGTCGCTGAAGACGATCCAGAGCGCGATCGCGCAGAGCGCCACGGTGACGGTCGTGCCGACGTGAAAGTCCATCTTCAGCGCGTAGAGCCCGAGCAGCGCCCAGATCGCGATCAGCGACATCGTCAGCCAGCGCAGCCGCACCACGCGTACCGGATGCAGCACATGGAACGGCACGAAGGTCAGCACCACCAGCGCGGCAACCAGTAACGTCGACAAAAGCGGCGGCCAGTGCAGCAGGAACAGATAGAACGCCGCCGCGTTCCACAGTGCCGGAAACCCGCGAAAATGGTTGTCGTCCGCCTTCATGCGCAGATCGGCGAAATAAAGCGCGCTGGTGACGATGATGGCGACGCCGAGCAGAGGCGCCGCGACTGGTAGCAACAGACCGCTCGCCACGATGGCGTAGGCCGGCACGAAGACATAGGTGACGAAGTCGACGACGAGATCGAGCACGTCGCCGGACCAGTTCGGCTGCACGTTCTTGACGTCGAGCCGGCGCGCGATCGGGCCGTCGATCGCATCGATGATCAGCGCCATACCCAGCCACAGAAACATCGCCGCCCAGTGCTCGCGCACGGCCTCCAGCATCGCCAGCAGCGCGATCGCCGCGCCGAAAGCGGTGAAGATATGCACCGAGAAGGCCGCGGCGCGTATCGCAGGCGTCGGCTTCAGGGAGTCCTCTTGGCTGTCCATGGCTCCTGCTATCAGAATGACACCGGTTTGCACATCCGCCATTGCGGCGCTCGGTCGCACAATTCGTCATAAAATCAGGCAGAATCAGCGGGCTTGAATTTGCCGGCGAGCGTGTCAATTGTCGTTCCATGACAGACGCATCGACGCTCTTTGACGCAGCCGTGATCGGCGGGGGACCGGCAGGCCTAGCGGCGGCCATCGCGCTGGCGCAAGCCGGCGCCCGGACCGCGCTGGTGGCGCGGCGCCTGCCCTATGCCGACAACCGCACCACCGCGCTGCTCGGCGCCTCCGTCGAGCTCCTGGAGACGCTCGACGTCTGGCCGCGCTGCAAGGACAAGGCCGCCGCGCTCGAAGTCATGCGCCTCGTCGACGACACCGGGCGGCTGTTCCGGGCGCCGGAGGTGCGGTTCTCCTGTCACGAAATCGATCTCGACGCCTTCGGCTACAACATCGACAACCGCTCGCTGATGCTGGCGCTGGAAGCCCGCGCGGCTGAATTGCCGGGCCTCGTCCGTTTCGACGACGAGGCCGAGGCCGTCGTGATCGAAGCCGACGACGTCGCGATCCGCACCGCATCCGGAAAATTCCTCTCGTCCCGGCTGGTGGTCGGCGCCGACGGCCGCCATTCGCTGTGCCGCGAGGCCGCCGGCATTGCGGTGACGCGGCGCGACCTGACGCAGACCGCACTGACCTTCAACGTCAGCCACGTGCGGCCGCATCGCAACGTCTCGACCGAATTCCACACGCCGCACGGTCCCTGCGTGTTCGTGCCCCTGCCCGGCGACCGCTCCAGCATCGTCTGGGTCGCGGCGCCCGCGGAAGCCGAACGGCTGCGTGGCTTGAGCGACGCGGAGCTGTCCGCCGCGATCGAGAAGCAGTCGCATTCCATTTTGGGACGCATGACGGTCGAGCCGGGACGCCACCTGTTCCCGCTGGCGATCGAGCGGCCTAAATCCTTCGCCCGGGACCGCATCGCGCTGGTCGGCGAAGCCGCCCATGTGGTTCCTCCGATCGGCGCCCAGGGCCTCAACCTCGGCCTGCGCGATGCCGCCGATATTGCCAGGCTCGCAGGCGAAGCCGTTGCCGCCGGCAGCGATCCCGGCGCCCCCGACGTGCTCAAGCGCTATGACCGGGCGCGGCGGCCGGATATTTTGAGCCGGACATTTGCGATCGATATCGCCAACCGCTCCCTGCTCAACGATTTCCTGCCGCTTCAGCCGGTCCGCGCCATCGGCATGCATCTGCTCGGCGCCATCGGTCCGCTCAGGCGTTTTGCCATGCGCGAGGGGCTGACGCCGACCTGGCGACGGTAGTTTGGCGAAGGTAGAGCGCGCGCTCAGGGAAACGCCAGCCGGCCGCTCTGGAGCAACCACATCACGCTGGTCAGCGTGACCACGGACGCGAAGGTCCCGAGCAGCACGGCGACGGAGGCGGATTCGATCCAGGCATCGTTCTGCCGTGCGATCACGAACACGTTCAGCGCCGGCGGCAGCGAGGCCATCAGCACAGCGGTCGCGGCCCAAGGCTGCGCGAACGGGCCGAATGCCAGCATCAGCCCGAACGCCGCGAGCGGATGGATCAGGAGCTTGACCGCGATCACGCCCGGCACTTCCCAGGGCACGCGGTCGAACGGCCGCAGCGCCACCGTCACACCGAGCACGAACAGCGCAGTCGGAGCTGCCGCGTTCTGGAGGAAGGTGATGGTGCGATCGAGCGCGACCGGCAGCTCGATATGCAGCGCCGCAACCGCCGCGCCAAAACAGGCCGACATGATCAGCGGGTTGAGCACGATCTGCTTCAGCACGACGCCGAAGGCGTGCACCAGCGAGGGATGGTCGCGGTCGGAGAGCTCGATCAGGAGCGGCACGATCGTGAACAGGAAGATGCTGTCGCAGCAGAAGATCAACGCGGTCGGCGCCGAGGCCTTCGCTCCGAGCACGGCCAGCGCCAGCCCCGGTCCCATGTAGCCGATATTGCCGTAGCCGCCGGACAGGCCGGCGAGCGTCGCCTCGCGCAGCGACAGCCGGCCGAGAACCTTGCCGAGGACGAGCGCGAGGGTGAACGCCGCAACCGTCGACAGCGTGGTCGCAACCAGGAACGGCGGGTTGTTCAGCTCCGAAAACGGCGTCTTCGACATGATCGCAAACAGCAGCGCCGGCAGCGACACGTAGAGCAGGAAGAAGTTCATCCAGGCCAGGCCCGATTCCGGCAGCGACTTGACCTTGCCGCAGGCGAAACCGACGAAGATCAGGCCGAAATATGGTAGTGCCAGATTGAGGATATCGACCATTGATGAAGTGTTTTCTGAGGACCTGGGGGCTATCCGCCCCTTAGGCGAAAGTTAATTCCAATTCAGGCCACTAGCATCGGCCACAATCCTGGTCTATCGACGGGGAATGATTAAAGCGCGGACCGCCAAATTCCAGATCGGACAGGTCGTGCGCCACCGGATCTTCTCGTTCCGGGGCGTGATCTTCGACATCGATCCGGAATTCAACAACACCGAGGAATGGTGGCTGTCGATCCCCGAGGAGGCGCGGCCCCATAAGGATCAGCCGTTCTATCACCTGCTCGCGGAGAACGCTGAGTCGGAATACGTTGCCTATGTCTCCGAGCAGAACCTGCTGCCGGACGAATCCGGCGAGCCGATCCGTCATTCCCAGGTCGCCGAGATTTTCATCAAGGACAAGGGCGGCGGGTATCGGCCGCGCAATCCGTCGTTGAACTGAATTCGCCGCCAGCAAGCGGTCAGCAAAAAAGGCGCTCGAGGTGAGCGCCTTTTTCATGTCCGGGATTTGGCCCGATTACTTCTGACCGGCGGGAGCGGCGCCAGGCGCACCATTCTGCTGCTCGAGCTTCTTGCGCTGCTCGTCGGCCTTCTTCTGAAGCTCTTCCTGGAGCTTCTTCTGGGTTTCCTCGAACACCTTCGGGTCGGTCGGCGGACCGTCATAGGCCTTCTGGAATTCGCCGGCGAGCGGCAGCGGCAAGGTCAGCGGTGCGCCGTTGGCGTTGATCGCCTGCACCACGAGGTTCTGGCCCTTCTTCATGTTGGCGAGAAGCTCGGGCGTCGCCTCGTAGTCCGACATGCAGCCGTTCTGGAAGCAGATCACATAGGGGCTCTGGAGCGGCGCATTGCTGTCGACGATGATACGGGTGCCGTGCACGAGCTGCATGCCGAGCGGCAGCGTTACGCGCAGGATCTTCTTGGGCTCGCCTTCCGGCTCGATGATCACGGCGGCGATGACCGGCTGGCCCGACTCGATGCGGCCGTCCTTGCCGGTGAAGCAGACTTGCTTGGCGTTAGCGTCCTGGCCCTTGAGGCAGAACTTGGTCCAGGGGGCGTAGATCAGCTGGATCTGCTGATCAGCGGGCTGGGCGGCGCCCTGCTGCGCCGGAGCGCCTTGAGCGGGGGCCTGCTGGGCCTGGGGCGTCTGGGCGGGCGCCGGAGCCTTGGGGGCAGCCTTCGGCGCGGCTTTCGGCGCCGGAGCCGCCTTGGGCGCGCCGGGCGCCGGCGCTGGAGTCTGCGCCTCAGCGGCAACAGGAACGGCCAACGCCGTCGCCGTCAACAGGGCGAGAAGTCGCCCGCGCGGCCGGACGGACGCGGCCAAGTAACGGAAATTCATTGCGGAAAACCCTTTCTGAACGGGAAGTGCCCGAACCGCTCCGAAGCGCCGAACCTAGCCGCTTTGGGCGCGGCTCTCTCCCCGTCAATTGAGGCGGACAAGTGACGGGCTCGGCGCACTTGCGCGATTGCCCGCCTTCATAGCGTGGCCGACGAAAAGATCAATGCCGACAACCATCTTTGACCGGATCCGGGCCTGAGCTCCGTGAAATTCCCTGTGATAGGATTCAGACCCGCTGCTCCTCGAATCAACGTGTCCGATGTTCATGTTCCAACGCCTTGTCGAGGGCCCCGGCGTCCGCCTCGCGTCTGCCTTTGCGTTAGCCTTGGCCGTCGCATTGTCGGCCAGCGGGGCACAGGCCGAGGAGGCCCATGCCATCGCCATGCACGGCAAGCCGGCGCTCCCTGCCGATTTCACCCACATGCCCTACGCCAATCCCGACGCGCCCAAGGGCGGGCGGCTGACCTGGGGCATGCTCGGCACCTTCGACAGCCTCAATCCCTTCATCGTGAAGGGATTGGCTGTGCAGCAAATGCGGAACTACGTGGTCGAGAGCCTGCTTGCGCGCGGCAATGACGAGCCGTTCACGCTCTATGGCCTCCTCGCCAGATCGGTCGAGACCGACGGCGAGCGAAGCTATGTCACGTTCCGCCTCGATCCCCGCGCCCGCTTCTCCGACGGCAAGCCGGTGCTCGCCGAGGACGTCCTGTTCTCCTGGCAGCTCCTGCGTGACCACGGCCGCCCGAACCACCGGCAGTATTATTCCAAGGTCACCAAGCTCGAGGCGCTCGATCCCCTGACTGTCCGCTTCGACCTCACCGGCGCCAATGACCGGGAGTTACCGCTGATCCTCGGCTTGATGCCGATCCTGCCGAAGCACGCGATCGATGTCGCGACCTTCGAGGAGACGACACTGGCGGGCTCGATCGGCTCGGGTCCCTATCGCGTGACGGCCGTGAAGCCCGGCGCCAGCGTGACATTGACCCGCAATCCCGACTATTGGGGCCGCGACCTGCCGATCAATCGCGGCCTCTACAATTTCGACGAGATCCGGCTCGACTATTTTCGCGAGGCCAACGGCCAGTTCGAAGCCTTCAAGCGCGGCCTCTATGATTTCCGCGTCGAGAACGAGCCGCTCCGCTGGCACGACGGCTACGATTTTCCGGCAGCCAAGAGCGGCGAGGTGATCCGCGACACCATCAAGCCCGGCATGCCGCAGCCCTCGGAATTCCTGGTGTTCAACACGAGGCGTCCGATCTTTGCCGATATCCGCGTGCGCCAGGCGCTGACGCTTTTGTTCGACTTCGAACTCATCAATCGCAACTACTTCTTCGGGCTTTACTCGCGCGTGGCCGGCTATTTCGCCGGCTCCGACCTGTCGGCCTATGGCCATCCTGCCGATGCGCGCGAGCGCGAGCTGCTACGGCCGTTTGCGGCGCAGATCCCGCCCGACATCCTGGACGGCAGCTACCGCCTGCCGATGACCGACGGCTCGGGGCGCGACCGAACGACGCTTCGCGCCGCGCTGAAACTTCTGTCCGAAGCCGGCTACGATCTCGACGGCACCGTGCTGCGCAACCGCGCCACCAAGGTCCCGTTCACTTTCGAGATCTTGGTGACGACCCGCGATCAGGAACGCATCGCGCTCGCCTTCCAGCGCGATCTCAAGCGGGCCGGCATCGCGCCGACCGTGCGCTCGGTCGATCCCGTGCAGTTCGACCAGCGCCGGCTCGCCTACGAATTCGACATGATCCAGAACCGCTGGGACCAGTCGCTGTCGCCCGGCAACGAGCAATATTTCTACTGGGGCAGCGCCGCCGCGGACAATCCGGGCACCCGCAACTACATGGGCGCCAGGGATCCGGCGGTCGATGCCATGATCGCAGCCCTGCTCGAGGCCCGTGATCATACGGCCTTCGTCTCGGCGGTGCGGGCGCTCGATAGGGCTTTGATCGCCGGCTTCTACACAATCCCCCTGTTTAACGTATCGGAGCAATGGATCGCGCGCTGGAATCGGATAGAACGGCCAAAGGCTACCGCGCTGTCCGGCTACCTGCCGGAGAGCTGGTGGTCGAAGGGTGAGCCTCAAGCCAGCCAAGCGAAGTGACGCCGTGAACCAGCCAGCCGTATCGCCGACGCTCGACACGCTGTTCCAGCGCACGCTGTCCCGGCAGCCGCACGCTTTGGCCCTGCTTGATCCCCTCAACAAGGCCCGCGTGACCGGCCATCAGCCACGGCGGCTGACCTATGCAGAGGCCGATACCGCCATTGAAGCGCTGTCGGCCTATTTCGTCGAATCGGGCCTGCCGGCCAATTCGGTTATCGCGATCCAGCTGCCCAACACGGTCGAGTTCGTGCTCACCGTGCTCGCCGCCCATCGCGCCGGGCTCGTGGTCGCCGTGCTGCCGCTGCTCTGGCGCCATGCGGAACTGACCGCCGCGCTGAACCGCACCGCGGCGCGCGCCATCGTCACCATGAGCAAGGTCGACGGCGTCAACTATTCCGACCTCGCCATGCACGCCGCGGCCGAGGCCTTCTCTATCCGCCATGTCTGCGGCTTCGGCACCGATCTGCCCGAAGGCATGGCCTCGCTCGACGAGGTGCTGGCGCGCCCGCCCGGGACCACGCGCGCCGTGATCCAGGACGGCCGCAAGGCAGCGATGATCTCGTTCGACGTCACCGCGGAGGGCTTTCGCCCGGTGCCGCGCCCGCATTTCAGCCTGATCGCCGGCGGCCTTGCGATGTCGCTGGAAGCGGACATCAAGCAGGGTGCGACGGTGATGACCGCGTTCGCGCCGATGTCGTTCGCGGGCCTCGCCTCCTCGCTTGCGGTGTGGCTGCTCTGCGGCGGCACACTGGCGCTGCACCATCCCTTCGAGATCGACGTGCTGGAGCAGCAGATCAACGAGCATGAGTGCCAGGTGCTGATCGCGCCCGCGCAGCTCGCCCTGCGGCTCGGCGATTCCGATCTCGCGGCACGGATGCCGACCTTGCGCAACGTCATCGGCCTGTGGCGCGCGCCCGAGCAGGTGGCGGCGAGCGAAGCCTGGATCGCACCGCATGCGCCGCTTACGGACGTCTATCTGTTCGGCGAGGCCGGATTGTTCGGCGCCCGGCGCGGCGAGGACGGCATGCCGGTGGCGGTGATGCCCGGGCCGCACGGCGCGCCGCGCGAGCAGTCGGGCTCCTCGATCGCCGGCGAGATACTGCTGACGCCGAAGGGCACGCTCGGCCTGCGCGGGCCGATGGTGCCGATCGCAGCCTACGCCCCGCCGCAGTCTGTCGGCGATACCCTGACGGCGCAGCCGCCGCGCGACTATGTCGACACCGGCTATGCCGCGCGGATCGACCGTCCCAGCGGTGCGATCTGCATCACCGCGCCGCCCTCCGGCATCATGGCCGTCGGCGGCTACCGCTTCCTCTCCAACGATCTCCAGGAATGGGCGCGCCGGCTCGGCCAGGGCGCACTGCTGACCGCCCTGCCCGACCGGCTCTCTGGTCACCGGCTGGCCGGCCGGGCCCAGGACAATGCCCGCGCCCGCGAGGCGCTCAGCGAGCTCGGGCTTAACCCGCTGATGGTCGAGGCATTTCGCGATCGTTCCGGGCCGGTTTGAGCGCAGTTTTGACAGATGCGTTGACGCTGCATTAAGGCGGCCAAACTAGATTGCGCAGCATCGAGTGCGCGATCAGAGTTTGCGATGTCCCAAGCCGGTCCGATCCTGTTTGTGTCCAATGCCGAGCGGCCGGCTTTCATTGCGGCGCTGGACGAGGCGCGGCTCTTTCCCCTCGTCGACAGCGATTGGGCCAGCGCTGCGCGCGCCGTCCAGGAGATGCAGCCGGCCGCGGTTCTCGCCGCGGTGCACGGCGGACACGAGCCGCACATGGCCGCGCTTGCGAAAGAGATCGCCGACCAATCGCTGTACCTGCCGTTGGTCGCGCTGGACCCGCAAGGCAGGCTGCCCCACAACGCTCTGCCCTTCTCCTCGCAAGGCGGCAATCCGGACCGCCTGGTCGCGCGGCTCCGCGCCGCACTCCGCGTGCGCACCCTCCATGCAACGGTGCTGCGCCGGCTGCCGGAAGTGAAGGTCGCGCTGCCGCAAGCCGATCCCTCGCGCGATGCCACCGTGCTCCTGATCGGTCGCGGCGCGGCTTACCCTGCGCTCTCCGTCGCGCTCGGCGAACGCGTCGGCGTCATCGGCGCGCTCTCGATCGAGGCTGCGGCAAAGCATCTCAATACCCGCCACATCGACGGCGTCGTGCTGGCCGAAGGATTTACACCGCGCGTCGCCGACGCCTTTCTCACGGTGCTGGCCGAGGACACCCGTTTCCGCAGCCTGCCCGTGGTCCTCACCGCGCACCAGCTCACGCAGAGCTACGACATGCCCAATCTCGAGCTGATCCCCGGCGAGCCGGCGAAAGTCGCCGCCAATGCGCTGCCCCTGATCCGCCAGCACGCGATGGAAGCGCAACTGAGCCGCACGCTGCGCTCGATCGACGCCGGCGGCTGGCTCGATCCGCGCAGCGGATTGTTGACGACGGAAGCGTTCGCCCGTGATTTCGCAAGAGCGGTGGAGCAGACGCTCGCCCGCGGCGGCGGCCTGTCGGTGGCGCGCTTCGCCTTCGATCCCGGCAATCCGCGCGCTCAGTTGGATGCCGCCCGGATCCTGAGCCGGCTGATGCGGCAGATGGATTTCGGCGCCGCGCAGAAGGACGGCTCGGTGATCGTCGTGTTCGCGGAAACCGACTTCCGCACCGCGCACATGATCGCCCGCCGCCTCTCCGCAGTGATGCGGCACACCTCGAACGGCAAGCACGAGATGCGCAGCGATCCCGTCGTCAGCGTCGATTCGCTGTCGCCGTCGGATACGGCGCGGTCACTGCTCGGACGTCTTTCGGCGGAAGCTCCGCGCGCGGCGTCGTAGTTTTCTCGCGCGCTGCCGCAACAATCGCCCGTCATTGCGAGCGAAGCAAAGCAATCCAGACTGTCTCCTGCGGATAGATTCTGGATTGCTTTGCTTCGCTCGCAATGACGCGGGTGAGGTCAGGCCGCCTTACGCCGCCTTCTTGCTCTGCGCGAGCTGTGCCAACTGGCGCAAGATCTCGGTGGTGCCGGCGAGCCGCTCCTCCGGCGTCTCCCAGTCTTGGAAGAACACCACCTTCATGTCGGGCCGCACCTTCGCGGCCTGGCCGTGCCTGCGGATGAATGTGACCAGACGATCGGGATGGGCAAAGGAATTGTCGCGGAAGGCGATGACGGCGCCCTTCGGGCCGGCATCGATCTTCCCGACATTGGCCTGGCGGCAGAACGCCTTGATCGCGGCGACCTTGAACAGGTAGCGCACCTCGTCCGGCAGCACGCCGAACCGATCGCGCATCTCGGCGCCAAAATTTTCGATCTCCTCCTCGCTGTCGAGGTCGGCCAGACGGCGGTAGAGCGACAGCCGCACCGAGAGGTCGCTGACATAGTCCTCGGGAATGAGCACGGGCATGCCGATGGTGATGGTCGGTGACCAGCGGTCGGCGGCAGGCTCGGAGACGCCGGCCTTGAGGTTGACGATCGCCTCTTCCAGCATCGACTGGTAGAGCTCGAAGCCGACCTCCTTGATGTGGCCGGACTGCTGCTCGCCCAGGATATTGCCGGCCCCGCGAATGTCGAGGTCGTGCGAGGCAAGCTGGAAGCCTGCGCCCAGCGTCTCCAGCGATTGCAGCACGGTGAGCCGGCGCTCGGCTTGCGCCGTGATCTTCTGCTGTACCGGCAACGTGAGCAGCGCATAGGCGCGCAGCTTGGAGCGGCCGACGCGGCCGCGGAGCTGGTAGAGCTGGGCCAGGCCGAACATGTCGGCGCGGTGCACGATCAACGTGTTGGCGTTGGGAATGTCGAGGCCGGATTCCACGATGGTGGTCGAGAGCAGGATGTCGAACTTGCTGTCATAGAACGCTGTCATGATGTCCTCGATCACGGCGGGGGGCATCTGGCCGTGCGCAACAGCGACCTTCATCTCCGGCACGTTCTTGTCGAGGAAATCCTTGACTTCGGCGAGGTCGTCGATGCGCGGCACCACGTAGAATGCCTGGCCGCCGCGATAGCGTTCGCGCAACAGCGCCTCGCGGATCATCAGGGGATCATGCGGGGCGACGAAGGTGCGCACCGCAAGGCGATCGACCGGGGGCGAGGCAATGATCGAGAGCTCGCGCACGCCGGTCAGCGCCAGTTGCAGGGTGCGCGGGATCGGTGTTGCCGACAGCGTCAGCACATGCACCTCGGCGCGGAGTGCCTTCAGCCGCTCCTTGTGGCTGACGCCAAAATGCTGCTCTTCGTCGACGATGAGCAGGCCGAGATCGCGGAACTTGATCGCCTTGCCGAGCAGCGCATGGGTACCCACGACAATGTCGACCGCGCCGTCGGTGATTCCCTTCTTGACCTCATTGAGCTGCTTGGTGGGGACCAGGCGCGAGGCCTGCGCGACCTGCACGGGAAAGCCTTTGAAGCGCTCGGTAAACGTCCTGTAGTGCTGGCGCGCGAGCAGCGTGGTCGGCACCACGACCGCGACCTGCTTGCCTTCGAGCGCCACGGCAAACGCCGCGCGCAACGCCACCTCGGTCTTGCCGAAGCCGACGTCGCCGCAGATCAGTCGGTCCATCGGGCGGCCCTTTTCGAGATCCTTCAGTGTGGACTCGATCGCGCCCAGCTGGTCCTCGGTCTCGTCATAGGGGAAGCGCGCGCAGAATTCGTCATAGACGCCAGGCTGCACCGGCAGCTTTGGTGCCTCGTGCAAATGGCGTTCGGCGGCGATCTTGATCAGTTCGCCCGCGATCTCGCGGATGCGGTTCTTCAGCTTGGCCTTGCGGGTCTGCCAGCCTGAGCCGCCGAGACGGTCGAGCTCGACCGTGGTCTGGTCGGAGCCGTAGCGCGACAGCAGCTCGATGTTCTCGACGGGCAAGAACAGCTTGGTCTCGGCGGCATAATGCAGCTCGAGGCAGTCATGCGGCGCCCCGGCGACGTCGAGCGTCTGCAGCCCAATGAAGCGGCCGATACCGTGGTCGACGTGAACGACGATGTCCCCGGCGGCAAGGCTCGTGATCTCCGAGATGAAATTGTCGAGCTTGCGGCTGACCTTGCGCGGCCGTACCAAACGGTCGCCAAGGATATCCTGCTCGCTGATAAGCGCGATCTCGTCGGTCTCAAAGCCGCTTTCGAGTCCGAGCACGGCGAGCATGGTCTCGTTGCGCGGCGTGGCCTGCACCGTGCGCCAGCTGTTCACGCTCGTCACGGGGGTGAGCTTGTGGTCGCGCAGCATCGAAATCATGCGGTCGCGCGAGCCCTCGGTCCAGAGCGCGATGACCACCTTCTTGCGGTTGGCCAGCAATCCATGCACATGGGCGACGACGGCTTCGAAGACATTGACCTTGGTGTCGTTGCGCTCCGGCGCGAAGTCGCGACCCTTGCGTGCGCCGGCATCCACAACGGTTGTGCCATCGGCCGGCACCGAAAACTGCGTCAGCCGCGCCAGCGGCACATCGGCGAGCCGCTTGCCCCACTCCTCTTCGGTCAGATAGAGCCGGTCCGGCGGCAACGGCTTGTAGATGGCGCCGCCGCCCGGATGCTCCATCGCATCGCGGCGGGCCTGGTAGTAGTCGAGGATCTGCTTGAAGCGCTCGCGCACTGCGTCTTCGGCCTGCGGCTCGATGGCAACGGCTGCGCCTTGCAGATAATCGAACAGCGTGTCCATCCGGTCCTGGAACAGCGGCAGCCAGTGCTCCATGCCGGGATGGCGGCGGCCCTCGCTGACCGCCTCGTAGAGCGCATCGTCGCGCTCGGGCGCGCCGAACTCGGCAACATAGCCCATGCGGAAGCGGCGGATGGTGTCGGTGACGAGCTGGAATTCCGAGACCGGCACGAGATCGAGCGAGCGCATATCAAGCATGGTGCGCTGGGTCTCGGCGTCGAAGGAGCGGATCGATTCCAGGCTGTCGCCGAAGAAATCGAAACGGACAGGCTGGTCGAGGCCGGCCGGAAACAGATCGAGGATGCCGCCGCGCACGGCATATTCGCCGGGCTCGCGCACGGTCGAGGAGCGATTGTAGCCGTTGTGCTCGAGCCAGGCGACGATCGTATCCATCGGCACGACATTGCCGGGCGCGACCGACAGCGCCTGCGCCGCGACGAGGTCGCGGGAAGGCACGCGCTGCACGACCGCGTTCACCGTCGTCAGCACGATCAGCGGCCTGTCGCTGCCGGTGAGCGAGGCGAGCCGCGCCAGCGTGGTCAGGCGCTGGGCGAGAATCCCGCCATGGGGCGAGACGCGGTCATAGGGCTGACAGTCCCAAGCCGGGAACTGGAGCACCGGCAGATCGGGCGCGAAGAATTGCAGCGCCCGTTCGAGCTGCTGCATCCGCGGCCCGTCACGGCAGACCACAGCGAGGCTGACCGCGGGCTTCTTCGGCCGGGCGGCGATGGCGCGCGCGAGATCGGAGATGACGAGGCCTTCGGCGCCTTCGGCGACATTGGCAAGCGTCAGCGCGCGGCCCGGCGTGAGCAGCTCGGCCGGCGACTTCGACGGCTGCTTCATACGTTGACGTCCGCGATCGGGAACGCCTTGATGCGGTCAAACAGCGCACCGGCGACATCAGCCGGCAGCACCTTGTCGCCGGTGATGGCGGCATAGAGATCGGGATCGTTGACGTCGAGCAGGCGCTCGAGCTCGCTCAGCTCGTCATCGGACAAATTGCCGATCTCGGCATCCGCGAAGCGGCCGAGGATCAAGTCCATCTCGCGCGTGCCGCGGTGCCAGCAGCGGAACAGAAGCCGCTTGCGGCGATCGTCCAGCCCGTTGCTCGATCGTGTCGTTCCCGTCATGTCGCAATTCCAGTCAAACGCCAAAAGCCCGGACGTGCCGGGCCGGGGTGATATAGCCACTCGGACCGTCGGTGTCAGCCTTTTGTTGCAGCAGTCCTGGCCCTCGTTTCCTCTTGGGTTGCCGCCCGCGCCGGAGCCGCGAAAAAAGACGTGGATGCCCAGCATAAAGCCGGGCATGACGGGCGGAAACGACCTTAGATTCGTCTGATGCGCCCCAGCCTGCTCAACCCGCTGTTTGCTGCCGTGACCAGCCTGCCCGGCGTCGGGCCGAAGCAGGACAAGCTGCTGCGCTACCTGCTCAGCCGCGAAGAGACGCCGCGGCTGGTCGATTTGCTGCTGCATCTGCCGAGCCAGGTCATCGACCGCCGGGCGCGGCCGAAGATCCGCGACGCCGTCCAGGGAACCATGGTGACGCTGGAGGTCACCGTCGACCGCCACAGGCCGCCGCCGCCCCGCAATCCGCGCGCGCCCTATCTCGTCTATGCCAGCGACGATACCGGCGACGTCGTGCTGACCTTCTTCCGCGCCAAGCCCGGCTATGTCGAGAAGCTGCTGCCAATGGGCGAGAAGCGCTTCGTCTCCGGCACGCTCCAGATGTACGACGGCATTCCGCAGATCGTGCATCCCGACCGCGTGCTCGACGAGGAGGCCATCGCAAAACTCTCGGGCATCGATCCGGTCTATCCGCTGACGCAAGGGCTGGCGCTCGGCTCGCTCCGCCGCGCGGTCGCGCAAGCGCTGCAAAAGCTGCCGGCCCTGCCAGAGTGGATCAGCCCGGAGGTGCTGCGCCGTTGCAATTTTCCGCCGATCGCCGAGGCGCTCACCCGCGTGCACCAACCGGTCGAGCTCACGGATATTTTGCCTGACCAACGCTTTTGGTCGCGGCTCGCGTTCGACGAATTGCTGGCCGGACAGCTGGCGCTCGCCCTGATCCGCGCCCAATTGCGCCGCCCGGCCGGCGTGCGCAATGCCGGCGACGGGCATCTTCGCAACAAGATCATCGACGCCCTGCCCTATGCGCTGACGTCTTCCCAGCGCGACGCGGCGGCGGCAATCGCAAGCGACCTTCAGCAACCCGTGCGCATGCTGCGCCTGCTTCAGGGCGACGTCGGCTCCGGCAAGACCGTGGTGGCACTGCTCGCTGCTGCCGCCGTCACTGAAGTCGGCAAGCAAGCGGCCCTGATGGCCCCGACCGAAATTCTGGCGCGCCAGCACATCAAGACCATCGCGCCGCTGGCCGAACGCGCCGGGATGCGGGTCGCGATCCTCACCGGCCGCGAAAAGGGCAAGGAGCGGCGCGAGATCCTGTTGCGGCTGGCTGAGGGCGAGATCGACCTGCTCGTCGGCACCCACGCGCTGATCCAGGACGACGTGATCTTCAACGACCTTGCGCTCGCCATCGTCGACGAACAGCACCGCTTTGGCGTGCGCGAACGGCTGGCCCTGACGTCGAAAGGCGAAGCCGTCGACGTGCTGGTGCTGAGCGCAACGCCGATTCCGCGCACGCTGGTGCTGACTTATTTCGGCGACATGGACATCAGCGAGCTGCGCGAGAAGCCGGCTGGCCGGCAGCCGATTGAAACCCGCACCATCGCGATGAGCCGTCTCGGCGAGGTTACCGATAGCATCGGCCGCGCGTTGCAGGCGGGCAAACTCGTTTACTGGATCTGCCCACTAGTCGAAGAATCCGAGGCCGAAGGCACCGAGCACCTCGCCAATGCGACAAAGCGCTTTGAAAGCTTGCAAAGGCATTTCGGCGAGCGCGTCGGCCTGGTCCACGGCCAGATGAAGGGCGCGGAAAAGGACCGCGTGATGGGCCAGTTCGCCGCCCACGAGATCGGGCTGTTGGTCGCGACCACCGTGGTCGAGGTCGGCGTCGACGTGCCGGCTGCCACCATCATGGTGATCGAGAACGCCGAGCGCTTTGGTCTTGCCCAGCTGCACCAATTGCGCGGCCGCATCGGGCGCGGCTCGGAAGCATCCACCTGCCTGCTGCTCTACTCAGAGCCACTCGGCGAGATGTCGAAGGCGCGGCTGAAAGTGATCCGCGAGACCACCGACGGCTTTCGCATCGCCGAGGAGGATCTGAAGCTGCGCGGCGAAGGCGACGTGCTCGGCGTGCGCCAGAGCGGCCTGCCCGGCTACCGCATCGCGCGCTCGGAGGTGCATGCCCAGCTGATCACCCAGGCCCGCGACGAGGCGCTGCGCATCTTGAAGGACGATCCGAAGCTGAAAAGCGAGCGCGGTGAAGCGCTGAGGTGTCTGCTGTATCTGTTTGAGCGCGATGAGGCGATCCCGCTGATCGGGGCGGGTTAGCCGCAGCTGGACGCGGCTGCCGCAAAGATCGTGACGGGATGGATTCGCGTGGTCTCTCTCGTCATTGCGAGCGCAGCGAAGCAATCCAGAATCTTGCCGCGGAGGGACTCTGGATTGCTTCGCTGCGCTCGCAATGACGATGTAGATAAAGCTCTGCAGATGTCGACCAGCACGACTGGCGGAAACTCCCCCTCACCCGGATTGCATCTTCGATGCAATCCAACCTCTCCCCGCAAGCGGGGCGAAGTGAGGTGCGCACGCAGCTCCACCTTCACCCCTTCTTCGCGCTTTTCGCCGCGAACGCCTTCAGCAGGCTCGCATCGACGGCCTTGCCGTTCGCATCTTCCGCGAGATGCTCGAACCAGCGCGCAAAGCCCTCATAGATCTGGCTGGCCGGATGGTCCGCCCCGAGAAATCCGGAAATCTCCCGCATCTCGGCGACCCAGCGATAGGCTTTTGGAATCATATCGGGCAGCGCGACTTCGAGCCGCGCCAAAACCGCGGGCTGGCTCAGCGCAAGCTCGTCGCGGAGCGCATCGGCCGCGCCGGCCTTGGTTGCCGCGACCACCATGGCCGAGCCGATGCCGGCGAGGCCTTTGACGATGCCGGCATAGGACATCTTGAGCGCAGAGGCCGCGCCGACAGGTCCCTCGACGATGCGCACGTCAAGCCCGAGGTCTTTCAGCACCGCGACGTCCCCGGCGTGCTCCCCCGACATGTAGAAGGCCGGGCTCTTGCCGCCGGGCTGCGGCGGGAATCCGATGATGCCGGCATCGACAAACGGCGCCTGCGCCGAGCCGATAATCTCCTCGATTCTTTGCACGGTGTCGACATTGACGGCGTTGCAGTCGACCACGACCGGCTTCTTTGCGCGCCTGACGATCAGCGCGGCAAGCCGTTCGGCGAGCGCCACGGCTTCGCCCGGCGGCACGATCGAAAGGATGATGTCGGCGTCCGCGACCGCGTCGTCCTCGGCGCCGATCATGCCGGCATCCGCTGCCCGCTTCAGCGTCGCCTCGCTCCGCCCCTTCAACGAGGTCAGCACGCGCGCGCCCTGCTCGCTCAGTCGGCGGGCGACAGCGCTGCCCATGGCGCCGGGTGCGAGGATCGCAATGGTTGGGGACATCGTACACTCCGATTCGAATTCCGAGCGATGCGCTCCGTTCAACCGGAAGACTAGCAGAGGCTGCGAAGACGTGCGTGAACGCGGCCATCCCGCATAGGAATGGCCCTACTCCACCTTCGCAGGCTCGGGCCGCGAAGTGGAGGCATTGGCAATGCGGGCGGCATTCGCCATGCCGGCGAGGGCTGCCGCCTTCCGCGGGTCGGGCGCCGATCCCGGCTGCACCACGCCAGCCGACATGATCAGCGTCGCGGCGTCCTCGGTACTCATGTCGACCTCGATGATCTTGCTTTTGGGCACGTAGAAGAAGAAGCCGGTGGTCGGGTTCGGCGAGCATGGCAGGAACACCGAGACGTGCTCCTCCTGCCCCGGCAGACTGCGGGCGACGTCCTCGTTCGGCGATTGCGAGATCAGCACGATCGACCACATGCCCGGCGATGGGAATTCGACCAGGCCGACTTTACGGAAGCTCGAGCCCTTGCCCGAGAACAAAGTCTCGAACACCTGCTTCAAGCCGCGATAGATCGCGCGCACCGCCGGGATCCGGCCGACAAAAGTCTCGCCGAGATCGACCAGGGTGCGGCCGATCAGGTTGGCGGTCAGGAAGCCGAGCAAGGTCAGCGTGAAAACTGCGACGATCAGTCCCCAGCCGGGAACGACGTAGGGCATATAGGTTTCGGGCCGGTACGCCAGCGGAATGAACGGCCGCACCACGCCGTCGACCCAGGTGACGAACCACCAGACCAGATACAGGGTGATCGCAATCGGCCCCGTCACTACGAGGCCGGTCAGGAAATAGTTGCGAAAGCGGCCCATCAGGCCAGTATGAGGCTCCGGGATGGGATCAGGCAGAGGTGCAGGCGCGTCGTCGCGGGTGGTCATTCGGGTTCCAGGTCGGTCGCAACACTCAAGCTAGGGTCTTCTAGCAGATTTTGGAAGACCACATCGCGACCCGCGGCTGCTCCCTCCCGCCTATTCGACCGTCACCGACTTGGCGAGGTTGCGCGGCTGGTCGACGTCGGTGCCCATTACCACTGCCGTATGATAGGCGAGCAGCTGCACCGGGACGGCATAGACCATCGGCGTGAAGGCTGCCGCCATGTCCGGCATGACGATGGTGACGAGGGATTCGATAGTCGCCTCCTCCGCGCCCTTGGCGTCGGTCATCAGGATGATGTTGCCGCCGCGGGCGGCGACTTCCTGCATGTTCGACACCGTCTTCTCGAACACCCGGTCATAGGGCGCTATGACGACGACCGGCATGGTCTCGTCGATCAGCGCGATCGGCCCGTGCTTGAGCTCGCCGGCGGCATAGCCTTCGGCGTGGATGTAGGAGATCTCCTTCAGCTTCAAGGCGCCTTCGAGCGCGAGCGGAAAGCTGGTGCCGCGGCCGAGATAGAGCACGTCGCGCGACTTCGCGATCTCGCGCGCGAGCTTCTCGATCTGGAGCTCGGTTTTGAGGGCCGCTGCCATCAGGCGCGGAATCTCGACCAGCCCGTGGACGAGCTTGGTCTCGTCCTCGTCGGACAATTCGCCGCGTGCCCTGCCGGCCGCAATGGCAAGGTTTGCCAGCACCATGAGCTGGCAGGTGAAGGCCTTGGTCGAGGCGACGCCGATCTCGGGCCCGGCGAGCGTTTGCAACACGGTCTCGCTCTCGCGCGCGATCGTCGAGGTCGGCACGTTGACGACGGCGAGCGTGTGCACGCCCTGGTCCTTGGCGTAGCGCAGCGCCGCGAGCGTGTCGGCGGTCTCGCCGGACTGCGAGATGAAGATCGCAAGATCGCCCTTGCGCAAGGGCGCCTCGCGGTAGCGGAATTCGGACGCGACGTCGACCTCGACCGGCACGCGCGCAAAACGCTCGAACCAGTATTTTGCGACGAAGCCGGCATAGCTCGCGGTGCCGCAGGCGGTGATGTTGATGCGCTGGATGTTCTTGAAGCCGAAGGGAAGCTTGACCGGCAGCAAAACGCGCTCGGTCGCCATGTCGACATAGCGCGCCAGGGTGTGGCCGACCACTTCCGGCTGCTCGTGGATTTCCTTCGCCATGAAATGGCGGTAGTTCGCCTTGTCGACCAGCGAGGTCGAGGCGGCGTGCTTGATCTTGTCGCGCTGGACGGCATGCCCGTTCTTGTCGAAGATGGTCGCGCTGCTGTGGGTCAGCACGACCCAGTCGCCGTCTTCGAGATAGCTGATCGTATCGGTGAACGGACCGAGCGCGATCGCATCCGAGCCGAGATACATCTCGCCGTCGCCATAGCCGATCGCGAGCGGCGGCCCGTTGCGGGCGCCGATCATGAGATCGTCCTCGCCGGCGAAAATGAAGCCGAGCGCGAAAGCGCCGCGCAGCCGTGCGAGCGTCAGCTTCACCGCCTCGACGGGTTTGTTCCCGCGCGTGAGCATATCGTCGACGAGGTGCAGCACGATCTCGGTGTCGGTCTCGGTGTGGAACACCGTGCCGTTCTTCTCGAGTTCCGCGCGCAGTTCCCGGAAATTCTCGATGATGCCGTTGTGAACCACCGCAACGCGCTCGGTCGCGTGCGGATGAGCATTATGCATGGTCGGCTTGCCATGGGTGGCCCAACGGGTATGGCCGATGCCGGTGGTGCCCTTCAGCGGTTCCGCTTCCAGCCGCTTCTCGAGGTTCTTCAGCTTGCCTTCGGCGCGGCGGCGTTCAAGATGCCTGCCTTCGAGCGTGGCGACACCGGCGGAGTCATAGCCGCGATATTCAAGACGTTTGAGCGAATCCACCAATTGCTCTGCAACCGGCTCGCGCCCGAGAATGCCGACAATCCCGCACATGCGGATCACTATCCCCCAAATCGTCGAAAATGATCAAAACGACGCGTGCAGTTTCTAGCGAAATTCCTAAGGAACCAGTTACTCAATAATTATTGCCGATTGCGACAGCAGCAGGTGGCGGCAGACCTTCGCCTGCGTCGAATTGGCCGGCGTTAGACCGCGCACGTTAACCTCCTGTCAACATATTTGACCAACGATTCCGGTCTCAGGAGACAAGGCCATGAAAGGCTCATCCGACCGCAAAGGTCTATCATCATTGTACGTGCACGCCAGCGAGACCACGGGCACGCACCTTGCGCATTGGCCGCCGCCCCAGCGCGGCAAGGAAAGCAAGCCTGTCTTCATCAAGCACGCTGCGGGCGAACCGGCGAAACGCGCCAAGCCGCGCGGCTGGCGCCTGACGCGCGCGATCTTCTCGGAATTTTCCGACGACGAATAGCACCGCTCACTTCTCCGGCTTCGTTTCGAGCTTCTTGCCGCCCGTCTTCATCTCGCGATAGCGCGCAGCGCCGCCTTCGCGGATGGTCTGCGGGCTCCGCTCCAGCGCCATCGCATCGTCGGGCACGTCGCGGGTGATCACCGAGCCGGAGCCGATATAGGCGCCGTTGCCGATCGTCACGGGAGCCACCAGCGAGGAGTTGGTGCCGACGAAGGCGCCCTGCCCGATGATGGTCTTGTGCTTCTTGAAGCCATCGTAGTTGCAGGTGATGGTGCCGGCTCCGATATTGGAATTGGCGCCGATGGTGGCGTCACCGACATAGGAGAGATGGTTGACCTTGACGCCGGCCTCCAGGGTCGCAGCCTTGGTCTCCACGAAATTGCCGATCTTTGCGCCATCGCCGAGCGTGGTGCCGGGACGCAGCCGCGCATAGGGACCGATCGACACGTTCTTGCCGAGCGTGGTCTGCACGATGTGCGAGAACGAATGGATCACCGTGCCATCGGCGATCGACACGCCCGGTCCGATCACCACGAACGGCTCGATGGTCACGTCCTTGCCGAACACGGTATCGGCGGCGAGATGCACAGTCTCCGGCGCAATCAACGTGACGCCCGCCTCCATCGCCGCCTTCCGCAGCCGCGCCTGCATCACGGCTTCCGCTTCCGCAAGCTGCGCCTTCGTGTTGATGCCGCGCACCTCGTCCTCGCTGGTCTCGATCACCACGGACTCCCATCCCTGTTCGCCGACAATGCCGACCGCATCCGTCAGATAGTATTCGCCCTTCGAATTGGTATTGCCGATCCGCTCGAGGATTGCGAGCGCGCGGCGGCCGTCGATCGCCATCACGCCGGCATTGCACAGGTCGATCTTGCGCTCCTCGGCGCTGGCGTCGGCCTGCTCGCGGATCGCGACGAGGCGGTCGCCCTCGACGATGAAGCGGCCGTAGCCAGTGGGATCGGCGGCGCGGAAGCCGAGCGCTGCAATTGCGGCGCCCTTGGCCAGCGGCGCGCGCAGCCGGGCAAAGGTCTCGGCCGAGATCAGCGGCGTATCGCCGAACGCGATCAGGAGATCATCGACACCGCGCGCTATGGCTTCGCGCGCCGCCAGCACCGCATGCGCGGTGCCGAGCCGATCGGCCTGCACGAAGGTGAGCGCGTCGGGGCGGATTCGTTTGGCCTCGTCCGCCACCGCGTGATGGTCAGGGCCGATCACGACGGCGAGCGAGGTGCCGGTTCCCTGCGGCGCGGCGGCGAGCACATGGGCGAGCAGGCTCTGGCTTGCGACGGGATGCAGCACTTTTGGCAGGCTCGATCGCATGCGCGTGCCTTCGCCGGCGGCGAGCACAATCGTGAGGCTTGAGCGGTCGGTCATCGAAATCCTGTCAAATTCAGCCGAATCGATTGGCGTTGGCGGCGCAAGGCCGCCTCATAAGCTCCGCCTTGCTACCCCCGCAAACGCCCGGAGTTCAAGTGCGGGGCGCATTTCCTGTTAATGTTCCCTGATTGATTCGGGGAAGCCGGACAGGGCTGGGCAACTTTAGGTTCATGGCAAAGGATTCCGATCCACTGGCGGATGCCTTCGGCACCAAGGAGACCGGCGGGCTGTTCTCCGGACTTGTGGCCGAAGAGAGAACGTTCGACCGCAGCTTGATGTGGCGGCTGGGCTCGTGGGGCGTGGCCGCCGTCGGCGCCGTCGTGCTGGCCGTGTATGCCAACCAGGCCCAGCTCGGCTGGCGGCGCGACCAGGTCGCGTCCGTCGATCTGTCGCGCCAGGCCGACCGGCTCCAGATGCTGACGAAGGAAAGCCAGAACGAGGCCCGTCGCCTCGCCTCCGCCATCGAGACGCTGAACACCGATCGCGACCGGCTCTATTCGCGCGTCACCGTGCTGGAGCAAGGGCTCGATTCCGTCACCGGCGCCGTCGCCAAGCAGAGCGCCACGCCGCCCGCGTCCGCAGCGAAGCCGCAGGACACGCCGGTGGCCGTCGCACAGCCGGCGCCCGCAGCCCCCAGCATTGCGCCCGTCGCCTCGACGCCGGCCCCGGCCAATGACAAGCCGCGCGCAGACGCCGCCAAGGACTCGCCGAAGGACGGCGCTAAGGATCAGGCAAAGAATCAAGCGAGCCCGCCGCCGCAGACGGCGGCCGCCGCCTCGCTCGTATCGCAGTCGCCGGCGATGGCACTGCCGATGCTTCCGCTGGTGCCGTCCAAGTCGATCATGGCGCCGCCCGATCCCGCCGCATCGAAACTGACTCAGCCCGAGACAACTGAGAAGGCCGCCGAGCAGAAGGCCGAACCGGCGCCCGCCCCGATCGAGGTCGCCGCGGCACCAGCCAAGCCGCCGGAAGCCGCCGAGAGCGAAGCTCCCGCGATCGCCGTTCAGCAGACGCGCTTTGCCATCGATCTCGGCGGCGCCAACTCGCTTGACGGCCTACGCGCGCTGTGGCGCGGCCTGACCAAATCCAATCCGGAGATCGCGGCACTGCGGCCGATCATCATGATCAAGGAAGGCAACAGCGGCCTCGGCATGCAGCTTCACTTGGGTGCCGGTCCCCTGATCAACGCGGCCGCCGCTGCAAAGCTCTGCGCCGGCCTCGCCGAGAACGACCGCCACTGCGAGACGACGGTGTTCGACGGCCAGCGACTGTCGATGCGCGGCCAGGAAAAAGCGCAGAACAAGACTCAAGATCGGGTTCAGGAGAAGAACTCCGAGAAGAGCCAGGACGCCGTCCCGCAAGCCGAGACCGCACCTGTTCCCGCCTCCAACGCCAAGCCGGACAAGCACCGACGCAGCTACTCCTCCAAGCGCTCGTCGAAGCGCGAGGAGCCCGCACCTGCACCTGCGCCTGCGGCGCAACCTGCGTCGGCCAAGCCGGAGACGGCGTCTGCGGGGTCGACGCTGTCGTCGTTCTTCAGGCGATAGCTTCCCTCTAAAGCGGCAATCCTTCAGCAGGAGCGCTGAACAATCTCACGCCAGCTCGCGAGAAAACTTCCACCCCCCTGTTGCCCGAGTCGGCCTTCCTGACCATATTGCCGCCATGACAAAAAAGCCCTTTCGCCTCTCGCCCTACCAGGTGCAGTTCCTGATCGTCGTCGGCTTCGCGGCCGTTGGCTATGCGCTCTATCTGCGCTATCTCGGAATCGAAAACTCGCAAGTCACGCTCGCCTGCGATGCCGGCCTGCAGACCATGCTCTGCAAGGCCCGTTCGGTCTCGACGGTGCTGTTCAAGAACTCGGTGTTCGGCATTGTCGCGCTGGTGGTGGCGACGCTAAACTTGATTCGGCCTTCGATCGTGCTCCTGACCGTCGGCATCATCGCCGCCGGCCTCGGCATCGTGCTCTACAATGTCGTGCTGTCGGGGCTCGCGATCGGCCTGCTTATCCTTGGATTTGCTCGGCCCGCGCCCGCCACAGCGTGAGCGCGAACAACAGACAGATTGCGCAGGTCCACAGCGACTGCCAGTTCTCGCGGCCTTCGTTGACGAGGACATAGGCCGCCGCCAAGGTCAGCACGCCTGCGAACACCGCCTCCGCGATCGGGCGCTGGCCGATCTGCGGCCGGTTCAGCATCAGGATCGCGAACGGCACCACCGCCATCGTCAGCGAGGCGTAGGGGAAGTCGTGGTAGCGCGGGTCGAACACGAAGCCGACCGCGGTCTCCGCCGCGATCACCGCGGTCACCGCCAGAGTCACGCCGAGCACGGCCGTGAGCTTCGACCATTTCCGCCCCGCGCTCGGGCCAAGCAGATCGAGGAAGGTCGGCAGGCTTCTTCCTATGACGAGCGCCTGCGCGCAGAAGATCGGCGACAGGATGCCGGCGAGGAGCAGCGCGCCCCAGTGCAGCCAGCCGCCTATGCCGTAGCTTTCATAGTACATCTTGTCGGCGCCGACCCCGAGCAGGATGCCCGCTGACGTCGCCGAGATGCCGACACCGAGCCATGCCGAGAAGCGCGGTGTCCATGGCCGCCGGCGCAGCGTGATGAGGGCGACCGCAAACACCAGCACGCACAAGCCCATGCCGGCGCCCATGTACCATTTCCAGTACGGGAAATTGCTGATCGGCTGACCCGGTGGATATTTGAGATTCCGGCGCACCGAGTCGTACAGGCCCCAATAGCCGCCCACGGTGCCTTCCAGCTTGCGCTTCCACGGCTGGTCGTAGGACTCGATCAGATTGACGCGAAACTTCTGCGCTTTGGCGAGGCTGAGGATTTCCGAGACCACCCGCGCCTGGTTGGTACGCGACGGCAGCGCGCCGTCGCGCATACGCCCCTCGCTCGGCCAGCCGGTCTCCCCAATCAGGATTTCCTTGCCGGGAAACGCCACTGCCATCCGTTCGCGGATCTGTTCGACGTGGGCGGCGGCGAATTTTGCGCGCACCGGCACGTCTTCCCAATAGGGCAGGATGTGGATCGTGACGAAGTCGACGGCATCGTAGACCTCGCGATTCCGGTTCCAGTACTCCCAGACGTCGGCATAGGTGACGGGCACGCTGACCTGCGCCTTCACCAAGCGGATGAAGGACACGAGATCGCCGGTCGTCATCTCCCCGCGCAGCAGCACCTCATTGCCGACGATGAGGCTGGTGATGATTCCGGGGAAATCCTTGGTGAGGCGGATAGCGAGCGCGACCTGCTCAAAATTCTTGGTGCGGTTGCTGGAGAGCCAGATGCCCTGGAGCACTTTCAGCCCGCCGATCCGGGCCGCGATCGCCGGCACCTGGTCGAGCCCGTTCTCCATCGAATAGGTGCGGACGCAGTCGGTGATCTCCTTCAGCTGGCGCAGGTCCTGCTCGATCTGATCGGCCTCGATACGGGTCCACGCGTCGAGCGGCGACTGTTCGCCCCGGAACGGCGCGTAGGAGACGCATTGGACCTTGTCGGCCGGATCGATCGGCGCGCGCGCGAGCGTGATCGGCGTGGCCAACCACCACCACACGGCAGCAATCGCACCAAGGGAAACGAGCAGCAGCGCCAGTGGCGTACGAAGAGAAATCGGTTCCATCCTCCGCGAAGGGTCCGTCGATTACCTGCTTGCACGCCATCTGCCAAGGGGTGACCATCGGATCGACCCGTTCCCTCCCCGACGAATCTTGCTGCGGCCGTTGGACCGGGGCCCTAGGATCGTGACTTTGCTGGACAAAATTCGAAATACAGGTCATCAGATTTTGCGGGACTTTTCCGCCGCATTGGAGACCCATTTGGACGCCATCACCTGCGCGTCCGCGAGGTCCTGACGCGGACGGTCAGCGGATATATTGGGGAATTCATGCGGCAACGGGTGTTCGAGTTACGAAATGCGGTCCTGCGGCAGTTCGCCGCCACCTTGGCCGTCTCCACCCTTGTCCTGTTGGTTGGCCTCGGTGGCGCCTTCGCCCAGAGCGGCGCGCCCGCCCCCGACCAGGGCAAGGCCGCCGCTCAGCCCGCAGATGCCGCCAAGGATGCGGCCCAGAACCAGCGCCGCACCGACGAGTTCGCGGAGGCAGCCCAAGTCGTCAATGGTCCCGCCGGCAATCCTGAATGCGTCTGGCTAGGCCGGCGCGTGGTGCGGCTGATGTGGCGGGACGACCTCGATACCGCGTTCCGCCATCTCGATCTCTACGACCGCTTCGGCTGCCCCGGCGGCCACATCCAGGCCGCCTTCCGCTGCCTGACCCGCTTCGGTGGCCAGATCGACCCCAAGGTCGCCGAGACCCTGGACAGCCGTGTGCACGCTTGCTGGATCAACCCGGCTTCCCAGCCGCAGCAGGCGGCGGCCACAGCCTCGCAGCCGGCGGCGGCGACCGCCGCCAATTCGCAGCCGCCGCAGCCCGCCGCCAGCCCCTCGCCTGCGGCAAGCCCGTCGCCCGCGCCATCGAAATAGCCGCGACCGCTTCAGCCTTCGTTCAGGAACGATCGGCGATAGCTCGGGTTGGCACTGCCGCGTGCTTACGAAACGGCCATGCCCTCATAAGGTCATGAGGCCATGACAGTTGTGAAACCGCGCGGCAGAGGTATGCTCCCTTTGCCGCGGACTCGGTCGGATCTCGGGGTCGGATCCGCTTCCCTGCCACCCTCAGCCCCTTTTGGTTTAGCCGCGATGCGCGTTGTCGCCGCCGTTCTGTTGCTTGTGACCGCGCTCCACGCGGGCATCTGGGGAGTCATGCGCGACAAGGAACCCGCGCCCGACTTCAAGGGTCTGTTGCCGAGCCTCTCCTACACGCCGTTCGAGCCGGGACATGTCGTCGACAACAACGTCGACGCCGACAAGATTCGCGCGGACATGAAGAAGCTCTCGACCCTCACGCGTGCCATCCGCTCTTACTCCGCAACGGAAGGCAACGAGTTGGTGCCGCCGATCGCCGCCGAGTTCGGGCTCAAGGTCACGGTCGGCGCCTGGATCGGCAAGGACAAGGACCGCAACGAGCGCGAGACCAAGGCCGCCATCGAGCTTGCCCGCAAGAACAGCAACGTCAACGGCGTCGTCGTCGGCAACGAGGTGATCTATCGCGGTGAGCAGAAGGTCGAAGACCTCATCGAGATGATCAAGAAGGTGAAGGGTTCGGTCCGCGTTCCCGTCACCACCGGCGAGATCTGGAACATCTGGCGCGACAATCCCGACCTGGGCTCCAATGTCGATTTCATCGCCGCCCACGTGCTGCCCTATTGGGAAAACTTCCGCTCGGACCAGGCGGTCGACCAGGCCGTCGACCGCTACAACCTCTTGCGCAATTTGTTCCCGGGCAAGCGCATCGTGATTGCCGAGTTCGGCTGGCCGAGCGCGGGCTACAACTTGCGCAACGCCGATCCCGGTCCGTTCCAGCAGGCGCTGACGCTCCGCAACTTCGTCAGCCGCGCCGAAGCCATCGGCATGGAATACAACATCGTCGAGGCGATCGATCAGCCCTGGAAGTACTTTGAAGGCGGCGTCGGTCCGTACTGGGGCATCCTCAACGCCAGCCGCGAGCCGAAATTCGCCTGGACCGGCCCGGTGGAGAATCCCGACTATTGGAAGCTGATGGGAATCGCGCTGCTGGTCGGCGTGCTGTTGTCGCTGCCGATCCTGCGGCTGGAGCAACCGACCGCGCGGCAGGCCTTCCTGCTGTCGGCGACCGCCAACGGTGTCGGCGCCTGGGCCGCGACCGTGTTCGCGTTCTGGAACGGGCACTATTTCATTTTCGGCTCGGCCTTCGCACTGACACTCGGCATGATCCTGCTTGTTCCGCTCGTCCTGATTGCGATGGCGCGGATCGACGAGATCGCAGCCGTGGCGCTCGGCCGGTCGCCGCAGCGGCTTTTGACCAAGAGCAAGCCGATCGCCGACGTGCCGGAGAACTACTATCCGAAAGTCTCGATCCACATCCCGGCGTATTTCGAGCCGGTCGACATGCTCAAGCAGACGCTCGATGCGCTGTCGCGGCTGAACTATCCGAACTACGAATGCGTCGTCATCATCAACAACACGCCCGACCCCGCCTTTTGGCAGCCGATCCAGGATCATTGCCGCGCGCTCGGTGAACGCTTCAAGTTCATCAACGCCGAGAAGGTGCAGGGCTTCAAGGCCGGCGCGCTGCGCATTGCCATGGACCGCACCGCAGCGGATGCCGAGATCATCGGCATTCTCGATGCCGATTATGTCGTCGATCCCGATTGGCTAAAGGACCTCGTGCCGGCCTTCGCCGACCCGAGCGTCGGCCTGGTGCAGGCACCGCAGGAGCATCGAGACGGCGATTTGTCGATCATGCACTACATCATGAACGGCGAATATGCCGGGTTCTTCGACATCGGCATGGTCCAGCGCAACGAGACCAATGCCATCATCGTGCACGGCACGATGTGCCTGATCCGCCGCGCCGCGATGGACATGGCCGGCGGCTGGTCGAGCGACACGATCTGCGAGGACAGCGATCTCGGGCTTGCGATCCAGGAACTCGGCTGGACCACTCACTACACCAACCACCGCTATGGCCAGGGCCTGCTCCCCGACACCTACGAGGCCTTCAAGAAGCAGCGTCACCGCTGGGCCTATGGCGGCCTGCAGATCGTGAAAAAGCACTGGCGGCACTTCCTGCCTGGCCGCAGCCGGCTGACGCCGGACCAGAAGCGCGAATACGGTTTGGGCTGGCTGAACTGGCTTGGGGCCGAAAGCCTCGGCGTGGTGGTCGCGCTGCTCAACCTCGTCTGGGTGCCGATCGTCGCCTTTGCCGACATCGCCATCCCCGACAAGATTTTGACGCTGCCGATCATCGGCGCGTTCATCGTCTCGCTCGCGCACTTCCTGTCGATGTACCGCGCCCGCGTCGCGATCAAACCCGGCCAGATGCTGGGCGCCATGATCGCGGCGATGAGCGTGCAGTGGACGGTGTCGCGCGCGGTGGCGCAGGGCCTGATTACCGAGCACATTGCGTTCGCGCGCACCTCCAAGGGCGGCCTGTCGCGGATGTCGATCGAGTTCCAGGCGTTCTGGGAGGCCGTGATCGGCGCCCTGTTGCTGATCGGCGCCGGCGTCCTGATTGCCTCCAACAGCTACCGGCAGATCACCGAGATCTACATCTTCGCCGGCGTGCTCGTGCTGCAGAGCCTGCCGTTCCTGGCCGCGGTCGCAATCGCAATCCTCGAGCTCAGCCGCATCAACTCGTTCCAGTTCTGGCGTGATAGCGCGATCCGCAGCGCCGAGCTGATCGGCCTGCGCCCGGTCGCGCTGCCGACGTCCGCCGGCACGCCGCAGCCGGTGCCGAACGAGGTGCGGCGGGAGACGAACTGATCGCGCCCCGGCTATGGCGCGGGTCGAAGCCCCGCGCCCGCAAGGCGTCTCGATGTTCGGCGTGGATGACGCCCGCCAACCGGTTGAAAATCCCCCGGTAAGCCACGGAAACGGCGAACAAATCCCCGCTTTTGCCGCGAGTTTCGGCAAGCACCCCCGCTATTGACCTCCGCGCCCCATCCCCCTACACAGCGCGAGCCGAAAGCATGATCGGGAAAACAGCCTCACCGGCATTCCCCGCGACGCGATCAAAACGTAGCGGCAAGACATGCTTCTCAAATGACCGAAGATGATGGTGATCTCTTTAAAGCCATCGGCGGCCATGGGAGCGCGTAGCTCAGCCGGTAGAGCACGTGACTTTTAATCACGGGGTCCTGGGTTCGAGCCCCAGCGCGCTCACCAAGCAAAATTAAGGGCTTACGCATCAAGGCGAGCCCCCTCTCCTCTTCCCAAAAAACCTGCGTGCACCCCGTGCACACGGGAGCGAGACATTGAACGCTCTCGTAATCGGACTGATGCTGGGCATCATCAGGTTCGCTCTGCTGGCAGTTGCTGTCGGCCTGCTCGCGATCGTCTGCCGGACATGTGGCAAACGCGGCGCAATTCTCAGGGGCGATGGCGAGCCGGCAATGATGAACGTTCTCTGATCTCTGATGAACGCGGTCCGTCCGTTCGGCGGAGCCGATCGAGGCGCCTATCTAGTTCTTCCTTTTTAGCAATGATCCTCGCGGCCAGAATCTGATCGACGTCCGTGAACAAAGCCCACAACTCATCGACGGACATGTTCTCAAATTGCTGTCGGTAATCACGATTGTCCAAAATCCAGCCCCCGGGGTTGGGGCGGTAGCAGCTAAGTCTTCAAAGGCCCGATTTCGTCGCCGATTCAGGTTATCGCGTGCTGGCCGGGCCAACTGGACTCCTCATAAACCGCCTTCCTAGTTTCGCGTGCCACACCGAAGATTCTGCGCTCGGCCTCGGCTACTTGGCCTCGAAGGATCTCAAGTTCGGAAACTTGAGAAACGAGTGCCTCAAGGTGTTGGCGCAGAGCGAAATGACGATCATTCAGTCGCGCACGATCATCCATTACAACGCCCCTTCATCAATATAGTGCCCCAGAAGATCCGCCGTTTGGGCCAGCCCCGAGGCTAGGAAAACTCGGCAATTTAGTCTGTTCGGTTTTCGACATTGGCTGCATCTTTCGCTCGGTGGAAAACTCGAACTATTCACCAAGCTGGCGGATCACCTGAGCGTGCTCGCTGCCGAGGTCGAGCGGGCGGTTGCGGAGGGTGTGAAGCGCAAGAATTACAGTGCCAGTGCACTAAATCGCGCAGCCTATGCCATTCGAACTGGCGCGGACACAGTCCCACGCGGTTTGTTTGACGATTCCTCAGCTTTCCGGAGCCGACGTCGCAGCCGGCATGCTCAGGGGAGCTCCTCCAACCGAAACGGGCCCTACAGATTTCGACTGCCGAGCCATCCGCTTGCGCATCGCTGCGGACAGTCCGTAGCGAGCATGCGCTTTTCGGATGGAGGACGTGACGTCCGACATCATTGCACTTTGCAGCGTGTCGACCTTCGCAATGAGCGTGGAAAGCTGCGAAGATATCTTCCTCACATCGACCCGTTCGTCCGTGATGCTCTGTCGCAGAAAAAGGAGCACCATTGAATCCTGCTGCAGCAGTGCAGCATTGTGCTGCAATGCGTGGTTGTTCTCCTGCAGCGAAGCCGTGTGTTGCTGCTGGGCCGACTGAATATCCTTCAAGGCAGCGACAACCGGATCCGGTTTTGGCGCGGATGCTTCCCGGCGCGGAAGCAGTTCAGCCAAACTGCTGACAGTCAGCGACGGAAAATCAGACGGCAATGTGTAGATGGCCGCCGAGCCATTGATGGCCAGGGCACATACCGACAGCGCCAGGACCGATTTCCGGCTGGACCGCTTGAGCGGTACCGGAGCTTCTGGCGCTGCGGGCTCGGGTGCGGCGGCGAGTGCGAGTGCTACGGGGTCGAATTGTTCGACGAGGCCTTGCGCTTCCGATGTCGTGGTCATGTGCATCGACCTCAAACGAGCGGGCAAAAGGAAGCCGACGCCGGAACGTCCTCGCGACGACTCCTCTACGCAGCACCCACCTACAACTGCGCAAAATTGTCGGCCTTTCAGCTTAATTCCACGTTAGCGGCTGGGCCGCCCGGCATCTTCAGCCACCCGGCCGATTACGGGGTCTATGCGATGGAATTGGTCATGGGGCAGCCTGCTTCGAAGCACGACAAAGCCGCAGACAGCTCCCCAAAAAGGTATAGGATTCAGCAAAACAGGAGGGAGCGGCATGTTTGAAATCAGCGGTTTCGACACGGCAGGCGTCGTCAGCCTCAAGCGGCTGTCACTCGCGGCCGCCCTCAAGAAGGCCAGAGAGCTCGTCGAGGACGGGTGCTGGGACGTTCAGATCGTTGATCCAACCGGCCGAGTATACTCCTCGTTTGAGGAGCAGGCCGCGTAGCCGCCCCGCCTTCGCTATTCAGAAGCCACCGCCCATCAGATTGCGCTTGGCGACCCCTGGGTGTTGCGGTGATCCAAATGAAAACCCCAGCGCCTGGTAAGGAGCGCTGGGGCGTTTTCAAAATATCAATCGGTAAAGCAATGAGGCCTTCATAGCAGTGGCCTCAAAAATCGACTGTGAACTGGTTCACACGACTTCGCCGATTTTTTCCACACGTTGGACCCGCGACGGCAACGCTGTTGCGGTGGCACGAACCGACGCTCAACACGCGCGCGCCATGCAGTTGCCTATCGACTCATTTGGGAGCACGGTCTCTCCAGGCGCGCAGACGCCGTACAGGGAGAGACACATGAAGGAAACGGGCCTGGATGGCCGCCATCGGGACAAGGATGGCGGGATCAGCAAGAAGCACGGCAACACGCTGGTCGGCACATTGCGCAAGATCTACGGAAAGGGTTTTGCGGCCGGGTATCCGGATACGACAACACTCGGTGAGGTCCTGCTTCAGCTGAACGAGACGTCACTGAGCCAGTTGCGTCGCGATCACGATACCGGGCATTTGGGCCACAAGATCGACCAAGCCTCGAAGTGACGGTCACCTGGCGCATCGACTTGCGCCAGACGCAGCTAGCCGAAACCAACGCCTCCGACCGGCCTCCGGCGATACGGCTCGGACAGAGCTGCGCTGTCGTTCGCCCTCGCCGCACTTTGCGTTTGAGCCTTCCGAAACCGGGCGCTAGGATGAGCCCTTTTACGGAGGCTCATTTGAAATCAATCATTATCATCGCAGCCGTCGCACTCTCTGCCGCCGCCCCCGCCCGATCCCAGGCCCTCGTCGATCCCAACAAGGTCGCTCCCGAATATCGCGAGGCCGCGGAAAAACGCCGGGCCGAGCAGATACGGCAGCGCGAATGCGCCATGAAGGCGGATCTGGAAAAAGTGCTGCCGAGAGATCGCACCGTCTATCTCAACCATTGCCTGGAGGCGCTGGCCGCCAAGCAATAGCGGCCGAGCGGGCAACTTTAGCGGACGCGGCTACCACCCTCTTGCGGAGATGACGCAGCCGCGGATTCCGAGAGCGCCGCCTGCCTGCTCGCGTTCGTTGTACCGGCTGCAGCGAGACCTGCCGGTTGATCTGTCCGGCATTCAACCTTTCTTCAGACATTTGGCGTCACGTAACGCTGCATTTCCAATAGTTATTGTTGTCCACACGTGAGCTTTGTCCAAATTCAGTGCACGCGCTGCAAGACCGTGTTTCGTGATCGCGCGGGACGGTTGCAGGATGGCTATTCGCGGCAATGTCCGAGTTGCGAAGTCGTCCTGTTCTTCGCTGAGGATTCGCCGAATCCTCAGGTCAAGCTCGCGATGAAGCGCGCGCGCAAGGCCCGCAAGGAGCAGCGCGAGACTGAAGTGGCCAGGACATCCGCATCGCAACCGGGCGCGAGCTTTTCGCGATCATACGTCGGGCGGACGCACGCGATGGAGGACGAGGACTAGCTCATCTCCGCCGCCGCTGCTTCCTCGGAAACAGCCGGTCGCGGATGTAGCGCGAGGTCGGGGTCAGGCGGATGCCGCGCGGCTTCTGCCAGGCGGCGCGGTCGATCTCCTTCTTGTCGCCGATGGCGAGCCGGCCCTTGGCGCCCTTGGCAATGAAGATCGCGTCGCTCATCTTGCGGCCGGAGCGCTTGTTCCTGGCCGTCACTTCCTTCCAGAGGCTGATCCTGCCGAGCTTCAGCTTGGGCAGCTCCTCCCTGATCTCGCGCCGCAGGCAGTCCTTGTCGGACTCACGCGCGCGCTTGCGGCCGCCCGGGAACATCCACAGGCCGTCCGATCGGCGTCTGACCAACAACACCTTGCCGCGCTTGGCGGCAACCAGCTTGGAAGATTTCGCCATTGCTGCCGTAATCGAAAAATAGAATCGCGCCAATGGTAACTTGTCTACTTCAATAGACAAGTTCGGCGGCGCTTTGATCACAGGCCTGGGCCTATGGCGGGCGGATCGCCTGCCAGGCGCGCGGTCAGCCTTTGCCCGCCTCCGCACGGTCTTCCGTCCTGATCCAGGCCGCCGCCATTTCCCACGCCACCGACAGGATGATCGGTCCGATGAACAGGCCGACGATGCCGTGGGCCAGCGTGCCGCCGATCACACCGACGAAGATCACGATCGTCGGCGTGGTCAGGCCGCGCCCCATGACCAGCGGCTTCAACATGGTGTCGATGAAGCCGACAAGGACGAGAAACACCGTGAGCAGCAGCGCCGTGGTGACGTCCTTGGCGGTCCAGATCCAGATGATCACGGGCAGCAACACGAGGAAGGCGCCGATCTGCACGATCGAGAGCAGCAGCACGATGAAGGCGAGAAGGCCGGCGCTCGGCACGGCCGCGAGCTTGAAGCCGAAGCCGGCGAGCAGCGCCTGCACGATGGCGACGCCGATCACCCCTTGCGCCACCGCGCGGATGGTGGCGCCCGCAAGACTCAGAAAATGCTCGCTCTGCTCGGGGACGATGCGAAACAGGAAGCCGCGTCCAGCCGCGACCAGCCGCGGCCCGTGCGGAAACAGGAAGCCGGCGACGAACACCGAGACCAGAAACTGCAGCGTTCCCAGGCTGGCGTCGCCCGCGAGCGACAACAGCGGTCCGGCCAGCGGCTGGAGATAGGGCGCCACCTCGCGCAGCACCGCGCGGATGTTGCTGTAGGCCTGATCCCAGAGCTCGAACAGGGTCGGGCCGATGACCGGCCACGACTTGATCTGCTCCGGCGCCGATTGGAGCGCGAGGTCGCCGGTGCCGAGCTGGTGCGCCAGCTCCCGCGCGCCGTCCACAGCGCTGATGCCAAGCCAGGTCGCCGGGCCGAGGACGATACCGAGCGTGAGCAGGGTGAGGATCGCCGCCGCGGTCTTGGGCCGGCCGCCGAGCAATTTGGCGAGCCAGTTGAAGGCCGGATAGAAGGCGACCGCGAGCACACAGCTCCAGGCCAGGATCGGCACGAACGGACGAATAATCAGGAACGTCCAGATGATCAGCAGCGCCAACAGGCCAAGCCGGATCACGAGCTGGATGATGTCCTCTCCGGTCAGGAGCTGACGGAGACTTTTCACGGGCACGACTTTCCTTGCGGCATCGACGCGACGTCCGGCGCTTGCGCGGTCCAGCGTTATTGCCAGCAATGCATCCGACGTCAAGGCGACCGGGTGACCCGGCGGGCGTGCACACCGCCCTGGACGTGGTCGTTCACGCCCACCGGCGGCACGATTTGGACCGGCCGGCGCTTCATTGCGCCCTGAAAGATGGAGGCCGTAGCCGACCGGGTTTGCCTAACGGCCATTAACCGGATTTCGGCCGACCGGTTTACGCCGCTGCAAAGCCTCGCATCTACGCTTATCTCGACGTCACAAAAACAATCTCGGTGCAATGGCCAACACCATCTGGACAATCGAAGAATTCACCTGCCCCGGCTGCAGCATGAGCTACAGCGCGACCCGCGAGGAGCACACCGAGCCGCACGCCGGCAGCTTCAAATGCAGCGTCTGCAGCGGCGTGGTACACAGCTGGTCCGGCAAGCATCATTTCTTCGGCTGGCAAGCGGTGAAGACCAAGCCGCCGGTGTTCGGAAGGCGCTGGGCCGGCGTGGGGTGGTAGGCGAGCCCCGACACGGTCATCCATCGCGCAAAACATACTCCGTCGTTGCGAGCACGCCGCGCGTGCGAGAGGCGCGAGGTGGACAGGAGAATCGGGCCAATTGCGCCAATGCCGTTGGGACTCCGTTCACCGATCACCGCTAGATCAGATAGATCCTCCGCACCGAACAACCGCCATGGCCGATCTCAACGCCGTCCTCACCAGGCTCAACGACCGTCTGCTCCGCCTCGAGGGCGAGCTATTTGTGCTGCGCTCACTGGCGCGCGCAACGCTGACCGCAGGCGACGACCATGCGGCGCGGATGCGCAAGCTGGTCGAGGCGGCAAAAATCGCCCTCGACGACGAGGCCAGGCGTCCGCTGGACAAGCCGACGCGCAAATACGTCGATGCAGCCACTGCGCTGGTGGACGAGCTTCTGGTCGAGCCAACCCCGGCGCGGCCGCTGTTCACGGTGATCGACGGCGGCCGGCGCGACTGATTGCTTCAGACGGGTCTCGTCGCGCCGAGACCGGCGGAATCCGCCTTGAGCCGGCTGAGGCCGGCTTCGATGATCGCGATCTCCTCATCGATCTTGCCGATCGGCAGACTGAAATCAAATCCGGACCTGCTCTTCAGATCGACCGCCAGCCGCTGCCTGTGCATCATCAGCTCGTCGAGGCCACGCCGGTTCTTCAGTCGCACAAAGGTGTCGACGATCTGCTCAATCGCGCTCGGCATGAAATCGGTCCCGGCAGAAATGCCCGCGCGGCGCAGCCGCGCCGGCGGGACATTTCGGTGTCGCGGTACGCAATACAAATCCGCGACGGATTCGTCGATACGCCGGACTGGTTGAGAACGTGTTACCGCCAGGTGATTTCGTGATGCGCGGCGCTCAGCGCATTGTTGATAACCGGCGCAAATGCCGCGCGGATGGTGACAGGACGTCCGGACGTGTTATCGGGGGATGACGCAGCTGCGAAACGGATCGGACACCCATGCGCATTACACTTGTCGGCTCCCGCCATTTCGGTGTGACCACCCTGAACATGCTCCGGGAGCATAGCGTATCAATCGTGCGGATCGTGGTCGCCGATGCCGAGGATCGCCTCGCCGCGACCGCGAGGGCCGCCGGCATCGAGGCGGTGGTGCAGGCCAATCCGAAGCTGGTCGTCGCCTCCGAGATCGCGCCCGACACCGACCTGATTATCACGGCGCACAGCCACGCGCGGATCGGCAAGGACGCGCTCGCCGCAACGAAGCTCGGCGGGATCGGCTATCACCCTTCGCTGCTGCCGCGCCACCGCGGCAAGGCTGCGGTCGAATGGACCATCAAGGTAGGCGATCCGATCGCCGGTGGCACGATCTACCATCTCGCCGACCGCATGGACGCCGGCGCCATCGCCGCTCAGGACTGGTGCTTCGTCAAGAATGGCGAGACGGCACGGGAGCTGTGGGAGCGCGCACTCGCGCCGCTCGGGCTCAAATTGCTCGCCGACGTCATCGACTACGCCAAGGTCCACAAGGCATTGCCGGCCAAGCCCCAGGACGAGCAGTTCGCGACCTCGGCTCCGAGTCTCTCCTGACATTTACCCTTAACGTGAAGTCGCATTGATTCCGCTTCGAAAAACCGGAGCCGGAAATGCAAATAAACCATTGTTTTCACAGGAACAATTTTCCATTTGGCATTGCAACAAATTTCCGTCACATTTCGTCCGAATAAGTGACAGCATCTCAGCCATATTCAAGGACGGAATTTATGCGTTTTGATCGCATTGCGGTGTTCTGTGCCGCTTCAGTTTTCGCCGGCACCCTCGCCGCTCCTGCCTTCGCCCAGACCCCCTATGACGGCAACTGGCAGGTCACCATCGTCACCAAGAGCGGCTCCTGCGAGCCCACCGCAAGCTCCATGCTGACCGTTGCCGACGGAAAAATCACCGCGCCCGGCGCTAACGTTTCCGGCACCATCGGCCGGGAGGGTCTTGTGAAAGTTTCGATCAATGGTGCATATGCCAACGGTCAACTCAGCGGCAACGCCGGATCGGGGAAGTGGAATGGAGCATCTGCAGGCATACCGTGCAGCGGGCGGTGGGAAGCATCGCGCCAATAAGCAATTCGGGACCAGTGCTCTAAACCGGCGGCTGCTGACGGCGACCGCCGTTTTGTTTGCGGCAGCGTTCGCGAACACCGAAGCCAGCGCCCAGTCCGGCCCCTTCGCACCCATGGCGGGAAGCTGGAGCGGCGGCGGCACCGTCATCATGGAGGACGGCTCCACCGAGCGCATCCGCTGCCGGGCCAAATACGCGCCGATCGGGCCGACCATGGAGATGTCGCTGACCTGCGCCAGCGACGCCTACAAGTTCAATCTCGCGGCCAGCGTCCGGGCCGAAGGCGGCGCCATCAGCGGGAGCTGGAGCGAAGCCAGCCGCAATATCAGCGGCTCGCTTCTGGGCCGCGGCGGCGGTGGAAATTTCGAGGTGGCCGTCTCCGCCGCGGGCTTCAACGCCAACCTCGCGCTGAAGACGAGCGGCAACAAGCAGACCGTCACGATGCGCGCCGACAGCCAATTCCGTGGCGCCAACATCGCGCTGTCGAAGTAAGCCAGCACGGTGATACGATGATCGATCCGGCGACTTCGCCGGATCGATTTTTTATGCGCTCGGAATGAACGCCGTCACCTCGATCTCGACCTTGGCCCGCTCGTCCACCAGCCCGCCGACATAGAGCAGCGTCGAGGGCGGGAAATTGCGCCCGAGCGTTTCCTTCCAGGCTGCGCGGATGCCGGCGCCTGCGGCCTCATATTCGCCGCGGCTGGTCAGGTACCAGGTCAGGCGGACGATATGCTCGGGGCCGGCGCCCGCCTCTGCCAGCAGCTTCATGATCCGCTTCAGCGCGGTTGCGACCTGCGCGGCCATATCAGGCGCGTAACTTCCGGTCTCGTCGCCGCCGGTCTGTCCGGCCAGCACCACCCATCGGCCCGCCCCCTCCACCACCACACCATGGGAAAAGCCGCGCGGTTTCGACCATTCGGCCGGCTGCAGGATGCGCATGAGCAAAGTCCTCCCGTTTTTCTCGTTGTTCGTCGAAGCCTTAGCACGCCACCGTGCATCGCTGCACCGGCAGATTTGGCCGTTGCAAACGGCAGCGATGTCGCCGATACCCGCCGTCCCTTCAGATTTCACCACCGCATCCCGCTGCAATGACCACGACACCGTCCAAAACGATGGCCGCACTGTGGATGGCCGGATGGCTGTCGCTGACGCTGGTGATGGCGGTCGCGGGACGCGAGGCTGTTCGCGAGATGAACGTCTTCCAGGTGATGGAAGTGCGCTCGCTGCTCGGCCTCTGCATGCTTTATCCGATGATCCGGCGCGCCGGCGGCTTCGGCACGCTCAAGACGACGCGCCTGCCTCAGCACATCGCGCGCAATCTGATCCACTACGTCTCGCAGCTCGGCTGGTTCGTCGCGCTGACGCTGATCCCGATCGGCCAGGTGGTGGCGATCGAATTCACCATGCCGATCTGGACCGCGATCCTCGCCGCCAGCTTCCTATCCGAGCGCATGACATCGTGGAAGATCGCCGCGATCGTGCTCGGCCTCGTCGGTGTGATCGTCATCGTGCGGCCCGCGACCGGCGAGATCAATCAGGGCCAGTTGATCGCGCTCGGCGCAGCCGTCGGCTTCGGCGTGTCCATGGCGCTGGTCAAGTCGCTCACCCGTACCGAGAGTGCGCTGGCGGTCCTGTTCTGGATGCTGGTCGTGCAGTCGGTCGCAGGCTTCCTGCCGACGCTCTATGTCTGGGCCTGGCCGCCCGCCCATGTCTGGGGTTGGGTCATGGTGATCTCGGTCTGCGGCACGTTCGCACATTATTGCCTCGCCAGCGCGATGCGCTATGCGGACGCGACGGTGGTGGTTCCCATGGACTTCCTGCGGGTTCCCCTCACCGCGACCGCCGGCTGGCTGCTGTATTCCGAGCGGCTCGACGCCTGGACCGTGCTCGGTGCGGCACTGATCCTGTTCGGCAATCTCCTGAATCTGAAGCCGGCCGCCCCGGTTCCTGCCCGCGCGCAGTGAACCCGCGCGCTGTCTCGCGCGACAAAACATATGGTCGAGCGTGATTTGGATCACGTTGGAGGGGCATTCCATCGTGCACATTCGGCCGCAATGCAGTGAGTTGGGCGACTGGTCGTTTTGCTGGCGCGAAGCCGGGCAATTTGTGTAAGTTCGCTGCCAATTTGTTGCTGACTGCAATTCGATTCTGATGGGGATTTCAGATGCGCACTCTCACCCTGCTCGCCTCGCTGATGTGCATGGCGCTGTCGGTCAGCGCCGCGAAGGCTGATCGCCGCGTCGCTTTCGTGGTCGGCAATGGCGCCTACAAGAACGTCGCACAATTGCCGAACCCGCCGATCGACGCCAAGGCGATGGCGGCCACGCTGCGCAATGTCGGCTTCGAGGTGATTGAAGGTTCGAACCTGTCGCGCGACCAGATGACGGAGAAGCTGCTTGATTTCGGCCGCAAGGCGCAGGGCTCCGATGTCGCCGTGTTCTACTATGCCGGTCACGGCATTGCCGTCGGCGGCTCCAACTATCTGCTGCCGGTCGACGCCGACATCAAATCGGAGATGGACGTCAAGCTCGGTGCCGCCATCAACATCGACCTGACCCTCGATCAAACCATGGGCGATGCCAAGGTCAAGCTCGTCTTCCTCGACGCCTGCCGCGACAATCCGTTTGCCGCGAAGATCAAGTCGAACTCCGCAACCCGCAGCGTCAACGTGCAGAGCGGCCTTGCCGAAATGAAGTCCGGCGAAGGCACGCTGATCGCGTTCGCCACCGGCCCGGGACAGACCGCGCTCGACGGCCAGGAAGGCAACAACAGCCCGTTCACCCGCGCGCTGATCGACAACATCACCAAGCCCGGCGTCGAGATCCAGCAGGCGATGACCCAGGTGCGTGCCCAGGTCAACGAGGAGACCCACAAGGGCCAGCTGCCCTGGGGTCACACCAACCTGATCGGCGCGGTCTACCTCAACCAGGCGCCAACGACGCAGGTGGCCAACGCGTCGCCGACGGCGGCTGGCAGCGTGCCGGCGGCTGCCACCGGCGGCAGCTCGGACGGTGTCGAGCTCGAATACTGGCGCTCCGTGAAGGAATCCAACAAGCCGGAAGAGCTTAACGCCTATCTCTCCGCCTATCCGAACGGTCAGTTCAAGGCGCTGGCGCTGGCACGGCTCGCGGCGATCAAGAGCGGCCCGTCGACCACGACCCGAGCGCTCAATGCCGGCATCGATCCCGCGACCTTTACCGACGAGGCCAGCCAGCTCACCGAAGACCAGATGGGGCTGGACAAGAACCAGCGTCGCGATGTGCAGCGCCGTCTCACCGGGCTCGGCTTCGACACCAAGCTGACCGGTGTCTTCAGCGATGAGACGCGCTCGGTGCTCAAGCGCTGGCAGGCAGCACGCGGGTATCCGTCGTCAGGGTACCTCAACAAGCTCCAACACAAGGCCCTGCTCGCGGAGATCGTGGCCGGCACGCCGACCGCGAGCGATAACAGCCAGAAGGCGGCCCGGCGTGCCAGCAGTGCCCCCGCAGCCGGCAGCGCGCCGGCTCCTGCCCCCCGCAGCAACGGTGGCGGCGATGCCGCCGGTGCGGCCTTCGTCGGTGGCGTCGTTGGCGGCATGATGGGCGGCATGTTCCGCCGGTAAACCGCGGAGCCCGATCCAAAAACCAAAGCCCGGCTCAAAGCCGGGCTTTTTCGTCTTCCCCTCATGGTGAGGAGGCGCGTCAGCGCCGTCTCGAACCATCAGGGCCCGGCTCTGTCCCGCGGCCATCCTTCAAGACGACCGCTCCGCGGTAACTCCAGGATGAGGACCGTATGTGCCGGAAGCGCCTACTTCCCCGCCGCCTTGCGCAGCGCGTCATTGATGCGGTCCTGCCAGCCGGGCCCGCCCGCCTGGAAATGCTCCAGCACGTCCTGGTCGATCCGCAAGCTGACCTGCTCCTTGACGCCGGGTACGACAGTCTTCTTCACTGGCGCCTCGGCGACCTTGGCCGTCACCTTCTTGAACGCTGCCTCGGCTTCGGAGCGCGCATCGCCCAACGTCCGCGGCCGCCTCGGTTGATCCGCCATGGGCTAGATTCCTTCAAACAGAGCAGTCGAAAGATAACGCTCGGAGAAGGACGGCACTATAGCCAGGATGGTTTTTCCCTCAGCTTCCGGCCGCTTGCCGATCTGGAGGGCCGCAGCGATCGCGGCGCCCGAGGAGATGCCGCCCGGAATACCTTCGTGGCGCGCCAGCGCTCGCGAGGTCTCGATCGCCGTCGTCGAGTTGATCTTGACGATCTCGTCGATCACGGAGCGGTCGAGAATGTCGGGCACGAAGCCTGCGCCGATGCCCTGGATCTTGTGCGGGGTGTGCTGACCGCCCGAGAGCACGGGGCTTTCCTCCGGCTCGACCGCCACCACCCGCAACGAGGCCTTGCGCGGCTTGAGCACCTGGCCGACCCCGGTGATGGTGCCGCCGGTGCCGACGCCGGCGACGAAGAAATCGATGTTGCCGTCGGTGTCGTTCCAGATCTCCTCGGCGGTGGTGCGGCGATGCACTTCGGGATTTGCGAGGTTCTTGAACTGCTGCGGCATCACCGAATTCGGCGTCGTCTTCAAGAGCTCCTCGGCCGCGGCGATCGCGCCCTTCATGCCCTGCGCCGCCGGTGTCAGCACCAGTTCGGCGCCGAGAAACGCCAGCATCTTGCGCCGCTCGATCGACATGGATTCCGGCATCACCAGCTTGAGCCGATAGCCGCGCGAGGCGGCCACGAAGGCCAGCGCGATACCGGTGTTGCCCGAGGTCGGCTCGATCAGCACGGTATCCGGCTTGATGATTCCCGCCTTCTCCATGGCGATGATCATGGCTGCCCCGATGCGATCCTTCACGCTTGCAGCCGGATTGAAATATTCAAGTTTTGCCAAAATTGTCGCGTTCACGCCGTGCATGCCCGGCAGCCGGCGCAAGCGAACGATCGGCGTGTCGCCAAAAACCTCGACGATCGAATCATAAATCCGGCCGCGGCCGGGTTGGTGCGCTGCACCCGTGTTGGACGATGCGTCCATGATGAACTCCCTGTGGCAACAATTGGCGCGCTGATCGCAGCTTTATGCAGTTGCAGACAGCCTGTGACGACACGCAAGCAGCAATGCGGCACATGTTAAATACGCTGCATCGCAAAATCGCGTGAGCTGTAATTATCAGAAATCGACGCATTTGTGTTGCGACCTCGTCAACTGATTCTGCTTATGTTAGACTTACGTCTTAAAGCAGTGAGGTCACCACGATGTCAGCTGTCGCTGAAGTGTTGTCGACCATCGCACCGAGCCGCGATCCGCGTTGCAGCGAGTTGCCCACGTGTCCCGTCTGCGCCGACTCCATGGTCGCAGCCGAAGCCTCTGCGTACGTTTCCGACCACGTGATCAGCTATCTCTGGACTTGCGACACCTGCGGCTACGGCTTTGTGACCAAGCACGCCGTCAAGCAGCGCTTCCTCTGCAACTGAACTTGTACGGTGTGAGCATGATCTCCGCGCAAACGCGCTCCGCGTTTGTTGCGAGGGAAAACCGCTCCACACCTTTCCGGATCATGTCTAGCGCGGGGCGATGTCGCCGCTCGCCCAGTCTTCGCGCGTGCGCTGATAGAACTCCTCGAACTTTCCGTGTGCGATCGCGTCCCCGATACCCTGCATCAGGAACTGGTAGTAAGCGATATTGATCTCGGACAGCAGCATCGCGCCCAGCGTTTCGCCGGCCTTGACCAGATGGTGCAGGTACGCGCGCGCACAGTTACGCGTCGAGGGCCATGCGCTCTCGTCGTCGAGGGGACGCGGATCGTCGGCATGCCGCGCATTGCGCAGGTTGACCTGGCCGAACCGGGTGAAGGCAACGCCATGCCGGCCATTGCGCGTCGGCATTACGCAATCGAACATGTCGATGCCGCGCTTCACCGCTTCGAGGATGTCATCTGGCGTGCCGACGCCCATCAGGTAGCGCGGCCGGTCGGACGGCAGTGCTGGCGCGGCCTCGTCGATCATCGCCAACATCACGGCCTGCGGTTCGCCGACGGCGAGGCCGCCGATGGCATAGCCGTGGAAGCCGATCTCGACGAGGCCCTGGGCGCTGGCATGACGAAGCTGCGGCACGTCGCCGCCCTGCACGATGCCGAACAGCATGTAGCCCGCGGGCGCGGTCTCGAACGCGCGCTTGCTGCGTTCGGCCCAACGCAGCGACAGCCGCATCGCGCGCTCGATGTCATCATGCCCGGCCGGCAGCCGCACGCATTCGTCCATCTGCATGGCGATGTCGGAGCCGAGGAAACGCTGCACCTCGATCGAGCGCTCCGGCGACAGCTCGACCTTGGCGCCGTCGATATGCGAGCGGAAGGTCACGGCATGCTCGCTGACCTTGCGCAGGTCCGATAACGACATCACCTGAAAGCCGCCGGAGTCCGTGAGCATCGGCCCGTTCCAGCCGGTGAATTTCTGCAAGCCGCCGAGCGCCTCGATCCGCTCGGCGCCGGGACGCAGCATCAAATGATAGGTGTTGCCGAGCACGATGTCCGTGCCGGCCTCGCGCACCTCGCGCCAGTGCATGCCCTTCATCGCGCCGGCGGTGCCGACCGGCATGAAGGCGGGCGTCCGCACCACGCCGTGCGGCGTGGTCAGGCGCCCGGTGCGCGCGGCGCCATTGGTGGCGAGCAGCTCGAAATGATTGGGAAGACTGTCAGCGGGAAGACTCATGGCGGTGCTTATTGCGTGTCGGGAGAGGCCGATCAACCGCCCAGTTCTTGAGCCGCGGCGGTCCGACCCGCCCCAGGCCGGACACAATTGAACCGCGCGGGCGCAGCGCAGGACCGCTTGTTAAACAAAACGATACCGTATAGTTCTATCAGCGGGGCCAGGATGGGGGAATGCCGGAAACGCCGGCGGCGTAGCGTAGACGGTGATTGACGGCGAATGCCTTCCCCTTGCGTCCAGATTGAAACGATCCTCTTCCCCGCCCGGATGAGGAGAACCGGCCTTCGCCTGCTCGGATCCGCCGTGCTCGCGTGCAGCCTCGCGCTTGGCGCCTGCACGTCACTGCCGCGGACGCCCTACACCGCGGCCGATGCCGGCAGTTCGCGCGTGCTCGATATCGACGGGTTGAGGCGCTACACCGACGAGCCCATCACGAAATTCAACTTCCCCGTGACCAGGAGCTATCTGGCGCTCTCCGGCGGCGGAGCCGATGGCGCTTACGGTGTTGGCGTGCTGAACGGCTGGACCGCGACAGGCACGCGACCGACCTTCTCGGTCGTCTCGGGCGTGAGCACCGGCGGCCTGATCGCGCCCTTTGCGTTTCTCGGGCCGCAATACGACGACACGCTGAAGGACGTCTACACCAGCGGCATCGCCGAGACCCTGCTGAATGATCCCAGCATCATACGGGTGTTGTTCGGATCCGGCCTGTTCGGCAATACGCGGCTGCGCGAGCTGGTGGCACGCTATGTCGGGCCGGAGATCCTGGCGCAGGTCGCGCGCGAATATGCCAAGGGCCGGAGGCTGTTGGTGGTCACCACCGATCTCGACACCCAGCGGACCGCGATCTGGGACATGGGCAAGATCGCGGCGGTCGGCACGCCCGAAGCGCTCAAGCTGTTCCGCGACGTGATGGCGGCCTCCGCCAGCATTCCGCTGGTGTTTCCGCCGATCCTGATCGAGGCTGAAGGCCAGGGACACAGATTTCAGGAGATGCATGTCGACGGCGGCGTGACGGCCCCGGTGCTGACGCTGCCGGAAGCCCTGCTGTTCCAGGGGCGTCTGCCCGGCAACGCGAAGATGGACATCTACATCCTGGTCAACAAGAAGATCGAGCGCAACTTCGAGCTCGTCGCAAACGGCACGATCGACGTCGCCTCACGCAGCCTGTCCTCGATCACGCAGTCGCAGACGCGATCCATCATCTTCTCGACCTACGATTTCGCCAAGCGCAACCAGCTGGGCTTCCACCTCTCCTACATCGCGCGCGACTATCCTGCGCCGGCCTCGGAAGGGTTCGATACCACCTACATGCGGGCGCTGTATCAGTACGGCTACGAGAAGGCCGCAGCCGGCCAGGCCTGGACTTCGACGCTACCTTGAGATGGCGCCGGGGCGATATGGCCAATTCGGCCAGATTCGCCATGACGCCCCGGCTGCCGCGCGTTATAGAGCAATGACGAGTGTTGGGAACGCGCAGGAATCATCGGGCATGGGATTGACCGCGACCAGGACAAGGCCCGCGGCGCCGCGGCGCGAAGTGCCGAAATCTCGCGGCGGCCGGCCGACCAAAAGCGCCGCGATCGAGCGTGATCAGCGGCTGATCGAGGTTGCCACCCGCCTCTTCCTGGATCGCGGTTTCGACGCGACCTCGCTCGATGCGGTCGCTGAAGCGGCCCGGGTGAGCAAGCCTACGGTATATGCCCGTTATGGCGACAAGCGCGGATTGTTTGCCGCCGTGCTCAGGCGCGAGATCGAGCGCTGGCTTGCGCCGCTGTCCGCGGCCGCCGAGATGCAGCTCGGCAGTTCGTCCAACATCTCGGCCGAGCAGCGCCTGGTGGAGATCGGGCGGGAGATGCTGACCTTCACCTGCGGGCCCGACGCCATGGCCTTCAGCCGCATGATGACGTCACAGGCCATCAATTTTCCCGACATCGCCAAGCTCGGCAAGGAAGAAGGCTGGCTCAAGGCCGTCGCCACGACCGCGCGCTTCTTCGATCATCTGATGGCGCAAGGCGCCCTCGACGTCGAGGACACCACCATTGCAGCCGAAGTGTTTCTCGACGTCGTCGTCGGCCACACCCACCGCATGGCGACGTTTGGAATGCCGACGGAAATCAAATCCGCCGAAAAGCGGATGCGCGCGGCAATCAGGCTGTTCCTGGCCGGTGCGCTCGGGCCTGCGGACCGCGTCCAGGATGCCGCCAAAGGTGCGCGGCGGCGCCGCCCCACCCGCTGACAATTCCGTGAGCTCGCGATCTATCCCCCACGGGGCTCACGGTTGCGCCGTTGACCGAAATAAAACGATACGGTATGGTTTTGTTACAAGCAGGTCCGGGCCCTTTTTCACCAGCCCCAAAAGCGGTCCGGACCGCCTTTCAGACTTTGATCGCCGCGACGGGTTCAGCCCGTTGCGACGATCCGCGGCCGGCCGCTGCCCATGGTCGGCCGCGACTTCTTTGCGATCGTCATCAGCCGGTCAAGGTTTTTGAACAATGCCAGAGATCTCGAGCATGAAGGCGGCACGATCACGCTCCTGGAGGCTGCTTGCGATCGCCCTGTCGGGGCTGCTGATCGCAGCACCGGCGCGTGCGATCGGTACCGCCGACGCCAGCCCCACCACTCTCCACAGCCACACAGATGGTGATGCCGAGGCCGACCGCCAGACCGTGAGCCGCGAGATCGAACGCTTCCGCAGCTCGTCGGTCTCGCTGCGCCAGGCCATGGCCATTGCCGAGGCGCGGCACGCTGGCGCCACCACAGCGGATGTGAGTTTCGACGGCGGCGCCGGTGTGCCGGTCTACAGGGTGAAGACCCTGCACAATGATCGGATCTGGCGCCACACCATCAATGCTTCGACCGGCGAGCTCGTCGGCGGGGAAGCCGCCCTCCCCCTGACCGAGCTCGATCTGGACGATCGCAGCAATCTCGCGGCGCTCGGTGCCATCAGGCATCGCCTCGCGGATGCGGTGCGCGTCGCCGAGCAAGCGGCATCCGGCAAGGCGATCAGCGGCGGTCTGGTGCGCGAACGCGGACGGCTCAACTTCGCGATCGTCGTCATCAGCGGCGACGACCTCAAGGAGGTCATCCTCGAGCCGCCGGGCGCCCGGGCAAAGTAGCATCGGGGTGGCGCCCTCGGCCACAATCCCGCCGAAAAGCCATTGACGGTCGCAAGACTCTCCCGCATAAGTCGCCGCCATGTTCGCGACCACCAAATGCACGACCAAAACCGCCACGGCCTTCGGGGCCCGGGGAGGCGTGCGCGCGTAGTCGTCGACTAAAACGCATCAGCTTTACCGAAGCCCCGCCCACGATGGTCCGGGGCTTTTTTGTTGTCTTCAGCTCACAGCATGATCCGGAAAAGCGGAATCCGGTTTTCCGACAAGATCATGCTCAACTTGAATGGAGGAGAATGTGAGTAACGATCCCGTCGTCGCGATTGTCGGCGTCACCGGTGCAGTAGGCGCCGAATTCATCGCCACCATGGACAAGCGCGGCTTTCGCGTCGGCAAGCTCAGGGCGCTGGCCAGCGCCCGCTCGGCCGGCAAGACGGTGTCATTCCGGGGCAAGGACGTGGTCATCGAGGAGCTCAGCGAGCGCGCCTTCGACGGCGTCGACATCGCGCTGTTCTCCGCCGGCGGCGCCATTTCGAAGAAGTACGCGCCGATCGCGGTCAAGGCCGGAGCGGTCGTGGTCGACAACTCCTCCGCCTTCCGGATGGATCCGAACGTGCCGCTGGTGATCCCCGAGATCAACGCGAACCGCATCCGCGACCACAAGGGCATCATCGCCAACCCGAACTGCGCCGCGATCACCGCGCTGGTGCCGCTCTGGCCGATCCACCAGAACAACCGCATCAAGCGCGTGATCATCTCGACCTATCAGGCCGCGAGCGGCGCCGGCGCCGCCGCAATGGACGAGCTTGTCGAGTCCACCCGCGCCAATCTCAACGGGCAGGTCTACACGCCCAAGGTGATGCCGCACCCCTACGCCTTCAACCTCTTCAACCACAACACCGCGGTCGATCCCGAGACCGGCTACAACGACGAAGAGACCAAGGTCATCAACGAGACCCGCAAGATCTTCGAGGACGACAAGATCGCCATAGGCGTCACCTGCGTCCGCGTGCCCGTGCTGCGCGCCCATTGCGAGGCCATTACCTTCGAATGCGAGAAGGAGATCACCGAGGACCAGGTCCGCGCCATCATGGCCCGGGCACCCGGCGTGAAGGTGGTTGACGACCGCGCGAAGAATTACTTCCCGATGCCGATCGACGCCTCGGGCCAGGACGACGTCATGGTCGGCCGCATCCGCAAGGACCTCAGCGACCCTAGCGGGCATTCGATCTCGATGTTCGTGGCGGCGGATCAGCTGCTCAAGGGCGCGGCGCTGAACGCTGTGCAGATCGCCGAGCTGCTGCCGCAGCGGGTGATGGCGTAGCGGGTATCGTAGGGTGGGCAAAGCGAAGCGTGCCCACCTTCACTTTCCATGAACTTGATGGTGGGCACGGCGCGATGCGCCTTTGCCCACCCTACTGCTCCGCCCGAAACAACAAGCACGCATCGCCGTACGAATAGAACCGGTAGCCGTTTGCGATCGCGTGCGCATAGGCCTGCTTAATCGTCTCCAGCCCGGAGAACGCCGACACCAGCATGAACAGCGTCGACTTCGGCAGGTGGAAATTGGTCATCAGGATATCGACGGCACGGAAGCGATAGCCGGGGGTGATGAAGATCGACGTCTCGGCCGCGAAGGGCTGGATGGTGCCGTCCTCGGTGGCGGCGCTTTCCAGAACCCGCAGCGACGTGGTGCCGACGGCGACGATGCGGCCGCCGTTCTTTCGCCCGGCGTTCAGCCGCTCCGCCGTCTCCGCCGAGATCGTCCCCCATTCGGCATGCATCTTGTGGCCTTCGGTGTCGTCCGCCTTCACCGGAAGGAACGTTCCTGCCCCGACATGCAGCGTGACGCGGTTGATGCCCACCCCGCGGTCGCGCAGTGTCTGCTCCAATGCAGGCGTGAAATGCAGGCCTGCAGTCGGCGCGGCAACAGCGCCTTCATTCGCCGCGAACATCGTCTGGTAGTCCGCAAGATCCTGATCGTCAGGCGCGCGCTTCGAGGCGATGTAGGGCGGCAGCGGCGGGCTGCCGATATCTGATATCGCCTGGTCGAGCGCCGAGCCGTGGAACGAGAACGACAGCGTCACCTCGCCTTCCGCGCCCTTGGCCTCGACCTCGGCGTCGAGATGGCCGAGCAGGCAGACCTTGCCTTCATTGCCGAAGCGGATGCGGTCGCCGGCAAGAAGTTTTTTGGCGGGCTTCACCAACGCCTGCCAGCGCGAACCATCAAGGCGCTTGATCAGCGTGGCCTCGATCTTCGGCTCGGTCTCGCGGCCGATGCGGCGGCCCTTGAGCTGCGCCGCGATCACCTTGGTGTCGTTGACGACGAGCTGGTCACCCGGCTTGAGCCATTGCGGCAGGTCCGAGATGGCCTGATCGCGCAGCACGCCGTTCTCCACGACCAGCATCTTTGCGGAGTCGCGCGGGCTTGCAGGGCGCAGGGCGATGCGCTCGGCGGGCAGATCGAATTCGAAGAGATCGGTGCGCATGGTTGATGCCTGGCGCAATACAGCCGGCCCCTCATGGTGAGGAGGCGCGTAGCGCCGTCTCGAACCATGAAGGCCGAACTGCAGCAGCGGGGGCCTTCATCCTTCGAGACGCGCGTTCCGCGCTCCTCAGGATGAGGATTGAGCGGCTACGCCGCGTCCGCCGCCATCCGTGCCTTGACGATCTTGTCAGGGTTCTGCACTGGCTCGCCGCGCTTGATCTTGTCGACGTTCTCCATGCCCTCGGTCACCTTGCCCCACACGGTGTACTGGTTGTCGAGGAAGCGGGCGTCGTCGAACACGATGAAGAACTGGCTGTCGGCGGAGTCGGGACTCGCCGCACGGGCCATCGAGGTGACGCCGCGCACATGCGGCTCCTTGTTGAACTCGGCCTTCAGCTTCTTGCCCGAGCCGCCGGTGCCGGTGCCGTGCGGGCAGCCGGTCTGCGCCATGAAGCCCTCGATGACACGGTGGAACACGATGCCGTCGTAGAAGCCTTCGCGCACGAGCTCCTTGATGCGAGCAACGTGGCCGGGAGCGAGGTCGGGCCGCATCTCGATGGTGACGGGGCCCTGCGTGGTTTCGAGGATCAGGGTGTTTTCGGTGGCGCTCATGCTCGTCTCTCTTGGGTTGGGGGTGAACTCTTCCGGTTGCGAAACTGGATCGCGAATGGACGCCCCGCAGCGGCGCCGGCCATCGCATCGGTAAATGGCATCGGCGTGCAGCGTTGCAATGCCTCCATCACCGCGATCCGGTATTGCAGCCGGTCATCGTCGGAGGCCTCAGCGGATTCATAACTAATCCTCGGATGGCCCAGAATGTTTCCGTCCCGGTTGAAGCTCACGACGACGGTGATGTCGATGGGGCGAGCCTTGGCCACCGCGGGCGGCTTCCAGCAGGTGCGCAGATGCTGGAATATCTCCTGGATGGTATTGACCCGCGCGTCCTCGGCGGCCGCGCCGGAGGTGCCGAGCAGAAGCGCCGCGGCAGCTACCAGCAGCTTGTCGCCGGAGCGCGCCATCGCCTCTCCTATTTGATGTCGGAGGCGACCTGCACCTTCACCATCTTGTCGGGATCGGTGACGGTGCCGCCGCTCGAACCGGGAGGAGCCTTCTTCAGCTTGTCGACGACGTCCATGCCCTGCACGACTTCGCCGACCACGGTGTATTGATTGTCGAGGCTGCCGCCGTCGGCGAACATGATGAAGAACTGCGAGTTGGCGGTATCGACGCTGTCGCCGCGCCGGGCCATGCCGACGATGCCGCGTGCGAAATGCACCTTGGAGAACTCCTGCTTCAGGTTCGGGTATTTCGAGCCGCCGGTGCCGTTGAAGTTCTGGCCGTCGCCGGTCTGCGCCATGAAGCCGTCCATCACGCGGTGAAACGGCACGTTGTTGTAATAACCCTCGCGCGCGAGCTGCTTGATGCGCTCGGCGTGCTGGGGCGCAAGGTCGGTCCGCAGCTTGATGACGATGCGGCCCTTGGTGGTGTCGATGACGATGGCGTTGGCCTTGTCGAGACCCGCCGGCAGGGCCTGTGCGCCGGCCGGGACCGCGCCGAGGAGCGCGGCAAACATCGTGGCAAGGATTGCGAGACGACGGATCATGAAAACTCCGGATCAGGTAAAATGAAGAAGCGCGCCGCTACCCGGCGAATTTGGCCTTGAGCAGGCTTGTTACAAGCGGCGGCACGAATGTCGAAACATCTCCGCCCATGGCTGCGATCTGGCGCACCAGTGTGGCGGTGATCGGGCGGACCATGGGGGAAGCCGGCAGGAAGACCGTGTGCACCTCCGGCGCCATGGCCTCGTTCATGCCGGCGAGCTGCATCTCGTAGTCGAGATCGGTGCCGTCGCGCAAACCGCGAATCATGATGGTCGCGCCGTGCTTGCGCGCTGCGGTGACGCTGAGGTCATCAAAGGTGGTGGCCTCAAAGGCGCAGCCGGCCTGGGCGGCCAGCGGCCCGCAGATGTCGTGGAGCATCTTCAGGCGCTCCTCGGTCGAGAACAGCGGCGTCTTGCCGGGATGGACCCCGATCGCGACCACCAGCCTGTCGCAGAGGGGAACGGCATGCCGGACCACGTCCAGATGGCCGTTGGTGATGGGGTCGAAGGAACCCGGATAGAAGGCGATGCGCGGCATGGCTTCCTCCTACCGCGCCCGGCCCGGCCCGGCAAGCCGGGCAGGTTTTCTGCCCATTTCCCGCATGACCATGTCGGAATCCCCCGGTTTGTTTCGTCCTGGGAGCGGCCACGAAACAAAGGGAGCGCGAACGAAACCATTTCATGCGCCCGCGAAGACGTCCGGAAACTGGCCATGGTTACTAATCCGGCCAACAAATGACAGGCCGCACACTGGGCGTAGCGGCCACATTACAGGGGACCGTCAATGATCAAGGCTCTTTCAGCGATCGCACTCTCCGCGTGTGTTGCCGCAGCCCTCACCCTTCTGCCCGGCTTTGCTCCGACCGTCGAAGCCAGCGTGCCGCAAGTACTCGCCAAGAGCGACCGCCTCGACATCCGCACCATCGGCAAGGACTGCTCGCAGCAGGCCTGGCCGAACTTCGAGGCCTCCTGCCTGCGCCGCGCCGGCACCAAGACCAATGTCCGCGAGGCTCGCCTCGTGAGCGCCGACCGAACCCCGTAGTTGGGTCTGTCAGCTTCGAGTCATCTCATCCCAGTATGAACCCCATGGATATTTGCGACGTCTCGTCGCAGACTGCCTGATGCTCGCGCCCGGCGGAATGGCCCGTTGGGCGCGAACCCATTGGGGGGTCGCTTTTGTCCAGTACGCCCGCTGTCGCTTCCGGCCATCATCCTGATCCGCTGCCGCTTGCCATGACCATGGGCGCCCTCGGGGTGGTCTACGGCGATATCGGCACCAGCCCCCTCTACGCCCTGAAGGAAGCCGCCAAGGCGGCCGCCCATGGGATTACCCTCGCTCCCGAAGCTGTCCTGGGGGTTGCCTCGCTCATCCTCTGGGCGCTGCTGCTGATCATCTCACTGAAATATGCGCTTTTGATCCTGCGCGCGGACAATCGCGGCGAAGGCGGCATCGTCGCGCTTCTGGCGCTGCTGCACGCCCGCCACGGCCAGCCCGGCACATGGCGCGCCCACCTGTTGGTGGTCGGCCTCGTCGGCGCCGCCCTGCTCTATGGCGATGGCGCGATCACCCCGGCAATCTCGGTGCTGAGCGCCATCGAAGGCCTCAAGGTGGATGCGCCCTCGCTCGCGCCCGTCGTTGTGCCCGTGACCGTCGCCATCCTGGTCGGCCTGTTCATGATGCAGAAGCAGGGCACTGGCTTCATCGGCCGCATCTTCGGGCCGGTGATGATGGCCTGGTTCATCGTGCTCGCTGCGCTCGGCATCCACGGCATCGTCAAGGCGCCCGCGGTGCTGGCCGCGCTCAGCCCGCTCTACGCCTTCGACTTCCTGATCCACCAGGATTTCCATGTCTCCTTCGCGATCCTGGGCGCCGCATTCCTGGCGGTGACCGGCGGCGAGGCCATGTATGCCGACATGGGGCATTTCGGCCGCTTTCCGATCCGGCTCGCCTGGTTCGCGGTCTGCCTGCCTGCGCTGGTGCTGAACTATTTCGGCCAGGCTGCGCTGCTGATCACCGATCCCACGATGATCGAGAATCCGTTCTTCCAGCTCTGCCCCGATGCCCTGCACTATCCGCTGGTCGCCTTCTCCGCGGTGGCGACCGTGATCGCCTCGCAGGCGATCATCTCCGGTGTGTTCTCGCTGACGCAGCAGTCGATTCAGCTCGGCTTCCTGCCGCGCATGCAGATCCGCCACACCACCAGCCACGCGATCGGCCAGATCTACGTGCCGCTGGTAAACTGGCTGCTCGCGGCCGCAACGCTCGGCGCGGTCCTGAGCTTCGGCACCTCGGACGCGCTTGCAGGCGCCTACGGCATCGCGGTGTCGCTGTTGATGGCGATCACCACGCTGCTGGCCGCCCTGGTCGCGATCCAGTGGGGCTATTCGCCGTGGCTCGTGGTCGCGGTCAACGGCTTCTTCTTCGTGATCGACGTGATCTTCTTCTCGGCCAATTCGATCAAGCTGTTCGAAGGCGGCTGGTTTCCGCTGCTGCTGGCGGCCCTCGTCGCCTTCCTGATGCTGACCTGGCGCGCCGGCGTGAAGCTGGTCGAGGCGGCGCGCGCGAAGCTGCGCCAGCCCGAGGAGGATTTGATCGAAACTGCGATCAACAAGTGCAGCGCCCGCCTTCCCGGCACCGCCGTGTTCCTCGCCTCGGCACCGAAAGGCGTGCCGCTGGCGCTGACGCAGTTCGTCAAGCACAACCACGTCCTGCACGAGCGCGTCGTCCTCGTCACCGTCCTGATCGAGGAATTGCCGCATGTCGCCGACGAGGAACGCGCCGACGTGATCGAGATCATCCCCGGCATCACCCGCGTCATCCTGCATTACGGCTTCATGCAGAACCCGACCATCTATGAGGGGCTGACACTCACCTGCCGGCAGGGCAAGCTGCCCGGCATCGACCTCTCCGACATCACCTATTACGTCGGCCGCGAGACCATCATCCCGCGCGAGGACGTGCCGGGCATGTGGGTCTGGCGCGAAACCCTGTTCGCCTTCCTCCAGCGCAATGCTGAGCGCTCCGCGGCCTTCTTCGGCGTGCCGACCAAGCAGGTGGTGGAGTTCGGAACGGAGCTGGAGATTTAGCTAGAGTGCGTACCCTGGATGGAGCGCAAGCGTAATCCGGGATTCCAAAGGTTCAGCGACATGCGGTCCCGGATTATGCCCTCGGTCGGCGCTTCGCGCCGACCTTCTGCTCCATCCGGGCTACACATTACTCCCCGTTCGCGCCGTTCCCGCTCTCGGCCTCTTCCGTGATATGCTCGACCGAGACGACGTGCTCGTCCTCGGCGGTGTCGAACACGATCACGCCTTGCGTCGAGCGGCCGGCGATGCGGATACCTTCGACCGGGCAGCGGATCAGCTGGCCCTTGTCGGTGACCAGCATGATCTGGTCGGCGTCCTCGACCGGGAATGAGGCCACCAGATTGCCGTTGCGGTTGTTGACGTTCATGGCGACGATGCCTTTGCCGCCGCGGCCCGTGGTGCGGTACTCGTAGGACGAGGTCCGCTTGCCGAAGCCGTTGACGGAGACGGTCAGCACGACCTGCTCCTGCGCCGACATCTCGATATAGCGTTCCTGCGCGAGCTGGAAGCTGCCCGAGGTCTCCTCGGCCTCGACATCCGCCGCAGGCTCCTCCGCCGCCGCCTCGCCGGCCACGGCGCGGCGCATCTTCAGATAGGCCGAGCGTTCGTCCGAAATGGTCTCTACATGGCGCAAAATCGCCAGCGAAATCACCTTGTCGCCCTCAGCCAGCGCAATGCCGCGCACGCCCATCGAGGTGCGCCCGGTGAACACGCGCACGTCGGTGACGGGGAAGCGGATGCACTGGCCGCCGGCGCCGGTGAGCAGCACGTCGTCGCGCTCGGTGCAGATCTGCACGTCGACGATCGCTTCATTGTCGTCGAGCTTCATCGCGATGATGCCGGAGCGGCGGACGTCGACGAAGTCGGACAGCTTGTTGCGGCGGACATTGCCGCCGGTGGTCGCGAACATCACGTCGAGGTTGCCCCAGGTCGATTCATCCTCTGGCAACGGCATGATGGTGGTGATGCGCTCGCCCTGCTCCAGTGGCAGGATGTTGATCAGCGCCTTGCCGCGCGCGTTCGGCGCGGCCATCGGCAGCCGCCAGACCTTTTCCTTGTAGACCTGGCCGCGCGAGGAGAAGAACAGCACCGGCGTATGCGTGGAGGCGACGAACAGGCGGCTGACAAAATCCTCGTCGCGGGTCTGCATGCCGGCGCGGCCCTTGCCGCCGCGGCGCTGCGCCCGATAGGCCGACAGCGGCACGCGCTTGACGTAGCCGGCATGCGACACGGTGACGACCATGTCCTCGCGCTGGATCAGGTCCTCGTCCTCGACCTCGCCCTCCTGCTCGATGATCACGGTCCGGCGCGGGGTCGCGAACTCGGCCTTCACCTCGGCAAGCTCGGTCTTGACGATATCCAGCACGCGAGCGCGTGAGCGCAGGATGTCGAGATAATCGGCAATTTCGCCGGCGAGCGTGTCGAGCTCTTCGCGGATCTCGTCGCGGCCGAGTGCTGTGAGGCGCTGCAAGCGCAGATCGAGAATAGCCCTGGCCTGCTCCATCGACAGCCGGATCGTGCCGTCCTCGCTGATGCGGTGGCGCGGGTCATCGATCAGGGTCAGCATGTCCTCGACGTCCCGGGCCGGCCAGTCGCGCGACATCAGGGTGTCGCGCGCCGTGGTCGGGTCCGGTGAGGTTCGGATGACGCGAATCATTTCGTCGATATTGGCGACAGCGATCGCCAGGCCGACCAGGATATGCGCGCGGTCGCGCGCCTTGCCCAGAAGGAACTTGGTCCGCCGCGTGACGACCCGCTCACGGAAGTCGACGAAGATGGCGAGCAGGTCTTTCAGATTCATGATCCGCGGCCGACCACTGTCGAGCGCAACCATGTTGACGCCGAAGCTCGTTTGCAGCGGCGTGAATCTGTAGAGCTGGTTCAGCACCACGTCGGGCACGGCGTCGCGTTTCAGCTCGATGACGACGCGGAAACCGTCGCGGTCGGATTCATCGCGCAGATCGGCGATGCCCTCGATCTTCTTCTCCTTGACCAGCTCGGCGATGCGCTCCACCATCGTCGCCTTGTTCACCTGATACGGAATTTCGGTGACGATGAGCGCCTCGCGCTCCTTGCGAATGGTATCGATCGTGACCTTGCCGCGCATCATCACCGAGCCGCGGCCGAGGTGATAACCGGCGCGGATGCCGGCGCGTCCGAGAATGACGCCGCCAGTTGGAAAATCCGGTCCGGGAACGATGTTGATCAGCTCGTCGATGGTGAGCGCGGGATTATCGATCAGCGCCACGCAGGCATCGATGACCTCGCCGAGATTGTGCGGCGGAATGTTCGTGGCCATTCCGACTGCGATGCCGCCCGCGCCGTTGACCAGAAGGTTCGGGAACTTGGCTGGAAGAACCGACGGCTCGGTCTCGTTGTTATCGTAGTTCGGCTGGAAATCGACGGTGTCCTTGTCGATATCTGCCAGCAGAGCCAGCGCGGACCGGGTGAGACGCGCTTCGGTGTAACGATACGCGGCAGGCGGATCGCCATCGACCGAGCCGAAATTGCCCTGGCCGTCGATCAGCGGCACGCGCATCGAGAAGTCCTGCGCCATGCGGACCATCGCGTCGTAGATCGACTGGTCGCCGTGCGGGTGATACTTACCGATGACGTCGCCGACCACGCGGGCGGACTTGACGTACTTCTTGTCCGGCGTGTGCCCCTGCTCGTGCATCGAGTACAGGATGCGGCGGTGCACCGGTTTCAGTCCGTCGCGGGCATCGGGCAGCGCACGCGCCACGATTACGCTCATGGCGTAATCGAGGTAGGACTTTTTCATCTCCTCGAAGATGGAGACGGGGCGAATGTCCGAGGGTTGCGCCGGCTGGTCGCCGGGCTTCTTGTCGTCGTCAGCCAAAGGGGAATCCGGTGAGTATTTATCTGGGAATCATATAGCGCATCGGGCCCCTGATAACCACCCTTGCAAGGGTATTGGAAGCGCTTTTTCCGACTGTTTTTCCAGAGACTTACGCGCTCCGCGCCACCTTTGGAAACAGGCTCGAAATCGCCCGCCGCAAACCCGTCCGTCAGGCCCCGAAAATCGCCCGGTGCATGATGCGCCCGGGCACCAGCGTGAACAGGCCTGCCACCACCAGCGCACCCGCGAACAGCAGGATCATGATGCGTCGATGATCGGTGACGCGGTGGGTGTGCGCCCGCCATACTGCCAGCGGAAGCATCACCAATGTGAAGATCGACAACAGGTGGATCGGGCTGAACGGCCCGACCAGGCGGATCTGATGGATCCAGAACGACGATGCGGCCACGGCCGCCATCAGCGCAACCCAGATCCACCCGATCGTCCGATGCGGCAGCGTGCCCTTGGGAGCCGCAAACTGGACGAGGCCAAGCCCGAAGGCGATCATGGCCGCGAAGGCATGCAGCGGGATGGCGGGAGCGGCCTCAAGCAGTGGCGCGAGACGCATGCGACGCGTCCTCCGATCAACAGGCAAGCCATGTAAATAGAATTAACATTAAGTTAATACCATTCACATCGCCCGCCGTCAAAGCAGAGGCGCCACATGAGCCAAGCCCGGGAAAGCCAAGCTCTACCAGCCTTTTGGTAATATTCCCTCTCGCTTTACGCGAACAAGGCGATATTCAGGGAGAAGCGCCCGCGGGTGCTCGCCTCAGAACGGGATATCGTCGTCCATATCGCTGTTGCGGCCACCCCCGCCGCCGGCGGCCACCGGGCGGCGCGGAGCGCTGCTGACGGGACCAGAGGAGCCGAAATCGCTGCCCGGCTCATCGCCAAAGCTGCCGCCTCCGCCACCGCTGCGGCCATCGAGCATCGTGAGGGTCGAGTTGAAGCCCTGAAGCACCACTTCGGTCGAGTACTTCTCCACACCGCTCTGGTCGGTCCATTTGCGGGTCTGGAGCGCGCCCTCGACGTAAATCTTGGCGCCCTTCTTCAGGTACTGTTCGGCAACCTTGCACAGGCCTTCATTGAAGATCACGACACGGTGCCACTCGGTCTTTTCCTTGCGCTCGCCGGTCGCCTTGTCGCGCCAGGTCTCCGAGGTCGCAACGCTCAAATTCGCAATCGGCCGCCCGTCCTGGGTACGCCGGATCTCCGGATCCTTGCCGAGGTTTCCGACCAGAATGACCTTGTTGACGCTTCCCGCCATCGCCGCTCTCCACTCCGAATGCCACTGATTTCAAAAGGCCGGGCCGCGCGCCCGCGCTCCTCCGCCACCCTGTTGGGGACCCTATACGCTTCGCGAGGGCCGATCAGCCCGCGTCCCCTCCGGTTATCCCCACATATAGCATCAATCTGAATTTTGTTCCAGATTTGTTCTTCAGGGCCTGACGCACGGATGCACGCACCATAACTCCTCCAGGGAGCGAAAAATTCGAAGGCCCGGATGGAACTTTTTTGGGTTCCCGCAAATGAGGAAAAACAAATTAACATTCACCAGCTTAGAGGTGCTTCCAATGTTCGCGACTGTTGCATTTCGGAAACGGACTCTGCCTCACGATTAGGCTACGCTTGCCTCGGAATTAATTCATATGGGCGTCGCGCCTGATCAGCCGCTTCGGGGATTTCGTGGAGCGGACGAAAATGGGGAGACTGGCAATGAATAAGATTTTGATTGGTGCAATCGGTGCAGTGGCGTTGGGCCTGTCGGCTCCCGCAAGCGCGGCGGATCTCGCCGCGCGTCCCTACACCAAGGCTCCGGCGCCGATGGTGGCCGCCATCTATGACTGGAGCGGCTTCTACATCGGCATCAACGGCGGCGGCGGCTCGAGCCGCAACTGCTGGGACTTCGTGACTCCCGCAGGCGGCGCTCTCGTCACCGATGGCTGCCATGACGCGACCGGCGGCACAGTCGGTGGCCAGATCGGGTACCGCTGGCAGTCCGCGAATTGGGTGTTCGGTGTCGAAGGCCAAGGCAACTGGGCTGATTTCCGCGGAGACAACATCAGCCCAACTCTAGCGGTTCAGCAGGATCGTACGCGAATCGATGCTTTCGGCCTGATCACCGGCCAGGTTGGCTATGCCTGGAACAATGTGTTGCTCTACGTGAAGGGCGGCGCTGCGGTGGTTAACGACAAATATGACCTTCTCGTCGCACCAGGGTTCGTAGGTGCCGGTACGGTGTTCGGCTCGACTCGCGAAACCCGCTGGGGCGGCACCGTCGGTGCGGGCCTCGAGTTCGGCTTCGCTCCGAACTGGTCTGTAGGCTTCGAGTACGATCACATTTTCCTCGGCAATCGTAACGTCGACTTCACGTTTGGCGGTGCGTTCGTTCAGACCGAGCGCATCCGTCAGGACGTCGACATGGGCCTCATCCGCGTCAACTATCGCTGGGGTGGTCCGGTGATCGCGAAGTACTGAGATCCCTCTGATTAATGCTCACGATCAAAGGCCGGCCTAGCGCCGGCCTTTTTGCTGCACAGGCGGCGCGAATAGGGCAGCCAGCACTACCTTTCAGCATACTGTGGCTTTTCGGGTACACAACTTGCGGCTTCAATGATGTATGCACGACATCAGTTGGACCACAGCGTCCGATGTCTTTCCGCTCGCGGAAGGCAACAACAGAAACTGGGACTGGGATTAAGTTGAAAATGAAAAAGGTTTTGTTGGCTTCGGCCAGTTTGCTTGCACTCGCTGCACCGGCTTCGGCCGCCGATCTCGCGGCTCGCCCCTACACCAAGGCTCCGGTGGCTGTAGCCTCGGTCTACAACTGGACCGGCTTCTACCTCGGTATCGTCGGTGGCGGCGCCTGGGAGAACGGCTCGGGCGACCCGAAGATGAAGGGCGGCTTCGTCGGCGGCACCGCCGGCTACAACTGGCAGACCGGCAACGTCGTGTTCGGTGTTGAGGCTGATGGCGCCTGGGCTGACGTCAGCGCTTCGGCGACCGGCCCCGTCGCTGTCCCCGGCTTCGGTGTTGTCTCCACCACGCTGAGCTCGAAGACCGATGCGATGGGCACCGTGCGCGGCCGCATCGGCTACGCCGTCAATCAGGTCCTGTTCTACGGCACCGGCGGCTACGCCTGGATCGACAACAAGCTTAGCCTCTCCGCGCTCGGCGTCACCGCCTCGGACAGCAAGTGGCACTCCGGCTGGACCGTCGGCGCGGGCGTCGAAGCGTTCTTCGCTCCGCAGTGGTCGGTCAAGGGCGAGTATCTCTATCGCAGCCTCGGCGGCGAGACCTACTTCTCCGGCACCCTGCCCACCGGCACGCTCAACCTCCACACCGTGCAGGTCGGCGTGAACTATCACTTCGGGGGCCCGGTGGTCGCGAAGTACTGAGCTTCGCTTTCAACGGCATCGAGTTACGAAAGGCCGGCCGTGCGCCGGCCTTTCTGTTTTTGCGAGACCTCGCAGCGGCGCGCCATCGCGCGGTTCCGGACGCCGCTGCTGCCAGATGCCGCCAGCGCGTCAACAATCCGTTGACGATTCGCAAAGGTCACTGGAAATCCGTCGCCGTTCTTCCTACGTTCGCTGACATACCCATCGGCGCCGTACCCGGTTCCGGGCGAAGCGCGCCTACAGCGTTGGCGCGATCGCGCGTCTTTGGGATTCCTTGAGGACCACCAGGATGGATGAAGTGATCAAGGCGAAGCGCCAACAGCAGAACGCGGGCTCAAGCCTGCGCGCAATTACGATCCGTGGCGCGCGCGAGCACAACCTCAAGAATGTCGACGTCGAGATTCCCCGCGACAAGCTCGTGGTCTTCACCGGCCTCTCCGGCTCCGGCAAATCCTCGCTCGCCTTCGACACCATCTATGCCGAGGGCCAGCGCCGCTACGTCGAATCGCTTTCGGCCTATGCCCGCCAGTTCCTTGAGATGATGCAGAAGCCGGACGTCGACCAGATCGACGGCCTGTCGCCGGCGATCTCGATCGAGCAGAAGACGACCTCGAAGAACCCGCGCTCCACCGTCGGCACGGTTACCGAGATCTACGACTACATGCGCCTGCTGTGGGCGCGCGTCGGCGTGCCCTATTCGCCTGCCACCGGCCTGCCGATCGAGAGCCAGACCGTGTCGCAGATGGTCGACCGCGTGCTGGCGCTGGCCGAGGGAACGCGCCTCTATTTGCTCGCGCCGGTCGTGCGCGGCCGCAAGGGCGAGTACCGGAAGGAGCTCGCCGAATGGCTCAAGAAGGGCTTTCAGCGCGTCAAGATCGACGGCACCTTCTACGAGCTCGCGGAGGCGCCGACGCTCGACAAGAAATTCCCGCACGACATCGACGTCGTCGTCGACCGCATCGTGGTGCGGCCCGACATCGGCCAGCGCCTCGCCGAAAGTTTTGAGACCGCGCTGAAGCTCGCCGAGGGCCTCGCCGTCGTCGAATTCGCCGACGCGCCGGGAGCGGCGGCGCCTGCGGAAGAAAAAAAGAAGACCGCAAAGATCCACGACAAGAGCGGTCCTGAGCGCATGCTGTTCTCGGAAAAGTTCGCCTGCCCCGTTTCCGGCTTCACCATTCCGGAGATCGAGCCCCGACTGTTTTCCTTCAACAACCCCTACGGCGCCTGCCCCGCCTGCGGCGGGCTCGGCGTCGAGCAGCATGTCGACGAGGATCTCGTCATTCCCGACAAGGACGTGACGTTGCGCAAGGGCGCGATCGCGCCCTGGGCCAAATCGTCATCGCCCTATTACGTGCAGACGCTGACCGCGCTCGGCAAGCACTACAAGTTCACGCTCGACACCAAGTGGAAGGATCTTGCGAAGAAGACCAAAGACGCGATCCTCTACGGCTCCGGCGAGGACGAGATCAAGTTCTCCTACGAGGACGGGGTGCGCTCCTACGACACCAAGAAGCCGTTCGAGGGCGTCATCACCAACATCAACCGCCGCTATCGCGAGACCGAGAGCGAATGGGCGCGCGAGGAGCTGGCGAAGTATTTCCACGACGTGCCCTGCGAGGCCTGCAAGGGCTTTCGGCTGAAGCCCGAGGCGCTCTGCGTCAAGATCGGCGGCAAGCATATCGGCGACATCTCGGAGCTGTCGGTCAAGGGCGCCGGCGCCTGGTTCGAGACCGTGCCGGAGGCGCTGAACACGCAGCAAAACGAGATCGCCGGTCGTATCCTCAAGGAGATCCGTGAGCGCCTCACCTTCCTGCTCGACGTCGGCCTCAACTATCTTACCCTCTCCCGCTCCTCCGGCACGCTGTCCGGCGGCGAGAGCCAGCGCATCCGGCTGGCCTCGCAGATCGGCTCGGGGCTGACCGGCGTGCTCTACGTGCTGGACGAGCCGTCGATCGGCCTGCACCAGCGCGACAACGCGCGCCTGCTCGATACGCTGAAACGCCTGCGCGACCTCGGCAATACCGTGATCGTCGTCGAGCATGACGAGGATGCCATCCTGCTCGCCGACCACGTCCTCGACATCGGCCCCGGCGCAGGCATGCATGGCGGCAACATCATCGCCGAGGGCACGCCCGCCGAGATCATGCGCAACCCGAAATCGCTGACGGGCAAGTATCTCACCGGCGAGCTCGAGGTCGAGGTGCCGGAACGGCGTCCGCCGAACCATCGCCGCACCATCAAGGTGGTGAACGCGCGCGGCAATAACCTCAAGAACGTCACCGCCGAAATTCCGCTCGGCCTGTTCACCTGCGTCACCGGCGTTTCCGGCGGCGGCAAGTCGACGCTGCTGATCGATACGCTCTACCGCGCCATCGCCCGCAAGCTGAACAACGCCAGCGAAGGCGCCGCGCCCCACGACCGCATCGAGGGCCTCGAGCACATCGACAAGATCATCGACATCGACCAGTCACCGATCGGCCGCACCCCGCGGTCGAATCCCGCGACCTATACCGGCGCCTTCACGCCGATCCGGGAGTGGTTCGCCGGCCTGCCCGAATCCAAGGCGCGCGGCTACGAGCCCGGTCGCTTCTCGTTCAACGTCAAGGGCGGTCGCTGCGAAGCCTGCCAGGGCGACGGCGTCATCAAGATCGAGATGCACTTTTTGCCTGACGTCTACGTCACCTGCGACGTCTGCAAGGGCAAGCGCTACAACCGCGAGACGCTGGAGGTCCTGTTCAAGGGCAAGAGCATCGCCGACGTGCTCGATATGACCGTCGAGGAAGCCGCCGAGTTCTTCAAGGCGGTGCCGCGCGTGCGCGAAACCTTCCAGACCCTGCACCGCGTCGGCCTCGATTACATCCACGTCGGCCAGCAGGCGACGACGCTGTCGGGCGGCGAAGCCCAGCGCGTCAAGCTGGCAAAGGAGCTGTCCAAGCGCGCCACCGGCCGCACGCTCTACATCCTGGACGAGCCGACCACAGGCCTTCATTTCCACGACGTCAAGAAGCTGCTCGAGGTGCTGCACGAGCTGGTGGCGCAGGGCAACACGGTCGTCGTCATCGAGCATAATCTCGAAGTCATCAAGACCGCCGACTGGGTCATCGACCTCGGCCCCGAAGGCGGCGACGGCGGCGGCGAAATCGTCGCCTGGGGCCCGCCGGAAGACATCGCGAAAGCGCCGCGGAGCTATACGGGGAAGTTTCTTGCGCCGGTGCTGGCGAAGGCGCGGAAGCCGAAGCGGAGGCGCGCGGCGAGCGAGGCGGCGGAGTAGGATTTATTTGGTCAAACGCTCAATCTCGGCTTCGAAATCCATGCGCCTTTCGTCAAGATTGCGAAATTGTCCAAGGCGAACGAAGGAATACACACTCATCGCGATGAGAATATTCGACGCCACAATGGCTCCATTGTAGAGTACAGCGATCACTCTGTCGTCGCTCATTCCCCAAACGAAGTTCGGATCTCTAAGATTGAATTTGACTAGAAGCACATCGAGGGAATAGTCCGCCTTGGCTGCAAAGTTATGAATGGAGAGAAACATACCCAACAATCCGTAGAGAACAGCACGACTTATGCTTGCGATGCTCCAGGCGAGAAACGCCGCCGGACTTTTCTGGAATTCGTCGATTTGATCCAGCTGACTTTTTAGGATTTGAATTCGAGCAAGCGATGCACGTTTCGATCGCTCAGCCCACACGATAGAGGCCCTAGAAAGCCATCTCGGGGCGTAGAGAAAGAGATACGCCGCAATAAGTGAACCCAGGACACCTAAGAGAACCGAGAGTATCCCGTCTCCCAACGTCATGTTCGTCTGCATTTCCTCAGCTCCCGATGTCCGACAGAACATTCTCGTCATGCATCTTGGCTGTTTGCAATCTTAAATTTTGTTGATTGACATCGTGGTCCGTTTCCATACCTCTCCATTGCCCTACTCCCTCGCCATCTTCGATCTCGACGGCACGCTGGCCGACAGCTTTCCGTGGTTCCTACGCACCATCAACGACGTCGCCGATCGCTTCGGCTTTCGCCGCGTCGCCGATGAGGATGTCGAGGCGCTGCGGCATGCCTCGACCCGCGAGATTCTGAGCCGGCTCGAGGTGCCGCTGTGGAAGTTGCCGGCGATCGCGCGACATGCGCGGCGGCTGAAGGCGGAAGCAACGGCGGAGATTTCGCTGTTCGCAGGCGTCGAGCCGATGCTGCGGACGCTGGCCGAGAGCGGCGTGCAGCTCGCGCTAGTGACGTCGGACAGCGAGGCCAATGCGCGACAGAAGCTCGGCGATGCGGCGGCGCTGTTCGCGCATTTCGACTGCGCCGCCCCACTGTTCGGCAAGCCCGCAAAATTCCGTTGCGTCATCCGGCGTGCGGGCGTCGTGCCCGCACGCGTCATCGCGATCGGTGACGAGGTGCGCGACATCGAGGCATCGCGCACCGTCGGCATTGCCTGCGGCGCGGTGTGCTGGGGCTATGCGGCGCCGGCGGCGCTGCGGGCGCATGGGCCTGAGCACGTGTTTGAGCGCATGGACGAGATCGTGCGCGCGTTGCGGCCGGCGCGGTAGCCCGGATGGAGCGAAGCGCAATCCGGGAAAGTCTCCCCGCATTCCGCTTCGCTCCATGCGGGCTACAATTGCTCCGCTCTACTCCGTCCGCCGTAAGAACGCCCCAAACGCCCGCGGGCCGTCGCCGGTCTTGACCTCGCCGATCACCTTCAGCTCGGTCGCATCGATGATATGAAGCGTGTTGCTCTCCCAATTGGCCACGATGATGCGCTTGCCGTCGGCGGTGGCGGCGATGCCTTCGGGGTAGTCGCCGACGGTGATACGCTTCACCGGCTTCAGCGTCGCCAGATCGAACACGCTGACAGTGCCGCCATATTGGTCGGTAACGAAGCCGCGCCCTTGCGCCAGCGCCACCGCATAGGGCCGCATCCCGACCGGCACGCGGCCGATCTCGCTTCCTGCCGCGAGGTCGATCACGGAGACGTCGTTGGAGCCGACATTGGCGGTGTAGGCGCGCTTGCCATCGGCGTCGATGGTGACGCCGAAAGGACGCGTGCCGACCTTGATGCTCGCCTTGCGCTCGCGTGTCGCGGTATCGACGACTGAGAGACTGTCGTCGTCGCGGTCTGCCGAAAGCAGCCAGCGGCCGTCCGGCGTCACGGCGAGGCCCGACGGCGAGGCACCGACCGCGACGCTGGCCGTGACGCTGCGCGTCGCCGCATCGATCACGCGCACCGCGGCGGCGTACCAGTCGGCGACGTAGACCGTCTTGCCATCAGGCGCGACCGCGATGCCGAGCGGCCCGCCGCCGACCTCGATCCGCCCCGAGACCTTCCGCGTTGCTGCGTCCACCACCGTCACGGCCTTGGCATCCGGGCTCGTTACATAGGCAAAGCGCCCATCCGCGCTGACGGCTACGCCGGCCGGCTTGCCGCCGATCGGGATGGTTGCCACCGCACGTGCGGTGGCGAGGTCCACGACCATCAGGTCGTCGCTGAGCTGGTTGGTGACGAAGGCCTCTTCAGCGGACGCATGCGCGATGCTGGCGGCAAGCGCCGCCAGAACCAGAGCCCGCACGCTCAGCTTCCGCTTTCGATCTTCTTCTTCAGCGACTCGAGCCCGGCCTGATAAAGCCCCTTCACCGCTTTGACGGCGGCCTCGTCGCTCAGCTCCGGCGGCGGATCGTTGTTGGGAAAGCCGCGGTAGAACGCGCCGGCCCATTCCAGCGTCGAGCCCTTGCCGTCGGCGCTCGGCGCCACCGTCAGCGTCGAGGAATAGTTGGTCACCGGCAGCGCCTTCACGTCAACGGCAGTGATGCGGTAGGAATAGGTCATCCCAGCGCCGTCGAACTTGTAGAGCTCCTCGTCGACAGTGGCGCCGCCGGTCAGCGTCAGACGGCGCGTCGCGCCGATCTCATTGCCCTTCTCGCCCTCGGTCTTGGTGACGGGCGGCAGCCAGCTCATGTCCTGGAAGTTGCCGATCGCGGCCCACACCTTGGCCGGGTCTGCGTTGATCTCGATGGATTCCCGCACCTTCTGCCGGGTCGGCCCATGGGCCCAGGCCGGTGTAAAAGCCGCAGTCAATGCCGCCGCTCCCACCGCCGCCAGCGCCGCAGCCACGGCCGTGCGCCGTCCAATCGTCACCCTCATCTCGTTTCCTCATGCGTCTCATTGATCGTGCGCGACTTTGAGGCGCGCTGGAATCATCGTAGCGCATTTTGGGGCCGGGGGGAGACCTGTTCGTGGCGCCGCTGCGGCGGAGCGTTCGCGCAGCCCACAAATTCTTGCGTGGCGCGGCGGGCAAAACACCCATGGGAAGGTCTGCGACTGCAAATATTTCTCTTTATCCGTATTTCTGATTATCGAATAGAAAACCATCCCAACCCGGCCGAGGGGCGCATCGCGATCGTCACGACACGCTGAAGGTACGATTTGAGATCGATGCACGGGCCTATCTTCCGTCATTGCGAGCGCAGCGAAGCAATCCAGACTGCCGCCGCGGAGAGATTCTGGATTGCTTCGTCGCAAGAGCTCCTCGCAATGACGATGGAGAGAGCGAGTGTCGGTCGCGTCCCGCGGCTACTCCGTCAACGTCGCCTCGACGAACCCCCGCGGATCGTCACAGAATTCGCGCATCACCCGGTAGTGATCGGTTTGCTCCACCGTTGTCGGCTCCAGGCCGTATTTCCCGAGCCGTAGCAGCTGCGCATTTGGATAAGCCATCAGCAGAGGCGCATGGGTCGCCATGATGACCTGGCAATTTCCGGAGCGATCCATCCGGTGCAGGAGCTTGAGGAAGTCCATCTGCCGCGCCGGCGACAACGCTGATTCCGGCTCGTCGAAGATATAGATGCCCTGCTTTTGGCAGCGTTCCTCGAAGAAGACCAGAAAGCCCTCGCCATGGGAAAAGGAGAGATAGTCTGGCGCCTCCTGAACGCTCGCGCCAAACACACCCTCCATGAGTTGCGCAGCACTCCCGGCCGAGCGGTCCAGATAGCGCGCGACAGAAAAGAATGTCTCCGCCCGGAAAAACCAGCCGTCGGTCACCTTCGGTACCCAGGCAGCCTTCAAGGCGGTAGACAGCTCTACGCCGGTGACTTCCATGCCGCCGCCATCGATCTCCTGAAAGCCCTTGCGGCCGCCGGTGCTGGCAAAGCCGGCCATCCCCGCGATGCCTTCAAGGATGGTCGATTTGCCGGTACCGTTCTCGCCGACGATGATGGTGATCGCCGTATCGAAGCTCAGGTCGAACTCGTCCCTGAACACGGGAAGGCAGAACGGATAGATCTCCCAATCCTCCACCTGCGAGCGATCGAGCCATACGCGCTTGAGATACGGCGCTCGCAACGTGGTCTGACGGCGTCCTTTCCGGCCCATGTTCCCGTCCCCGCTAAAATTCACATCAGGAACATATCAGGAACAATCATTTCATGGAAGTGGCATTCGAGCACTACTGCAAGCACCGGTCGAGGCCTAGCCCAGCGCCTCGAGCACCAGCTCCATGGTCATCAAAACCGGATTATCGCCGCGGATCAGCCGACCCTCGGCGAGGCCGCCGGTGTAGTCGATCAAGGCGACGTCGAGTGTGGCCTCGAGCGCGCCCGAACTGCTTGGTGCGATCGTGCCGGCGGTGACGGCGAGCTCAGTGGCGAATGGTTCGGTGATGCCGCCATGGGTGAAGCGTGCGCCGATGGTCGAGCCGACGCCGCCGTGGAGTTTCGCGCGGGTGACACCATGCGCGCGGCAAAACTCTTCAAGGCCGCCGGGAAAATCCTGGTTCGGGCGAAGCCGCAGGGCAAAGGCGCGGCTCGTCGCGCGTGCGCCACCGCTTGCAGCCGCGACCGGCCCGAACAGCTTGAAGTTGGTCTCGGGATCAGGTTCGGCGGTAAACATCGCGCCATCAATCCCAAAACCCTCGACCAAAAACGGCTCGGCGACGATCGTCGCGTCCGGCAGCATGTGTCCGCCGCTCGCCTTGCCGTCGGCCTCGGTCCAGAGCCCGTGGCAATGAAAGAATGGCGCGCCGTCCCGTGTGCCGAGCGTCATGCTGCCGAGCTTCGTGCGCGTCACGCCCGCGGGCCGAAACGTGTCGCTGTAGAACGCGGCATTCTCGCCGGTCTTGGACAGCGCCGGCATCACATAGGCGAACGGTCCGAGCGCGCCGCTGCCAAAGTTCAGCACGCCGCCGGCAAATCCCTCTGCCGCAAAGCCGCGGCGCGCAGCCTCCAGCAGCGGCAAACCTGGTTGAAGCGTGAACGAGAAGGCACGTCCCCTCGCCTCCACCCATTGGATGCGCTCGGGAATCGGCGTGCCCGGCTGCTTGATGCTGCGCATGACGACCGCTCAGCCCGCTTTCGTCTTGTCGAGATCGAGCAGCCTGCGTGCCTCGAGCTCGTCGCGTACCATGCGTTTTGGGATTTTGCCATATCCGGACTTCGGCAAGGCGTCCCAGAAAAAGAATCGCTTCGGCATCTTGTAGCGCGGCACCTTCGGCGAAAGGAACGCCGCCATCTCCGCTTCGCTCACGGGCTTCTCGCCTTCGCGCGCAACGCAGACGGCGACGCCGACCTCGCCCCAGGTCGGATCGGGCACGCCGAGCACGGCGACCTCTCCGACGCACGGATGGGTCAGGATCTTCTCCTCGATCTCGCGCGGATAGATGTTGGAGCCGCCCGAGATGTACATGTCGGAGGCGCGGCCGGTGATATAGACGAACCCCTCCTCGTCCATGTGACCGAGATCGCCGGTGCGGAACCAGCCGTTGCGGAACGCCTTCGCATTGGCCTCGGGGTTATCATAATAGCCGGCGAACACCGCAGGGCCGATCACGCAGATCTCGCCGCTCTGATTGGCGCCCAGCTCACGGCCCTCGTCGTCCTGGATCGAGACCTGCATGCCGGTGCGCTCGAAGCCGCAGGTGCCGAGCTTCACATGCGGACCGTCTTCGGGATCATGCAGCGCTGCCGGCAGCACGGTGATGTTGCCGGTAACCTCGCCAAGGCCGAAATATTGCACGATAACCTTGCCGAGCTTCTTCAGTGCGGTCTTCTGATCCTCGCGATACATCGGCGCGCCGGCATAGATCACCTGGCGCAGCGAGGAATGATCGTATTTGTCGACCGCGGGATGCTCGACCATCATCTTCAGGATGGTCGGCACCACGAAGAGATTGCTGACGCGATGCGCCTCGATCAGGCGGAACGCCTCGTTGATGTCGAACTTCTCGGTCGGCAGCAGCACGGTGCGTGCGCCGCGCGCGGTCTGCATCAGCTGGTGCACGCCGGCGCCATGCGACAGCGGCGCCACCACCAGCGACGCGTCAGCTTCGGTCGTGCCCGGCGTGAGATCGGCAAGATGATTGGTGATCACAAAGCCCATCTGGCCATGGGTGAGCACCGCCGCCTTGGAACGGCCCGTGGTCCCCGAGGTGAAGAAGAACCAGCAGGGATCGTCGTGCTCGACTGCGACGTTCTCGACCGCGGCGTTCGCCTGCGAGGCGATGGCATCCGCAACCGACGTCTCGCCGAACGACGCCTTGCCGTCGATGCTCCAGGTGAATTCCAGCGCGCCGCCGCTGACGGCCGCAGCGTGCTCGGGGAAATCGACGTGGCACAAAAATGCCTTGGCCCCGGAGGCCTGTGCGAGATAGGTGACCTCGTCGGGCATCAGGCGAAAATTGGTGGGGACCCAGACCGCGCCAAGCCGGAATGCGGCAAACATCGAAAAGAACATCTCGTCGCCATTCTTGGAATGGACGAGGATGCGATCTCCTTTCTTGATACCGCGCGCGGCGAGTGCGGCGGCCAGCGCCGAAACCTGCGCATCGATCTCGCGCCAGCTCCAGGACTTGTCACCCCAGACGAAGCCGGGCCGAGAGCCATGCCGCCGCGCGTTCTGGGTCAGCATGTAAGCGAGATTCATGACGCGGCGGGACATGCGCAGGGGCTGCATGGGGCTTCCTCTTCGACGGCGGACGGCACGCAAGCCGCCCGCTCCTTGCAACCCATTTATCGCCATCGCCGGCGCGCCTGCAAGGCCGCCGGCCGCACAGGGGTTGCGAGCAGTGTGAACAGGAGAGCTACCTATCGCATTCGCCTCGGTCGTCGGCAGAGCGGCGATCGTTCAGGGAATTTTAAACATGATCGGCGCAACCTCGGCCAGTCCTCGCGTACAGAGTGCCGCATCATGGTCAAAGCGCCCGCCCTTCTCCTGTTGTCGCTGGCGCTTGCCGGATGTGCCATGGGACCGCAAGCCCATTTGGCCCCGGATGCAGCCTTCACGCCGGCACGCTACGCCTGGGATGGCGCCGGCGAGAATCCCAACCATCCGCGTGCTGGCTCCGAACCGAGACAGACCGCGACCCGATCTGAGCGCAACATGTCGCAAGCGGGACTCCAGCCCAATTCGAAGGAGTGGTGGCAGGCGCAGGACGGCGTCGAGGCCGAGCAGGACGCCAGGGTCAACCGCTCGCTGGTCATCTGCCAGGGCTGCCTCCGCCCGCAGCAACAGCCGGAGGATTCGCGGCTCGCCAAAGCGACCGATTGAACCGAACCGACCGCAGACTTTCCGACCAGGTCGTGCGTTATGACCTCGTGCGCGAGGCTGGCAGCTGGAAGATCGACGACATCACGGGCTCGTCAGACGGCGAAGTCTGGTCGATCCGCAAGATGCTGACGGACTCGCTGAAGAGCTGACCGGAGATACGATGAGCGACGTCATCGACAACAAGGCCCACCACCGTTTCGAGCTGGAGATGGAAGGCCATCTCGCGACCGAACATTACAAGCTCGACGGCAGCGTCATCACATTCGAGCATACGGACGTGCCGAAAGAACTCGGCGGCAAGGGCGTCGGCTCAAAGCTGGTGCAAGGCGCACTCGACCACGTCCGTGCGGCCGGATTGAAGCTGATCCCGCAATGCCCATTCGTGAAAGCGTGGATCGAGAAGCACCCGGACTATCAGGATCTGGTAAAAAGATGAGCGGGAGCAGGCCCGCCGATCTTGCAGCGGGCCTGCTGACATCTACGGCCTATTGCCCGTGCTTCAGCATATCCTGGTCGCTCAGATCCCAGTCCTGCCACAGTTGGAGGACGCCGAGGACCACCGCCACCGCTCCCAGACTTGTATGGTAGACCCGGAGAAAACCTTCACCGGAATAGCCGAGCACGTAGGGCGATACCATGAGCCACAGCCCAATCACGATTGTCGCCACCTCCTGCCAGCGCTGCAAGGCGACATATTCGAGCTGGCTGAGCCCAAATATGACGAGGCCGATCGCGACCGCGTTCAGAACCATGATCTCACGTCCGACGATCCCCGACTGATCCTGGATGGGAAACCACGGCGATGCAGCAATCAACGCACCGAGCAGCATCCCGCACCAGTCTTCCCATGTTCGATGAGTATTCAAGAAACCAAAGTCCGACATCGTACCCTCCTCAAAAAGAGGCATACGTCTGCGGCTGGCGATCACGACACTCCGAACGTCTGGCGACCATGCCGGCCGCATTCGGGCGTATGTCCTGTAACAAGACGTAGGGAACCCGCGCGCGATTGCAAGACCACCAATGTTCTTTGCGGGCGGGGCGTTAACGAATCGCGGCTCAGGCAACGCCGTGAGGCTGAGCCGGACACGCATTTTCAGATATCTCCCCTGCGGCAACCTCCCTTGGTCGCGCCTTGGCAAGGACGCGTTCAGGCGCCTAGATCAGAGGCGCAGGCAGTACGTCGGAAGGTTTGGCATGGCGGCATCGGTACGCGACAACAAGGAGAGAGGCCGCTTCGAACTCGATGTCGAAAACGAAGTTGCCTTCGCCAATTATCGGCTGACGCCGTCCGCTGTGATCATCACCCACACCGAGACGCCGCGCGCGCTGCGCGGCCGCGGCATCGCCTCGGGGTTGGTCAAGGGCGCACTGGAATTGATCCGCCGCGACGGCAGGAAAGTAATCGCCGGCTGCGGCTTCGTCGTGGACTATCTCGACAAGCATCCGGAGGATGCGGATCTGGTTGCCTGAAGCAAAAAGGGCCCGCACAATCGCGGGCCCTCGCAGCCACCGGGCGATCGGTCAGTGCTTGATCTCAGGCGGCAGCTTGCCACCGTTGGCGGCGAGCTTGGACATCACCTGCTTGTGCAGCCAGACATTCATGCTCGCCGAATCGTTGGTGTCGCCGCTGTAGCCGAGCTCCTTGGCGAGGTCCTTGCGCGCTGCAAGGCTGGAATCAATGTCGAGCGCCTTCATGAGGTCGACGATCGAGGTGCGCCATTCCAGCTTCTCGCCCTTGTGCGCAGCGACAGCCGCGTCGACGATCGCCGCAACGTCGACGGTTGCCATCGGCGCCCCTGCCGGCGCGGAACTGCCGGGAGCGGCCCCTGCAGGTGCGCTGCCCGAAGCTGCGCCACCGGCGGGCGCGGCGGAAGCCGGATGGCTGCCGAAGATCGCGCCCATGATTTTACCGAAAATGCTCATATCTGCTCCCCGAAAAGGATCCATTGGAAGGACCTTGAGTGGCACTTATAGACGAAGTTTCTGCGTTGCGCCCGCAGAGTTCTGCGAACCGGCAAGCAGCATCAGCTTATCTGCGGCGAAATGACGGCCGAATGACATCATCGAGGTTGCACCGCGACATCGAATCTCACCCAAGCGTGAGGGACAGGACGGAGAATTGGGAGTACGATTCCTGTTCAGCTCGCGATGCCATCCGGAATTCGCGTCTGGTCGGGATCGCGATCATCCAAGAAAAAGCGGCCGCTTGCGCCGTTTGGCGGCGCCGGATTCGGCCGCCAAGGGAGCAAGCAACGATGGCCACTCTCTACCAGGGCAATGTGCCCACGATGGCCCAGTCCGATGCGGCTGGACCAACCATCCGGACCATCCAACTGTCCGAACTGCACGACGCACTCCGCCGCGGTTGGGAAGATTTCAAGGCGGTGCCGAGCCATGCCATCATCCTCTGCGTGATCTATCCGGTGCTGGGCCTCGTGCTTGCCCGCGCGGTGATGGGCTATTCAGTGCTGCCGCTATTGTTTCCGCTCGCTGCGGGCTTCGCTCTGATCGGCCCGTTCGCCGCACTCGGCCTCTATGAGCTCTCCAGCCGGCGCGAACGCCATGAAGAGGCCAGCGCCTGGGACGCCATGGAAGTGCTGCGTTCACCCTCCTTTGGCGCCATGCTCGGCCTCGGCACGCTGCTGCTTGCTTTGTTCGTGACCTGGGTCGCTACGGCGCAGGCGATCTATGTCGCAGCCTTCGGCTATGAGGGTGCGACCGGCATCTCGGATTTTCTGACGCGCGTGCTGACGACACCACAGGGCTGGTGGCTGATCGTGGTCGGCTGCGGCGCAGGCTTCCTGTTCGCGCTCGCCGCGCTGTGTCTCAGTGCCGTGTCGTTTCCCCTCATGCTCGACCGGCACGCCGGTGCGTTCGACGCGATGGTCACCTCGCTCCGCGTCGTCGCCAGGAATCCTGTGCCGATGGCGGCCTGGGGCCTGATCGTCGCGGTGCTGCTAGCGCTCGGCACGATTCCGGCTTTCCTCGGCCTGGCCATCGTCATCCCCCTGCTCGGCCACGCCACCTGGCACCTCTACCGCAAGGTGATCGTCGCCGATCCCGGCGCGCAGCCGGTGCCGCCTCCGCCGCATCGTCCGCGCAAGCCGGCCGCCGACTTCCCCGCCAACCTCTTCCCCTGGCGGAATCGGACGGACGTCTGACGATAGCGTGACATCCGATCCTGCCTGGGTCCGGGCAGGATCGGGCGCATCAAACGCCTTGCTTTGGCCGCGGTTTAAATCGAGATTGCCGCCGCCGGTCATGCCAATTCATGGAATCAATTTAGTCGAATGACCCCGACGATTTCTCGTCTCGCCCTCGCAGCTTTCGCCCTCTCCGTGTCAATCATGTCCGCCGAGCCCGCGCTCGCCGCCGTCGCCTGCGGTTCGAGCAATTTCGACGCCTGGCTTGCTGACTTCAAAACCGAAGCTGCAGCCAAGGGCATCTCGCAGCAAGCCATTGCATCGGGGCTTGCCGGCGTAACGCTGGATCAGGCCGTGCTCAATCGCGACCGCTCGCAAAAAGTCTTCAACCAGACCTTTGAGGAATTTTCTGGCCGCATGGTGCCGCCGCGCCTTCAACGCGGCTCCAATATGATGAAGCAGTATGGCTCGGTGCTGTCCCGCATCGAGCAGACTTACGGCGTGCAGGGCGAGGTTCTGGTCGCGATCTGGGGTCTCGAGACCGATTTCGGTGTCAACACCGGCAAGTTCGCAACCATCCGCTCGCTTGCGACGCTGGCCTATGACTGCCGGCGCGCCGAGCAGTTTCGCGCCGAACTGATGGATGCCTTACGCATCGTCCAGCGCGGCGATCTTGCACCCGGCGATATGCGCGGCGCCTGGGCCGGCGAGCTCGGTCAGACCCAATTCATGCCGTCGTCCTGGATGAAATACGCCGTCGACTTCGATGGCAATGGCAAGCGCGATCTCCTGCACAACGCGCCGGACGTCCTCGCGTCCACCGCCAACTATCTCGCCGGCTATGGCTGGCAGCGGGGTAAGGATTGGCAGCCAGGCAGCCCGAACTTCGCGGTGCTCCAGCAGTGGAACAAGAGCGAGGTCTATTCCAAGACGGTCGCCTATTTCGCCACCCAGCTCGCGCGCGCCCCTTAGGGGCGCCGATTTTCATTACGTCTACGTAGTCAGAACACGCGCTTGATACACGCGCCCTCCACCTTGATATGAATTTCAATTCATATCTACGGTTTCCGACACATGCGAATCACGCATGCGGGACTTGGGCATAGACGCTGCCGACTCTTCTTGCCGGTTGCAGCAATACAACCTAATTCGGTTATAGGCGGAACCGCACCCCCAGTAATAAACCCGTGGTTTTCCGGATATTTATCAGAAATTGCGGCTGCTTTCGCTTAGCTATTGAGCGAGTCTGCCGCCAGGTTAATCGTCCGTTATCGATGTCATGCGCTCACCGCTTAGCTGCATCGCAACATCGGAACTTCCGCACTGCACCACATCTATCTATATTCAGTTCAACGATGAGGCCCGGGCAAGGGCTGAATCGAACTACAGGAGACTACCAATGCTGCTCTCGCTCATCCGCATGATCCAGGCTTTCCGGGACTATCAGCGCAATGTTGCCGAGCTGTCCCAGCTCAGCGATCGCGAATTGGCCGATATCGGCCTCGATCGCTCGGACATCCCGCGCGTTGCCGCCGGTGAATATCAGGGCTGATTTCGTTCAGCCTCACCGGACGATACGATAACGCCCGCCTCGTGCGGGCGCTGTCGTATCTGAAGGCAGAAAACTCAATCTCGGCGATTCCACTGACCGCCGAAAAGCGCTACCTGTCCCGTCCATGACAGGACTCCGATCCAACATTGTGCACGTGATAGGCGCAGGCCTTGCCGGCTCCGAGGCTGCCTGGCAGGTGGCCAGATCAGGCGTCCCCGTGGTGCTGCACGAGATGCGGCCAGCGCGCATGACCGAGGCACACCGCACCGACGGGCTCGCCGAGCTCGTCTGCTCCAATTCGTTCCGCTCGGACGACGCCGCCAACAACGCCGTAGGGCTGCTGCATGCGGAAATGCGCCGGCTCGGCTCGCTGATCATGCGCGCGGCCGACGCCAACCAGGTGCCCGCTGGCGGCGCGCTGGCGGTCGATCGCGACGGCTTTTCCGCCGCCGTCACCAAGGCACTCAACGAGCACCCGCTGATCGAGATCGCCCGCAACGAGGTCGCGGGCCTGCCACCGGACGACTGGAGCAACGTCATCGTTGCCACCGGCCCCCTCACCTCCGCACCTCTCGCCGAGGCCATCCGCGAACTGACCGACGAGAACGCGCTCGCTTTCTTCGACGCGATCGCGCCGATCGTGCACCGCGAGTCCATCGACATGTCGGTGGCCTGGTTCCAGTCGCGCTACGACAAGGTCGGCCCCGGCGGCAACGGCGCCGACTACATCAACTGCCCGATGACCAAGGAGCAGTACGACGGCTTCGTCGCCGCGCTGATCGCCGGCGAGAAGACCGAGTTCAAGGACTGGGAAACCAACACGCCCTACTTCGACGGCTGCCTTCCGATCGAAGTGATGGCAGAGCGCGGCCCCGAGACGCTGCGTCACGGCCCGATGAAGCCGGTGGGCCTCACCAACCCGCACGATCCCACGACGAAGGCCTACGCAATCGTGCAGCTGCGCCAGGACAACAGGCTCGGCACGCTCTACAATATCGTCGGCTTCCAGACGAAGCTGAAATACGGCGAGCAGCAGCGCATCTTCCGCACCATTCCAGGCCTGGAGAAAGCCGAATTCGCTCGGCTCGGCGGCCTGCACCGCAACACCTTTCTCAACTCGCCAAAACTGCTCGACACCCAGTTGCGCCTGCGTGCGCAACCTCGGCTGCGCTTTGCCGGCCAGATGACGGGCTGCGAAGGCTATGTGGAATCCGCCAGCGTTGGCCTGATTGCCGGCCTTTATGCGGCAGCTGACGTGCGCGGCGAGCGGCTCGCAAGCCCGCCCGGCACGACGGCCCTGGGATCGCTGCTTGGCCACATCACCGGTGGCCATATCGAGACCATCGAGCCAGGCACGCGGTCGTTCCAGCCGATGAACATCAATTTCGGCCTGTTCCCGCCGCTCGCCAGCGCGCCGACCAAAAAGCCCGACGGAAGCCGGCTGCGCGGCAACGAGAAGACGGTGGCCAAGAAGCAGGCGATGAGTGCGCGAGCGCTAGCCGATCTCGATCGCTGGATCGTCGATCACCTGAACATTGCCGCCGCGGCGTGAGTTTTCGATGAGCCTCCCCAAAAACGACGCCGCGCTGCTCTCGGCGCGCTGGATCGAGGGCGTGCTGCTCAAGCGCGACGTGTTTTCGACCGTCGAGCGCGGCCGCTTCCGTGGTGACAACGGCGAGGTCGATGCGGTGCTGCGCCGGCTCGACGAGGTGCCGTGGTGGTCGTTCCTGCTGGCAAGCCATCTGTTCGCGCGCGAAAAGCGTGCGCTGGCCCGGACCAAAGGCCTCAATGTTGGTCCCGAACTGCTCTGGTCCGGTCGCCGGGCGTTGGTCCGCGGCTTCGTCGACGGCGTCACGCTGCATCTGGCGAAGCCGCATGGCGACCTCGCCTATTTCCGCTCGGCCAAGGCCGCGCTGCGCCGGCTGCGCCGCGCCGGCATCTGCCACAACGATCTCGCCAAGGAGCAGAACTGGCTGGTCGGCCGCAACGGCCGCGCCTATGTGACCGACTTCCAGCTCGCCGCCTGCTTCGAGCGCCGCGGCTGGCTCTATCGCATCCTGGCCTACGAAGACCTCCGGCATCTGCTCAAGCACAAGCGTTCCTATGCTCCGGAGGCGTTGACGCCGCGGGAACGAAAAATCCTCGCGAAAAAATCGTTCGCCGCAAGCCTGTGGCTCGCCACCGGCAAGAAGGTTTATCGCGCGATCACTCGCGGCCTGTTCAATTTCACCGACCGCGAAGGCGGCGGCCGCAGGCTCGTCAACGACGCGCCGGTGCTTGCCGATCTGATCCGCAAGAACCCGGCCGTGCGCGACACCGCCATCGTCGCGTTTGCCGACCGTCGCTCGGGCGTCGGGCTCTATGCGTTCGTTGAAGGCGACCAGGCTACGCTCGAAGGCCAGCTTCGCAACGAACTGACCGCAGCCAGGGGACCAAAGCCACCGGAGCACATCCAGGTCGTGCATGCGCTGCCGCGCGATCCCAGCGGCAAGCCCCGCACCGAGATCCTGCAACTGGTCGCCATGAACCAGCTCGACCTGATCGAACCGATGATGAAGAACGACCAGGACCGCGCCTTCCTCAAGGACATCCTGGAGCAACGCAAGAACCTGCGCGACCGCTTCAATTTCGAGGCAGACCTGCCGGCGAGCTAACCATGGACCCGCGCCTTGAAGCATCCACATTGCCGATGGAGAAGCGGCCGGGTAGCGCGCTGGCTTGGTGAGCAATGATCCTTTCGGGGACGATGACAAATCGTGTGGTTGGCGGAATGATTGTCGGCCTGCTGCTGGCCGCCACACCGGCGCTAGCCGAGTCTCCGGCCGAGCTGATCTCCAGCTTCCGCTTGAAACATGGTGAGATCCGCGTCGTGCGCGATGCCACCCTCGATCGCATCGCCATGGACCAGGCGCGCGCGATGGCGGCCAAGGATGATCTCAGTCACGACGCCCTCGGCCCGTTCAACCGCCGTGTCGCACCGGCCGGCGCAGGCCGCGCCGCCGAAAACATCGCCTACGGCTACGACAATTTCGAAAAGACCCTCGGCCAGTGGATCGACTCCTCTGGGCACCGCAAGAACCTGCTGCTGCACAACGCCTCCCGCGTCGGCACCGCGAACGCCAAAAACGCCAGCGGCAAGCGTACCTATTGGGCGATGGTGATCGCAGGCGGCTACGAGCCCAAGCCGGGCAAAGGCAAGAAGGGCAAGGAGCCGCTGGTGGCCGTGAAACGCGAGGCCACTCCTGCAAGCAAGCCCAAATCCAGCAACTGCCAAATCAAGCTGCTTGGCCTCTGCATCTGAGGCGGAACCAGGCATTGCCGCCGGCCGTCTTGCTCGCATCCCTGGACACGTCTAATTCATGCGGAGATCGCGAGGGCGGAGGTGCAGGTGATCGACATCGACCGAGTACGTGCCGATACGCCGGCCGCCTCACGGCTTGCTTATCTCCACAACGCGGGAGCAGGTCTCATGCCGACGCTCGTTGCGGAGGCGATGAAACGGCATATCGATCTGGAGAGCGAGATCGGAGGGTATGCCGCTGCGGACCGGGAGTCCGATCGCCTGGAAGCGGTCTATGGCTCGGTGGCACGGTTGCTGAATGCCGCACCCGATGAAATAGCGCTCATGGAAAACGCGACGGTCGCCTGGCAAATGGCGTTCTACGCGCTCCGGTTTTGCGAGGGCGACCGCATCCTGACCGCCGAGGCGGAATATGCCGCGAACTATGTCGCGTTTCTCCAGGTTGCCAGGAGAACAGGCGCGGTCATCGATGTCGTGCCGAGCGATGCCAGCGGCGAGCTCGATATTGAAGCGCTCCAGCGCATGATCGATGAGCGCGTGAAGCTCATCGCGATCACCTGGGTTCCGACCAATGGCGGGCTGGTCAATCCAGCGGCGGCGGTCGGCAAGATCGCGCGAGCGCGGGGCATTCCCTATCTGCTCGACGCCTGCCAGGCGGTCGGCCAGATGCCGGTCGACGTCGAGGCCATCGGCTGTGACATGTTATCAGCCACCGGCCGTAAATTCCTCCGCGGCCCGCGCGGCACCGGATTTCTCTACGTGCGACGAGCGATGCTGCAACAGCTTGAACCGCCGATGATCGATCACTTCGCAGCGCCCTGGGTCTCGCGAGACGAATATCGGCTTCGCGACGATGCGCGCCGTTTCGAGACCTGGGAGAACAATTACGCAGCCCGGCTTGGGCTGGGCGCTGCCGTCAATTACGCCCTTGATATCGGAATAGGCCCCATCGAACAGCGCTGCCGCATGCTGGCGGACCGCCTCCGGGGCGGCCTCACGTCCATTCGGGGCATCAGAATTCGCGACCTTGGACGCGCGCCGGGCGCCATCGTCAGCTTCACGATCGAGGGGTACGAGGCGGAAGCCATTGTCCGTAGCGCAGCCGCGGCCGGCATCACGATCGGCGCCTCAGATCCGTCGAGCACGCGCATCGATGCCGAGATTCGCTCATTGCCGCCGGTGGTGCGCGCCTCCCCGCATTACTACAATACGGAAGCCGAGATCGATCGGCTGATCGGCCATCTCGCGGGTTTGGCACCGCGATAACGACCAGCGCGCAAGCGTCACGTGCAGCGCGCGCTCAACCCGGATGCGCTGAGCCTGGCCATGACCTCGTCGAGATGCGCGCTGTCGCGGGTCTCGATGACCAGTTGCAGCAGCGTCGCCTTGGCCGGCAGGTCCGAGAACGTCCGCTGATGCGAGACCTCGATGATGTTGGCACCAGCCTCAGCCAGCAGTGCCGCAACCGCAGCCAACTGGCCCGGCCGGTCGGGAATGTCGAGCGACAATTGCGTCAGTCGCCCCTCGCGCGCGAGCTCTCGCGTGAGGACGGACGCGATCAGCCTGGTGTCGATGTTGCCGCCGCTCAGGATCAGGCCAACCTTCTCGCCGGCAAAGCGGGTGGGATCGGACATCAGCGCGGCGAGGCCGGCAGCGCCGGCGCCCTCGACGACCGTCTTCTCGATCGAGATCAGGGTCGCAACCGCGCGCTCGAGCTCGGCTTCGTTGACGAGCGCGATGTCGTCGACGAGGCGGCGGACGATCTCAGTCGTGATCTTGCCCGGAGATTTGACCGCGATGCCTTCGGCCAGCGTATCGCCGCGCGCCGGCAGGTTGCCGCCATGGATGGCATTGTACATCGAAGGATAGAGCCAGGCTTCGACACCCACTATCCGCAACGACGGCTTCAGCGATTTCGCCGCAATGGCGATGCCGCTGATCAGGCCGCCGCCGCCGATCGGAACGACCAGCGTATCCAGCTCCGGCACCGCCTTCAGCATCTCCAGTCCAACCGTACCCTGGCCGGCGATGACGAGCGGATCGTCGTAGGGATGGACGAAGATCATGCCGCGGTCTTCGCCGTAGCTTCGCGCGAACGCGGCCGCCTCTTCCAGAGTCGCGCCTGTGACAACCACGTCGGCACCGTGGTGCCTGGTGTTTTCGACCTTCACCATCGGCGTGCCGACCGGCATGACGATGGTGGCGGGAATGCCAAGCCGCTTGGCGTGATAGGCGACGCCCTGCGCGTGGTTTCCCGCCGACATGGCGATCACGCCGCGCGCACGCTCCTCGGCCGACAGCGCGGTAAGCCGGTTTAGCGCGCCCCGCTCCTTGAACGAGGACGTGAACTGGAGGTTCTCGAATTTGAGCCAGATGTCGCAGCCACAGATACTGCTCAGCGTGCGACTGTAGCCACAGGGGGTCTCGACGACCGCGCCCCGGATCGTATCGGCGGCTGCATGAATATCGGCCGGCACAACCGGAAAGCCGGCCAGATCGGTGGACGCGGTTTGGGACAAGTGAGCCATAGGACAACATAGAGCATTTGGCTGGCACAGGCGATAAGCCAGCCGCTATTTGGTAAATTCCCGTGATCGCGAGGCCCGCCACAACGTCCATAGAGTGCGCAAGCGCGACGCCGGCTGCGGCGCGAAGGGGTTGCGCCCCGGCCGCGACAGCCGCTTGAGCTCGGCCCGCGCCTGGCCCAGCGGCAGAAACGCGGATCGCGCCGGTGCCGGCACCTCCGTGAGCAACGATGAGGCCGTGGCCAGATGTTGCCGAGCTTCGCCAGCGAGCTGATCCAGCACGGCACGCAGGCTGGGCGTCTCCTTGCCGGCGAAGACATCCTCCAGGCCGCAACCATGGCTCGTCAGAAGCTGCTGCGGCAGGAACAATTGCCGGTGGGCGGCATCGCGCGGCAGATTCGCGATGATCTGCACGATCCCTTGAGCCAGCCCTGCATGCCGTGCCAGATGCTCGATTGCAGGCGAAGGCGGCGCCATGATCCGGGCCGCAAGCGCAAACAACGCCGAACAGGTCGCATCGAGATAGCCTTCCAGGGCCGCCATTGTCGGCATCGGATCATTGTAGAGATCGAACTGGTGCTCGTCGGCAAGCAGCGACAATGGCTCGACCGGCAGGTCGAAATCGCGGATCGCGCGCAGCAACTCGGCCGCTACCGGATTGCCCACGGCGCTGCCATGGACATGGCCCGAGAGCATGTCGGTCCACCATTGCAGGCGGATTTCGCCGGGCAAGGGCTGGCTCACTTGATCGCGGACGCGGACGATCTCGACATTGAAGGCATAGAGCGCCAGCAGCGCGCGGCGCTCGGTGGCGGGCGCGAACAGCGTCGCGGCATAGCGCGGAAAATCATGGCTGCGCACGAGATCAGCGCAGAAGGCAACGGCATCGGATGGCGGTGCAGCGTCACTCATGGGACGGCGATCAGCGCGGCCGCGACGCGACGCCGTTCGCCGATCATGATGTTGTAGGTGCGCACGGCGGGACCGGTCTGCATCGTGTCCAGCACCACCCTCACCGCCTTCAGTGCCTGGCGCAGCTCCGGCGGCGGCAGCCAGACCCCGGTTCCGGTGCCGATCAGGAGCGTGTCGATGCTATTGGCAGAAGTGAAGACCCGCTCCAGCGAATAGCGGTCGATCCTGGTGGGATCCGCCACATCCCAGGCCCAGATGGCGTCGGGCAGGCAGAGCAGCGAGCCCCGGTGCGACATGCCGGCAAAGGCGAAGCCGCCCTTGCCGTAGGCTTCAATCGGCGCCGAGCGTGGGAAATGTGGTGCGTTGGGATCGCCGGCCATGAGCTTCATCCGAATGGGCTTCCTGCCCTCGCAAACGCCTGCGAGGGCACGCGGTTCGGATCATGCCTTGCTTTTCTTCACCGGCGTAGCGGCTTCCGCCGCATCCTCGCGATGCTCGCCGACGCCGAGATAGATCAGGACCGGCGCCGCGATGAAGATCGAGGTATAGGTGCCGACCAGCACCACGCCGAACATCATCACCGCGGTGAAGCTATGGATGGCATGACCGCCGAACAGGAGCAAGGCCAGCAGCGCCAGCGTCACCGTGAAGTGGGTAATGATCGACCGCGACAGTGTCGAGTTGATCGACTCGTTGAGAAGTTGCGGCATCGGCATCTTCTTATAGCGCCGCAGCATTTCACGGATGCGGTCGTAGATGACGACAGTATCGTTGAGCGAATAGCCGAGAATGGTCAGAAGTGCGGCGATGCTGGTCAGGTCGAAATCGACCTGGCTGATCGACATGAAGCCGATCGTCAGCACGATGTCGTGCACGTTGGCGATCATGGCGCCGAGCGCGAACTGCCACTCGAAGCGGAACCAGAGATAGATCAGGATCGAGACGATCGCCAGCATCAGGCCGAGCATGCCATAGGCCAGCAGCTCGCCGGAGACGCGGGGGCCCACCACCTCGACCCGGCGATACTCGACGGAATCGCCGAGCGCACCGCGGACCTTCTGCACTGCCTCCTGCTGGGCGGCGTCGCCGCCGGGCTGCTCCGCCACCCGGATCAGGACGTCGGCTGGCCCGCCGAACTGCTGCAACTGGACCTCGCCGAGACGCAGCGCATCGAGCGCGGTGCGCATTGCCGCAATATCGGCTGTGCCGGATTTGGCCTGTACCTCAAGTAGTGTCCCGCCGCGGAAGTCGATGCCGAAATTCAGGCCATGGGTGAAGAACAGCGTGATGGCGACGATCGACAGCGCCGCCGAGATCGGGAAGCTGATGCGGCGGAAGCGCGTGAAGTCGAAATGCGTATCGTCCGGGACGATGCGCAGCGACGGCAGCAGGCCGAGCGCGGCCACCACGGTGAGGACGGCAATGAGAATGCCAAGCCCGATGAGAACATAGTGCGTCACGGTCTTAGCTCCTAGATCGGCACGCCCTGCGGCCGCTTCCACCGCACCCACCAGGCCACGATCAGCCGGGTCAGTGTGAAGGCGGTGAATACCGTGGTGATGATGCCGATGCCGAGTGTCACGGCGAAGCCGCGCACCGGGCCGGTGCCGATGTAGAACAGCACCGCGGCGGCAATGAAGGTCGTGATGTTGGAATCGAGGATGGTCGCCAGCGCCCGCTTGAAGCCGGCATCGATTGCCGAGATCGCGTTGCGGCCGCCGCGCAGCTCCTCCCGGATACGCTCGTAGATCAGCACGTTGGAATCGACCGCGATTCCGACGGTGAGCACGATGCCGGCGATGCCGGGCAGCGTCAGCGTGGCGTTAAGCAGCGACAGCAGGCCGAAGATCATGGCCACGTTGATCGCCACCGCGATGTTGGCGAACACCCCGAACAGCCGATAGGTCAGCAGCATGAAGATGATGACCAGGATCGAGCCGACATAGGCGGCAAGCTCGCCCTTCTCGATCGAGTCCTGGCCGAGCCCCGGCCCGACCGTGCGCTCTTCGACCACGGTTAGCGGTGCCGGCAACGCGCCGGCGCGCAGCAGGATCGCAAGATCGTTCGCCGATTGCACGGTGAAACTGCCGGAGATCTGGCCCTGACCGCCGGTGATCGGCTCGCGAATGACGGGCGCCGAGATCACCTTGTTGTCGAGAACGATCGCGAAGGGCAAGCCGACGTTTTCCTGCGTGGCCTGCGAGAACTTGCGCGCACCCGACGTATTGAACTTGAAGCTGACGACCGGCTCGTTCGTGCGCTGGTCGAAGCTGGCCTGGGCGTCGGTCAGATCACCGCCCGCGACCAGCACCTGTTTCTTGACCACGTAGGGGGTCGGCGGCGGCGACGCGCTCATCAGCAGTTCGGATTCCGGCGGCAATCTGCCTTGCTGCGCCTGGTCCGGCGGCACGGACGTATCGACCATGCGGAATTCCATCTTCGCCGTCTTGCCAAGCAATTCCTTCAGACGGGTCGGATCCTGAAGCCCGGGGACCTGCACCAGGATGCGGTCGTTGCCCTGGCGCTGGATCACGGGCTCGACGGTGCCGAGCTCGTTGACGCGGCGTTCGACGATCTGGATCGACTGCTCGATGGTCTTGCGCATGCGCTCGATCATCGCGGCCTGCGGTGGGCTCAGACGGATCAGGCCGCCGCCGGCATCGGTCACGTCGAGGTCGCGCTGGCCACTGGATCCTATGAGCCCGCCGAGCGGCTGGGCCAACTCCCGCAGCTTGGACAGCGCGGTCGGCACGTCGGATTCCTTGGAAATGCGAACCTCGACCGCGTCATTGCGCACAGTGAGGCCACCGGTAAAGCCGATCTTGTTATCGCGCAGCACCCGACGACCCTCGTCGCGGATCTGGTCGAGCCTCTCCTTCTTCACGTAATTGCCGTCGACCTCGAGCAGCAGATAGGAGCCGCCCTGAAGGTCGAGGCCGAGCACGAGACGACGCTGCGCCCAGGCGGGCCAGGTCTTCACCTGTGCCTCGGGAAAGAAGTTCGGGACCGCGCAGAGGCACACGATCAGCGCCGTCAGGACAATCCCGAGCGCCCTCCACCGCGTGAAATACAACATCGACTGGACCTGTCAGATCAGGAGACTTGATATCCTCGCGCGAGCGATCAGCTCGCCGAGGTGTCGTCCTTGGCGCTCTCCTTGGAGCTTTCTTTTTCTTTGGCCGGCTCGCCCTTGGCGCGGACGCCGGAGATCATCTGGCGCATCTGCCGCACCCGGACGCCGTCGGAAATCTCGAACTCGATCTGGTCGTCATCGACGACCTTGGTGACCTTGCCGACGAGGCCGCCCGAGGTCACGACGGTGTCGCCGCGGCGGATGTTCTTCACGAGCTCGGCGTGATCTTTCACCTTCTTCTGCTGCGGGCGCAGAATCAGGAAGTACATGATCACGAAGATCAGGGCGAACGGCAGCAGCGACATCAACATGCTATTGGTGTCGCCGGCGCCCGCAGCCTGGGCATACGCAGGGGTAATCAACATTCGGACGATCCTCGTGAGAACGGGGGAAAGCCGGTCAGGCCCTCAGGGCGACCGGTTCGGTCAAATTCGCGCGGACTATAGCGGCCACCGCCCCAATTGCAACGCTGCCAGACCGCCCTTTTGGCCACCTTGCGGCGCGCCTTCCGGCCCGATAAGGCTGCATTCTCAGGAACTTCGGACATGCCCAGAAAACCAAGCAAAAGCCCGGCCGGCAAAGGCCCCCGTACCCCTGCCAGGAAGCCCGCCCGCGTCGCGGCAAATCGCCCCACGGGAGCGCCCATCGACATCTCCCAGGAGCGCATCGTACGCGCGCTGGAGATCATTGCGGCGCACCTCTCCGCCCAGGGAAATCCGGCCGCAGCGTCCGAATCGTTCGAGCGCGCGGATGCTTTTGTCTGGCACCCGGACGGTCGACTTTCGGCGGTGCCGCGGGTCAGCCGCGTCGAGCTGTTCCTCCTGAAGGGCGTCGACCGCGTGCGCGACATCCTGATGGAGAACACCGAGCGCTTTGCGGGCGGCCTGCCGGCCAACAACGCACTGCTCTGGGGCGCGCGCGGCATGGGCAAGTCGTCGCTGGTGAAGGCGGCCCATGCTAGCATCAATGCGGAGCGCAAGCCCGCGGACAAGCTCAAGCTGATCGAGATCCACCGCGAGGACATCGAGAGCCTGCCGGCGCTGATGGAGCAGTTGCGGGCGTCCTCCTTCCGCTTCATCGTGTTCTGCGACGACCTCTCCTTCGACGGCAATGACGCTTCGTACAAATCGCTCAAGGCGGTGCTCGAAGGCGGCATCGAAGGGCGCCCAGAGAACGTCATCCTCTACGCCACCTCCAACCGCCGCCATCTGCTCGCGCGCGAGATGATCGAGAACGAGCGCTCGACCGCGATCAATCCGGGCGAAGCGGTCGAGGAGAAAGTCTCGCTGTCAGACCGCTTCGGCCTCTGGCTCGGCTTCCATCGTTGCAGCCAGGACGAATATCTCGCGATGGTGCGCGGCTATTGCAGCCATTTCGGTGTCAAGGTCGACGACGAGGCGCTGGAACGCGAGGCGCTGGAATGGTCGACGACGCGCGGCTCGCGTTCGGGCCGCGTCGCCTGGCAATTCGTGCAGGAGCTTGCAGGACGGCTTGGCGTCAAGTTGACGGCGATGTGAGGCGTCGCACGTCGCCACGTTCTCAAGTGTCATCGCCCGCCTTGTGCGCAATTGCGCACTGGAGCGGGCGATCCAGTATTCCAGAGACGGTTCTGATCAATCGAGAGGCCGCGGCTTACTGGATCGCCCGGTCGGAGCCGGGCGATGACAGCGCGTTGAGCGCCTCACGCCCCGTTCAGGAATTGAAGCGGGTCAACCGGACTGGATCCCTTACGGATTTCGAAGTGGAGCTGCGGCGACGCCACCTCCCCGGATTGACCCGACTTGGCAATGACCTGACCGCGCTTGATGGTATCGCCGCGCTTCACCATTAGCTCACTCGCATGGGCATATGCGGTGACGTAGCCATTGGAGTGCCGAACCAGGACCAGATTGCCGTAACCCTTCAGCTCGTTGCCGGAATAGGCAACCACGCCATCTTCGGCCGCCTTGACCGGCGTACCTTCGGGCACGGCGAGATTGATGCCGTCATTGGACTTGCCGTTGGTCTTGGCGCCGTAGCTCGTGATTACCTTGCCTCGCACCGGCCAGCGGAAGGTCGGCAGCGCGCTGGTGACTTCCGCAGCCTTCGTCGGCGTCTCGGCCGCTTTCTCTTCGACATTGGCGGTGGCCTGGGCCAGACGCGCGCTCTGCACCGGCGCGACAACGGCGGCCATCTTGGTGGCGGGCGCGGGAGCGGCCGCAACGGGTTGCAGCGTGCCCGCAACAGGAGCGGCCGTGACCGGAGCAACCGGCGCCGCGAGCGCTGCTGTCTTTGCGCCGGGCACCGTCAGCTTGGTGCCGAGCTTGAGTTTTGCCGACGGCTCAAGGCCATTGGCGCGGGCGAGCTCGGCCGACGAGATATGGTTCTTGCGCGCGATGCTGGCGAGCGTGTCGCCGCGATTGACGAAGTGCATGCTCGGCGGCGCAGCGACGGCCGCAAGCGGCTTCGCGGCCGGCGCCGTCGCCGGAGCAGCGGCAACCGGAGCCATCGCTGGCGCGGGTGCAGCGGCGGTCGCGCCGGACTGCGGGATGATCAGTTGCTGGCCGGGCGAGAGCGTGCGTGGCCCCTTGTAACCGTTGGCGGCCATGATCGCCTGCGGCGTGACGCGATAGCGCTTGGCGAGCACGTCGAGCGTGTCGCTGGTGCCGACGATGATCTTGGTCCCGCCCGCCGGCTGGGCGGCTGCGACCGAGCGCGGCGGCACGGTTGCCGTGGTCTCAAGATGCGGCTGCGCCGGGGGCGCATAGGATCCCATGCCACGACCGCCTCCAGACACTCCACCACCCGCAACGGGATAGGATTGCGGTGCGGAAACTGCCGGCGGAGGAAGCGGCTGAGACTGATAGTAGCCAGGCTGCGTCTGCGGCCGCGAATATTGCGGCAGCTCACGCTGCGGCGGCGGCGCCTGCTGCACCGAACCGGTCGATTCCGACGCGAAGGGATTGGAGAAATTCGACTGGGACAGCCGCGACGACATGTCGGCGCTGCACCCTGCGAAGCTGAAGGAGATCAGCGCCAGCACCGCGACCTGCGGTACGCGGCGCGAGTAAAGCAACTCGGCGACAGCGGACATGGTTACTCACTCGTACGCAACAGAACTGGTGTTTTAAGTAAACACGCGCCGAGTAAATAACGGCTTAACCCTCCCAATAAGATGTTGGCAGCACAGCCGATCCGGAATTCTACAGCTCCCGCGCCACGCCGGGCAGCGCCGGCACGAAGCGGACATCAACGAGTTCCTTGCGCTCGATCCCGGCTTCGCTCCGGCTGAGGCGGACCAGGGTCTGCACGCCCTGATGCGGGCCGACCGGTGCGATCAGGATGCCGCCGACCTCGAGCCGCTCCACCAGGTTGTCCGGAATCTGCTCCACCGCGGCCGTGACGATGATGCGGTCGAACGGCCCGATATTGGCGGGCAGATTGAGCCCGTCGCCGAGCATCACCTCGACATTGTGATAGTCGAGCTTCTCGAGCCTGGCGCGTGCGGCGTCCGCGAGCTTGCGGTAGCGCTCGACCGTCAACACCTGGCCTGCGAGCCGTGACAGCACGGCGGCCTGATAGCCGGAGCCGGCGCCGATCTCGAGCACGCGATGCCGTTTCTGGAGTTGGAGCTGCTCGGTCATGTAGGCGACGACGAAGGGCTGGCTGATGGTCTGCCCGCAGGCGATCGGCAGGGCGCTGTCGCGGTAGGCTCCGTCTCGATCGGCTTGATCGACGAACAGCTCGCGCGGCACCGCCTCCATGGCGCGCAGCACTGCTTGATCGCTAATGCCTCGACGCCTCAGCGTGAGCTGAAACATCATCTTTTCCTGCGAGTGCTGATCGGAGGTCATAGCTGTCGGTATTCGTCTGGTCAGAGATCCGGATCGAAGTTCTGCGGCGCGAATATCTGCGCCGGAATATTGTTCCGGCTCAGGAACCCATGATAGCCTTTCGGCGCAGCATTTGACCACAAAATGGCTTGCGACGGAGCAGCCGCGATCATCATTCGCAGTTTCCGTTTGCCGAAACGCACATTGCGTCCTCTGGCGTTATCTGCGAACGTTTAACGGCACGGGCAAGGACTCAATTATGACTGCGACAGGGCTTTCGGGCCGTTCTGTATTCCTCGTCGAGGACGAGGTCATGATCAGGATGATGGTCGCGGACATGCTCGAAGAGCTCGGCTACAAGGTCGCAGCTGAAGCCGGCGATATCACCGAAGCGATGCGGCTTGCCCAGGCGACCGAATTCGACATCGCCATCCTCGACGTCAACGTCAACGGCAAGGTCATCTCCCCCGTTGCGGACCTGATCAAGGCAAAGGGCTGCCCCTTCATCTTCGCGACCGGTTACGGCTCCTCGGGCCTGCCCGAGCAATATCGCGACCGTCCGGCGCTCCAGAAGCCGTTCCAGCTCGACGCGCTCGGCAGGACGATTGAAGCCGCGCTTCGCGGCGACTAGCCGCTACTTCCAAACCGTCCCTACTTCCAAGCCGTCCCTACTTCAAGATCTCGCCCAGCGCTTCGGAAAACGCAACGTCGGTGCGATCGAGCCTGAGCGGCGTGACCGAGACGTAGCGGTCGCGGAGCGCAGCGAGATCGCTGCCGTCGGCGGGCGTGTCCATCATCGCCGCGCGCTCGAAGCCGATCCAGAAATAGGGATTGCCGCGGCCGTCCCTGCGCTCGTCGATCCTGAGGAAGCCGAGATTGCGCTTGCCCTGCCGCGTCACGCGGATGCCCAGGACATCCTCCGGCGCGCAGGACGGGAAGTTGACGTTGATGACGGTATCTTTTGGGATGCCTGCCGCGATCACCTTGCGCAGGATGTCAGGCCCGAACTTGCGCGCGGTGTCCCACGGCGGCCGCTCGCGCGTCTCGACGCTGAACTCCTGCGACAGCGCAAACGAGGGCAGACCCAGGATGGTGCCCTCCAGCGCGCCGGCGATGGTGCCGGAATAGACCACGTCCTCGGCGACGTTACGGCCCTTGTTGACGCCGGACAGCACGACATCGGGCAGCTTGGCGCCGAGGATATGACGCGCCCCCATGATCACGCAGTCGGTCGGCGTGCCGCGCACCGCGAAGTGCCGCGGGCCGACTTCGCGCAGGCGCAGGGGATCGTTCAGCGACAACGAATGCGACACACCGGACTGGTCGAGCTCGGGCGCGACCACCCAGACGTCGTCGGACAGCGCCCGTGCGATCTCCTCGACGACCTTGAGGCCGGGGGCGTGGATGCCGTCGTCATTGGTGCAGAGAATACGCATATCCCAGCTCGATTCCGTGGATCGTCTTCAAGCTGGTCTTATCCGGCTATGACCGATCAGGCAAACTGGCGCCGCATTGGTCAATCGGGCTCTCAGCGGCGAACCCGCCACTGCGGCAAAAACCGTGCAAGCCTGCCCTCCGCACGCAGCACGAAGGCTGATGGAACCGGTGGCGGGGCCGGGAGCGGCTCCATCGCAACGGGCGGCGCCGGCAGCGGTTCGGCTACGACGGGAGCCGGCTCACGTGGAAAGCGCGTGCGCGCCGTTGTCAATGCCCTGTCAAAATCCTCGGTGTTGACCCCGGGCTTGGCCCGCCGGCTCTGCACCAGGCCGTCATCCCAGAGCCGCGCGATCTCGATATCCAGCACGCCGCGCAGGCGCTGGTCGACGGCCTGGATGCCGGCACCTGTCACCGCCCATTGTCTGCCGACCCAGAAGATGTCGTGGTGCAAGGCCATGAATGGTGGTTTCGAGTTGCCGGACGGCCGACAAGATAACCGGCCGACCGATGTTCGCAACCAACCGTTCTGCGTTATGGCCGGGCATCGCGCCCTATTCGCGCGCGACCACCTTCAGCCCGCCCATATAGGGCTGGAGCACGTCCGGCACGGCGATCGAGCCGTCCTCCTGCTGATAGGTCTCCATCACCGCGATCAGCGCGCGGCCGACAGCGGTGCCGGAGCCGTTCAGCGTGTGCACGAAGCGCGGCTTGCCGTCCGGTCCGCGCGAGCGCGCATCCATGCGCCGCGCCTGGAAGTCGCCGCAGACCGAGCAGCTCGAGATCTCGCGGAACGCACCGCCATCGCCCTGCCCGGGCATCCAGACCTCGATGTCGTAGGTTTTTTGCGCCGAGAAGCCCATATCCCCTGCGCATAGCGTCATCACGCGGTAGTGCAGGTCGAGCCGACGCAGCACCTCCTCGGCACAGGCCAGCATTCGCTCCAGTTCGTCCATGCTGGCCTCAGGCGTCGTGATCGAGACCAGTTCGACCTTGGTGAACTGGTGCTGGCGGATCATGCCGCGGGTGTCGCGCCCGGCAGCACCGGCCTCGGCACGGAAGCACGGCGTCAATGCGGTCAGCCGCATCGGCAATTGCTTCTCGTCCAGGATCGACTCGCGCGCGAGATTGGTCAGCGACACTTCAGCAGTCGGGATGAGGCCAAGGCGCTCGGTGCGCAACCGCGTCTGGTCGGGCGCATCCAGCAGTTCGCCCCTAACCGCCCAGAACTGATCGTCCTCGAATTTCGGCAACTGCCCGGTGCCGAACATCACCTCGTTGCGCACCAGCAGCGGCGGATTAATCTCGGCGTAGCCATGCTCAGTGGTGTGAAGGTCGAGCATGAACTGGCCGATCGCGCGCTCGAGCCGTGCGAGCCCCCTCTTCAGCACGACGAAGCGCGCGCCGGAGAGCTTTACCGCCGCCTCGAAATCCATGTAGCCGAGCGCCGTGCCGAGATCGTCGTGCAGCTTCGGCGCGAAACTGTAATTGCGCTTGTTGCCGAACACGTGGTGCTGCACGTTGCCGTGCTCATCGACGCCATCGGGCACCTCGTCGAAGGGCAGGTTCGGGATCGCCGAGAGCTCTTTCGTGAGCTCTTCGTCGGCTGCCTTGGCGGCGACCTCGAGCTGGGGCATCGTAGTCTTCAGCTCCGCCACCTCGGCCATCAGCTTGGCCGCGCGCGCCTCATCCTTTGCCTTCTTGGCGTCGCCGATCTCCTTCGAGGCGGCATTACGCCGCGCCTGTGCCTGCTCGGAGGCCAGGATCGCCGCGCGCCGCTTCTCGTCGATCGCGAGCAGCGAAGCCGACAACGGCTTCAGGCCGCGCCGCGCAAGGCCGGCGTCGAAAGCTTGCGGATTGTCGCGGATCGATTTGATATCGTGCATGGCGGTGGTCCTGCGGCAGCGTGCAAACAGTCAACGTCAAACGTTGTAAGTTTACATCAGCGCGTCTCCTAGCACGGCTGTCATCGCCCGCGAAAGCGGGCGATCCAGTATTCCAGAGGCGTCAGCGATCAATCGAGAGGCCGCGGCGCACTAGATTCCCCGCCTTCGCGGGGAATGACCCGGGAGGATGAGTGGCCTTACTCCGCCGGATTGGTGCTCGACGACGCGTTGGTGCTGGAGGCCTGCGAAGCCGCCGCCTTCTTCTCCACCATCCCGACCGCGATGATCGAGCCCTCGTAGAGTGCGAGCAAGGGGATCGCGAGCGAGCACTGGCTCAGCACGTCCGGCGGCGTCAGCACGGCCGCGATGACGAAGGCGATGACGATGAAGTAGCGGCGCTTCTCACGCAGCATCTTCGCGGTGATGATGCCGATGCGCCCGAGCAGCGTCAGGATCACCGGAAGCTGGAAGGCAATGCCGAAGGCGAAGATCAGCGACATCATCAGCGACAGATATTCGCCGACCTTGGGTAGCAATTGAATCTGCGCGGTCTCGTCGCTGCCGGCCTGCTGCATGCCGAGCGAGAAGCGGACCAGCATCGGCAGCACGACGAAATAGACCAGTGCCGCGCCCAGCACGAAGAAGAACGGGGTCGCCACCAGATAGGGCAGGAAGGCCTGCTTCTCGTGCTTGTAGAGCCCCGGCGCCACGAACTTGTAGATCTGCGTCGCAATGATCGGGAACGAGATGAATCCGGCGCCGAACAGCGCGAGCTTGAGCTGGGTGATGAAGTATTCCAGCAGCGCCGTGTAGATGAACTTCGAATTCTCCGGCCCTGCGACCCAGACGAACGGCCAGACCAGCACGTTGTAGATCTGTTTGGCGAAGAAGAAGCAGAAGATGAAGGCAACGCCGAAGCCGAGCAGCGCCTTGATCAGCCGCGAGCGCAGCTCGATCAAATGGTCCATCAGCGGGGCTTTGCTGGCCTCGATATCGGCGTCGCTCATGACGCTTTGGCGTCCTTGATCGCCTCGGCTGGCGCGGTGTCTTGGGTAACCGAGGTTTGGGTAACCTGCGCCTGCTCGACCTCGCGGGTGATGGCGGGCGGTTCGCTCGCCGCCGCATGTGTCTCCGCCTCGACGAACGTCGCGGGCGTCGGGGCTTCCGGAGTCGTTGGAGTGACCGGCGCTTCCGTTGAAGTCGCCGGCGCTTCCGTTGAAGTTGCCGGCGCTTCACCCGAAGTCGTCGGCGCTTCGATAGCGGCGGTCGCAGATGTCTCGGTGGGCTTGTCGAGCGCATCGACGCGCAAGGCGTCGCTGACGTCCTTCTGGAGCGAGGTCATCAAATTGTTGCCGGCGAAGCCGGAGGCTGCTTCCTTGACCTCGTCAAAGCTCTTCTTGAGGTCGGCCATCTCGGCCTCACGCATCGCTTCCTGGAACTGGCCCTGAAATTCGGCGGCCATCTTGCGGGCCTTGCCCATCCATTGTCCGACCATGCGCAGCACGCCCGGCAGCTCTTTCGGGCCGATGGCGATCAGGGCCACGACCCCGATGAGAACCAGTTCACTCCACCCGATGTCGAACATGAGGTCTTCCGTTCAGGCCAGCCGCAACCGGCCCAATCCTCTCCACACAGGATCGGGACCGCCCGCGTCCGCCTGCTCTTTTGGCTCAGACGGCCTTGCTGCCGACGTCGGACCGTGCCGCGGTCGGCGCGGCGCTGTGCTCGATGGACTTGGACGGCTCGGGCTTGTCAGCGACCTTGTCGTCGTCCTGCATGCCCTTCTTGAAGGCCTTGATGCCCTGCGCAACGTCGCCCATCAGATCCGAAATCTTGCCGCGGCCGAACAGCAGCAGGACCACCGCGATCACCAAGATCCAGTGCCAAATGCTAAGCGAACCCATCCTGCAACCCTCCAAACGCGCATGGCCGGGACCCCGGCCGATCTTGACCGAAACCTAGGCTTCGCAGGTCTCAAAAACAAGGACCAAGGCAGCGCCAATTCGCTGTTGGCGCTACGTAATTTTGCGAGCGTTAACTGGTCGCAGGGAGTCCCTTAGAGGACGGAACGTCAGCCTTCGTCGCCGCCTTCCGGCGTTTCCGGCTCAACCGCGGGGGCCAGCGCAAGGTCGAGGTCCTCGCCCGGTTCCAGCGGGTCCTCGTCTTCGCGCAGCGCCGGGTCATCGGACGGCGTCGGCACGCTGAATCCGGTCGGCAGACGCGAATCCAGAAGTCCCGTGCCCTTCAGCTCCTCGAGGCCCGGCAGATCGCCGAGCTGCTCCAGGGTGAACTGCGACAGGAAGTCCTCCGTGGTTCCGAACGTGAGCGGACGGCCGGGCGTCTTGCGACGGCCGCGCGGCTTGATCCAGCCGGTCTCCAGCAGCACGTCGAGCGTGCCCTTGGAGGTGACGACGCCGCGGATTTCCTCGATTTCGGCACGCGTCACCGGCTGATGATAGGCGATGATGGCCAGCACTTCGATCGCCGCGCGCGACAGGCGGCGGGTCTCGGTGCTCTCGCGCGTCATCAGCCAGGCGAGATCGCCGGCGGTGCGGAACGTCCATTTATTGGCGACACGCACGAGGTTCACCCCGCGCGTGGCGTATTCGGCCTGCAATTGCGCGAGCGCGACCTTGACGTCGACGCCTTCCGGCATGCGCTTGGCCAGCGTCGCGGTATCCAGCGGCTCACTCGAAGCAAACAGCAGCGCTTCCAGCAGCCGCAACTCCTCGGGACGTGCCTGGGCTTCGTTCTCCATCGGCTCGGCCTCGTCTACCCGCACTTCAGCCAGGCTTGCCATGGCAGCTTCTCCTTCTTGCACTTAACCGACCGGCGCATCAGGCGCAGGAGTTGCTTCCGGGACCGGTTGATGGCGCCCTTTTCGGAAATAGATCGGCGCAAACGCCTCTTTCTGATTCAGCTCCAACGCCCCTTCCCGCACCAGTTCGAGCGCGGCAGCGAAACTCGAGGCGAGCACCGTCGCGCGCTGCGTCGGATCGGCGACGTGCCGGAGCAAAAAGTCGTCGAGAACGCCCCAGTCATCCTGTTCGGTGATGCTGCCGACCAGCCGCTCCAGCGTGGCGCGCGCCTCGGCGAGCGACCACACCGTGCGCTTGGCCAGATGCACGCTTGCCAGCACGCGCGACTGGCGCTGCGAAGCATAGGCGGTGAGCAGGTCGTAGAGCGTCGCCGTGTACTTCGGATGCCTGATCTCGGCGATCTGCTCCGGCTCGCCGCGCGGAAAGATGTCGCGCAGCAATTGCTGCCTGTTCATCAGCCGATTGGCGGCTTCGCGAATGGCTTCCAGCCGGCGCAGCCGATTGGCGAGCGCGGTCGCCATTTCTTCTGCGCTCGGCCCCTCCGCCGATGGCGGTTCCGGCAGCAACAGGCGCGATTTCAGGAAGGCGAGCCAGGCCGCCATCACGAGATAGTCGGCGGCAAGTTCCAGCCGGATCTTCCGCGCGGCTTCGATGAAGTGAAGGTACTGGTCGGCGAGCGCCAGGATCGAAATCTTGGACAGGTCGACCTTCTGCTGCCGCGCCAGCGCGAGCAGCAGGTCGAGCGGGCCTTCATAGCCCTCGACGTCGACAACCAACGCCGGCTCACCCTCGGCGAGCTCTGCGGGCCGCCCGGTTTCGAATGATAGAATTTCTGCGCTCATGCGGATGCCGTGTTTGCCCGTGCGATCAATGTGTCCAATTCGGCGCGTGCGGCCGCGCGATCGAACGGTTGCGGCGCCTCGCGCGCCGCGAGCGCGGCTTTCGCCCGCTCCAGCGCCCTGCCCGACAATTCCGGCGTCTGGGCTGCGACGTCGCGCATTTCCTCGATGTTGCCGTTGCAGTGCAGAGCCATGTCGCAGCCGGCCACGAAGATCGCGCGGGTGCGTTCGGCAAGGCTTCCCGCCAACGCGTTCATCGACACGTCATCACTCATTAACAAACCCTGGAACCCGATTACGCCGCGAATCACCTGAGCAATCATTGTCGCAGAAGTCGTCGCCGGATGGGCGGGGTCGACGGCGCTAAACACAACATGTGCAGTCATGGCCATCGGCAGGTCCGCGAGTGGCTTGAATGCAGCGAAGTCGGTCCGTTCCAGCTCGTCCCTCGGCGTATCGACGGTCGGCAGCTTGAAATGGGTGTCGGCAGTCGCTCGTCCATGGCCGGGAATGTGCTTCAGGACGGGCAGCACGCCGCCCTGCTCCAGGCCCTGCGTGACCGCGCGAGCGATCGCCGCGACCTTGCCCGGCTCGGTGCCATAGGCGCGATTGCCGATCACGGCATCGGCCCCCGGAACCGGCACGTCCGCCAGCGGCAGGCAGTCCACGGTAATGCCGAGATCGGCGAGATCGGCCGCGATCAGCCGGGCGCTGAGGCGTGCTGCAGTCAGCCCGAGAGCCGAATCAGTGTCGTATAGTTTCGCGAAAACGGCGCCCGGCGGATAGACCGGCCAGTGCGGCGGCCCCAGCCGCTGCACCCGCCCACCTTCCTGATCGATCAGGACAGGGGCGTCGGCGACATCTCCAGCGTTCCGCAATTCAGCAACCAACGCCGCAACTTGAGCCGGAGTCTCGATGTTGCGCTTGAAGAGGATGAAGCCCCACGGGCGCTCGTCACGGATAAACTCCCGCTCGGCGGCGGTCAGTTCCGTTCCGGATACGCCGGTAATGAAAGCCCGCGTGGTCATAAGGGCCGATTAACCCTGCCCTGTGAGAGGGGTCAAGGAAACCGCGGTTAATTCCTCTGGATGAAACAGGCAGACAAGCCTGCGGACTTCAAATTGTTGCAGGCCTGCGTCGCCTCTTCGGCCGAACCGTAAGGCCCAGCGAAGGCGCGGTAGACGATCCCCTTGCCCTTGTCAGTGAGATCGACCCGTTTGATCACTGGCGAACGTGACCCGAGCACGCTGCCATACTTGCTCTGAAGCACGCGGTAGGAGGCGGCGGCGCTTTCCTCACTCTGCTGCGACGAGACCTGCACGACGTAGCCGCCGCTGCTCGCGGGCGCGATCTGCGTCGGCGTGCTCGCAGCCATTCGCTGCGGCGACTCTGATGCTGGAGCCGATTGGGGTGCGAGCGAGAGCGGCTGATTGGCGCTGGCATTGGCCGAAGTCGGCGGACTGCGCGGCGCAGGCGGTGTAACGGGGGCCGCAATGGGCTTCGGCGCAGCCGCCGGCTTGGCAGCTGCCGCGGCTTGCGACGCCGTGCTGTCGGTTTGATCGCCCTTCACTGCGACCGTCCTGATCGACCGTGGTGCATTGTTCGGCAGCGTGCCGTTGCTCGCGGTCGGCCCCGCGCTCGGCAGGATCGTGGATGGCGAAACACTCGCGACCGGCGGGGGGTTCGCATTCTGATTCAGCGGCGGAAATACGACGCGCGGACCGCCCGCCTTGGCGTTGACGTCGACAGGTGCCTCCTCGCGCGGCACGATCTTCTCAGAGCCATCGCCGCTGACCATGCGATCTGGCACCTTGGCCGAGGAATCCGACGGCGCCGGCACAACCTTGGTCGGGGTGTTGTCGGCCTTGATGATCGGCGGCTCTCCGCTGCGGGGCGAGCCCATATAGGTCTTGTAGGCGAAGGCAGCGCCGGTCCCGACCACGGCAAGCGCCAGGATCGCCGCGACTGTCATCATGCCGCCGCGCGACTTCCTGGGCTCGTCGAGATCGGCTTCGGGATAGTCGCTCTGGAATGCGTAGGGATCGTCCGGATAGGCCGGATCGCGCTGATAGTCCTGCTCGCCCGCCTCGAGCCGGCCGTACAGCGCATCGTCGTAGCGCGACGGATCGGGCTGCTGGTGCGGTTCCTGATAGGCCGGCTCCTGGTAGGCTTGAGCCTGATGTGCCTGGTCTTGATAGGCCTGATCTTGATAGGCCTGATCCTGGTAAGCGTGATCCTGATACGCCTGCGGCTGATGAAAATCAGGCTCGGGCGCGGCGGGCGGGGCTGAATAGCGATGCAACGGGTGAACCGGGTTCACGGAGACGGGATAGTCAGGCTCGGCTGCCGCCGCCGGCTGCACGTTGGCGCGGCGCATCCATGACGGCGGCCCGGGCGGAGGCGCGGCCGGCTCGGCATAGTCCTGCTGATAACCGTCCTGCGCGTAATCATCGTCCTGATAGCTCTGGGCAGGCGCGGCCTGCGGCTTCGTGCTGGGGTGCCCCTGTGCCGCGAATGGATCGGTCTGCCCGATCAGGCGGGCGAGCTCGGCCAAGGGATCGCTCTCTGTCTTCCCATGCTGGCCGCCACCGCGACTATAGTCGTCCGGGGGAAACGGTCTGTCCTGATATCGATCGGCCATCGTGATGATGCGTCCCTTCGGGAAAGCCGCGCGCCCCTCGACCAAGGCGCGACCTTCGACCCACAAGGCTTTCAACCAAATCTAAGCGATCCGGCTTCTGCCGGTACCCCCAAAAATTCCCCTTAGGTAGTTCGCCCCAAACTACCGCATCTCGTCCGGGGCATGGACGCCGAGGATGGCGAGGCCCGATGCCAGGACCGAGACGACGCCCTGGACCATGGCCAGCCGCGCCTTCGTTAGATCTGCATCATTATTGATAATGAAGCGTAAATAGGGCAAATCGCGTCCCTTCGTCCAAAGTGCATGAAATTCGCTGGCTAACTCATAGAGATAGAAGGCAATTCGGTGCGGCTCGTGGGCCGCGGCAGCGGCTTCCAGGGTCCGCGGATAAATTGCGAGCCGCTTAAGAAGATCAAGCTCGACCGGGTCCGACAGCCGTTCCACCGCCGACTCACCGAGCCAAGCGATGCGCTGTCTGGTGTCCTCAGGGAGTTCCGGGAACACCTCGGCGCGCGCGTTGCGGAAGATCGAGTGGCCGCGGGCGTGGCCGTACTGCACGTAGAAGACCGGATTGTCGCGCGACTGTTCCATGACCTTGGCGAGGTCGAAATCCAGCACCGCATCGTTCTTGCGATAGAGCATCATGAAGCGGACGGCGTCCTGGCCGACCTCATCCACAACCTCACGCAAGGTGACGAAGTCCCCGCTCCGCTTGGACATTTTCACCGGCTCGCCATTGCGCAGCAGCTTCACGAGCTGGACGATCTTGACGTCCAGCGCGCCCTTGCCGGAGGTCGTCGCCTTCACCGCCGCCTGCATGCGCTTGATGTAGCCACCATGGTCAGCGCCCCAGACGTCGATCATCTCGGCGAAGCCGCGGTCGAACTTGTTCTTGTGATAGGCAATGTCGGAGGCGAAGTAAGTGTAGGAATTGTCCGACTTGATCAGCGGACGATCGACATCGTCGCCGTAAGCGGTCGCCCTGAACAGCAGCTGCTCGCGGTCTTCCCAGTCCTCGACTGGCGCGCCCTTCGGCGGCGGCAGGCGGCCCTCGTAGATGTCGCCCTTGGCGCGAAGGAAATCGATGGTCTCGTCGACCTTGTTGTTGCCGCTCTCGATCAGCGAGCGCTCCGAGAAGAACACGTCGTGGCGGATGTTGAGAGCGGCGAGGTCGTCCTTGATCTCGTCCATCATCATGGCGATCGCCTTGGCGCGCACGGTCGGCAGCCACTCGGCTTCGCTCATCGCGAGGAACTTGTCGCCGTGCTCCTTCGCCAGCGCCGCGCCGACCGGCTTCAGGTAGTCGCCGGGATAGAGTCCGTCTGGAATGGCGCCGATGTTCTCGCCGAGCGCCTCGCGGTACCTCAGGAAGGCGGAGCGCGCGAGCACGTCGACCTGCGCGCCGGCATCGTTGATGTAGTATTCGCGCGCCACGTCGTGGCCGGCGAACTGGAGCAGGCTCGCCAGTGCGTCGCCGAACACGGCGCCACGGCAATGGCCGACATGCATCGGACCGGTCGGATTGGCCGAGACATATTCGACATTGACCTTGGAGCCGCCGCGGACGCGGCCGTAATCGGCCCCCTCGCGCAGCACCGTCCGCAGTGCCTCCGCCCAGGCGGCGGGTTGCAGCGTCAGGTTGATGAAGCCGGGACCGGCGACGTCGACCTTGGCGATCAGCGCGTCGGTGCGCAGCCGCTCGGCGATTTGCTCGGCGAGGTCGCGCGGTTTGGCCTTTGCCTCTTTCGCAAGCACCATGGCGGCGTTGGTCGCCATGTCGCCATGGGAGGGATCGCGCGGCGGTTCGACCACCACGCGCGACAAATCGATGCCCTCGGGCCAGCTGGCTTCCGCCGCGAGCGCGCGGCAGACGGCGTGCACACGCGCGAGCACGTCGGCGAACAGATGCAGCGATGAGGATGTGTCGGGCATGGCCGCCGCCTAACGCAAATCCGGGGTCGAGTCAAAGAGCCGCTGGTGCTCGGTCAGGGCGAAACGGTCGGTCATTCCAGCAATGAAATTGCCGATCCTGCGGGCCCGGTCGCCCTCGTTGTCGCCGTCCGCCCCTACCAGCCATTCCGGCGGCAGCTCATCCGGCGATTTCAGGTATTTGGCGAACAGATCGAACAGGATCTGCTCCGCCTCCCCCATTACCCGCATCACTCGCTCGTGGCGGTACATGTGCTGGTAGAGAAAGGCCTTGATGGCGGCCTCCTCCTCGGCAACTGCAGCGGGGAACGAGACCAGCGGCCGGCTCTGCTGCCGCACATCCTGGGCCGATTGCGGTTTCGCAGCGGCGAGGTTGTTCTGTGCCTCCGCAAACACCGCGCCGATCAGGTGCGAGATCAGCTCGCGCACCAGCTCGGCGCCACGCCTGACGTCTTCGAGATCGGGATAATGCGCTGATGTCTCCGCAATGATTTCCGCGGTCAGCGGCATCACCTTGAGATCTTCGAGGTGGAACAGGCCAGCGCGCAAGCCGTCGTCGATGTCGTGGGCATCATAGGCGATATCGTCAGCGATGGCAGCAACCTGCGCCTCCAGCGAGGCGAAGCTCCACAATTCGAGATCGTAGATGTTGATGAAGTCGGCAATGCCGATGGGGATGCCGTGCTCGCGATAGCGCCCGACCGGCGCACCGCTGCGGTCGGTCAGCGGTCCGTTATGCTTGACGATGCCTTCCAGCGATTCCCAGGTCAGGTTCAATCCGTCGAACTCGGGGTAGCGGTGTTCCAGTGCGGCGACGACGCGCAGGGTCTGGGCGTTGTGGTCGAAGCCGCCGAAATCCGCCAGGCAGGCGTCCAGCGCCCGCTCGCCGGCGTGGCCGAAGGGTGGATGGCCGAGATCGTGGGCGAGCGCCAGCGTTTCCGTGAGGTCCTCGTCGAGCCCGAGCTGCCGGGCCAGCGCGCGGGCGATCTGCGCCACCTCCAGTGAATGGGTCAGCCGGGTGCGGTAGTGGTCGCCCTCGTGGAACACGAACACCTGGGTCTTGTATTTGAGGCGGCGGAACGCGGTGGAATGGATCACCCGGTCGCAATCCCGTCGGAACGGGCTGCGGGTCTGGCTCGGCGGCTCGGCGACCAGCCGGCCGCGGCTGCGGTCCGGGTCGCAGGCATAGGGCGCACGGGGGGCAGCCATTCCGACCGACACGGCGAATTTAGTCCCTATCCATTTGATTCTGCGTATGGTGGCACTTAACTATGTCGGGCGCGGGACACCAACTGAATTGGCAAGTGACCATAGCGAGTGATCTTGGCAAGCGACCTGAGTAAGTGACCTTGGTATGCCCGCGGGACTATCGGAGACGAACGATGACGACTGCCGTGACCATCAGTGACCGGGCCGCGCGCCGGATTGGGGAGATTCTCAAGGGCGAAGGTTCTGGCGCGATGCTGCGGATCTCGGTCGAAGGCGGCGGCTGCTCGGGGTTTCAGTACAAGTTCGATATCGACCGCGCCCGCACCGACGACGACCTTGTGATCGAGCAGAACAATGCGGTGGTGCTGGTCGATTCCGCCTCGCAGCCGTTCCTGGCAGGATCGCAGGTCGATTTCGTCGACGATCTGATCGGGGCGTCGTTCCGCGTCAACAATCCGAACGCGACGGCGTCCTGCGGCTGCGGCACCAGCTTCTCGATCTAACGCGCTTCAAAATCCGAAAAACACCCCCCATGCACCTTAGTGGGCACGCTGAAGTCTCGTCTTCGCGCTGCTTTACGCCAAACTGAGAGTCGCCCGCTCACCCTCATTGGAGTGTTAGCCGTCAGTCGTAACGTGGTCCCACGCTTGTTCGTTGTATCCGATGAGCCAGTTCAAAGCGCAATGTCTCTCTTCCGTCACGCCAGGATCGAGATCTGCCGGTACCTGCTGTCCCTTCATGCGGGCGTTTCTAATAGCCCAATGGTACCTGTAGATTAGATCGGCCTGATCAAGAATTTCGGCGATCGGACGAAGTTCGGAGTCTTCGATGAACTGAGTAGTTGTCCTTTCGGTCATCGTCCTCGCGGCGAATTCCACGTCGCAAATCTCTGCTGGCTTGCCTAGTTGAGCCACGAAGCCCAATGCCCAAAGTAGAGTCCAGGCAGCTTCGTGCCTCCAAGTGAATTGAACGCGGTCGTGCTGCGAGGGCGAATGGTCGAACACGAAGGCGAGTTCTTTCGGAGTCAGATGTGGCCGGAGTTCGTGGAATTCCAGAATTCCTTCAACTATTTCTTGACCAAGTCCTTCGCCTTTCGCAGCAACGAGAAGGAGACAAAGAGTGCGCAGCGCGACCTCTTCTTTAGACCGTTTCAGCGCCTCAGCCGTCGTCTCGATAACCGGTAGTGCAGCAAGGAAAGGCACGCCCTCGGCTCGAAGCATCCTTTCTGACCGGAGCTTTCTGTCGATTGCTTCCGCTGTCACCCCCTCATTCTCCCCTGCCCCTTCCATTCATCGCGCCAATCCCCAAACTCCTTTCAATGTACAATACCACGAGGCCTGATCGGCAGTAACAAGATCGAGCTTGTCAATCGCGTCTATCCGACAACCGGCCAGCGCGCAGTTGGGCGACTGCGAATGGCTCGCGGCCGCGGCTACCGACGGCTTCCTCGACAGGAGCACGCTGCAGGTCCAGCGGACCGGTGCGGACAGTTGGGTGATGGTCGGTCGCGACGCCAACACCATGATCGGAGCGGTGGTGGCGGTGTCGCGTGACGCCGTCATCAGCATGATCTGACCAGCAGTTTTAATTCCCGGTGATCTGCCTTTCCTCGTCCGTCCACTCGACCCCGACCGGCATCAGCTCCGGCTGAAGCGGGACGTCCTCCGACATCGCGTGACCATCCAGCGCGCGCAACAGCGCGGCGGCCAGCGCCGGCTTGCGCAAGGGCTTTGCCAGAAAGTCCGACATGCCTGCCTCGCGACATATCTTGATGTCCTCAGGGAAGGCGTTGGCGGTCAGCGCGACGATCGGCAAGGCTTCGAACCGCCCGCGTTGGGCGCGGATCGCTCGCGTCGCGGCAAGGCCGTCCATGTCGGGCATGCGCACGTCCATCAACACGACATCGTAGTCGCCTTCTGACACCGCCTCGACGGCCTGGACGCCGTCGGCGACGACGCGCAGCTCGACGTCGAAGGTCCCTAACATCTTGCTCACAACCATGCGGTTGACGGCATCGTCCTCCGCGACCAGCACCTTCAGCGGCCGGTCAAGCGCGGCGAGGCGGGCCTTGAGATCGTCGGCTTCGTCGCGGCCTGCGGTCTGGTCGGACGCCTGCGCCTGGCTCCAGGGCAGCACCAGCGTGAAGCGGAAGGTCGAGCCCTCGCCCGGCGTCGATGTGACGCCGATGGTGCCGCCCATCTGCTCGATGATGCGCCGCGAGATCGCGAGGCCAAGCCCGGTACCGCCGAAACGGCGGCTGATCGAAGCATCGGCCTGGGCGAAGTCAGAGAAGAGCTGCCCGACCTTCTCGGGTGCGATGCCGATACCGCTGTCGCTCACGCTCCATTCGACGGTCGCAAGCAGATCGCGGCGCGCCTGACAGGTCGCCGCTATCGTCACCTCGCCGGCATCGGTGAATTTCAGCGCATTGGACGCGAGGTTGAGCAGCACCTGCCGGATGCGCGCAACGTCGCCGCGCAGCGTCGGCGGCAGGTTCGGGTCGAGTTCGACCTTGACCTCGAGCCCCTTGCTCCTGGCGCCTGCGCGCACCACGGCCGCGACCGTCTCGACCAGCGCTTGCGGCGCGAAGTCGATCACCTCGAACTGGAAACGTCCGGCTTCGAGCTTGGAGAGATCGAGAATGTCGTTGAGGATACGCTGAAGATTGTCGCCGGATTCGCGGATCGTGGTGACGGCCTCGTGCTGTTCCGGATCGAGCTTGGTCTCAAGCAGCATGCTGGCAAGCCCGAGCACGCCGTTCATGGGGGTGCGGATCTCGTGGCTCATGACCGCCAGGAAGTCGGACTTGGCCCGGCTCTCGGCCTCGGCCTTTTCCGCGCGCCAGCGCTCGGTCACGTCGCGCCCGAAGCCGCGATAGCCAAGGAATTGGCCGTCGCGGTCGTAGGCCGGCTGGCCCGTGAGCGACCACAGCCGCGCCTCGCCGCCGGCGACGACCTTGATACTCATCTCGTGCAGCGGTTCGGCATGCTCCATCAGGCCGACGATATTGTAGGCCGCCGTCTTGTCCTCGGGGCAGAGCATGTCGAGCACGTCGGCGAAATGCGATCCCTTCAGGAGCGGAAGCGGCAATTGCGCGACCGCGGCGAAGCGCTCGGGCACGTCGACCAGATGCCCCTCGGCGTCGGTCTGCCATAGCCAGTCGCTGGCGTTCTCCTGAAAATCCTTCAGCAGCAGCGAGATGATCTCGGTCTGCCGTTCGAGCTCGAGCTGGGCCTTGAGATTGCCGACGAACAGATTGCCTTGGGAGACGATGTTGCCCGCCATGAAGAACGCGAACAGCAACAGGAACACCGAGGTCATCAGGTACGGCCCGGCGCCGCACAGCAGCAGCGCGCCGGCGCAGGCAACCGTCATGGTGGCGAGATAGACGAGACCGGCGCGCGGGAAGGTCGACAGCGTGAAGGCGCCGCCGGACATCATGCCGACCATCAGGCAGGCCAGAATGAGCTGGCTGGTCGGCTCGATGCGGCTCAACAGGGCCAGCGGCAGCGTGCCCCATATCGCCGCGAGGAAAAATGCCTGCCGCATCATCTGCCGCGCGGCGCGCGCTGTTGCTTCCTGCGGCGGATTTTGGTGGGAACGACGGCAGGCGCGAATGGCGAGCGAGGCGGTGGTGGCGAGCGTCAGGCCCCAGATCGCGAGGAAGTCGTTCCAGCCCCTGCCCCAGAACAGGATCAGCACGATGGCGACGTTGAGCATGGTGACGGCCATCGTCACCGGGATCAGCCGCGTCACCGCGTCGATCTGCTTGGCGCGGATGCGGCGCAATTCGCGCTCGCTGAGATCGGCGGTCAGGCCGTCCTCGATCTCGAAGCCGCCGAGCCAATACAGGAACGCGCCGATCAGGCCGTCACGCGGCTCACTTCGCTTTATGGATTTGTCCGGCCATCCCATCCGAGGAACCTTTTCGGCATCAATGGCCTGCGGCCTGCTTAAGCCGGGTTAATTTTGTGGGAGATTTTGCGGCGTCCTTGACGGGCGCGTTTGCAGTTTGTTCTAACGGGGCCCCGCTTGGAGCTTCCCGCAATGCCAATCAGAGTAGCCACCTGGAACGTGAACTCGGTCCGGCAGCGGATCGAGCATCTCCTCACTTGGCTCCGGGAGTGCCAGCCGGACATCGTCTGCCTCCAGGAGATCAAATGCGTCGATGAGGCCTTCCCGCGGCTAGAGATCGAGGCCATGGGCTACAACGTCGTCACGCACGGCCAGAAGACCTTCAACGGCGTCGCCCTGCTGTCGAAACTGCCATTCGACGAGACCAAGTCGGGACTTGCCGGCGATGACGAGGATGCGCATGCCCGTTTCCTCGAGGGCGTGGTGACGCTCAAGCGCGGCGTGCTGCGCATCGCCTGCCTCTATCTGCCCAACGGCAATCCGGTCGGGACCGAGAAATATCCCTACAAGCTCAAATGGATGTCGAGGCTTCTTGAGTATTCGAAGGAGCGGCTTAAGGCCGAGGACCCGCTGATCCTCGCTGGCGACTTCAACGTCATCCCCGCCGCCCGCGACGTGCACAATCCTGCCGCCTGGACCGGGGACGCCCTGTTCAAGGCCGAGACGCGGGAGAGCTTTCAGTCCCTGCTCGGCCTCGGCCTGACCGACGCGCTGCGGGCGGTCACCGACGAGCCCGGACTCTACACCTTCTGGGACTATCAGGGCGGCGCCTGGCAGAAGAACCAGGGCCTGCGGATCGATCATCTGCTGATGTCGCCGCAGGCCAGCGACCGGCTCGCCAATGTCGGCATCGACAGCTATGTGCGCGGCTGGGAGAAGCCGTCGGACCACGTGCCGGTATGGGCGGATCTGGCCTTGGAGGCGGCCTGACGCCGCCTCTGCAGGCTCACTCGCGGCGGCCCTGCACCCACTGTTCGAGCATTTGCAGGCACATGGCGCGGTCGTCGTCGGAGGCCTTGGCGAAAGCGCGATTGTAGCTTTCCTTGATCCAGATCTCCTCGGCACCGGCGCTGTCACGCGCCAGGGTCAGCCACATCAGGCCGCGCGCGGCCTGCCGCGGCAGGCGATCGCCGTTGAACAGCATCTGACCGAGCAGCGCCTGGGCCTCGTGCTGGCCCTTCTGCGCGGCAAGGCCGAGCCAGCGTGCGCCGTAGCGAAAATCCTCGCGCGAGGCATCCGGCGTCTTCAGGTAGAGCCGGGCGAGGTCGTACTGCGCATCCGCATTGCCGAAATAGGACGCCGCGTAGGAGAACATCTCCCGCGCCCGGTCCGGATCCGACTTGACCTTCGAGTTCGGGATGCCGCTGAGATAGTAGCGGCCGAGCGCGACGAAGGCGTTGGCCACGATCTGCGCCTGCGGCGCCGACGGGCTGTCCTCGGCATGGGCGTTCGCGATCCGGCTGAAATATTCGAATGCGCGCACATCGTCCTGGGCGACACCGTCGCCATTGGCGTACATGCGGCCGAGCTTCCACTGCGCGATCGGATGACCGCCCTCGGCGGCATATTGCAGGGCGCTGAGCGAGATTTCCTGGCTGGCCACGGCCGGCGGCACATTGCGCACCTTGCCTGTGACACCGGGCAAGGTGGTGACCACTGGGATGGCCGCATCCTTCTGGTTGACGGGGGCACCGTCGAAGGCGAGCGCCGGCGCGGCCAGCGCAGCAGCCCCCAACACAAACGCAACTATGGCACGCCTAGATGTCCGCATAACACTGTTTCTCGTGCGCGCCGCCGGGATGGGTTACCGCCCCATCGATCGCCGGCCCAACCTGCTGAGCATATTTCCAGAGCGCACCCGACGTATGGTTAGTCGCGCGAGCGCGCCATTTGGTCTTGCGCTGAGCGAACTCATCGTCGCTCAATTTTACGTCAAGGGTGCCGGCGACCGCGTCGATCTCGATGATGTCGCCATCCTGCAACAGTCCGATCGGCCCCCCGATCGCGGCCTCAGGCCCGACATGGCCGATGCAGAAGCCGCGGGTGGCGCCGGAGAAGCGGCCGTCGGTGATAAGCGCGATCTTGCCGCCCATGCCCTGGCCGGTCAGCGCCGCGGTGGTCTGGAGCATTTCCCGCATGCCGGGGCCGCCCTTGGGCCCCTCGTAGCGGATCACGATGACTTCGCCTTCGCGGTAAGTGCGGTTCTGGACGGCCTCGAAGGCATCCTCCTCCCGGTCGAAGCAACGCGCTGGACCGGTGAACCTCAGGTTGGACATTCCCGCGACTTTCACGATCGCACCTTCTGGCGCCAAATTGCCCTTCAGACCAACCACACCGCCGGTGACGGTGATGGGCTTGTCTGCCGGGTGCACCACGTCCTGGTGCGGATTCCATTTCACGCTCTTGAGGTTTTCGGCGATCGTTCGACCGGTAACGGTGAGGCAATCACCGTGGAGAAATCCGTTGTCGAGCAGCGTCTTCATCAGAAGCGGTATGCCGCCAACTTCAAACATGTCTTTGGCGACATAACGGCCGCCCGGCTTCAAATCGGCGACATACGGTGTCTTTTTGAAGATTTCGGCAACGTCAAATAAGTCGAATTTTATTCCGGCCTCATGCGCGATCGCCGGCAGGTGCAGCGCAGCATTGGTCGAGCCGCCGGAGGCCGCAACCACGGCCGCCGCGTTCTCCAATGCCTTGCGGGTGACGATGTCGCGCGGCCGGATATTGGCGGCGATCAAGTCCATCACCTTCTCGCCCGCGGTCATGCAGAACGCATCGCGGATTTCGTAAGGTGCGGGAGCGCCGGCCGAGTACGGCAGTGCGAGCCCGATCGCCTCGGACACGGTCGCCATGGTGTTGGCGGTAAACTGCGCGCCGCAGGCACCGGCCGATGGGCACGCCACGCGCTCGATCTCGTCGAGATCCTCGTCCGACATGGCGCCGACCGAATGCTTGCCGACCGCCTCGAACATGTCCTGCACGGTGACCTGCTGTCCGCGGAAATTGCCGGGCAGGATCGAGCCGCCGTAGATGAAGATCGAGGGCACGTTGAGGCGGACCATCGCCATCATCATGCCTGGCAGCGACTTGTCGCAGCCGGCAAGACCCACCAGCGCATCGTAGGCGTGGCCGCGGATGGTCAGCTCGACAGAGTCGGCGATACATTCGCGTGACGGCAGCGAGGAGCGCATGCCGTCATGGCCCATGGCGATGCCGTCAGTGACGGTGATGGTGCAGAACTCACGCGGGGTGCCGCCGGCCGACGCGACTCCCTTCTTCACCGCCTGCGCCTGGCGCATCAGGGCGATGTTGCAGGGGGCGGCCTCGTTCCAGCAGGAGGCGACGCCGACGAAGGGCTGGTGGATCTGCTCGGTGGTCAGACCCATGGCGTAGAGGTAGGAGCGATGGGGCGCGCGCGCAGGGCCTTCCGTCACGTGACGGCTCGGCAGCCTCTGCTTGATGTTGCTCTTCGCGACCATCGCAAATCAGTTTCCCTGGCCAACCCTTTCAGACCCGAAAAATCAGACCCAAGATTTGAATCGACCTTGGGATTTCTCGTCGCCTTTGGAAGAGCGCCGCTGCCGATAAAGCATTCGAGTGATTTTATTCATGTTGAGGTGTGGCTAAATAGCGGCGCCGGTGCGAACGGCCTGCAATGAGGGTTAAATCCCGACTGACTGTTGCATTGATAGCACAATCGTGGCTCGAAGGACACGGATGACCTTACCTCGATACCCTCTCGGGAGGGCCATCCACAACTTCAGATTTCGAGGTCGGCTCAGCGCGCCCGCTTTCGTCCGAGTGACAGAGCGCACCGCAGGTGAGTCGCCCACCGTTGCCTTCCCCATCCACGCTGCCCCGTGTCCCGGACAAGCTTCGACGCGCAAGCGTTGCCACGCCGAGCCGGGACCCAGATGGGCAGCGCAGCACGGCACGGATAGATGGATGGATGGGCTCCGGCTCCGGCTCTGCCACGTACCGTCGAAGAGACGCCGGGGCACGCGTCGGGCATCGAGCGCGTTCTCACCACATCGTCATTGCCAGCCAACTCATGCCGACGCTGCCGCGTCCACCGCAACCCCGCTCGCGTATCGTGACGACGTACAATCGCCCCTCAAGGTCGAGCGGGGATGGCCGACACATACGACAAATCCGAATTTCGGTAAAGTGGAATATTTTTGCGCTTGCGGCTTGACGGCCCTCGCAACGACCCGACATCTGCGTCAGGATTGGGAAGCTTAGACGTTCCGCATCGCGCGCCCGAACGGTCGATCAGACGGACGATCTCGTAGGCATCGACGAGCCGGCCTATGCCGGTCCCGCCGGCGAGCGCCAGAACGCAAGCGCCTGCCGCTCAGGCTCGCTCTCTTGAGCGCTGAGCCTGGGCCCACGCCACCGTCACGTCGCGCGGCGGGATGTCGCTGCGGCTGATCGGCGTCAATTCACCGGATGCCGCGATGATCGCGGTTTCCTCACGGCGACAGCGCGGGCACACAAAGCGGACCTCGTGCGGGGACGCTGACCAGCTCGAACGTTTGACGTTGGCCGCCATCGGCCAGGCATCGCAATGCGAGCACGACACCAGAAACCGGCCGGGATCGAGCATACCCATTCCATTGGACTCCGCGTCCTGCCTGCCCTCCTCCAACGATGACCCCATGAAAATCGTTCCGGTGCCGGGACACCGTCAGCCCGCCAGCGTTCCATCGCATCGTGGAAGCGCCAGGATGCGCCGCTCAGTGCGCACCCTTGAGCGTGCAGGACGTGGTGCAGGTGACGGTGTTGCCGTGGTCGCACGTCTTGCAGGCGCTGACGCACTGGTTCATGTCGCGGGGATTGTAGGAGCTGTAGTTCCGCATCAGGCAGGACGCGGTCGAGCCGGTAATGTCCTGCTCCTGATTGCAGGCCGCCGTCATCAGCGCGAGCACGAGGACCGCAAGAAGGCGCATGGGATTGCCCTGTAAGGAACGGCAAGCGATGTCAGCGGGGCACGCTGCATTGCAACGAGCCCGGCATTCCCACTATGAGCAATCGTGAAGTGCGACGCTCACATCCCGGAAGGATGCGCGCCAAACATTAAGATCGAATTGCAGCCGGCCTCAGGCCGCGGCCTTGGTCGCAGCTTTGGCGGCGATCACCTGCCGCATATCCGCAGCCAGCTGGCGATACTGCTCCCCGAGCCTCAGATATAATTCGCGCTTTTTGCTGTCGGTGGCGAGCTTGGTAATCAGCTCGCATTCGGCGGTGAGCGTCTCGAACCGTTCCAGCCTGTCCTCAAGCTCTGTCATCGGCGTGTCCCCATCAAACGCCTCAAGGACACTCAACCTAAGCCCGGCAAATAGGTCACGGCAAACATCGTTATGGGGTAGAATAAATTTTTCCCGACGCAGACGCTATTTGGCATCCAGCCGCCAGGCGCCGTCCCAATCGGCTGCCGGCGGATGGGCATCGAACTGCGCGATGCGGGCGAGCAGCGTGCGCGAGGGACCGTCGCCGGGAAAGCTCTCCAGCGCTGCGTTGAACGCGATGCGCGCCTCGTCGAAGCAGCGCAAACGATAGGCGGCGAGGCCTGCGACATAGTGCAACCGCAGGCTCTCCTGCGCAGCACTGAGCATACCCGTCTTGCCCATCACCTCGAAGATGGCCTGCGGCGCGCTCTGGCCCGCGACTGCGAGACGATCGATCTCGCGCAATTCGAGACCTGCTCCGATCGCATCGGCCGTCGCCTGCGAGATCAGGATGCGGGTGCCGTAGACCTTGTTGACCAGATCGAGGCGCGAGGCGAGGTTCACGGCGTCGCCCATTACCGTAAAACTCATCATCAGCTCGGAACCGATGCTGCCCGTCAAGACCTCGCCGGTAGCGATGCCGATGCGCAGGTCGCACGGCACCGGCATGGCGCGGATGCCGAGAAGGTCCGGCAACTGCTTCTGCAGCGCCGGCACCTGTTCGGCCATCTCGATGGCGGCAAGCCCGGCAAGCAGCGCCTGCTCGTCCTCCTCGATGAAGGGTGGGCCCCAATACGACATGATGGCATCGCCGATATATTTGTCGATGATGCCGCGGTTGTTCCTGATCGGGCCGGACATCACCGTGAAATAGTGGTTCATCACCTTGACGAGGCCGCGCGGGGTCATGCCCTCGCTCATCGAGGTGAAGCCGCTCATGTCGCAGAACATGATGGTCATCACCCGGCGCTGGCCGTCCATGGCAACCTCCGGCCGGTCGATCAGCCCCTGCACCACTTTGGGATCGATATAGCGGCCAAAGGTCTCGCGGATACGCTCATTGTGACGCAGCTGCTCGATCATGCGGTTGAAGGCGGCGGCGAGCTCGCCGATCTCGTCCTGGGTCGACACCGTAATGGCCTTGTCGAAGCGGCCCGCCTCGACCTCGCGGGTGCCCGCGAGCAGCAGCCGCACCGGGCGCGTGATGCCGCTGGAGACCAACAGCGCAAAAACAAATCCGACGATCGCAGCGAGCATGGTCACGATGCCCGAAATGATCATCGCCTGCCGCTGGTGACCTATCACCTGCGCTGTGCTGAAGAAAACCTGCGTCAGCATGTCGCCGCGGATCGCGTCGATCTTCTGGTTGAACTGGTCGCGCAGCGCGTCGATATGTTCCAGCGTGCCGCGGGCCTCCGCCATCTGCCTCGCGTCAACCTGCTTGAGCAGCCTTGCGTGGTCTTCGTCCAGATCGCGGCGCAGATCGGTGACGGCGGTTTCAATGCGGATCTCGATCCGCGCCAGCGCGGCATTGTCGGAAGGCGTTCTGGGATCGTCGATAATCGCGTTGATGAGTCTGCGCGCGCCCTCGGCCTCCTCCTCGATCCTGCGGTCCGTTTCCTCGAACTCGCGAAGGCGCGCAGCATAGGCCTCTTCGTCCGATGGCGACTGCATCTTGGTCATGACCATTCGCCGCAGCGCCAGCGCGCGCTCAAGCGAGCGGATATTGGTGCGCGCCAGATGTCCGTAGGCCGGGATGTAGCGGTTGGTCAGTTCGTCCAGGAGGACGCCGACCTGGCTGGACATCACCATCGACAGGATCGAGGTGACCAGCATCAGGACGATCAATCCGAGGGCGATCCCGACGATCTTGCGCCGGATCGACTGGTTGAAAATCGGCATAGGTGCAGGGCAAAGGCTGAAAGGACGGGTCTGGGAACTCAATACACCGGATTTCAGCTGGGGAACACGCAATCTGGCTGTTCGCGGCGTCCAGGCGTCCGCAACCGTCGCTGTGAGCCTTATCCGTTAACGAAGGTTAAATTGCCCCTTCGTCCTCCGTTCCTCGAGTTCCCAAGTTCCATCCGTATTTTGCCGCATTGTTGCGTGAGCGTCAGGAATGCGGGACGATGCCGCATCATCGTTTTCGATGTCGTCTTGATTCTCGAGCCGCATGTCGTCGCGGACTTTGGTTTGTACTGGTTTCGCAGGGGGGGACCACGCAATGAACCAGTGCCTACGCTCGCTCGCGTGTGTCATAACCATGGCCGCTGTGGCGTTCCTTCCGACGGAGCTGGCAGCCAAGAGCAGTCACAAGTCATCAGCGTCGAAGAAGACTCATGAAGCGAAATCCGGCAAGCCACGCCATGCTGCTGCGGCCAAGTCGCGCCGCGGCAAACATGCCGACGCCAAACGCAAATCGAAGAAGCAGGATGACGCGCCGACGGACAAGCCGGCACCGCCGCCGCTCACCGGCGATCTCGCCGCGCTGAGGGACGCGATCGAACTTGCGCGCAAGGGCAAGAACGATGACGCCGGCGCGGCGCGCGACCGCATTGCTGATCCCGCCGGGCAGAAGCTCGCCGAATGGTTCATGCTGCGCCATTCCGAGAGCACGGCGAATTTCAAGCGCTACGCCGCCTTCCTCGCCGCCAACCCGGACTGGCCGAGCAGCGCGCTGCTGCGTCGGCGCGCCGAGGCGCGGCTGTGGCAGGAAAATAGCGACGCGGCCACCGTGCACAAATTCACCATGGACCGGCCGACAAGCGCCAAGGGCAAATTCGCCCTCGCCCGGGCGCTGCTCGTCGAGGGCGACAGCGACCGGGCCGCGCGTCTGGTGCGCGAGGCCTGGCGCAGCGATGAATTGTCCGAGCGCAGCGAGGAGGATTCCTACGCGGCGTTCCGCGATCTCCTGACCGCGGACGACCATCGCGCCCGCATGGACAAGCGCCTCGGCGCAAAGGACTACGCGGGCGCGCGGCGCGCGGCCAAGCGTCTCGGCGAGGATGCGCTCGCGATCGTCAAGGCCTGCGCTGCGGTCACCGGCAAGGCGGACAAGGCCAAGGACTATCTCGACGACGTTTCGGCCGGGGCGCGCCGCGATCTCGGCTACGTGCTGTGCCGCGCGCAGTGGCATCTTCAGAAGGACCGCATCGACGATGCGGCCGAAGTGATCCTGGCCGCCGCGCCCGAGACGATGGCGGCGCAGGACACCGATGCGTGGTGGCGCGAGCGGCGCCTGCTCGCACGCAAGCTGCTCGACCAGGACAAGTCTAGGACCGCCTTTGATGTGGTGCGCACCGCCGCGGTGCCGGCGATGGAGGTCTACCGCGTCGACTACCACTTCATGTGCGGCTGGATCGCGCTACGCTATCTCGACGACCCCAAAACCGCCTTGATGCACTTCGCCGCGATCGACGAGGGCTCGGCCAACCCGCTCGCGCTGTCGCGGGCGCATTACTGGCGCGGCCGTGCGGCCGAGGCGATGAACGCGGCGACCGACGCACGCCTGAGCTATCAGGCCGCCGCGCGCTATCCGACCGCCTATTACGGCCAGCTCGCCAGGGCAAAGCTCGGCCTCGACCGGATCGAGCTGCGACCGCCCTCGCCGGTGCTGGCCGCGGCCGACACGCCGCCCATGGACGAGCGCGTGCGCGCCGCCGACATGCTCTACGGCATCGGCGAGCGTGACGTGGTGTTCTATTACGCCGAGGATTTCGCCAAGGAGAGCACCGACGTCGCAGCGCTCGAAGCGCTCGGCGAACTCGCCGGGCGGCGCAACGATGCGCGCACGATGCTGGAGGTCGGAAAGACGGCGCTGGCGCGCGGGCTCGCGCTCGATCACTACGCCTTCCCGACCATCGGCATTCCCGAGCACAAACAGGTCGCGCCCGCGATCGAGACCAGCGTGATCTACTCGGTGGCGCGCACCGAAAGCTCGTTCGACCAGCGCGACAAATCGCCGGCCAATGCGGTCGGCCTGATGCAGGTGACGCCGGAAGCCGGCCGCGACACCGCAAAACGCTTCGGCCTGACCTATGACTGGGACAAGATGGTCTCCGATCCCGTCTACAACATTCAGATGGGGGCGGCCGAGCTTAGCGCGCTCTTGTCGGAATACCGCGGCAACCAGATCATGACCTTCGCCGGCTACAATGCCGGCCGCGGCCGGGTGCGCGAATGGGTGCAGGCGCGCGGCGATCCCCGGGATCCCAAGGTCGATCCGGTCGACTGGGTCGAACGCATCCCGCTGTCGGAGACCCGCAACTACGTCCAGCGCGTGATCGAGAACGTGCTGGTCTACCGCGCGCGGTTCGAGGGCAGCGGCATGGTGGCTGGAAAGAGCGATCAGCGCATCACACCGCAGGAAGTGAGCGCGGCGCCGACGGCATCGGCCGCGGCCTCCGCGCCCTAACCTCGCAACGCCGGGGCTGGACGCGGCGCGAAGCTGGATGCAGTGACCGCGGCCGACTTCTCTGCGCGGCATCATTGCTCGGCTAGCCGTCATCTCCTTCCGTTGTCAGAAGGTTGTGCGCGCGCAAATATGCCTCGGTCAGCGAGCGCGAGAGCGCGCCCATCTGCATCATCCAGCTCCAGCTCGAAATAGCCATGAACATCGTGATCGCCTCGAGCGAATTGCTGTAGGGCCAGAGCGTTCCTATGGTCGTCTGCTGATGCCGACGGTAGCAATCATAGTCGCAATATCGCCGTTGCGTGGGCACATGCCGGACGTAACTCGAGCCCAGCGGCTGGGCACACGCGCTGCAGATACCGCCGTGGTGAGGCTCTTCCTGATTGACGAGCATGAATCTCATCGTCACGTCCTCTCAGGCGGACGGCAAATCCACCGAAGCTTTCGCCCGCTCGCCCGTTCAAGACGCCGCTCGCGTGCGCCTTTCGATCAGCGGCGCAGCTTCGCGATGAATCGCGTAGCACTCGTGGTCGCAGTAGGGCAGCCGTGTCCTGACGTCGCGCAAGTAGCTGCCGCTGATCTCCTCGCAGCACCATAGACAGTGTGTTTTGCGGAAAGGGGTTCTGCCGTTCACCAGTATGAATCTCACGTGGCACCTCCCAGAGCGAAGCAGTAGACTGTATCGACCAAAGAGGCGGACGGCGGCGGCGCGCAAAGATGGTTGCGGCCGTCGGGATTGTCTCTATTTCGCTCGACCTTCTGGGACGGGATGAGGATGTATTTCCCGTCTTCCCGGCGCCGCGCGTAGACCCTGCCGTCGACGTAGCGTATCTCGGTCGGGTAGCAATCCGCGCTGTTGCAGCAACTCAGCACCGGATTATCCGGCATGTGCCAGCTGGAATAGAACTCCTCGTGCAGGAGCTGATCCTGGAGCGGATGGTGATGATGTGCAGCGTCCTGTCCAACCTCGTCGGCCTCCACCCCCGTCATCAACAGAAGCGGTAGCGCGATCGCCAAGAGGAGCTTGCAAACACGATTCAACACGCGGCCTCCTGATTCAGAAATGCCGAACGGGGCGGATCTGGCGGCCGATCCTCACGCCGCCTGAAATTTGAACAGCCATCGGCGGTCTCGTTCGCGGCGCGCCCTGAAGCGATCGAGACATTTCCGCGAGCAGAGCGGCGTTCGCCAGGAATAATATCGGATCAGGCCGAACTTCCCGCTGCAGACAGCGCAGCTTTTTGCGGCAGGACGGCGCTCGGAGTGTTCGGGCTTATCGCACATGATCCTCTCCTCTTGGCCTCTGACCGGTGCCTCTGATGGTCCTGGCTCCCAACCTGCGCTGGTGCACGGTCACCACGTTCGTCAACGAAATGCGGTTTCTCAATCGTGACCGGCCAAATGATCGGCAAGTCGGGGCGACGGCGGAGACAAAGCTGGCCTCGTAGGCGCACAACACCGAGCTACTCGGCGGTTCGTGCTTCGAAATCGACTCCACTGGATTGCCAGTGAGACTAGTCCCCATGCGACGGACCTCTCAATTGTACGGAGGTAAATGCGCCGTATGATTAGGGATGTGCGAGCTATACGTAAGTTTGTTCCGTAGATTTCCGGACATGCCACCGCAACGAGACGATGCAGAGCTCGCAAGCTGCACGGAGCCCGCGAGTTTTTCGCCGCAGAGTCGTACTTTGGAGGGAATTGCCCCTGTTGTCGCAAAATGCTCTACTCGCCCTGCCCCCCAACGGGCCGGGACGCCTGCGATGATGCCTGGCCAGATCGCGAAACTTGGGAATTCAGCCGCACATTTTCTGTTGGGCGGCCTTGCGGCGCTTCGGTCCTTCGGCAGCGGAGCGAAGCATAATTCCGCGATCGGGCATGCCTGGCGGCAGGATAACACCGACCAGGACAACAACGACCGAGACAGCAGCAATCAGGACAGCATCGATCTGCGCGACGCCGTGAAGCAATGGCGCGAGGTGTTCGAGCACAATCCGGTCATGTACTTCATGGTTGATCCGGCCGGGACCGTGCTCAACGTGAATACATTTGGCGCCGCACAACTGGGCTACACGGCGGCCGAACTGACCGGTCAATCCGTGCTGAACGTCTTTTTCGAAGAAGACCACGACCTCGTCCGTCGATGCGTAGCGTTGTGCCTGGAAACCGTGGACCAGTCGCATACCTGGGAGATCCGCAAGATCCGGAAGGACGGCTCGGTTCTCTGGGTTCGTGAAAACGCCAAGGCCATGCTACGTGGCGACGGCACGCCGGTCGTGCTGGTCGCTTGCGAAAACATCACCCAGCGCAGGGAGGCGGAGGATGGGCTGCGGCAGAGCGAGGCTTACCTCGCGCAGGCGCAGGAATTGAGCCGCACCGGCAGCTTCGGCTTGAGCCCGGCGACCGGCGAGATCGTCTGGTCGAGGGAAACCTTTCGCATCTTCCAATGTGATCCTGCGGTAAAGCCGACCCTGGGCTTTGTTTTCCAGCGCATCCATCCGGAAGACCGCGATGCGGTCGGCAAGACCCTCGAACGGGCCTTCCGCGAGGCGGAGGATTTCGACCACCAGTATCGCCTGTTGATGCCTGATGGATCGCTTAAATATCTCCATTCCGTGGCGCGCGCGGTGAGACATGCATCCGGGCGCATCGAGTTTGTCGGGGCTGTCACCGACGTCACGATCGCAAAGGAGGCGGAACAGAGGCTGCGTCGCAGTGAAGCCTATCTGGCCGAAGCCCAACGCCTCAGCCATACGAGCAGCTGGGCCTGGGACGTGCGTCGCCAGGAGTTTGCTTACCGATCGTCTGAACTCTACCGCTTGTTCGGATTTGACCCGGACCAGGTCGATTTATCAGCACGGGCTTTCCAACAGCGGATCCCCTCCGAAGACTTTGGACGGGTTGCTGACATGGAACGTCTGGCAATCCAGCAAAGACAGCCCTTCGAAATTGATTTTCGGATTGTGCGTCCGGATGGGTCGATAAGACGCGTCCATACAGAGGGACATCCCGTCATAGGTGGCGACGGCGATGTGATGGAAATTATCGGTACGCACGTGGATGTCACCGAGCGGTTCGCCGCAAAGGAAGCGCTGCAAAAGGCCTTTGACGAGCTCAAGCAATCCGAGCAGCGATTCCGCGATTATGCCGAAACCGCATCGGACTGGTTTTGGGAGACCGGGCCGGATCACCGTATCACGCATATATCGGAGCACGCCGATACCGCCAGTGCCGTGCCGACGGGCTTGATTGGCCTGACCCGTTGGGACATTCCCCCCGATGCCGAGCTCGAGCCTGAGAAGTGGGAGCAGCATCGCGCGGCGATCGACGCACATCTTCCGTTTCGCGACCTGGTTTACCGCAGCAGGGATCGCAACGGATCTCCGATTTACGTACGCACCAGCGGCAAGCCCTTCCACGATGCGAACGGCAATTTTCTCGGCTATCGTGGCGTCAGTACCGATGTGACGGCGGCGGTCCGCGCCGAGCAGACCGAAGAAGCGCTGCGCAAGGCGCAAGCCGAACTCGCCCATGTCACGCGAGTCACGATGCTTGGCGAACTCACCGCCTCGATAGCCCACGAAATCAATCAGCCGCTTGCAGCCGTGATCTCCAATGCAGACGCCTGCATCGGATGGCTCGACCGCGAACCGGCCGAACTGGGTTCCGCGCGCCGTTCTGTGGAATGGATCGTCGAGGACGCCAATCGGGCCAGCGAGGTGATCCACCGGATCAGGGCGCTAGCGAAGAAGACCGAGATCGAGATGGTTCCACTCGACATCAACCAGGTCGTGAGGGAGACGGTGACCCTCGTTCGGCGCGAGCTTGCCACTCATGCCGTCTCGGTGCGAATGGAGCTGGCGTCCAGTCTGCCCAGAGTCTGCGGCGATCGGATCCAGCTGCAGCAGGTGCTGATCAATCTCGTCATGAACGGGATCGAGGCCATGCAGGCCAACACCGACCGCCCGCGCGAGCTGGCGATCCGCTCCAGTCAGGTAGGCGAGGATGGCCACGGCCGCCTGCTCCTTACTGTGATGGATCACGGTGTCGGCCTTGGCAACGACGCGACAGAGCGCATCTTCACACCTTTCTTCACCACAAAGTCGGGCGGCCTGGGAATGGGGCTGTCGATTTGCCGATCGATCATCGAGGCCCACGCGGGTCGTCTTTCGGCATTTCCAAATGAGGGGAGCGGCGCAACATTCCAGATTACCCTGCCCTTGCCGCACGAGGATATGTCGTGACCGACCACGCCAACCCGACGCCGGCGCACGCGAGCGCTGATGATCCGATCGTCCTGATCGTCGATGACGATCCGTCCATGCGCCGTGCGCTCACCAACCTCTTTCAATCAGTCGGGCTCAGAGTCGAGGCCTTCGGTTCGGCGGCCGAGATCATGGATGCCAAGCCGCCGGCGGTCCCCAGCTGCATGGTGCTCGACATCCGTCTGCCGGGCTCGAGTGGCTTCGACCTCCAGGCGGACCTCGCGAAGGCCAGCATCCACACCCCAATCATCTTCATCACCGGTCACGGCGATATTCCCATGACCGTTAGGGCGATGAAGAGCGGGGCCATCGATTTTCTGACCAAGCCGGTGCGAGACCAGGACATACTGGATGCGGTCCAGGCTGCCATCGAACGGGATCGCAAGCGGCGCGATGCCGAGAAGTCGATGTCAGGCGTGCGGTCCCGGTTCGAAGGCCTGACGGAGCGTCAGCGCGACATCCTCGTCCTGGTCGCGTCCGGCCTGATGAACAAGCAGGTCGCCGCCGAGCTTGGATTGGCTGAGATTACCGTCAAGATCTATCGCGGGCAGATCATGCGAAAGATGGGCGCGAAATCATTGGCCGATCTCGTCAGAATGACCGAGACGCTCGGAATCCCATGCACCAAAGGAAATGTGCAAACCTAAGTATGCTTTCCAAGCTCGCTCCAGGAGCCCATTTTCCCAAAGGCGGCGGTGCCGCGGCCCGCGGCTCCCCGATCAGGAGCGATTATCTTGTCAATCCCTTCGGTTATTTCCGTCATTGACGACGATCTGTCCGTCCGCCTTGCGACGAACAATCTCCTGACGTCGCGGGGATACACGGTCTGCATCTTTGGCTCCGCTCACGAATTTCTCCAATCGGCCGAACTGGACACGACGTCCTGCGTCATCGCGGACGTGCAGATGTCGGCCATGAGCGGTGTTGATCTGTTGATGCATATGCGCCGCCTCGGTCGTCACACGCCGTTCATCTTCGTGACGGCATTTCCCGACGATGCCGTGCGCGAGCGCGCGATCGAGGCTGGTGCCATCTGCTTTCTAGCGAAACCGTTTGCCACGCCGGCTCTGATTCAATGTCTGGAGACGGCCCTGTCGAGGTCCGGTGAAGCCGAGACGTGATACACCAGCGCCGAGCCTGCTCGCGGCGATGAAGTCGGTCTAGCCGCAAACGAAGGCGCCTTCCGCTTCAATCCACCTTGATGTTCGCGGCCTTGATGATTGGCCACCATTTCGCGATCTCGGCCTTCTGGCGGGTGCCGAGCGCTTCGGGCGTGAGTTGATCCTGCGGCGTCATCTCCAGGCCCTGGCTCTCGAGCTGCTTCCTCACGGCGGGATCGTTCAGCGCCTCCACAGCGGCGGCATTGAGCTTGGTCACGATCTCCTTCGGCGTGCCCTTCGGCACCCACAGGCCCGACCACAGCACCATGTTGAAGCCTTTCAGCCCGGCCTCCTCCGCGGTCGGAATCTCCGGTGCGGATGCAAGACGCTTGTCGTCGCTGATGGCGTAGGCGCGGATGGTGCCGGCGCGGACCTGGCTGATGGAGTTGGAGGTCTGGTCGACGATGACGTCGATCTGGCCGGCGATCAGATCGTTCAATGCAGGGGCGGTGCCGCGATACGGCACGTATTGCAGCTTGATGCCGGTGACGCTCTCGAAATAGACGCCGGCGATGTGGCTGCCGGAGCCTGCGCCGGCGGTGCCGGCGGTCGCGGGCGACGGTCGTGCCTTGAGCCAGCCAATCAGCTCCTTGAGCGAGGTCGCGGGCACGGCGTTCTTGCTGACCACGATCATCGGATTGCTCGGCAACAGCACCACCGGCTCGAGATCGGCAACGAGATCGAAGTTGAGCTTGTAGACGGCACCGTTGGCGACATGGGTGCCGAGATGGCCGAAGCTGATCGTGTAGCCGTCGGGCGGCGAATGCACGGCGCGGCCGACGCCGATCGAGCCGCCGGCGCCGGTGACGTTCTCGATCATCAGGGGGTGGCCGAGCGCCGTCCGCATCCGCTCGGCAAGCACGCGCGCCATCGCGTCCGACGGTCCGCCGGCGGCGAAGGGCACGATGATAGTGATGGGATGTGAAGGATAATCATCGGCGCGCGCGGCGCTTGTGACAGCAAGAACACCGATCAGCGCAGCCCAGACGGCCTTCTTCATTGTCTTCTCCCCAGCGATGTCATTCCTATTTTTGCTTATTTTTGCCCTCTCCCCGCATAGGGAAGAGGGATCGTTCGTAACGAATTGCCGCGCTAAAACTGCGTGTAATCGATCGGCTTGTGGCGGTCGAGCGTGCGCGTGACCGGCGGGAGCGGGTACTTCAGGCCAGTGGCGCAGTTGAACAGCAAGACGCGGTCGGTCTTGCTGACGCGGCCGTCGGCGAGGCTGTCCTTGTAGGCTGCATAAGTCGCGGCGCCTTCGGGACACAGCAGCAGCCCCTCCTCGCGCGCGACCTCGTTCAACGCAGACGAGATCTTGTCGTCATCGACGGCGATGGCAAAACCCTTGCTCTGCCGCACCGCGCGCAGGATCAGGAAATCGCCGATCGCCTGCGGCACGCGGATGCCGGAGGCGATGGTGTGGGCGTCCTCCCAGCGCGTCGCATGCTCGGTGCCGGCCTCATAGGCGCGCACCATCGGCGCGCAGCCGGAGGCCTGCACCGCGACCATGCGCGGGCGCTTCGCGCCGATGAAGCCAATCTTCTCGAGCTCATCGAAAGCCTTCCACATCCCGATCAGGCCGGTGCCGCCACCGGTCGGATAGAAGATCACGTCGGGCACGTCCCAGCCGAGCTGCTCGGCGAGCTCGAGGCCCATGGTCTTCTTGCCTTCGATCCGGTACGGCTCCTTCAAGGTCGAGGTGTCGAACCAGCCAACTTTCGCCTTGCCCTCGCCGACGATCTTGCCGCAATCGTCGATATAGCCGTTGACGCGGTAGACGGTCGCGCCCTGCAGCTCGATCTCGCTGACATTCACCTCCGGCGTATCGGCCGGGCAGAAAATCGTAGTCTTGACGCCGCAGCTCGTCGCGTAGGCCGCCAGCGCCGCGCCGGCATTGCCGTTGGTCGGCATCGCCATGTGCCTGATGCCGAGCGCCTTGCCCATAGACACCGCCATCACCAGGCCGCGTGCCTTGAACGAGCCGGTCGGCAGCCGGCCTTCGTCCTTGACGATGATCTCGCCGCCGCCGAGTGTGCGCGAAAGCTTGGGCAGCCGGATCAGGGGCGTGGTGACCTCGCCGAGCGAGACGATGTCCTTGCATTTGCGCACCGGCAAAAGCTCGCGGTAGCGCCACATGTCGGCGGGCCGGTGGCTGAGCGCATCCTTGGTCAGCGCCTTCTTCACGCCGCCGAGGTCATAGCGGACCAGCAGCGGCTTTCCGGCCTTGGAGAGATTGTGGACCTCGTCGGCGGCGTAGCGGTCGCCTTCCATCGCGCATTCGAGATGGGTGACGAAGGTCGGGCGTTCGATGGTGAGGTTGTCGTTGTCGTGCATGGGGTGGTTTCCTTCTTATTTTGCAAACGGCTCTCTCTGCTCATCATTGCGAGCGAAGCGAAGCAATCCAGACTGCCTCCGCGGAAAGTCTCTGGATTGCTTTGCTTCGCTCGCAATGACGGCGGTGGTCAAATATTCAACACCCTTCCATAGGCATCTAGCACGGCTTCCTTCATCATCTCCGACAAGGTCGGATGCGGGAAGACCGTATGCATCAGCTCTTCTTCCGTGGTCTCCAGGTTCATCGCCACGACGTAGCCCTGTATCAGCTCGGTCACCTCTGCGCCGACCATATGCGCGCCGAGCAGCTGCCCGGTCTTCTTGTCGAAGATCACCTTGACCAGGCCCTGGTCCTCGCCGAGCGCAATGGCCTTGCCGTTGCCGACGAAGGGGAAGCGGCCCACGCGGATTTCCCGGCCGTTCTCCTCGGCCCTGGCTTCGGTGAGGCCGACCGAGGCGACCTGCGGCTGGCAATAGGTGCAGCCCGGGATCAGGTTCTTGTCCATGGGATGCGGATGCAGGCCCTTGATCGCCTCGACGCAGATCACGCCCTCATGCTCGGCCTTGTGGGCGAGCATCGGGGGACCTGCGACGTCGCCGATGGCGTAGATGCCGGGCACGTTGGTCTTGCCGTAGCCGTCGATCACGATACAGTCGCGGTCGGTTTTGACGCCGAGCTTTTCGAGGCCGAGATTCTCGATGTTGCCGACGACGCCGACGGCAGAGATCACGCGCTCGAACTCGGTCGTGACCGGCTTGCCCTTGCTGTCGTCAATGGTGGCGACGACGCTGTCGGCCTTCTTCTCCAGCTTGGTCACCTTGGTCGAGGACATGATCTTGATGCCCTGCTTCTCCAGCCGCTTTCGCGCGAGGCCGGCGATCTCGGCATCCTCGACGGGCAGGATCTGCGGCAGCACCTCGACCACAGTGACGTCGGAGCCCATGGTGTGGAAGAACGAGGCGAACTCGATGCCGATCGCGCCGGAGCCGACGACCAGCAGCGACTTTGGCATCCGCTCTGGGACCATCGCCTCGAAATAGGTCCAGATCAGCTTCTTGTCGGGCTCAAGCCCCGGCAACACGCGCGGCCGCGCGCCTGTCGCGACGATGATGTGTTTGGCCTGGTAGCTGCCCTCGCCCAGCGCGCCCTTCGGCCCCTCGACGTCAGACTTCTTCACGGTGACCTTGCCGGGTGCATCGATCGAAGCGGCGCCCCAGATCACGCTGACCTTGTTCTTCTTCATCAGGAAGCCGACGCCGTCGTTCAGCCGCTTCGAGACGCCGCGCGAGCGCTGCACCACAGCCTTCGGATCGAACGAGACCTTCTCCGCCGACAGGCCGTAATCCTTGGCATGCTGCATGTAGTGATAGATCTCGGCCGAACGCAGCAACGCCTTGGTCGGGATGCAGCCCCAGTTCAGGCAGATGCCGCCGAGATAGGATTTTTCGACGATCGCGGTCTTGAGGCCGAGCTGCGCGGCGCGGATCGCGGTGACATAGCCGCCGGGGCCGGACCCGATGATGATGACGTCGAAGGATGTGTCGGCCATGCGGGCTCCCGGTTCAACTCAAGGGGCGCCGCGGGCGCGGCGCTTGATCAGAAAAAACCTCACCAGCCATTCGAGCATCGTCGCCAAAGCCATCACGGCCAAGGCAATCAGCACGATAGGCCGGGCGATGTTCCGTGCCAGTTGTTCACCGGCAAAGAACGCGGAGTAAAGAAAATCGAGCCCAATCGGGTTGAGCGCGACGACAGCTCCAAGCAGCAGCGACATCCATGGCCAGCGGGTACGGACATGCAACGTTGCCCCCTCTACCGCGCGTCAGACCATCATCATGACTGGATTTTCGATCAGCTGCTTGAAGGCGCCGATCAATTCGGCGCCGAGCGCGCCGTCGATGGCGCGGTGATCGCAGGACAAGGTCACGCTCATCATGTGCGCGATCTCGATCTTGCCGCCGCGCGCGATGGGGCGCTCCTCGCTGGTGCCGACCGCGAGGATGGTCGCTTGCGGCGGGTTGATCACGGCGGTGAAGTGGCTGATGCCGAACATGCCGAGGTTGGAGACCGCGGTGGTGCCGCCCTGGTATTCTTCCGGCTTCAGCTTGCGCGAGCGCGCCCGCGCCGCAAAATCCTTCATCTCGTTGGAGATGGTCGACAGCGTCTTGGTCTCGGCCTTGCGGATGATCGGCGTGATCAGGCCACCGGGCATCGCGACCGCAACGCCGACGTCAGAATGGTGGTGCTTGACCATGCCGGATTCGGTCCAGCTCACATTGCAGTTCGGGATCTTCTGCAGCGCGACCGCCATCGCCTTGATGACGAAGTCGTTGACCGAGATCTTGTAGAGCGGCTTCTTCTCCTTGTCCTTGGGAGCAGCCGCATTGATCTCCTCGCGGGCGGCGAGCAGCTTGCCGATGTCGCAGTCGATGGTGAGGTAGAAGTGCGGGACGTTCTGGATCGAGGCGGTCAGGCGCTGTGCGATGGTGCGGCGCATGCCGTCATGCGGGACGACCTCGTAGGAGCCGGGCTCGAACAGCGAAAGGATCTGCTTGTCCGACATGGTCGGCGCGATCAAGGGCGCCGCGGACGGGGCTGCGGCGGGCGCCTTGAGACCCTTGCCGGACTTGGCCTGCTCGACGTCGCGTGCCACCACGCGGCCATGCGGGCCGGTGCCGGCCACCATCGCAACATCGATGCCGGATTCCTTGGCGAGACGGCGCGCCAGCGGTGAGGAGAACACCCGGCCGGCGTGGCCGTTGCCCTGCGCGGCCGGTGCGGCGGCCTGCGGCGCGGATGCCGGCGCAGGCGGCGCTTTCGGAGCAGCCGGTGCCGGTGCGGCAGGAGCTTCAGCGGCTTTGGGCGGCGCAGCCGAGGCGCTTGGCTTGGCAGCCCCGGCGCTCGCGGCCTTCACATCCTCGCCTTCGCCGGCCAGCACCGCGATCACGTCATTGACCGGGACATCCTGCGTGCCCTCGGGCACCAGGATCCTGGCGATCGTGCCTTCGTCGATCGCCTCGACCTCCATGGTCGCCTTGTCGGTCTCGATCTCGGCGATGACGTCGCCGGATTTGACCTTGTCGCCTTCCTTCTTCAGCCACTTGGCGAGGTTGCCCTTCTCCATCGTCGGCGAAAGAGCGGGCATCAGGATGTTGATGGGCATGCTGACCTCACGAAGAACTTTTCAAAAACGTCGTCCTCGAAGCGAAGACGAACAGACCAGTGTTAGTTGCCGATGTCGCCCTGCCACAGGCGCTCATTGGCGGGATTGGAACGCCAATTCTTCATCATGGTGATGGAGCGGTCGTCGGCAAGGTCGATCCAGGGGATGCCGAACTTGTCGAGGATGTCCTTCGACCCCGGGAAGGTAACGGATTCTCCGATCACCACCAACGAGACCTTGAACAAAGCGAGCGCGCCGGCGCACATCGAGCATGGCGACAGCGTCGTGTACATGACGGTGTCGTGGAACGAGATGGTGCCGGCCTCGCGCAGGCAGCTCATCTCACCGTGCAGGATCACGTTATTCTCCTGCACGCGGTTGTTGTGGCCTCGGGCGATGATCTTGTTGTCGCGCGTCAGCACGGCGCCGATCGGCAGGCCGCCCTGTGCGATAGACGCCTCCGCCTCGCGGATCGCCTCCAGCATGAAATCGAAATGATAGGATTCGATCGCCACGGTCAGTGCCCCTTCCCGCGCGGTGTCGTCGTGCCGGTATCGGTCGGCCGCTCGATCTCCGCCTGAAACATCTCGAGGATCCGGTTCAGGGCATCCTCCTCGGTATATTCGCTCTCGCGCGCATAGGCGCGCGCGGCGTGACGGGCGAGATCGACCAGCAACAGGCCCCACATATCGGGCTCTTCGAAGGCGCGCTGGAACGCCATCGACAGCCCGCCATCCAACACGAACACGCGCAGGATCTCGACCGCATCGTCGCGGGTGAGGACGTCGGGCGGTAGTGGCTGCTCCTTCGGGCCCGCCATGGCCTACCTGTAGCAGACGGCTTTGGCGGCCGCGACCACTTCGGCCGCCGAGGGCAGCGCGAGCTTCTCCAGGTTCGCCGCATAGGGCATCGGCACGTCCTTGCCGGAGACACGCGCGACCGGCGCGTCCAGATAGTCGAAGGCGTTTTCCATGATTCGCGCAGCGATCTCGGCGCCGACGCCGCTCTGCGCCCAGCCCTCTTCCACCGTGACCGCGCGACCCGTTTTCTTGACGGAGTTGACGATGGTCTCGGTGTCCATCGGACGCAGCGTGCGCAGGTCGATCACCTCGGCCTCGATGCCGTCCTTGGCGAGCTCGTCGGCAGCCTTCAGCGCATAGGTCATGCCGTTCGACCAGGAGATGATCGTGACGTGGCTGCCGGAGCGCACGATGCGCGCCTTGCCGATCGGGATCACGAAGTCGTCGAGCTTCGGCACCTCGCCGGTGTGGCCGTAGAGCATCTCGTTTTCGAGGAAGATCACCGGATTGGGATCGCGGATCGCGGCCTTGAGCAGGCCCTTGTAGTCCGCGGCCGAAAACGGCGCGACCACCTTGAGACCCGGGACGTTCGAATACCAGGACGAATAGTCCTGGCTGTGCTGGGCGGCGACACGCGCGGCGGCGCCGTTCGGCCCACGGAACACGATCGAGCAGCCCATCTGTCCGCCGGACATGTAGAGCGTCTTGGCCGCGGAGTTGATGATCTGGTCGATCGCCTGCATGGCGAAGTTGAAGGTCATGAACTCGACAACCGGCTTCAGCCCGGTCATCGCGGCGCCGACACCGATGCCGGCAAAGCCGTGCTCGGTGATCGGGGTGTCGATGACACGCTTGGCGCCGAATTCCTGCAGGAGACCCTGGGTCACCTTGTAGGCGCCCTGATATTCCGCGACCTCCTCGCCCATGACGAAGACGTCGGCGTCACGGCGCATCTCTTCGGCCATGGCATCGCGCAAGGCTTCGCGGATGGTCTGCGTCACCATCTCGGTGCCTTCGGGCACTTCCGGATCGGGTTCAGTGACCGTCTGCGGTCCGGACGGCGCGGCTTTGGGCTGTGGCGCTTCGGCCTTTGCAGCGGCAGGCGGAGCAGACTCGGCGGCCTTCTCCTGCTTCGCCGGCGCGGGCGCCTTGGCGAGATCGGCGGCACTTTCGCCATCGGCGAGAATGGTCGCAATCGGCGTGTTCACGGCGACGTCGGCGGTGCCCTCGGGGATCAGGATCTTGCCGAGTGTGCCTTCGTCGGTCGCCTCGACCTCCATGGTGGCCTTATCGGTCTCGATCTCGGCGATGACATCGCCTGACTTGATGGTCTCACCCTCTTTTTTTAGCCACTTGGCGAGGTTGCCCTTTTCCATCGTGGGTGACAACGCGGGCATCAGCACTTGAATTGGCATATCGACTCCAAAAGAAAGCTTGCGCGCGTTCAGCGGTAAATGTCGGTCCAGAGCTCGGCGGCATCCGGCTCGGGATCATGCTGGGCAAAGTCTGCGGACGCGTTGACGATGTCACGGACCTCGGCGTCGATCGCCTTCAGATCCTGTTCGCTGACCTTGGCGGCCAAGAGGCGGTTGCGCACCTGCTCGATCGGGTCCTGGTCGTGACGGACTTTTTCGACCTCCTCCCGCGTTCTGTACTTTGCGGGATCGGACATCGAGTGGCCGCGATAGCGGTAGGTCTGCATCTCCAGGATGTAGGGACCCTTGCCGGCACGGCACCAGGCCGCCGCCTCGTCGCCGGCGGCCTTCACGGCGCGGACGTCCATGCCGTCGACCTGCCTGCCAGGAATGTTGAAGGAGGCGCCGCGCTTGGAGAAATCCTGCTGGGCCGAGGCGCGCGAGACCGAAGTGCCCATGGCGTAGCGGTTGTTCTCGATGACGTAGATCACCGGGAGCTTCCACAGCTCGGCCATGTTGAAACTCTCATAGACCTGGCCCTGGTTGGCCGCGCCGTCGCCGAAATAGGTGACGCTGACATTGTCGTTACTACGATAGTGATTAGCGAACGCAAGCCCGGTGCCGAGCGAAACCTGCGCGCCGACGATGCCATGGCCGCCATAAAAGTGCTTCTCCTTGCTGAACATGTGCATGGAGCCGCCCTTGCCCTTGGAATAACCGCCGCGGCGGCCGGTGAGCTCGGCCATGACGCCGTTGGCCTCCATGCCGGTGGCGAGCATGTGGCCGTGATCGCGATAGCCGGTGATGACCTGATCGCCCAGCTTCAGGGCCATCTGCATGCCGACCACCACGGCCTCCTGGCCGATATAGAGGTGGCAGAAGCCGCCGATCGCGCCCATGCCGTAAAGCTGGCCGGCCTTTTCCTCGAATCGCCGGATCAGAAGCATGTCGCGGAGCGCCTTGAGCTCCTGCTCCCTTGTGAATTCCGGGGGCGAACCGCCGTTGGTCTTGTCCTGTGGGGTGCTTGCGGCGGCTTTCTTAGGTGCGGCCATAGGAATTCCGGGTCAGAGAAAACTAAGCCCTCTCTAACCCAGTTCAAACGCGCGCGAAAGCACCGGGGCGGAATGATATGACTTTCATTATGCCGCACTGCAACGCGATCGAAATATTGGAAAAACTTTGGCGCCGATGCGGCAACAAATTTAATCACAGACGATTCACGGGGCCGCGCCTGGAAGCGCGGCGCCCGTCAGCGCCCGTTTGCCGCAGCGAGCGGCGCCAAAACGACGCCGCCCGCTCCTTTCGGGATCAGAAGAAGCCGAGCTTCTTCGGACTGTAGCTGACCAGGAGGTTCTTGGTCTGCTGGTAGTGATCGAGCATCATCTTGTGGGTCTCGCGGCCGACGCCCGACTGCTTGTAGCCGCCGAACGCCGCGTGCGCCGGATAGGCATGGTAGCAATTGGTCCAGACCCGACCGGCCTGGATCGCCCGGCCGAAGCGGTAGCAACGGTTGGCATCGCGGCTCCAGACGCCGGCCCCCAAGCCGTAGAGCGTGTCGTTGGCGATCGCGAGCGCCTCGTCCTCGGTCTTGAAGGTCGTGACGGAAACGACAGGGCCGAAGATCTCTTCCTGGAAGATTCGCATCTTGTTGTGGCCCTCGAACACCGTCGGCTGAACGTAGAAACCGCCGGCAAGATCGCCGGTCAGGTTGGCACGTCCGCCGCCGGCCAGCACCTTCGCGCCCTCCTGCTTGCCGATGTCGATGTAAGAGAGAATCTTCTCCAGTTGCTCGCTGGAGGCCTGCGCACCGATCATGGTCGCGGCGTCGCGCGGGTCGCCCTGCTTGATTGCGGCGACGCGCTTGAGCGCCCGCTCCATAAAGCGATCATAGATATCCGCATGGACCAGCGCCCGGCTCGGACAGGTGCAGACCTCGCCCTGGTTCAGCGCGAACATGACGAAACCTTCGATCGCCTTGTCGAAGAAATCGTCGTCCTCGGCGGTGACGTCGTTGAAGAAGATGTTCGGCGATTTGCCGCCGAGCTCCAGCGTGACCGGGATCAGGTTTTGTGCAGCATATTGCATGATCAGCCGGCCCGTCGAGGTCTCGCCGGTGAAGGCGACTTTCGCAATGCGCGGGCTGGAAGCGAGCGGCTTGCCGGCTTCGAGGCCAAAGCCGTTGACGATGTTGAGCACACCCGCAGGCAGCAAGTCGCCGACAATCTCTGCCCAGACCAGGATCGAGGCCGGGGTCTGCTCAGCGGGCTTGAGCACCACGCAATTGCCGGCGGCCAGCGCGGGCGCGAGCTTCCAGCAAGCCATCAGCAACGGGAAGTTCCAGGGGATGATCTGGCCGACCACGCCGAGCGGCTCATGGAAATGATAGGCGACGGTGTCATGATCGATCTCGCCGAGCGAGCCTTCCTGGGCCCGGATGGCGCCGGCAAAATAGCGGAAGTGGTCGATCGCGAGCGGCAGATCGGCGGCGCGGGTCTCGCGAATCGGCTTGCCGTTGTCCCAGGTCTCGGCGATGGCGAGGCGATCGAGACTTTCTTCCATGCGGTCGGCGATCTTATTCAGGATTGCGGCGCGTTCGGCCGCGCTGGTGCGGCCCCAGGCGTCCTTGGCGGCGTGCGCGGCGTCGAGCGCGGCTTCGACGTCCTGGTGGTCGGAGCGCGCGATCTTGCAGACGATCTGGCCATTCACCGGCGAAGCATTGTCGAAATACCGTCCCGAGACCGGCGCGACGAACTTGCCGCCGATGAAATTGTCGTAGCGTGCGGCGAAGGGATTCTTGGTGACGCCGAGGAATTCCACCTTGTTCATTGATCACTCCCGATGTTTGCTGTTTGCGCAATTCGTCGTGTGCTCACGACTTGCGCCGACGATGTCGCGGGAGTGATGTTCTGTCAGCCCGGGCGGGAGCGAAGGTTGAGCCGACCTGTCGCAGTTCTGCGACAGGTGAAGCTGCTCCCCCACATTCCGACCTCATCCCGAGGAGCGCGCCCTTGCGCGCGTCTCGAAGGATGGACGCGGTGACAGTCGGGCCTTATGGTTCGAGACGGCCGCTACGCGGCCTCCTCACCATGAGGGTCAGACAGCGGACACTGGCGAAATATCGAAAGCTCAATGCGCGTTCAGGCCGAACCGGTTGAGCTTCCTGTGCAGGGTTGCACGGCTGACGCCGAGGACCTTGGCGGCCGCCGAAACATTGCCGCCCGCGCGGAGCAGCGCCCGCTGCAGCACCGCGCGCTGACCGCTGGCGAGGTGGTCGTGCGCGGTATCGCCGCCGAGCAGATCGGCCGCGGGCACCGGCTGCAACGGGCGGCCGGGCGTAATCCCAAGTCCCGCCCGGGCGGACCTTGTCGCGCCGATTACGAGATCATCCGCATCGACTGCGACCAGACCGCCGCACTGGCCATCCGAGGCCTGCGTCAACACGATGCGGGCATGGGGGAACGCCTTGCGAAACAGATCGGCCTCGATCCGCTTGGCCGCCTCACCCGCCGCGAGCGCGATCAGATTGGCAAACGCGTCGGTGCGGTCGGCGCGGCAGGAGGAGACGTCGAGCACGCCTGCGAATCTTCCGTCATGGTCATAGATCGGAACTGCGGTGCAGCTCAGCAACGTGTTGCGGGTGAAGAAGTGCTGATCGCGGTCGATCGTCAGCGGACGCTGCTCGACGACGCAGGTGCCGATGCCGTTGGTCCCCTCGTGCTCCTCGCTCCAAAGTGCACCGGTCCACAGGCCCCATGACTCGAAAGTGGCATCGTCAGCCGGGGTGCCGCGGCGATCGACGGGCACGCCGTCGCCATCGGCAAGCAGCACGCAGCAGCCGGCGGCGCCGACCGCCTGGTAGAGCCGATCCATTGCACCCCGCGCGGCAGCCAGCAGCGGCGCGACGCGCTCGCGCGCGGCTCGCAACTCGGCTTCGCTCAACCGCATCGGCGAGTGACGGCCGCCGGGATCGAGATGATGCAGGCGGGAGGAACGGCGCCACGAGGCCACGAGCGCGGAGCGAGCCGCCTGGCCTGACGCGATGGCAGCCTCGACGCGGGCCGCGTGATGCCGGGGGGCTTGCCCATTCATCACTGTTTCCTCCGGGTGGCAATCTAGAGCGTGCCGACGCTGCCTGATTGATCTGCGTCAAACCTGGCGTGCAGCGCGGAGAAGGCATGAACCGGGGACGTCGTCGCCGTCAAGACACAACTCCTTCCCCCCACCTACGACCTTCGGCATGAGCTCAGGAACCGAATGGCAATGCGTCATCGCGAAAGCGGGAATGCGCGTTTCACGCAGGGGTCGAAAAACAGAATAGAGCGCAGCCGACGCGTCACCTATCCTGTGGGTAGGCGATCTACGGCTACAATGGTCAGTTCGCGATCTCCAAGCGCCCGAGTTGGACCATATCCGGAAGTTGAAAGTTGTCTTGGAAGGTTGCATCTTTGGAATGGTTCGGCAGCGCAAATCGAGAAACCGTTCATGACTGACCCGATCGAGATAAATCGTCGCAACTGGGATGAACGCGCGACAATTCATGCCCGCGATATCACAGGGTTCTACGCGCTTGATCGCGTCCGATCCAACGAGGAAGGGCTGCGTGCTATCGAAGCTGCCGAGCTCGGGGACATTTCGCACAAGAGGGTGCTTCATTTACAATGCCACATCGGGACCGACACGCTTCGCTTGGTGCGGCTCGGTGCGATCGTCACGGGTCTCGACTTTTCCGCCGAAGCAATCCGCACGGCGAGGCGGCTGACAGACGAGGCCGGGCTCAAGGCCGACTTCGTGGAAGGTCGAGTTGATGAAGCGTCCCAGTTGACGCCCGGACCATTCGATCTGGTCTATGTCACGTGGGGGACCATCTGCTGGCTGCCGGACCTCACGGTTTGGGCAAATGCCATCGCGACCGTCCTTGCGCCCGGTGGAGAACTCTATTTCGCAGACGCCCACCCGAGCTTCGCGATCATGGAGGAACGAGACGGCAAGCTCGAGCCAACCCACGATTTCCAAACGCCCGTCGATCGTCCGCTCGAATTCACGAACGAGACGACCTATACCGGCGATCAAACCGTGATGATCAATCAATCGACGCGCGAATGGATGCACTCGCTGTCAGCGATCATGGAGGCCTTGATTGGTGCCGGCCTTGCAATCAAGATGTTCCATGAACATGAAGTGCTGCCCTGGCAAGGTTTGCGCATCATGGTGCCCTCGTCCGATGGGCGCTGGCGCCTTCCGGACGGACATCCCCGATTTCCGTTATCGTTCTCGTTGAAGGCGCAGAAGGAGCAATGAGGCAGCTTGCTGCCGAAGACCGCCATCAGGAGCGCACGCCCTAGTTCCGGCCGCTCATCCGAACGAGATCATGCGGATTGGCATAGTCGAGCTGAAAACGGGCCCGCTCGTCCAGCATGTCGGGATCGATCTTCTCCGAGCGCAGCAGCGATACGCGCTGCTCGCTCCTGGCGCGCTCGCGCTTGAGCTGCGCGAGTTCGCTCGTCAGGGCAATGATCTCCTGGTCGAGTTCCTGGCGCGCATTCAGGCCGTATTTGCCGGTATAGGCGTTGACGCCGAAATAGCCGACGATCGCAGTCGCCATCGCGTAGAGGGCGAGACCGGTCAGGATCGATTTCAGGCGCGCGCGGGAGACCATTTTGGCAAGATGGGACAGGTTGGTTAAGGGAGTGCTAATTTCTTGCCATGGTCGTGATTCCAGGCGCCGACTGGAACGAGGCACGCTCTCTCCACGCGTCATGCCCGGGCTTGTCCCGGGCATCCACGTTCTTCGACGTCGCAGGCAAAGGTCGTGGATGGCCGGGATATCTAGCGCGAAGACGCGCTTCGCGCTTTTGCCCGGCCAAGACGGAGAGTGGCGCGGCCCTGGCTTAGGATCTTCAGCCGTGATGCTTCGCCACGTGCACGGCGAAGGCGTCGATATAGGCCTGGAGCACGGGCTTCAGGGCGTCCTTGACTAGGTTGCCGTCCGCGTCGAAGGCATCGCCGACGGCGTTGAGGTACATCTCAGGCTGCTGCATGATCGGACCGGCAATGCCGGGCAGGATGTTCTGGAGGGTCTTTGCGGCGCTGACGCCGCCGAGCGGGCCCGGCGAGTTGGAGATGATGCCGACCGGCTTGCCGTTGAACGAGCTCTTGCCATAGGGCCGCGAGGCAACGTCGATGGCGTTCTTCAACACGCCCGGGATCGCGCGATTGTATTCCGGCGTGACGAACAGGACGCCGTGCGACTTCTGAAGTTCTTCGCGGAAGGCCAGCCAGTCCGCCGGCGGCGCGCCCTCGAGGTCCTGGTTGAAGAACGAGATCCCCGCCGGCGTGACGACCTCGAGCTTGAGAGATGCCGGCGCGAGCTTGGCGAGCGCCTTGGCGATCTTCAGCGAGAAGCTGTCCTTGCGCAGGCTGCCGGCGATGGTGACGATGTTGTAGGCCATGGTTGTCCTCGAAATCTTCAGCGGGAGTGTCGGGCCGGCACTTAAGCGATCCCGGCCGATGCATGCAAGTGCATGAACCGGTCCGATTTGGAAACGCTGAGTTTCGCGAAAGAAGACTGTCACCCCAAAGCAATCAGGCCGCCACAAGGCGGCCTGATCATCGAATGCGATGTCGTACTGATCAGATCGTCGGATTCTGGGCCAACAGAATCATTTATTCGGATTGATGAGGAATTTTTCGCCGGTGGCCCGTTTGGCGTAGACCGCGATATTGGTCGGATCGAGCGCCTCCTGAAGCGACACCACCTTGGTGTAGTGGCTGGCAAAGGTCGTCTTCAATTCGTCGACCACGCGCTGGCGAAGCTTCGCGACATCCGCCTGCCCGATCTTCATCAGGAACGGAAACAGCAGCCAGCCGCCGACGCCCCAGGCCATGCCGAAGCCGCGCGGCAGCTCTATCGGGCGGACGTCCAGCCCACCGTAGACATAGACCTGCTTGTGCACGTTGGAGCCGTAACGGCTGTACTCCTTGGCGGTCTTGTTGATCGCGGCTTCCATGCAATTGAGGATGTCGCCGGCGAGCTTGCCGCCGCCGATCGCGTCGAAGGCGATGGTGGCGCCGGTCTCGACCAGCGCGTTGGTGAGATCGCCGAGAAAGTTCGGCGCGGTGGAGTCGACGACATATTTGGCGCCGAGCTTGTGCAGGATGTCGGCCTGCTCCTTGCTGCGCACGATATTGACCAGCGGGATGCCGTCCTTGATGCAGATCTTGTTCAGCATCTGCCCGAGATTGGAGGCGGCCGCGGTGTGCACCAGCGCCTTGTGGCCCTCGCGGCGCATGGTCTCGGTCATGCCGAGCGCGGTGAGCGGATTGACGAACCAGGATGCGCCCTCCGCTGCGGTCGTGCCTGCGGGCAGCGGCTGGCAGTCCCTCGCCTTCAGGGTTCGGTACTGCGTGTACATGGCGCCGCCGATCATCGCGACCGCCTTGCCCATCAACGCCTTCGCCGCATCGGACGAGCCGGTCTTGATGACAACGCCTGCGCCCTCATTGCCGACCGGCATGGATTCGTCGAGCCGGCCCGCCATTGCCCGCATCGCGCCCTCCGGCACTTTCGCGGTGATGACGGGAGACTCCTTCGTGCCCGACACCTTCGCGGTGCTCATGTCGGCCGCGCCGACCAGAAGCCCGAGGTCGGACGGGTTGATCGGCGCCGCCTCGACACGGACGACGACCTCCTCCGGGCCGGGTTCGGGGGTCGGCACGTCGACCAGGGAAATCTCGAGCTCACCGCTCTTCTTGATCAATGAACGCAGTTGCAGGCCGTTGTTGCCGTTGCTCATGTCGATCCTCCCCTGTGTTGTCCAAGCGCCGGCTTATGCCAGCGCCTTCAGTGCCGCCCTGCCACCATAGAGCGCCTGCTTGCCGAGCTGCTGCTCGATGCGCAGGAGCTGGTTGTATTTGGCGGTGCGATCGGAACGCGCCAGGGAGCCGGTCTTGATCTGCCCGCAATTGGTGGCGACCGCGAGATCGGCAATGGTGGAATCCTCGGTCTCACCGGAGCGGTGCGACATCACCGAGGTGTAACCGGCCTTGTGCGCCATCTCGACGGCGGCGAGCGTCTCGGTCAGTGTGCCGATCTGGTTGACCTTGACCAGGATCGAGTTGGCCCGGCCGGCCTTGATGCCTTCCGCCAAGCGCTTGACGTTGGTGACGAAGAGGTCGTCGCCGACCAGCTGGCACTTCTTGCCGATGAGGTCGGTAAGCTCCTTCCAGCCGTCCATGTCGTCTTCCGACATGCCGTCCTCGATGGTGACGATCGGATAGCGCGAGACCAGATCACCGAGATATTTGGCCTGCTCGGAGATCGAGCGAGTCTTGCCCTCGCCTTCATAGACATACTTGCCGTCCCTGAAGAACTCGGTCGAGGCGCAGTCCAGCCCGATCACGATATCGGTGCCGGCCTTGTAGCCGGCCTTGCCGATCGCGTTCATGACGAAATCGAGCGCGGCATCGGCCGACGGCAGGTTCGGGGCAAAGCCGCCCTCGTCGCCGACATTGGTGTTGTGGCCGGCCTTCTTCAGCTCCGACTTCAAGGTGTGGAAGACTTCGGCGCCGTAGCGAAGGCCCTCGGCGAATGAGGACGCACCCACCGGCAGGATCATGAACTCCTGGAAATCGATCGGGTTGTCGGCATGCACGCCGCCATTGATGATGTTCATCATCGGCACCGGCAAGAGCCGCGCCGAGGTGCCGCCGACGTAACGGTAGAGCGGCATGTCGAGCGAGTTCGCGGCCGCCTTGGCGCAGGCCAGCGAGACGCCGAGGATGGCGTTGGCACCGAGCCGGCTCTTGTTCGGCGTGCCGTCGAGGTCGATCATGATCTGGTCGATCTGGACCTGCTGCTCGGCATCGATACCGCTCAGGGCCTCGAAGATCTCGCCATTGACGGCGCCGACCGCCTTGGAGACGCCCTTGCCGAGATAGCGTGCCTTGTCGCCGTCGCGCAGTTCCACCGCCTCATGGGCGCCGGTGGAGGCACCGGATGGCACGGCGGCGCGCCCGAGCGCGCCATCCTCCAGCACGACATCGACCTCGACGGTAGGATTGCCACGGCTATCCAGGATTTCGCGGCCGATGATGTCGATGATGGCGGTCATGATGGTGCACTTCCGTTCGTTAGGTTTGATCGGTTCGCCGCGGGTCTTACACGGAGCGCAAGCAAATGTGAACGCTTGGGCGGCGCCCTTCGACTGACGCGTGAAGCGGCTCGGACTAAACTTGACCCTGCCTGATCTGCGCGTCCAACCTCCATCTCAAACAGTCGGGGTAACGCCATGAATCGCCGCCAGTTTCTTGCCTCGAGCGCCGCCCTGTTCGCGATCCGCCCAAGTTTTGCGCAGGAGGGACCGTTCCGGACAAAATATTTCCCGATCAGTCCCGGCATCGGCCTGCATGACGTCGCGTCCGCGCCCGACGGCACGGTCTGGTTCACCGCACAGGGTAAAGGCATGCTTGGCAGGCTCGATCCAAAGGACGGCAGTTTCAAGACCGTCAGCCTCGGCCAGGGCGCCGCCCCCCATGGCGTGACGATCGGCCCTGATGGGGCGCCCTGGATTACCGAAGGCGGCCAGAACGCGATCGCGCGGGTCGATCCGGCGGATTTGAAGGTCACGTTGTTCCGCTTGCCGGAGAAATTCGCCTCCGCCAATCTCAACACCGGCGTGTTCGATAAGGCCGGCACCTACTGGTTCACCGGACAGTCCGGCTATTATGGCCGGCTCGCGCCAAAATCCGGCGACATGACGGTGTTCAAGGCGCCGAAGGGCGTCGGGCCCTACGGCATCACCGTCACACCCAAGGGCGACGTCTGGTACGCCTCACTCGCCGGCAGCTATGTCGCGAAGATCGACCTGGCGAGCGGCCATGCGACCGTGGTCGAGCCGCCGACGCCGAACCAGGGCTCGCGGCGGGTCTGGTCGGATTCGAGGAGCCGGATTTGGGTGAGCGAGTGGAACAGCGGCCATGTCTCGGTGCACGATCCCGCCGATGGCTCCTGGAAAACCTGGAAGCTGCCGGGCGAGCGTCCGCGCGCCTACGCGGTCTATGTCGACGACAAGGACAAGGTTTGGCTGAGCGACTTTTCCGCCAATGCGATCGTGCGCTTCGATCCCATCACCGAAAAATTCACCAGCTTTCCCAGCGACCGCGCCAACGCCAATGTTCGCCAGCTCGACGGCCGGCCGGGCGAGCTCTGGGGCTGCGAATCCGGCAACGACCGGGTGGTCATGATCCAGACGACCGCGACCGGTTGACGACGGCCACAATTGCGTCCATCCCGGCGTCCTCTGGAGCGCGATCCCATCGCGCTCCAGTTTTGATTGAGCATGATCTTATCGGAAAAACAGGCATCCATTTTTCCGGATCATGCCCGAAAGGATGCAAACGATGGCGAAGAAATCCCTCCAGCTCGGCCGCGCGGTCGAGTGGCCGCACACACCGGAGGAAGCGCAGCTCGACCGCGTGCCTAATCCGCAAAAGGGCACCGACTTTCTGGTGCGGTTCACCGTGCCGGAATTCACCTCGCTCTGCCCGGTCACGGGACAGCCGGATTTCGCGCATCTGATGATCGATTACGCGCCGGGTCCGTGGCTGCTGGAGTCGAAGTCGCTCAAGCTCTACATCGCGAGCTTCCGCAATCACGGAGCCTTCCACGAAGACTGCACCGTGATGATCGGCAAGCGCATCGCCGACGAGATCAAGCCGAAATGGCTGCGCATCGGCGGCTATTGGTATCCGCGCGGCGGTATACCGATCGACGTGTTCTGGCAGACCGGCCGCGTGCCGAAGGGGTTATGGGTGCCGGAGCAAGGCGTCGCGCCGTACCGCGGGCGGGGCTGATCTCCGGCGTGCCTGCTGGCCGATCAATGCCCGCTCAGCACCAGCGTCTGGATCGGCAGCAGCAGGGCCTGAATCCGCAACAACATGGCGTGCACAAGTCCGGTCGCATCGACGACATGCAAACCGAAGCTCTTGAACGCGCTGAGCTTCCCCGACGAGATCAGGTCGTGATTGCTGGTATAGGCGTTGGCGACACAACTGCTGCCGGGCGTCACGCCCTCCAGCCCGCCCTTGTAGATCGGCTCCATGAAAACCAGGATGGTGCCGGGACGCACGACCTGCTGCGCCTCGATCAATTGTTCGCCGCCCCTGAACTGCCCCGCCGCGATGTAGTCCTGCACGTTGGTCACGACCATCGGAATGATCGTCCACGGCTTGGAGATACAGGTGGCCTCGGCCACCATTCCGACCTTCATGACCTGAGCCTCGATCTGCCCAAACCCCGCCATGAGCGCGCGCCGTCCCGCTCCTTCCGGGATCAGAACACCGGCTGACCGTATCATCGGATTGACGATATCGCCCGGCCGCAGCCCGAACTGTTCGACTCGCCCGTCGACGCCGGCCCGAATGAACGTCTTGTCCAGATCGACCTGCGCTTCGGCCAGCGCCGCCTCGGCGCTGGCCTTCTCCGCCGGCAATAGAGCGCTCAATCGCGTCATTACGGATTGCCTGGAAGCAGTCGCGGCGTCGAGGGCTCCCTGGCGCCCCGCGGCAACCACTTCGAGCTTTTCGATGTCGCGTTGCGGAACGATGCCGGGGTTGCGCTTCTGCAATTCGCGTTTGGTGTCGAGCTCGTCCGTCGCCTGCTGCAGCGAGCCCTTTGCCTCCTGAAGCTGCCCTTCGGCCTTCAAGACGTCGGCTTGCGCCGCCAGCATCGCGGCATCGACTTCGGCGATCTTGCGCTGGGCTGTCAAAAGCGAGGCTTCCTGCTTGGCGCTGTCGAGCCGGAAAAGCACATCTCCTTTTTTGACGGACGCGCTGACATCGACATGAACTTCCGCGACCCGGCCTGTGACTTCCGAAACGATCGGAACGGTCCGATAGAACAACGTCGCCGACGAGGTCGACGGATGAAAATAGAAGATCATCGTGATCAGCGACACCGTCAGCATCAGGCAGGCGACGATGCCAAATCGCAGTTCAAACCAGACCGAATAGAGCGTGATTTCGTGCCCGATGCGCTTACCCTGCCGATAGCGGCGGTAGAGGTAGTCCGGAAATATGGTGAGGAGCGAACAGAGGAGCAGCTCAAGCATGACCATGCGCCTCGCTCTTGGCGCTGCCCTTGGCATCGGCGGCTGCCGAAGTGTGCACTGCAGCGGCTTCATGTGGCGGCTCGGTCGAGTCTTGCTCCGGCGCAACACCAGCCATCTTCTCCACCGATCCGGCAATTTTGCGCAGCGGCGTGCTGAAGTCCGGCAGGTCGATCATGGCGAGGAACAGGCCGATCACCCAGAACAGGTGGTTGTGCGTGAATAGCGCGAGCAGCCCCAGCACGGCCACGATTTCAAACTGGAATTTCTGCGACTTGTGAGCCATCCGCTCCGGCATGGTGTGCAGGCGCAAATAGAAATTCCCGACCGCTAGAACAGCGCCGATCAGAAAGATGCCGATGACAAGCATCAGAACATCAGTCTCGCCAGGCGCGGTGATGAAGGAAGGCAGGTGGTGGGGGGCAGCGGGATGCAGCGGTTCACTCACGCGTCACTCCCTGAAATTATATTGGGAGCTCACCGCTCCGCGTTCATTGTTTCACAATGCGGGAACTTGGCAAGCACAAAGCCGGTGTCGGCCAAGGGCAGGCTTGCTTGCCAATCCTAATACGCGCTCAGCAGATCGACCTTCGCATTCGCGAGCACCAGCCGCCGCGCCAGGATGGCGGCGAGGTTGCGCATGATCTTCAGCGAGGTGTCCGGGTGCAGGCGGCGGTAATCGGCAAAGCTGTCGAGCGGCAGTTCGAGGCAGGTGACGGGCGCATCGGCGAAGACGTCGGCGCTGCGGCTTTTCTCGAGCATCGCCATCTCGCCGAACGCCATGCCGGGTCCGAGCGACGCCAGCCGCACGCCGCTTCGCAATTTCACGCTGACCATGCCGCTCTGGAGGAAGAACAACGAATTGGCGGGCGCGCCGGCCGCGATGATGCGCTGGCCGGCCGCGTAGTGCCGCATGGTCGAGAGCTTGACGATGGCGGCGATCTCGTCGGCGTCGAGCTCGGCCAGCAAGGCCTGCTCAACGAGATGCGCGCTCTCCTTCACGTCGGTGAAGCCGCCGAAGCGGTAGATCACCTGGTCCTCGGCCCATTCGATAGCGTCGTCGAGCAGCGCAAAGCGGCGCAGCCGGCGCGGCTCTGCGGTGCGCGCCGAGACCGCCGTCCACACGGCGGACGTCTCCTCGAAGCCGGACAGAATCGTGGTGATACCGATATTGCGAAGAGCGGTCAGAGTTTCCCCGAGCAACTCGGCGCCAGCCGCGGTGATGTCGGGAACGCGGCGGAAATCGATGATCAACAGCGGCGCGTTCGGCGGCTCGGTGGCAAGCCTTCGCGTAATATAATCGATGGTGCCGAAACTGAGCGCGCCGACAAGCTCGAGGATGCGGATGTCGCTGTGGCGATCATCGAGGATCTGCTGTTCGTGTGGCGGGCGGCTACGGCGCGAGGAGATGCCGTAGGCGTCGTAATCCGCCATGATGCAGGTGCGGACGTCGGCATTGCGGTTGAGCATGTGCAGGTCGAACCGCGCCGACAGCGCCTCGCAGACCTTCAGGCCGCGCACGCTGTTGAAGTGATTGTCGAGCAGCGGCGAGAAGGTCCCGAGTCCCAATTGCGACGGCAGCGCCGCGACGATGCCGCCGCCGACGCCGCTCTTGGCGGGGATGCCGACGCGATAGGTCCACTCGCCGGCATAGTCGTACATGCCCGAGCTCGTCATCACCGACAGCGTGCGGGCGACGATGTGCGGCGTGATCACCTGCGCACCCGTCACCGGATTGATGCCGCGATTGGCGAGCGTGGCCGCCATCACCGCCAGATCGCGCGCGGTCACCAGGATCGCGCATTGCCGGAAATACACGTCAAGCACCGCATCGACGTCGTCCGGCAGCACCGCGTAATTGCGCAATAGCCACGCGATGGCGCGGTTGCGATTGCCGGTCGCGGTCTCCGAAGCATGCACGGCCTCGTCGACGCCGAGCTCGCGCCCGGCGAACTGGCTGAGCTTGGAACGCACGCGCTCGAAGGCGCCCTTCCCGTCCACCTCGTAGATCAGGCCCGAGCAGGCGATGGCGCCGGCATTGACCATGGGGTTGAACGGACGATTGTCGTTGGTGAGCCGAATCGAATTGAAGGCCTCGCCGCTCGGCTCGACCCCGATGGTGGCGGCGACGCGCTCCTCGCCCACCATCTCCAGCGCCAGAGCGAAGACGAAGGCCTTCGAAACCGACTGGATCGTGAACGGCACGGCGCTGTCGCCGACCTCGTAGATGTGGCCGTCGATGGTGACGAGCGCGATGCCGAAATGATCGGGATTGGCGCGCTTCAGCTCCGGAATGTAATCGGCAAGCTCCCCCGAACCGTCGCCCCTGAATTCTGCGTGGCAATCGGTCAGGAAGCGCCGCAGCGGTGGCTTGGTGGGATATCCGGTCGGTCGGGTCGTGGCGGCTGCGCTGGGCGAACGGCTGGGCTGGGCGTCCACGGTCTCTCACCTCGATTTGCTCAAAATCAAAGCAATCCGCATGCCATGCATGCGGGAAGCGGCCGTGGCACGGTAACGCGAGAGCGGTAGTTTAATACTTCCGTCAAGCCCGCGCGTCGGACGGTGCACGCGGCTTGAGCAACCGAGCGCAGACGAGACCGAGGACCACCATGATCGCGGCGCTCGCGAACAGCGTCGGCACTTTGCCGCCATACTGGAGTCCGAAGCCATAGGCGAGCGGTCCGACCGTCTGTCCCATGAAGAAGAAGAACGAATGCAGCGACAGCGCGGTGGCGCGCGCCTCGACCGAGAGCTCGCTGGCAAAGACCTGGAGACAGCCATGGGCGATGTAGAAGCCCCAGCCCATCACGACGAGGTTCAGCGCCTGCACTTCCCAGCGCGGACCGAAAGCGACGGCGACGAGCTGGGACGCCACCAGCGTCATGCCCGCGATCATCATTCCCTTCATGCCCAGCCACGGCAGCAGGCGCGATACCGTCAGCGTGTAGAACAAGCCGCCGACCGCAAAACCTGCGATCACGATGCCGGCGATCGAGAGCGAGGTCTGCCCGAGCTCGAACAGGAAGGAAGCGATGTAGGGAAACAGGCCGAGCACACAGCAGCCTTCGACGAACACCGCCGAATAGCAGACATATGCGTTCGGATTGGTGAAGATGGTGCGATAGCCGGCCTTCAACGCAGACAGGCTCGTCTTCGGCGGATGCTTGACCTTCGCACCATGAAAGCCGGCCCCCACTGCGATCGATGCGACGATCACCAGCACGCCGAGCACCGCCAGCACCCCGCGCCAGCCGAGCAAATCGCCGATCAGGCCGGAGGCCGAGGCGCCGAGCAGGTTTCCGGTCATCGCGCCGGCGAGCGTGCGGCTGATCGCGACCTGCCGCTTCTCCGGCCCGACGAGATCACTGGTCAGGCTCAGCGCGACCGGAAACACGCCGCCCGAACCTATGCCGGCGAGGATGCGACTGGCGAACAGCAGCGAGAACGAGGTCGAGAGCGCACCCAGGATGTTGGCAAGACCGAGCAGCGCGAGACAGCCGATCATCAGCCGGGTCTTGCCGAACAGATCGGCGGCAGCGCCGACCAGCGGCTGGATGATGGAAAAGGTGAAGGCGAACACAGCGGCAAAGCCGGCGGCTGTCGCGATGCTGACGCTAAAATCCTCGGCAACGTGCGGCAGCACCGGATCGAGCGCCCGCGCCGACAGCGCCGCAGCGAAGCTCGCGCCGGAGATGACGTAGAGCGCGGCCGGCAAACTGTGATCGTGCGGCCGCGCCTCGCCTTGCTGCATCAATGCGCGCCGGCCTGAGACGAATGCTTGGCCAGCGCGTCGAACGCCATCAGCGTGCGGATCAAGCCTTCGAACTCGCGGAGCGGCACCATGTTGGGACCGTCGGAGGGTGCACGGTCGGGATCTGGATGGGTCTCGATGAAGACGCCGGCGACGCCGACCGCAACCGCCGCGCGCGCCAGCACCGGCACGAATTCGCGCTCGCCGCCGGAGGACGTCCCCTTCCCGCCCGGCTGCTGCACCGAATGGGTGGCGTCGAAGATCACGGGCGCACCGGTGGTGCGCGCCAGGATCGGCAGCGCGCGCATGTCCGAAACCAGCGTATTGTAGCCGAAGGAAGCGCCACGCTCGGTGACGAGCACGTTGGGATTGTTGGCGCTGGTGATCTTGGCGACGACGTTCGCCATGTCCCACGGCGCCAGGAACTGGCCCTTCTTGACGTTGACGACCTTGCCGGTCGCGGCCGCGGCCAGTAGCAGATCGGTCTGCCGGCACAGGAAGGCCGGGATCTGCAACACGTCCACCGCCTGCGCCACCTCGGCGCACTGCGCGGCGTCGTGCACATCGGTCAGCACCGGCAGGCCGAGCGATGAACGGATCTCGGCGAAGATCGGCAGCGACTGCGCAAGTCCGAGGCCGCGCGCAGCCGACGCGCTGGTGCGGTTGGCCTTGTCGAACGAGGTCTTGTAGACGAGACCGACCTTCAGCCGCGCCGCGATCTCCTTCAGTGCAGAGGCCACTTCCAGTGCATGCTGGCGGCTTTCGAGCTGGCATGGTCCTGCAACGATCGAGATCGGGAGATCATTGCCGAATTTGACCGTGCCAACGGTGACGACCGGCGCTGCTGGATTCGAAGAGCTCAAGGCCAATTTCCCTCGTTTCGCCGCGACCATAGCGGCCGAACGGGTCCGATCAACCCCATTCGGCCCGGCCATTCGAATATCAGGGTTGCGCCAAAGCTCTCAGCAGGGCCGCCGCAGCACCCTACTTCACCGACGAGAAGCCGGTCGGCGTCAGGAGTTGACTGACAATGTTGCCGACGATCTGGCCGTCGGCTTCAGACTTGGCCCGCGCATCCATCCAGTCCGGATCGGTCATGAACGCGCCCCATTTCTTCTCGCGCTCGGCAAGTGACTCCCAGGCCAGGAAATAGGTCAGCTCCTGGTTGGATTCACCGATCAGCGTGGTGAAGAACCCGGCCTGGCGGATGCCGTGCTTCTCCCACAGCTTCAGCGTGGCCGTCTCGAACCGCTTCAGCAGCGCCGGCAAACGGCCCGGCACGCAGCGATACTGGCGCATTTCATAGATCATTCTTGTTCCTCCCTGATGATCTCGGGGGGTTATAACGGCTGGCCGTGACGGTGTCTTCGGCCCTGCTGACGCGGCCCACTGGCGTCTGGCGCATGGCTGCCGGCGAATGGCCGCCGGTCCACGGCCATCACGTCGCGCCCGGTTCCCGTAATGCTGCCGCAATGATACTGCCGCTAGAACGAGTCGGTCGAGGCTCAGGTACTGATCATGCGGATCTTGCTCGTCGAGGATGAGGCCGAAATGGCCGGAGCGCTAACGTCTGCGCTCAAGCGCTATGACATGATCGTCGATCACGTGCCTACGCTGGCCGAGGCGGAAGAGGCCATATCCGCCGACGTCCACGCCGCCGTCCTGCTCGATCGCCAGCTGCCCGACGGCGATGGTCTCGCCCTGATCCCGAAACTGAGAGCGCGTGCCGACGGCGTGCCGATCATCGTGCTGACGGCACGCGGCGAACTCGCCGACCGCGTCGCCGGGCTCGACCGCGGCGCGGACGACTATCTGGCAAAACCATTCGCGGTGGAGGAATTGCTGGCGCGTCTGCGCGCGGTGTTGCGCCGGCCCGCCGGGCTTCAGCCCGACATCATGCGCGCCGGCCGCCTCGCCTTCGACTTCGGCCATCGCGAGGCCAGCGTCGAGGGAACTGCGCTCGAACTGCCGCGGCGCGAGCTCCTCGTGCTGGAAGCCCTGGTCCGCCGCATTGGCCGCACCGTGCTGCGATCGGCGCTGGAAGAAGCGGTCTACAATTTCGACGACGAGATTCAATCGAACGCGCTCGACACGCATGTATCGCGGCTGCGCCGCAAGCTTGCCGAAGCCGACGCGCGCGTGGAGATCCACGGCATCCGCGGCGTCGGCTATCTCCTGAAGAAACTGCCGTGAGCAGGCCCCCAGACCCCTATTGCCTGCGCTCTCGGCTGAGCTGGCGCCTGCTTTCGCTCCAGGCCGCGCTGCTCGTCGCTTTGGTCGTCGTCGTCATCGGCGCGCTATGCGCGTCGGGCTTCGTGCTGGTCCAACGGGACGAAGATCGTGTGATCGAAATCGTGCAACGCGCGCTCACGCGCGACGCACAGGGCGGCCTGACGCTGCGGCCGACGGCCGAGCTGAAGCAATTGCATGAGGAGGCCCCCGACCTCTGGTTGCTGGTCCGCGACAGGCAGGGGCATTCGCTGAGCGAAGGCTCCGTGCCGGCCGAATTCGCCGGAATCGGCGGGGCCCTCGACCAGATCAGCCAGGCCCGGCTCGGCTGGCAGCTGTTCGAGGACGATCCACGCAAGCCGCCGGCGCGGTTAAAGCGCATCGAAACCGACGCCGGCAACGTCCAGGTCATCACGGCGACACAGGGAAAGCTCACCGGCGCCAAGGCGGTGTTCACGACCTCGCTCGTGTTGCTAGGCATCGCGCTCCCCGGCTTGCTCTTGATGGGGACCGCGACGTTGATCGCAACGCCGATGATCATGCGGCGCGCTTTCAGCGGACTGGATACGACGGCGGACCAGGCGCGGCGGATCGACATCCATCAGCGCGGCGCGCGATTGTCCGTGGAGCAGATTCCGCTTGAGGTCGTGCCGCTCGTGGCTGCGGTCAACGACGCGTTGGCGCGCCTCGATCAGGGTTACGCCCGCCACAAGCGCTTCGTCGCCGACGCCGCGCACGAGCTGCGCACGCCGATCGCGATCCTGACTACGCGGCTGGAGTCGCTTCCATCGGGACCGGACAAGACCCGCCTGATCGAGGACGCAGCGCGGCTGGCAACGCTTGCCGAGCAATTGCTGGACATCCAGCGGCTGGACCGCTGCGGGCTTCCCTTCGCGCCTGTCGACCTGGTCTGCGTCGCGCAAGGCGTTGCTGCCGACCTTGCCCCGCTGGCGATTGCCGCCGGCTACGAACTGGCCCTCGATGCGCCGGCGACGCCGATCGAGGCGCTCGGCGATGCCGCAGCGTTGGAGCGCGCGCTGACCAACCTCGTGCAGAACGCGATCCAGCACGGCCCTCGCCACGGCACCATCGGCATTCGCGTCCGCAAGCCTGCGACCATCGAAGTCACAGACGAAGGCGCCGGCATTCCGGCCGATCAGCGCGAACAGATCTTCGAGCCGTTCTACCGGCTCACGCCGCTCGATCGTGGTGCCGGGCTCGGCCTCAACATGGTGCGCGAGATCACGCTCCTGCATGGCGGCCACGTCTCCGTGCTGGACACAGCGAGCGGTGGCTCCTGTTTCCGGGTCACACTGCCGCCGATCCGGCAGAGCTGATTCAATCAACATGCGCAATGCTGTCGCAATGCACTCCTGCGACATTGCGAGCTGCCTTGCTTTCCGATTTGCGAGGCGCAACCAAAATGCTGGAGTGCGCATGCCCAACGATTTCCTCTCATTCTTCCTGTCCTGGATGTCGGCCCCGCGTCGGGTCGGCGCGATCGCGCCGTCGGGCGCAGCGCTCGCCGATCTCATCACCCGCGAGATCACCGCAACGACCGGTCCGGTCCTGGAGCTCGGCCCCGGCACCGGCGCATTCACCTACAAGCTCATCAAACGCGGCGTGCGCCAGCAGGACCTCACGCTGATCGAATACGGCTCGGACTTCATGAAGCTGCTGCAAATGCGCTTTCCCGGCGCGCGCGTCTTGTGGATGGATGCGGGACGGATCACGACGGAGCGCCTCTATGACGGCGCGCCCGTCGGCGCGGTCGTCAGCGGCCTGCCGCTGCTCAACATGTCGACGCGCAAGGTCGTCTCGATCATCGGCGGCGCGTTCCGTTACGTCCGCCCGGGCGGTGCGTTCTATCAGTTCACCTACGGCATGAGCTGCCCGGTGCCGCGGCCGGTGCTCGACCGGCTGGGCCTGCGCGCAAAGCTGATGGATCGCGCCTTGCTGAACGTGCCGCCAGCCGCCGTCTACAAGCTGACGCGACGGCCGCAGATGAAGATCGTCACGGGATCGCCTCAGGCTTCAACGCCTGTCACGCCGGAGTTAATGCATCCCGAGCGCGGCTACATCGCCGCGCCCTGAGGCATCACACCAGCCGCGACTGCACCATCGCCGCCTGAATGAACGAGGCGAACAGCGGGTGCGGTTCGAACGGGCGCGACTTCAGCTCGGGGTGGAACTGGACGCCAATGAACCAGGGATGATCCTCGTACTCGACGATCTCCGGCAGCACCCCGTCCGGCGACAGGCCGGAGAACTTCAGCCCATGCTGCTCGAGGCGATCCTTGTAGGCGGTGTTGACCTCGTAGCGGTGGCGGTGGCGCTCGGAAATCTCCGTCGCGCCGCCATAGACCTGCGAGACGCGGCTGCCGCGATTGAGGGCTGCGGGATAGGCGCCTAACCGCATCGTGCCGCCGAGATCACCGGCCTTGGAGCGCTTCTCGAGCTCGTTGCCGCGCAGCCATTCCGTCATCAGACCGACCAGGGGCTCCTTGGTCGGGCCGAACTCGGTCGAGTTGGCTTCCTCGATGCCGACGAGATTTCGGGCAGCCTCGATCACCGCCATCTGCATGCCGAAGCAGATGCCGAAATACGGCACGTCGCGCTCGCGCGCGAACTGCGCCGCGCGGATCTTGCCTTCAGCGCCGCGCTGGCCAAAGCCGCCGGGCACCAGAATGCCGTTGACGTGCTCGAGGAACGGCGCCGGATCTTCCTTCTCGAAGATCTCGCTCTCGATCCAGTCGAGGTTGACCTTCACCTTGTTGGCAATGCCGCCATGCGAGAGCGCCTCGATCAGCGACTTATACGCATCCTTCATGCCCGTGTATTTGCCGACGATGGCGATGGTGACGTTGCCTTCGGGATTGCGGACGCGCTCGTTGATGCGTTGCCAGCTTTGAAGCGCCGGCGGAATCCGCGAGCCGATGCCGAAGGCGGCGAGCACTTCGTCGTCGAGGCCCGCGTTATGGTAGGCCTCAGGGACCGCGTAGATGTTGTCGACGTCGCGCGCCTCGATCACGGCGCTTTCGCGCACGTTGCAGAACAGCCCGAGCTTGCGCCGCTCCTCCTTCGGGATCTCGCGATCGGTGCGGCACAGCAGGATGTCCGGCTGAATGCCGATCGAGCGCAGTTCCTTCACAGAGTGCTGCGTCGGCTTGGTCTTGAGCTCGCCGGCGCTCGGGATGTAGGGCAGCAGCGTGAGGTGGATGTAGACGGCGTGATCGCGCGGCAGTTCGTTCTTGAGCTGGCGGATCGCCTCGAAGAACGGCAGGCCCTCGATATCGCCGACGGTGCCGCCGATCTCGACCAGCACGAAGTCGTAATCGTCGTTGCCGGAGAGCACGAATTCCTTGATGGCGTTGGTGACGTGCGGAACCACCTGGATGGTCGCGCCGAGATAGTCGCCACGGCGCTCCTTGGAGATAATGTCCTGGTAGATGCGCCCGGTGGTGATGTTGTCGGCCTTGGTCGCGGGCCGCCCCGTGAAGCGCTCGTAGTGACCGAGATCGAGATCGGTCTCCGCGCCGTCATCGGTCACGAACACTTCGCCGTGCTGGTACGGCGACATCGTTCCGGGGTCGAGGTTGAGATAGGGATCGAGCTTGCGGAGGCGGACCTTGTAGCCCCGGGCTTGCAACAGAGCACCGAGTGCCGCTGAAGCCAGACCCTTGCCGAGCGAAGAAACCACGCCGCCGGTGATGAATATGTACCGCGCCATGGGACTTAACCTCTAATCCCTCGAATCCGATTCGCCAAAGCGATTCGTATTCCGCCCCAAAGAATCTGCGGGCCTGTGGGTGAGCCGAAACAAAGAGTGGTGACAGAGCCTTGATGGGGATTGTTGATGCACGACGCTAGCCGCGGTCCTGCATGGCCCCCCTGCTTTATTGCGAACGCGGTACCTGCGGCCCGGCGGGCGCCTGGTTCTGCTGCTCGTCGGCTTTCTTCAGCGAATCCAGAATGCCGCCCGATGTCGGCGGTGCGATCGGCGCACCTCCGGCCGGCTGGGTCTGCGACGCCGGCTGGCCAATGATCGAGGAAGGTTTGCGGTCGTAGCCGGCATACCAGGACAGGAACAAGCTGGTGAGGAAGAAGCCGGCGGCGAGAACCGCCGTTGTCCGGGACAAAAGATTCGCGGTGCCGCGGCTCGACATGAAGCCAGCGCCTCCGCCCATGCCGAGGCCACCGCCCTCCGACTTCTGAAGCAGGACGGCACCGATCATGATGGCGACGATCATGAGGTGGATGACGATGACAACGGTCTGCATAGTATCCTTCCGTCACAAGCCGATAGCGCCGGTACCGGCAGCCGATCGCGCTTCGCGGGTTTTCCTGAAGTTGCGCGGTGTTACACGATCGGAAACGGCATTGCCACCCCCGATCAGCGGGACCGTATTTGGACCCATCCCGCTCCAGCGTCAGCTAGGGGCAGCCCCTGGCAATCGCAAGGAAATCGGCCGCCTTCAGGCTGGCGCCACCGACCAGCGCGCCGTTGACGTTTTTCACCGCCATCAGCTCGGCCGCGTTCGAGGGCTTGACCGAGCCGCCGTACAGGATGCGCATCCCGGCCCCTTCAGCCTTGAACCTGGAGGTCAGAAATTCCCGGATAAAGCCATGAATCTGCTCGACATCCTTGGCGGCTGGGGTCAGGCCGGTGCCGATCGCCCAAACCGGCTCATAGGCCACAACCAGATTGGCGGCGGTTGAGCCGTCCGGCAGCGAGCCGTCGAGCTGGCCGCGCAGGATGTCCAGGGTCTGACCGGCGTCGCGCTGGGTCTGGGTCTCGCCGATGCAGACGATCGCGGTCACCCCCGCCCGCCAAGCGGCCTCGGCCTTCTGCTTCACCAGGGCATCGCCCTCGCCATGGTCGGCGCGGCGTTCGGAATGGCCGACGATGACGGCGCTCGCGCCCGCGTCCGCAAGCATTTCGGCTGCGATATCGCCGGTGTGAGCCCCCGAAGCCTTGGGGTGGCAATCCTGAGCCCCGACCGCGACCGCCTTGCCGCGGGCCCTGTCGGCGAAGGCCGCAATCAGGGTTGCCGGCGGGCAGACCAGTAGATCGGCCCTGCCGGTGACCTCTGCCGCACCGTTGAGCATGGCGTCGAATTCGGCAATCGAGGCCTTCAGGCCGTTCATTTTCCAGTTGCCGGCGATCAGCGGTCGGATGGCATCGGTCATGTCAAATTCCGGCTAAATTGGGTTTGTGCATGCGCTAGCAGAGCTGCCGTGGCAGTTCCAGAGACCAGGGGCTTTTAACCGCAGGGCTCGGGAGCCGCCTGACCTGAGGTTGCGGGGGGAAAGCCGCCACTTTATGATGATCTATCAATTTGGTGACGCGCTTTTGCGGAATCTGCATTAAGACGCGCTCCCGTTCCCCTCCTGCCAAACAAGTTGGACCAAATGCTCCGAGGAATGCGCAAGGCCTCATCAAACTGGCTCGGCAAGACCATTATGGCCGTGGTGATGGGCGTGTTGATCGTCAGTTTCGGCGTTTGGGGCATCGCCGACATCTTCAAGGGCTTCGGACAGTCCACAGTGGCCAAGGTCGGCGGCACCGAGATATCGCTCAACGAGTTCCGGCAAACCTATACCGACCGCCTTCAGCAGATCAGCCGCCAGTTCGGCCGGCCCCTCACGCCTGACCAGGCCCGCGCATTCGGGCTCGACCGCCAGGTGCTGCAGCAGACAATTGCGGAAGCCGCCCTCGACGAAGAGGCGCGCCGGCTCAGGCTGGGCCAGTCCGACGACCAGATCCGCCAGTTCATCATGAACGACCCCAACTTCAAGGGCGTCGGCGGCAATTTCGATGCGAATCGCTTCCAGGCGGTGATCCGCAATTTCGGCTATACCGAGCAGCGCTATGTTGCCGACCAGCGCAAGGTGTCGCTGCGCCGGCAGATCACCGGCACGATCGGCGCAGGCCTCGAGCCGCCGAAGGCGATGATCGACGTGCTGACGCGCTTCCAGAACGAGCAGCGTGCGATCGAGTTCGTCAGGCTCGACGCCGCGCAGGCCGGCCAGATCGACGCGCCCTCGCCCGAGGCGCTCGCCGCCTATTTCGAGGACCACAAGCTCCAGTTCCGCGCCCCCGAATTTCGCAAGATCGCCTTCGTCGTGATCTCGCCGGAAGAGATCGGCAAATGGACCGCGGTCTCCGATGACGACGCGAAAACGCTGTTCGACCAGCGCAAGGATCGGCTCGGCACACCGGAGAAGCGCCAGATCCACCAGATCGTATTTCCCAACGCCGCTGACGCGCAGGCCGCTCGCGAGCGCCTCACCGGCGGGCTGTCGTTCGAGGATCTCGCCAAGGAGCGTGGGCTCAGTGCGTCCGACGTCGACCTCGGGCTGGTGACCAAGTCTTCGCTCGACCCCGCTGTCGGAGATGCCGCCTTCGCACTTCCAGCGGGTGAGATCAGCCAGCCGATCCAGGGCCGTCTCGGCACGGCGATCGTCAAGGTCGACAAGATCGAACCGGGTGTCGAAGCCAACTACGCCAGCCTCGCCGGCGACATCAAGCGCGAGATCGCCACCGAGCGGGCGCGTATCAAGGTCGCCGAGCTGCGCGACAAGATGGAGGACGAACGCGGCGGCGGCGCCAGCGTGATCGACGCCTCGCAGAAGCTCGGGCTCACGGCCGTGACCGTGGACGCGGTCGATCGCTCCGGCCGCGCGCCGAACGGCCAACCCGTCGGCAACATCCCGCAGGGCCTCGACGTCGTGTCGCAGGCCTTCAACAGCGACGTCGGCGTCGACAATGATTCGATCTCGTTCCGCGGCGGCTACGTCTGGTACGACGTGCTCGCCATCACGCCCTCGCGCGACCGCAATCTCGATGAGGTCCGCGACCAGGTCGAGGCGCGCTGGCGCCAGGACCAGATCGCCGCCAAGCTCAAGACCAAGGCGACGGAGATGGTGCAGAAGCTCGAACCGGGCGGCAAGCTCGCCGATGAAGCCGCCGCAATCAGCGCCAAGGTCGAGACCGCGACCGGCTTCAAACGCGACGATTCGCCCGCCGGCGTGCCCTCAACCGTCGTTGCGGCCGCCTTCCGCACCGCCAAGGGCGGCGTCGGACAGACGCCCGTGAGCGGCGGCAGCGAGGTGATCGTCTTCCGCGTCACCGACATCATCGATCCCGCGGCCGACGCCGCCTCCGACGCCGTCAAGAAGCTGAAGGACAGCCTCGACCGCGCGCTGACCGAAGAGCAGGTCGCCTCCTACGTCAACAAGCTTGAAACCGACATCGGGACCACCATTAATCAGGCCGCCTTCGCGCAGGTGACGGGCGCGAACCAGTAAAGCAGTTGAAAGCACGCGATGGACGACCTGAAATCGATCATTGGAAAAGTGGCGACCGGCGCCAGCCTGTCGCGTGACGAAGCGGCTTCCGCCTTCGACGCCATGATGTCCGGCGAGGCCACGCCCTCGCAGATGGGCGGGCTGCTGATGGCACTACGCGTGCGCGGCGAGACGGTGGACGAGATCACCGGCGCGGTCTCGGCGATGCGCTCCAAGATGCTGACCGTGACGGCACCGCCTGAGGCCGTCGACATCGTCGGCACCGGCGGCGATGGCTCCGGCTCTGTCAACGTCTCGACCTGCGCCTCTTTCATCGTCGCGGGCGCCGGCCTGCCGGTCGCCAAGCACGGCAACCGCGCGCTGTCGTCGCGCTCTGGCGCGGCCGACGTGCTGGCCTCACTCGGTGTGAAGATTGACCTGAGGCCCGAGCAGGTCGGAATGTGCGTGCGCGAATGCGGCATCGGCTTCATGTTCGCTCCCGCGCATCATCCTGCCATGAAGAACGTCGGCCCGACCCGGGTCGAGCTTGCCACCCGCACGATCTTCAATCTGCTCGGACCGCTGTCCAACCCTGCCGGCGTCAAGCGGCAGATGGTCGGCGTGTTTTCGCGGCAATGGGTGCAGCCGCTGGCCCAGGTGCTGAAGAACCTCGGCTCGGAATCCGCCTGGGTCGTGCACGGCTCCGATGGCCTCGACGAGATCACTCTCACCGGCCCGACCTTCGTCTCTGCGCTCCACAATGGCGAGATCAGGAATTTCGAGGTGACGCCGGAGGACGCCGGCCTGTCGCGCTGCGACGCCGGGGCGCTCAAGGGCGGCGACGCCGAGGCCAATGCGATCGCGTTGCAAAGCGTGCTCGATGGCATGCCGAGCCCCTACCGCGACGTCGCGCTGATTAACGCCGCCGCCGCGCTCGTGGTGGCCGGGCGTGCCAAGGACCTCAAGGAAGGCGTTGCGATCGGCGCCAAGTCGCTCGACAGCGGCGCCGCGAGCGCGCGGCTGAAGCATCTGATCGCGGTCTCCAACGGCTGAGTTTCCCATGTCGGACATCCTGACCAAGATCGAAGCGTACAAGCGCGAGGAGATCGCAGCCGCCAAGCGCGCGCAGCCGCTATCGTCTGTCGAGGCGGCGGCCCAGGCGCAGGGTGCACCGCGCGGCTTCGTGCGCGCGATCAAGGCCAAGCACGCCAACGGCGATTACGCGCTGATCGCCGAGGTCAAGAAGGCCTCGCCGTCCAAGGGGCTGATCCGTGCCGATTTCGATCCGCCGCTGCTCGCCAGGGCTTATGAGGCCGGCGGCGCCGCCTGTCTGTCGGTGCTGACGGATACGCCTTCGTTCCAGGGCCATCTGGATTTCATGGTGGCGGCGCGCGCGGCGACATCACTGCCGGTGCTGCGCAAGGATTTCATGTTCGACACCTACCAAGTGGTCGAGGCGCGCGCGCATGGCGCCGATTGCATCCTCATTATCATGGCCGCGCTCGACGATGCCACCGCCAAGGATCTCGAAGATGCCGCCATCGCCTACAGCATGGATGTGCTGATCGAGATCCACGACCGCGCCGAGCTCGACCGCGCACTGAAGCTGCGTTCGCCGATGATCGGCGTCAACAACCGCAACCTGCGCACCTTCGAGACCACGCTTGCGACCAGCGAGGCATTGGCGCCACTGATCCCGCAAGAGCGACTAATGGTCGGCGAGAGCGGCATCTTCACGCCGGCAGACCTCACCCGGCTCGAACGCGTCGGCATGGCGACTTTCCTGGTCGGCGAAAGCCTGATGCGGCAGGCCGACGTGACCGCGGCCACCCGCGCGCTGCTGGCGCGCGAGAACGCGTCGCGTGCGACGGGTACGCGCTGACATGGCGCGCAAGCCGTCCAAGACCAAGCCTCCCAGGACGATGCCTTCCAAGACCAAGGCCAGCCCTGCCCTCACCCATATCGGCACCTCCGGTGAGGCGCGGATGGTGGACGTGTCGGACAAGCCGGCGAGCGAGCGGCTCGCGGTCGCGGAGGGGCGCGTCGTCATGAGCAAGGCGACGCTTGATCTGATCGTCTCCGGCAATGCCAAGAAAGGCGACGTGCTCGGCACCGCGCGGATCGCCGGCATCATGGCAGCCAAGCGCACCTCCGAACTCATTCCGCTCTGCCATCCGCTGGCGCTGTCGAAGGTCACGGTCGACATCGAGCCCGACCCGAAATTGCCGGGCTGCCTCGTCCGTGCCAGCGTGAAGGTGACGGGTCCCACCGGCGTCGAGATGGAGGCGCTCACCGCAGTGTCGGTCGCCTGCCTCACCATCTACGACATGATCAAGGCGGTCGAGCGCGGCGTGCGCATTGAAGGCATCCATCTCGTCGAGAAGCTCGGCGGCAAGTCGGGTCATTACCGCGCCTGAGCGCGCGTTCACTTCAGCGAGGAGCTGATCGATCCGAATTTTGCGCTGAGCTTGCTGCCCATGCCGTTCACCACCGTGATGATGGCAAGCGCGATGCCGGCGGCGATCAGGCCGTATTCGATTGCGGTTGCACCGGACTCGTCGGCGAGAAAGTTCTACAGCGTTTTTTTCATGATCGCGTCCTCTGCGTCGTTGTCGCGGAGCATTCGCAATCCATGTGCCAAAGCGGAGGTGAGGATCGCCAACACGTTAAATGGTTAAGCACTAATTGATCATTGCAATGACCGGCAGGAATTGACCGGCATCGTGATAACTTGCGGCAATTCCCGCACGTCCCTGTCTCGAGCATCCCTTGCATTTGCGCGAACCGATTCATCTTGAATTAACCGCCCTTCCTAACTTCGCCTCCACACCATTCCCGTAAACCAACGGATGTTTCCGGGCTCAAGAATTGATCCTGGCGTGTGCACGACAGCGATCGAGACCAATGACGAGATTCTGCAGTCGCCTCTTCGACCAGGCCGCGCTCGTGCGCAGCGGGCCGATCCGCTGGCTGGTTGTGGGCGGGATATTCCTGATCGCCGCTATCGCCGTCGGCGCGACGCTGATGGCGCAGAATTTCCGCGAACGCGCGCTGCGCAATTCGGGCCGCGAGCTCGAGAACACGGTGCTGCTGCTCGCCCATCATTTCGATCAGCAATTGCAGGATTTCGCCGTCATCCAAAGGGACTTCCTCGACCACGTACGCGCGACCGGCATCGCGAGCGCGGAGGACTACCGCAAGGGTCTCTCCGGCCAGGACGTTCACCGGATGCTGCGCTCGAAGATCGAGGCTTTGCCCTACATAGGCGGCGTCAACGTCATCGATGCCGACGGCGACGTGATCAATTCATCGACGGCATGGCCGGCACCAAAGGTCAACGTTGCCGATCGCGCCTATTTCCGCACCTTCCGATACGATCCCCATTCGCCCGATGTCCTGATCGAGCCGCTGCACAGCCGCATCTCCGGCGCCTGGACCATCCTCATCGTCCGCAAGATCGTCGGACCGAACGGCGAATTTCTGGGCGTCGTCGGCCGCGGCATCGAGCCGGCCAATTTCGAGAAATTCTTCGAGTCCGTCGTGCTCGGCGAAGGCGCCACGATCTCGATGCTGCATCGGGACGGCACGCTTCTCGCCCGCTATCCCCACACGGATGAATTGATGGGGCGGAACTTCAAGACCGGAGGGTTCGAGCAGCAGAGGGTCTTCGGGCTCGATCACTTCGCCGGGCGCTTCATCAGTCCGGTCGACGGCGACGACCGGCTAATTTCCGCGCGAGCCCTGCCCCACTTCCCGATCCTGATGATGGCCACCACGACGCGCGCGGCCGCGCTAACCGACTGGCGCGAGCAGATCGGCATTCTGATCTCGGTCGCCGGCGCATCCGCGCTCGCCATCGCCGGCGTGCTGATCGCGATCGTGCGCAAGCTGCTCGAGCAACACCGCGCCTCCCGGAAACGGCTGACGCTGGAAAAGCAGCGCCTCGACCGCGCCGTCAACAATATGACGCAGGGCCTGCTGCTGTTCGACGCCTCGCGGCGGCTCGTCGTATGCAACCAGCGCTACGTCGAGATGTACAGCCTGTCGGCCGAAATCGTGAAGCCTGGTTGCAGCTTCCACGACATCATCGCGCATCGCAAGGCGACAGGCTCCTTCACCGGCAACGTCGACCAGTATGTCGCGCGCGTGCTGCGCGACGTCCATGTGCGCAATTCCATGGTGGTCGATACCGCCGACGGCCGCTCCATCCAGATCGCCAACGAACCGCTCGCCGACGGCGGCTGGGTGGCGACGCACGAGGACATCACCGAGCGGCGGCGCACCGAGGAGCGCATCACCCACCTTGCCCATTACGACGCGCTCACCGACCTGCCCAACCGCACCATGTTTCACGAGCATCTGCGCGAGGCGCTGGCGGGCACCGTCCACGGCGAGGAGCTCGCGGTGCACTACATCGACATCGACGAATTCAAGGGCGTCAATGACGCGTTGGGACATCTCGTCGGCGACGAGCTCCTGAAGTCAATTGCGTCGAGCCTCAACCGCTGCGCCGGCCCGACGGATTTCGTGGCGCGGCTCGGCGGCGATGAGTTCGCCATCGTGCAGAGCCCGGTGACGTCTGCCGATCAGGTCACCGACCTGGTCGCGCGGGTTTTCGAAGCCATCCGCACCCCGTTCGACTGCATGGGCCATCATCTCACCACCGACGCCAGCATCGGCATCGCGCTGGCGCCGCGACACGGGACAGCGCTGGACCAGATCCTGAAGAACGCTGACATGGCGATGTACGCCGCCAAGGCCGCCGGAAGGCGCACCTATCGCTTCTTCGAACCGGAGATGGACGCCAAGGTCCGCGAGCGGCGGCAGCTCGAGACCGACCTGCGCTACGCGATCGCCCATGGTGGCCTCGAAGTCTACTACCAGCCCTGCCTCGGCCTGAAGGACGATCGCATCACCGGCTGCGAGGCGCTGGTGCGCTGGCGCCATCCCGAGCGCGGCATGGTTTCGCCGGCCGAGTTCATCCCGATCGCGGAAGACACCGGCCTGATCAACGAGATCGGCGAATGGGTGCTGGCCACCGCCTGCCGGGACGCCGCGAACTGGCCCGACGACTTCCGCCTCGCCGTCAACATCTCGCCGGTGCAGTTCAAGAGCGGCACGCTGGCGCTGAAGATCGTGGCGGCGCTCGCCGCCTCCAACTTTCCGGCAAGCCGGCTCGAGCTCGAGATCACCGAGGCGGTGCTGATCCGCGACGACGACACCGCGCTGGCGATCCTGCATCAGCTCCGCGCCATCGGCGTGCGCATCGCGCTCGACGATTTCGGCACCGGCTACTCGTCGCTGAGCTATCTGCACCGCTTCCCGTTCGACAAGATCAAGATCGACCGCTGCTTCGTCAACGACATCGCCGGCCCCGACGGCTCCGCCAGCATCGTGCAGGCCGTGGTCAACCTCGCCAGCGCCCGCCGCATGACCACCACGGCCGAAGGCGTCGAGACCGAGGAGCAGCAGCGCCTGCTGCGCGCGCTCGGCTGCTCCGAGATGCAAGGCTATCTGTTCAGCGCGGCCAAGCCAGCCGACAATATGCTGGAGCTGTTCGCGACCCATCGCAGCCAACTTGCCCAGCGCGGCGACACCGAGCTCCGCCGCCGTGAGGCAGGCTAGGCCTTCGAGCCTTGCACCCGAGGGTGGCCTTCCACCCTCGGGCGATGTTTCCGGGATCGGTTAATTCGGCAGCGCCTTCGGCGCCGGCTTTGCGGCCGCGGCATTCACGGTGACGCCGTGCAGGAAGTCGTAGGCCGTATGCAGGGCCTTGTCGTCCTTTTCTTCCGGCGGGACGTAGGACTGCGAGCCCGTCTGCTCGCTGCCGTCGGCAGCCGAGAGATGACCGCGCATCGAGGCTTCGCCCATGGTATCGACGCGGCCCTTGAGTTCGGCCGGTACGTCCTGGAGGATCTCGATGTCGGGGGCGATGCCCTGGGCCTGGATCGAGCGGCCCGACGGCGTGTAGTAGCGCGCCGTGGTCAGCGCCAGCGCGCCGCTGCCCGCGCCGAGCGGAATAACGGTCTGCACCGAGCCCTTGCCGAACGAGCGCGTGCCGATCAGCGTCGCACGCTTGTGGTCGTGCAGCGCGCCGGCCACGATTTCGGAGGCCGAGGCCGAACCGCCGTTGACCAGCACGATCAGCGGCTTGCCCTTGATGAGATCGCCGCCATGCGCGGTGAAGCGCTGGGTCTCTTCCGGATTGCGGCCGCGCGTCGACACGACTTCGCCACGCTGGAGGAACGCGCTCGACACCGACACGGCCTGGTCGAGCAGACCGCCCGGATTGTTGCGCAGATCCATCACGTAGCCCGCGAGCTTCTCCGGCGGGACCTCCTTGGAGATCATTGCGATCGCCTTCTTCAGGCCGTCGGTGGTCTGCTCGTTGAACGAGGTGACGCGGATATAGCCGATGTCGCCGTTCTCGACGTGGAAACGCACCGGGCGCACGTGGATGATCTCGCGCGTGATCGCGATGTCGAGCGGGGCATCGGCGCCCTTGCGCACGATGGTGAGCTTGGTCTTGGTGTCGACCGGCCCCTTCATCTTGTTGACAGCCTGCTCGAGCGTCATGCCCTGCACGGCGTCGCCGTCGATCTTGCTGATCAAGTCGCCGGACATGATGCCGGCCTTGGACGCCGGCGTGTCGTCGATCGGCGAAACGACCTTGACGAGGCCCTCCTCCATGGTGACCTCGATGCCGAGCCCGCCGAACTCGCCGGAGGTGGTCTCCTGCATCTCGGTCCAGGCCTTGTCGTTCATGTAGCGTGAATGCGGATCGAGCGAGGTCACCATGCCCGTAATCGCGCCTTCGATCAGCTTGGAATTTTCGGGCTTCTCGACATAGCTCGCCTTCACGCGCTCGAAGACCTCACCGAACAGATTGAGCTGGGAATAGGCGTCGTCCGCGCTCGCTGCCGCCCGAGCCGCCCAGAGCCCAGCATGCGGACCGGATACGAGAAGGGTCAGGCACGCGCCGGTGAGCGCGCCCAGTGGGAACAGCAGGGTTTTCCGCATGGGTGAGCTGGCCTTTGTGCTTAGCGGTTCTGTTGGAGCCTGGGAACCGCCACGAAAATGGCGATCCAGCCTGTTTCTCACAATACCATTCCGGTTTCTTCAAGGCCGGCCGGCCCGCCCGGCGGGCACGCCGCAAAAATCCCTTCGCCCCGGCCTAAACTTTTGGCAACGTTCGAGGACCGCCTCGCGCAGACCGGAATTCGGCAGGCCGGCCCACGCCCCGCAGCCATGCGATTTTAGGATAGTTTTGGAGCGCCGGACGGGATAGGCGATGGCATAAGGCTTCAAATTCTCGGGAGGACAACAATGAACGAAGCGCTCCGGCCACAACGGAACGTCGAACTCGGCGCCAGCGACGAGCCGTTCCAGAACCTGCACGAACTCATCCGGAAGGCGCGCTCCAACCTCAACCAGAACGCCTGGGACTATATCGTCGGCGCCGCCGAGACCGAGACCACGATGCGCCGCAACCGCATGGCGCTGGACGAGATCGCCTTCCGGCCGCGCGTGCTGCGCGATGTCCGCAAGGTCGACGGCTCCGTCGAGCAGTTCGGCCGCAAGCTGCGCCTTCCGGTGGTGCTGGCCCCTGTCGGCGCGCTAGAAATCTTCGATCCCCAAGGCGCTGCCAGCGTGGCGCGCGGCGCCGGCGCGTTCGGCGCGGCGCACATGCTGAGCTCGGTCTCCGAGCCCGGCCTCGAGAACACCGCCGAAGCCGCGCCCGATGCGCTGCGCTTGTTCCAGCTCTATGTCCGCGGCGACGACGACTTCGTCGCGGATGTCGTCAGCCGCGCCATGAAGCACAGCTACGCCGGCTTCTGCCTGACCGTCGACACCGCCCATTACAGCCGTCGTGAACGCGACATCGCCAAGCGTTACGTTCGCGAGAGCCGGCTGCGCGCTAGCGGCGGCGACTTCCAGAAGGGGCTGGAGTGGCGGACCGTGAAGATGATCAAGGACAAGTTCAGGATTCCGCTGATCCTCAAGGGCATCGCGACCGCTGAGGACGCGCAGATCGCGGTCGATCACGGCGTCGAGTGGATTTATGTCTCCAACCATGGCGGCCGCCAGCTCGATCACGGCCGCGGCGCCATGCATGTGCTGCCCGAGATCGTCGAGGCCGTGAAGGGCCGCGCCAGGATCATGGTCGACGGCGGCTTCTGTCGTGGCACCGACATCGTCAAGGCGATCGCGGCAGGCGCCGACCTCGTCGGCATCGGCCGGCTGCAATGCTGGGCACTGGCAGCGGCCGGCGAAGCCGGCGTGACGCGGATGCTGGAGCTGCTGGAGGACGAGGTGCTGCGCTGCCTCGGCCTGTTGGGGGCCACCTCGTTCGCCGAGATCAACAAGTCCTGCCTGCACCCCGCGACCGCCACCAATGCGCCGAGCGTGTTCAGCGCGTTCCCGCTGTTCGACGTCGAGCCGTATCGCTACTGACCTGAAAGGATGCAATGCCCCCACTCTCTCCCGGCAGCGCGGATGCGCTTCTGTTCGATCTCGGGCGCGTCGTGCTCGACATCGATTTCTCCCAGGCGATCGCCTGCTGGGCCGGACATGCCGGCTGCCAGCCGGAGGCCATCGTCGCGCGCTATGTGCGTGACGAGGCCTACCGGCTGCACGAGGTCGGCAGGATCAGCGATGCGGAGTATTTCGCCTCATTGCGCGCTGCGCTCGGAATTGGTATTTCGGACGCACAGTTCCTGGAGGGCTGGAACGCAATCTTCGCCGGAGAGATGCCCGAGATCGCGCAGTTGTTGCCGCGCGCGGCCAGGCAGATGCCGCTCTACGCCTTCTCCAACACCAACCGTCCGCATGTGGAGCACTTCTCGAAGGAATATGCCGACCTGCTCGGTCATTTCCGCGAGGTTTACCTGTCGTCCAGCATCGGCCTGCGCAAACCGGATGCCGAAGCCTTCGACCATGTCGTGGCTGCGATCGGCGTGCCGGCAAAGCGCATTGTGTTCTTCGATGATCTCGCCGAAAACGTCGAGGGAGCGCGGGCATGCGGATTGACCGCGGTACACGTCACGTCGCCCGGCGACGTTGGAGAGGCGCTCAGGGCCTTGGGAATCTGATCGGGAACCCGGTTCCCCGGAAACCAAATTATCCCAAATGAGGAACCAAATCATTTTGCGCAATTTTATACAGAGTTCCGGGAACGGAAGCCCTGCTTCCGGACTCTTGAGTCCGTCAGTACTTCTACGGACGGGCGCACCATCGTGTTGGGCAAGACCTACCTTACCAAGCAGGCCTCTCTCCTTCTTGAATTCGCCAGAACCACCTCGGACTCGGAGCTCTCGGCCAAGCTGATCAGTAAGGCCGCTGATCTGAAGTCTCGGGCGGATCCGCTGCCCGACAAGGATCAGGGCCTCCAAGCTCCTGACGTCCGTTCCAACGGGCCTTCAGGGAGTTGATCGATGCTGGCCGTGGCTCTGGTCGTTCTCGTCCTTGCCATGGCCACGCTGGTCCCCGTCGTTCTCGTCGTCTGGATCATGCCGCGCCGGACCTGACGCCCTACGCTTAGCGAGTAGATCAGGCAGGATGAATCATCCTGCCTCGCCACCGTTTTGCCTCTGTGCCCGCGCTCGGCTAGAACTTCGCCGTTCGTCGCCCGACCGTGTCCAGCAGGAGTTTTCCCCGTGGCCTTGATGCCGGTTTCTGACGCGCTCGCAGCGGTGCTGGCCGGCGCGGAGCCGCTGCCTGAAGAGATGGTCCCTCTCGCCGATGCCTTCCATCGCGTGCTCGCGCGCGACGCCGCGGCGCGGCGTACGCAGCCGCCGCAGGCGATGTCAGCGATGGACGGATACGCCGTGCGGGCAGCCGATGCGGCAAAGATCGATGCAGAACTCCACCTGATCGGCGAGGTCGCCGCGGGCCGCCCGTTTGCGGGAACGGTCGGGGCGGGCGAAGCGGTGCGAATCTTCACCGGCGGCGTCGTTCCCGATGGCGCTGATGCCGTCGTGATCCAGGAGGATACGGTCGCGGACGGCAAGCGCATCATGATCAAGGAAGCCGCAATCGCGGGGCGCCACATCCGCCCCGCCGGCGTCGATTTTCGCGAGGGCGACGTGTTGCTGCGGACGGGCACCCGCCTCACCGAACGAGATCTGGCGCTCGCCGCCGGCATGAATCACCCCTCCCTCCCGGTCCGCCGCCGTCCGAAGATTGCGATTCTCGCGACCGGCGACGAGCTGGTGATGCCGGGAACTGCACCCGGCCCCGGACAGATCGTTTATTCCAACGGCTTCGCCCTGCACGCGCTGGCGCGCAGCGAAGGCGCTGAAACCATCGACCTTGGAATTGCCGCGGATACCCTGGACGCCACCACCTCCGGCATCCGCCGCGTCCGCGACAGCGGCGCAGACATCCTGATCACGACCGGCGGGGCATCGGTCGGCGATCACGACCTGGTCCAGCCGGCGCTCAACGCCGAAGGCATTGCGATGACGTTCTGGAAGATCGCGATGCGGCCGGGCAAGCCGATGATGCACGGACGGCTCGGCGCGATGCGCGTGATCGGCCTGCCCGGCAATCCCGTGTCATCCTACGTTTGCGCGTTCCTGTTCCTGGTTCCGCTGATTCGCGCGCTGTCTGGCAGCTCAGTGATTCATCACCGCCGCGAGCGCGCCGTGCTCGGCCGCGATGTCGGACCCAATGATGCGCGCGAGGATTATCTTCGCGCGCGTCTGGAGCGGCGCGAGGACGGCACGCTCGTCGCTCTTCCCGTCAACCATCAGGATTCCTCGTTGCTTGCGAATCTGGCTGCGGCACAGGCACTTCTCGTACGCGCGCCGTTCGCGCCGAAGGCCGAGGCAGGCACGCCTTGCGAGGTGCTGCGGCTGCCGGCCTGAACGCGCCGACCGCACGCGTTTCCTTAACTTTGTCGCGTTCACGGTAAATTAAGCAGTTGCGGAACACATATCGAACATATAGTGTCCGTTCATGATTTGTTTCGAGCATCTAGCGGCTCGCCGCTGAATTCGCCGTCTCGGAATCGAACGACATCAACCGGGGGATTTGGTCGAGATGTTAACGCGCAAACAATACGAGCTTCTGCGGTTCATCAGCGAACGTCTGAAGGAAAGCGGCGTGCCGCCCTCCTTCGACGAGATGAAGGACGCGCTCGATCTGCGCTCGAAGTCGGGTATCCATCGCCTGATCACCGCGCTCGAGGAGCGCGGTTTCATCCGGCGCCTGCCCAACCGCGCCCGCGCCATCGAGGTGATCAAGCTGCCCGAGCTCCAGGCCGCCGCCGGCACCCGCCGCGGTTTCACGCCGAGCGTCATCGAAGGCAATCTCGGCAAGGTGCGCGCGAACTCAGGCGCGCCTGCGGACGACGGTGAACGCCCCGTTGCCGTCCCGGTGATGGGCCGCATCGCGGCCGGTACGCCGATCGAGGCGTTGCAGACCCGCAGCCACACCATCAGCGTACCGCCCGACATGCTCGGTTCAGGCGAACATTACGCGCTCGAAGTGCGCGGCGACTCGATGGTGGAGGCTGGCATCCTCGACGGCGACATGGCGCTGATCCAGCGCAACGAGACTGCCGATACCGGCGACATCGTCGTTGCGCTGATCGACGAGGAGGAAGCAACGCTGAAGCGCTTCCGCCGCCGTGGCGCCTCGATCGCGCTCGAGCCCGCCAACGCGGCCTATGAGGTGCGCATCCTGCCGCCGAACCGGGTCAAGATTCAGGGCAAGCTGATCGGGCTGTACCGGAAATACTGAGCGTATCCGGCGGTCACGCGATACCTATTGGAGCGGACGGATTGTCCGCTCCGGCTGGATAGTCTTTCTGGTTCTGCACAGACGATCCGGTCACCCCTTAGCGCTACATCCTCGGCACGCCGCACAAAGCACTCATCGCTTCGCGGCCTTATGAGACCGAGGAGACAACCATGCGCAAGATCATTCTGACTATGCTCACGACCGCGGTTGATCGCGGGTGCTGCGTTGCAAGCCTTCGCCGCGCAGCCGCGTCATCATGCCCGCAAGGAGACCGCGGTCAGCGCGCAATTCCGCAATGCCCGTAACGCGGTCGAACAAACGTCGCAGCCGAATTGGCCGTATTCCGGCTGGTCTGCACCGGCGAGCGGCTGACGTGTGAGTCCGCGCAAAATGCACGGACACAGGCTTTGTTCCTATTGAACCGGGAAAGATAATGTGATCGCAGCCTGCGGCGGCGAGCCGCAGATTTGCCTACAACCGAGCAGAGGCTTGCTTACTTTCCACTCTGATAGAGGCCTGCGCCTCAGAAGAGGCGCGGGCTCCTATCTTCGAACGAGGAGCACCCCGATGTGTGACTACAGCCTGCATGCCGTCGCGACGCGCCCGGCCGAAGTCGGCGAGACGATCGTCACGACAACCTTCCGCGGCACCTCGACGCGCGGCTTCGCCTCCGAAGCCGATCTCTCCGTCGCGGTCTGCCTGCTGCCGGGAACGGAGCTCGCCTTCGCTGACAACGTCCGCTACGACAATCGCTGGATCTGGACGCGCACCGTCAACTCCCGCGTCGGAAAGTTCGGCAAGATCGATTCGCACATTCCCGATCGCCATCATGACGCGATCGAATTTCCCGACGGCAAATACGTGTTGGTGACGCAACTCGTCGAAGGCCAGCGCGCAACGGTGCTGCAATTGCCGGTGAGCCAGCCGGTCGGCGAGCGTGAGCACAAGCCACAGATCGTCGCCGACAGGCAGCCGACTATCACCCGCTTGCCGATCGGCTGACACTGCCATCCCCGGCCGAGAGGTCGAGGCCCGGATTGAAATTGCCATCGCCGGCCGAGGCCGGCGAGATGGAGTGGTTTGCGCACATCGAATTATCGGGTGCTCCCGCCGCCCGAATTCATCGCACGAAATTTGGGCCGCCCTGCCTGAATTTTGAACGCCCGTTCCGCAGCCAAATGGCCGATGGTGTCTTGGCCTGAGGCGGCGGGCACGCTTGATGAAGACCTTCATTCGCGTCGTTGAACTCTGGGTGCCTGACCGGACGCGCATGCGGCTGGAATTCGGCGGCGGCCTCTACAGCGAAGGCCTGTCAGCATTCAAGGCTGTGAGCGAAAACTTGCGCTTCGGATATGACGAGGGCCTTCCCGGCAAGGCCTGGTCCAGCGGACACCCCTGATCCTCACCAAATTCGCCAACTCCTATTTCAAGCGGACCGATCAGGCCGTCGAGGCGGGGCTGACCTGCGGTGTGGCGGTGCCGGTGTTTGCCGGCGAATTTTTGCAAGCCGTCATGGTGCTGTTCTGCGGCGACGACGAGGCGCATGTCGGCGCGATCGAGCTCTGGCACAACGATCCCGAGGTCTCCCACGAGATGGGGCTCGTCGACGGCTATTATGGCGCCGCGGATATGTTCGAGTTCAATTCGCGCCACACCAGATTTCCGCGCGGTTTCGGACTGCCCGGACGCACCTGGAAAGCGGGCGCACCGCTGATCATCAAAGACCTGCACGATGCCAGGAGCTTCCTGCGCTGGGAGGATGCCGCCAAGGTTGGGATCAATCTGGGCGTCGGCGTGCCTACCGGACCGGGCGTCGACCACACCTGGGTCCTGACATTCCTTTCCGCGCAGGCCACGCCGATTGCGCGGCGCTTCGAGATCTGGGTGCCGGACGCGGCCCGTTCGGTGCTGGTCTTTCGGGCCGGCGATTGCAGTGCGCAGACCGACCTCGCCGCGCTCTATGCGACGAAATCCATCGCCAGAGGCGAAGGCAGCATCGGCGGAGCCTGGGCAACCGGCATGCCCGCGCTCAACGACGATCTCTCGCACGACGCCTCGATCGCGGCCTCGGAAGCTCGCGTATCGGGGCTGAGCCGGATGGTGGCGCTGCCGGTCATCGGCAACGCAGGGCTCGAAGCCCTGCTGGCCTGGTATCTGTAGCCGTTCCTCTCAATCCTCGGCCTGCAAGTCGGCCTCCGATGGTGTTGCGTCCTTGCTGCGGGGCGCGGCCGTCTTCGGCGCAAGGCTCGTGTCGAAATCACCCTCGCCTGCGACGGCCGGCGACCATGGGCGGCTCGTGCCTCGCGCCCTCACCGCTTGAACCGCAAAGCCGTCGCCGCGCTGCGTCAGCGCCAGCGCGCCCTGTGCCGTGAGGCGCTGCCGATCGACCACCATCGCCGCGCAATCCGGCGGCGCAGGCCGAGCCGTGACCACCAGCGCCGCACGGCTGCAATCATCAGCCAGCGCGTCGACGCGCAACGCCAGCGCAACCAGGCGCCCGTCGGCGAGCGGCGTCACGCAGCCCAACTCGTCGCACGACACGCCATCGCTGAGTGCGGCGTTGGTGGCGTTGCGAGAATCGGCGTCGGCCGCGAGCCACTCCTTGAGAAGAAAGGCGTCCTTGCTCGTCCGGATCAGATGCAGCTGCCCGTCCCTGCCCCGCACGGCAATGCTCTGGCCGTCACCGGCAATCAGGACATCGGGCTGCCGGGCAGAGAGTCCCCAGGCGATCGAAGCCAGCAGCACCAGCGCGCCGGACCAGCGCAGAGGCGTGCGCAACAGGCCCATCAGGATGATCCCGAGGCTTGCCGCGACCAGCGGCGCGATGCCGAAAGCTGGGATGCGCCCGACCGCGCCCGGCAGCGACGCCACCCAGCGCGAGACCGCGACCATCCAGTCGATGCCGATTCCCATCAGCCACCAGAACACGCCGTCGAGCCCGAACGGCGCTGCCAGCAAGCCCAACAGCCCCGCGGGCATCACCAGCGCCGACACCACCGGCATAGCGCCGAGATTGGCGAGCACGCCGAACGGCGTGACGCGGTGGAAGTGGAAGGCGGCATAGGGCGTGGTCGCAAGCCCCGCAATCAGCGAGGCCAGGAACAGCATCGCGATCTCGCGGCCGCCCCACATCGCAATCCGCGCGGTCGCCGAATGATCGGGCGAGGCGAACAGGTTCGGCATGCCCACCTGCACCAGCGCCACCAGCCCGAGCGTTGCCGCAAACGACATTTGGAAGCTCGGGTGCACCAGCGCTTCCGGCGCGACCGCAAGCACGATCAGGGCGGCCACCGCGAGCGTGCGGAAGGTGATGGCGCGGCGGTCGACCATCACCGCGATCAGCACCACCGCCGTCATGAAGAACGATCGTTGGGTGGCAACCTCCGCACCCGACAGCAGCAGATAGAACGCGGCGGCGACCAGCGCCGCGGCTGCAGACCATTTCTTGATGGCGAAGCCGACAGCCAGTCCCGGGATCAAGGCCAGCAGCGCGCGCACCGCAAAGAAGACAACGCCGGCGACGACCGCCATGTGATAGCCGGAGATCGAGAGCACATGGCCAAGGCCCGAGATAAACATCGCGTCGTTGACGGGCGTGGTGATCGCGTCGCGCCGCCCCGTGAGCAGCGCGGTCGCGATCGCGCGGTTGTCGCCGTCGAGGGTAGCGCGGATGCGCGCGTCGATCGCATCGCGCAGGCCCTGCATGAAGGCGGCGTAGCGCAGCCGCAAGCCGCCGGCATCCGGCGGCACCGATGCCGTGATCGCGCCCATCACGAAGCCGGAGGCGCCGATGCCCTGAAAGAACATGTCGCGGGAGAAATCGTAGCTGCCGGGGCGCACCGGCGACAGCGGCGGCATCAGCCGCGCTTTCAATTGCACGAAGCTGCCGACCTCGGGCGCGGTGCCCTTGCGCACCGAGAGCCGTACACGCTCAAGCCTGACGTCGCTGCGCTGCGCCTCCATCGCGGTCACGCGCAGCACGAAACGGTCGGTGCGCTCGCGGATGTCGCGGGTCTCGACGAACCCGGACAACGACACCGAATAAAGCGGCTTTGCCAGCACGGTATGCGCGATGCGCGCCGTCTTCCAGGTCGCCACGGCAAAACCGGCCGCGACCGCCGCAATCATGATCGCCGGCCCGAACAGCCGGCTCCGCCGCAGCAGGACGGCACCGATCGTAAGAGCAACCGCCGTTACGGCGGCCACCCACAGCACCGGCTCATGATCGGCGGCGAAATACAGCGCAATGCCGCAGCCGAAGGCGACGGGCAGCCAAGGCAGCAACCGCCCGGCGCCGGCCTCTGCATTGGCCCAAGAGCGCAATGTCTCGACGATGGAGGGCCAAGCGCCAAAGCCCGCCGGAACAAGGCCGCCTGCCGGCGCGGCGCGGCCGACCGGCCACGTCCCCGCAACTCCCTGGGAGCGTACTGGCCGGCCCGGCTCCGCCATTCCCCTGCACCTTACGATACGCGACGGGTGCAGAGGCTACCGGAACGTGCGGTCGCGCGAATAGCGGTACGGATCAGGAACGAACCGACGCGCCCCTACTTTTCCTCTTCCATCGTCACCGCGACCGCCGCCTTGGCCGACAGCCGGACCTTGTTGCCCTCGATATCGGCAACGAGGCCCCTGTCGATGAAGTGATGGTGACCCCTGTGGCTGCCCTCGCCGCTGTCCTTCCTGGTCAGCTTGATGCGGTTGCCCTCGACGCGGTCGACCGTGCCGATGTGGACGCCGTCGGCGCCGATGACTTCCATGTGTTCTGAGATGTTCTGCATGATGGGGGTCCTCGTTGGGACCCACACAACGCCTGAGAGGCCGTTGCGTTCGTTGATGATGGGCCGGCGGGTGCGCCATGGGCTTCTCCTATCCTGGGACGGAGTAGCCTCGGATCGAGCTGACTGAGCCGAAAGTCTCATAAGCTGCCGGCTCCCGGCGGGATTACACTGGTTTCCCCGCCTCCCCGACAGACGGGCAAGGGGCAGTGGAGGCTCGCGGTGCTAAGGCCGCTGGAGCTCGCCTCAGGTGGTCCAAAACCCCTGAGGCCAGGCGTTGCCGGCGCAACCGAATTGGGCGCCTGCAACGCCCCGCATCACCGACTCCGCGAGAAGATCGAACGCTGAAGTGCGAGGAGATGATGTCTTGAAACCATAGGAGTTGCACATGGCCCTACAAGTACCGAGCGATTTTCGCCGCGTGATCATCGCTGCATCGGTGGGAAACGTCATCGAATGGTATGATTTCTATATCTTTGGCAGCCTGGCCGCAGTTCTATCGGTCAAGTTCTTTGAGCAGTCTCATCCCGTTGCGGCCCTCCTCAGCACGATCGCGTTGTTTACGGCAGGGTTCCTGATCCGTCCGTTGGGCGCCTTCCTGTTCGGATGGATGGGGGATCGGGTCGGCCGCAAATACACGTTTCTCATCACGCTCAGCGGAATGGGATTGGGCACGGGAGCGATTGGGTTGATCCCGACCTACCAGTCGATCGGCCTCACGGCCGCGTTCGTTCTCTTCGGCTTGCGCATGATCCAGGGCCTGTGCCTCGGTGGCGAATATGGTGGCGCCATCACCTACGTTGCCGAACATGTGCCGGACGACCGGCGCGGCTACTACACCGGCTGGCTCCAGACCTCTCCGACTCTCGGGATCGTCGTGTCGCTGGCCGTGATCGTCCTGACGCGGACTTATGCAGGTAATCAGGCATTCGATGAATGGGCGTGGCGTGTTCCGTTCCTGGCGTCCTTCCTGCTCGTGGCCATCGCGATCTACATTCGGCTCCAGCTCCAGGAGACGCCGATCTTCCAGGAAATCAGGGCCCGCGGCCAGATGACGAGGAATCCGTGGAAGGAAGCCTTCCTCAGTTCGAACATCAAATTCATCGGGATCGCCATTGTGGTCCTGATCGGACAGGGCGTGGTTTGGTACAGCGGTCAGTTCTGGGCGCTTTACTTTCTCCAGCAGGTCTCCAAGGTGGATGCATTGACCTCCGCCTACATCGTGGGAGCTGCGCTACTCATTGCAACGCCGAGCCTGATCTTCTTTGGCTGGCTGTCGGATCAGATCGGCCGCAAGCCGGTGATCCTCGGAGGCATGTTGCTCGCCGCGATCACGTACTACCCGCTGTATCTGTGGCTGGGAGCGGTCACGCAGCCCGGAAATATCAACTATCCGACTGCGATCTTCATCATCTTCATCCTCGTCTGCTACGTCGGGATGGTGTACGGGCCGGTCGGCGCGTTTCTGGCAGAATTCTTTCCCGCCAGGATCAGATACACCTCGGTATCCGTGCCGTACCACATCGGCAATGGCTGGGGCGGCGGATTGGTGCCGTTCATCACTTCGGCGGCCTTCGCGGCCACCGGCAGCATCGGCTATGCGTTGATCTACCCGATTGCGGTTCCCGCGGTGTGCTTCGTGCTTGCCGTCTTCCTGATGCCGGAGACCCGCAAGATTAGCATCTGGCAACCGGTCGAGCCCAGAACCGCATCGTGACGTAATCAACTCTCCTCCGGCCGCCAGCGATGGCGGTCGGAGAAGAGCGGACTGGCTCCCTTCTCAGCTGGCTCGGTGATGCCAGTGATCGCGCCACCAGGCGGTGACGTCGCGATCGGTCGTCAATTCCCAACCAGCGAGCAAGATCACCAATAGGCCCGACGATACGCTGCTCACCGTGGCGGATGCGGACTCATAACCAATGGACCAAGGCGCCACCACCAGAGCCAGGCCCAGCAGCATTTCGCCCCATTCTTCCAGGTAGGACGGGACGACAAAGGCTTCTACGGCAAACAGCATGACGCCGAGCCCGAGTGCGATGGTGAACCAGACAGTTGCCCCGGATAGACCCAGGACAAAGGACGACAGGACCAGCCATACGCCCACCAGCAGGCTGACAGCGTCTTGCCAATGTTGGATACGCATGATGCTCACCTCCCTTCTCACATTTATATGGGGACGCAGCGCTCAAGAAGCATCCGTCCAGCCTGCGTTGTGTTGCCGCGACTACCGATCCAAGAGCCGGCGCCCAATCCTGGCTGCCTGTGCCGCGGAAAGGCCCTTGCGAGTGCGGCGCACCAGGATGCAGACTACCGATGCTTGACGGGTGTCAATATCGACCGTTCTCGGCGCGCCAGTTTGCGCCCAGCATGAGGAAGATGACGCCATGCGAGAAATGGAAATCCACGACTACGCTCGGCAGTTACTGGAAGCACATGGCCCCAAAGCCATCGCCGAAGCCGCTCAGAACGCCATCGATCTCGAGCAGAAGGGCGAGCTCGAATTGGCAAGAACCTGGCGGCATATCGAAGACGCGATGAAGCTGATGCGCGGACCACATCAAAGCTGAGGCTGCCGGCACGCGTGCAAAGGCTGCCTGACCGCGAGTACCGCGCCATGCCGGGCTTAAGGCTGGCGCCACGCCGACTGTGAACGTGGACCACTGTCCGTCGCAAGCCGCTCGGCCGCGGCCGAACGGAACGCGATCTCAGGACGCTGATCTGGGAGCGAAGCCATGGTTCCAAAATGCGCGACAGCCGAAGATCTCGTGAAGGCCATCAAGGACGAGAAGGTCCAGATGATCGATCTGCGGTTCACCGATTTGCCGGGGGTTTGGCAACATTTTTCGGTCCCGCCGAGCGCAGTGAATGTCGATGCTCTCGACGAGGGTATTGGATTCGACGGTTCATCTATCCGCGGCTTCCAGGAGATCCAGGAAAGCGACATGCTCGTCGTCGCCGATCCGACGACGGCCTTCGTCGACCCTTATAGTCCGGCAAAGACGCTGGTCCTCATCTGCAACATCCGCGACCCCGTGACCGGCCAGTCCTACAGCCGGGATGCCCGCTACATCGCCCAGAAGGCCGAAACCCACCTCAACAGCGCCGGGCGCGCCGATACCAGCTATTTCGGGCCGGAAGCGGAGTTCTTCGTCTTCGACGACGTGCGCTACGGTCAGGGGATCAATTACGCCTTGCATGAAATCGATTCCAGCGAAGGCAGCTGGAACACGAGCAAGGACGAAGAGCCGAATCTGGCTCACAAGCCGCGCCCGAAGGAGGGATATTTTCCCGTTCCCCCGACCGACAGCATGCAGGCGCTACGCACTGAAATGGTGCTGACGATGGAGCAGCTCGGAATCCAGATCGAAGCTCATCACCATGAGGTCGCAACTGGCGGCCAAAACGAAATCGACATGCGCTTCACCACTCTCACCCGCATGGCCGACAACTTGATGATCTACAAATACGTGGTCAAGAACACCGCGCATCAGCACGGCAAGACGGCCACCTTCATGCCTAAACCACTGTTCGAGGACAACGCGTCGGGCATGCACGTTCATCAAAGTCTGTGGAAGGGCGAGACCAACCTGTTCTACGACAAGGACGACTACGCCCAGCTGAGCGAGCTCGCCCGCTACTACATCGGCGGGCTCCTGACTCACGCGTGGGCGTTGTGCGGGCTTTGCGCCCCGACGACGAACTCCTATCGACGTCTGGTGCCGGGCTATGAGGCTCCAATCAACCTGGTCTACTCCCAGCGCAATCGCTCGGCCTGCTGCCGGATTCCAATGTATTCGCCGAACCCGCGGGCAAAGCGCGTCGAATTTCGTTCGCCCGATCCCTCCTGCAATCCCTATCTGGCTTTTGCCGCAATGCTGATGGCCGGCCTCGACGGTATCGACAAGCGGATCGACCCGGGCAGCCCGATTGACAAGAACCTCTACGACCTTCCGCCTGCCGAAGCGAAGGAGGTGAAGTCGACGCCGGGATCGCTGGACCAGGCGCTCGACGCGCTTGAGCGCGATCACGCATTCCTGCTGCGCGGCGACGTATTCACCGCCGATGTGATCGAGACCTGGATCGACTACAAGCGAAAGAAAGAGATCGACGCAATCCGGCTGCGACCGCATCCTTACGAGTTTCATCTCTACTACGACATCTAGACGGGAAGTTGAAAAGGAGTGGTATTCACCGTCATTCCGGGGCGCGACGAAGTCGCGGGCCCGGAATCCATAACCACCGATCGGGGTTATGGATTCCGGGCCCGGCCCTTCGGGCCATCCCGGAATGACGAGGCCTATCGCTCGATCAGTGGGATCTTTGAGGACACGTGGTGGCTCGCGATTTTCCAGTCGCCGTCCTCGCGATTGATCACCCAGGTGATCTTCACCGACAGCGGCGGACCTTCCTCGCCGAGGCCGAACGAGGCGATCGCGGCCATGTTGATGAGGTCTGGGCCGGCTTACGCCACCTGCACTTCGGAAAAGACCGCGCTCGCCGAACTCCAGCGCGGCAGGCCATTGAAATAGTCGGCAACGCCGTCCCTCCCCCGATAGAGCTTCGGGTTGGAGCCGAAGAAGAACGCGTTCGCCGCATAGAGCGAAGAGAGGGCCGCAGCGTCGAGCTTGGCGAAGCCGGCGCACCATTTCGCGATGATGGCGGAAACGATGTCATCGGCTTCGTCTGGCATCACGTCCCTCAGCCCTTCGCGACTTCCTTTGCAAACGTATCCCTCAGACCGATCGTTCGCGAGAACACCGGTTTGCCCGGCGTCGAATCCTTGTCGCGGACGAAATAGCCCTGACGCTCGAACTGCATGGGCTCGGTCGCATTGCTCTCGGCAACAGATGCCTCGATCCGCGCGTCAGACAATATCTCCAGCGACTGCGGATTAAGATCGGCGGCGAAGTTCGCCGCATCGGGGCTCGGGTTCGAGAACAGCTGGTTGTAGATGCGGATCTCCGCCGGCTTGGACGTGGCCGCCGGCAGCCAGTGCATGGTCGCCTTGACCTTGCGGCCGTCGGGCGCGTTGCCGCCCCTGGTCGCGGGATCGTAGGTGCAGCGAAGCTCGACCACCTCGTCGTTACTGTTCTTGATCACGCCGGTGCACTTGACGAAATAGGCATAGCGCAACCGCACCTCGTTGCCCGGCGACAGGCGGAAAAACTTTTTCGGCGGGTTCTCCATGAAGTCGTCGCGCTCGATATAGAGCTCACGGCCGAACGCGATCTTTCGCGTCCCCGCTGACGGATCGTCCGGATGGTTGATCGCGTCGAGCTCCTCGACCTGCCCTTCCGGATAGTTCTCGATCACGACCTTGAGCGGCCGCAGCACCGCCATGCGCCGCTGCGCCGTGCGGTTCAATTCCTCGCGGATACAGAACTCGAGCATGCCGACGTCGACCACGCTGTTGGCTTTCGCCACACCGATACGCTTGACGAACTCGCGCAGCGCGGCCGGCGGCACGCCGCGGCGGCGCATGGCCGCCATGGTCGGCATGCGCGGATCGTCCCAGCCTGCGACATGGCCCTCGCGCACAAGCTGGGTCAACACGCGCTTCGACAGCAGCGTGTAGGTCAGGTTCAGCCGCGCGAACTCGTACTGATGCGGCTTCGACGGCACCGGCAGCTTTTCGATGAACCAGTCATAGAGCGGCCGGTGATCCTCAAACTCCAGCGTGCAGATCGAGTGAGTGATGCCCTCGATCGCATCAGACTGGCCGTGGGCGTAGTCGTAGCTCGGATAGATGCACCATTTGTCACCGGTGCGCGGATGATGCGCATGCAGGATGCGGTACAGCACGGGATCGCGCAGGTTGATGTTGCCCGCCGACATGTCGATCTTCGCCCGCAGCACGCGCGCGCCGTTGGGGAATTCGCCCGCCTTCATGCGGCGGAACAGGTCGAGATTTTCCTCAACCGTGCGGTCACGGAACGGCGAGTTCTTGCCCGGCTCGGTCAGCGTACCGCGCGAGGTACGGATCTCCTCCTGGGTCTGGTCGTCGACATAGGCGAGCCCGTCGCGGACCAGCTGCTCCGCCCATTCGTACAGGCGGTCGAAATAGTCCGAGGCAAAGAACAGGTTCTTGCCCCAGTCGAAGCCGAGCCAGTGCACGTCGGCCTGGATGGAATCGATGAATTCCTGCTCTTCCTTGACCGGGTTGGTGTCGTCGAAGCGCAAATGGCAGCGGCCCGGAAACTCCTGGGCGATGCCGAAATTGAGTGCGATCGACTTGGCGTGGCCGATATGCAGGTAGCCGTTCGGCTCCGGCGGGAACCGGGTCACGATCTCCCTGTATTTGGCCTGGTCGAGGTCGGCCTGGATGATGTCGCGAATGAAATCGCGCCCAACCTCAGTCGCCACCGGTTCTGTGCTCATCCGAAAATCCTGTAGGGAAATCAGCGGTCCTTCTGCCAAATTCGGGAGGCTGAGCCAAGGCCTTAGCAGATCCGCCAGCGGGCTTTAGTTATGCACCGGTCCTGTTATATACCACCGCCTCCAATGCATAGGCCCTGCCAAGAATGACCGATTCCGTCGTCACACGCTTTGCACCCTCCCCGACCGGCTTCCTCCACATCGGGGGCGCCCGCACGGCGCTGTTCAACTGGCTCTATGCGAAGAAGCACGGCGGCAAGATGCTGCTCCGGATCGAGGATACCGACCGCGAGCGTTCCACCGAGGCCGCGATCGGCGCTATCCTCGACGGGCTGAAATGGCTGGAGCTCGGCTGGGATGACGACGTCATCTACCAGTTCAGCCGCGCTGCCCGTCACCGCGAGATCGCCGAGCAGCTGCTTGCCGAGGGCAAGGCCTATCGCTGCTACGCCACCGCCGAGGAGCTCACCGCGATGCGCGAGAAGGCGCGCGCGGAGGGCCGCACCCGGCTCTATGACGGCCTGTGGCGCGACCGCGATCCGGCATCGGCTCCGTCCGACGTGAAACCGACGATCCGGCTGCGCGCACCGCAGACCGGCGAGACCGTGATCGAGGACCAGGTCCAGGGCCGCGTGGTCTGGCAGAACGAGAACCTCGACGACCTCGTGCTGCTGCGCGGCGATGGCAACCCGACCTACATGCTCGCGGTGGTGGTCGACGACCACGACATGGGGGTGACCCACGTCATCCGCGGCGACGATCATCTGATCAACGCCGCGCGCCAGAAGCAGATCTACGATGCGATGGGTTGGGTGCTGCCGAACATGTCCCACATCCCGCTGATCCACGGTCCGGACGGCTCAAAGCTGTCCAAGCGCCACGGTGCGCTCGGCGTCGATGCCTACCGCGCCATGGGCTACCTGCCGGCCGCGCTGCGCAACTACCTCGTCCGCCTCGGCTGGAGCCACGGCGACCAGGAGATCTTCTCGACCGAGGAGATGATCGCGGCGTTCGACCTTGCCACGGTCGGCCGCGCCGCCGCGCGCTTCGACTTCGCCAAGCTGGAAAACCTCAACGGCCACTACATCCGCCACGCCGACGATCAATCACTCGTGAGGATGTTCGAGGACGTGCTCGACCATGTTCCCGGCCGCAGCGAGCTCAAGGCCAAGTTGAACGACACCACGCGCGCGCAGCTGCTCAAGGCCATGCCGAGCCTGAAGGAGCGCGCCAAAACGTTGATCGAGCTGATCGACGGCGCCTATTTCATCTTCGCCGACCGGCCGCTGGAGCTCGATCCCAAGGCGGCAGCGCTGCTGACGCCGGAGAACCGCAAGCTGATCGGTCAGCTTCATTCCGCGCTGGCGAATGTCGAGAGCTGGAGCGCGGCCAACGCGGAGGCGGCGCTGCGCGCGTTTGCCGAGGAAAATAGTCTCAAGCTCGGTGCGGTCGCCCAGCCGCTGCGGGCGGCGCTGACCGGACGGTCGACATCGCCGGGGATTTTCGAGGTTTTGGACGTGCTCGGACGGCAGGAGAGCCTGGGCCGGCTCATGGATCAGGCCAAGGACCAAGCTACGACATAAGTCGACCATGCGCGGCGCCATCTTGCAGCGCACACAGCAATAATATACCCATCTTCGCCGTACCTTCTGGAATATCCGGCCTGCCCCGTCATCTCATCGGGGGCTTCCGGGTCCGGCCCGTTTCACCATACATCGGGGACCTCTGATGGACGCAAAAGCAAGCAACAAGACCGCCACGCTGACGGTCGGAAACAAGAACTACGATCTCCCGATTCTCAGCGGCAGCGTCGGGCCTGATGTCGTCGATATCGGCAAGCTTTATGGCCAATCCGGCCTCTTCACCTACGATCCCGGTTTCACCTCGACCGCGAGCTGCCAGTCCAAGATCACCTATATCGATGGCGACGCGGGCGTGCTGGAATACCGCGGCTACCCGATCGAGCAGCTCGCCGAAAACGGCGACTTCCTCGAGACCTGCTACCTGCTGCTCTACGGCAATCTGCCGACCGCCGCGCAGAAGAAGGATTTCGACGATCGCGTGATTCATCACACGATGGTGCATGAGCAGATGGCCCGCTTCTTCCAGGGCTTCCGCCGCGACGCCCATCCGATGGCGGTGATGGTGGCTTCCGTCGGCGCACTCGCCGCGTTCTATCACGACTCCACCGACATCAACGATCCGAAGCAGCGCATGATCGCGTCGATGCGGATGATCGCCAAGATCCCGACGCTGGCGGCGATGGCCTACAAATACACGATCGGCCAACCCTTCGTGTATCCGAAGAACTCGCTGAAGTTCGCCGAGAACTTCCTCAACATGTGCTTCGCGGTGCCGTGCGAGGAGTACAAGATCAATCCGGTGCTGGCGGACGCACTCGACAAGATCTTCATCCTGCACGCCGACCACGAGCAGAACGCCTCGACCTCGACGGTGCGCATCGCCGGCTCCTCCGGCGCCAACCCGTTCGCCTGCATCGCCGCCGGCATCGCCTGCCTGTGGGGCCCGGCGCATGGTGGCGCCAACGAAGCCGCGCTGGCGATGCTCGCCGAGATCGGCTCGGTCGACAAGATTCCGGAATTCATAGCCAAGGTGAAGGACAAGAACAGCGAAGTCCGCCTGATGGGCTTCGGCCACCGCGTTTACAAGAACTACGATCCCCGCGCCAAGATCATGCAGAAGATGTGTCACGCCGTGCTCAAGGAGACCGGCCATGGCGAGGACCCGATGCTCAAGGTGGCGCTGGAGCTGGAGCGGATCGCGCTCAGCGATCAGTACTTCATCGACCGCAAGCTCTACCCGAACGTCGACTTCTATTCCGGCATCACGCTGAAGGCGATGGGCTTCCCGGTCTCGATGTTCACCGTGCTGTTCGCGGTCGCCCGCACCGTCGGCTGGATCAGCCAGTGGAGCGAGATGATCGAGGATCCGCAGCAGAAGATCGGCCGTCCGCGCCAGCTCTACACCGGCGTCACCCGCCGCGACTACGTGGCGATCAAAGATCGCAAGTAAACTCAGCCATCACGGCCTTCGAAGCGGCGCCATCTCATATGATGGCGCCGTTTTTGTTTTGCGGAGACATTTGGGTTGCTGGTGCACACCAACCGCGTTCCGATTTGCTGCCATGCACAACAACAAGTCGCTGCATCGCGCCGGCTAACGCTTGACAGGCGAAACGCTCCGCGCGCAAATTCTTACACTAAGTAAGAATGACGACAGGGATGGAAATGCCGGAGCAGCCGAGAAGTCGGCGGCAGACGCGCGCTGCCATTTTGACTCATTTGCTCCAGTCCGGCGGCTCATTTCGGCCGCCGCTGGCCAAGGCTGTCCGCCTGTCGGAAGCGAGTCTGTCGCGCATCCTGTTCGATCTAAAGGCCGAAGGCCTGATCGAGGAAGTGCGGCGCCCCGCCCCCTATGTCGGCGGCCCGACGGGCCACGTGTCACTTGATGGCTCGGTGGCGCTCGCGGCCTTCGAGCTGACCACTCAGTGGCTCAGCATCGGCGTTGGCGGCCTGTCGGGCGAGCTGCACTATACCGAACGTGTGCCGCTGCCGAAGACGCCAACAGTCGAGACCGTCGGCCGGGCGTTCCGCGAGGCGCTGACATTGCTGCGCGACTCGACCCGGCTTCGCCGCATCACCCTGGCGCAGATCGGCGTCTCCATTCCGGGCCTCGGCCGGTTGAGCACATCAGGCAACCCGATCATTCCCTGCGACGTCAGGCATATCAGCGCCATGTTCGGCGAGGTGTTTGCCGGCGTGCCGGTCGAGTTCACCAATTCGGTCGTTGCGCGCGCCACCTTCCATCGCTTCCGCACGGAGAATTATCCATTCAGCGGCGCGCATCTCTTTGTGTTTGTCAGCCACGGCGTTGCCGGCGCCTGGATGGATGATCCGGCCGAGGCCGATGCCCTGCAACCGGTCGAGCTCGGCCACATGGTGTTCGGGCCCGAGGGACCGCGTTGCCGCTGCGGACATCATGGCTGCGTCGAGGCCTATACGTCGCTTACCGCCCTCGCCGAGGTTCTCGGCGTCGCGGAAGCCGAGTTGCTCCAGATCGGCAGCGAGTGGGTGAACAGGATCTCGATCTCGTCGCGGGTGCGTCAGGAATTGCGCCGGCGGCTGTTCCGGCTCGGCCTTGCGATCGGCAACACATTGAATGTCAGGCCATGCAATGGCGTCGCAATGAGCGGCTGGCCGTCGCTTCTCTCCGAGGACGATCGCAGCGCCGTGGTCGAGGGGATCGACGCCTGCCTGCTGGGCGGGCGGACGTTGGCACAGGTATCCCTCGCCTTCGTGCCGCCCTCGACCGGCAACGATCCGCAGGCAGCCCTCGCCTTCGCCGCGTTCTGTCTGGCCAGCCGCGGCGGTATGCCGGCGGCATCGACGGAGGCCGCCTGACACGCCCTGCGCCGCGCGGCTTCAAGGCGCCAAGAGTTCACACCGGGAGGAACTTGCCATGCCAATCACAACAACAAGGCGTCGTCTGCTCGCTGGATCTGCTGCCGCGCTCGCGCTGCCGGCATTTGCCCGCGCGCAAAGCGCGGTCAAGCCGCGCCTGACCGTGATTTCGCAATGGTCCGCAGGAAGCGATGGGGCGGCTATCACCGCGCTCGGCAAAAAATTCGAGGAGAAGGGCGGGACTTGGCAGCACTCGCCCGTCCCCGGGTTCACCACCGAGATGATGAACAAGCTACGTGCACAGATCATAGCCGGCGATCCGCCGGCCTGTTCGCAACTCAAGGGCCCCGAGATTGCGGCCTGGTCGAAGATCGCCCCGACCGTTAATCTGGACGCCCTTGTCGCCGCCGCCGGCTACGAAAAGGTTGTCGCTCCAGACCTTGCACGATTGCATAAGCCGGGGGGCAAGTGGATTTCATTGCCGTTGCAGATCTACAGCACCAACATGCTGTTTCTCTCCAAACGCGCGATGGACAAAGCCAAGGCCGACAAGATCCCCGTTACCTGGGCTGACTTCAACGAGCTTGCCGAAAAGATGAAAGCGGGCGGAATTGCATATCCCATCGCCAACGGCGGCACCCGCCCCGACGACGGGCAGAAATTCGAAGCCTCTCTCGCCGGCATCAGCCCCGCTGCATACCGCGCAGCCATCATGAATCTCGACAAGAAAGCCCTCGAGGGTCCCGAGATAAAGGCCGCTTTCGCACAGGCCCGCAAGATCTCCGACTGGATGGATCCCAACATCGGCGCCCAACCCTATGCCACCAACCTGAAGCGCTTCATCGATGGCGATATGGGCATGATGATCCAGGGC